>NZ_JBITDE010000002.1:0-725527 GCF_044453945.1 Kribbella sp. NPDC051587
CGGGGGTACTCCCGGCGATCCCTGGGGTCGCCATTTGGTGGGTTAGCCCGTGAGGTGGTGGGTTCTGGACTCGTATGCGGGTGCAGAACCCACAATTTGATGGGTTAACCCATCAAATGGGGATCAGGGGTGAGGGCTTGTGGGGGTGTTCGGCACGGTGGGTCACTTTGCAGGCATGCTCGCTACTGGCGGCAACCGAAGCCCGGAAGCTCAGGCGACGGGAACTGTGGTCGCTGACGGATCCATCTCCCTCAGCCACGCGCCGGACGCCAGCCACGCGTCACTGTAAGCCGGCCGCAGCGGCGAGGAACCACAGGCAGCATGCCCGGCCGCAGTTGGAGCGGCGAGCAACCACAAACCCACACCCCCCGGCCGCAGTTGGAGTGGCGGGCAACCATGCTCGCCGTACCGGCTGGCCCGGGGTTGGAGTGGCGGGCAACCATGCTCGTCGTGCCGGCCTTGCCGCAGGCGGAGTGGCGGGCGTGGGGCAGTGAATTAGGTGCGGAGGCGGGCGACCCACTCGTCGGCCGCCTTCGCGATCTGCAGCAGGACCGCGTCGAAGCCGGCGTCGGGGCCGTAGTAGGGGTCCGGTACGTCGGCGTCGGCGAAGAGTGAGATCGGTACGTCGGTGCGGCCGCGCGCTTGGCGGGTGAGTGCGGCCAGGTGGCCGGCGTCCATGGCGAGTACTAGGTCGCGCTCGTCGAACCAGGCGCGGTCGAACGCCCGGGCTCGGTGTGCGCGACCGTCGTACCCGTGTCGTCGTAGAGCTGCAGCCGCTCGCGGATCCATTGGGTCGCCTTCGTGCCAGCCGCCCGTACCTGAGCTGGTCACGACGACGTCGGAGATCCCGGCCTCGGCGAGCTTGGCGCGCAGGACGACCTCACCGATGGGTGACCGGCAGATGTTGCCGGTGCACACCACCTCCACGTGCCGCAAGATCAGCGGATCTCCGCTTTGTCCGGCAGGACGGCGTTGATGATCATGCCGACGACGCTGATGATCAGGGCGCCGAGGAGCGCGGACCAGAAGCCGTCGACGTGGAACTGGACGTCGAGCTTGCCGGTGATCCACGAGGTGAGCGCCAGCATCGCCGCGTTGATGACGAAGGTCAGCAGCCCCAGGGTGAGGATCAGCAGCGGTAGCGAGACCAGCTTGACGACCGGCTTCACGATCGCGTTCACGATGCCGAAGATCGCCGCGACGATCAGCAGTGTCAGGACCCGGCGGCCGGTGGTGGCGCCCTGCAGGGTGATCCCGCCGACGAGCCAGGCGGCGATCGCCAGAGCGACCGCGTTGGCGAGCAGCCTGATGATCAGATTCTTCATGGCTTGATCCTTCCACCCACCTGGTTGCCGCACGCTCCGTACACGCCCTGACCGGACCCTGAACTCTTGACACGAAAATGACCAAGTGATCAGATCAATGACGTGCCAGCCGTGATCCGCCGCAGCCTTCTCGACGACCTCGCCGCCTCGATGCTGGAGTTGATGGCCGATCGGAAACTCGCTCCCGGCGACCCGTTCGAGTCAGTCCGTGCACTTGCCGCGCGGTTCCAGGTCGCCGTACCGACTGTGCGGGAAGCGCTGCGCCGGCTCGAGGCGACCGGAGCGGTGGTGCTCCGGCACGGTTCCGGCGTGTACGTCGGTCCTAACGTCGGAAGGCTCGTTCTGGCCAACCCGCTCGCGCTCAAGCCGACAGCCGAGAGGCTGGTCGAGCTGGTGCAGGCGAGAGCACTGATCGAGCCACCGATCGCCGCACTGGCCGCCCACACTCGCAGCGAAGCCGCACTGGCTCAGATGGAAGCGGACCTCGGCAAAGCGGCCGAGCTGATCGCCGCGCGCGACCACGACCGGTTGGCCGAGGTCAACATGGACTTCCATCGCGCCCTGGCCCAGGCGTCCGGAAACGCGACGCTGGCCGAGGTGGTCGAGTCGGTGACCGTGGTGAACGTCCGCGAGCAGCTACAGATCCAGCTGATCCACGGTGATCGTGAGACCGACCTGGCCGAACACCGAGCGATTCTGACCGCGGTCCGCGCCGGCGACGCCGTACTGGCTGAGCAGTTGACCCGGGCTCACCTGGAAGGCGTTCTGGAGGTCCTCCGTGCGGATCGTTGACATCCGGGCGACCACGGTCACCGTCCCGCTGGAAGCGCCACTGCGGCACAGCAACGGTGCGCACTGGGGGCGGTTCGTCCGAACGGTGGTCGAGGTGGAGGCGGACAACGGACTGATCGGTCTGGGTGAGCTAGGCGGTGGTGGACAGAGTGCAGAGGACGCCATCACCGGGCTGAAGCCCTACCTGGTTGGCCATGACCCGGCGCGGACCGAGGCGTTGCGCTGGATGATCGCCAACCCGACCGCGAGTCTCTACAACAACCGCACGCAGCTGCTGGCGGCGATTGAGTTCGCCTGTCTCGACCTGCAGGGCCGGGCGCTCGGCGTACCGGTGCACGAGCTGTTGGGCGGCAAGGTGCGCGACCGGGTGCCGTTCGCTAGCTACCTGTTCTTCAGACACCCCAACGACGACGGTACGGGCGAGATCCGGACTGCTGACCAGTTGGTCGCCCACGCACAACAGTTGGTCGATCAGCACGGCTTCCGCGTGCACAAGCTCAAAGGCGGCGTCTTCGCACCGGACTACGAGCGGGACTGTTTCCGCGCGCTCGCCGAAGCGTTCCCGGGGCACCGCGTGCGCTTCGACCCGAACGGCGCGTTCAGTGTCGAGGAGGCGATCCGTTTCGCGCGCGGGATCGAGGACCTCGACAACGACTACCTCGAGGACCCTACCTGGGGTCTGAACGGTATGCGCCGCGTCCGCGCGAACACCCGGATCCCCCTGTCCACCAACACCGTTGTGGTGAACTTCGAGCAGCTCGCCGCCAACATCCTCAACCCTGCGGTCGATGTGATCCTGCTCGACACCACGTTCTGGGGCGGCATCCGCGCGTGTGTGAAGGCAGCCGGCGTCTGTGAGACCTTCCAGCTCGGCATCGCCGTGCACTCGTCCGGCGAACTCGGCATCCAGCTGGCAACGATGCTGCACCTGGGCGCCGTCGTACCGAACCTGGCCTTCGCCGCGGACGCGCACTACCATCACCTGCGCGACGACATCGTTGCCGGAGGCAAGCTCCCGTACGTCGACGGTGCCATCGCCGTACCGGATGGACCCGGGCTCGGCGTCGAGCTCGACCGGGACAAACTCGCCCAGTACGCCGAGCTCTACCGCGAGCTCGGCAACTACCCGTACGACCGAGACCCGGCCCGGCCGGATTGGTACCCGCTGCTCCCCAACACCGACTGGGCCTAGGTGGCGGGAGGTGTTGCGATGGCTTCGAGGAGGGACTCCTCGGCGCCGGCCAGGTGGCGGCGGAGCTCCTCGACGCATTCGTCGAGCTCGCCGCGTTCGAGCAGGCGGATCAGCTTGCGGTGGGAGGCGACCTGTTGGCGGGCGTCTTGGCGGAGCGCGTCGACCCGGGCCAGCGCGAGTCGGGCTTCTCCGGTGATCGAGTCCTGGGTGGCGATCAGGCGCTCGCTGCCGGTCAGGGCGACCAGGCTGCGGTGGATCGCCAGGTGCGTCTCGGTCATCGCCTCCGGGTCGGCGCCGTCCTGGGCGGTCGAGGCGAAGGTGCGCATCGCTTTGCGGACCCGCTCCCGGGCCAGGTCGTCGGCGTCGAACCAGGCGCGGATTCCGGCCGACTCGAGGACGAACCGGGCCTTGCAGATGTCGGCCACCGCGGCCGGGTGCAGGATCGCGACGCTGACGCCCTTGTTCGGCTCGCGGATCGCGAGTCCCTCGGTGACCAGCATCGTCATCGCTTCGCGGACGGTACTGCGGGCGACCCCGAGCGCTTCGGCCAGCGGCTGCTCGCGCAACGGCGTACCGGGTTCGAGGTCACCGGCGAACAGTGCGGAGCGCAGCGCGTCGACCACCCGGTCCACGGTGGTCGAGCGGTCTACCCGCAGCCGTTCGTACATAGAAAGATTCTCTTCCAATCCGCCGCCGTTGTCGCGTGCGGCGCGGTGCCGGAGCCAACCTGTGGATAACTCACGACACAATGACCTCGATCTGGGGGAAGATCTGCTGTGTAGTTGCCGCCCCGACACGCTGCGAGGAGAACAGGATGGAGAACAAGGCGCCCCTGCTCCTCGGTGGCGCGTTGATGGTCGTCTTCCTGCCGATCATCATCGTGGTGGCCCTGATCATCGGCAGCCTGATGAGCCTGCCGGACGCGGAGGCGGCCGACTGCGGCGGCCCGAGCGGCGGTGAGGTCAAGCCGTTCACCTGGCCGACCGACCGCAAGGAGGTCGACGAGGACTGGAGCGACGAGCACCAGGGCGTCGACTTCGACGTCGACGAGGAGACCCCGGTCGTCGCCGTCGACAGCGGTGAGGTGATCAAGGTCGCCGACAACCAGATCTGGATCCGGCACGAGAAGGCCGTCGAGTTCCACTACCAGTACTTCCACACGCTGTCGGTCAACGTCGGCGACAAGGTTGCCCGCGGCCAGCAGATCGGTACCTCCGGATCCGGTGACGAGGAGGAGGGGCTCAGCGGCGAGCACCTGCACTTCGAGCTCTGGGTCGACCAGAAGGGTGACGGCAAGCTCGTCAACACCGACCCCAAGGAGGAGTCGTTCGGCGAGACGCCGGCGCCTTCCGGGGGTGGCGGCTGCGGCTGCGGCGGCGGCCCGCTGGTCGGCAGCAACGAGCAGCAGCAGGCCTTCAACTACCTGGTCTCCAACGGCTACACCAAGGAGCAGGCGGCCGGCATCGTCGGCAACATGATCGAGGAGTCCCGGGGCGTCCACCCGATGATCCTGCAGAACACGCAGGCGACGGACATCACGCATGCCCGGGACGCGGAGAACAGTTCCCTCGGCTGGGGCATCGTCCAATGGACGCCGGCCGGCAAGATCATCACGAACTCGCGCAACGCCGGCGTCCCGTACGAGACGATCGAGACGCTGGCCTACCAGCTCGACTTCCTGCGCCGCCAGCTCATCGGCGAGACCCCCTCCTCGGAGAAGGTGGCCGGTGACGCCCTGCGCGCGGCCAAGACGGTCGAAGAGGCCGCCGTGATCTTCGCCGACAAGTACGAGCGGTTCGGCGGCCACGAGAATCCGAACGCCCCGACGTACGCGCTGCGCCGGACCTCGGCCCGCAAGGTGTTCGACCTGTACGCCGGTGGCACCGGTGTCCCGGGATCGGGCCCGGCCACCGCGTGTGCGGCGGGCAGCGGCAACATCGCCGAGGTCGCGAAGAACCTGGCCTGGGAGACCTCGGGTCACAACGGTCTCGGGACGAACGCGTCGGACGCGACCGTCGCCAAGCCGGAGTACGTGGCGGCGATGAAGAAGTACAACGACCCCAACGGTGAGCGCGCCTACACCGACTGCGGGCGGTTCGTCGCCACCGTGATGCACATGAGCGGTGCGGACCCGAAGTTCCCGCAGGTGTCGACCGGAGTGCAGTTCGACTACATGAAGACCTCCGGGAAGTACGATTCCTGGTTCGGAACCCCACCGGGCGGGATGAAACCCGGCGACATCCTGAACGGCCCCGGCCACACCTACCTGTACGTCGGTCCGTGGGGCGCGAAGGGGCAGGGCTTCGACTCGGCTGCCGCGTCGCTGTACGGCCACGTCCCCGAGGCCGGACACCTGTACAAGGTCGGCGTCCAGTTCACGGTGTTCCGGCTGAAGAACGCGCCGCAACCCACTACGGAACCGAAGGCCTGAGGAGGAGCAGCAGATGGAAGACGAGAACCGGCGGCCGCTGTTGATCAGCGCTGTCGTGCTCGGGGTCGTCGTCGTGCTGATCGGCGGCTTCCTGCTGTTCCGGGACCGGGGCGCGGTGGTGAGCGTGACCTCGATCCCGAACGACCTCACCCTGTCCGTCGACGGCCGGCCGGTCGACGCCAACGGCGAGATCAAGGTCAAGTCCGGCACCCACACGCTGACCGGTGAGCGCCGCGGTTTCCAGACCTACTCGACGACGTTCCGGGCCGGCAGCGGCGACGCGCTCAAGGTCAAGATGTACCTGTACGCGAACAGCGCCGAGGGCCGGGAATGGGCCAAGAACAACCCGGAGCAGGAGCACGAGCTGGAGGCCGAGGCGGGCCGCCAGTACGACGAGGGCCAGCGGCGACTCGTGCAGAAGTACCCGATCATCAAGCGGCTGCCGTACATCGGTCCCGGTTTCGAGGTGAACCGCACGACCTCGAAGTCCGACCCGAAGAACCCCGAGGCGATCTCGGTGACCGTCGACACCTGGACCGCGAAGGGCAAGGAGCTGGCCCTGGAGTGGATCCGGGAGGACGGGACGGATCCCGCCACCCTGGACATCATCTACACGACCAGTAGCACCAAGTAGTCAGTCGGCCGCCGGCAGGTGCAGCTCGCCGCCGGGAGCGCCGATGGCGGTGAGCGGGAAGTCGAGTGGGTTGGTCAGGCACCGGGCCGACCCGCCGCCCTTGTGGAACTCGCTCAGATCCACCAGTACGACGCGCAGCCCGAGGCCGGTGAGGATCTCGTGCAGCCGCGGTGAGCAGGCCGGCATGATGATCGTCTCGTTCACCACGAGCGAGTTGCCGCTGAAGGCGAAGGCCTCCTCGTCGGTGAGCACGATCGGGTCCGGCACGATCCCGGCCAGGTCGGCCTGGCTCGCGGCGTCGAAGGCCGGCGGGTAGATCAGCGCGTGCGTGCTGTCGACCGGGCAGAACGGCAGGTCGAGGTGGTACATCCCCTCGTGGGTGATCCGTAGCCCGCGGACCCGGACGTCCCACTGCGTCGCCAGCTGCTTGAGCGCGTCGGCCTCGGTCCGCGGGCCGTAGCCGACGACCAGGCTGTCCCCGAAGACGAACGCGTCCCCGGACTCGAAGTGCGGCCCGACGTCGTCGCTACCGGTCCGGCCGAGGTCGAACCCGTGGCCGACGAACCAGTCGGCCGCGGTCAGGGACTCCTTGCGCCGGGGCTCGAACCGCATGTGCGAGAGCATCGCCCGGCGGTCGGCCGTGGCCAGGCCGAGGTTCATCGCGTAGACCATGTCGGGGGAGTCCTGCCGCTGGGCGAGCACCTCGACCTCGCCGCCGGCGTCGACGATCGCCTGCCGCAGCGCGTCCCACTGCTTGAGCGTGAGCTCGGGGTCCGGCTGGTCCTGCGTCGACATGTACGGATTGATCACGTAGTCGATCCGGAAATGGTCCGGACGGACCATCAGATAGCGGCGACCCCACTCCAGCGGCTGACCCATGATCCCCTCCAGGATTTCCTGATTGTCCGACAATCAGTCAGTGTGCAGCCAACTTTCCGTCCGCGCAACACAGCCCGGCAGGGCGCATGTCACACCGCCCGGCAGGGTCTGGCCGGAGCGTGGTGTCAGGACTAACCTGCCGCTATGACTCCTGACCAAGGACTCCCCCCGGGCGTGCGCTTCCGCGGTTGTCTGGACGATGTCGCGGCTTACAAGCCCGGTCGTCCGCCGGCGGCCTCCGACGGCAAACCGTCGTACAAGTTGTCCAGTAACGAGAACCCGTACCCCCCGCTGCCCGGCGTGCTGGCCGCGGCGACCGACGCCGCGCAGCACATGAACCGCTACCCGGACATGGGTGCGGGCGAGCTGCTGGAGACGCTGTCGGAGCGGTTCAAGGTGCCGGCCGACGACTTTGCCGTCGCCACCGGATCCGTAGCGCTGCTCTACCACCTGCTCCAGGCCGCGGTCACCGCTGGTGACGAGGTGGTCTACGCCTGGCGCTCGTTCGAGGCCTACCCGATCGCGGTCCAGCTCACCGGAGCGACGTCCGTCCAGGTCCCGCTGACCGAGGACGCCCGGCACGACTTCAAGGCGATGGAGGCGGCGATCACCGACCGGACGAAGGTCGTCCTGGTCTGTACGCCGAACAATCCGACCGGACCGGTGGTGCACCGCGACGAGCTGCTCGCGTTCGTCGAGGCGGTGCCGTCCAACGTGCTGATCGTGCTGGACGAGGCGTACCGGGAGTTCGTCCGGGACCCGGAGGTCGTGGACGGGGTCGAGGTCTACCGCGACCACCCCAACGTCGTCGTCCTGCGGACGTTCTCGAAGGCCTACGGCCTGGCCGGCTTCCGGATCGGGTACGCGATCGGTCATCAGCCGGTGGTCACCGCGATCCGCAAGTGTGCGCTGCCGTTCGGGGTCAGCTACGTCGCGCAGGCTGCGGCCCTCGCCTCGCTGCAGGCTGAGGACGAGCTGCTCGCCCGGGTCGAGGACCTGGTCACCGAGCGGACTCGCGTGGTCGAGGCGCTGCGCGCCGCGGGCTGGCGGGTTCCGGACACCCAGACGAACTTCGTCTGGCTGGACCTGGGCGAGGCGACCCTGGACTTCACCGCGGCGGTTCAGGCCGAGGGCGTGTCGATCCGCCCGTTCCCGGGTGACGGCGTCCGGGTCAGCATCGGTGAGCGCGAGGCGAACGACCTGTTCCTCAAGGTCGCCTGCAGCTGGAAGTAGCCCAAAGAAAACCGGCCCTCGCTGGGACGAGAGCCGGGAAAGAAGTGCGGTGCCGGGAGGAGTGAGGCTTGCTCCCGGCACCGCTGATACTGCTGTCCGAATCAGTCACCCCACCGAGGTGGCTCGTTCGGGTCCTGCATCACTGACCAGGGAGGGTCAGTTGTTCTGCGACGTGGCCTGCTCGCAGGTCTTCAGCGAGTCCAGGGCGTTGTCGTTGTTGTCGAAGCCCAGGACGCCGGCCAGCGTGCCGACCGAACCGGCAACGCCGATGCCGTTCAGCGCGAGGTCGTTGTGGCAGGCCTGGAACGGGCCGACGTTGTTCCCGGAGACCGAGACCAGGTCGTCGCTCACGCGGTACCACTTGCTGTTGTTGTTCTGCTTGGTGCCCTGCTCGCAGGTCTTGACGGCAGTGGCGGAGTTGCTGTTGTTGTCGAAGCCGATGATGGCCAGGACGTCGTCAGCGGTTCCGGCGCCACCGATGACGGAGCCGGCAGCCTGGTTGTGGCACGCCTGGAACGGGCCGACGTTGTTGCCGTCGATGCCAACGAGGCCACCGTCGCGCTGGACCCAGTACCAGTGCTTCGCGCCGCCCTTGGTGTAGCCCTTGGAAGCGGACGAGACCTGGTCGGCCAGGTCGGTGCCCTGCTTCGCGCCGTCCAGCATGTTGGCGCTGACAACGGTGGCCAGGCCGAGGGTGGCGACAGTCGCCACGGCCGCGGCGGCGGCGATCTTACGAGTTACCTGCATTGTGCCAGGTTTCCTTTCGGGTTTGACGGGATCGTCTTAGGGAGTAACGACGCCTGCTATGCCCGGTTACAAACTTTTTTGTCAGCTATTGACATCGAGGCGGAAATCGCGCCGGACCCCATAGCCGAGCGGTGATGAGTTCCTTGACGGGGCAGCTAACCCCTGTCTGACCAGGCAGTTTGCCCGTCGATGGAGTGTTGCGGGACCGTGTGGAAGTTGTAGCGGGGGAATCCGTAACCGGCGCGGTGGTGCGTCGTTGAGTCAGCGCGGGTGACGGAAAAGTTCGGTGATTCGGAAGATTGTTGTCGATGGGCTCGGTGGCCGTCGAACCGGCAATACCACGATGAATCGGAATCGTCGGAACCATTGCCGGAGTTTCGCGCCGTGTTTTTTCGGGGCAGGGCGCGCCGACCCGGCACTTTGGCCCGCTGCCGCGCGCATCGGCAGCGGTGGGAGACCCGGGTCCTCTAGGGGGCCCGGGTTTTTCCTTCCTCCCACCTACTTCGCGGCGGCCCGCGGCCGGCGCTCGGCGGTGACCACCAGGGCGACCCCGCAGATGATCACCGCGCCGCCGGCCAGGATCTTCCAGGTCAGCGGTTCGTTCAGGATCAGCCACCCGAGCAGTACGGCGACCGCCGGGTTCACATAGGCGTAGGTCCCGATCAGCGAGATCGGCGCGTTCGCCAGTAAGTAGGAGTACGCCGAATAGGCCAGCAGCGACCCGAAGAGCACCAGGTAGCCGAGCGCGATCCAGCCGCTGCCGTGGATGCGATCGAGGTGCAGGCGCCCGGGCTCGCCGCGAACGACGCCGAGCACGACCATCGCCGTACCGCCGAAGAGCATCTCGTAGAGCGCGGTCACGAGCGGGTCCTTCGGCAGGCCGAGTCGCGGCGAGAAGCGCGAGCCGGTCGCCCACGAGATCGTTCCGAACACGATGAGCGCGATCGACAGCGGCTTCGCGCTCGTGTCACCGCCGGACAACGCCAGTACGGCGACGCCCGCGAACCCGATCAGGACGCCGAGCCAGGTCAGGGCGCGCGGGCGCTCGCCGCCGCCGACCCGGAGTGCCATCAGCCACAGCGGTGTCGCGGCAACCAGGAGTGCGGCCAGTCCGGACGGCACTGTCTGTTCGGCGATGGCGACCGCGCCGTTGCCGAAGGCAAGTAAGAGGAGACCGACGACGGCGGCACCGACCGCCTCGTGGCGGGTGATCCGGAGTCGGCGCCAGCCGGACTTGAGGCCGAGGATCAGCGCGAGGAGGGTGCCGGCCACGAGGAAGCGGCCCGCCATGCTCAGCATCGGCGGCATCTCGGCCTCGACCACGACCCGGATCCCCAGGTACGTCGAACCCCAGACGACGTACACGATCGCGAGCGCCGACCAGATCATCGCCGTGGACGCGCCGGCGGAGCTGCCGGCCGCCGCCGGGACAGTGGTCGGGGTAGGAGCGGCCATCCGAGCCTCCTCGCAGTCGTGCACTCTGTGTACCCGGCGGGCGTCAGGAGTGTTCATGCATGATGGTGCTTACGTTATGCGACGCAAGGGTTTTCCTGCCAGGGGTCAATCGACGGGTGGCGCATGTCACACCGGGCGGTTCGACGCTCACGCGCGGTGCGAGCAGGCGAAAAACCTGACCAGTGGGTGGACTGGTGTCTCGTGTCGAGACCGATTTCGGTACCGGCGTACCCGCGAGCGTCCAGACTGTTAGCGCATCAGGCAACTGCTCGGTACGGTGTGCCGCAAGTGGTGTGCATCAACCCCTGGATCCATGCGGTCCTGCCTGCGAAGCCTCACCCGGCGGAAAGGCCGGGCCCGTGCAACGTTGCGGTCGCGGCGATCCCGCGCTCGAACCCGAGGAGTGCATGTTGAGTGAGTCTGTCCCGGGGACTCCCCCGGAAGTGTTCGCACCCGTCGAGGTGCCGGTCAGTCCTTCCCAGCCTCCCGAAGAGGTCGAGTACGTCCAGCTCCTGACGCCCGAGGGTGAGCGCGTCGAGAACCCGGACTACGCCTTCGAGCTCGACGACGAGGCGATCAAGGGGTTCTACCGGGATATGACCGTGGTCCGCCGGATCGACGCCGAGGCGACCGCCCTGCAGCGTCAGGGTGAGCTCGGCCTGTGGGCGTCGCTGCTCGGCCAGGAGGCCGCGCAGATCGGTTCCGGCCGCGCGCTGAACAAGAAGGACATGGTCTTCCCGACCTACCGTGAGCACGGTGTGGCCTTCTGTCAGGGCGTCAACCCGCTGAACCTGCTCGGTCTGTTCCGCGGTGTCGACCAGGGCGCCTGGGACCCGAAGGACAACAACTTCGCGCTGTACACGATCGTCATCGGCGCCCAGACGCTGCACGCGACCGGGTACGCGATGGGTCAGCAGCGCGACCACGCCGTCGGCGATGCTGACACCGGCGAGGCGACGATCGCGTACTTCGGTGACGGCGCGAGCAGCCAGGGTGACGTGAACGAGGCCTTCATCTACGCCTCAGTGTTCAACGCACCCGTCGTCTTCTTCTGCCAGAACAACCAGTGGGCGATCTCGGAGCCGATCGAGCGGCAGTCCCGGATCCCGCTGTACCAGCGCGCCGCCGGCTTCGGTTTCCCCGGTGTCCGGGTCGACGGCAACGACGTACTGGCGACCTATGCGGTCACCCAGCAGGCGCTGAAGCGGGCCCGCGAGGGCAGCGGGCCGACGCTGATCGAGGCGTACACGTACCGGATGGGTGCGCACACCACCTCCGACGACCCGACGAAGTACCGGCTGTCCGAGGACCTCGAGCACTGGAAGCTCAAGGATCCGATCGAGCGGGTGCACGCGTACCTGACCCGGCACGCGGGCGTCGAGCACGACTTCTTCGAAGAGGTCGAGGCGGAGGCCGACAAGGTCGCGGCCGAACTCCGGGCCGGCTGCCTGGCGCTGCCGGATCCGCAGCTGACCGACTTCTTCCAGCATGTGTACGTCGAGGAGACGCCGCAGCTGGCCCAGCAGCGTGACCAGTACGCCGCCTACGCGGCGTCGTTCGAAGGGGAGGGCTGAGCGATGGCGAAGACCACTCTCGGCAAGGCCATCAACGCCGGTCTGCGGGCCGCGATGGAGGCCGACCCCAAGGTCATCATGATGGGCGAGGACATCGGCAAGCTCGGTGGCGTCTTCCGCATCACCGAGGGCCTGCAGAAGGACTTCGGCGAGGATCGCGTCATCGACACCCCGCTGGCCGAGTCGGGCATCATCGGCACCGCCGTCGGGCTCGCGATGCGCGGGTACCGGCCGGTCTGTGAGATCCAGTTCGACGGATTCGTCTTCCCGGCCTACGACCAGATCATCAACCAGGTCGCCAAGATGCACTACCGGTCCGGCGGCAAGATCAAGATGCCCGTCGTGATCCGGATCCCGTACGGCGGTGGCATCGGCGCGGTCGAGCACCACTCGGAGTCGCCCGAGACGTTGTTCGCGCATGTGAACGGCCTCAAGGTGGTGACGGCCGGCGACCCGGTCGACGCCTACTGGATGATCCAGCAGGCGATCGCCTCCGACGACCCGGTGATCTTCTTCGAGCCGAAGCGGCGGTACCACGAGAAGGCCGAGCTGGACGAGTCCGTCCCGCCGGCGCTCAAGCTGCACCAGGCGAAGGTGGTCCGCGAGGGCACCGACGCCACGCTGTTCTGCTACGGCCCGATGGTGAAGACCTGCCTGCAGGCCGCCGAGGCCGCGGCCGAGGACGGGCGCAACCTCGAGGTCGTCGACCTGCGGACCATCTCGCCGTTCGACCTGGAGACGATCTTCGCCTCGGTGAAGAAGACGCGGCGCGCGGTCGTGGTGCACGAGGCCACGTTCTCGTTCGGACCGGGCTCGGAGATCGCCGCGCGCGTGACCGAGGAGTGCTTCTACCACCTGGAGGCGCCGGTCCTGCGCGTCACCGGGTACGACACCCCCTACCCGCCGTCGCGGATGGAGGAGGAGTACCTGCCGGACCTGGACCGCGTCCTGGACGGCATCGATCGGGTGATGGGGTACTGATGGCCATTCAGCGCTTCAACCTGCCCGACGTCGGTGAGGGCCTCGTCGAGGCCGAGATCGTCAGCTGGAAGGTCAAGCCCGGCGACGTGGTCAAGCTCAACGACACCATCGTCGAGATCGAGACCGCGAAGTCCCTGGTGGAGCTCCCCGTCCCGTTCGCCGGCACCGTGCACGAGTTGCTGGTTCCTGAGGGCGAGACGGTCGACGTCGGTACGCCGATCATCGCCGTACTGACGGATGCACCCGAACCGGCCGCCGCGCCGGATGAGCCGGCCGACGGCGGTCGCACCGCCGTACTGGTCGGCTACGGACCGCGGACGACCGAAGCCAAGCGCCGGGCCCGCAAGGGTTCCGCGGCGTCCGCCGGCTCGCCGCCGGCTCCCGCCGCTCCGGCAGCCCAAGCACCCGCCCCAGCTGCTCCGCCGGCGCCTCTCGCCCCCGAACCACCAGTTGCCGTGGGCAACGGGGTGTCGGCTCATGTGCTGGCGAAGCCGCCGGTGCGGAAGTTGGCGAAGGATCTGGGGATCGACCTGGCGTCGGTGACGGCGAGTGGGCCTGGGGGGATCGTCACTCGGGCTGATGTGGAGAACCACGTGGCCGCGCCGGCGGCGCCGGCGTACACGGCGGCTCCTGTTGCCAGTGGGCTTGGGGACAGCCGGGTGCCGGTCAAGGGCGTGCAGAAGGTGATGTCGCAGGCGATGGTGGCCAGCGCCTTCACGGCGCCGCACGTGACCGAGTGGATCACTGTGGACGTCAGCGCCACCATGGAGCTGGTCGACAGACTCAAGGCGGACAAGGCGTTCCGCGACCTGCGGGTATCGCCGTTGCTGATCGTTGCCAAGGCGGTCACGCTGGCAGCCCGCCGGACGCCGATCATCAACGCGGTGCTCGACGAGCAGGCCCAGGAGATCGTCTACAAGGGCGCGGTCAACCTCGGCATCGCCGCGGCCACCCCGCGGGGGCTGATCGTTCCGAACATCAAGAACGCCGACTCGCTCACCCTGCCTGAGCTGTGCGCCGCCCTGGGCAACCTGGTCGCCACCGCCCGCGAAGGCAAGACGGCACCGGCCGACCAGGCCGGCGGTACCTTCACCATCACCAACGTCGGCGTCTTCGGCGTCGACGCGGGCACGCCGATCATCAACCCCGGCGAATCCGCGATCCTCGCCTTCGGTGCCGTCCGCAAACAGCCCTGGGTCGTCAACGACGAGATCGTCCCGCGCTGGATCACCACCCTGGCGCTCTCCTTCGACCACCGCCTCATCGACGGCGAGAAAGGTTCCACCTTCCTCGCCGACGTAGCCGGCCTCCTCGAAGACCCCGCCCGCGCCATGCTCTTCTAGCGGCGACAGTTCCTTCGAGCGCCTTCGGCGCGACCACCCCCGTGGTCGCGCCGACTGCTTTTTGGGCGGGGTATGTCCTGTCCAATAGGGGTGGGAAAGCGATGTCCGGAGGGTGACAACGTCGCCACTTGGCGTGTTGGTGTCAGCGGCATTTCCGCGCCTTGCCGGGGAATATGCGCAGGCATAGTGTCCGTCCGCGCGCTCCATCGGCGATGAATGAAAGTTGGAGGGGTAGGACGTCGGTTGGGGAGCCGGAGCGTTCCAGGCGGGAATTGGTGCTCCTGTCTGCAGGCCCGGCGTTGCGCGATCCGCCCAGCACCATTTTCGCGAAGGGACCACACGATGGTCTTGTTGCAGCATTCCCGTAAGCCCGCCACCGCTCTCGCGATCCTCGGCCTGTCAGTAGCCACCGCTGCTGCGCTGGGGACCACCGTCTCCAGCGCCGCGCCGAGTGCGGCACCCCCGCCCAAGCCGTCACAGGCCCAGTCGAAGACGTTCGCGGCCCAGTCCGCGTCGTCGCTGGTGGCGGACCGTCCCGCCGGACTCCATGCCGGCAAGAGCGACGCCTTCGTCGCCAAGCCGGTCATCTCGGATCCGTCCGGGCTGCAGTACGTCCCCTACGAGCGCACGTTCAAGGGTCTGCCGGTCATCGGCGGTGACTTCGTCGTGGTCACCGACGCGCAAGGCGCCGTCAAGGCCACCTCGGTCTCGCAGACCGCCGCGATCCCCGAACTCGCGACGAAGTCCGGCATCAGCGCCGCGACCGCCAAGGCGACCGCGACCAAGCAACTCAAGGTGGTCACCGCCAGCACCACGCCGACGCTCGCCGTGTACGCACTCGACGGCACGCCGAAGCTGGCCTGGCAGTCCCGCGTCAGCGGCAGCAACGGCAAGCAGCCCTCGAGCTTGTCGGTGTACGTCGACGCGGCCAACGGCAAGGTGCTCGGTACCAAGGAGCACGTGATGGCCGGCACCGGCACCGGTGTCTACAGCGGGCCCGCTCCGTTGCCCCTGGCAACTACGCAGTCCGGCAGCACCTACTCCATGAAGGACCCGGGCACCACGAACCTGTCCTGCCAGGACGCGGCGAACAACACGACCTTCAGCGGCCCGGACGACGTCTGGGGCAACGGGGTCGGGACCAGCCGTGAGACGGGCTGTGTCGACGCGCTCTTCGCCGCACAGACCGAGAAGAAGATGCTCACCGACTGGCTCGGCCGCAACGGCATGGACGGCAACGGCGGCGCCTGGCCGATCCGCGTCGGCCTGAACGACCAGAACGCGTACTACGACGGTTCGCAGGTCCAGATCGGCAAGAACACCGCCGGTGCCTGGATCGGTTCGATCGACGTCCTGGCGCACGAGATGGGCCACGGCATCGACGACCACACCCCGGGTGGTATCTCGGGATCGGGGACCCAGGAGTTCGTCGCCGACACGTTCGGTGCGGCCACCGAGTTCTACAGCAACCAGGGCGCGTCGTACGACCCGCCGGACTTCCTGGTCGGCGAAGAGGTCAACCTGGTCGGCAGCGGCCCGATCCGGAACATGTACAACCCGTCGGCGCTCGGCGACCCCAACTGCTACTCGAGCTCGATCCCGGGCACCGAGGTGCACGCGGCGGCCGGACCCGGCAACCACTGGTTCACGCTGCTGTCCCAGGGCAGCGGCGGCAGCCCGAACGTGCCGACCTGCAACAGTTCGACGGTGACCGGTCTGGGCATCCAGAAGGCCATCAAGATCATGTACAACGCGATGCTGATGAAGACGAGCAGCAGCTCGTACCTGAAGTACCGCACCTGGACGCTGACCGCGGCCAAGAACCTGTTCCCGGGCAGCTGCACCGAGTTCAACACCGTCAAGGCGGCGTGGGACGCGGTGAGCGTTCCGGCGCAGACGGCTGACCCGACCTGTGGCAGCACCGGTGGCGTCACCGTCGGCAACCCGGGCAACAAGTCCGGCGTCGTCGGTACGGCGATCGCGTCGTTCACGCTGTCGGCCACCGGCGGCACCGCGCCGTACACCTGGTCGGCCACCGGCCTCCCGGGTGGCATCACGATCGGCTCGTCGACCGGCACCATCTCCGGTACGCCGACCGCCGCAGGCACCTTCAACGTCACCGCCACGGCGACCGCGAGTGCCGGCGGGTCCGGTAGCACCTCCTTCACCTTCACCATCACCGGTGGCGGCGGGGGCTGCTCCGGCCAGGTGCTCGGTAACCCGGGCTTCGAGTCCGCCAGCGCGGCACCGTGGACTGCCTCGGCGGGCGTGATCGACGCCTCGACCGGTCAGCCGGCTCACGGTGGTACGAAGAAGGCGTGGCTCGACGGCTACGGAACGACTCACACCGACACGCTGAGCCAGTCCGTCACCATCCCGGCCGGCTGCCACGGCACCCTGTCCTTCTACCTGCACATCGACTCGGCTGAGACCACCACCACGGTCCAGTACGACAAGCTGACGGTGAAGGCGGGCGCCACCACGGTGGCCACCTACTCCAACCTCAACAAGGCCACGGGTTACACCCTGCGGTCCTTCGACGTCTCGGCCCTCGCGGGCACGACGTCCACCATCACCTTCACCGGTACCGAAGACAGCTCGCTGCAGACCTCGTTCGTCGTTGACGACACGAGCCTGAACCTGAGCTGATCTGCCCGCGAGGCCCCGGTAACCATCTGGTTGGTTACCGGGGCCTTCGTGGTGAGGCCATTCGATCCTGACGGAAGTTGTTGGTTTCTGGGGCTTCATGTCTTGTCGCCTCATCACGACGCGTGTAGCTTCCATCGCAGTGAGTGCCGCCCCACCCACAGATGGAGTCCCCTCATGCGCCGACATCTGCTCGCCTCCCTGCTCGGGCTGGTCCTGTCCGCGACCCTCGTCCCGAGCGCGGCACAGGCCGCCGTACAAGCCAAACCGGATATCGCGTCCACTCCACCGATGGGGTGGAACAGCTGGAACACCTTCGGCTGCAACATCAACGAGGGTCTGATCCGCGACACCGCCGACGCGATGGTCTCGTCCGGTATGGCGGCGGCCGGCTACAAGTACGTGAACATCGACGACTGCTGGATGGCACCGCAGCGGGACGGGAGCGGACGGCTGCAGGCGGACCCGGGCCGTTTCCCGAGCGGTATCAAGGCGGTCGCCGACTACGTGCACGCGCGCGGGCTGAAGCTCGGCATCTACTCGTCGGCGGGTTCCTACACCTGCCAAGGGCTGCCGGCCAGCCTTGGCCACGAGACGGTGGACGCGCAGTCGTGGGCGAACTGGGGAGTCGACCTGCTCAAGTACGACAACTGTGGTGAGCAGAACGGCATCCCGGCCACCACGCGGTACAAGACCATGGCTGATGCTCTGCAGGCCACTGGTCGCCCGATCCTCTACAGCATCTGCGAGTGGGGTCAGAACCAGCCATGGCTGTGGGCGGCCAACGCCGGCGGTCACATGTGGCGCACCACTGGCGACATCGCCAACAACTGGTCGAGTGTGATGTCCCTGCTGGACCAGCAGGTCGGACTGGAGCAGTACTCCGGCCCCAACGCCTGGAACGACCCCGACATGCTCGAGGTCGGCAACAGCGGCCTCACGTACGCCGAGAGCCGCGCGCACATGAGCCTCTGGTCGATCATGAACGCGCCTCTCGTTGCAGGCAACGACTTGCGCTCCATGCCCGCGTCCACGCGTGACCTGCTCACCGATCCCGACGTGGTCGCAGTCAACCAGGACTGGGCCGGTCGGCAGGGTGCCAAGCTCCGCGACGACGGTGACGTCGAGGTGTGGTCGAAGAAGTTGTCCGACGGTGGTGCAGCGGTTGTCCTGCTCAACCGCTCACCGAACACTGCCACCATCAGTACGACGGCCTCCGCGCTCGGACTGCCCGCGTCATCGGCGTACACGGTGAAAGACCTGTGGAGCAACGCCGTACGGGCCTCTGTGGGTAACGTGCGGGCACAGGTCGGCTCACACGACGCTGCAATGTTCCGCGTGACGCCGGGAGCTGCGGCGGAGGTGGCGCCGATGGTTGTCCCCGAGGCGGTTCCGGCGAAGGCTTACGTGTCGACCGCGGGACGGGTCGACGTACAGACGCAGTTGCACAACGACGGTCCGACCGCGGTGAGCGGTGCGCAGATCTCCCTGACCGCACCGGCTGCCTGGACAGCGACTCCGGACGGCTCGACGCAGCTGGGCACTGTCGGTGCCGGTCAGACCGGTTCGGTCACCTGGCACCTCGCTGCGAACAACCCTGCACTCGGTCCGGTCGCTCTGGCTACCAGTGCGAGCTGGACGTGGAACGGTAGCTCACAGAACGGCTCCGGAGCCGGCAGGTTCGTGGTGGCCAATCCACCGGCGCTGGGCCGTACGACGCTCTCCGACGGGACCTGGGTCTACGCCGACAACGGCTGGGGACCTGTGGAGCACAACATGAGTGTCGGCGAGCAGGCGGCCGGTGACGGTAAGCCGTTGACCGTTGCGGGCACGGTGTACCCGAAGGGCCTTGGTGTACACGCACCTGGACGCGTCGGGTACTTCCTGGACGCGCAGTGCACCACGCTGACCACCAAGGCGGGTATCGACGACGAGGTGGGTGACAAGGGTGAGGTGCAGTTCGAGATCTGGGCTGACGGCACCCGGCTCACGCAAGCCACTGCAACCGGTGCTGGTGGCGCTGTCACGCTCAACGCCAACCTGACCGGCGTACAGGTCGTGGAGCTCGTCGTCGACCCGAAGGGCTCTCCTGACTTCGACCACGCCGACTGGCTGGCTCCTGAGCTC
Organism: Kribbella sp. NPDC051587; assembly: GCF_044453945.1. NCBI lineage: Bacteria > Bacillati > Actinomycetota > Actinomycetes > Propionibacteriales > Kribbellaceae > Kribbella > Kribbella sp. NPDC051587. Next base: position 19,360 of record NZ_JBITDE010000002.1, read on the forward strand.
ACCTGCGTCGGTACGCCGCCGCCTGCGGGCAAGTCCAAGCTGGGCGACCGGCCCTGGACCGCTATGACCAACGGCTGGGGACCTGTGGAGCGCAACCGCTCGAACGGCGAGCAGCCTGCGGGTGACGGCCAGCCGCTCACCGTGGCCGGCACCGTTTACCCCTCCGGCCTGGGCGCGCACGCCAACGGCTCGATCGCCTTCCACCTGGGCAAGCGTTGCTCCACGCTGACTGTTGCCGTCGGCATCGATGACGAGGTCGCCGACCGCGGTCAGGTTCACTTCGAGGTCTGGGGCGACAGCACCCGGCTGGCCCAGGCCGACGCCACCGGCGCCGGCCCCGCCGTACCGCTGACCGCTGACCTCGCCAACGTCACCACGCTGGAGCTGCGCCTCGACTCGGCCGGCTCGGTCGACTACGACCACGCCGACTGGCTCGACCCCGAGGTCACCTGCAGCTGAAAATCGTTCGCCGCAAGCCACGCCGTCGGCAACACTCGACGGCGTGGCACTCGACCTGACGCCCTGGGGTCTGGGCGAACCCGATGCGGTCTCGGCACCCGAACATGGGTCGAACAACTGGGTCCGCTTCGTGCGTTTCGGAGTCGACACCTACGTCTACCGCCTGCAACGCAACGCCGATCCGCTCCGGGTGGCTGCGGAACAACGCCTGCTGTCCGAGCTCGGTCGCTGCGGCCTGTCATTCGACGTACCGGCTGCCCTTTCGACCACAGACGGCGCGACGACCGCGGAGACGCCGTACGGGCTGGCGACGCTGAGCCGGCAGCTCCCGGGCGCGCACCCAGCGCGCTCGTTGGCCGAGCTGGAGCAGGCCGGACGTGCGCTCGGTGAACTCGATGCCGCACTGGCCGAGTTGCCGCACGAGTTGGCACCTGTCGATTGGCGCCGTCCGCTCGCGACGATTCGCCCGGAGATCACTGATCTCGGTGCGCTGTGCCGGGAGCTTCAGCGTGAGCTACCTGGAGCTGTGACGGCATGGTTCGCCGAACGGCTGCCGGAGATCGATGCGGCAGCGGAGGAGCTACGGCGAACGCTGCCGGCTCAGATCGTGCACGGCGACTTCGCGCTCGGCAATCTGCTGGTGGCGGACGGCCAGGTCACAGCAGTGCTGGACTTCGAGGTCGCCGGACTGGACCTGCGCGCCGCCGATCTGGCGGCCGGCCTCTACCAGTCGACTGAGGAGCTCGATCCAGATCAGGTGGCTGCCTTCCGAGCGGGCTACGGCGTCGGTACGACGTTGTCGGCTGCCGAGGAGGACGCGCTGCCGACGTTGTTACTGCACCGGGCGATCGGCACCGTGATCTGGCGAGCGGGTGCCTGGCGCGCAGGCCACGCGAGTAGGGACGACGTCCTGGAGCGGCTGGCTGCGGCGTACAGATTGCAGGGATACATGGCGGGTCCGGACCAATTGCCCTCGTGAGAGGGTGAAGCAGTGGTGGTCATCCTGGTGGTGCTGGGCGCTGCGGTGTTGCACGCGACGTGGAACGCGATGGCGCACGGAGCGGTCGATCGGTCGGCCGGGGTGGCGTGGATGGCGTTGGCCACGGGGATCATCGGGCTGGGGATCGTGCTCGTGCAGGGACTGCCTCCGGCGGGAACCTGGTCGTACATCGTCGGATCCACGGTGCTGCACCTGGTGTACTTCGGTGGGTTGCTGGCGTCGTACCAGCTGGGGCAGTTCAGCCAGATGTATCCGTTGGCCCGCGGTACGTCGCCCTGGGTGGTGGCTGTGGTCTCGGTCGTGGTTCTGCAGCAGACGCTGGCGCCTGCAGTGCTGGCAGGTGTGTTGCTGGTGTCGGCCGGGCTGATAGCGCTGGTGTTCATCGGGCGGCCCGGGCGGCGACAGGTGCCGGCGTTGGCAGCGGCCACGGGGACCGGGGTGATGATCGCGGCGTACACGGTGGTCGACGGGCTGGCGGTGCACAAGATGCCGGTGCTGACCTACCTGGGGTGGGTCTTCATGCTGCAGGGGTTCGTGATGCCAGTGGCGATCGTCGCTTGGCGAGGGACCGCCGTACTGCGGCTGCCGCGGGCTGCTGTGCTGTCCGGGCTGGGCGGCGGAGCCGTGTCAATGGTGGCTTACGGGCTGGTGTTGTGGGCACAGACCCGGGGCACCCTGGCCGCGATCGCGGCGCTGCGGGAGACGAGCATCATCTTCGGCGCGATCATCGGCGCCGTGTTCTTCGGCGAGCGCTTCGGCCCGCGCCGCGCGATCGCGGCCGCCGTCGTCGTCGCCGGCATCGTGCTGATCAGCCTCGACTAATTCACTAACGTCCGAAAACACGCCGACCACGTACTACGGATCTTCGGACGTTATGAGTGAGTGGGGGTCCCGGGCGGGAGACCCCCACTCCGATCAGGGTGTCACCAGCCGCGCTTGACCGCGTCCAGTGCGTCGGCGCTGCCTTCACCGAAGAAGGCGTTGTTCTGCGTGGTGCCGGTGCAGCGCGCGTCCGGCACAGCCGGGCAGGCGGTGTCGTCGGCCTGCTTACGCAGGGCGGCCTCAAGCTGCAGCGGGCCCCACCACGGGTGGGCCGACTTCATCAGTGCGACCACGCCGGTGACGTGCGGCGAGGCCATCGACGTACCGCTCTTCTTGCCGTAGCCACCGCCGGGGATGGTGGACAGGATCGAGCTACCGGGAGCGGCGACGTCGATCTTGTTCAGGCCGAAGTTCGAGAAGCCGCTGCGGGCGCCACCCTGGACGGTGGAGGCCACGGTGATCACGTGCGGCAGCTCGGTCGGCATGTTCAGGCAGTCGTTGTTGATCGTCCGGCTGACCGGGGTCGTGTCGTTCGGGCTGCCGGTGTCGGTGGTCTTGTTGGCCAGGTCGTAGTTCGAGTTACCGGCCGCTGCGACCGCGAGCACGCCACGACCGGTCGCGTACGCCACGGCCCGCCGTACTGCTTCCTGGACCGCGCCCTGGTCGGCACCGTCCTTGCACCAGTACTCGTACGGGTCGATGAAGTAGCTGTGGTTGGTGACGTCCATGTGCCGCTCGGCCGACCAGATGAAGCCGCAGATCGCGTACTCCGGGTAGATGAAGCCGCTGTCGTTCACCACCTTGACCGAGGCGATCCGGACACCGGGTGCGACGCCGACGATGCCGATACCGTTGCGGGCAGCGGCGACCGTGCCGGCGACGTGCGTGCCGTGGTCGCTGGTGGTCGGGCGCCAGGCGCCGACAGTCCGGTCCGGTACGCCGTTCGTCGTGCAGTTCACCGAGTCCTTGGCGTCGAAGTTCGGCGCGAGGTCAGGGTGGGCGTCGTCCACCCCGCTGTCGTTGATGCCGACCAGGACCTTGCGGGAGCCGTCCGTGATCGCGTGGGCCTGGTCCGCCTTCATCTGGGTCAGGTCCCACTGCTCGCCCTCACGAGGGTCGGGGACCGGGGTCGCCGCCGCCTCGAGGTCGGAGGCCACACCGGCCGGGGCCGCGGCGGAGGCCGCGGTAGTGCCGTCGGTGACGGCCGCCGTCCGGGTGGCGCCGACGGACTGGACCTCTCGGCCGTCGCGGCCGGACTTCAGAGCGGTCTTGAAGTCGGGGTTGGTCGACTGGGCGACGACGACGCCGATCTGCCCGTAGGAGACCAGGACGGTGCCGCCGGCGGCCTTGACGGCCTTCTCGACCTTCCGGACGTGACCGGGAGAGGCCTTGGTGTTCACCACGTAGTTCATCAGCGGGCCAGGCTCGGCAGCAGCCGTCGGGGCCGGTACGGCGCTCGCGGCGGTGGCTGCGCCGAGTGTGGTCAGCACGAGCGCTGCGGCGGCCAGGCCGGCGGACAACCGGCGCGGGCGGGAAGAACTGGTCACGCTGCCTCCAGGATGGCGGGGCCTGGAGCGGACGGGTCCAGGCGCAATCACTGGTGACTCTAAATCCCCGGACCGGCAAGTGGTCTGGTTCATCCACAAGACAGGGGAAACCCTGCGTTTGTCACTACCGATCGTGCGGCGGTTCACGCTCAGTACCCACATCATGTGGATCACCCTGTGGATAACTCGTGGAGAAGTTGGGGACGAGCGGTGGCCAGCTGTGGATCCCGCTGGTGGGTGTAGGATAGATACAACAGAGATACCGACCGTATGTTTTGGCACAGCTAGTCGTTGGGTGAGGTAGTTGCAGTTCGAACTGGGGGAAGAAACCGCCGAGATCGCTCGGGTGGTCGTCGAGTCGGCGCCGGGTGTGGACAAGATCCCGGCCGCTGAGCGGGTGTACGCGTATGTGAAGGCAGCCATCCTGGACCGGGTCTACCCCGGTGGGGAGCTGCTGACGGAGGGCGAGCTGGCCACCGCGGTCGGCGTCTCCCGCACTCCGGTCCGGGAGGCGTTGCTGCGGCTGGAGGAGTCCGGCCTGGTCAAGCTGTACCCGAAGAAGGGCGCGCTGGTGCTGCCGGTGCTGCCGCAGGAGATCAACGACGTGCTCGAGGCACGTGAGCTGATCGAGACGCACGCGGCCGCCAAGGTCTGGCCGCGCCGCAAGCAGCTGATCGAGAGTCTGTCGGCGCGCGTCGACGAGATGCGCGCGCACCGCAAGGCCGGTGACGCGAAGAGCTTCCTGGAGGCCGACCGGGCCTTCCACGAGGCGATCGTCGGTGCCGCGGGCAACGAGATTCTCGCCAAGCTCTACAACAGTCTGCGCGACCGCCAGGTGCGGATGGGTGTGCCCGGCATCGAGGTGCAGCCGGCCCGGATGGACAAGTCGATCATCGCGCACCAGGAGATGATCCTGGCGCTCGGCGGGAACAGCGCCAAGCGGTTCCGTGAGCTCGTTGTCGCCCACATCGATTCCGCCGCGGCGGACCTGCGGGGCATTCGGTGACCGAACTCCTCTTCCCCCTGGGCGGACGGCGCGCCTGGGCGGTGTGGGCCACTGCTGTCTTCACCTACCTGGTCACCGTGCTGCACCGCGGTTCGATGAGTGTGGCGGGGCTGCAGGCCGCAGAACGCTTCCACATCTCCGCGTCCGCGTTGGCCAGCTTCACCGTCGTACAGCTGACTGTCTACGCCGCCATGCAGGTGCCGGTCGGCGTACTGCTCGATCGATACGGCTCCAAGCGGCTGCTGATCGTTGCATCCGGACTGTTGTTCGCCGCGCAGTCCGCGTTCAGCATGGTCGACTCGTACCCGGCTGCGCTCGCTGCGCGCGCCGTACTGGGCGTTGGAGACGCGCTGGTCTTCATCAGCGTGCTGCGCGTCGTCATGGCCTGGTTCCCCGCACTGCGGCAGCCAGTCATGTCACAAGCGACCGGAATGCTCGGCGGTATCGGTGCGATCGTCTCGACCGCTCCGATGGCCGCTGCGTTCCACGCATTCGGTTGGACGCCCACGTTCGCCGGTGCGAGCGTTCTGAGTCTGGTGGCCGGTCTCGCCGTCCTCTTGCTGCTCAAGAACAGCCCGTACGACGAACCGCTCCGCCGTACCAAGCAGTCGATGACAGAGGTCCGCAGCAACCTGCGTCGGGCCTGGAAGGAGCCGGGGACCCGGCTGGGCCTGTGGACGCACTTCACCACCAGCTTCTCCGGCAGCACGTTCGGCCTGCTCTGGGGCTACCCGTTCCTCGTGCAGGGACAGGGGGTCGCGCCCGGGACCGCGGCGGCGATGCTGATCCTCCCCGTGCTCGCGGGACTCTGCTACGGACCGCTGGTCGGCCGGTACGCCGCCAAGTTCCCGTTCTACCGGTCCTGGATCGTGCTGGCGGTTGTCGCGGGCTCGGTGCTGATGTGGACCGTCGTCCTGCTCTGGCCGGGTCGGGCCCCGATGCCGGTTCTCCTGCTGCTGATCGTGGTCCAGGCGGCTGGTGGACCCGGGTCGATGCTCGGATTGGACTACGCACGGACCTTTAACCCGAGCACCCGGTTCGGGGCGGCCAACGGCATGGTGAACACCGGCGGTTTCATCGCCACGCTGATCTGCATCGGCATGGTCGGGATCCTGCTGGACGCCTCGTCCGGTGGAGCTCCGCAGACGATCGGTGACTTCAAGTACGCGCTGGCCTTCCAGTACGTGCTGTGGGCGATCGGCATCCGGCAGATCCTCAAGTACCGCCGCCGGGCGCGTGGCCACCTGGCCCGCTACAACCCGGAGGCGTACCAGGCGCTGCTCGCCAACAAGGTCGTCCCCATCCAGGGCTGACAGTCAGGGCTGACAGTCAGGGCTGACACCAGCTGTCGCGGGCCTGCCAGAGCGATGCCAGGCCCGTGACAGCGACCAGGCGCAAGGTAATCCCAGTGAGAAGCAACACCACTGGGAGGAATCGATGACCACATCGAACCAGGTCGCCATCGAGGCGGTCGGCTTGGTCAAGAAGTACGGAACCACGACTGCGCTGGCCGGGGTCGACCTGACCGTCCCGACCGGGACGGTACTGGGGGTGCTCGGGCCGAACGGCGCGGGCAAGACGACGGCGGTCCGGATCCTCGGCACGCTGCTGCGCCCCGACGCCGGCCACGCGACGGTCGGCGGGTACGACGTCGTCCGCGACGCCGCCAAGGTGCGCGGCATCATCGGGCTGACCGGGCAGTACGCCTCGGTCGACGAAGACATGTCGGGCCGCCGCAACCTGGTCATGATCGGCCGGCTGCTCGGGATGTCCCGGACGGCTTCCCGCGACCGCGCGGACAAGCTGCTCGAGCGGTTCGAGCTGACCGACGCCGGTGAGCGGATCGCGAAGACCTACTCCGGCGGTATGCGGCGCCGGCTCGACCTGGCCGCGAGCTTGGTCGGCAACCCCCGCATCCTGTATCTCGACGAGCCCACCACAGGTCTGGACCCGCACGCCCGCAACGGCGTCTGGGAGACGATCCGCGACCTCGTTCTCGACGGGACCACCGTGCTGCTCACCACGCAGTACCTCGAGGAGGCCGACGCGTTGGCCGACTCGCTGATGGTGTTCGACAAGGGCCGGGTGGTCGCGTCCGGCCGTCCCGCCGAGCTGAAAGCCCAAGCAGGTAAGCAGACTCTCGACGTACGGCCGTCCGAGCCTGCCCACCTCGAACGCGTCGCCGCGATCGTCGCCGAGGCCGTCGGCGTCCGGCCGAGCGTCGACGTCGTGAACGCACTGGTCAGCGCACCGGTCACCGACGGTACGTCGATGCCGGTCGTCGTCCGCCGGCTCGACGAAGCCGGGATCGCCGTCACCGAACTGTCACTACGGTTGCCCAGCCTGGACGAGGTCTTCCTCGCCCTGACCGGTCACGCCGCCGAGGAGCAGCCCGCCGTACTGGAAGGAGTGGGCCGATGACCACCGCAACACTGGAGCACATCCCGCCGGTGGAACACCGGTCCCGCCCGTTCGCCTGGGTCCAGCAGAGCCTGACCCTTGCCTGGCGCAACATCGTCCGGATCCGGCAGAACCCCGAGGCCCTGGCCGACGTGACGTTCCAGCCGATCATCTTCCTCACGCTGTTCCTGTTCGTCTTCGGCGGCGCGATGAGCCAGGGGCAGGGCTGGCAGGGCTACCTGCCCTGGCTGCTCCCCGGCCTGCTCGTCCAGACCGTCGTCTTCTCCACGATGGGAACCGGCGTCGGCCTGAACGACGACTTCGCCAAAGGCGTCTTCGACCGCTTCCGCAGTCTCCCGATCGCCCGCATCTCCCCGCTGATCGGCGCCGTACTCGGTGACGCCGTCCGCTACATGCTCTCGATCGTGATCCTGATGGCCACCGGTTTCGCCCTCGGCTTCCGTTTCGACAACGGCATCGGCTACGGCCTGCTAGGACTCGTCATGGTCCTCGGCTTCGCCCTGTCCATGTGCTGGATCTGGGTCTGGCTGGGCCTGACCATGAAGACCGCCCAGGGCGTCCAGGGCATCGCCTTCCTGGTGATGTTCCCGCTCACCTTCGGCAGCAACATCTTCGCGCCGACCAGCACCATGCCGGCCTTCCTCCAGACGTTCGCGAGGTACACCCCGATCTCCCACCTCGTGGACCTGGAACGCGCCCTGATGGGCGGCGGCGCGATCCAGAAACCACTCCTGATCACCCTCGCCTGGATGGTCGGCCTGGTCGCCATCTTCGCCCCACTGGCCATCCGCGCCTACCGCCGCCGTACCTGAGGCTCAGTGCGGAATGTCGGCGAACGCCAGCGGCTCCCGGGTGCAGAGGTATGTTGCCCAGTGCAACTTCACCGGGGTGCCGCCGGCGTCGCGGGTGATGGTGAGGAGCTCGCCGGTCTCGCGGCCGGAGACGGTGCGGTAGGTGTCGTCGGCGATCTTCTCGAAGACGGCGGGGGCCTGCCAGTCGGCCGCCGCGGGGGACTTACCGTGCAGGACGCCTTCCTTCACGGTGAAGGTGAACGGGGAGCCTTCGGTGAACCAGGTGCCGAGTACGCCGGTGAGTTCGGCGGGGACCGGAGTGCCGGGGAGCCAGGGGTCGACGGGGAGCGGGTCGGTCTCGAGGACCTTGTCGATCAGGCTGATGGCGAGAGCCGAGGGCGCGGGGGCCGAGGTGGAGCTTTGCAGGCAGATGCCGGCGGTGCCGGAGGCGCGGTGCACGAAGGTCGAGGTGATGTGACCGGGCATGCCACCGTCGTGACCGACGTACAGCTCGTTGCCCTGACGGAAGAGCATGAACCCGAGGCCGAAGGCGAGTTGCCAGCGGGCGGTGTCGGCCATGATCTGGACCTGGCACATCTCTTCCAGGGTGTCGGCCGACAGCACCTCGGAGACCGGGTTCGCGATGAACATGGCCCACTTGGCGAGGTCCTCCGCCGTACTGGCCAGACCGCCGCAGGCCGCCATCGCCTTGATGTCGAGCAGCGGTTCCTGCACCGGTACGTCGGAGAACGGCGGCACGTAGTAGCCGGTCGCGGCCGGACCACCGTCCATGCCGACCGTCGTACGGCGCATCTCCAGCGGATCGAGGATCCGGGTCTTGACGGCGTCGTACCAGGGCTTGCCGTCGAGGCGGGCGACGACCTCGCCGAGCAGTGCGTAGACCAGGTTCGAGTAGTGGAACCGGTGGTGTGGCTTGCCGATCCGGTCGGCGTCGTTCCAGCCGGCGACCAGCTCGTCACGGTCGGGGAACTTCATCAGGTCCCAGACGTCGCCCACGGGTTCGCGCTGCATGCCGCTCGCGTGGCTGAGCATCTGCCGGATGGTGACGCCGCCGTGCTTGCTCTCCGGTACGTGCGTCTCGAGCGAGTCGTCGAGGCTGAGCTTCCCCTCGTCGCGCAGCGCGAGGATCGCGACCGCGGTCAGCGTCTTGCTCTGCGAGGCGATCAGGAACTGCGAATCCGCGGTCGGCGGGACTCCTGGAGTGGCCAGATCGGCGGAGCCGGCGCCGTGCGACCAGGCCAGCGACCCGGCGCGAGCGACGGCGCCCACCACGGAGGGGACGCGGCCCTTGGCCTGGCGTTCGGCGACGAGTTGGGTGAGGGCGGTCTGCGTCTGCGCAGCGAGTTCGGTCACGACAGTCGACAATAAGCGAGCGAGATGACAAAAGGCAGAGTCCTCGGACCGCGGGATGTGCGAGGCTGGTGTGGTGCGCATAGCGGTGCTCGGTCCTCTCGCGATGTGGGCGGCCGACGGGACTCCGCTCGACGTCCGCGGAGTTCGCCTGCGCGGGCTGCTGGCCAGGCTCGCGCTGAGCGCGGGGAAGCCGGTCAGCGTCGAGACCCTGGTCGACGGTCTGTGGGGGACCGGAGCGCCCAGCGCCAACGCGCTGCAGTCGCTCGTCTCCCGGTTGCGCTCGAGCCTTCCGGTGACCGAGTCGAGCATCTCGATCCAGTCCGGTCCGGCCGGGTACACGCTGACCATCGGCCCGGACTGCGTCGACGCCCAGCAGTTCGAAGACCTGGTACGACGCGGCCGCGCCCGGCTCAGCTCCGAACCGGAGCAAGCCCACGCGCTGCTCTCCCAGGCCGACAAGCTCTGGCGCGGTGAGGCCCTCGCCGACCTGCGCGACCTCCCGTTCGCCGCGATCGAGGCGGACCGGCTGACCGAGCTCCGGCTCGGCGCGGCCGAGGACCTCGCCGAAGCCGCGGTCGCCTGCGGCCGCGCCCGTGACCTGACCACCGAACTCGAGCGCCTCGCCGCCACCCATCCCCTCCGCGAGCGCCTCCACGAGCTCCTCATCAGAGCCCTGTACGCCGATGGCCGCCAAGCCGAGGCCCTCTCGGCCTACGAGCGAGTCCGTACGACGCTCGCCGACGAACTGGGCGCGGACCCGGGTGCACGCCTTCGTGACCTCCATGTCGCGGTCCTGCGTGGCGATGCGGTCGACCCGGTCGCGGCCGCCAGCCCGGCGCCGATGCCGGCCGAGCCGCGGAGCAACCTGCGCGCACCGATGACGAGCTTCGTCGGCCGTCGTGAGGACGTCGCCGAGCTGAGCCGCCTGCTGAGCAACGGCACGCGCCTGGTCACGATGGTCGGACCTGGCGGCGCAGGCAAGACTCGCTTGGCGACCGAGACCGGCCGGACGCTGGTGGAGCAGAGCGGTGACGGCATCTGGTTCGTCGAGCTCGCGCCACTCGGTGACGCGGCCGACGTGGCGCCCGCCGTACTGTCGGCTCTTGGCGCGAGTGAGTACGTCGACGTCGTACCCACGTCCGGTCTCGTGCCCAAGCAGTTGCGGGCCAGCCGGGCGGCGACCGACCGGCTCGTCGAGGTGATCGCGGACCGCCGGATCCTGCTGGTGCTCGACAACTGCGAACACTTGGTTCAGGAGGTTGCCGGGCTGGTCGACTCCCTGCTCGCCGCCTGTCCGCGACTGCGCGTGCTGACGACTAGTCGCGAGCCGCTCAGCATTCCGGGTGAACACCTGCATCCCGTCGGGCCGTTGGGGTTGCCGCCGATCGATGCCTCCAGCGATGAGTACGCCGCGATCCAGCTCTTCGTCGACCGGGCGCGCGCCGTCCGCCCGGACTTCGCGCTGACCGATGGCAACCGCGTCGCAGTCGCCGAGATCTGCCGGCGGCTGGACGGGATGCCACTGGCGATCGAGCTCGCCGCGGCCAGACTGCGGGCGATGACCCCGGAGCTGATCGTCGATCGGCTCACCGACCGATTCCGCTTGCTCACCAGCGGTTCACGGACCGCACTGCCCAGGCATCAGACCCTGCGCGCCGTCGTCGAGTGGAGCTGGGATCTGCTCGACAGCGACGAGCAGGCGGTCGCTCGGCGGCTCTCGTTGTTCTCCGGTGGCGCGACGCTGGAAGCGGCTGAGCGCGTGTGCAGTGATGACAACCTCCCGGCGGAGGCGGTGCTCGGCGTACTGGCTTCTCTTGTCGACAAATCGCTCGTCGAGGCTGTCTCCGGTGAGCGGTCGGTGCGCTACCGGATGCTGGAGACGGTGCGGGCGTACGGCGCCGAGCAGCTCACGGCGGCCGGTGAGCGCGATCGGTTCCGGCAGGCGCACACCGAGTACTTCCGCCGGTTGCTGCGCCAGGCCGCGCCCAATCTCCGGACCCGGGCGCAGGTCGAGTGGATCGCTCGGTTGAAGGCGGACCACGACAACCTGACCGACGCCCTGCGCAGTGCGATCGACTCCGGCTCGGCGCGGAACTCGGTGCAGATGGTCTCCGTGCTCGCCGAGCTCTGGAACATGAGCGGCCGCCCGTCCGAGGCGGTCGGCTGGATGCGCGCAGCGCTCGCCGTACCGGGCCCGAGCGTGCCGGTCGAGCGGGCCATCACCTTGATGATGCTTGCCTTCGGCACCATGTCCGCCGAGGACGACCAGGCGGCGATGATTCCGAAGGCGCTGCGGGCGCTCGCCCAGGTCCGGCTGTTGTCGCGGCAGCACCAGATCGTCCGGGACTCGGCCGTCGGCCGGTTCGTGAACGCGATGTGGGCAGCGCTGCGGCGCGACACCGCGACGGCGTTCCGCGAGCTCGAGGCCGCGCGGGACCACCCGGAACCGTGGACCCGGCACATGGCCGCGTTGCTGCTGGCGATGTTCCGCGACAACGAAGGCGAACCAGTCCAGATGGACGCCGATCTGGGAGTCGCGCTCGAAGGCTTCCGGGAGCTCGGCGATCGCTGGGGCACCTCGATGGCACTGCGCGGACTGGCCAGCCTCCAGGCCGCCCGCGGTGAACACCAGGCTGCGCTGGACTCACTCGACGAGTCGATGAAGCTGTTCGCCGAGCTCGGTACGACGGAAGGCATCGGCCAGCTGCTCGGCGCGTCCGCGATCAGCCGGCTCGAGATCGGGGACCTCGACGGAGCCCGGGCGGATCAGCAACAGGCGTTGCGGATCGCGGAGGAGAACGGCTCCCGCGAGGGCGAGGCGATGTCGCTGTTCGGCTTCTCGCGGATCGAGTTGCGGGCCGGCCGGCTGGACGAGGCGAAGGCGCTGATCGATCGCGCCGAGACAATGATGGGCGACCTCTGGGACCAGACGGCTCCGCACGGTCGGGCGATGTTGCTCGCACAGTCCGGCCGGATCGCGTTGCGCCGTGGCGAGCTGGAGTCGGCGCGCGAGCTGAACCGCCGGGCGGTCGAGGTCGCGCTGGGCAGCTCGGACATGCCGATCACCGCGACGATCGTCGACACCGCCGCCGAGATCGACCTCGCGTTCGGTGAAGCGGAGGCCGGAACCCGGACCCTCGGTCTGGCGGCCGCGCTGCGCGGGATGCGCAGCGTGCCGGACGCCGACGTCCGCGCCGCCACCGAGCAGCTGCGGGAGCTGCTGGGTGGCGACGGATTCGAGACGGCGTACGGCGCTGCCGCGGCGATGACGCGGGACGACGCCCTCGCCGAACTGCGCAAGCGGTTCAGCTCGTCATGAGCTGAATCGCCAGGTCCCGCAGGGATTTCTGCACCTTCTGCTCGGGCGGCCGCGGGTCGGCGAGCATCCAGTCGTAGACGACCGCGTTCACCGCCCCGAAGAAACTCAGACCGGCGAACCGGAAGTCCCGGCGCTCGATCTCACCCTTGGCCGCCGCACTGTCCCCGACGTCCCGCACACTCGCGATCAGCAGGTCCCGGAACGCGATCCGTTGCTCCTCGACGGCCGGGCTGGTCCCGACCACCTCGACGAACGAGATCCGCGCCCGGCGCAGGTCGGCCATGATGGTTTTCAGGTAGCTGTCGACCGCCGCGGTGATCCGCTCCCGGACCGGCCGGCCGTCGGTCGACCGGATCGCGTCCCCGGTGTTCCGCACGGTCAGCTCGATCACCTGCGCGTGCACCGCGAGCAGCACGGCTTCCTTGTTCTGAAACTCGTGGTAGAAGTGCCGAGTGGACACTTTCGCCTGTGTACACAGGCGTTCCACCGATGTCGCCGGATACCCTTCGGTCCCGAACAACTCCAATGCCGCGGCCAGCAATCGCTCCCGGCGCGCAGCCTTCCACTCCTCGACCGATCGCCCGGAATAACGGCGTACGGAGGGTTCCCTCATTGCACCTCTTGTCGGCTACCCCGTGCCAGATCCCGGACATCCTATCCACCCCTTGGCGGCACCGGTACCGGTGCCGGTCGTCGTGCCGACGCACGCCACGACGACCGGCCCACCGGTTCGCAATCGGTCAGCTCATCGACTCGTAGCCGACCCCGCCGTCGAGCAGTTCGCGGACGATGTCGAGGTGCCCGAGATGCCGGGCCGTCTCCTCGATCAGGTGACACAGGACGTACCGCACAGACGCCTGTCCGCTGTCCCGGACGACGGCCTTCTCGAGGTCGCCGAGGTCCATTGCGGCGACGACCGCATTGGACCGCGCGTTCTCGGCCTCGTACTCGTCGAGCAACTGCGCGAGCGGTACGTCGTCCACGAGCATCTCGGCATCGGGATGACCGTCGGGCGTCCACGGGGTCTGTCCCGTGTCGGGAACGCCGCCGAGGTTCTGCTGGAACCAGCTGTACTCCACCCAGCGCAGGTGCGCGACCAGAGCGGCAACGTTGGTGAGGGGCGAGGTCGGCAGCACCACGCGATGGGCGTCGACTTCGCTCAGTCCTTCGCATTTCACGCGGACGAGCGAACGCAGGTGGTCGAGCCAGCCGACGAGCTGTTCGCGCTCGTCGCCGGCCAGGGGTGGTCTCACAGGGTCTCCTTGGAAAGTTCGGTGTAGCCAGTACGGCCGTCGATCAGTTCACGAATGATGTCGAGGTGTCCGACATGACGGGCGGTCTCCTCGATCAGGTGGCAGAGCACGTACCGCAGCGACGCAGGGTCGCCGTGCGCGGCGTCCGTGCCCCGTTCGAGCGTGTCGAGCGGAAGGTCGGCGATCGCCGCGTTCGAGCGCGCACACTCGGCGTCGTACTCGTCGAGCAGTTGGGCGATCGGTACGTCGTCGACGAGCATCTCCGCGTCGGGATGGCCGCCCTCGGTCCATGGGGTCTGGCCGGTGTCAGGGACGCCGAGCAGACTGAGCTGGAACCAGCCGTACTCGTTCCACCGCAGGTGGGCGACGAGACCGGCCGGGGTCATCAAGGGCGACGTCGGTACGACGTTGCGGTGGGCATCTTCTTCGGACAGTCCGGTGCATTTCATCCGCACGAACGAACGCTGGTGATCCAGCCACCCGATCAGCTGTTCGCGCTCGGGGGCAGTCAGTGGCGGACGTGGTACAGCGGTCATGCGAAGCTCCAAAGTGCTGGGAGCTGCCCGGCCTCAGCCGCAGGTACGGCGGACGGGCAGCGCGACGGTTCGGCACAACATCGCACTCACCTCCTTCCGCGTAGAGCTGCACCGTAGCCACCGCCGTCCCACGGTGGCAAACACATTTCTGGCAGGCTGGGGGCATTGCGCCCGCACCGCGTGAAGGGGTTCGACGTGGATCCACGGTTTGACCGGCCGCTCTACACGCGCGCCGAGGTGGCGTTACATCTCGGGCTGCCGGCGACGACGCTCGGCGACTGGCTGCGCGCAGGCGCCCTGGAAGCCGGCTCCGGCGGCCGCGGAGAACCGACGATGACCTTCGCCGGGCTCGTCGAGACCCACATGCTGCGGGAGCTCCGCCGTACCGGCTTGTCGTTGCAGGCGATCGGCGAGGCAGCGTTGGCGTTGCGATCACGGGCCGGACGGCAGTATCCGCTGGCCTGGTCAGGGCTCGCTAACGACGGTCGCGACCTGCTGATCGAGATCGCCGCCGAAGGCCGCGAGGCCGGCTGGGAACGCATCCGCGACAGCCAAGGCGGTCTCCCCGGCGTCCTCCGCCGCGGCTCGGCCGCCATCGGCTGGGCCGACGACCGGTACGCCGCCACCCTGCGACTCGTGATCTACTCCGACATCGACGTGGTCGTGGACCCGGCGCAGTACCGCGGTCAGCCCGTCCTGGCCGGCTCCGGCGTCCGCGTCGAGGACGTCCTCGACCGCGTTCGCACCGGAGCGTCGTACCGGGAGATCGCGGCCAAGTTCGACCTCGAGGACTTCGAAGTCGAAGCCCTCGTCCGCCCGCACATCCGGCCCCCGGCCTTCCGCAGAGCCCAGGCCGCCGCGAGCCAGGACCCCTTGATCTAGCGGTTGTCCTTGATGCGTTTCGCCTTGCCCAGCGAGCGTTCCAGGGCGTGCGGGTCGACGATCTCGACCTTGGCGGTGACACCGACGCGGTCCTTGATGCGGCGGGACAGCTTGGCGGCGGCGGTGGCGCGGTCGGTGAGGTCGGGGGCTGCTTCGACCTGGACGGTGAGTTCGTCCATGCGGCCGGGGCGGGTGAGGACGCAGAGGTAGTGCGGGGTGAGGCCTTCGACCAGGAGGATCTGTTCTTCGATCTGGGTGGGAAAGACGTTGACGCCGCGGACGATCATCATGTCGTCGGTGCGGCCGGTGATCTTCTCCATCCGGCGCAGGCTCGGGCGCGCCGTACCGGGGAGCAGTTTGGTCAGGTCGCGGGTGCGGTAGCGCAGGACCGGGAAGGCCTGCTTGGTCAGGGAGGTGAAGACCAGTTCGCCTTCGGAGCCGTCGGGGAGGACCTCGCCGGTGACCGGGTCGATGATCTCCGGGTAGAAGTGGTCCTCCCAGATGTGCAGGCCGTCCTTGGACTCGACGCACTCCTGGGCGACGCCGGGGCCCATCACCTCGGACAGGCCGTAGATGTCGACGGCGTGCATGCCGGTGCGCTGCTCGACCTCGGCGCGCATCTGCTCGGTCCACGGCTCGGCGCCGAAGATGCCGATCCGCAGTTGGGTGTCGCGCGGGTCCATCCCGCGCCGCTCCAGCTCGTCGATGATCGACAGGAAGTACGACGGGGTGACCATGATGATGCGGGCACCGAAGTCGCGGATCAGATCGACCTGCCGCTCGGTCATCCCGCCCGAGACCGGTACGACGGTGCAGCCGAGCCGCTCGGCTCCGTAGTGCGCGCCGAGGCCGCCGGTGAACAGGCCGTAGCCGTAGGAGACGTGGCAGACGTCGCCCGCGCGGCCGCCGGCTGCCCGGATCGAGCGCGCCATCAGGTCGGCCCAGGTGTCGATGTCCTGCTGCGTGTAGCCGACCACCGTCGGCTGCCCCGTCGTACCCGACGACGCGTGCACCCGCGCGACCGACGTCCGCGGTACGGCGAACATGCCGAACGGGTAGTTGTCGCGCAGATCCTTCTTCGTGGTGAACGGCAACCGGCCGAGATCGGACAGCTCCTTCAGATCACCCGGCGCGAAACCTGCCGAGTCCAGTGCCTTCCGGTAGTGCGGCACGTTCTCGTACGTCGTTCGCACTGTTGCCTGGAGCAACGACAACTGCCGCGCCCGCAGCTCGTCGAGCGACAGCCGTTCACCGGCGTCCAGCAACTCCTCGGGGCAGGCATCACCGAGCATGAGACAACTCCTAGGGACGGGCCAGCAGGGTCGCGATGCCCTGTCCGACGCCGATACACATGGTGGCCAGCGCATACCCGGCATCGCGGTGGCGAAGCTCCAGGGCGGCGGTGAGGGCGAGACGGGCGCCGGACATCCCCAGGGGGTGGCCCAGGGCGATGGCGCCGCCGTTCGGATTGACGTGCTCGGCATC
This sequence comes from Kribbella sp. NPDC051587, assembly GCF_044453945.1. Classification (NCBI taxonomy): domain Bacteria; kingdom Bacillati; phylum Actinomycetota; class Actinomycetes; order Propionibacteriales; family Kribbellaceae; genus Kribbella; species Kribbella sp. NPDC051587. The sequence continues at coordinate 36,255 of NZ_JBITDE010000002.1, forward strand.
GTCGGGGAGACCGAGGTCGCGCAGGACTGCCAAGGACTGTGCGGCGAAGGCCTCGTTCAGCTCGATCGCACCGATGTCGTCCAGCGAGACACCGGTGCGGGCGAGAAGCTTGCGGGTGGCGGGCGCGGGTCCGATCCCCATGATCCGCGGCGGTACGCCGGCGGTCGCCGTACCGACGATCCGGGCCAGTGGCGTGACGCCCAGGCGCTCAACCATCTCGCCGCTCATCACAAGCAGGGCGGCCGCGCCGTCGTTCACGCCGGACGCGTTGCCGGCGGTGACAGTGCCAGGAGTGCGGAACGGCGTCTTGAGCCCGGCTAGCGCTTCGAGTGTGGTCTCGCGCGGGTGCTCATCGGTGTCGACGACGGTCACCGCGCCGCGTTTGCCCGGCACCTCGACCGGCACGATCTCCTCGGCCAGCCGGCCGTTCGCCTGGGCCTTGGCCGCGCGCTGCTGACTGTGCAGCGCGAACAGGTCCTGGTCCGCGCGGGAGATGTTGTAGTCGGCGGCAACGTTCTCCGCGGTCTCCGGCATCGAGTCGATCCCGTACTGCTGCTGCAGCACCGGGTTCACGAACCGCCAGCCGATCGTGGTGTCGAAGACCTCGGCCTGCCGGGAGAACGCGGTCGTTGCCTTGGGCATCACAAAAGGTGCCCGGGACATCGATTCGACGCCACCGGCGATCAGTACGTCGTTGTCACCGGCAATGATCGACCGGGCGGCGTAGGCGAGAGCGTCCAGGCCGGAGCCGCAGAGCCGGTTGATCGTCGTCCCGGGGACCTCGACCGGCAGACCGGAGAGCAGGACCGCCATCCGGGCGACGTTGCGGTTGTCCTCGCCGGCCTGGTTGGCGCAGCCGAGGATGACGTCGTCGATCAGGGCCGGGTCGAGCGTGGCGTGCCGGGCGAGCAGCGCCGAGATGGCGTGCGCGGCCAGGTCATCCGGGCGGACGGTCGCGAGCGCGCCGCCGTACCGGCCGATCGGGGTCCGGACGCCGTCCACGAGAAACGCCGCACGCGTCATGCCTGCTCCTCCACGATGGTTCCGGACAACTGACGACTACGGCCGCGGAACTCGGCGATCACATCGTCGCCCCGGCGGACGGTCACGTCATAGACCGCGTTGCGGCCGAAGCTCGTGCGCTCGGTGGCGGTGGCGGTGAGCAGGTCGCCGCGGTGGGCGGGGGCGACGAAGACGATGTCGCAGGCCTGCGCGACGGTGACCTGGTTCCGGGAGTTGCAGGCGAAGGCGAAGGCCGAGTCGGCCAGGCAGAAGATGAAGCCGCCGTGCGCCATGCCGTGGCCGTTCGCCATGTCGTCGCGGATCGTCATCTCGACCGAGGCCATACCTTCCGCGACCTCGACCAGGCGCATGCCGAGCCCGGCGGAGGCGGAATCCTCCGCCCACATCGCCGCGGCCACGCGGTTCGCCAGGTCGTCGCCCATGCCCAAGTGCCCCTTCGTACGGTGCGCTTTCGGGACGGGTTTGTTACACCCTAGCCCCGATTACGACATTGACTGTAACATCATCGTCATGACCTCGGACCTGCTCGCAGCCCACCGTGACCGTCTCGACGCCGCTCTGACCGCGATCCACAGTCGCGGCTACCACTCCGCGTTCCCGGAGTCCCCCAGCCCGCGGGTGTACGGCGAGACGGCGGCCGCCGACGGCCAGGCCGCGTTCGAGGCCCACCTCGGTACGACGTACGCCGTGGAGACCCCCGGAGCGCGCGGGACCGTGGTGACCGAGGAGTCGCCGTTCGGGATCAAGCTGGACGTGTCCTACCCGCGGACGGTCGAGGCGGGTCTGGACGAGCTGCTCGAGGCGTCACGCAAGGGGCTGACCGGCTGGCGTAACGCCGGAGCCGACGGCCGCACCGGCGTCGTACTGGAGATCCTGGACCGGCTGCACAAGCGGGTGTTCGAGCTCGCCAACGCCGTCCAGCACACCAGCGGTCAGGCGTTCGTGATGGCCTTCCAGGCCGGTGGCGCGCACGCGCTGGACCGCGCGCTGGAGGCGGTCGCCTACGCGCACGAGGAGATGAGCCGCTACCCGGCCGAGGCGCTCTGGGAGAAGCCGGCCAAGGGCGACCCGATCCGGATGCAGAAGAACTTCACCGTCACCGGCCGCGGCGTCGCGCTGGTGATCGGCTGCAACACCTTCCCGACCTGGAACTCCTGGCCCGGGCTGTTCGCCTCGCTCGTCACCGGCAACGCGGTCGTCGTGAAGCCGCACCCGCTGGCCGTGCTGCCGCTGGCGATCACCGTCGAGGTCTGCCGCGAGGTCCTCGGCGAAGCCGGCTTCGACCCGAACCTGGTCACCCTGGCCGTCGAGAAGGCCGGTGACGGCCTGGCCAAGCCGCTGGCCACCCGCCCCGAGGTGAAGCTGATCGACTTCACCGGCGGCACCGAGTTCGGCGACTGGCTCGAGCAGAACGCGACCCAGGCCACGGTCTTCACCGAGAAGGCCGGCGTGAACGCGGTCATCATCGACTCCACCGACGCCTTCAAGGCGCTGACCGGGAACCTCGCCTTCACGCTCGCGCTGTACTCCGGCCAGATGTGCACCACCACCCAGAACATCTTCATCCCGGCCGGCGGGATCGAGACCGACGAGGGGCACAAGTCGTTCGAGGAGGTCGGGGCCGGGATCGCCGGTGCGATGAGCAAGCTGCTCGGCGACGACGCCCGCGCGGTCGAGATCCTCGGCGGCATCGTCAACCAGGCCGTGATCAGTCGCCTCGACCTGGCCGGCGAGTACGGCGACGTCGTACTGGAGTCGCGGGAGATCAAGCACCCGGCCTTCCCTGAGGCCAAGGTCCGGACGCCGCTGCTGGTCGCGCTCGACGCCAAGGACACCGACGTGTTCGGGCGTGAGTGCTTCGGCCCGGTCTCGTTCCTGATCAAGACCGCCGACACCGCGGAGTCGATCGCGCTGTTCCAGCAGACCGTCACCGAGGGTGGCGCGATGACCGCGGGGATCTACTCGACCGCTGCCGGTGTCCTCGACCAGGCCCGCGAGGCCGCGCTCGACGCCGGCGTCGCGTTGTCGGAGAACCTGACCGGACCCGTCTTCGTGAACCAGTCGGCTGCGTTCAGTGATTTTCACGGCACCGGAGCCAACCCGGCGGCGAATTCGACCTATACCGACGGCGCATACGTTGCGAGTCGCTTCCGGGTCATTCAATCTAGGCGTCATGCCTGAAGCTCTCGATGCCGCCACCCTCCGCGAAGCTCTTGCCTACTACGACCGCTGGCTAGCGTTCAATCAGCGCTACCAGCGGGTGCCGGGGGTGCAGGCCGCCCTGTACGTCGACGACGGCGTGGCGTTCGGGGCGGCGTACGGTCTCGCCGACGTCGAGAACGCCGTACCGCTGACCGAACAGCACCTGTTCCGGATCGCCTCGCACTCGAAGACCTTCACCGCGACGGCGATCTTCCAGCTGGTCGAGCAGGGCCGGGTGCGGCTCGACGACACGGCCGCCCAGCATGTCACCGAGCTGGTCGGTACGCCGCTCGGCGAGCGCACGGTCCGCGAGTTGCTCGCGCACGCCGGTGGGATCACGCGGGACAGCGCCGACGCCGACTGGTGGCAGCTGTGGACCCTCTTCCCGGATCGCTCGCAACTGCTCGCCGTACTGCGGGACTCCGGCTCCGCGGTGCTCCCGGAGAACGACCGCTTCAAGTACTCGAACATCGGCTACGGCCTGCTCGGTCTCATCATCGAGGCCGCGACCGGTACGTCGTACAACGCGTTCGTGCAGACCGGGATCGTCGACAAGCTCGGCCTGACCGGGCTGGGGCCGGAGCTCGATCCGAACCGGCTCGGTGAGTACGCCGGTGGCTACAGCGCGCTCTCGTACGCCGATGTGCGGGTGCCGATCGACCACGTGGACACGCGGGCGCTGGCCGCCGCGACCGGGTTCTTCGGGAACGCCCGGGACCTGGTCAGCTACTTCTCCGCGCATTTCCCTGGTGACGAGCGGCTGCTGTCCGACCGCTCGAAGCGCGAGATGCAGCATCCGCTCTGGACGACGGGAGAGGCGGACGGGCCGCGGTACGGGCTCGGCCTGCAGGTCACGAAGATCGGCGACCGGGAGTACTTCGGCCACGCCGGCGGGTATCCGGGCCACATCACCAAGACGTTCACCGACGGCGAGCGCCGGTTGGCGATCTCGGTCCTCACCAACGCCATCGACGGCCCGGCCACCCAGCTCGCCGAGGGTGGTCTGAAGCTGATCGACCTCGCCGGGTCGAAGGAGCGCGGCGAAGCGACCGGCCTCGACCGCTTCGCCGGCCGCTACGCGAGCCTGTGGGGGGTCACGGACTTCGCGGTCCTCGGCGGCCGGCTGTACGTGATCGACCCGACCAACGCCGACCCGGCCGCCGAGCCGCAGACGCTGGAGGTCGACGGCGACAAGCTGCGCGTCACCAGCGGATCCGGCTACGGCGCGTACGGCGAGGCGTACGCCTTCACCTTCGGTCCGGACGGCGCTGTCGAGTCGATCCGTGGGTCCAGCGGGTTGTCGATGCAGCCCGTCGAGAAGTTCGCGCTGCCCGACCGGGTGACGGTCGCTCAGTAGGTCTTGCAGCTCCCGTCGACGACCTGGACGGCGGACTGCCGGATCCAGCCGTAGGTGTACTCCGGAGAGAACGCTCCGACCAGGAAGCCATTCCGGGCGGCGGCGTTCAGCTGGACGACGCGGCCGGCTGCCGAGACCGCGACGACCTTGGAGGACGCGTCGGCCTGGAAGTACGCCGGGGTCTGGTCGGCGCGGACGGTGAAGTCGCAGAAGGTCAGGCCGGTCGAGGCGGGCGCGGCTGAGGCGGTGCCGGCCAGACCTGCCGCGGCTGTGGACAGGGCCGCGACGGACAGGATGTACGTCAGAGTGCGGTGCATGGGGGCCTCCGGAGGGTGGGCAATCGATTGCTCGGAGCGCTGAGAGTAGAGAGCGCGGTTGGGTGGCGACAGCCTTTCGCCGCTGGTGAAAACCGGCGTTCGCCACTGGCCAAACCGGCGGCGAGTACGGTCGGACCATGACGATCCACGGCGACCATCCGTTCCTGCCGCCGGAGTCCGACCGGAGCCCGGTCCGCCGGTTGCGCGGCCGGTTGCCGTCGCCGGTCGGCCTGTGGACCACCGGGTACGACGGCAAGCGGGCCGGGCTGACGGTGTCGTCGATGCTCGTCGCCGACGGCGATCCCGGGGCCGTGATCGGGCTGCTCGACCCGGACTCGGACCTGTGCGAGATGTTGCTCAAGGCAAGGACTGCGGTGGTGGCGTTGCTCGGCGAGCCGCATCGCCAGCTCGCCGATGCCTTCGGGTACGTCGCTCCGGCGCCCGGCGGGCCGTTCCGGATGATCGACTGGACCGAGACCGAGTGGGGCCCGGCCCCGGTCGGAGTCAGCGCCTGGGCCGGCTGCACCCTGACCACTCCCGACCCGCCTGAGGTCGGCTGGGCCGTCCAGGTGCAGTTGGAGATCGTCCACGTCGAGCTGGCGGCGGACGACGTACCAGCGCTGGTTCATCGTCGCGGGCGGTACGCCACGATCTAAGCTGGTGGCTATGCGAGCCACCACGATCCACGCGCCGTACGACATCCAGCTGAGCGACGTACCGGACCCGAAGATCGACGGGCCGACCGACGCGCTCGTCCGGGTCGTTGCCTCCTGCATCTGTGGGTCGGACCTGTGGCCCTATCGGGGCGAGAACAAGATCAAGCCGGGCAGCCGGATCGGGCACGAGTTCGTCGGGATCGTCGAGGAGATCGGCGCCGACGTCCGGACGGTCAAGCCGGGTGACTTCGTGGTCGCGCCGTTCGTGGTCAGCGACGGCACCTGCCCGCACTGCCGGGCCGGGTTCCAGACCGCCTGCCAGAACCTGGTCGGCTACGGCAGCAGCCGCGCCGACGGTGGGCAGGGTGAGTACGTGAAACTCCCGTACGCCGATGGCACGCTGGTCGCCACTCCCGAGGTGCCGGACGAGGCGATGATCCCGTCGCTGCTGTCGCTGTCCGACGTGATGGGGACCGGCTGGCACGCCGCCCGGGCCGCTCGCGTGAAGGCGGGTGACACGGTGGTGGTGGTCGGTGATGGTGCGGTCGGACTGTCCGGCGTACTGGCTGCTGCGCGGATGGGGGCCGAGCGGGTGATCGCGCTGTCCCGGCACGAGTCGCGACAGCAGTTGGCGGTCGAGTTCGGCGCGACGGACATCGTCTCGGAACGCGGTGACGAGGCGCGCGACGCCGTACTGGAGTTGACCGGTGGTGTCGGTGCGGACGCGGTGCTCGAGTGCGTCGGGACCGGGCAGTCGATGGAGACCGCGTTCGACGTCGCCCGGGCGGGCGCCACGGTCGGGTTCGTCGGCGTACCGCATGGGGTCGAGGTCCCGATCCGGACGATGTTCCAGCGCAACATCGGACTGGCCGGCGGGATGGCGCCGGTCCGGGCCTACCTGCCCGAGCTGATGGCCGCCGTACTGGACGGGGAGATCAACCCGGGCAAGGTCTTCGACCTGGAGCTGCCGCTGGCGGAGGTCGCCGACGGTTACAAGGCCATGCACGAACGCCGTGCGATCAAGGTTCTGCTGCGTCCGTAACGCTCAGTGGTCAGCCACTAACACACATAAACGCTCGTAACCGCTCATATGTGCGCGCTCTCATCCGCGATGCGCGGTGCGATGTCGGTTGCGCAACGCGCTCGCGCACAGCGTTGACACCGGGGTCCGGCATGCCCAGAGTGGGGCGGTGTCAAGGGGGCATCGTTGTCAACGGCGCCACAACCTGCTTGATCGGAGAGTGGAACATGCGTGGTGGTCTGAGCAAGACCTTCGCGGTGCTGAGCGCGGCGGGTCTTCTCGCGGTGAGCGCCTGCGGTAACAGCGGCGACGGGGGCAGCGGAGACACGGCCAGCAAGGACGTCACCGTCTTCACCTGGTGGGCCGACGGCGGCGAGAAGGCCGGTCTCGACGGTCTGGTGTCGGTGTTCAACACCGACTGCAAGGACTACAAGTTCGTCAACTCCGCGGTCGCCGGTGGCGCCGGTTCGAACGCGAAGCAGGTACTGGCCAACGACTTGCAGGCCGGCAAGCCGCCGTCCACCTTCCAGGCGCACGCCGGCGCCGAGCTGAAGGACTACATCAACGCCGGTCAGGTCGACGACGTGAGCGGGCTCTACAAGGACTATGGCCTGGACACGGCCTTCCCGAAGAACCTGATCGACCAGCTGACCGTCGACGGCAAGATCTACTCGATCCCGGCCAACGTCCACCGCGCGAACGTGGTGTGGACGAACCCGACGGTCCTGAAGAAGGGCAGCATCGACGCGACCAAGGCGCCGGCCACGGTCGACGCGTGGATCGCGGACCTGACCAAGCTGAAGAACGCCGGCGTCAAGGCGCCGCTGGCCATCTCGAAGGGCTTCGCCCAGGAGATGCTGGTCGAGGCCGTGCTGCTCGGCGAGCTGGGCACCGACACGTTCAACGGGCTGTGGGACGGCAAGACCGACTGGGCCGGTGCGAACGTGACCGCCGCCCTGAACAAGTACAAGACGCTGCTGAGCTTCACCAACGTCGACCGCGAGTCGATCGACTGGCCGGACGCGCTGCAGTACGTGAACAAGGGCCAGGCCGGCTACACGCTGATGGGTGACTGGGTCGCCGCGCAGCAGTTGGCCGACAAGGTGCCGGACACGGCGTACACCTACTGGCCGTCCCCGGGAACCGCGGGCACCTTCCAGTTCCTGTCGGACTCCTTCACGCTGCCGACCAACGGCGCGGACCCCGACGGCGCCAAGTGCTGGCTGAAGACCGTCGGTTCGGCCGAGGGCCAGAAGGCGTTCAACACCAAGAAGGGTTCGATCCCGGCGCGCTCGGACGCCAACCCGGCCGACTACCCGAAGTACCAGCAGGCCGCGATGGCCGACTGGAAGAAGGACAAGATCGCCCCGTCCTGCGCGCACGGTTCGGCCTGCTCCGCCGGGCAGAACAACGACATCCTGTCCGCGCTGAGCCAGTTCAGCGGTGCCCAGGACGTCGCGAAGCTGCAGACCGGGCTCGGCGCCGCGATGAAGACGAGCTGATGGCCTGCGAGTTGGGGATCTGATCATGCACGGAAGGATCCGAACCTGGGGCCCCGGCGCCCTGGTGCTGTTGCCGACCGTGCTGCTGCTCGGGTACTTCGTGTACGGCCTGATCGCGTGGTCGTTCAACACGTCGCTGACCGATCGGCACACGGCCCGCAAGGGCCCGGCCGACTACGTCGGCTTCGAGAACTACGCGCACCTGTTCGGTGAGGAACGGTTCCTCAACTCGCTGAAGAACCTCGGCGTGCTCACGGTGGCGTTCATCGTGGGCACGCTGATCTTCGGCGTGCTCTGGGCGCTGCTGCTGGAGAAGGGCGTCCCGGGCGAGGGCATCTTCCGGTCGGTCTTCCTGTTCCCGATGGCGGTCTCGATGATCGCCTCGGGAGTGGTCTGGAGCTGGTTGCTGAACCCGTCCCAGGGTGACGACGCGCGCGGCCTGAACCGGCTGTTCTCGATCCTCCATCTGGGTGCGCTGGAGAATCCGTGGTGGACGGCCGGCGGGCGGTGGACCACGATGGCGTCGATCGCGCTGCCTGCTGTCTGGCAGTTGTCGGGCTACATCATGGCGCTGTTCCTGGCCGGCTTCCGGGGGATCCCGGGCGAGCTGCGCGAGGCGGCCCGGGTGGACGGCGCCTCGGAGTTCAAGCTCTACCGGCACGTGCTGTTCCCGCAGCTGTCCCCGATCGCGCTCTCGGCGCTGATCATCCTGGGGCACATGTCGCTGAAGCTGTTCGACCTGATCTACGCGATCACCGGGCCGAACCAGTTCCGCACCGAAGTGCCTTCGGTCTACATGTGGAACACCTTGCTCCGCAGTGACATGGCCAAGGCGGCCGCGATCGCGATCGTGCTGCTGGCTGTGGTTGCCGTGCTGGTGATTCCTTATGTGGCTTACACCGTCCGACAGGAGGCCGAAGAGTGAGCGCGCCAGCTGCTGTTACCGATGCGACCGGCTCGGCTGCGGCAGCGATCCGTCGTACGCCGAAGAGCCGTGGCGTGATCGCGGACGGTTCCACGCGCAAGAGCCGGACCGTCCGGTACATCCTGCTGATCCTGTTCCTGTTGTTCGTGCTCACGCCGGTGTACGTCGTGATCGTGACCAGCTTCAAGACGTCGCAGGACACCACCGCGGCGGCACAGTGGTCACTGCCGCACACGTGGACCCTCGAGCCGTGGCGCAAGGCGTGGGACGTCCTGCAGCCGTACATGATCCGCTCGCTGACACTGGCGATCCCGGCCGCGATCATCTCCTCGCTGATCGGCTCGGCCAACGGGTTCGTGCTGGCCCGCTGGCGGTTCCCCGGCGCGAACCTGGTCTTCGCGTTCATCCTGTTCGGGATGTTCATCCCCTACCAGGCGGTGATGCTGCCGCTGCGGACGACGTTCACCGAACTGGACGTCACCCGGGGAGTGCCGACGCTGATCATCGCGCACTGCATCTACGGCATCCCGATCTGCACGCTGATCTTCCGCAACTACTACGCGACCGTCGTCCCGATGGAGATCATCGAGTCGGCCCGGGTGGACGGCGCCGGACTGATCCAGACCTACGCGCGGATCATCCTGCCGATCTCCATCTCCGGTTTCGTGGTGACGCTGATCTGGCAGTTCACCTCGGTCTGGAACGACTTCCTGTTCGCGTTGTTCCTCACCCAGCAGAACAACGGCCCGGTCACCCTCGGGCTCGCGGCCCTGTCGGGCGGCCAGAAGGTCGACTACGCCGCCAGTATGGCGGGCGCCCTGATCACGTCCTTCCCGACGCTGATCGTCTACATCGTGCTCGGCCGCTGGTTCATCGGCGGACTGATGGCCGGAGCCCTCAAGGGCTGATCGTCGGTCACGGCCTGTGCATCCCGGCAGCCTCGGGATGTACAGGCTGTTGTCTTGTGATCACGGCGTGTCCTAACAGTTGTCCACAGGACGCGCGCAGAGGCCTGCGGAGGGCTGGGCGCGGGCGGTAACCTCACGAAGGTGACCAAGTCACCCCGAGGGCGAGACGGACGGCGCAATCACCTGCGCCTCGTCGATTCCACCCCTGATCCCACCCAGGCACCCACGGCGGGCGTCGACGTCGACACCACGCCGAGTGTCGCCGTGCTCGAAACCCTGCTCGAAACCCTGACCCTCGACCTCGCCGCCGCCCCGCGCAGCCTGCACCCGGTGATCGCCGAAGCCTCCGTGGCCCGGTCCGCCGCGATGCTCGCCGACCAGCTCTGGCCGGCCGGCCGCCCCGACGAAATCGGTGAGGTCGAACGCTTCTTCTGGGCCGACGCCGCTCGCGTCCTCGGCGAACGCCGCGACCCGGAGTCCTTCCAGCTCCTCACCTCACTCGCCCGCACAGTCGGTCCGGCCGGACGTCTTCCCTTGCAACGCGCCCACTTGTCCCGGTTACGCACCGAGGACGAGGTGCAGGACTGGGTGACCCGCATCGCCGGCTTCCGGCTGACCAGCGCGATCGTGTCCGAGGACATCACGGGTGACGGGCTGAGCGTCGTACTGGACTATGACGACGAGCAGCATCCGCACACCGTCGTCGTCTTCATCGACAACAACATCGGCGCGATCGTCAAGGACGTCTTCGTCGGCCCACCCGTCGACCGCGTCCTCGACGCCTACCAACGCGGCGGCCGCGTCACGATCCGCACCGTCCGCCCCGCCACCGCCGCCGGAATCATCCTGCAGGCTCTTGGCGAAACCAACGACTACGACGACCCGCCCGTGACCGAGGACTTCGAGTTCTTCTCGGCCCTGCTGGTGAATCGCCTGACCCAGTTGCCGGAACGCCCCATCCGGCCACCCATCCGACCACTCCTGTCGCCGCGCCAGCGCGACCAACTGGTCGACGAGTTTCTCCAGTCCCCGTTCGCCTCCGGCCTCCCCGACGACGCGGCCGACATCGTCCGCCTCTGGATCGACCACGCCGTCGACCACACCGTCGGCGGCCCGCTCCGCGTCAGCGCCGTACTGGTCGAACTCTTCCTGGCCTACTGGCTACCCCGCAAAGTCCTTGCCGACAGCACCTACTTCGCCGCCGTCCCCACGGTCGTCAAAGCCTGGCTCACTCACGCCGGCGACCGCACCCAACTCGCGATGGACGTCGTCGAGGAAGCCGTCGACGCAGTGGACGTCTGGACCCCGGCGCTGGAAGCGTCCGCCATCATCGACCCGGTCGGCGAACGCGTCTTCCTGGACGACACCACCAGCGACCTGGAAGACGCCTACCGAGCCCTCTCCGGCCTAGGCTCCCCACCCCAACCAGACCTTCAAGGCCTCGACAAATCCCAAGCCGCCACCCTCTCCGTCCTGGCCCCCCATGCCTGGCTCATGGCCGGCGAAACCCTAGGCACCGCCTACGCCCCCGACGCCTTCGACATCGCCGAACGCCTGGTCCGCGAAGCCCCAGACCTCCTGGCCAAAGCCCGCCTCTCCACCTGGCCCCGAGCCATCGTCTGGCTCCTGGCCCACCGCCACTGCCTAGTAGGCCCCGGCGAAACCCTCACCCCCTACTCCCTCGCCGCCGACCTCTCCTCATCCCCCGCCACCCTCCGCAAAACCGCCAAACTCCTCACCGACACCCTCATCCTCCCCCGCTGACAACCAGAGTCCCTTAGCGTCGGCCGCGTCCGAGCGAGCGGTCCGAGGGGCGGGCGGCGTACGGGGGGAGTTGGGGCTGGGCGGACAATGGGGGCATGCATGTGCGCGCGCCGGAGCTTAGAGGTCGTGGGTGGTTGAACACCGGGGGTCAGGAGTTGGGGCTGGCCGACTTCCGGGGCCGCTTCTTGCTGCTCGATTTTTGGACGTTTTGTTGCATCAACTGCCTGCATGTGTTGGACGAGTTGCGGCCGTTGGAGGAGAAGTACGGCGATGCGCTGGTGATCGTTGGTGTGCATTCGCCGAAGTTTGCGCATGAAGGGGAAGAGGCCGCGGTGAAGGCGGCCGTGGAGCGGTATGAGGTTGGGCATCCGGTGTTGGATGATCCGGAGCTTGTGACGTGGCAGAACTACACGGCTCGGGCTTGGCCAACGCTGGTGCTGGTGGATCCCAACGGCTACATCGTGGCGCAGTACTCGGGGGAGGGCCACGCGCACGCGCTTGATGCGCAGTTGGCCGAGTTGATCGCGGAGCATGAGGCGGCAGGCACGTTGACGCGCGGGAAGTCGCCGTACGTGGCGCCGGAGCCGCAGGAGTCGGTACTGCGCTTCCCGGCGAAGGTCATTGCCCTAGACAACGGAAATCTTTTGGTGGCCGACGCCGGCAACCACAGCGTCGCTGAGCTCGAGCCAGACGCCCAGACGCTGGTACGGCGAATTGGTACCGGCCACCGTGGTTTCACCGATGGGCCGCAACCCACCTTCTCCGAGCCCAACGGCCTGACCCAACTGCCGCCAGAGATCGCACAGGAGGTCGGGTACGACGTCGTCGTCGCGGACACGGTCAACCACGCGTTGCGCGGGATCAACCTGACCACCAACGTCGTCACCACGCTCGTTGGCACGGGGAAGCAGTGGATGGACGGCGATGGAACCGACGTACTGAGTTCGCCGTGGGATGTCGCGTGGTGGCAGGACAAGGTGTGGATCGCGATGGCCGGCGTTCATCAGCTCTGGACCTATGACCCGATCACCAAGACCACCGAGGTCGCCGCCGGCACCACCAACGAGGGTCTGAAGGACGGCGACCCACGCGAGGCCTGGTTCGCCCAGACCAGCGGTCTGGCCGCAGACGGCGACCGCCTGTGGCTTGCGGACTCGGAGATCTCCGCGCTCCGCTGGATCGACACCGAGGTGCACACTGCCGTCGGGACCGGTCTGTTCGACTTCGGGCTGCGGGACGGCAAGGCGAGTGAGGCGCTCCTCCAGCACCCGCTTGGCGTGACCGTGCTGCCCGACGGTTCGGTGGCGATCGCGGATACCTACAACGGCGCCGTACGGCGGTATGACCCGCAGACCGACACGGTCGACACCATGGCCACTGATCTCGCCGAGCCCAGCGGAGCTGTTGTCGTAGGCAACGAACTCCTGGTGGTCGAGTCGGCCGCACACCGCCTCACGAGGATCCCGCTCGGTGCCTCCGCGAAGGCGTCCGAGTTCAGCACCCGGACCCAACGACCGCCGATGGACATCGCGGCCGGCGAGGTGATCCTCGAGGTCGTCTTCACTCCGCCGCCGGGCCAGAAGCTGGACAACCGCTACGGTCCTTCGACCCGGCTCCTGGTCTCCTCGACGCCGGACAACCTCCTGAAGGAAGGTGCGGGCGACTCGACGGACCTCACCAGGCGGTTGGTCATCGACGAGCGCGTGGGCGACGGCGTACTGCATGTCGCGGTGCAGGCCGCGTCCTGTGATGACTCGGACGCGGTCGAGTTCCCCGCCTGCCACATGCATCGTCAGGACTGGGGAGTGCCGGTCCGCGTCACTGCGGACGGACCGGCACAGTTGCAGCTGGTGCTGTCAGGCGGCTGAGGCCTACTCCTGGACGTCGCGGTGGTGCTGCTCGACGACGCGGTATTCCTCTTCGATCGCGGGGTCGATCGCGTCCGTCTCCACCCGGCGCCGCCGGTTGGTGATGTAGAACGACAGCGCGATCCCCGCGAGACCGGCGAGCAGCAGGATGTAGCCGACGACCTGCAGGTTCACCGCGTCCCAGCTGTCGCGGACGGCGAACGCGAAGATCGCGCCAACCACCATCAGGAAAATCCCGACACCGATGCTCATCCGAGCCTCCTCAAAGAAGTGCGCGTGTGTACGACGCTACTCCGTGCGTGCGACCTAATCCATCACTTGTCAGACACGCCACCAGTACCCGGTGAGCAAACGTCAGTTGCGGTCGAGCTCGATGTCGCCGCTGACGGTCGTCGCGGACAGGCTGTGGGTGCCCGCGGTGTCGTTGCCGAGGTTGTTCTCGACGTCGCCGGAGCGGGTATCGGTGGTCACCCGGTAGCCGCCGGGCGCTGTGATGTCGACGTCGCCGCTGGTGCCTTTGACCTGTACGTCGTTCGCCTCGGCCAGGTCCAGCCCGATGTCACCCGAGGAGGTCTCGACCTCGACCGCGCCGCCGCGGAGACCTTCGGCGTCGATGTCACCCGAGTTCCCCTTCACCTGCAGCCGGCCGGCGAGGTTGCGGATCGAGACGTCGCCGGAGGTGAGGTCGAGCTTCACGTCGCCGGTCACATCGGCGAGCTCGACCTTGCCCGAGCCCGAGTCGGCGTCGATCCCGGCGACCCCGGTCAACGTCAGGTCGCCGCTGCCGTTCTCGCCGACCACCTTGGTACCGCGCGGCACGGTCACCTCGTAGTCCGCGGTGCAGTTCCAGCCGCAGTCGCCGTCGAGCTTCAAGGTGCTGCCGTCCACCGAGTACGCATCACCGTGCTTGAAGAACCAGTAGTGCCGCTTCTCCGTGACCGACGTGGTGTCGTCATCGGAGACCTTGATGCTGATGTCGGCGTTGTCCGCCGCCAGCTGGACCGTGTCGATCTTCGCCTCGACCTTGTGCTCGTCGTCGCTGTCCTTCCCCGCGAACTGCCACAACCCGATACCGGCCGCAATCACCAGCACCGCGACCCCCAGCTGCCTGCTCTCCATCGTCCGCCTCCCAGCGTGTCAGCCTCGACCGTAGGTGGACGACGCCGTACGCCGGATCAGGCAGACCCCCGAGCCGAACCCCCTGGCACCCCTGAGCGGAACCCTGGAGGGGTCAGGAGCGGTGGGCGCCCCGCGCCACCTGACCCGCGAGGTCGTCGCCGACGGCACCGAAGAAGGTCCGTGCCCACAGATCCTTGTCGTGCCAGTACGGACCGTCGGCGCCCGGCAACGATGCCGGAGCCTCGCCACGCTTCAGGGCGCGGCGGCAAGCGGCGCAGAGCGGCAGCGTCAGCGTGGCGCCGTCGGACTTCACCTGGGTCGGCTGTCCGGACGACCTGCCGTGCAGCGGGTTGAAGGCACACAGATCCGGTACGACGTCGACCGGGCGATCGGCGGCGACCGCGACCGCGGCGTCGTACTCACGCCTGGCCTTGTCCAGCAGGACCATCGCACCGACCACGTCCACGAGGTCTTCGGACGAGTCGAGCACCTTCTCGGCCGCCTGCCGAGCGTCGAGTGCGGCCTGCTGATGCGACAGCCCGCCACCCTGCGACGTCGGCAGCGCGGCCAACTGCGAGCCGAGGGTGGTCAGCTCGAGCATGGTCTCCCGGGTCAGCCGTCGGCGCTGTTCGGCCGCCACGGTCGCGGCGACGTGCGGCGGAATGCTGAAGGGCTTCTCCCGCCGCGGCCCGCTGGCGCTGCCGCCTGACCGACGACGCGACAGTCCGATCACCAGCCCGAGAGCCACCAGCACGACCAGACCGAGGACGACGAACAGCGCGACCTTCCCGCCCGACGACGAGTCGTCGGAGTCCGAGTCCCGATTGCCCGGACTGGCAGTCTTGATCGGCTTCGTCGTCTTGGTGGCCGGAGGCAGCGCCGGCAAAGCCAATAGCTCGTACATCCGGGCGAGCACCTCGGTCGGCCCGGCGTCGTACCCGGTGTCGTCGAGCGCTCGTTCCCGGACCGCCTGGAGCCGGTCTTCGGTGAGCTGCGGCAGGTTGTGCGCCTCGTACCAGGGGAACCGGCTGCCACCGTCGATCACGACGTACAGGCCGGGTTCGGCGAGGGCGTCGATCACCAGCGTGAGCACGTTGCGTTCCTTGCCCTGGAACGCGTCGCTCGGGGTCAGCGGCAGCACGATCGAGTAGACCGGGTAGCCGAGCGCCTTCGCCTTGGTGCGCACGTCGGCCAACAGGTTCTCCGGCACAGCAGTCTTGTACGCCGGATCGACGTACAGCGCGTCTTTGCGCAGAGCCGTCGCGATCTCGCGGGCACGCTCGGCAGGCGTCTGCGTCGGATGAGCCTGAGCCGGTGTCGTGGTCAGCATCAGCAGCATGACCAGCGAGGTCAGCATCAGAGCGGTCAGCTTCTTCACGAGCGTCCTCCACGTTTTGGGGCGACCAGTGCGGCCACGCCCAGCACCACACCGGCCAGAATCGCGCCGCCCATCAGCCCGAGTACTCCCGCGCCGAATCCGTTCCGGAGCGCATCACCGACGGTGAACCGATCCGGCTCGGACCGGTACGGCGTTTCCGGCGGGAGTGGCGTCGTCCGAGCCGGCTCGGCGTCGTACCGGTCGTTCACCTTCACCGTGTCGAGGTAGTCCGACAGCTGACCGCTCATCGGCTGTTTGCCGGTCGAGTAGGTCGACCGCGAGACGTACGCGTGGAGCTCGTGCGCCACCCCGTACGTCGTGTTCTCGTCCATCACGACGTACACCCCCGGCTTCCCGTTCGCCTGCGCGAGCCACCCGGCCAGGAGAGCGGTATCGCCCTTCTCCTGGAACCACGTGCCAGTCGGTACGACGGCGACGTACACCGGCACCGGCGCCGACCGGATCTCGCCGAGCATCGCCTCGGTGTCGGCCACCGACGCGTAGTCGGGATCGACGGACAAGGGCGAGCTCGCCCAAGCCTTGGTCGCGGCGGTGATCCGGGCATCGGTCGGGACCGCGGCCATGGCCGCCGACGGAACGGCCAGCACGAATATCGTTGCTACAAGCAACATAACGGCGCGCCTCATCGGACGTCGTCCAGCCGGCCGGAGACACGCTCGGCCAGGTCGTCGGTCAACGCGCCGAAACCGGTCGCCACCATCGGGCTGTCCTTCGGGTCCAGTGTCCAATACGGGACGACTTCCTGACTGCGGCCGAGCAGTCCACTGCTGCGGCGGACCCGCAGCCCGTACGGCGTCTTGCCCTTGGCCAGTCGCTCGGCACACAGGCGACAAGCCGGTACGTCGATGCCGTCGGACCAGGTGACGTGGGTCGTCCCGGCACGGTGCGTCGGATCGAAGAAGCAGGGCGGCCGAACCTCGGCGCCGTCGGCGGCCTGCCGAGCCTGGCGGGCCAGCACCAGCGCACCGGTGACGGCGAGCAGGTCGTCCGGCTGATCCGCGCGCAGAGTGCGGGCCGCGTCCAGCCGGTGGTTCGCGTCGTCCCGGCGATCGAGCAGTTCGAGCGAGAGGCCGGACCGCTTCTCCAGCTGTCGGACCGAAACGGCGGCACGCTTGATCGCCTGGTCGGCCTGCCGACGGATCTCGACCAGATGCGACGTCGGCTCGACGCTCTTCGGCTGTGCACTCGGTCGCCGACCGCGTCGGCGCAGTACCAGCCACAAGGTCAGGACGAAGCCGGCCAAGCCGCCGGCGCCGAGCCCGATGAAGGCGGCTCGGTCCTCCTTATCGGTCGACGACTCGGTGTGTGGCGGTCGCGGCGGCTCCAGATCCGTCGCCGGAGCCGCGGGCAACGCGCGGCCGTCGTACGCCGTCTCGGCCTGCTGGATGATGCGGACGGTCTGCGGCGCGGGCCGGTTGTCGAGAATCTGCAGGCGTTGTTTGTCGTCGGACTTCACCGAGTTGAGGTCGCGACCCTTGAGACCGCCGGGCCGGAACAGCTCCTCGACACCCGACCAGTAGTCGTCCGTCACGACGCGGACGACGTACAGGCCTGGTTGACCGACCCGCGCCTGCAGCAACGTCGGCAGGTCGAACAGCTTCTCCCGCAGGTACGGCGTTCGTGGGACCAGCGCGACGTACACCGCGAAACCCGCCTTGGCCGACTCGGTGCGGATCCGGTCCAGCTCGGAGTCCGGGATCGCCGGGCGGAGGCGGGCGTCGACATACAGGTGGTCGGTGCGCCAGCCGGACGCGATCTGATCCGGAAGCGCGGGCGTCGCCGCCTGGGCGGGGAGCAGTGGCAGCGCCACGAGAACGGCGAGCAGCGTGGCGAGGCGGCGGAGGTGGGCGGACATCGCGGACAGCCTACGACCACCTGACGGATTCACATCCGCACAGACGCAGCCGTGGGACCAGCGGTTCCTTACCGACAACCGCGGCCCTGGCTCGGACAGGGGAAGCCAAGCCAGGGACGCGGGTGCCACGGGCAGAAACGCTGCTACACGGAACCGCTTCAGGAGAAGGGCAGATGGCGGGGCAGATCGATCGGTCGAGACATGCCCCTTGACGGGGAAACAAACCTCCGGCTCGGACCGCGCAAGCGACCGAGCCGGAGGAGCCTCAGACCATGCCGATCAGAAGGCGGACTCGGGCAGATCCATGATGTCGAGATCGGTCAGCTCGGCCTTGATCCGCTCGGCGCGGACGCTCGGCATCGTCGACCGGACGAACCACTGCGCGGCCGCGACCTTGCCGCTGTAGAAGTCCTGGTCGGCCGGGGACAGGTCGCCGCCCAGCCGCTCGAGGGCGACCTCGGCCTGACGCAGCATCAGCCACGAGCAGACGACGTCACCGAGGACGAACAGCAGCCGCGAGGTGTTGAGCGCGACCTTGTAGACGTTGCGCGGGTCGCCGTTCTCGGCCTGCGGGTTGCTCGCCATCAGGGCCTGGCCCATGATGCCCAGCAGCTTCTGAGTGTCCTCGAGACCCTTGGCCAGCAGCCCACGCTCCTCCTTGAGACGGCCGTTGCCGGCCTCGGAGGCGACGAAACCCTGGATCTGCTCGGCCAGGTGACCCAGCGCCTTGCCCTGGTCCTTGATGATCTTGCGGAAGAACAGGTCCTGGCCCTGGATCGCGGTCGTGCCCTCGTAGAGGGTGTCGATCTTGGCGTCGCGGACGTACTGCTCGATCGGGTAGTCCTGCAGGAAGCCGGAGCCACCGAAGGTCTGCAGCGACTCGGTCCCGAGCAGGGTCCACGACTTCTCCGAGCCGTAGCCCTTGACCAGCGGCAGAAGCAGGTCGTTCACGCCCTCGGCGACCACATCGTGCTCACCGGCGTACCGGGCCTGCTCGGCACGGTCCTGGTACGTCGCCGTGAACAGCACCAGCGCGCGGAGCGCCTCCGAATAGGCCTTCTGGGTCAGCAGTGAACGTCGTACGTCGGGGTGGTGGGTGATCGTCACCCGCGGCGCGTCCTTGGCCGGGTTGGTCAGGTCGGCACCCTGGACCCGCGTCTTGGCGTACTCGAGCGCGTTCAGGTAGCCCGAGGACAGCGTCGCGATGGCCTTCGTGCCGACCATCATCCGCGCGTACTCGATCACCTGGAACATCTGGGCGATGCCGTCGTGCACCTCGCCGAGCAGCCAGCCCTTGGCCGGGATGCCGTCGCCGAAGGTGAGCTCGCAGGTCGTGGAGACCTTGATGCCCATCTTCTTCTCGACGTTCGTGACGAAGGCGCCGTTGCGCTCACCCGTCAGCTCACCGGTCTCCAGGTCGAAGTGGTGCTTCGGTACGACGAACAGGCTGAGCCCCTTCGTCCCCGGACCGCCGACGCCCTCGATGCCCTGCGGGCGGGCCAGCACCAGGTGCACGATGTTCTCGGTCATGTCCTGCTCGCCCGAGGTGATGAACCGCTTGACGCCCTCGATGTGCCAGCTGCCGTCGTCCTGCAGCGTCGCCTTCGCGCGCCCGGCGCCGACGTCGGAGCCGGCGTCCGGCTCGGTCAGCACCATGGTGGCGCCCCAGCCGCGCTGGATGATGTGCTGCGCGATCTTCTTGTCGCGGTCGATGCCGTTACGCCAGAGCACGTGCGCGAAGTTCGGCCCGGCGGCGTAGATGTGGACGGCGGGGTTCGCGCCCAGGATCATCTCGGCCGCGGCCCAGCGCAGCGACGGCGGGGTCGGCTGACCGCCCAGCTCGGCCGGAAGCTCCAGCTTGAACCACTCGGCGTCCATGTAGGCGTGGTAGCTCTTCTTGAACGACTCCGGCATCCGCACCTCGTGCGTCTCCGGGTCGAACACCGGCGGGTTCCGGTCGGCGTCCTCGAACGACGCGGCCACCTCGTTCTTGGCCAGCCGGTCGATCTCGCCCAGGACCTCACGCGCGGTGTCGACGTCCATGTCGGCGTACGGTCCCTGCCCGAGCACCTCGCCCCGGCCGAGCACCTCGAGCAGATTGAACTCGATGTCCCGCAGATTCGACTTGTAGTGACTCACGGAGGTCCCCTTCGCACGTTTACTCACGAGTAACTTGAGTATATACCCGCCGGTAATGAAGGCAAAGCGGATTGACTGATCAGCGTGGCTACCAGGCTGATCTATGAGACGCACGCGACAACCCTCGACAACGAGAACGGCATCGCGAGCGGCTGGCTCCCGGGCGAGCTGTCAGCGCGCGGGCGGCAGGAGGCGGAAGAACTCGGAGTACGGCGGCGCGGGGTCGACGTGGTGTTCAGCTCGGACCTGCGTCGAGCGGTCCAGACGGTCGAGCTGGCCGACCTCGCCGTACCGCATCTGCAGGACTGGCGGCTGCGCGAGTGCAACTACGGCGAGCTCAACGGCGCGCCGACGGACGCGCTCAGCCCGAAGGCCGAGCGCGTCCACAAGCCGTTCCCCGGCGGCCAGAGCTACGACGACGTCATGGAACTGACGCGATCGTTCCTCGAAGACGTCAAGCGCTGGTACGGCGGCAGCGTCGTACTGGTGGTCGCCCATTCGGCGAACCGGTGGTCGCTGGACCACCTGCTCGGCGGCGGGACGCCGTTGGCGAAGCTGATCACCGAGCCGTTCGACTGGCGGCCGGGGTGGGAGTACCGGCTCTAGGGCGTGTAGACGGTGTTCTTGCCGTAGAGCTTCTGGGTGAAGGCGGACATGTACGTCGCGGTGTTCGCCTCGGTGAGGTTGTAGGTGAGGAAGACGCCGTACCCGTCGGTCACCGTGCGCTGGGCGAAGCTGGCTGCGGTGGCCTGGCTGGTGGCGGTGTAGCTGACGGCGGCGGGCGAGTACTTCGACTTGGCGAACGCCGGGTTGGCCGAGTAGCTGCCGTAGTACGGCTGCCAGGCGTAGTCGAAGACGTTGGCGAGGTTCACGCCGTTGTACTGCAGCTTCGTCGACGCCGGGCCGATGTCGTACAGCGTGATGAGCTTGCCGGCCGGCAGCTTCTGGCGCAGCGCCTGCACCAGGTAGACGAACGAGGAGGCGTTCGGCTGGCCGGTGCCGTTGTTCCCGTACTCGACGTACTCGTCGTCGAAGTCGATCCCGTCCAGCCCGTAGGTGGAGACCGCGTTCGCCAGCTCCTGGGCGAACGCCGCGGCGGACGCCTGGTCCGGGAAGTTCGCGAAACCGGCGCCCTGGTGGTTGCCGAGGATCGAGAGCAGGACCTTGATGCCCTTGTCCTGCAGGGGTTTGATCTGCGTCGCGCGGTTGTTCAGGACGTTCGTCACCTGCGGGTTGAACGACAGGTACGCCTTGCGGGTCGTCGTGTTGAAGTTGATGTTCGCCGCGAAGATCACCGCGATGTCGACCACCGGGCGGCCGTCGTTGGCCAGCGTGTACTTGCCGGCGCTCAGCATGCTGTGGTCGTTGACCTCGATATAGGCGACCGTGGTCGGCTTCTTGACGGCGGCGCACGCCTGCGCGGCCGTGGCGACACCGGTCGCGGCCACGGTGGTGCCGGCCGCGACAGCGGTCAGAAAGGTCCTGCGGCGCATGAGCTCACTCATTCGGTCGACTCCTCGTCACAAAGGGTGGGCGGTCCGCTATCACGGCTGAACTAAACCGGTATAGCGGACCGATCATCGATCGACGGGAAACCCAGTGTCAAGGGGTCAACGCAGCGTGACCAGCTTCGTCGTACCGGCTGCTTCGACGCGGACCTGTACGTCGCTCCCATCCGGCACCAGCAAGGCGTTGTCGCGCGGCGTGCTCCAGGCTCCGCCGCCGGTCCGGTAGGAGAGCTTGCCGTCCTTGCGGGCGACCGCCCACCCCTGCCCGTCCGGCAGCTTCAGGTGCACCGGAAGACCCGACTGCCGGTCGACCGGACCGGAGACCAGCTGGGTCTTGCCCGCGGTGGATCGCAGGAAGGCATAGATCCGGGTCGGGTCGCGGTCGAGCTGCTGCTCACCCAGGTAGACGGCCGATCCGTTGGCGCTCACGCCGTACCCGGCCCAGCTGGAGTCAGCTGCACCGTAGAAGTTGTCGGTCGTCCGCATGGTGGCTTGGACCAACGTCTGGTGAGCCTTCTTCGCGAGCCCTTCGGCACCGTCCGTCATCGGCCAACTGGCTCCGTTCAGGTCCTCCCAGAGCCGGTGCGTGACGACGCGGTCGGTCGGTTCGCCACCGGCATTCGCGCCGGCGTTCGCGAGCCACTGATCGGTCAGGCCGGTGGGCGGCACGGTGTGGACCTCCACGGCGGGGAGCCGAACGTCGGCCGGCAGGTTGACCAGGCTGACGCCGTCCTTGAACCGGAGCGGGGTGTACTTCCGGCTGCTCGTGCCATCGTCGTAGTAGATCCGTTCCGGAGACCAACCCGTCTTCTTTCCGGTGTCCAGTACGACGAGGGTGCGGTTCGCGCCCTTGGTCGCGACCAGCCCCGTCGTCAGTTGGCCGCCGTCCGGGTAGACGTCGGCGACCACCGTCGGGTGGCCGTTCTTGTCGTCGACGACGAAGCCGGCCACCGTCTGGATGCCCTCGTAGTTGAGCTGGACGTTGGCGTGGTTGCGCAGATCGGAGTACTGCGCGATGACCGCCGCCCGCCCGCCGGGGGTGTCGCCGGCCCAGTAGACCCGTGGCTCGCCGACCAGATGGTCGTAGACCCCGCGCTGCTTGTTGTAGGTGGTGGCCTGAGCCTTCTTCCAGGCGGCGGCGACCTGCCGCAGGTAGGCCTTGTCGTCGGCGAGGTTGCCGCGGGTATCACCGCCCATCAGGAACTGGTATTGGTCGGTCGTGATCCGCGACGCGGCGGGGACGTCCGGTACCTGATCGAAGAAGGCCCGTCCGGTGATGGCTGTTGCGCCGAGGGCGGCGACCGCCACGCTGCTGACGGCCAGCTGGGTCAGCCGTCGACGCCGAAGACGGCGGGCGCCACCGGCCCGGACCCGGCCGAGGAGCTCGGGGGTCGCCTCGATGTCGCGGACATCGGCGCTCAGTCGGTCCTTGAGGTCGGCCTCGGTCATCGGAGTCCCTCCAGCAGAGCGGGTTCGGTGGTCAGGCGGAGCCGGTCGAGGCCGCGGGAGGCCTGACTCTTCACGGTGCCGACCGAGCACCCCAGCGCCTCTGCGGTCTGGGTCTCGGTCAGGTCCTCGTAGTAGCGCAGGACGATCACCGCGCGCTGTCGCGGTGGCAGCTCCTGCAAGGCGGCCAGCAGTTGCTGCCGGACCGCGAGGGCGTCGGTGCCGTCCGGAGCGCTCTGATCGTGGTGGTCCGCCAGGGCTACTTCAGGCTTCCGGCCCTTGCTGCGCCACCGGTTCGCGGACAGGTTGGCCAGCGTCTTGCGGGCGTACGCCTCGGGTGAGCCGGTCCTGATCCGCCGCCAGTGCACGTACATCCGCTCGTACATCTCCTGCACCAGGTCCTCGGCCGCGGGCCGGTCGCCTGTGAGCAGTACGGCGGTCCGCAGCAGCCTGGTCGCGCTGCCGCGGACGAAATCGTCGAAGTCTTGGCCCCGAACCACCCGTCGTCCCTCCCGTGAACTGGTCTGTACCGAGAATGACACCGGCACGGTCCGGAAGGTTGAGACAGAATGTGCGGAAGCCGGAGGAGGGACTGCCATGCGAGTCATCGGGTTGATGTCCGGGACGTCGTACGACGCGATCGACGCGGCGGCGGCCGACCTCCGCCTGGACGGGGACCGGTTGGTGCTGACCCCGCTCGGACTGCTGAGTCAGCCGTACCCGGACGAGGTGCGGCGCGAGCTGGCCGGATTGTTGCCGCCAGCAAGTACTTCGGTGGCGCAGGTGTGCCGGCTGGACACGGGGATCGGGCAGGCGTTCGCGGCGGTCGCGCGGCAGGCGGTCGAGCAGCTGTGTGGTGGGTACGCCGATCTGATCGTGTCGCACGGACAGACCGTCTATCACTGGGTCGACGAGAGGCAGGTCCGCGGGACGCTGCAGCTCGGGCAGCCGGCGTGGATCGCGGAAGCGACCGGTACGACGGTTGTGTCGGACCTGCGGGCGCGTGATGTCGCGGCGGGTGGTCAAGGTGCCCCGCTGGTGAGCATCGTCGACGTGTTGTGGCTGCGCGGGCGGACCGGCGTACCGATTGCACTGAATCTTGGCGGGATCGCGAACATCACCGTGGTGGACGGGGAACCGGTGGCGTTCGACACCGGACCGGCCAATGCGTTGATCGACGCGGTGGTCTCGGAGCTGACCGTCGGGCGGCTGAGTTTTGACGCCGACGGGGTGATGGCCGGGCGTGGACAGGTGCACGAGGAGTTGCTGGCGCGGCTGCTCGCGGAGCCGTACTACGCGCTGCCGGCACCGAAGAGCACGGGTAAGGAGCTGTTCAACCTCGCTTACCTGGCCCGGATGATGGAGGGGCTGCCCGAGATCCCAGCCGACGACCTGGTCGCCACGGTGACCGCGCTGACGGCCCGCACGGTTGCGGACGCCGTACGGCGGCATGGTGGGACCGAGGTGATCGCATCCGGTGGCGGGATCCGGAACCCGGCCCTGATGCAGCGGATCACCTCCGAGCTGGACGGCGTACCGGTGGTGAACACGGACGAGCTGGGGTTGCCGTCGGCGGCCAAGGAGGCGCTGGCGTTCGCCGTACTGGGGTTCTTGACCGTGCACGGGCTGGGCGGGACGGTGCCGAGCTGCACCGGCGCCGCGCACTCGAGTGTGCTCGGATCGATCACTCCGGGCCTCGGCGGTGTGCCGCAGATCTCGGCCGATGTCCGCCCTCCGGCGAGCCTTCTGATCGAGTCAGCGCCACACTAGTTCCGTGACGAGGTTGTTCGTGGTGACAGGAGCGCCCGGGGCCGGCAAGTCGACGGTCGTGCCGGAGCTGGTGCGATTGAATCCGGGGAATCTCGTCGTGATGGACATGGACGAGCTGCTGGACGACAACGGGCGGCTGCTCGGGATCAGCATCGCGAGTCCGACCGCGGCACCCATCTGGCCGGCGTACAACGCGGTCTGGCTGCGCATCACCGAGCTGATCCGCCGCTCCGGCATCCCCGTCCTGCTGCTGACGCCCGGTCTGCCCAGCGAACTGCCGGAAGGCCGCTGGCTGCACCTCGACTGCCCCGACGCGATCCGCCGCAAACGGCTGGCCGCCCGCGGCTGGCTCCAGGATCAGATCGACGACGCCCTCGCCGACGCCGCCGAACTCCGCAAGTACGTCCCCCGCTCGGTCCGCGGAGACGTCTCGCCCGAGCGCGTCGCCCGCAGCATCCTGGACTGGATCCGCGGCGAACGCTTCGGCAAGACCCTCAACCTCTGGACCCGCTTCCGCGGCTGACGGTGGACACCCTGGGACCTGGATGACAACATGTTGTCCATGCAGATCCCGCCGCGCGCCGACTGGCCGAAGCCGGCCAAGGAGAGCGAAGGCGGCGCACTGCTGACCGACGTCATCCTCGCCACCTTCCGCCTCAACGCCCGCCTCCTCGACGCCGCCCAGGAACTCGCCGCCCACGGCGGCCTCACCGCCGCTTGGTGGCAGGTCCTCGGCGGCGTCCTCGACGAACCCCGCTCAGTCGCCGACGTAGGCCGCCTGATGGGCGTCAGCCGCCAAGGCGTCCAACGCATCGCCGACCTCCTGGTCGACCGCGGCCTCGCCGAGTACCGCGACAACCCCGCCCACCGCCGCGCCAAGCTCCTGGCCTGCACCGAAGCCGGCTACTGGGCCATCCGCCAGATCTCCATCGCCCAACACCCCTGGGCCGCCACCCTCAGCGCCGATCTGGACCCCGCCGCCCTCCGAACCACCCTCACCACCCTCCAATCCCTCACCACCAAACTGGAACAGCCCTGATCGCACTGGCTTCGTAAGACATACCGTCTTACAGTGGGGTTATGGCAGACACGATCACCATCCGCACGGATGCGGAGACCGAGCACGCCTTGGACGTGCTGACACAGGGCGGAAATTCACGGTCGGCAGCTATTCGGCAGGCGGTTCTCGAGGCCGGGTTGCGAAAGGAGCGCGCTGCGGCCATGCGGCGAGCGGTGCTCCGGATGCCACTTGGTGAGCCGGACGGCGTTGACGTCGGTGCCGAACTCGCTCGTGATCGGGAGGGCGAACGCTGATGATCTACCTCGATTCGGCGGCCATCGTGAAGCTGGCTCATGCCGAATCCGAGTCACAGGCACTGCGGGACTGGCTCGATGAGCGGGCCGAGACCGGCTGGGTGAGCTCGGTCCTGGCCGAGGTCGAGTCGTCGCGGGCCTTGGCCCGGCATGCGCCGGAATCCGTGACGCGCCTGCACCTGGTGCTCGACCTGATCGAGCTGGTGGAGCTGGATGCGGGCGTCCGCGTCTTGGCGCAGACGGTACGGCCTGCAGCGGTGCGGAGCTTGGATGCGATCCACCTGGCGACCGCGCTCCGCGTGCCGCAGTTGAGTTCGTTCGTCACCTACGACAAGCGGCTGGCGGACGCCGCCCGGGCTGCCGGACTCGCGGTGGACATGCCGGCCTGACCTTCTGATCACCAGGCTGGGGTGAGGTCGATCCTTTGGGATTGGCCGTGGGTTTGGTGGGTGGTGAAGGTCAGGCGGGTGCCGGTGAGGGTTCGGGTGACTTGTACGGCGGGGTTGGGGGTGGCGGGGCGGAGGTATTGGGCCCAGAGGTTGAGGGTGATGGTGGCTCGGGTGGTGGTGGGGTCGGAGACGGCGACGGTCAGGGCGGTGGGGGTGCGTTGGAGGAGGACTGAGGCGGGGCCGTCGATGGTGAGGCCGGGCAGCTGATGTAGGCCTGGGGTGAAGGTGTTGGCGGCGGTGAGGCGGAGGCCGTTGTGGTGAATCGCTTGCAGGCGTGGGGTGTTGGCCAGTACGGCGAGGCGTCCGTGGCTGTAGGCGCGGAGTGCGGGCTCGGTCGCGTGGGGGACGAGGGCGTAGGCGAGTGAGCGGGTGGAGCCGGCCGGCTGGGCGGCGGTGAGGGCGAAGACCTGCTTGGTGACAGGGGTGTCCGGGTTGGCGGTACGGATCACGCGGCGACTGCGGGTGACCTGCTGCACGCCTGCCGTGAGATCGGCGGGCGTCAGGAAGTAGTAGCCGACGGCAACATTATTCGCGGCCGCGTAGCGCAGCCAGCGAGGCCTGCCGGAACCGGTCCAAGGCCGGCCCTCCGCAGTGATGGTGACCGCCTCGCCAGGGTCCGCGATGCGGGTGTCGAGGGTGGTGGTGACCGCGCGGTCGCTGTCGCGGATACCGGCGGCGAGGACCACGATCTCGTCGTCGAGCAGGAACCAGGACTTGGTCGCGGACGCGTTCCGGTAGGTGACGAAGTTGTCCGGCAGCTCATCGCGGGACGCGTAGGCGAAGTCGTCGGACTGCACCCAGCCGGCCGCGCCGTACGCGTCGAGGGTGGCACCGCCGGAGTACTTGTTGGTGCCGGTCGGGAAGTAGACGTAGGTGTTCTGCGCCTCCGACGACGCCGTGAACTCCGGCGGGTTGTCGTAGTACGCGGTCCCGTAGAGCTCCGGAATCGTCTTGCGGGTCTCGACCGGAGCGGTCACTCCCGCAAGCCCGTACGGCGACACGGTGGTGAAGTAGTCGACGCCGTACGAGCGGGTTTGGTCTTGACCGCTCAGGTATAGGTAGTGCGCGCCGTCGCCCTGGAACCACGGCATCAGGTTCTCGCCGCTCATGTACTCGTACTTGCTGATGCGATCCGAGTTCCGCGCCAGCGCGAAGGCGAACCCGGGCCGGCGGTGCACCGTCCGGTCCATCGCGTTGAACGCGACGCTGCTGGCCGCCGGGTTGAGGTCGGCCGGCACGATCGCCGGATCGGCGCGCAGGTCCGCGAACCGGGCGATGCTCACCGGTGAGACGAAACTGTTCGGGTTGATTGTCGGTCGCGCGGTGAACTTGGCGAACGCCTTCAACCGCGCCGCGTCCGCCGTGGTCGCGTAGTCCGCCAGGTCGACGACCGCCTCCACGACGACGGCCACATCGTCGTACCCGGTGGTGGTCCGGGAGACCGCGCGGCCCTTGACGATCTCCATCATCCAGCCCTCGAAGATCAGCGGCGCGAAGCCATGCTCGACCCAGCCTTGGACGACGCCGACCAGCTGATCGGTCTGTGCGTACGACGTGTTGTCGAGGATCTTGATCGTCTGGACGACCCGGCTGAGCAGGGCTTTGCCGTAGGAACCGGTGTAGGCCACGGATGCGTGCTGGATGAACGAGCCGTCGGCGTAGTACCCGTCGGTGACGCCGTGCTGCAGGTGGTACGGATCGACGGTCGCGAAGACGGTGAACTGATCCTGTAGCGCTTTCCGGATCCGCGCGTCGTCGCCGAGCAAAGCGCCTTGCAGGACACGGTTCGCGGTGATGTCGACGAGGTTGGCCCCGGTGTGGAAGCGCGAGTCGAGACCGACGTCGCCGTTCTTCCCGTTGCGCAGGTAGGCGTCCATCGAGGCGACGTACGGCGTGACGAGGGTGGCAGGGGCATCGATCAGGGCGAGCGTCTTGGAGACGAACGTCGAGATCCCGATCTCCCACGTGAACCAGTTGCCGTAGTACCCGGCCGACTGATCGCCGTACCAGCCGTCGTACAGGCGCTGGAGTCCGTCGGCGACTTTGGCGCGAATCTGCGCGTTGCCCTGCAGGTCGGAGGCCGGGCCGGGTCGGCGGTAGGCGAGCGCGATCTCATAGAGATGCTGGTACGACGCGCTCAGGTTCGGATCGCTGGTCCCGAGCGGGAGGCCGGCGAACAGCTCGTTGGCGCCGGCGCGGTCCAGCGCGGCGAGCCAGGTCCGCGCGGTCGCGTCGATGGCGGCGACCTTGGCGGCGACCTCGGTGCGCGCGTTGGAGGTCGCCGTACCGGCGTAGATCGCGATCGCGTTGGCCAGCAGCAGACCCGGCTCGTCCGCGGTGACGGCTCCTGCGCTCACCGGTCGTACGGCGGTGAGCAGCGCGGTGGCGGGGACAAGCGACAGCAAGCGGCGGCGGGTGATATCCACAAGAACTCCCAGGGCGATGGGAAAAACCTCACCCTGGGAGTCAATCAGCCGGAACTATCTTTCGGCAAGCGGTTACCGCCGCTGACTTCGGAGCGTCAGGAGCCGCCGGCTCCGACGAGTTGGCCGTCCATCGAGAGGATGCGGATCGGCCCGCCGGTGGTCTTGGAAGGGACGACCAGGGCTATCTGGTGGAGGTAGTCCTGGTGCAGGGTCTGGGTGTACTTGACCATGCTGCTGAACGCCGTCGCTTCGCCGCTCGTCCAGTAGGCGTTGGAGCCTGGCTCGACGCGCTGGAGGTACTGCTCGGTCAGCGCGAGGAAGACAAGGCCTTCGCCGTCGGCGGTGATGAAGGTGACCGGGTTGCCGACCGGCTTGAAGGTGTCGCTGACGGCTGCGATGTAGGACTCGGCGGCGTCGGTGACCTTCGACTTGGCGCGCTGCTCGAGCAGTTTCGCCATGCCGGGTGAGGGGGTGAACACCTTGGCCTGGGCGGACTTCGGGCCGCCGCTCAGGTACGCCGCCAGGGTCGGTGCGACCGCGGCCGGGTGGGTAGCGAGGTTGGCCACGTCAGCGCGGCTGGGAGTCCGCACGCCTTCCATGGACGGAAGGGCGATGGACTGGCCCGGGTAGACCGAGTGGGTAAGCAGCCAGGGGGCACCTGCGCTCTCGCGCTCCCAGACGCCGAGCTGGCGGGTATCTGCGGCGCCCGAGACGCCGGAGGTGACGACGAAGCGCATCGGGTACGCCGCGAACTCGGGCGCACCGACGACCGGGTCGGTGAAGGTGAACGGCTTGTCCGTGGCCTTGCCGGTCGCGTCGAGCTTGCGACCGATCTGATAGCCGGCGAGGGTCTGGGCGAGCGTGGGCTGGGACTCGACGGTGGCGGCGAGCTTGTCGTCGCGGGCCGCGTTGGCCTTGTTGTTGACCTCGTTGTACTTGGTCACCACGGCCTTGGCGTCGAGGACGGTGACCGCGGGCCGGCGGTCGGGGACCGTCAGGTTGTTCTTCGGCGGCATCAGTCCGCAGCTAGTTGCTGTCAGCAACAAAGCGCCGCTGGCGAGGAGGGCCGCCGTCCGCTTGACCGCCTCGTCGCTCTTCGAGAACTCCGGCGACTCATCCAGCGGGAGCGTCTCCGCGGGCGGAGTGGACCCGGTCGGGCGGGTCGGCTGGGCGGCGCCCTCCGCGTCCCAGGCCGGCGTGGGCGTCGTGGGCGGAGCCGCGGGTGCGGTGGCGGTCGGCAGCGTCGCGCGGGACTTCGCCCGGGCAACCGCCGCGGGCGACATCAGCATCGGCGCCGACCGCAACGGCTGCACACCCGGAGTCGCTCGCCCAGGAGTCTGTCGAGCCGGAACCGCCTGCCGAACCGGAGCCGCGACCGGAGTAACTGGCGCGACCGGAGCCGGGGTAGCCGGAGCAACCGGGTCCAGAGCCTGAGTCGGCGCATTCGGGCCGGCGAGGACCGCGGCCTGGTGCGGAGCCGCCGACACGGCAGGCGTCGACGCCGGCTGCGCAATCACCGCGAGCGTCTCCGTCGCCTCATCCGCCGTGACGTGCTCAACCCGCCGTACGTCGGGCGCCCGGTACGCCGGAACGTCGTCAAGCATCGCGGGCACCCGGCCGACCGGCGCAAACGGGCTGTCGCTCTGGACCGGCGCCGCACCGACCTCGTCCGCCTCTTCCGCAGCGGAGGCAGCTGACGGCCGACGGAATGCCAGGGCGATCCCCAGTGTGAGAGCCACGATCCCGGCGCCGAGCACGAGCAGGCTGATCCCGAACGACCGGTGCAGCTCGATCCCGAAGCTCACCTTCGCGTCGACCGCCGGCGTGCCGTCGGCGTTCATCACGACGACCGAGTAGCGGCCGTCCTGCATCGGCCATGCGATCGACTGGTCGCCGGTGCCCCCGGACTTCGCCACCCACCAGTCCAGCTCGCCCGGCGGCGTCAGCTTGTTCTCGAAGCCGTTCATGGTCTGGGTGCTGATCGTGGACGGAACGTCGTACCGGATCACGCGGGTGTGGGCGGCGCCGGCCAGATAGTCGGCGACGTCGAGGTCCTGCGCGATCCCGACGAACAGCGGCTTCGACCCGGTGACGCTGACGCGCAGGGTCGGGCCGTGCCGGTCGAGCAGGTCCGGTGCGGTGACCACGGCCAGGCCGTCGCTGGTCAGCGACCGGCCGCCGGTGGAGATGGTGTTGTCCGGACCTACCAGCCAGAACGCGGCGGCGGCACCGGCGATGCCGGCGACCAGGCCGATCAGGGTCAGCAGCAGGCCCAAAGCAGTGCGGGCGAAACGCATCAAGAGCTCCCGTTGGTACGACGAGCCCGGCCCGCGGACGGGGGACCGGACAGCGGGCTCGGCCGTGGGCCCCGTCGGGATCCCCGTTACTTCACCCGTTGACGTACCTAACTGATCGACCACGGATCTGTTACGATCCCGTCAATTAGCGAATCGCTGTTCACAAATTCCGGAGGCCGGAGATGGCCCGTCCGCGGCTGGTGAGTGACGACGCGATCCTGGACGCGACGCGCCGGGTGCTGGCCGAGACCGGGCCGGCGCAGCTGACGCTGGCGGCGGTCGGTGAGCGCGCCGGGCTCGCAGCGCCGACGTTGATGCAGCGGTTCGGGTCCAAACGCGGCCTGCTGCTCGCCGCGGCCACCCGGTCCGCGCAGCAGGTGCTGCCCGCGGCCGACGAGGCTGCGTCCCGACACGCGTCGCCGCTAGCCGCGGTCCGTACCTTTCTTCTGGCCGCCGCCGCGCACCAGCTCGTGGACCTGGGCAACGATCCGGAGGTACGACGCCAGGCCGAGTCCCGGTCGGATGCCGTGCTGGCCGCGTGTGAGCGGTTCTACCGCGCGGCCCTAACGAGCGGCGAGCTGCGCCCGGCGACCGACGTACAGGCTCTTGCCCGGCAGACGCTGGTCAGTTGGACCGGCGCGCTCGCGGTCACCGGCCTCGGACCGCCGCGCGCCCTGATCGCCGAGCAACTCAGTGCAGTGCTCGCGCCTCATCGTTGATCAGGGCAACTATCAACCGTTTGATCGAGCCGCCAGTGCTTGCCCGGCCCGGCGGGCGACGACGAGTGCACTGATCACATCGGTGACGAAGAACAGATGCGCGATCACGTTGACGGCGCAGAAGGCCGGCGTGATGGCTCGCCGTCGCATCAGCAGCGCCAGGCAGGTGATCCCGTAGACCGAGGTCGGCAGCAGCATCAGGTAGCCGCAGATGATCCCGGGCGCGAGGCTCAGGGAGGCGATGGTCGCGGTGAACCACAGGTCGTTCTTGGACTCCACGAAGTAGAGCGAGACGGCCGACAGCACTCCGGTGATGACCAGTGTGAGGACGAGGTTCTGGACGAACAGCGGGATCATCGTCAGCTTGACCGCGCGGTTCGAGCGCCGGAGCGCGTCGAGGTCGCCGGCGAGGAAGTACCGCACCGCGATCCGGAAGGCGACCAGTGGCACGACCGGAACGACGACGAGGACGATGAACGCCACGGCCGGGACGATGGAGAGCTGGAAGTCCAGCCCGGTTCCGGTGAACGTCCGCCAATCGAGGTAGTACGCCGCGACGAGGAACAGCCAGATCGTCGAGAGGGCCGAGAACACGAGCAGCACGCCGGTCAGCAGGTGCTTGCTCACCACCCTCGGCGGACGCGCCGTACCGAGCCGGTTCCGGGCCACCTCGATCACGACCATCGCGCCGACGATGTCCGTGACGAAGAGGAACTGCAGAATCAGGTGCAGGCCGTAAAAGACCCGACCGATCCGATCCTCCTTGCGCATCAGCGTCAGACAACCCACCGTGTACGCCGATGTCGGCAGCAGCACGAGGTAGGTCAGAACGACGAACAGCAGCGCGGTCAGGAAGCCCCGCAAACCGAAGTGGTCCTTATCGGCTGAGCCAATGTGCAGCACGACCCGGCTCAACGCGACGAAGTTCAGCACGAAGAACGGAATGGCGGCGATCTTCACCAGATTCGCCGAAGCCTGCAGCGCGTCCAGGTCCCGGCCTCGCCGCAGGCGGATCGCATCCGCGACCACCAGCCCCGCCACGACGAAATACACCACCAGCCACCCGATCAGGACAGCGGTCATCGCAGGCAGTTCGTAGCTCAGCCCGACCAGCAGCAGGGCACCGACGCCCAACCACGCTCCGAGGGCTTTCGCAGCCGTACTCGTCATGGATCCGTGCCTCGACATGTGCTGACAAAAGGTCGGGCGACCGGTCACCCGAAGGACGCCCGAGCGTACAACCGCCCGGGGGCCACCACCGGGCACGATCTCGTGGAGCGGGTGACGAGAATCGAACTCGCACTGTCAGCTTGGGAAGCTGATGTTCTGCCATTGAACTACACCCGCGCGCATCGCCTGTTCGGACGAGCGGAGAAAGCATAACCGATGGGTGGGGGCAGCGGCATGGCGGGTCCGGCGCGCCGGGTCGAGGGGTTGTTGCGCGGTCAGCGGAATGTGGGTGAGTTGATGCCGGACGCATCGAAAAGGGGTCCGCGGACGGTTGGCGCGGGGGAATGCTGGGCAGTTTTCCACAAAGGGCAGGTCCAAGGACTGGGCAGGCCCGGCATCTTCTGGCAGATTAGAACGCGTTGCCGGGGGCAACATTCGACGCAAC
Organism: Kribbella sp. NPDC051587; assembly: GCF_044453945.1. Classification (NCBI taxonomy): domain Bacteria; kingdom Bacillati; phylum Actinomycetota; class Actinomycetes; order Propionibacteriales; family Kribbellaceae; genus Kribbella; species Kribbella sp. NPDC051587. The sequence goes on from NZ_JBITDE010000002.1 coordinate 69,854, forward strand.
GTGAGGATGCGGTCCTTGCCGGGACCGGACAAGATGGTTGCGGGGCAACTGGATGAAGGGGTGAACGGTGGCAACAGACACGAGTGACGCGCTGGAGAACCTGGAGAAGGAGCTCGTCACGTTGGCACGGCGGCTGCGCGGTCTGCAGCGGACGCTGTCCGACGAGGCGCATCCTGACCTGGAGCCGGCGCAGTACGCGTTGCTCAACCATGTCGAGGAGCTGGCGCCGGTGCGGATGGCCGACCTGGTGGCAGCGCTCGAGGTGGACAAGGGACCGGTCAGCCGGGCCTGCGCGCGACTCGAGGAGGAGGGCCTGCTGAAGCGGGCCGCCGACAAGACCGACGCGCGAGCGACCCTGCTGACGCTGACCGCGGCCGGCAAGCGCAAGCTCGCCGCGGCCCGGAAGAAGCGGCACAAGGTGATCGAGGACCTGCTCAAGGACTGGTCGCCGGCGCAGGTGAAGACCTTCGCCACCCAGGTGTCGAAGTTCAACAAGCTGTCCGACTAGTTCGTTGCCTCAGGCATAGGAGTTGGGTCTCGCCGGGGAGCTGAGGGCTCCGGACGGTCCACCACCGACTTCCTGAGGTGGCGGTTGAACTGGGCGTAGAGCAGCACGCTTGCTACCGTGCAGTCGTGCTGCTCTCCGACCGCGACATCCTTGCCGAGCTCGACGCCAAGCGCGTCCAGCTGGAACCCTTCGACGCGGCGATGGTGCAGCCGTCGAGTGTCGACGTACGGCTGGACCGGTTCTTCCGGGTCTTCGAGAACCACCGGTACCCGCACATCGACCCGGCCGAGGAGCAGCCCGACCTGACCCGTGAGGTCGAGCCGGAGGGTGACGAGCCGTTCATCCTGCACCCGGGCGAGTTCGTGCTCGGATCGACGTACGAGATGGTGACGCTGCCCGACGACGTCGCCGCCCGGCTGGAGGGCAAGTCCTCGCTGGGGCGGCTCGGCCTGCTCACGCACTCCACGGCCGGCTTCATCGACCCCGGCTTCTCCGGGCACGTGACGCTGGAGCTGTCGAACGTCGCGACGCTGCCGATCAAGCTCTGGCCCGGGATGAAGATCGGCCAGCTCTGCTTCTTCCGGCTCTCCTCGCCGGCCGAGCACCCGTACGGCTCGGCCAAGTACGGCTCCCGGTACCAGGGCCAGCGCGGCCCGACGCCGTCACGCTCCTACCAGAAGTTCCACCGCACCGACATCTGATCTCAGGTACGGCGAAGTGCTCAATCGTGAAAGGCCCCCGACGGACGCGAATCCGTCGGGGGCCTTCGTGATGGATCAGGCGATCGGCTTCAGTGCGATCAGGATGCTCATCCGCTCGAAGTCGTTGCCACTACTGCCCTGCAGGTACGCCCCGCCGTACTGCGTGACCGCGGTCGGCGACGGGACGCCGAGCCGCGGGTCGTAGAGCGACATGTCGGAGGCGAACGCACTGGACGGGTCGTTGGTGCCAGGACCCGCCGATGAGCTCTCCGAAGGCGTGCTCGACGGGTTGTCCGAGGACGTCGTCCCGTCGGAGGGAGTGGCGGACGGCATGCTGCCGGACGGACGAGGGATGTCCTGGCCGTCGCTGATGTTCAGCATCACTGGCTGGTCGCCGGCGTACCCGTAGACGACCCCGTGGAAGGCGGCGGTCACCGACGGGACGACCCGGCTGGCCGAGGCTTTGGTGTATCCCCAGGCCTTGTTGCCGGTGTTGTCGTCGAACCCGATGATCTCCTCGGTGCCCTCGTTCTGTCCGGTGTTGCAGACGACGCCGGCCGCCTGGTCGCCGCGGCAGAGGAAGATGTACCGGTCCTTGGTGCCGAGCAGTGACTTGGTCTGTACGACGGCCTCGGTCGCGATGTCCACCGAGTACACGGAGTTGTTGTAGACCGAGGCGTAGCTCTTCTCGCCCACGTACGTCGAGGCGGTCAGGTAGACGTGTTTCGTGCCGCTGCCGGCCACCTTCAGGTTCTCCTCCTTGGTGGGAACCTTCTTGGTGACCTTGGCGGTCGGGCCGTCGGCGAACACGATCGAGTGCTCCGGCTTGGCGGAGGTGGTGTCGCCGGGGGTGCCGGCCAGCTTGCCGTTCAGGACCGCGCCACCGATGAAGTTGGGGATCAGGCCGGCCTTCTGCGTCTTCGGATCGGCGAAGAGCGTGAAGTAGTCGCCGACCTTCTTGGCCGCGCCCTCGCCGGTGGCGTTGAAGGCGAGCGCCAGTTGACCGGTGGCCTGATCGAACGCCTGGCTGACGACCCTCTCGGTGCCGCCACCCGGTCCGAGCTGCTGGCTGAGGTCCACGGTCACCTCGCCGACCTTCGTGCCGTCGGCGGCGTCGAGCCACTGGATCAGGATCTGGCCGTGCACCTTCTGGGTGCCGCCGCCTTTGTTGTTCTGCACGTAGGCGATCGCGACCACGTCCTTGCCGTCCACCTGGACCGGCATCGGCGTGCTGTGATCGGTGGTGACGATGGTGTCCGGGTTCTCCGAGGACGGAACCGACCACGGATCGTGCTGTGCGGCGATGTTGCGCCCGGTGAGGCCGCTGTTCGCCGAGACCAGCGAGGTCTGACCGACCATTCCGGCCTTCAGCGTGTACTGGTTCTCCTTGTCGTTGCGGGGAACTCCGAAGGCTGAGGCCGGGGTGAAGCCCTTGGGCGGGTCGAAGGATGCGACCGGCGGGGGCGCGGGAGTGGCTGGGGTGTCAGCACTCTTGGACGCGTCGCTGCCCTTGCTGTCGTCCTTGCCGCCGCAGCCGGCCAGCAGGATCAGCAGGGCGGCGCCGGTGGCGACGGCCTTGGCTGTCGGACGCTGCATTCTTGCTCTCTCCCCAAGTTCAAGCGAAATGATCGCTTGAAACCTAGCAGCGTCCCCGGGGTCTGATCGTGGTTATCCACAGGCGTTGCACGAAGCTGCAACGCAACCGTCAGCGGACGACCGAGAGGCCGGTACCGCGGTGTTCGGGGCGGGCGTGCCGGGCCTGCGAGGCACCGGCGGTGATCGGCTCGAGCCTGTCGGCCAGCCGGCGCAGCGCGGTGGCCAGGCCGTGCCGGGGACCGCTGTCGGTCTCGTCGTTCTCGTGCAGCAGGGCGCGGTTCTCGGCGGCGCGAACCTGCTCGGCGACGCGATAGCGGGCAACCTCTTGGTGTTCGGTGATCATGTCCGTACTCCCCTTGATGAGTCCCCGTGCTGAATGGTTTTTGGCAGTGCTTCGCCCAGGTCCCGCCGGACCGATGCCGGCGGAACCTCTGGAAGGGCGGTGGGTCAGACCTTGACGACGGTGATGTCGCCGGTGACGGTGCGGGCCCGCAGAGTCAGCGAGCGCTCGCCCGCCTCGGGCTTCTCGCCGGGCTCCAGCTCACAGCGGATCTGCCCGGTGACCGTCTTCAGGTCCAGGTACGTCGGGATGCCGTCGGGTACTCCGACGCGGACATCGCCGTTGGCCGTCTCGGCCTGAACGCTCGGTCCGTCTGCCACCTCGACGGTGACGTCACCGGAGCCGGAGGTGGCGACCGAGTGGTCCTGGATCCGCTCGATGGTGATGTCGCCCGAGCCGACCTTGACGCTGGCCGGTCCGGCCGCGTCACCGATCCGGACGTCACCTGAGCCGGTGCTCACCCCGATCGCCGCGGCGGTGCCGATGTCGATCGATCCCGAGCCGGTGCCACCCTTCGTCACGCCGGCCACGGAGACCACGCGGACGTCGCCGCTGCCGGTGCTGACCGCGAGGTCGCCCTGCACAGCGTCCAGTTGGATGTCGCCGGAGCCGGTGGACAGCCGGGCGGTGCCGAGCGGGACGTGCGCGGTGATGTCGCCGGAGCCGGTCTTGGCCCGCAGGTCCAGCACGGCCGGGGTGGAGATCCGGACGTGGATCTCGGGGCCGCGGCGGGTGCTGTAACGGCCGCCCTTGCGCAGCTCGACGACCAGCTCACCGTTCTCGACCGTGTAGATGACGTCCTCTTCGGTGCCGTCCTCGACCTCGAGGTCGACGATCGTCTGGTCGCCGTCGGCGGGGACGACCAGGACCTGGCCGGAGCCGATCTCGATCCGTGCCCGGGTCAGCTCGAGCTCGCTGTCCTCGGCGATCAACTGACTCGTGAAGCCGCTCATTGTGCCCATCCCTGGAATCGGTTGTTCGGTCCGCGGCCACCCCGGCGGCGGTCTTTCTCCTCGCGGCGGCGCTCGGCCTCCGCGCGGCGCTCGTCGCGCCGGGCGTCCCGCTCGCGGCGGCCGCGGTCGTTGCCGAAGACACCGCCCTCACCGAACGGGCCGTCGGGGCCGAACACACCGTCCGGGCCGAAGACGCCGTCAGGTCCGAGCGGGCCGTCGGGACCGAGCGGTCCGTCCGGGCCGAACATCCCACCGCGCGGCGGGCGCGGCGGCCGCGGGGGCCGGGGAGCGCCGCGACCACGGTCGCCCAGCGACATCATCACCGTGCGCATCAGCCACGCGTTCGAGGAGATGCCCTCGGCGGTCGCGGCCTCGTCGACCTTGTTCTTCACCGACATCGGCAGCCGCAGCGTGATCCGCGCGGTCGGCTCGTCGGCGTCCGGGGTCAGGTCGGTGACCGCGGTGTCGTTGTCGTCCAGTTCGTCGTCCGTGTCGTCGGGACCGGTCAGCTGGCTGGGAGCCGGCGTGACCACGAACTCGGGGCGGCCACCGGCCATCCGGAGCTCGACCGAACCGGGGGACAGCTCACGGCTGATCTCCCCAGCGGCGTCGGACAGGGCTGAGATGAGGGCCAGGCGGCCCGCGTCATCCAGCGTGGCTCCGAGGCGCTGGGCCACGGAGCGAGTCTGGTCGTCGGCCAGGGCGGTCGCGTTCTCCACGCTCCGTCGCACCGACTCGAGGTAGTGATCAAGTTCCATGACGCCAACTATGACGTCATCATGACGTCACTGTCAACCCTGTCTGATGTCATGACGGCGTCAGGGGCAGAATGGGGGGACGTCAACCAAGGAGGCAGCGTGTCCAGAGGAGTACTCGTGACCGGCGCATCGCGTGGGGTCGGAGCCGCCACCGCGATGGCCTTCGCGCAGGGTGGTGACCGGGTCGTCCTGCATTGCCGCGGCGCGGTAGAGCGAGCAGAAGAGGTACGCGCTGGATTGCCTGGCGATGGGCATGCGGTGGTGGCTGCCGATATCGGCGATCCGGCCGCAATCCCTTCCCTGATTGAGGAATCGGCGCGGCTGCTCGGGCGCATCGACGTACTGGTGAACAACGCTGCGCTGTTCGTCGACGAGCCCGTGGCCGGGTCGCGGCGAATCGGTCACCCGCTGGCAGAGACGTCGTACGACGAATGGGTCGCAGCCTGGCGGCGGACCCTCGCAGTCAACTTGGAGGGCGCCGCGCACGTGACCTGGTGCGTGGCTCGGCAGATGCTCGATATCGAGCCTGCCGAGGGGGTGCGGCGGGGTGCGATCGTCAACGTGGGATCGCGTGGCGCCTACCGCGGCGAACCCGACGTACCGGCGTACGGGGCTTCGAAGGCAGGATTGCACTCGCTTGGGCAGTCACTCGCCGTCTCGCTGGCGCCGCATGACATCACCGTGACGTCAATCGCGCCCGGCTTCATCGCCACCGACATGACCGCAGACCTGCTGGCCGGCCCGGCCGGTGCCCCCATCCGAGCCCAGAGCCCCTTCAACCGAACCGCGACGGCCGAGGAAGTCGCCGAAGCCATTCACTGGCTCGCCTCATCCCCGGCCGGCTGGTCCTCCGGCGCCGTCCTCGACTTCAACGGCGCCTCACACCTGCGCTGACTACTTGATGATCTTGTTCGCGGGCGGGGCGGTGATGCTGACGGGCTTGTTGTAGTCGGACATGGTCATCACCATGGAGACGCCGCTCAGGTCGAAGGAGACCTTGCGGACCAGGTGGGACTTGTCCATCCACATCGAGTAGTTGATGGTCGCCGGCACGCCCTTGGGGACCTTCTTGCCCTGCGCCTTGAGGGCCTTGGCGGTGTTCACCGTGACGGCGTAGCGCTCGAGCTTCTCGCCGGCGACGGTCTCCTCGCCGACGAACTTCAGGTTGACCATGCTCTTGTCGAACGACTTGTAGATCTTGGTCGGGTCACCGCTGTCCATGAGCTCGGCCAGGTTGCCGGCGTCCTGCGGCAGGATCTTGGCGAACTTGCCGGCCGGGGTCAGTCCGGGCAGCGACAGGTACGGGGTCTTGTCGACGAGGATGATCTTGGCGGCCTTGCCCTGGAAGGCGGCGCCGGTCATCGTCATCGACATGGCCGTCGGGTTGGCGGTCTGGTAGCCGTCCATGGTGAGCAGGGTGGAGCCGCCGCCGGTCATCTTACCGACGATGTGCCACGACTTCTGCTTGGTCAGGGCCGAGTTCATCGCCGGCACGAACGTGACGCGGTTCAGGCGGACCGCGGCGGGCGGCGCGGTGCTGACGGCCTTCTGCGGCTCGGCGGTGGTGGGCACCGAGACTGGTGCGGGCGGCGCGGCGGCAGGCTTGTCGGTGCCTCCGCAGGCGGCCAGGCCGAGGGCCAGGGGTACGACGGCGGCCGTGGCGACGGCGGCGCGGAACTTCATGATGGTGCTTCCCTCCCAGGTGATACAGGACCCTGGATCTTATGGTCTGGACCACCTGAGAAGGAAGGTAATTGCACCTTGTTGCAATGCGGGCCGGGCTACTTAGCCACGTTTCACTGAGGCGAGCAGGAGCTGGGCGACGTCCTGGACCTCGACCTCTTCGCGGGCGGAACCGTCGGCCTGCTTGGCGGTGAGGCCGTCGGACAGCATCACGCGGCAGAACGGGCAGCCGGTGGCGATCTTGTCGGCGCCGGTCTCGACGGCTTCGGTGGTGCGGTTGACGTTGATCCGGGTGCCGATCTTCTCTTCCATCCACATCCGGGCACCACCGGCGCCGCAGCAGAACGACTTCGTCTTGTTCCGCGGCATCTCGGCGTACTCGGCGCCGGGGATGATGTCGAGCAGTTCGCGCGGGGCGTCGTACACCTGGTTGTGGCGGCCGAGGTAGCACGGGTCGTGGTACGTGATCTTCTGGCCGTTCAGCGTGCTGTCGGCCGGCGCGACCGGGGTCAGCTTGCCCTCGCGGACGAGCCGGTTCAGCAGTTGCGTGTGGTGGATGACGTCGAGCTCGACCCCGAGCTGCGAGTACTCGTTCTTCAAGGTGTTGAAGCAGTGCGCGCAGGTGGAGACGACCTTCTTCGCGCCGGTCTCCTTGAAGACCTCCGCGTTCTGCATCGCCAGCTGCTGGAAGACGAACTCGTTGCCGGACCGCCGTGCCGGGTCACCGGTGCAGGTCTCACCATCACCCAGTACGGCGAAGCTGACGCCGGCGATGTTGAGCAGCTCGGCCACGGCCTGCGTGGTCTTCTTCGCGCGGTCCTCGTAGGCACCCGCGCAACCGACCCAGAACAGGTACTCGACCTCGGCCAGCGTCTCGACATCGGTGCCGACCTGCTTGACCTCGAACGGCAGGTCCTTGGCCCAGTCCATCCGGCCGGACGGGCTCATGTTCCACGGGTTGCCCTTGTTCTCCAGGCCCTTGAACAGCCCGTTGAGCTCGGACGGGAACGACGACTCGATCAGCACCTGGTAGCGGCGCATGTCCATGATCGCGTCCACGTGCTCGATGTCGACCGGACACTGCTGCACGCACGCGCCGCACGACGTACAGGCCCACAACGCCTCTTCGTCGATGACTGCGACGTCGGCCGGACCGACCAGCGGCTTCTCCTGCTCGTCGAGCACCAGCTGGGACAGCGACTTGCGGTCGTCCTCAGCAGCCAGCAGGTACGGCGCTTTGGCGTAAGCGTGCTCGCGCAGTCCCATCATGATGAGCTTCGGCGACAACGGCTTGTCCGTGTTCCAGGCCGGGCACTGCGACTGGCAGCGACCGCACTCGGTGCAGGTGGTGAAGTCGAGCAGGCCCTTCCAGGTGAAGTCCTCGACCTTGCCGACGCCGAGTGCCGCGTCCTCGTCGAGCTCCTCGATGTTCTCGAAGTCGATCGCCTGACCCTTGACCATGATCGGCTGCAGCGCTCCCAGCGCCGTACCGCCGTCGGCCTTGCGCTTGAACCAGATGTTCGGCCACGCCGTGAACCGGTGCCAGGCCACACCCATTGTCGCGTTCAGCGAGATGGTGATCATCCACGCGAACGAGATCAGAATCTTGACCATCGCCACCAGGTAGACAGTGTTCTTCAGCGCGTGCTCGGACAGCCCGCCGAACAGCGCGTCGCCGACGAAGAACGTGCTGGGGAAGTGGAACTTGGTCCCGCCGCCGAGCGAGTACTCCAGGCCACGCAGCAGCAGGATGCAGATCAGTACGCCGAGGATCGTGTACTCGACGTAGTACGCCTGCCAGGCCGTGGACCCGAAGAACCGGCTGTACCGGCCCTTCTCACCGCGCGGCAGTGCGCGCAGCCTGATCGCCATCAGCCCGATGATCGACACCAGCCCGGTCCAGGTGAGGAACTCGCTCACCCACTCGAAGACGAACCAGTGCCCGATCAGCGGCAGCGCGAAGTGCGCGTCGAACAGCTGCCCGAACGCGGTCACCAGGCTCAGGAACAGCCCGAGGAACCCGAAGGCGACGAACCAGTGCAGGATGCCGATGTGGCTCCACTGCAACATTCGGGTGTGGCCCAGGGTCTCCTTGGCCAGGGTCAGGCTGCGCTGACCCGGCTGGTCGGTACGACCGGGAGCGGGCTGACCCAGTTTGATGACGGACACCATGTGCCCGATCGTCTTGCCGAACAACGCGACGCCGACGGCCGCGATCGCGAGCGAGACGATGATGGCGAGGATCTGCATACCAGCGATGTTATTGGTTGGTTACTGATGAGTCATGTCGATGCGGTCATGATCACGCCCGCGTGTTTCGTCTCACGTCGCTCATTCGGCCAGCCGCTCGAGCCGGGAGGAGACGATCGCCAGCCGCGGATCGGCCGCCGGGAGCCCGGTCGCCAGCGTCTCGAAGACCTCGAGGTCCTCGGCGCCGCCCGAGGTCAGCGCGAACCGCCACAGCAGTTCGGGGTCGGCGGAGGAGAGTGCTGCCCGACGCAGTGTGGCGTCGAGCTCGTCACGCTCGGCGCGGACCGCGGGTGCGTCGGATCTGGCCAGTAGCGGACCGGCGTACAGGTCGAGGGCTGCGCGAACGTCGCCGCGTCGGAGAGCAGCCTGTACGTCGGTGATGTCGCCGGTGACGTCGGCGATGATCCGGTAGGGCTTGGTGTCGAGGACGCCGCCACCGAGCGCGCTCCGCAGCCGATGCATTTCCGCACGGACGGTCGTCGGGTTGCCCTCGTCGCCGTAGAGCTGGAGCATCAACTGCTCGGCGGTCAGCCCGGCGGGATGCAAGAGCAGCAGCGTCAGTACCTCGGCCCGTCGCAAGGTCAGGTTGATCTCGCGGCCGCCGACGACGGCGAGTGGCTGGCCGGCGCCGAGCAGCTTCAACCGCAAAGACGGTCGGGTACGGCGGATCGGCGTACCGGGGATGCGGAGGAGGTAGCCCTCGTCGAGCTGCTCGATCAGGCCTTCGCGGCCGTCGCCGAGCTCGATCCGGTCGGTGTCGGTCGGCACGATCAGTCGATCCGGAAGCCATTCGAGCGGCTGAACTGCCAACACGCGGCCGCTCGGCGTGAGCAATGCGCCGGGGGAGTCACCGAGCTTGACGAGGTGCTGCATGTTGCGGGCGCGCAGCATCTCGTCGGCCGCCGCCATCCGGACCCGCAGTTGCCCTTCGGCGAGCTGGGCCGCCGCTGTCACCAACGCGACCATCGCGGGATGAACAGTGCGGAGCGGTCCGGAGACGTCGACCGCACCGATCAGCTTGCCGGTGTCCGGGTCGTGCACGGGTGCTGCTGCGCAGGTCCACTCGTGGATGCGGCGGACCAGGTGTTCGGCCGAGTGGATCTGCACCGGCTGTCCGGTGGCGAGCGCCGTCCCCATGCCATTGGTGCCGATCTGGTCCTCGGACCACACTGCCCCTTCGGACAAGGCGATCCGATCGGCCTGACGCCGTACGGCGGCTGCTCCCTCGCGCCACAGGATCATCCCCTGGGCGTCGGTGATGATCATGATGTGCGACGCCTCGTCGGCGATCGTCGTCAGTGTCTGCCGCAGCACCGGCAGCACGGCCCGCAAGGGATGGTTGGTCCGGAGCGCCTCCAAAAGATCGTGGTCGACGACCACTGGCGGGGCATCCAGCTCCGGGTCGACCGCGGCGGCGAGCGATCGCTGCCACGACGCGGCGACAAGTGGGCGCGGTGCTCCGGGCACCCGGTTGCCACCGAGCACCTCGTCGTACAGCGCACTCAACCGGCGCGCCTCGTCCGCCGCGTCCATCGCCTCACCTCGTCGGTGCAACGTCGATGCAACGTCGCGCTCCGTAGATTCCGGTCCACGTCAGGTATCCCAAGGAGGACCTATGACGATCTTCGCAGCTCCTGGGCAGGATGGAAGCCCGGTCACCTACAAATCCCGCTACGACCACTTCATCGGTGGTGAGTGGGTACCGCCCGCCAAGGGCGGATACTTCGAGAACCCGACCCCGGTCACCGGGGCGAACTTCACCGAGATCGCCCGCGGTACGTCGGACGACGTCGAGCTGGCCCTCGACGCCGCCCACGGGGCCGCACCGGCCTGGGGCCGCACCTCACCGGCCGAACGGGCCAACATCCTGAACAAGATCGCGGACCGGATGGAGGCGAACCTCGAACTGCTCGCGGTCGCCGAGGCCTGGGACAACGGCAAGGCGGTGCGCGAGACGCTGGCCGCCGACATCCCGCTCGCGATCGATCACTTCCGCTACTTCGCCGGTGCGTTGCGGGCCCAGGAGGGCTCGGTCTCGGTCATCGACGACGACACGATCGCCTACCACTTCCACGAGCCGCTCGGCGTGGTCGCGCAGATCATCCCGTGGAACTTCCCGATCCTGATGGCGGTCTGGAAGCTGGCACCCGCGCTCGCGGCCGGCAACGCGATCGTGCTGAAGCCGGCCGAGCAGACCCCGGCCTCGATCCACGTCTGGCTCGAGCTGGTCGCGGACCTGCTGCCGCCCGGGGTGCTCAACGTGGTCAACGGATTCGGCGTCGAGGCCGGCAAACCGCTTGCCTCTAGCAACAGAATCGCCAAGGTCGCGTTCACTGGTGAGACCACGACCGGCCGGCTGATCATGCAGTACGCCTCGGACAACATCATCCCGGTGACGCTGGAGCTCGGCGGCAAGAGCCCGAACATCTTCTTCGACGACGTGGCCGCGTCCAACGACGCGTTCTACGACAAGGCGCTCGAGGGCTTCACGATGTTCGCGCTGAACCAGGGCGAGGTCTGCACCTGCCCGTCGCGGGCACTGATCCAGTCGTCGATCTACGACCGGTTCCTCGGTGACGCGACCGCGCGGACGCAGGCGATCAAGACCGGCAACCCGCTGGACACCGACACGATGATCGGCGCCCAGGCCAGCAACGACCAGTACGAGAAGATCCTCGCCTACATCGACATCGGCAAGGCCGAGGGCGCGAAGGTGGTCACCGGTGGCGAGAAGTCCGACCTCGGTGGCGACCTGAGCGGCGGCTACTACATCCAGCCGACGATCTTCGAGGGCGACAACAAGATGCGGATCTTCCAGGAGGAGATCTTCGGCCCGGTCGTCTCGGTCACCCGCTTCGACGACTACGCCGACGCGATGAAGATCGCGAACGACACCCTGTACGGCCTCGGGGCCGGCGTCTGGTCGCGCGACATCAACACGGCGTACCGGGCGGGTCGCGAGATCCAGGCCGGCCGCGTCTGGACGAACTGCTACCACGCCTACCCGGCGCACGCGGCGTTCGGCGGCTACAAGAACTCCGGCATCGGCCGCGAGAACCACAAGATGATGCTCGACCACTACCAGCAGACCAAGAACCTGCTGGTCAGCTACAGCCCCGACAAGCTCGGGTTCTTCTGACCGTGAGCTCTGTACAGAAAGTCCTCTTGAGTGGGTCGGCGGCGGAGCTGCTCCGCCGGCTCACCGAGATGCATGGCCCGCTGATGTTCCATCAGTCGGGCGGGTGCTGCGACGGCAGTTCCCCGATGTGTTTCCCGGACGGCGAGTTCCGGACCGGTCCGGCCGACGTGCACCTCGGCGACCTCATGGTCGAGGGGCTCGAGACGCCGATCGGGTTCTGGATGTCGGCCGATCAGTACGAGTACTGGAAGCACACCCAGCTCACCGTCGATGTCGTGAAGGGGCGCGGCAGCGGTTTCTCGGTCGAGGCACCCGAGGGTGTCCGCTTCCTGATCCGCTCGCGCCTCTTCACCGACAAAGAGTCCGAGGCCCTGGGACTCCTCTAAGCGGGTGCCGACCGTCCGGTGGCGTTGCCGGGCGGCCGGCACCCTTCACAGATCCAGTACGGCGTTGTAGATGGCGCTGCTGTCCGATCCGGCCAGCGCCTCCTTCAGCCGCAGGATCACGCGACGCTCTTCGTCGTTCGCCCCTCCGACGCGGTCCGCATGCCCAAGCACCGGCGGCCAGGGGAACGCCGTACCGAGGTCCAGTGTGGTGAACAGTTCGTGAGCTTCGGTTTGCAGCGCGTGAGCGCGACCTTCGAGCGACATGCAGCCATTCTGCGGAAAGTCGCGGGGAATCCTTCAATGATTTCCCGATCCGGCAGAACGCCGTCCTGGCGGCGAAAATCGGGGCGTTTCGGGGCGGCTGTCACGGGTCTGCCCATGACATTTGTCAGGGGCGTTATCGCTGGCCCCGGATCCCTTGCCGGGCGGACGATTTCGAGCACCAACCAACTGTCGGTCACCGCCCTTCCGATCTGGTTCACAGGTGGTGGCCTGCCCACTCGAGGAGTTCTGTTGAGGCAACGGAATCTCGTGTCCGCCCTGGGCGCCGGCGTACTGGCCGTCGCGGGACTGACCGCAGCAACAGGGGCCTACGCGGCCCCGATCACCCCCTACACCGCGGGCAAGCACGCGGCGCAGGTGTGCTCGGCCACCACGGCCAAGCACACCGCAACCTGCCACGCGATCAAACTGGTCGACACCGACGGGCTCGCGCCCAAGTCGGCCGCACCGCCCGCCACCGGTCTCACCCCGACCGGCCTGCGCGACGCGTACAAACTGAACGGACTCAGCGCCGGCGGCCGCACGGTCGCGATCGTCGACGCGTACGGCTATCCGAACCTGGAGCGCGACCTCGGTGTCTACCGCTCGCAGTTCGGGCTCTCCGCCTGTACGACGGCCAACGGCTGCCTGCGGGTGATCAACCAGACCGGCGGGACCACCCTGCCGACGTTCAATGTCGGCTGGGCCGGTGAGCAGGCACTCGATGTCGACGCCGTGTCGGCCGCGGCGCCGGACGCCAAGATCGTCGTCGTACAAGCCAAATCGGCCAGTTTCGCCGACCTCGGCACCGCCGTACAGACGGCTGCCAAGCAGGCCGGTGTGGTTGCCATCTCCAACAGCTACGGCGGCGGTGACGCCTCCGACAGCACCTACGGCGCGTACTACAACCACCCGGGCATCGCGGTCACCGCGTCGACCGGTGACGACGGTTACCAGGGCGGCAGCTACCCGGCCTCCTCGTCGTACACGACGGCTGTCGGCGGTACGTCGCTGGTTGCCGCGAGCAACTCTCGCGGCTGGAGCGAGACCGTGTGGAGTGGCGCCGGTTCGGGTTGCTCGACGTACAACACGGCGCTGAGCGCAGCGTCGTCGTTCGGCACCGGCTGCTCGAAGCGAGCCATGGCTGACGTCTCCGCGGCGGCGGACCCGGGCAAGGGCGGGATGGCGATCTACTACCCGACCAGCAAGACCGCCTCGACCTGGGCACAGTTCGGTGGGACCAGCGAGGCCGCGCCGATCATTGCCGCGGTCTACGCACTGTCCGGCAACACCGCCGGCTACGCGAACGCACTGCCCTACGCACACCCTGGCTCGCTGTTCGACGTGACCAGCGGCAGCAACGGCAGTTGCCCGACAACCCAGTGGTGCAACGCCCGCACCGGCTGGGACGGGCCGACCGGCCTGGGTACGCCGAACGGAGCAGGCGCGTTCTGAGCACCACCCTCTGGACGAGCGGGCGGACCCCTACCGCGATTGGGGCCCGCCCGCTCAGTTGCGTCCTTTTCGGCAACGTCCTGAGTAATGTTCCGATCACGAAGGACAACCCTCGTCTCCGCGTCATTCCGGGGATATCTCTTCCCCGGTACCGGATCCGCGTTTAAGGTCGGGCGCGGACCGGGTCGCGGAGGGCGATCCGCGCTGACGACATTTTCTGGAGCGTTTCTGTGACCTATTCACGTAGACGGCGGGGACTGCTCGCGGTCACCGCGGTCTCGGCCGCCACGGTGCTGGCCGTGACCGCCGCAGGAGGCGCCACCGCCGCGCCGAGCGCCGGTCCCGGTGAAGGCAAGGCGGCCTCGGCCGAGAAGAACCTGAGCAAGGAGCGCAAGGGCAACTACGACGCCCGGACGCCGAACGCGAAGACGACCTACAACCGCGCCGCCAAGGTGGCCGGTAAGGAGTCGGCCGCGTCGGAGAAGTTCCGCAACTCCCTGGGTACCCAGGGTGTCGTCGAGCTGGACCCGAACACCGGGACGCCTGCCCAGGTCACCAAGCTGAACGGGTTCCTGACCGGCCGCAGCGCCAAGAAGGCGACCGACGTCGCGCTCGGTTATGTGAAGGCGCATGCGGATGTCTTCAAGCTCAGCACCGCCGACCTGGCCACGCTGAAGCTGCGCAAGGACTACGTCGACGATCTCGGTACCCACCACATCTTCTGGTCCCAGGTCGTTGACGGGACCGAGGTGTTCGGTAACGGTCTGAAGGCCAACGTCACCAAGCACGGTGAGCTGATCTCGATCATGGGATCGCCCGTGTCCGGTCTGACCAGCCAGGCCGCGGCCCGCTCGGCCGCCCCGGCCGTCACCGCCGACAAGGCCCGCCAGGCCGCCGCCGAGGACATCGACGCCACGGCGGCCTCGGCCTCCGCGAAGACGACCGGGAACGCGGTCACCTGGAGCAACGGCGATCAGGCCAAGCAGGTGTGGTTCCACACGGCCGACGGCCTGCGCAAGGCGTGGTCGACGTACGTGAACGCGGGCGGCACGAAGGTCTACACGCACGTCATCGACGCGCAGACCGGCGGACTCCTGTACCGGCGTGACCTGTCCAGCGCCGGCAACGGCGACGCCCTGGTCCAGGACAACTACCCGGGCGCCGCCAAGGGTGGCACGCAGCGCGTCGAGAACCTGATCTACAACAAGTGGCTGCCGAAGACCGCCAAGACGCTGCTCGACGGCACCTCGGTCGCGGCCTGGGCCGACGTCAACGACGACAACCAGCCGAACGCCGGCGAGACCGTTAAGGTCCCGGGCACCAAGACCGGCGCGGAGTACAAGCTGGTGCCGTTCCAGAGCTCCTCGTCGTTCTGCTCGGCGGCGTTCATCTGCACCTGGGACCCGGCCAAGCCGGACTCCTGGAAGACGAACATGAACCAGGACGTCACCAACGGCTTCTACCTGGCCAGCAACTTCCACGACTGGCTGGCCAAGCCGCCGATCAGCTTCACCCCGGCGGCCGGTTCGTTCGACGCCGCGGGCGGCGACCCGGTGCACCTGAACGCGCTGGACGGCGCCGCGACCGCCGCCAACGGTGGTCCGGACGTCAACCACCAGAACAACGCGAACATGAACACCCCGCCGGACGGCACCCCGCCGACCATGCAGATGTACCTGTTCCAGGACCCGAACGGCGGGTACATCCCGAGCAGCTCGGCCAACGACGCCAGCGTGCTCTACCACGAGTACACCCACGGTCTGTCGAACCGCCTGGTCGTCGACGCCACCGGCAACTCGACGCTGAACAGCATCCAGGCCGGCTCGATGGGCGAGGCGTGGAGCGACTTCTACGCGATGGACTACCTGGTCTCGCACGGCCTGGAGAAGGACAGCACCGCTCCCGGTGAGGTCCTCGAGGGCAAGTACGTCGCGCACGGCGAGCTGTTCCGCACCCAGGCGATCGACTGCCGCGTCAAGGCCGTCAGCGCGAACTGCGTCCAGCCCGACGGCTCGAAGGGCGGCTACACCTACGGCGACTTCCCGACCATCGGTGGTGCGCCCGAGGTGCACGCTTCCGGTGAGGTCTGGGCCCAGACGCTGTGGGACCTGCGCGAGCGCTTCGGCCGGGCTTACGCGATGAGCATCATCACTCGCGCGATGGAGCTGTCGCCGGCCGACCCGACCATGCTGGACATGCGTAACGCGATCGTGCAGGCCGACCTGGTCGCCAGCGGCGGCAAGAACGCCGGCATCATCTGGCAGGTCTTCGCCAACCGCGGCATGGGCTGGTACGCCGGTGTCATCGACGGCGGCGACTCCTTCCCGGCCGAGGACTTCCACATCCCGCCGACCGGCAAGACCACCACGCTGTCCGGCACCATCACCGACAAGGACACCGGCAAGCCGATCGCCGGCGCCCTGGTCTACATCGGCGGTCACTCCTCCGGCTTCGCCGGCGACTACGCGGCCACCACGGACGCGGCCGGCAAGTACGCGATCACCAACGTCGCTCCGGGTACCTACCCGAAGTTCGTCGTGGCCTCCCCGGGCTACGAGCTCGCCGTCAACCCGGTCGTCGTGAAGGCCGGTGCCACGGTCAGCCTCGCTGTCCGCCGCAACTGGGCCGCTGCCTCCGGTGGCGGAACCGTCGCCGCCTTCAACGGTCCCGACTTCAGCCCGCAGTGTGGGCCGGGCGGAGCGATCGACAACGCCCAGGGCACCGGCTGGGGCAGCACCACCGGTGACAACGCCGGTACGCCGACCAACGTGATGATCCCCAAGCACGTCGACATCAAGCTGCCGGCGAAGGTGACCATCGACTCGTTCAAGGTCGACCCGTCGAACACCTGTGGTGACGCGGGTAGCGCCTCGACCGGCCAGTACCGGATCGAGACCTCGGTCGACGGCACCACCTGGGCGACCGCCCAGGAGGGCACCTTCACCGCCGCCAACCGGGGCAAGTACAACCTGGTCACCCCGACCGGCAACGCCACCGGTGTCCAGTACGTGCGGTTCGTCATGCTGAGCCCGCAGGTCCCGGACTTCACCACCAACTGCCCGAACGGCGCCTACGGCGGCTGCAAGTTCACCGACATGACCGAGCTCCAGGTCTTCGGCAAGCAGTAACAGCACCACCGTTGCGAGAGGCCGGCCGGGCGGTTGCCCGGCCGGTTTTTCGTTGCCCGGGGCGCGGTATCCACATCGTGGGACCGGTCAAGTAAGTGTAGTGAGTTGGTTTAGTTTCGGAGGGTGGATGCTGGGAACGGTTGGTCGCCGCTCCGCTCAGGTGGGCGGAGCGGCGACCGAGCCACGCTCGATCAGCGCCGGTACGACGGTGGTCCGGCGGACCCGGCGGTTGGTGTCGACCGTGGCGGTGACGCGGGCGACGACGTCGGTGACCAGGTCGTCCAGAGGCCAGTGGAAGCTGGACAGCGGTGGCGTGAGCAGCTGGGAGAGCGGCTGGTCGTCGTAGCCGAGCAGGGACAGGTCGTCCGGGACGCGGAGGCCGAGCTCGCGGCCGGCGGCGTACACACCGAAGGCCATCGAGTCGGCGAGCGCGAGGATGCCGGTCGGGCGCGGGGTGCTGGTGAGCAGCGTGCGCGCCACGGCGGTGGCGCCGGCCAGGTCGTGCGGGCATTGCAGGATGCGGATCCTGAGTTTGAGGTCGACGGCGATCCGGTGCGCGATCTCTTCGGCCGGGCGGTCGATCTCGGCGCGCAGGGTCGGACTGAGGACGGCGACGTCGCGGTGGCCGGCGTCGGCCAGCCGGCGCAGCGCCGTACTGACTCCCGTCTCGTTGTCGAAGATGACCTCGGACTTCGCCTTGGCGCCGGGCAGCGCGTCGCCGATCGCGATCACGGGTGCCTGCTCGGCGATCGTCGCCCATCCCGGCGCGGAGGGGTCGATCGGGATCACGACGATCGCGTCGGCGCGGTGGTCGACCAGATGCTGGGCCAGCTCGAGCTGGCGGCCGGCGTCTCCGGCGGAGTCGATGATCCATGCGTTCCGGTCTGGGGCGAGCAGCTCGCGACCGAGGGCGGCCGCGAGGCGCTGCTGCCAAAGGTCTTCGAGGGACGCGCACAGTACGCCGATGGAGCCGCTGCGGCCGGATGCCAGGGCGCGGGCCACCGGGTCGGCCTGGTAGCCGAGCCGCTCGGCCGCCTCCTGGACCCGCTGCCGCGTCTCCGGGGTGCCGTGCAGGCCGCGCAGCGCGTAGGAGACCGCGGCCATCGACAGGCCGGTGTCGGCCGCGATGTCTTTGAGGGTCGGCCGTCGGCTTCCGGACATGCCTTGAACCCTAGCCCGAGGCATGGACAAAAACTTGACAAGCAGGGCTTTGAAGCGCTTCACTCTCTAATTACTGAAGCGCTTCAATCTGATCAAAGAAGACTTGCTTGTCAGCTAACGGACCGTCTGGAGGGGGAGCTGTGATCGACATCCACCAGCACCTCTGGCCGGCCGAGTTCGTCGACCGTCTGCGCGCGCGGACCGAGCCGCCGTACCTGGACGGCTGGACGTTGCACACCGCGACCGAACCGCCGTACGAGGTGGATCCGGTCGCGCACGACGTCGAGGCGCGGGTCGCGATCGAGCGCGAACTCGGCACCGAGCTCGCGGCGGTTTCGGCGTCCTGTGCGCTCGGGATCGAGTCGCTGGGTGACGACGAGCTGTTCGATGCCTGGCATTCCGGTGCGGCCGCGCTGCCTGAGCCGTTCAAGGCGTGGGCCTCGGTGCGGTTGCCCGAGCCGGATCTCGATGAGGCGAAAACCCTTCTGGACAAGGGATTCCTGGGCTTCCAGTTGCCCGCGCATGTGCTGACCACGCCGGCCGGCTGGTCGACGTACGGGGAACTGCTGGCGATCGCCGAAGGCTGGGACCGGCCGGTGCTGGTGCACCCCGGGATCGCTGACCCGGCCGGCGACGTACCGGGCTGGTGGGCTCCGGTCGTCGACTACAGCCAGCAGTTGCAGGCCGCGTGGTGGGCCTGGCATGCGTATGGCGGGCGTCATGAGTTCCCACGGCTGCGAGTCTGCTTCGCTGCCGCGGCCGGCCTCGCGCCTGTGCACCACGAGCGACTGGCCGCGCGCGGCGGCCGCCTCGGCACCATCGACACCAACCTGTACGTCGACACCTCGAGCTACGGCCCGCAGGGAATCGACGCGGTCGCGCGGATTCTCGGCATCGACCAGGTCGTGCACGGCACCGACCGCCCGTACGCCGGAGTCACCGATCTCCGCCAAGGCGCCGCCGCAACCGCGGTGATCCGGCACGACAACCCACACCGGTTGCTGTTCGGGGGAGACCCCAGCGCCGGCCGTCCATCTCCTGAGAGGGGAGTGCAGTGACTGCTCAGCCCATCGACGCACCCGTCGTCCCGGCACGTCAACCCAGCCGTTTAGTGGATCTCAACAACTGTCTGACACTGGACGACCTTCCGGGCCGCGACCTCACCCCGCAGGAGCTGACCGAGCTGGCCTCCTCCATCGCCGCCCAGCCGCACCTGTGGGAGGACAAGGTCGCCTACAGCGACGACGAGCGCGTCTTCGCCTCCCTGCACCGCGACGCCAACGTCGATGTCTGGTTGATCTGCTGGACCCCTGTGAACGACACCGGCTGGCACGACCACGACACCTCATCCGGTGCCGTAGCCGTCGCCAAGGGCAGCTTGGTCGAGCACAACCTCGCCATCGGGGCCGACTCCATCGAGACCGAGGTGGTCGCCGGCGACGTCTACGGCTTCGGCCCCGAACACATCCACCGCATGGTCGGCCGCGACAAGGGCAGCGTCAGCGTCCACGTCTACAGCCCCCCGCTCTGGCGGATGGGCCAGTACTCCGTCAAGGACAACGTCCTCCGCCGGGTCTCCGTCTCCTACGCCGATGAACTCCGCCCGATCGACTAAGTCCCGGGAGGTCGGCGCGACCGACGAATCAGTCGCGCTGGCCGATCCCGAAGAGCAGTGAGCTCGCCTGAACCATGTCGGGATGCCGGTCGGCGAGCCGTGCACACTCGAGCGCTGTGTGCAGCGGGTCCGGCTCGCGGAGGCTGTCTGGCAGTGGCAGTCCGTTGTAGTGGCTGTCGATCATGACCGTCAGCCAGCCACCCGGTCCGGTCAGGCCGTGAACCGACACTGCGCGTAGCCCAGCCCCCATCAGCTCGGACCGCAGTTGTGCGACCGTGTGGTACGTCGCCTGCGCCAACCGGTCGTTCCCTGCGCTGAACCCGTCCCGGAGAATCTCCGTCACCACGTTGCGCCGCGCGAGCAGGTTGTTGGCCACTGACGAGCCGATCAGGTTCGCGGATCGATTGATGGCGACCACCGCCACAAAGCCGCCGTACTTCGTCACCCGAACGGCTTCCCGCAACGCTGTGCGGCGATCCGACGCATCGACCAGGTGGTACATCGGCCCGGCCAAGAACGCCGCATCGAACTGCTCGCTCTCCCACGGGAGCGTTCGCGCGTCACCCAGTACGGCGTTGAGTCCGGCTGCCGTGGCCTGTTCGACGTGCCGTGCCACCGGGTCCAGCAACTCCACCTGATACCCGTCGGCCTGCAACCACTGCGCGTGGATCCCGGGCCCGCCGCCGATATCCGCAACACTTGCGGGCGGCTCCGGCAGGTACCGGCACAGCAATTCGCGCACCCGCGCCAGCTCCAGCCGGCCTTTGAGGCTCGAGCCCAACCGGCTCGCCTCGTCACACTGCGTCGTATAGAACTTCTCGAGCTCGTCATGAACCGTCATGACAACCAAGCCTCACCACACTTCACCTTCAACGGCAGGGCAGATCGCGGGGCAACCCGGGGCAGATCACTGCCGCTCACAGCACCTCCACCTGCAGCCGGCACGAACGGCTGCAGGTGGTCGCCGAATCGAGGCGAGCGGTGCCCGAGGCGGCCTCCCGCCTCGCCCACCGTTCCGCCGGCCTTGTTCGGGGGCGCGGACGGGCCTACGTGCAGTCGTTCGTGCGCACCACGCGGTCTACTTCCGGAGGAGGCCGATGAGGCCGTGGGTTTCTTGGGCGGGGCCGGCGGAGAACCAGAGGGCGTCGGTGCCGCCGGTGGTGGCGGTGCCTTGGAGGAGGGCCCAGAGGCCGTCGATGGCTAGGGGCTTCCCTGCGGGGGTGCGGACCTGCCCCGTGGGCTTGTAGCGACCGTGGGACTTGGGTTGGAGGATGTTGATGCGGCCGTCGCCGAAGTTGCCGACGAGGAGGGTGCCGGCGGGCTCGCCCCAGGCGGTCGGGGCCAGTGCCAGTGCCCACGGGGCGTTCAGGTCGCCGCGTGCGGCGACTCGGGTGACGAACTTGCCGTCGGGCGTGTACTCGTCGACGTACCCGAGGCCGTGGCCGGCGGCGCTGCGGCCGGTCTTCTTGTCGACCTTGGCGTAGCTGACGAAGAGGCGCCCGTCGAGCGTCTGCACGTTGAAGGGCGTGTAGCCGGAGGGGAGTGAGAAGTCCCGGAAGGCCCACCAGGGCTGCTTGACCGGCTTGAACGTGTTGTCGAAGACGTCGATCCGGTGCTGCGCGAAGTTGGCGGCGTACAGCTTGTCGCCGGCGAGGGCGAGGCCGGTGTAGACGGCTCCGGGGGTGGTCGCCTTGATCTCGGCGGCGCCGACGAGCGGGCTGACGGGCGGTCCCCAGGCGGCGATCTGTCCGGTCAGCGTCGAGAAGATGAAGCGGGCCGGCGCGCTCGCGGTCCCGTTCGAGAGCACGAACCCGGTCCCGGCGTTGGCCACCTGACCAGTCGGGAGGGGAACGTTGACGCGGATGGTCGGCACCTTCGTGGGTGCGGCCGTGTAGAGCGTGGAGGTCGACGTACCGGCGTTGGAGGTCCACAGCGGCGACGTCGCGCCGAGCGCCAGCCCCCACGGATTCACCAGATCCGGGTCCGCGAGGGCGGCTTTGCCTGGCTGGTCGGACACCAGGTTGACCTGCTGTACGGCGAGCCCGCCATGGGGCCCGCCGTACGGGTGCGCGTTTGCCACCGGGGCGACGAGCCCCAGTCCACTCACAAGCACGGTCGCCAGCATCACCGGACGACCCTTGAGACGAAACGACATGTCACTTCCTGTCGATCGAGGGACGAAACAACCCTCATACGTCCAGAAGCGACAGCCGGTTCAGGCCCAGGACTCCGCGTGGGTCGGAATGCCGTTCGGGGCGGAGAGCTCGCTGGTGATGTCCTCGGCGTCCGGGTCGAGCGGCTCGAACGGAACCTCCGGTACGACGTACGCGCGGGCGCCGGCCAGCATCTCGATCCCGGGCAGCTCGAACCAGGCCTCGCCGACCTCGCGGCTGATCTCGAAGATGGCCTGCTCGGCGGTCTCGACCGGGTCGATCTCGCCGCCTTCCTCGAGCTCGGCGGGGTGCCGTTCCTGGGCGGCGCGGCCGGCTTCCAGGAGCGTGTCCAGGTCGACGACGCGCAGGTCGAAGCGGGAGACGACGCTGATCACGTGGTCCTCGTCGGTCTCCTCCTCGCCGTCGACGTCCTCTTCGTCGTCGAGCAGCAGCGGGGTGGTGCCGGTGTGCTCGAAGACGGCGTCGTTCCAGTCGGCGACGAGCTCCTCGAGCGCGGCGTTCTGCTCGTCGAGCGTGTCGTGGTCCTCGGTGCCGGTCATCGCCAGCAGGGACTCGGTGTGGGCCTGCAGGCGCTCGGCGAGCTTGCGGCTGGCCTCGGCGAGGGCCTCGCGGCTCTCGGCGGAGAAGAACTGCTCGGCAGGGGCGGTGATGTCCAAATCAGTCACGGCGTAAGTATGGGGGCGGCGGGCCCAGGCGCGAAGTCAGGTCCGGTATCAGGAGCGTGAGAGACCCGTGAGAGAGCTGTCAGCGGGTGTGAGAGAGCTGTGAGAACCCTCCTGACCAGGCAGCGAGCGGTGTGCAGTGAACACATGAGCAAGAAACCCGTGCGGGGCCGTCATGTCTGACGTGATCTACCTCGCCGTCACCGTCGTCGTCTTCGCGGCCATCTGGTTCGCGCTGCGTGGAGTGGAGAAGTTGTGAGCGCCGAGAACATCGCCGGACTGGTGGTGGCCGTGGCTCTGGTTCTTTACCTGGTCGCCGCCCTGATCTTCCCCGAGAGGTTCTGATGTCCGACACCGCTGCCGGCCTGTTGCAGGTCGGCTTCCTGGTCGCGTGCCTGGCCGTGGTCTACCGGCCGTTCGGCGGGTACATGGCCCGGGTCTACACCTCCGACTCAGACCTGCGGGTCGAGCGGGGCGCCTACCGGCTGTTCGGTGTGGACGCGCGGGCCGACCAGACCTGGGCCGTCTACGCCCGGTCCCTGCTCGCGTTCTCCGCGGTCAGTGTGTTCCTGCTGTACATCCTGCAGCGGGTGCAGAGCCACCTGCCGCTGTCGCTGGGCCTGCCGAACGTCGAGTCTGGCCTGGCCTTCAACACCGCGGCGTCGTTCGTGTCGAACACGAACTGGCAGTCGTACTCGCCCGAGGCGACGATGGGCCACCTGGTCCAGTTCGCCGGCCTCGCCGTCCAGAACTTCCTCTCTGCCGCGGTCGGCATCAGCGTCGCGGTCGCCCTGATCCGGGGCTTCGCGCGGTCCAAGACCGATCGCCTCGGCAACTTCTGGGTCGACCTGACCCGGACGGTACTGCGCGTGCTCCTGCCGATCGCGGTGATCGGGACACTCGCGCTGGTCGCGATGGGCGTCGTACAGAACTTCTCCGGTGGCCACGAGGTGACCTCGGTGGTCGGGCAGACCCAGACCATCCCCGGCGGCCCGGTGGCCAGCCAGGAGGTCATGAAGGAGCTCGGTACCAACGGCGGTGGCTACTACAACGCCAACTCGGGTCACCCGTTCGAGAACCCGAACGGTCTGTCCAACCTGTTCGAGATCTTCCTGCTGCTGGTGATCCCGGTCTGCCTGACCCGGACCTTCGGCGTGATGGTCAAGGACAAGCGGCAGGGTTACGCGATCCTCGGCGTGATGGGCACCCTGTGGGCGGCCTTCACCTTCTCGGCGACGTTCTTCGAGAACCAAGGAGCCGGTACGGCGACGCAGGCCGCCGGTGCCGCGATGGAGGGTAAGGAAACCCGCTTCGGCGAATGGGCCTCGGCCCTGTTCGCCAGCTCCACCACCGGTACGTCGACCGGCGCGGTGAACTCAGCGCACGACTCGTTCACCCCACTCGGCGGCGGTACGGCGCTCTTCCACATGATGCTCGGTGAGGTATCACCCGGCGGTACCGGAACCGGCTTGTACGGCATGCTCATCCTTGCCGTGCTGACCGTGTTCATCGCCGGTCTGATGGTCGGCCGGACGCCGGAGTACCTGCGCAAGAAGATCACCGCGCGCGAGATGAAGCTGGTCTCGCTCTACATCCTCGCGACGCCGACCGTCGTACTGGTGGGTGCTTCGATCGCAATGGGACTGGCCACGGCACGGGCGTCGATCTTCAACACTGACAGCCCACATGGGTTCTCCGAGGTTTTGTACGCGTTCACTTCGGCCGGTAACAACAACGGGTCGGCGTTCGGTGGCATCAGCGCCAACATCCCCTTCTACAACACGGCTCTCGGCCTCGTCATGTTGCTCGGCCGGTTCGTCCCGATCGTGTTCGCGCTCGCGCTGGCGGGTTCGCTCGCCAAGCAGCAGCCGGTCCCGGTCACCCAGGGCACCTTGCCCACCCACAAGGCCTTGTTCGTCACGATGCTCGTCGGCGTCGTGCTGATCGTGACCGGCCTGACCTACTTCCCCGCACTCACTCTCGGACCCCTCGCGGAGGGACTGTGACTACCGTTGTAACGACCCCTCCTCCGGTAGAGGAGAAGGCGGTCGAGAAGAAAGCACCTTCCGGTCTGTTCGACCCCAGGATGCTGCTGACCTCGCTCCCGGATGCCGTGCGCAAGCTCGATCCGCGGGTGATGGTGAAGAACCCGGTGATGTTCGTGGTCGAGGTCGGCGCGGTCGCGTCGACTGTCATCGCGATCACCGACTCCAGCGTGTTCGCCTGGTGGATCGTCGTCTGGCTCTGGCTGACCGTCATCTTCGCCAACCTGGCGGAGGCCGTGGCCGAGGGCCGCGGCAAGGCCCAGGCCGAAACGCTGCGTCGCGCCAAGACCGAAACCACCGCCCGTCGGCTCATCGACAACGGCGCTTCGGAAGAAGAGGTACCAGCGGCTCAGCTGCAGCTCGGCGACTTGGTGGTCGTCGAGGCCGGGCAGATCATTCCCGGCGACGGTGACGTCGTCGAGGGTGTGGCGAGCGTCGACGAGTCGGCGATCACCGGTGAATCGGCTCCGGTCATCCGCGAGTCCGGTGGCGACCGCAGTGCGGTCACCGGTGGCACCAAGGTGCTGTCCGACCGGATCGTCGTCAAGATCATGACGAAGCCCGGTGAGACCTTCATCGACCGGATGATCGCGCTGGTCGAGGGTGCCTCGCGGCAGAAGACGCCGAACGAGATCGCCCTGAACATCCTGCTGGCGAGCCTGACGATCGTGTTCCTGATCGCCACGGTCACGCTGCCGACGTTCGCGAACTACGGCGGTGTGCACCTCAGCATCGTGATCCTGGTGGCCCTGCTGGTCTGCCTGATCCCGACCACGATCGGTGCGCTGCTGTCCGCGATCGGTATCGCCGGCATGGACCGGCTGGTGCAGCGCAACGTGCTGGCGATGTCGGGCCGTGCGGTTGAGGCGGCCGGTGACGTGAACACGTTGCTGCTGGACAAGACCGGCACGATCACGCTGGGAAACCGGCAGGCGGCCGAGTTCATCCCGGTGGCCGGAGTGACTGACACCGAGCTGGCTGATGCAGCTCAACTGTCAAGCCTGGCTGACGAAACTCCCGAGGGCCGGTCGATCGTCGTACTGGCGAAGACGGGTTATGGTCTGCGCGAGCGGCACACCGGAGAGTTGCCGCAGGCAACGTTCGTCGAGTTCACCGCGCAGACGCGGATGAGCGGCGTCGACGTCGACGATCGCCAGGTGCGCAAGGGCGCTGCGGGTGCGGTCAACGTGTGGATCAACGGCCACGGCGGTACGACGGATCCGCGGCTCGGCGAGATCGTGGACGGCATCTCGGCCTCTGGCGGTACGCCGCTGGTCGTGGCCGAGGCAGTCGGCGGTACGGCGCGCGCCCTCGGGGTGATCCACCTGAAGGACGTGGTCAAGGCCGGGATGCGGGAGCGGTTCGACCAGATGCGCGCGATGGGCATCCGGACGGTGATGATCACCGGTGACAACGCGCTGACCGCGAAGGCGATCGCCGAGGAGGCCGGGGTCGACGACTTCCTGGCCGAGGCGACGCCCGAGGACAAGATGGCGCTGATCAAGAAGGAGCAGGAGGGCGGCCGGCTGGTCGCGATGACCGGTGACGGCACCAACGACGCACCCGCGCTCGCGCAGGCCGACGTCGGGGTCGCGATGAACACCGGGACGTCGGCGGCCAAGGAGGCCGGCAACATGGTCGACCTGGACTCCAACCCGACCAAGCTGATCGAGATCGTTGAGATCGGCAAGCAGTTGCTGATCACCCGCGGATCGCTGACCACGTTCTCGATCGCGAACGACGTGGCCAAGTACTTCGCGATCCTGCCGGCCCTGTTCGCGGCGGCGTACCCGGGCCTGGACAAGCTGAACATCATGCAGCTGCACTCGCCGGAGTCGGCGATCGTCTCCGCGATCGTCTTCAACGCGCTAGTGATCGTTGCCCTGGTCCCCTTGGCACTGCGCGGTGTTCGCTACCGGCCGTCCTCGGCCTCGGCGATGCTGCGCCGCAACCTGCTCGTGTACGGCGTTGGTGGCCTCATCACACCGTTCATCGGCATCAAGCTTCTCGACCTGGTGATCTCGTTGATCCCCGGTCTTCGGTGAAAGGCAACATGATGAGGCAATTCGGTACGGCGCTCCGCGCGCTGCTGGTGTTCACGGTGCTGCTCGGCCTCGCCTATCCGTTGGTCATGACCGGGGCGTCGCAGGTGCTGTTCCACGGCAACGCGAACGGCTCGATGATCACGGTGAACGGCAAAGAGGTGGCCTCCGACCTGATCGGTCAGAGCTACACGATGGACAGCGGGAAGAAGGACGACAAGGGCGACGCGATCATGGTCGCCGACCCGAAGTGGTTCCAGACCCGGCCGTCGGCGGCGTCGTACGACGGGAAGGCCAGCGGGGGCTCGCAGTACGG
Organism: Kribbella sp. NPDC051587; assembly: GCF_044453945.1. Taxonomy (NCBI): domain Bacteria; kingdom Bacillati; phylum Actinomycetota; class Actinomycetes; order Propionibacteriales; family Kribbellaceae; genus Kribbella; species Kribbella sp. NPDC051587. The sequence goes on from NZ_JBITDE010000002.1 coordinate 97,027, forward strand.
GCCGAACAACGCCGACCTGCTGCAGCTGGTCAACGACCGGCGGCAGGAGGTGGCGACGCTGGAGGGGGTCGCCCCTTCGCAGGTCCCGCCGGATGCGGTGACGGCCAGTGGGTCTGGACTCGACCCGGCGATCAGCCCGGCGTACGCCGCTCTGCAGATCAACCGGGTCGCCCGGGAGCGCGGGCTGTCCGTGGCGCAGGTGACGCAGTTGGTGAAGAAGAACACGCACGGTCGCGTGCTCGGGTTCCTCGGGGAGCCGTACGTCAATGTCGTCGCGCTGAATGCGGCGCTGGCATGATCGAAGTATGAAACGCGGGCAGTTGCGGGTCTACCTCGGTGCCGCACCTGGGGTCGGGAAGACCTACAAGATGCTGGGTGAGGGTCAGCGCAGGCTGGCCCGGGGCACCGATGTGGTGATCGGTTTCGTGGAGACCCACGGCCGGGAGCACACCGCAGCGATGGTCGAAGGGCTCGAACTGGTACCGCGACGGCTCGTCGACTACCGCGGTGCCAGCTTCACCGAGCTGGACCTCGACGCCCTGCTGGCGCGGCGGCCCGAGGTCGCGCTGGTCGACGAACTGGCGCACACGAACGTGCCGGGCAGCCGCAATGAGAAGCGCTGGCAGGACATCGAGGAGCTGCTGGCCGCCGGGATCGACGTGATCTCGGCGGTCAACATCCAGCACCTGGAGTCGATCAACGACGTGGTCGAGAAGATCACCGGCGTACCGCAGCAGGAGACCGTGCCCGATCGGGTGGTCCGGGCGGCGGACCAGATCGAGCTGGTCGACATGACTCCGGAGGCACTGCGCCGCCGGATGGCGCACGGCAACGTCTATGCGGCGGACAAGATCGACGCTGCCTTGGGCAACTACTTCCGGGTCGGCAACCTGTCCGCCCTGCGCGAACTGGCGCTGCTGTGGCTCGCCGACCGGGTGGACGCGGGGCTCCAGCAGTACCGTGCCCAACATGACATCGACTCGACCTGGGAAGCCAGGGAACGGGTGGTCGTCGCACTCACCGGCGGCGCCGAAGGCGAGACCCTGATCCGGCGTGCCGCCCGCATCGCCGCCCGCTCCTCCGGCGGGGACCTGCTAGCCGTCCACGTCGCCCGCTCCGACGGGCTGACCGGCGCGGACCCGAAACGCCTGGCCGAGCAACGCAATCTCGTCGAATCGCTCGGTGGGACCTATCACCAAGTGGTCGGGGACGACGTACCGCTGGCCCTGCTGACTTTTGCCCGTGCCGAGAACGCCACCCAGTTGGTGCTCGGTGGCTCGCGGCGTTCGCGGCTGTCCGCGATCACCGGGCCCGGGATCGGGTCGTCGACGATCCGGGACTCGGGCGATATCGACGTACACATCGTCACGCATTCGCAGATGGGGCGCGGGCGGCTGCCGCGGCTGCGTGGGAGTCTGTCGCGGCGGCGGAAGGTTCAGGGGTTCGTGCTGTCGATCCTGCTGCAGCCGATCCTCGCGCTCGCGTTGGATCTCGGTGGCGATCGGATCAACCTGACCAGCGACGTACTGGCTTTCCTGCTGGCTGTGGTGGTGGTTGCGCTGGTCGGTGGGCTCTGGCCGGCGCTGGTGACCGCGGTCGGTGGATCGCTGGTGATCAACTACTTCTTCACGCCACCGACCAAGACCTTCACGATCGCCGAGGTGAACAACGCCCTCGCGCTGGCGATCTTCGTGCTGGTGGCGGCGCTGGTGAGTTCAGTCGTCGACCGGGCTGCCCGCCGTACCAGACAGGCTGCTCGAGCGGCGGCGGAGTCGGAGACCTTGGCCACGCTCGCCGGTTCGGTACTGCGCGGGGAGACCGCGCTGCCGGCCCTGCTCGAGCGGGTGCGCGAGGCCTTCGGGATGACGAGCGCCTGCCTGATGGAACGCGTGGACAACGACGAGCTGACCGAGATCTGGCGCCCGATCGCCTCAGCCGGTACGCCGACCTGCCGGCGACCGGAGGACGGGGACGCGGAGATCCCGGGTCGGGATGATCTGGTGCTCGTTCTGCAAGGTCGGCAGCTGGCTGCGGATGAGCGGCGGTTGGTGGGCGCGTTCGCGGCCCATGCGGCCGCGCTGGTGGATCGGGCCCGGTTGAGCGAGGCCGCCGCGGAGGCGAAGCCGCTTGCTGAAGCGGACAAGCTCCGTACGGCGTTGCTTCGGGCGGTCGGTCATGACCTGCGATCGCCGTTGGCGTCCGCCAAGGCCTCGGTGACCTCGCTGCGCAGTGATGACGTGGAGTGGAGCGAATCCGAACGTTCCGAACTGCTGGAGACTGCGGATGAGTCGCTCGATCGGCTCTCCCGGTTGGTCGACAATCTGCTCGACCTGTCCCGGTTGCAGGCGGGTGTGCTGCCGGTGTTCACCCGGCCGATGGCGCTGGACGAGGTGATTCCCGGCGTACTGGCCGAGCTGGGCGACGACGGCGCGCGGGTGGTCGTGGACATCCCGCACACGCTGCCGTTGATCGAGGCCGACCCGGCGTTGATCGAGCGAGTGGTGGCGAACCTGGTGGCCAACGCGTTGCGCTACTCGCCTCCTGACCGTGGCCCGTTGGTGACGGGGAGCTCGCTCGGGGACACGGTGGAGATCCGCGTGATCGATCGGGGTCCGGGGATCCCGCGCGAGGACCGCGATCGGGTGTTCGCGCCGTTCCAGCGGCTCGGTGACACCGACAACACGGTCGGGGTTGGCCTCGGCCTGGCTTTGGCTCGTGGTTTGGCCGAGGCGATGCAGGGTTCGGTCCAGCCGGAGGACACCCCCGGCGGCGGACTGACGATGGTCGTGTCAGTGCCGGTGGCCACGACTGCCGACGTACCGGTGCCTGGAACGCGCGAACGAACGGGGACTAATGACTAGGGTCTTGGTGGTCGATGACGAGCCGCAGATCGTGCGGGCGTTGCAGATCAACCTGAAGGCGCGTGGGTACGAGGTGCATCTGGCCGGCACCGGTACGTCGGCGCTTCGGGTGGCGGCTCAGCATCCACCGGAGCTGGTGATCCTGGATCTCGGGCTGCCCGATTTCGACGGGGTCGACGTGATTCGCGGACTCCGCGGCTGGACGGAGGCGCCGATCCTGGTGCTGTCCGGGCGGACCGATCAGACCGACAAGGTCGAGGCGCTGGACGCCGGGGCCGACGACTACGTCACGAAGCCGTTCGGGATCGACGAGTTGCTGGCGCGGATGCGCGCCGTACTGCGGCGGAGCAACCTTGCACAGGATGAGCCTGTCGTCGCTGTCGGTGGTATTCGCGTCGACCTCGCCGCGAAGCGGGTCACGTTGGAGACCGGCGAGGACATCCGGCTGACGCCGACCGAGTGGCATCTGCTCGAGGTCCTGGTCCGGCATCCGGGCAAGCTGATGGCGCAACGCCAGCTGCTGACCGAAGTGTGGGGGCCGGGGTACGAGAGCGCGAGTGGAAACCTTCGCTTCTACATGGGTCAGCTGCGGCGCAAGCTCGAGGCCGATCCGGCGCGCCCGAAACATCTGTTGACCGAACCCGGGATGGGCTACCGTTTCGAGCCGTGACTACAACGGGGGACCCGCGCAGGGTCAATTACGCGAAACGTACCGCCGACACCCAAGCCGCCTTCTTCACAAGGCATTTGCGCCCGGGGATCAGCCTGCTCGACCTCGGCTGCGGACCGGGATCCATCACGGTCGGACTGGCCGAGCGCGTGCATCCAGGGTCCACGACGGGCTTCGATCTGCACCCGGCGCTTCCTGAAGGGGCAGACCCGGATGCGGTGACGCTGGTCGAAGGTGACGTGACGAAAGGCCTTCCGTTCGAGGACGACAGCTTCGACGCGGTCTTCTCCAGCGCGATGCTGCAGCACCTGCCCGACCCACTGGCTGTCCTGCACGAGGTACGACGCGTCGCCCGCCCGGGCGCGGTCGTCGGCCTCGTCGACGCCGACTGGGACGGCCAGCTCCTCTACCCGACAAACCCGTTGCTAGAGGCATCTTTCGAGGTCATGCGCCGGCTGCGCGCCGGTACGTCGCCGTCCGTCGGCAAGCAGTTGCGCTCCCTGCTCGTCCAGGCCGGCTTCGTCGAGACCGAGAGCTACGCCCGCGTCGTCCACCACGGCACGCCCGAAGAGGTCGCCGGCGTCGGCACCTTCACCGCCAGCCTGATGTCCGGCCAACGCGACCAGATCATCGAGCAGAACATCGCCACCGGCGCCGAGGTCGACGAAATGGAACACGCCTGGCAACTCTGGTCCGCCGACCCCGGCGCCTTCCTGGCCCGCTTCTGGATCGAAGCCGTCGGCTGGGCCCCCGAAGCCTGAACGTCCGAAGGTTTGCAGTACGTGGTCGGCGCGTCATCGGACGTAGCGCCTTCGGGGACGCCGGGTCTGTGGTTGAGGGGGGTGGTGCGGTTGGCGACCGGGGCTGGCGGGTGATCTCTCTACCGTGGTGGGTCAGCTATGAGACAACCTCGTCGTCGGCGGCAACCAGAGCCCGGCAGGCACAGGCAATGCGAGCTTCTATCGCCGAGCGCACCATCCCCCTCAGCCACCCTTCTCTGTAAGTCGGCCTGCACCACAAGCGCACGTTGACGGCGCATCCGAGCGGCGCACGTCCGATTCGTTCAAGACATCGGGCGGGTTCTGCGAGAGGGTCGGGGTATGGACATCTTCACCGCAGGTCGTGATTTCGTACGTCTCGAGGGTCGGCTGGTCGAGAACCGGTTGTTCGCCACGGTCTTCGACGGGGCCGACCCCGCTGGGGTCGTTGACGCGCTGCGTGGTTATCAGAACGCGGACGGTGGTTTCGGGCACGGGCTGGAGCCGGACAAGCGCTGCCCGGACAGCCTCGGACTCGACGTCGAGACGGCGTTCGACATCCTGCTGGCGGCCGGTGCGCGGGACGAGGTGATGATCCGGCGTGCCGTCGACTGGCTGGCTTCGGTCGCGACTCCCGAGGGCGCGGTGTCACTGGCGGCGCCGGTGATCGAGAACTATCCGCGCGCCGAGCACATGAGCGAGTGGACGTACGAGCCGAGCCTCAACCCGACCGCCGGACTGGTCGGTCGGCTGCACAAGCTGGAGGTCGAGCACCCGTGGCGCGAGTTGGCCGGCGCCTGGTGCGCTGCCCAGTTGACCGCCGACTTGCCGACCGAGGCGCACTCGCTGCACGAATCCCTGGAGTTCCTGGAGCACACGGGTGACATCGATCTGGATCGGGTCCGCGAGTGGCTGCCCAAGGTGTCGTATTACCGAGCAGATGCGGCCGATCCGTCGTACGGGGTGACGCCTTTGCAGTTCGCACCCACCCCGGAAAGCCCTTGGCGTGCACTATTTTCGGAGGCCCAGCTCGAGGCACACCTCGACCGCCTGATTGCCGACCAGCAGGCCGACGGCGGTTGGGCGATCACCTGGGAACCTCCGGGCCAAGCCGCGACCCTGGAGTACCGGGGCATCGTGACGGTCGGTGCCCTACGAACGCTGAAGGCCTACAACCGCCTCTGACGCGGACGTGCACCACCGACCAACCCTCTCCTCAGCTGCTCTGACGGGACGCGGTGAGCGTGAACCAGTCGAGCCGCGCCGAGTTGGTCAGTGCTGGCGGTCCGCTTCCTCAAGCAGACTCCGCGGGATGCTCGACCTGGCGGTCGCCCCACTGGGTCAGAAGGCCGCGGGCGATCTCGAGGTCCTCGCGCAGGGAGCGGTCGGTGAGGTCGCCGGGGAGGGCCGCGAGGGCGTCGGCCAGCCAGGGGGCCATGGCGGCGGGGGCGAGGTCGTCTGGGGTTAGGCCGGCCAGGCGGATGGCGCGGACGGCGGTGACGAGCTCGCTCGCGATGACTTCGCGGAGGGCGTCCAGGAGCTGAGCAGTCAGTACGGCGGCTTGTGGCGCGAAGCTGGCGTGGTGTTCGGCGCCGCGGGACAGGGTCGCCGTACCGAGGGTGGCCGGTTGGGCGGCAGAGCGGACGGCGGCGAGGGCGTCATGGGCGACGTACTCGATCATCATCACGCCGGAGCTGGCCTCGGCGCCGCTGGCGAGGAAGCGGCTCAGGCCGGTGAAGTCTGGGTCGACCAGGTTGGCGACGCGGGAGGTGGAGAGGGTTGCGACGCTGTGCAGGCTGAGGCGGAGCGAGTCGAGCGCGAGGGCGATCGGCATCGCGTGCCAGTTGCCGTTGTGCAGCACGGTATCGCCGGCCACGAGCGGGTTCTCGGCGGACGCGTTGATGTCGATGCGGAGACTGTTGCCCAGGGCATCTACGTGGTCGACGGCGGGGCCGAGGACCTGAGCGAACGCGCGGAGGCCGAACGGGTCCTGGATCCGTGCTGGTGGGAGTGGCAGGCCCTCGAGGAGACCGCGCATCCGACGGGCGACCCGGACCTGGCCTGGTTGTGGACGCGCCTCGTGGACGCGGACGTCGTACACCTCGGCGTTGCCGCGCAGGGCGACGTGCGAGAGCGCGCCGACCAGCGGTACGACGTTGATCAGGGTGGCGGCTTCGACGTACGCGAGGCAGCATTCGGCGAGCGTGAGCGCGTTGCTGGAGAGCAGCGGGAGAGCGCTGACGCCGTCGATGACAGGACCGAGGGCGAGCCCGAGTTCGGCCAGCGGGCCGAGGTCGCCGGTACCGATCGCGCCGCCGCGGTGCAGGTCGGGCAGCTCGTCATCGTTGAGCAGGGCAACGATCGCGTCGGCGACCTCTGGTTCCAGACCAGAGCCGCCGGATGCCAACTGGTTGACCCGGATCAGCAGACCGAGCCGGATCGCATCCTTCGGGTACGACGTCGTACCGGTCGTGGAGTGTGAACCGAGCAGACGCGCGCCGTGTTCGGGGTCCGAGGTGAGCACGTCACGGTTGGCCCCGACCCCGGTCGTCCGTCCGTACACCGGGCGATGCCGGGCCACCTCGGCAACCGCCAGGGCCGACTCTTGCATCCGCTTCCGGGCGTCGTCACCCAGCCGCACCGCGGTCCGCCGCTGCGCCAACGCGACGGCCTCCAACGGCGCCAACCCACCCCCGGACAGCTCCACCGGCTCCATTGCCCCAGTGTGAGACCGCCCACGCCCCCCGAGTAAGCGCCGCGCCTACACCAGTGTCTGAGATCCGAGACGTCGCCAGGCGAGGACCGCGACGGCGATCGCGACGAGCGCGAACACGGCGTTCCCGAGCAGCGCGACGGTCAACGACGTGTCGTCCATGTCCCGCGCATGCGCAAAACCGGCCCACACATAAGTGAGCAGTGCACCGGTAGCCAACGCCAACGTGTGCCGCGGCGACCACTCTCGCCGCCGGGCCCACCTCAGCACCACCACAGTCGCGACCCCGAATAGCACGAACCACCACGCCACCGAGATCCACTCCGAGCCGAGTCCATCCGGCAGCAGCACCGACTCCAGCCAGAAGACGCTGGTCACCCCGAACCCAACCAGCCCGACGATGAGAGGCTGAGGGACAGGCCCATGGACAGGTCGGTGGGTACGGCGACCCAGGGCGAAGGCGAGGACGACCAGCCCGACGATCACCACCGCTGAGCCGGCGAACTGGGCCGGGGATGCGACGAAGTGGAACCCGGCGGCTTGCATGAGGCCTAGGAGGGTTGAGCCCAGGACGAAGATGATGGAGACGGCAGCGAACCCGCCTCGACCCAGCCAGAGTTCGCGAGATGCGCAGGCCTCGACCAGCGCGATCGGCACGCAGATGCTCCAGATCGTGTGCAGAGTGATCGTGCTCTGGAGCAGGGTGAGGCTCCCGATCCCGGGGACCTCGGCCAACCCCGCGAAGCTGTCCAGTCCGACGTACGCCGGATTGAACAGCATCTGGTCGATCGGCCCCTCCTCCAGCAGTCCGTAAGCGACCGCCATCAGTACGATCCCGGTCCACCCCAGCCCGAACCGCTGCGCCGACTCACGAATCAGTACCGCGCCCCCGCCGTACATGGGAGCGAACAGAAAGATCTGCGCCAGGTTGGTGATCGGCTGATTCCCCAGCAAGAATTCACCCACGAACGGCGCCAGAAAGAACAGCCCCACGGCCGGCCACCATCTCTTCACACCGTCGACGCTAGGGGATCAGCACCCTCACCTTGGTGTACGCCGCTCTGACCAAAGTCTCGGCATATCCATCGCGATCACGCTGAACGGCAGCCGTGGCTGAGGCCGTTGACCGAACTGCGCGTTCACCACCAGCAACCGATCACCCGCGAAGGCCAGCGTGCTCGGCGTGGCGAACCGCGGATCGGCGTACTCACCGACCGGGACCGCCGGACCGTCGGTCAGTTGGAGCGCGGAGAGGAAATACGTCGCAGTCGCCGCGGTCTCACCGCGATTGCAGACCCCGATCAGCAGGTCATCGATCACCAACAGCCCGTCGGCAGCAAAGTCGCTCGCGATCACGGTCGCCGTACCGTCCGGATCGAGTCGCCACAGCACCTCGTCGCCTTGATCAGCAACGAACAGTACGTCGTCCCGCGCGGTGATCCCGTTCAGGTACGACGAGCGCGGGAGCGCGATCGGCACCGGCATCGGCGCGCGGAGGTCGAAGCGCCAGACGATAGGCTGATTCGAGTCGGTCACGAAGCAGTGATCGCCGACCACGCACACGTCGTTCAGGTACCCATCGACCGTCCGCTGCCAGACCAACTCCCGGGTCTGCAGATCGAAGCAGTGCAGTTCCCCGGACTTCCCACCACAGACCAGTAGCCGCGCGTCGTCGTACACGGCGAGGCCCAGAGCGACCGAACAGGCGCCGGGCGGGAGCCAGACCTCGGCGATCTCCGAGGTCAGTGAGCCCCGGAAGATCGTCCCGTCCGCGCTGCTACCAACGAAGAAGTCGCCGGCCGGACCGAGTGTGATGCCCTCCGGATAGACGGCATCACCAGGAACGACGTACTGCGAGATCGGCATGAACCGGACAGTACAAAGCGAGAGGGCCCACCCCGCCCCGGGTGAGCCCTCTCGCTGCTTGTGTCTTACAGCTGGCCGTAACGCTTCTTGAACTTCTCCACGCGGCCCTGGGTGTCCATCACGCGCTGGTTGCCCGTGTAGAACGGGTGGGTGGCCGACGAGATCTCCACGTCGACGACGGGGTAGGTGTTCCCGTCGGTCCAGACGATGGTCTCGGTGCTCGCGCTGGTCGAACCGGTGAGGAAGCTGAAGTTACCGGACTTGTCCCGGAAGACGACCCGGCGGTAGTCAGGGTGAATCTCTTTCTTCATGCTGCACTACTTCCTTCCAGATAAGGGGCGAACGGATCGGTCAGTGGATGAACCGCTTCGTCCGCACGGAGGACACAACCATCGAGGCGTGCCCGTAATTCCCGGGTGTCCAGACCGATTCCGGTGATGGACAGGTACGACGCCCGGTCGCCGTACTCGGGATGCCATTCGAGCGCCGACCTTGCCTGGTGCTGCTGCCCGACGCCGGCCCAGCGGTCGGCCGGCAGGTCGGCCAGCCACGGGCCCAGTACGCCGATGGAGATGTTGGTGCCGAAGCTGTCCCAGCTCAGGCGATTGCGGTGTTGGGTCGCGATCCAGACGGTTCCGCGGCCTCGCGCCGTACCGGTGACCAGGTCTTCGAGCACCTCGTAGAGCCGCTCGGGGTGGAACGGTCGCGCGGACTGCCAGACGAGCGTGCTGACCAGCTCGTCTTCGCGGATCGGTGCAGTAATAGAGCCCGGCTCGGTGCGGGTCTCGGCCGCATCAGGATCATGCAGTCGTACGGCGAGCAGCCCGGCCGGCGTGGTCTGAACACGTGCCTGCGGGTTGATCGCCTCGATCAGTGCCTTCGCGGTGGCGTCTTCGGCGGACAGTACGACGGCATCGGCGTACTCGAGCTGCCGTGCAACCACCTCGGCGATCACCCGACCGTCCTCGGCGGCGGTCGCGATCCCGCGGTCCTGGATGAACTGGTCGCCGGTGAGGTCGTCGACCACGGTCTCTGTATCGGCCGCTGTGATCACTGCGTCGACCCGGAGCTCGGTCTCGCGAGCGATCTCCTCCGCGAGCGATTGCGTGTCCCCGGCACCCGGTACCGAGACGATCGCGACGCCGTACCGATCGACCGCCGCGATGCTGAGCAGCAGTTGCACCAGCGTCCCGCGCATCGCACACGACACACACGGGTGGCCCATCCGGATCGTCTCCTGGTCGATCACCCCGGCCGCCGTCCGCGCGATCCGGACGACCTCACCGCTCAGCAGGTCACTCACGTCGTACTCGATCAGGACGCCGCGCGGGCCCGCGGCGGCCAGCAGGTTCGCACCCACGGCCCCTCGGAGTCCCTCGTCGACACCGGTCAGCAGGGTCACCGGCAGCATCCGCACTCCTCACTTATTGAAAATGATTACCAGTACAAGGTACACTGCATCTCGTACTTGAGGAAAGGAACCAAGCATGGCCAAGCACAACGAACTCCGGCCGATCATCAAGCTCCGTAGCACGGCCGGAACCGGCACCACCTATGTAACGCGGAAGAACCGCCGGAACAATCCCGACCGGCTGATCATCCGCAAGTACGACTCCAAGCTGCGCCAGCACGTCGACTTCCGCGAAGAGCGCTGATGGCGAAAACCAGTAAAATCGCCAAGAACGAGGAGCGGAAGCGGATCGTCGCCCGGTACGCCGACCGCCGCGCGGAGCTCAAACGGATCATCGCCGCCCCGGCCTCCTCCTTCGAGGAGCGCACCGAGGCCCAGTTGAAGCTCCAGAAGCTCCCCCGCGACGCCAGCCCCATCCGCATCCGCAACCGAGACGCCGCCGACGGCCGCCCCCGCGGCTACCTCCGCAAAGCCGGCATCTCCCGAGTCCGCTTCCGCACCATGGCCCACCGAGGCGAACTCCCCGGCATCACCAAGTCCTCCTGGTAATTCCCGGCAGCGCGACGTGGATGCCGCGCCTCCCCGGGTCCCGACGGCCCTCCGAGCTCAGGTGCTCGGAGGGCCGTCGCATGCGTGCGTACGCACAAGGCCACCGCTTCGCGGCGACACCCCTTCACCGCCGTCGGCGGATGCGGACCGCGGTCGCACGCCCACCGCGATCACCAGTTGGCGGCCGTGAGGGGCGGGAGCTCACCACTGCCCGTCCGTATTCCTGGCATCTGTACCAACCAGCGGGTAGTGGTTCCCTCGATCGGACCTCCCCTGGCAGCCGCGCGCGGTGCTCCTCATCCCGCCATCGACCACTACCCGTCCGTCGGTACGGCGCGAGCGCTCCGAGTGAGGTGCCTGACGATGGCCGCGGTGTGGTGGTTGAGATGTTCGTCAGGGTTGTCCCAGTTGATGTAGACCCAATCCGGCCCTGATCTGTCGACAGTCCCCGCCCCGTAGTCGAAGTGGTGGACGCGCTGCCCCACCGTCAGATCGCACCACCGCAACTCATCAATCGGCACCCTGCCAACCGGCGACGCCCGAAGCACAGGCCAGCCGCCTCTAGTGAGTTCAACGGCCTGACGCTCGAGGGGTGGGTCGAGGAGTCGTCGGATGGACTGGAGCTTTTGCGCGGGCGGCCGCTGCTCGTCAAGGACTCGGCGGATGTCGGCAAGGACTGAGTCGGTCATCGTTCCCCCGTAGTAGTTGGAACGGCCAGGGCGACAGGGCAGGGGAGACCGCGCACCGGCTGCGCGTTCATGCTCACCTGCCGCCCTGACCTCACCCCCAACCCTGCTGCCCGTCACGCAACGAGACCACCGGGATACTCGGTGATCATCGGGCCCACTCTTCCCCGTCTGGCGGGGAGGGTGTGACAACATGTGCTGTGTGAGTAAGCGCGCAGTGGGTGAGACGAGCCTGCGCCGGGCGCGGCTGCAGTGGGCCGCCGAACTGCGCGCTCAGGGGTCGACGTGGGTCGAGGTGGCGGAAGCCTTCGCCGACCGGTACGGAGTCAATCTGCGGGTCGCGTTCCGGTTGGCTCACGGGTGGAGTCAGCGCGAGGCCGCGGAGCACTGGAACGAGCGGTGGCCGGCTGAGCCGAAGACGTTCAAGAACTTCTCGTACTGGGAGCAGTGGCCGGCGGCGACGGGATACGCGCCGTCTCTGGATGTTCTCTCCAGGATCGCGGAGCTCTACCAGTGCTCAATGGCGGACTTGGTTGCCGATCTGGCCGACTTCAGTCGACTGGACGCTGCGCATGCGGCCGGTGGGGACCTGACCGGCTCGTGGCTTTCCCGGTACAGCTACTACTCCTCCGGCCGCAAGGAGGAGCTGTGCGGCACACACACGGTTAGGCTTCGCCACTCCGGTGGTCGAGTGCTGGGTACTAACGACCCTGCCGAGGGCGAGTCGAGACTCACCCTGGACCTGTCGTTGAATGGGGCAATAGCCACCGGCACCTGGGCCGAGCGAACCTCGTCGGTTGGCTACTACCGGGGAGCGCTCTACCACGGGACCATCCAGCTCGTGGTCAGTCCGCAAGGCGGCTCGATGAGTGGCCGGTGGCTCGGGTTCGACAAAGAGTTCAACGTCAACTCCGGCGACTGGCGTTTGGAGCGGCTCGGCTCCTGAACTCACAGGTCGGCGGTCTCCGCGGCCCCGCTGATCAACGCGATAATCGTCGTACCGGTGGGGAAGGTTCGCCGACCGACCAAGTCGAACAGCGCGTACATCATCTTGGCCTCGTAGACCCAGTCCAGCAGGAGATTGTGGCGCTCCTTGAAGTCTGCGATGAAGGAGTCGAGCTCCGGCGTTCTCTTTGCATAGCCACCGAAGTGGTACTCGCATTCGAGGTGCCAGTCGCCGACGCGTCCGCCGTACGTAGCCTGCTGAAGATCGGCGATCTCCTGCTCGAGGAATGCGCCGGCTTTCAAGACCGGCACGCCGATCGCCCGTTGGTGCTCGCCGATCCCAGCGGCCACTCCGGCGAGAGTGCCTCCCGTGCCCACTGCGCAGATCACGACGTCGAACGGCTCTGTGAGCTCAGCTGGAAGTTCCGCGCAACCCAGTACTGCCTGTGAGTTGCTTCCTCCCTCGGGAAGTAGGTAGAAGTCGCCGAACCGCTTGTGTAGCTCGGCGATGACCGCCTCGGAAGTCTTTGTGCGATAGGCGGTTCGGTCGAGGTAGGTGAGGTGCATGCCTCGATCCGTCGCATAGGCGAGCGAAGGATTCAGCGGGAGATGCTCTTCGCCGCGAATCACTCCGACCGTCTCGAAGCCTCCGTAGTGGCCGACAGCGGCGGTGGCCTTGATGTGGTTGGAGTAGGCGCCACCGAAGGTCAGGAGCTTATGGTGTCCGAGCTCACGTGCTGCCGCGATGTTGTATTTCAGCTTCCGCCATTTGTTGCCGGAGATCTCCGCGTGGATGAGATCGTCGCGCTTCAGGAGCAGGCGGACGCCGGCGACCGTCAGCCGGTCATCGTCAAGTTCTGTCACCGGCGACGGCAGTCGAAGCTCGATCGGCAGCAGATCGCCCATGGGGTCAGCATGGCACGTTATCGGTCAGCGGGGCGCTCGACCAGAGCGGCGGTCCCTTGCAGGCTGCGGAACTGGGCACCCAGCCAAATCTAAATCTTTGTCTTTCTGTTGATCTTCTTTCCCTTGATCGTTTTCCCTTCCTTCCCTGTCCTAGCTTTCCTACCCGTGGAGGCGTCTGGTGAGGGCGGTGGCGGCTTGGCGGAGGCGGTGGGTTAGGTGGAGGCGGTCGGCGGGGGTTAGGGCGTCGGTGCGGAAGGTGATGGAGATGGCGGCGGCTGGGTGGCCGGCGTGGTCTAGGGCGGCGGTGGCTACGGAGGAGACGCCGGGGGTGATGTGGCCTTCTTCGAGGGCGTAGCCCTGGCGTTTTTCCTCGGCCAGGAGGCGCCGCAGCTGGGTGAGGGATTCGGGGCCTTTGTCGGTACGGCGGACGAAGGACTCGTTGGTGGGGAAGAGGGCTCGGACCTGGGCGGGTGGCAATTCAGCCAGGAGGGCTCGGCCGGAGGCGGTGAGGGTGGCGGGGAGGCGGACGCCTACGTCGGTGACGAGGGTGACGGGGCGTGGGGGTTGTTCTTTGAGGAGGTAGACGAGTTCTCGGCCGTGGAGGACGCCTAGGTGGGCGGTTTGGCCTAGTTCGGCGACGAGTTGGCCCAGCAATGGGCGGGCGAGACGCTCGAGGGGGTCGTGGCGGAGGTAGGCGGAGCCGATCTCGAAGGCGGCGACGCCGAGGCCGTAGCGCTTCTCTTCGGGGAGGTGGACGACGAAGCTCTCGTCCATCATTGCCCTCAGCAAGTGGTACGTCGACGAGCGTGGCAGGCCGACCGCGGAGGCGATGCGCTCCATCGGTACCGGGCCGGGCTGGGTCGCCAGGAACGTGAGTACCCGCAGGGTGCGGGTCGAGGCCGGAACGTTGCCGCTCACAACGGCAGGGTAACCGGCCTGTCTCAGATTCCGGACGATTGGCGAGCTGAATTCTTCTGCGGCGCGCGGCGGAGCCACCAGCGCAGCAGTTCGCCGGCGACCGCGAGCGCGAACAGACCGCCCGCCACCGCCCAGTCGAAATACTCACCGCCGAGCAGGAATCCGACACCGACGGACAGCCCAAAGAAGAACAGCAGCGTCAGCACCAAGCGAGTCACAGTGTCTTCTCCGCGGTCCACGCCGAGCCGGCGATCCGGTAGCCGAGCCACTCGTTGACCGCCAGCATGGGTTTGTTGTTCGCGTCGTTCCCGGTGAAGGCCGTGATCAGGCCGGCGTCCCGGGCCCGGCCCAGGGCGACCGCCTTGACGAGTTTCGCGAGCCCGCGGCCACGGGCGGCCGGGATGGTGCCGGTCGAGGCCGACCAAATGACCCTGCGTTCCGGGTCGGCTGTGTTGGTGGTGAAGGCCAGCACCGTGTCGCCGTCGAGCACGACGGTGCTGAGATCACGGCGCAGTTCCGGGTGATTCCAGTCGCTGGCGAGCCAGGCGTCGTACGGCGGAGCCTCGGACAGTCCGCTGGGGTCGTCGTGAGCGGACGCTGCCAACGCTTCCCAGAGCGCGCGCGGCGAGACCGAGTCGAAGTCCGCGACCTGCAGGCCGGCCGGGACCGGGAGAGCATCCGGTACGGCGCTCAGATCCGCCGACGAATGGCTCAATTCGCGACCGAGGGTGAACCCACGCCGTACGGCGAACTGGCGCGAGCGGTCGTCGTCCGACACCACGACCAGCAGTGAGGAGGCGCCGATCGCGGCGGATCGGTCCTCGATCCGGGAGCCGAGCGCCGAGCCGATTCCACTTCCGCGGTACGCCGGGGGGACCTGCACCGTGATGCGGACCCGGGGTGCAGTGGCGTCCGGTTCAGGCAGGTAGATGTTGCCGTAGCCGACGATCTCCGAACCGGTCACCGCCACCAGGACCACCCGGTTCGAGTTGTTCCGGAGTCCGGCCTCGACACCCCGCGCGGTCATCACCAGATGTGGCATCGCCGCCGCCCAGACGGCAGCGATCCCGACCGCATCTGAGGGCTCCGCCGACCGGATTTCGAACACCATGCACCGACTCTAGTGCCGCCCGAGGTCCACCCCGAGGACGCCCATTTGGTGGGTGAACCCACCAAGCGGGAGGTTCCCCCAGCGGATTCCCGGGTGGGAACCTCCGATCTGGTGGGTGCACCCACCAAATGGGGTGGGGAGGGTTGGGCGGAGCGGAGGGGGAGGGGTGATATGT
This sequence comes from Kribbella sp. NPDC051587, assembly GCF_044453945.1. Taxonomy (NCBI): domain Bacteria; kingdom Bacillati; phylum Actinomycetota; class Actinomycetes; order Propionibacteriales; family Kribbellaceae; genus Kribbella; species Kribbella sp. NPDC051587. The sequence goes on from NZ_JBITDE010000002.1 coordinate 112,596, forward strand.
CTCAGATGCGAGACAGAGACTGGGTGTCGTTGGGTGGGCAGGGAGTTGTGGAGGGGGTCCAATGATCGGGTGGAAGAGACCAGTAGGACGGTGATCGTCGGAGTCGGGCCGTTGTCGGCGGCTGATGTTGTCGCGGTGGCGCGGTATGGCGCTCAGGTCCGGATCGGTGACCAGGCGCTCGAGGAGATCGCGAAGTCGCGGGCCGTGATCGAGGGCCTGGCGCATGCGGACACGCCGCACTACGGGGTGTCGACCGGGTTCGGGGCGCTCGCGACGCGGCACATCGCGCCGGAACTGCGCGCGCAGTTGCAGCGCAGCCTGGTTCGGTCGCACGCGGCTGGTTCGGGGCCCGAGGTTGAGACCGAGGTTGTGCGTGCGCTCGCTCTGCTCCGGCTGTCCACGCTGTCGACCGGTCGCACTGGCGTCAAGGTTGAGACTGCTCAGGCGTACGCCGGTCTGCTGAACGCCAAGCTGACTCCGGTCGTGCATGAGTACGGCAGCCTCGGCTGCTCGGGCGACCTCGCGCCGCTGAGCCACGTCGCCCTTGCGGTGATGGGTGAAGGTCAGGTCCGCGATGCCGAAGGCAACCTTCGTGATGCCGGCGAGGCTCTCGAAGCTCACGGACTGAAGCCGGTCGTCCTTGCGGAGAAGGAAGGACTCGCGCTGATCAACGGCACCGACGGCATGCTCGGCATGCTGGTGCTTGCGCTGGCTGACCTCGACCGCCTGGTGAAGACCGCCGACATCGCCGCGGCGATGAGCGTTGAGGGTCAGCTCGCCACCGACCGCGTCTTTGCCGCTGACCTGCACGCCCTGCGCCCGCAGGTGGGGCAAGGCGCGGCGGCCGCCAACCTCCGCACGATCCTTAAGGACAGCGGAATCGTGGCCAGCCACCGCGGCCCCGACTGCAACCGGGTCCAGGACGCCTACTCGCTGAGGTGTTCGCCTCAGGTGCATGGTGCCGTTCGCGACACCGCCGCCCACGCGGCCAACGTCGCCGAGCGTGAGCTCGCCTCCGCGATCGACAACCCCGTCGTACTCCCTGATGGCCGCGTCGAGTCCAACGGCAACTTCCACGGCGCCCCGGTCGGCTACGTGCTCGACTTCCTCGCGATCGCCGTGGCAGACCTCGCGAGCATCAGCGAACGCCGTACCGATCGCTTTCTCGATGTCGCTCGCAATCACGGCCTGAACGCCTTCCTGGCCGACGATCCCGGCGTCGACAGCGGCCACATGATCGCCCAGTACACGCAGGCCGCGATCGTCTCCGAGCTGAAGCGGCTCGCCGTACCGGCCAGTGTGGACTCGATTCCGAGCAGCGCGATGCAGGAGGACCACGTCTCGATGGGCTGGTCGGCCGCGCGCAAGCTGCGCAAGTCGATCGACGGGCTCCAGCGGGTGCTCGCGATCGAGATCCTGACCGCCGCCCGCGCGCTCGACCTGCGCGCACCGCTCACGCCGTCGCCGGCGACCGCCGCCGTACGGGATGCACTGCGACAGTACGTCGAGGGTCCGGGGACCGACCGTCACCTGTCCCCGGAGATCGAGCACTCCGTCCGGCTGGTTGCCGACGGCACCTATCTCACCGACGCCGAGGCCGTCACCGGCCCGCTCCAATAGAAGGGATTCACCCATGTCTTCCGGACCCCGTCCTGTGCGCGCCGCCCGCGGTACGACGCTGACCGCCCAAGGCTGGCAGCAGGAAGCCGCGCTGCGGATGCTGCAGAACAACCTCGACCCCGAGGTTGCCGAGCACCCCGACGAGCTCGTCGTGTACGGCGGTTCCGGCAAGGCGGCGCGGGACTGGAACTCCTTCGACGCGATGGTCCGCACGCTGACGAACCTGAAGGCCGACGAGACCATGCTGGTCCAGTCGGGCCGGCCGGTCGGCGTCATGCAGACCCACGAGTGGGCGCCGCGGGTGCTGATCGCGAACTCGAACCTGGTCGGCGACTGGGCCACCTGGGAGGAGTTCCGCAAGCTCGAGGCGATGGGGCTGACCATGTACGGCCAGATGACGGCCGGGTCGTGGATCTACATCGGTACCCAGGGGATCCTGCAGGGCACGTACGAGACCTTCGCCGCGGTCGCCGCCAAGAAGTTCGGCGGCACGCTGGCCGGGACGGTCACGCTGACCGCGGGCCTCGGTGGCATGGGTGGCGCGCAGCCGCTCGCCGTCACGATGAACGACGGTGTCGCGATCTGCATCGACGTCGACTCCAGCCGGATCGATCGTCGGATCGAGCACCGCTACCTCGACGTACGGGCGTCTTCGGTCGACGAGGCGCTGTCCCTGGCCGAAGAGGCGCGGAAGGCGCGCCGGCCGCTCTCGATCGGTGTCCTCGGCAACGCGGCCACCATCGTGCCGGACCTGCTGCAGCGGGGCGCGCCGATCGACATCGTGACCGACCAGACGTCGGCGCACGACCCGCTGATGTACCTGCCGGTGAGTGTCGACTTCGACGACTGGGTGACCGCGCGGGAGAAGGACCCGGCCGGGTTCACCGAGCGGGCGCAGGAGTCGATGGCGCGGCACGTCGAGGCGATGGTCGGGTTCCAGGACGCGGGCGCCGAGGTGTTCGACTACGGCAACTCGATCCGCGACGAGGCCCGCAAGGCCGGGTACTCGCGGGCCTTCGAGTTCCCCGGGTTCGTTCCGGCCTACATCCGGCCGTTGTTCTGTGAGGGCAAGGGCCCGTTCCGGTGGGCGGCGCTGTCGGGCAACCCGGCCGACATCGCCAAGACCGACCAGGCGATCCTCGACCTGTTCCCGGACAACGAGCACCTGACCCGGTGGATCAAGATGGCCGGTGAGCGGGTCGCGTTCCAGGGCCTGCCGGCGCGGATCTGCTGGCTCGGTCAGGGTGAGCGGGACAAGGCCGGGGTGCGGTTCAACGACATGGTCGCCTCGGGTGAGCTCGAAGCGCCGATCGTGATCGGCCGGGACCACCTGGACACCGGCAGTGTGGCCTCGCCGTACCGCGAGACCGAAGGAATGCTCGACGGCTCGGACGCGATCGCGGACTGGCCGTTGCTGAACGCGATGGTGAACGTCTCGTCCGGCGCGTCGTGGGTGTCGATCCACCACGGCGGCGGCGTCGGCATCGGCCGCTCCCTCCACGCCGGTCAGGTATCGGTTGCCGATGGCACCGATCTGGCCCGGCAGAAGCTGGAGCGCGTGCTCACCAACGACCCGGCCATGGGCGTGATCCGCCATGTCGACGCCGGGTACGACATTGCTGACCGCGTCGCCGCCGAGCGCGGGGTCCGGATTCCGATGCAGGAGTCCTGAGTACCGGCTGCGACCGGTCGAATCCCCACCGTTATGGTGCACTTTCCCGCGGACCGAGATTCCGGCTCATCCAGAGTTTTTGGGGGATCGGTCCGCTAGGGTCATTCGGGCGACGGACGACAAGCGCGAAGGGGCGCCATGATCGAGTTCGAGGACGTCACCAAGAGGTATCCGGACGGCACCGTGGCCGTCGACAAGCTGTCCCTGCGGATCCCCAGCAACGAGATCACCGTGTTCGTGGGGCCGTCCGGCTGTGGCAAGACCACGTCGCTGCGGATGATCAACCGCACCATCGAGCGCACCAGCGGGGCGATCTCGATCGATGGCGAGGACATCAACAGCAAGGACGCCGTGACGTTGCGGCGGGGCATCGGCTACGTGATCCAGAACGCCGGCCTGTTCCCGCACAAGACCGTCGTGGAGAACGTCGCCACGGTCCCGAAGCTGCTCGGCTGGGACAAACGCAAAGCACACAGTACGGCGATGGAGCTGCTCGAGCGGGTCGGTCTCGACCTCAAGCTCGCCGAGCGGTATCCGGCCCAGCTGTCCGGTGGCCAGCAGCAACGAGTCGGCGTGGCCCGGGCGCTCGCGGCCGACCCGCTGATCATGCTGATGGACGAGCCGTTCAGCGCCGTCGACCCGGTCGTCCGCAACCAGCTGCAGGAAGAGCTGCTGCGGTTGCAGCGCGACATCGGCAAGACGATCGTGTTCGTCACCCACGACATCGACGAGGCGATCAAGCTCGGTGACAAGGTCGCCGTACTGCGTGTCGGTGGCAAGCTGGCCCAGTTCGCCCCGCCGTCGGAGTTGCTGGCGAATCCGGCCGACGACTTCGTCCGTGGGTTCGTCGGGCAGGATCGCGGTTACCGGGCGCTGACGTTCGTGCACCCGGAGGCGCTGCCGCTCAACCCGGTGCCGGCTGACCTGGTCGTGAAAGACGGCGTCCCGGTCGGGTGGCGCGACGGCGATGCGTCGGAGCTGCTGCCGCTCGGTGCCGTGTTCAAGCAGGGCGACTCGCTGCGCGCAGCCCTGGATGCGGTGCTGACCTCACCGACCGGCGCCGGCGTGTGTGTCGACGACGAAGGTCGTGCGCTGGGAGTCGTCGACCAATCGACTGTCGCCGCGGTGTTGCACTCATGAACTGGATCGGCGACAACATCGGCCTGATCGGTGAGCAACTGCGCGAGCACGTCTATCTGGCGATCCTGCCGGTGCTGCTGGGGCTGATCATCGCCGTGCCGCTCGGGTACGTCGCCACCCGCTACGCCTGGTTGGCGAACCCGCTGATCGCGTTCGGTGGCGTGCTGTACTCACTGCCGTCGATCGCCCTGTTCATCGTGATCCCGGCGATCCTCGGCACCAAGGTGCTGGCCACGGCCAACATCATCGTCGCGCTGACGATCTACACGGTGTCGCTGTTGATCCGGAACGTGATCGACGGCCTCCGGTCGGTCCCCACGGACGTCCGGCAGTCGGCCATCGCCGTCGGGTACGGGACGCTGCACCGGGTGATCGCGATCGACCTGCCGATCGCCGTACCGGTGATCTTCACCGGGCTGCGGGTCGTCACGGTCGCGAACATCTCGATGGTGAGCGTCGGCGCGGTGATCGGCATCGGTGGCCTGGGTGAGCTGTTCACGCTCGGTTTCCAGAAGGACTTCCTCACCCCGGTGATCGTCGGAGTGGTGTTGTCGCTGCTGCTGGCGCTGCTCGCGGACCTGATCCTGGTGACCCTGCAGCGCGTGCTGACTCCGTGGGCACGCGTTGCGACGCCGGTAGGAGAGGTGGCCTGACATGTGGGAGTACCTCACCGACTCGTTCAACTGGTCCGGGACCGAGGGGATCTGGGCCCGCATCGTCCAGCACCTCTGGTACACCTTCGCCGCGCTCGGGCTGTCCACGGTGATCGCGCTACCGATCGGCCTACGGATCGGGCACACCCGCCGCGGCGCGTTCCTGGCGATCAACCTCGGCAACGCGGCCCGCGCCCTGCCCAGCCTCGGCCTGTTGATGATCGCCGTGCTGCTGACCGACCAGATCGGCTTCCTGCCGGTCCTGATCGCGCTCGTCGCCCTCGGCATCCCGCCGATCCTGGCCTCGACGTACGCCGGTCTGTCCGGTGTCGACCCGGCCACGATCGACGCGGCCCGGGGGATGGGGATGACCGGCCGCGAGATCCTCACCAAGGTGGAGATCCCGATCGCACTGCCGCTGATCATCTCAGGGGTACGCAGCGCCACGCTGCAGATCGTGTCGACGGCGACGATCGCCGCGCTGGTGTCGCTCGGCGGTCTCGGCCGCTACGTGGTCGACGGGCTGAAGCTCCGCGACTTCCCGCAGATGTTCACCGGCGCCCTGCTGGTGGCCCTGCTCGCCATCGTGCTCGACGCGCTGTTCGCGCTGCTCGGCCGGATCACCGTGTCCAAGGGACTCAAGATCGGCTGAACTGTCCGCCGAATCTGATGAACTTGGCCCTGAACGTGGCACCATCCATCGGCACCGGCCGATGGCCGACGAGAACACTGGAGGCTCTCGTGTTGAGAACCACACTCATCCGTACTGCGATCGCCGGGGTCGCGCTGCTCGGCCTGGCCGGTTGTGGAGGTGGGGACCAGCTCGGTGGCGACACGGCGGGTTCCTCCCCCGCTCCGGACAAGGTCACGAGTATCACCGTCGGCTCGGCCGACTTCTCCGAGAGCCAGCTGCTGGCCGAGATCTACGGCCAGGCGATGGCGAGCAAGGGCATCGAGGTCAAGAAGAAGCCGAACATCGGCAACCGTGAGACCTACATGGCCGCGATCAAGGACGGCTCGGTCGACCTGGTGCCGGAGTACACCGGTGCCGCGCTGGCCTACTTCGACAAGAACTCCACCGAGACCGACCCGGACAAGGCGTACGACGCGCTGAAGGCCGCGGTCACCCCCGGGCTCGAGGTGCTGGACAAGTCGCCGGCCGCCGACCAGGACACCATCGTGGTGACCAAGGCGACCGCGGACAAGTACAACCTGAAGGCGCTCGGCGACCTGAAGGCGGTCGGCAAGGACCTGGTCGCGGGCGGTAGCTCGGAGTTCAAGGTGCGGTCGGCCGGTCTGAAGGGCCTGAAGGAGAAGTACGGCGTCGAGTTCAAGGAGTACAAGACGCTGGACGCGGGTGGCCCGCTGAGCATCAAGGCGCTGACCGACAACCAGATCCAGCTGACGAACCTGTTCACCACGCAGTCGGTGATCAAGGAGCAGGGGCTGGTCCAGCTCGAGGACCCGGAGCACATCCTGCCGCCGAACAACATCGTTCCGCTGATCCGGACCGACCACAAGTCGGCCGACATCGCGGCGGTGCTGAACGCGGTCGACGCCAAGCTGACCACCGACGCCCTGACCGACCTGGTCAAGCGCATCGACGCCGGCAAGGAGAGCGCCGACGCGGTGGCCAAGGACTGGCTGTCGAAGAACCCGCTGTCTTGAGCTTCGAAGACCTCTGGAGGGACCAGTCCGCCATCGGGCGTGACGCCGAGACCGGCGGCTACACCCGAGGCGGCTGGACCCCCTCCGAACGCGAAGCAACGGACTGGTTCCTGGACCAGTGCGCCTCCCGGGACCTGGCCGTCGAGTCGGACGGCCTCGGCAACCTGATCGCCTGGTGGGGTGCTCCGGACCGGCCGGGGGTCGTCACCGGGAGCCACCTCGACTCGGTGATCGACGGGGGTGCCTTCGACGGGCCGCTCGGGGTGGTCTCCGCCTTGGCTGCCGTCGACCTGTTGCGGGCCGAGGGATTCGCGCCTTCGGTGCCCATCGGCGTCGGGGTGTTCGTCGAGGAGGAGGGATCCCGGTTCGGGATGCCCTGTCTTGGATCACGAGTTGCCGCCGGCGTGCTTCCCGCTGAGAAGGCGCTGGCATTGACGGACCGGCAAGGGGTCTCGTTGGCCCGTGCGCTGGAGGCTGCGGGCACTGACCCCGCCGGGGTTGGGCCTTCGCCGTTGCTCGAGCGGATGGGGACGTTCGTCGAGCTGCACGTCGAGCAGGGGCGCGGGTTGACCGCGCCGGTCGGTGTCGCGAGTTCTATCTGGCCGCATGGGCGGTACCGCTTCACCTTCGAGGGTGAGGCGAACCATGCCGGCACCACGTTGATGGAGGACCGGCACGACCCGATGCTCACGTACGCGATGACTGCGCTCGCCGCGAACAAGCAGGCCCGGCTCGCCGGTGCACGCGCCACGTTCGGTCGGCTGTCCATCGAGCCGAACGGCACAAACGCCGTACCGTCGCGGGTGATCGCTTGGCTGGATGCTCGGGCGGCTGACACTGCCACGCTGGAGTCGTTGCTGGCGGCAATCACTCGGCAAGCGGTTGAGCGCGCGGAACGCGACGGTACGACGGTGGCCGTCGTACCGGAGTCGGTGTCGCCGATCGTCGATTTCCCAGCAGGGCTTCGCGATCGTCTCGTCGGTGTGTTGGACGGCGCGCCGGTGCTTCCGACCGGCGCGGGGCATGACGCCGGGGTGTTCTCGGCGGCCGGGATTCCGACCGCCATGCTCTTCGTCCGCAACCCGACCGGCATCTCGCATTCGCCGGCCGAGTTTGCCGAAGAGGACGACTGTCTGGCCGGTGTTGAGGCGCTGGCCGCCGTACTGAAGGATCTCGCGCAGTGACGTCGTACTGGTGCTCTACCGCCCTCCTGCCTACCGGCGTCGCCTCGGGTGTCCTGGTGACCGTTGCCGACGGCCGCATCACTGCGGTCGCGGCCGACGCGGACCCCGGCGACGCCGTCCGGCTGAGCGGGCTCGTCATCCCGGGGCTGGCGAACTGCCACAGCCATGCGTTTCACCGCGCGCTGCGTGGGCGGACGCAGACCGAGCGGGGGACCTTCTGGACCTGGCGTGAGCAGATGTACGCCGTTGCCTCGGCCCTGACCCCGGATTCGTACTACGCCTTGGCACGAGCCGTGTACGGCGAGATGCTGCTGAGCGGGATCACCGCGGTCGGCGAGTTCCACTACCTGCACCACGCGCCGGGCGGCCGCCGGTACGACGACCCGAACGCGATGGGCGCGGCGCTGATCGCGGCCGCGCGGGATGTCGGGCTGCGGATCACGCTCCTCGACACCTGCTACCTCGCCGGCGGAATCGACCAGCCGCTCAACGAGGTCCAGCAGCGCTTCAGCGATGGCGACGCAGCGTCCTGGGGCGCTCGGGTTTCGGCGTTGAAGGGCGCGGACGACGTGGTGATCGGGGCGGCGGCGCATTCGGTGCGCGGGGTGCCGCAGGATCAGCTCGGGGCGGTCGCCTCCGCGTTTCCCGACGTACCGCTGCACATCCATCTGTCCGAGCAGGTCGCGGAGAATGCAGCCTGTGTGGAGGCCTACGGGCGGACGCCGTCGCAGGTCCTCGACGAGGTCGGCTTCCTGAGCGGGCGGACGAGTGCGGTTCACGCGACGCACCTGACGCCGGTCGATGTCGGGCTGCTCGGGAGTTCCGCGACGTACTCGTGCTTCTGCCCGACGACCGAGCGCGACCTGGCCGACGGGATCGGTCCGTCGGTGGCGCTGCGCGATGCCGGTTCGCGGCTGACTCTCGGCTCCGACAGTCACGCGGTGATCGACCTGTTCGAAGAGATGCGCGCGGTCGAGCTGGACGAGCGGCTCGCCTCGCAAGAGCGCGGTCATTGGTCGGCGCCTGAGCTGTTCACCGCCGCGACCGTCGACGGCCACCGCTCGATCGGCTTCGCTGATGCCGGGGTGATCGAGGTGGGTGCCCGCGCGGACCTGGTCGCCGTTCGGCTGGACAGCATCCGTACGGCGGGAACCGGCGGAACCGTGGAGACCGCAGTCTTCGCGGCCTCGGCGGCTGACGTGGTGGATGTCGTGGTCGACGGCCGTCATCTGGTTGCTGACGGCAAGCATGTGAGGATCGACGTGCCGGGTGAGCTGGCGGCGTCGATCACCGCGGTAACGCAGTGACGATCGGGTGGGGCTCGTGACACCGACGACGGTTCGGAACGGCGATCTGATGACGTGGCGAGGGGATGGTGACCGATGACATCGCTCGTGGTGACCGGGATCGGTTCGCTGGTGACCAACGACCCCGCGCGGGGTGGGCTGCTCGGCGAGATTCGTGATGCTGCGCTGGTGGTTGAGGGCAGCAAGGTCGCGTGGGTCGGTTCGCGTTCCGACGCGCCGGCTGCTGACAACGCGATCGACGTGGCGGGGCGCGGGGTGATTCCGGGGTTCGTGGACTCGCACTCGCACCTGGTGTTCGCGGGTGATCGGGCTGAGGAGTTCGCGGCCCGGATGACCGGTACGCCGTACTCGGCCGGCGGGATCCGGACGACGGTCGCGGCCACTCGGCAGGCGACGGACGAGCAGTTGACCGCCAACGTCGCTCGGCTCGTCACGGAGATGCGGCGGCAGGGGACGACGACCGTCGAGATCAAGTCCGGGTACGGACTGACCGTCGCGGATGAAGCACGTGCGCTGGAGATCGCGCGCCAGTTCACCGACGAAACGACGTACCTGGGAGCGCACGTCGTACCGGCGGACTATGCCGACGACCCGGCGGGTTATGTCGACCTCGTCACCGGTCCGATGCTCGACGCGGTCGCCGGCCACGCGAAGTGGATCGACGTGTTCGTCGAGCGCGGTGCCTTCGACGAGGACCAGGCCCGCGCGATCCTGACAGCCGGCATCGCCCGCGGTCTGCAGCCTCGCGTCCACGCCAACCAGCTCGGGGAAGGCCCCGGCGTCCAGCTCGCCTGCGAACTAGGTGCCGCGGCGGCCGACCACTGCACTTACCTCAGCGACGCCGACATCGACGCCCTCGCCCAAACCGGCGTCGTCGCCGGCCTGCTCCCCGCGATCGAGTTCTCCACCCGCTCGCCGTACCCGAACGCCCGTCGCCTCATCGACGCCGGCGTCACCGTAGCCCTGGCGACCGACTGCAACCCCGGCTCGGGCTACTCCTCGTCCGTCCCGTTCTGCATCGCCATCGCCGTCCGCGACATGCATATGACGCCCGCCGAAGCCCTTTGGTCCGCCACCGCGGGCGGCGCCAAAGCCCTCCGCCGCCATGACGTCGGCCGGCTCACCCCGGGCGCGCAGGCCAACTTCGCCGTACTGGATGCCCCCAGCTACCTTCACCTCGCCTACCGCCCCGGCGTCCCCCTCGTGACCCAGACGTACCTGGGTGGGCGGCCGGTGTAAGCCCGATCGGGCAGGGCGCGGCGCCTCTTCGGCCGCGTTCCTTGCTCTTGCCGGTGCGGGGAGCGGGCCGAAGGCTTGAGTCGTGGTCTGCCGCGGGTTGCAGACCCCGACGGCGGAGGGAAGCCAGATGGCGCGGCAGCACGAGTACGACGAGGAAAGCCTCAAGCACGGGGCGGCTCCTTCCGCTCGTGAGGCGGGGGCTGCTGAGCAGGCTCAGGTTGCTCCGGAGACGCTTCCGGGCGCAGCTGCCGCCGGCCTGCAGGATCGCGTGCGGCTGCTGGCGGCCGCGCAGCAGGGCGCGGGGAACGGCGCCGTCATGGGTGCGATGGCGCAAGAGCCGCGCATGGGTGCCGAGGGCGGTGAGCTGAGCCCGGCGCTGTCGTCGAAGCTGCAGTCCGGGCGATCGGGTGGCGCTCCGATCGAACCATCGGTCCGGGCGGAGTTCGAGTCCGGGATGGAGACCGACCTGGCGGGAGTGCGGGTTCATACGGACAGTACGGCGGACTCGCTCAGCCGGCAGTTGAGTGCGAAGGCGTTCACCTCCGGCAGCGACATCTTCTTCCGGAGCGGCGCTTACGACCCGGAGTCCGGAGCCGGTCGGGATCTCCTCGGTCACGAGGTCGCGCACGTCGTACAGCAGGGTGGTCGCGCAGCGTCCGGGCCGCTGACCGTCGCGCCCGCGCACAGCGAGCACGAGGCCCACGCCGACACGGCCTCAGGCCACCTCGGGCACGGCCGCCAGGCTGCCGCCGGGCCCGCGCTGTCCGGAACCCTGATCGCCCGCAAGACCGACGCTGAGGAACTGGATGCCGCGGCGGACCAGGCGGCGAAGGAGGACACCCTGTCCACGGCCGCTGGCAGCGTCACCAACGTGCCGGACGTCGCCGCCGCTCGGGCCGCCCGGGCGAAGGTCGCCGACGGTGCGGTGTCCCTCGAGCTCGGCCGGGCCGGCAGGATGGCCGGCGCCGAGGTGAGTCCGGCGCACGAGGCGGCCAACGCCCAGATCACCCAGCTGCTCGACTTCTACATCGGCTTCAGCGGTGAGGAGACCCGGACCGGGGTGGACTTCATCGACCGGTACAAGCAGGCCCATGGGGCGTTCGCCCAGCTGGAAGCGATGGCGGTCCAGTACGAGCAGATGACCGGCCAGAGCGCGACGAAGTCGACCGACCTGCTGTCGGCCGAGACAGGAGCCACCAGCGGCGACGACGCCAAGGCGAAATTCGGCGGCCTCGCGGGCGGGGAAGGTCCGGCGATGGCTGCCGTGGTCGCTGCGCGGACCGGCCTCACGCAGACCGAGAGCGCGATGCAGCCGCTGAAGAGCGACATCGACAAGTCCGCGACCGCCGCCCGGACCGGATTCCGCGACGTGGTCACCGCGACCGAGGACATGAAGCGGGTCGCCGAGGAGAACAAGGTCAAGGACAAGACCGAGGAGGTGACGAAGGTCAAGGCCGACATCGCGGAGCTGCAGTCGTGGATCTCGGGCGGGATCGATGTGGGACTGGCCCTCGGTACTGCCGGAGTGACCGGCGGCGCCGCGGCGTTCGGCGCCGTACCGGCATCGCAGGGGACCGGAGCGGCTGTGTCGAGCGCGGTCTCGGCCGGCAGCGACGCCGCGGTGCTCAAGGGCAAGGACCTGGCACTCGACAAGGCCAAGGCGATGGGCAAAGACGCCGCCACCGGGTTCAGCCAGTTCGTCGCCACCAAGACCTACGAACAGGAGCTCAACCGCGCCCAGGCCGGACTGGCCATCGCGACCAAGCTCGCCTCCGGCTACGCAGCAGAGATCGGCGGCAACAGGATCCGCACCGCCATCGACGTCTGGCAGCAGAACCTGCGGACCCTGCGCGACAAGTCGGCCGAGTTCGACCGGCTGCAGCAGGTGCAGGAGACGCAGATCCGGCAGGTCGGCGAGGCCATGGATGCGGCGGGGATGGGCAAGCAGGAGGGCGCGAGGTTCAGCGTCGTCGCCGAGTTCCGCAGCAAGGCCACCGCCTTCGTCAACGAGGCCGACGTCAGCCTGACCCTCGGCCGTCAGCACCGGGAGGCTGTCGACGAGGCAGGCAAGCGACGCGGTGCGGCCGCGTATACCGACGACGACACGTCCAGGGTCTGGTATGACGCCTACAAGGGGTACGACGGCCGCTACCGGCTCCGGATGAACTATCTGAATCTCGGTGTCCGGATCGCGGCCGGCGAAGGTGGCTCGATCGAGACGGTCGACTTCATGCTGAAGGAACTGCAGGCGTACCGGGACAACGCCGAGCGGTACCGCTCGGACATGGCCAAAGCGATGGGCGGAACGGCCTGACGCGGCTGCGGACCGCCATCACCCATTAACCCCGCGCCAAGAGGCCAGCTCACGCTCAGCGCGGCGGTCACGCCGCTCGCAGAACCGAGTTGGTGGGTGATGGGAGTCCGACTGCCCGCCGCACCGCGTCGACCACCCACTCCCCGTCGTACATGATGTCCTCCCAGCTGAAGCGGAGGATTCGCCAGCCGAGGAGCGTCAGGTTCACCTGCCGGCGGCAATCCTTCACCAACGCCGGCCGGGTGCCGTGATGCTCGAAGCTGTCGGCCTCCAAGCCGAGTCGCAGGCCGAGGTGGCCGAGGTCGAGCCGGGCTGAGAAGCCGTCGCTGCGAACCGCTACCTGTGGGACGAAGCCGTCGATCCCTGCCTCGATGAGCAGGGCGCGAAAGGCTGACTCGAGGACCGATTCGGCGCGGCCGTCGGCGAGTGCGACGGTTCGCTGGATCCGTCGCCGATGGGGACCGCGCAGCCGCTCCGCTGCAGCGAGGAGTTCGTCTCGGTCCACGCCTCTCCGAAGCGCCGAGTCCGCAATCGCGAGCCCTTCACGCATGGGCAGGATGCGGAGGCAGTCCAGGACCGTTCGGGTCGGGGTGGTCACGTCGTCGAGCGCCGGTACGTCGCCCCAGTGCAAGGTGCAGGGGAGGCCGGCCCGTCGCCTCGCCCGGTCCGGAGGGATCGTGACGTGAGGCCGGAGCGGAGGATCGATGACGCCGAAGCCCCAGTGCTGCGCTGCACTCAGGTGGGATACGACTCCGCCCTGACTGCGCGCCGCGACCAGAGCCGCCGGCGCCTGCGGCAACGCATAAACACCCTTTGCCACCCTGCGAATCTGCCCGCCGACCAGTGCTGTCCGGATCGCGCGGGCCGATACCAATGCGCGTAGTTGCGCGAACGTGGCGGTTCCGCCGCGTCTGCCGACGATCTCGACCACTTCAGGCATCTCTCCATGATGACGATCAGCGGCAGCCGGCGTCGGCGGTTATCCACAGGCGGACCGCCACCACCGTCCAACCCCGTCAGAGGCGCGCAGGACAGATCGGCTGAGCGTGCAGGCAGTCCTGGGCGGCCCGGTTGGTGGGTGATGGGGGTCCGGCCCCCACAGCTCACAGGTCCTTGCTGAGGAGGGACATGGTGGCGCCGTCGGCGCGGCGTTGTTTGCCGACCTCTACGTAGCCTCGGGCGGTGTGGAAGGTGAGGCCGGCGGGGTCGTCGGAGCGGACCCGGGTGACGACGCGGGCGAAGGGGTGGGCGGAGCGTTCGATGGCGCGGTAGACGGTGGAGGCGACGCCCTCGCGGCGGCGGTCGGCGTCGACGACGATGCGGTCGACGAAGAGGAAGCGGTCGCCGTAGGTGGCGGCGAACCAGCCGTACTCCAGTCCGTCGTACGCCGAGCCCGGGGTGAAGGTGAGGACGAAGCCGATCGGGCGGCCGTCGTCCTCGACGACCACGGCGTGCGCGGCGATCAGCCGGAGCCAGTCGAGGCGGTCCAGGCCGAGGGGGTCGACCAGGCCGGCCGCGGTGGTGTTGAGGGCGAGCACCGAGGCGTAATCGGCTGGGACGAGCGGGCGGAGTTTCACCTGGTCAGAGTCCCACGGAAGGCCCATTCCCGGGGAGGGGTATCCCTGGGTGAACCCGGGCTCCGACCCCGAAATCGGTGGCCGCCCTTGGGAATGACCCGGGGCTCGTGCAATGTTGAGCCTAGTGAACTCAAGTTTGCTCAGTCACGGATTTGAACCCCGGGCGACGAGAAGGCAACATTGAGTCTGTATCACTCAACTCGTGGAGGTAAAGCATGGCCCGCGCGGTCGGTATCGATCTCGGTACGACGAACTCCGTCATCGCCGTACTGGAAGGTGGCGAGCCCACCGTCATCCCCAACGCCGAGGGAGCGCGCACGACGCCCTCGGTGGTGGCATTCGCCAAGAACGGCGAGGTCCTGGTCGGCGAGGTCGCCAAGCGCCAGGCCACGACGAACGTCGACCGGACGATTCGCTCGGTCAAGCGGCACATGGGCGAGGACTGGTCCGTCGACATCGACGGCAAGAAGTTCAACCCGCAGCAGATCAGCGCCTTCGTGCTGCAGAAGCTGAAGCGGGACGCCGAGGCGTACCTCGGGGAGCAGGTCACGGACGCGGTCATCACCGTGCCGGCCTACTTCTCCGACGCGCAGCGCCAGGCGACCAAGGAGGCCGGCGAGATCGCGGGCCTGAAGGTGCACCGGATCGTCAACGAGCCGACCGCGGCCGCGCTGGCCTACGGCCTGGACAAGGGCACCGAGCAGACCATCCTGGTCTTCGACCTCGGTGGTGGCACGTTCGACGTGTCGCTGCTGGAGATCGGCGACGGTGTCTTCGAGGTGAAGGCGACCAGCGGTGACAACCACCTCGGTGGTGACGACTGGGACGCGCGCATCGTGCAGTGGCTGGTGACCCAGTTCAAGAACAAGAACGGCACCGACCTGTCCGGCGACAAGATGGCCATGCAGCGGCTCAACGAGGCCGCCGAGAAGGCCAAGATCGAGCTGTCCAGCGCCGCCGAGACCAGCATCCACCTGCCGTACCTGAGCCTGACCGACTCCGGCCCGCTGCACCTGGAGGAGAAGCTCTCCCGGGCCGAGTTCCAGAAGCTCACCGCCGACCTGCTCGAGCGCGCCCGCGCGCCGTTCAAGGCCGTCATCAAGGACGCCGGCGTCGACGTGTCGAAGGTCGACCACGTCATCCTCGTCGGTGGCTCCACCCGGATGCCCGCCGTGGCCGAGCTGGTCAAGGAGCTGACCGGTGGCAAGGACCCGAACAAGGGTGTGAACCCGGACGAGGTCGTCGCCGTCGGCGCCTCCCTGCAGGCCGGTGTGCTGAAGGGTGAGGTCAAGGACGTCCTGCTGCTCGACGTGACCCCGCTGAGCCTGGGCATCGAGACCAAGGGTGGCGTGTTCACCAAGATCATCGAGCGCAACACCACGATCCCGACCAAGGGTTCGGAGATCTTCACCACCGCCGAGGACAACCAGCCGTCGGTGATGATCCAGGTCTACCAGGGTGAGCGCGAGATGGCCCGCGACAACAAGTCGCTCGGCAACTTCGAGCTGACCGGCCTGCCGCCGGCGCCGCGCAACGTGCCGCAGATCGAGGTCACCTTCGACATCGACGCGAACGGCATCGTGCACGTCAACGCCAAGGACCTGGCCACCGGCAAGGAGCAGCGGATGACGGTGACCGGTGGCTCCGCGCTGCCGAAGACCGACATCGACCAGATGGTCCGCGACGCCGAGCAGTACGCCGAGGAGGACCGGCTGCGCCGCGAGGCCGTCGAGTCCCGCAACCAGTCCGAGGGCCTGGTCTACCAGACCGAGAAGTTCCTGTCCGAGAACGAGGACAAGATTCCGGACGACGTCAAGACCGAGGTCAAGGACGGCGTCGCGGAGCTGAAGAAGGCGCTCGAGGGCACCGACGACGCGGCGATCAAGGCCGCCTCGGAGAAGCTGTCGCAGTCCAGCCAGAAGATGGGTGCCGCGATGTACGCGAACGCCCAGGCCGCCGGCGGCTCCGAGGAGAGCGCCCAGGCCGACGGCGAGACCAAGGCCGAGGACGACGACGTCGTCGACGCCGAGATCGTGGACGAGGACCGGCCGCAGGACAAGAAGGCGGACGACAAGTGACGGATGGATCCACTGGTAGCGAGTTCGGCGACGGTGACCCCGTCGTCCGCGACAAGCGCCGGATCGACCCGGAGACCGGAGAGGCGCGGGAGCCTGCTGAGTCATCAGCTGGGGCTCCCGCCGGAGCGGGAGTTCCGGACGACATCTCGTCGCTGACGGGTCCGTCGGCCCAGGAGGCTCTCCTCACGGAGGCCCTCTCGGAGCGGACGGCGGACCTGCAGCGGCTGCAGGCGGAGTACGTGAACTACAAGCGCCGGGTGGACCGGGACCGGGAGGCGAGCCGTGAGCTCGTCATCGGCTCGGTGCTCAGCGAGCTCCTCGGGATCCTGGACGACGTCGGCCGGGCCCGCGAGGCGGGTGAGCTGGAGGGCGCGTTCAAGGCGGTCGCGGAATCGCTGGAGCGGGTCACCGAGAAGCTCGGTCTGCAGAAGTTCGGCGAGCCCGGGGACGCCTTCGATCCGCGCATCCACGAGGCCTTGCTGCACAACTACTCCGACGAGGTCGACGGTCCGACCGCGACCATGGTGATGCAGCCGGGCTACCGGCACGGCGAGCGGATCCTGCGGGCGGCCCGGGTGGCCGTCTCGGAGCCGACAGAGAAACTGCCGGAGGCTCCGGCGGAGAGCACATCGAATGAAGACGCGGACAAGTCCGCGGAGTAACGCAGGCCGCGCTCGGCAATCCCACGCCTACTGCGCGGCACCCGGCACGGCATCTCGCCGCACTGGAGCAAAGGCCACGATGAACCACATCGAGACCTCCACTCCAGCGCACCGAGCTACCGCACCGAGCACCTGCTCGCTACGGCGTGGGATCACCGAGCACGACCTAGGGAGGGGAGACGCCGGATGAGCACGAAGGACTGGATCGAGAAGGACTTCTACAAGGTCCTCGGCGTCTCCAAGACCGCCGAACAGGACGAGATCAAGAAGTCCTACCGCAAGCTGGCGCGGAAGTACCACCCGGACTCCAACCAGGGTGACGCCTCCGCGGAGGCGAAGTTCAAGGAGGTCTCCGAGGCGTACGACGTCGTCGGGGACACCAAGAAGCGCAAGGAGTACGACGAGGCGCGGCGGCTGTTCGGCAGCGGCGGCTTCCGGATGCCCGGCGGTGGTCAGCAGGGCGGCGGAGGGTTCAACTTCGACGTCGGTGACCTGTTCAACCGTGGTGGCAGCGGCGGCGCGGCCAGTGCCGGCGGTGGTCTGGGCGACATCCTGGGCGGCATGTTCGGCGGCGGTGGTCGGACCACGACCAGCGCGACGACGGCGCGGCCGCGGCGGGGCCAGGACATCGAGACCGAGGCGACGATCGAGTTCGCCGAGGCCGTGAACGGTGTCACGGTCGGGCTGCGGATGACCAGTGACGAGCCCTGCAAGACGTGTCGCGGTACCGGAGCGAAGTACGGGACGGTGCCGAAGGTCTGCCTGAAGTGCGAAGGCACGGGCATGCAGACCTCGGTCCAGGGCGGCGTGTTCGCCATGACCGAGCCGTGCACCGAGTGCAAGGGTCGCGGTCTGGTCGTCGACCAGCCGTGCGAGACCTGCCACGGCTCCGGCCGCGGCCAGTCGAGCAAGACCATGCAGGTCCGGATCCCGGCCGGGGTCCAGGACAACCAGCGGATCCGGCTCAAGGGCAAGGGCGCGGCCGGCGAGCGGGGTGGCCCTGCGGGCGACCTCTACGTCACCGTGCACGTCACGCCGCACCGGATCTTCGGCCGGCAGGGCGAGCATCTGACGCTGAGCGTCCCGGTGAGCTTCACCGAGGCGGCCCTCGGCGCCGAGATCAAGGTGCCGACGCTCGACGGTCTGCCGGTCACGGTCCGGATCCCCGCCGGGACGGCGAACGGCAGCAAGCTCCGGGTCCGGGGCAAGGGCTCGGTCCGCCGGGACGGCAGCAAGGGCGACCTGCTGCTGACTCTGGAGGTCCAGGTCCCGCACGAGCTGACCGACGAGCAGCGCACCAAGCTGCAGGAGTTCAACTCGGCATCGGACCACCCTGACCTGCGGGCCAGGCTGTTCGGGACCACCTGAGATGGCCGCCGGAGCGAAGAACCGCCCGTTCGGTCAGGTGCCGACCTGGGACGACCGCACCCCGATCTACGTGATCTCGGTGGCGGCCCAACTGGCCGGCATGCATCCGCAGACCCTGCGGCAGTACGACCGGCTCGGCCTTGTGGTGCCGAGCCGGGCGTCCGGCCGCGGGCGACGCTACTCCGCGTACGACGTGGCGCGGCTGCGGTATGTGCAGCACCTGTCCCAGGAAGAGGGCGTGAACCTGGCGGGAATTCGGCACATCCTCGCGCTACAGTCGGAGGTGGAGGATCTGCGTTCCCGGGTGAACCAGCTCCTGGCAGAGGTCCAGCGCGGTGTCGGCGTCTCGCGACGCAGCACCGCCAGCCGGGTCTTCTCGGCCGGTCCCGCCGGCGACGTGATCGCCATGGGCCGCCAGCAGACCACGACGCGCTGGATCCGGACCCAGCCGCTGGAGCTCGGGCCGCGCTAACTGAACCACCGGAGGTTCTCGAATCCCACCCCTCGGGGCCTCCGGATCCGGTGGAGGGCGTCGAATCCCCCCTCGACACCTCCACAGCCGGAGTCGCACCCTCCCCGGGTGTTCTTCGGCCCCCGCGGGGTGGTCCGTGATTGGGCCACCCTGCGGTCTCTTCATCTACTGTCCACCTAGGTACCGGCGGACCGACGTACGCTGGCCAGGTGACGCTGAGCCTGCAGACAGACCGGCTGCTGATCCGGGACTGGGAAGAAGACGACGCCGAGGCTGCGCTGGAGATCTACGGATCCGCCGACGTGGCGCAGTGGCTGTCGCCCGCGATCGACCGGGTGACCGACGTGGCCACCATGGCGATGATCCTGACCGCCTGGATCGAGGCCCAGCCGAACTTCGTCGTACCGGCCGGCCGGTGGGCGGTGGTGCGCCAGGAGGACAACGTGGTGATCGGCGGACTGCTGATCCGCCTGCTCCCGCCGTACGAGGAGGATCTCGAGATCGGCTGGCAGTTGCGCCCGTCGGCGTGGGGCAACGGGTACGCCACCGAGGCGAGCAAAGCGTTGATGGGCTGGGCGTTCGAGACCCATGACGTCGACGAGCTGTTCGCCGTCGCCCGGCCGAACAACAAGCGCGCGATCGGCGCCGCTCGCCGGCTCGGCATGGAGTGGGTCGGCGAGACGGACAAGTACTACGACCTCAACCTGCAGGTGTATCGGCTGCGCGCGGCCGACTTCAAACCTTGAGGCTCCGGCGGCGGAGGCTGTAGGCGGCGGCCAGCAGCATGACCACTCCGCAGATCATGTAGGAGTTGCCGAGGTAGAGCTGGAAGCCGTGATGGTGCAGCTCGCGGTCACGCATGTGGGGCGCCAGCCAGGGCAGGCCGATCCCGAAGGTGAGCGTCACGAACGCTGCCAGACCAGCCCGTACGGCGAACTGGCGGGAGCGACCTGTCGTCCGGTACGACGCCGCTACGCGGTTCCAGAGCAGCGCGGTCGCGGGGAACGCCCAGACCCAGTGAGCGGTCCAGGAGATCGGTGAGACGAGTACGCCGATCGTGGCCGCCAGCAGGATGGACTCCAGCAGGAGCCCGCGGTCGTAGGCCCGCCGTACCGTCACGAAGCCGACGATCAAGGTGATCAGGACCGCGGCGATCCAGACCGGCCCGATGCCCTGCGGACCGCCGGATAGCCGGTCGATCACGCCGCGCAGCGCCTGGTTGGTGACGAGGGTGCTCGAGCCCGGACGGGTCGGGTCGAAGATGTACGAACTCCAGAACTTCCAGGCCGACTCCGGCATCACCACGAAGCCGAGCACCATCGTTCCGGCGGTCGCCGCCGACGCGGTCAGCGCCTCGCGGTACCGGCGCGTCACCAGCAGATAGATGATGAAGATGCCGGGCGTCAGCTTGATTCCGGTCGCGACGCCGATCAGGACGCCGCGGAACCGCTGCGGCAGATGCCCGAGCAGATCGATCATCAGGATCGCCATCAGCATCAGGTTGATCTGGCCGTAGTGGAAGGTGATCCGCACCGGCTCCAGCGCGAGCCCGGCCGCGCCCAGGATGAACCCGGTCACCAGCACGTGCCGGGTGGACCAGCGCGGCCGCAGCGCGCGCACGGTGAGCGAGCCGATGAGCAGCAGCACCAAGGCGTTGACGACGGTCATCAGGATCCGGCCGCCGCCCGTGCTCAGCAGTCCCAGCGGAGCCATCAGGATCGCGGCGAACGGCGGGTAGGTGTACCCGAGCAGGCCGTAGATTCCCTCGTGGGCGGTGTAGATGTCCCGACCGTCGAGGACGGCCTGGGCCGCCGCGACGTACACGCGCAGGTCGTACTGCTCCTTGGCCGGCGGCCAGAACGCCAGGCAGACGCCCACGAACACCACAGCGGCCAGAGTGAGAGCCATCACCGGCCGCCGGACGACGACGGCCCGCAGGCGTTGCACGGTCGTGCTCCCCGCGGTGACGGGATCGCCCAGGACCGGCTCGGCGGTGATTCGAACGGGACTTGTCGTCATGCTCCGACTCTCGCTACTGGGTCGGGCAGCACATACCGCCCCGACGCAACAATGTACAGGGGTCGAGGCTCGTCATCTGTCGGCGCCTACTTGCCGCGGTAGCGGCTGACGGGCCAGCCGGAAGCCGTGGCCGATCAAAGCGAGCGCGCAGAGCAGGTAGGAGTCGGCGGCGATGGTCTGGCCCGCGCTGTAGTCGAACTCCCGGTCGCCGCCGAACGGCAACCAGCGCGGCAGCGCGAACAGGAACACCGCGATCCACACGGTGGACAACCCTGTGGACAACGAGAAGAGCCGGCCGCGGTGCTGCCAGGCGAGTGCCGCCGCGGGGATCGCCCAGACCCAATGGTTCATCCACGAGACCGGCGAGACGGCCAGGCCGGTGAACGCGGTCACGACGACGGCCTCGAAACCCAGACCACGCTCGTGCAGCCGACGTGCGACGTACAGGCCGGCGACGCCGACGATGATTGCCAGCAGCAACCAAAGCGGTGCGGATCCGCCGGTGAAACGGAGGAAGGCGCCGCGGATCGACTGATTGCTGATGTAGTGCGGCGGACCGACCCGGCCCGGATCGAAGATGTACTTCGTCCAGAAGTCGATGGTTGCCTTCGGCGCCACCAGGAGTGCGACTACCAGGGTGAGAGCCGTGGTCACGCTCGCGACCAGAGCCTCGCGGTATCGCTTGGTGATCAGCAGGAAGACGATGAAGATGCCCGGCGTCAGTTTGATGCCGGTGGCAACGCCGATCAGGATTCCGCGGTACCGCGGTGGGAGCACGCCGAGGAGATCGACCATGAGTAAGGCCAGGAGGACAAGGTTGATCTGGCCGAGCCGGAACGTCGACTGCACTGGCTCGATCAGCAAGGTGGCGAAGATGAACAGGACGCCGGCCGCCGGTTGCCAGCGAAGTTTCTTCGTGATCACCCAGCCGATCACCAGCAGGGCAAGGGCCGAGGCCACGGTGATCAGGGTCCGGGCGAACGGCAGGCCGATGGCGAACGGCGCGAAAACCATGGCGGCGAACGGCGGGTAGGTGAAGCCGAGCCCCATCTCCGGGTAGTACTTCACGTGTGCCTGATAGATGTCCTCGCCGTTGACGAGCCCACGGGCGCCCGCGTAGTACACGCCGAGGTCGTCCATCGTTGCCGACCACGGGTGCCAGAGCAGGAGGCACAGCACCGGCAGCATTGTTGCCGCCAGCACCACCAGGCGTTGCCGGTTCATGATTCCTTCGAGACCTTGGCCGCCGCGAGCAGCAGGACGGCCGCGCAGATCGCGTAGGAGTTGCCGAGATAGAGCTGGAATCCGTGGTGGTGCAGTTCGCGATCGTCCATGTACGGCGCCAGCCAGGGCAGCCCGATCCCGAAGGTGACGGTGGTGAGCGCCGCGAGGGCGATCCGGTACCGCGCGCGCATCCAGGTCTCACCGGCCGAGAACACTCGTGTCCACAGCAGTGCGCAGGCGGGGAGCGCCCAAACCCAGTGCGCGGTCCAGGAGATCGGGGAGACGAGCAGGCCGATGGCGGCCGTCAGGAGGACGGATTCCAGCAGCCGGCCGCGATCGTAGAAACGTCGTACCGTGACGAAGCCGAGGACCACTGTGGAGGCGACTGCGATGATCCAGACCGGACCCAGTCCCTGCGGACCACCGGAAAGCCGGTCGATGACGCCCCGCCAGGCCTGGTTCGAGACCAACGTGCTCGAGCCGGGGCGGGTGGGGTCAAGGATGTAGGTGGTCCAGAACTTCCACGCCGCGTCGGGCATCGCCAGGAAGCCGATCAGCATCGTGGCCGTGGTCGCCGCGGCGGCCGTTGCCGCCTCGCGGTAGCGACGCGTCACCAGCAGGTAGACGATGAAGATGCCGGGCGTCAGTTTGATGCCGGTGGCAACACCGATCAGCACCCCACGGAAGCGGCGCGGTAGGTAACCGAACAGATCGATCATCAGGATCGCCAGCAGCATCAGATTGATCTGGCCGTAGTGGAACGTCATCCGCACCGGCTCGAGCGCGAGCCCGGCTGCTCCGAGGGCGATGCCGACGGCAACCATCCGATGCGTCGACCAGTGCGGCTTGAGCGCGCGCACCGTGATCGAGCCGATGACCAGCAGGGCCACGGCTGACAGCACGCTCATCACCAACCGCCCGACCTCGGCGCTGACCGCCCCGAGCGGCGCGAAGAGCAGCGCGGCGAACGGCGGGTAGGTGAACCCGAGCAGGATCGGATCGCCTGCGTGCGCCGTGTAGACGTCCTGGCCGTTCAGGACGGCACGCGCGGCAACGACGTACACCTGGAGGTCGTACGGGTCCTTCGTCGGTGGCCAGAGCGCGACGCACAGCGCCACGAAGGCGGCCGCGGCTGCGCTCAGGAAGAGCACCGGACGGCGGCCGACAAGGTTGCCGACGGCCCCTTCAGTGGTGGGGCGAACCGGACTGATCGTCATGCTTTCGACGATCCCGGCCGGACCCCCACCCACACATCACCGCCAGGACTGGTCCCTGCTCACCGCGCAGTACCAGCCGTGACACCAAAGACTCACTCCTGAGAGTGACGGCCTCCGGGTCGCTCCGACGCCACAATGGAGCGGTGAAGCACCTCGGGATCGAGCAGCGCGCGCTGTGGCTGGATGCGGGCCTCGCGGCGATCGCGATGGTCAGCCTGGAGTGGTACGCGGCCGATCCGCAGACTCCCGGCTGGCCGTTCGCGTGGCTCTGGCTCCGCATGGTCCTGATGGTGTTGCCGGTACTGATCGCGATCCGCCGGGTCGAGCCGACGGTGGCCGTGCCGGGCCTGATCCTCGGTGCGTACCTGGCCGTGCTGGTCGGTCAACCGCCCTGGTTCCTGTACGGCGGTCTCGTCCTCGCACTGTGGTCCCTGGCGGGTCGCTGCCGGGTGCTGACCGTCGCCGCTGTGGTGATCCTGTCCGCCGCGGCACCTGTCCTGCTGGAGCTGAAGAGATTCTCGCTCGTGACCGCCCTCTATCCGGGCGCCTACGCGGACATCGGGAGAGCCGAGGCGCCGCTCGCCGTGAACTCCCCCGGGATGACGCACGATGCCTGGGAGACGATCTATTTCAATCGATGGCTGTGGTGGTTTTCGGTGGGGATCGTCGTCCTGGCCCTGGTGTTCGCGGTGGTACGACGCCGGAGCCGTGCCGAGGCGCCGTACGCCTGGCAGCGGTGGGCAGACCTCCGCACGTTCCTGAGCGGTCCGGAGACGACCGAGGTACGGGACTTCTTGCTGGCGGTTGCCGCCGCCGGCCTGATCCTGACCGAGCTAGGGCAGGAGATCTTCAAGGGCGCCTGGTGGAGTGCGCCGAGCTGGATGCCGTACGGCGTTGCTGCCGCCGCGCTCTCTCTCGCGGTGCGCAGGCGCTGGCCGGTGGTCCCGGTCGCGCTGCTGGCCGTGGCGAGCCTGATCGCCAACTGGCAGTCGTTCCAGCCGGTCTTCAGCCTCTACCTCGCGTTCGGTCTGGCGTTGTACTGGCTGGTCGTCTCGCCGAAGCGGTCCCGGAGCCTGCGCTGGACGTTGCCGGTGGCAATCGGTGTGCTCGTGGTGCTGCCGGTCATCACCCGAGTGATGCGGGTCAGGTACCTGCAGTTGATCTTCCCGGAGATCAAGCGCCGGGGCTGGGACGCCACCTGGGCCGGCGTGCTGCACAACTCGACGTACGACGGCATCGCGGCCAAGGTCTGGCCGATCGCTGCTTCGCTCGTTCTGCTCGTGCCGATCCTTGCGGCGCTGGGCGTGCGGCAGTATCGGCGGAACCGGGCGGCGGCAGCGCGTGAGACGGAGCTGGAGCAGGCGGCTGAGGAGCTCGAGGCCGAGCAGGTCGTGCTCACCGAGCGGTCGATCATCGCGCGCGATCTGCATGATGTGGTCGCACATGCCGTCAACCTGATGGTGATCCAGGCCGAGACCGGTCCGGACCTCGTTCGGCGCGGCGAAACCGACGTACTGGCTGGGTTTCAGCGGATCGGGGACACCGGGCGGCGGGCGTTGAGCGAGCTGGACCGGTTGCTGTCGACGTTGCGCGACGAGGCGGGGATCGCCGATCCGCAACTTGCTCCCCAGCCGGGACTCTCCGATCTGTCACAGTTGGTCGCGGACGTGTCCAAGGACCACCTGCCGATCGAGCTCGACCTGGAGGGTGATCTCGACGGACCGCCGGAGGGTCAGCAGCTGACGGCGTACCGGCTGGTGCAGGAGGCGCTCACCAACGTGATCAAGCACGCGAAGGCGACCGGGGTCCGGGTGGCGGTGCGGAGCGAGGAGACAGGCGTGCGGGTCGAGGTGACCGACGACGGAGTCGGGTTCGATGTCGCCGCAGCGCGTCGTGGGAACCGGCACGGTCTGGCCGGCATGCGTGAGCGGGTTCGGATCGAGGGCGGCACGTTGGACATCCGTAGTACGCCGGGCTCCGGGACGACTGTGGACGCGTGGATCCCGGTCGGGGGCCGCAGGTGAACGATCGGCCGATCAAGGTGATGGTGGTTGACGACCAGGATCTGGTGCGCGACGGGATCGCGATGATCCTGGACGGGCAGCCGGATATCGAGGTGGTCGCGCAGGCGGTCGATGGTGCGGACGCGGTTCGGCAGGCTGGGGCGATCCTGGACCTGGCCGTTGTCCTGATGGATGTGCGGATGCCGGTGATGGACGGGCTCGAGGCGACGCGGAGATTGGCCGGCGGCCCGCGGGTACTGATCCTGACCACCTTCGATCTCGATGAATACGTGTACGACGCTCTGCGTGCCGGGGCGAGTGGGTTCCTGCTGAAGCGGTCGTCGCGGGATGAGCTGATCAACGCGGTCCGGGTGATCGCGGCGGGGGATGCGCTGCTGGCTCCACCAGTGACTCGGCGGCTGATCGACCGGTTCGCCGATACCCAGTTGGATCCGGCGGTGGCGGAGCGGCTCGACGTACTGACTGCCCGGGAGCGCGAGGTCCTCGTACTGGTTGCCAAGGGCAACTCGAATGCCGAGGTCGCGGACGAACTACACCTGACCGAGCACACAGTGAAGACGCATGTCAGCCGGATGCTCACCAAGCTCGGGCTGCGGGATCGCGTCCAGGCAGTCATCCTGGCGTACGACGCTGGGCTGGTGACGGCCGGTCAGCGGTGATTAGTGGACAACGGTGAGAAGTGGACATCGTGAGTCGTTGACGGGTGCTGAACGAGCGACTGAAGCTTGTTGACGTGTTCACACTTGCCGCCCTCCTGACCACCTCCCTCCTCGTCGTACCGGCTGCTGACCCGCCGCCGATCCACTACGTAGACGCTGCGGCGGGCAATGATTCCGCCGCCGGGACCAGCCCTGCCACGGCCTGGAAGAGCCTCGCCAAGGTCAACGCCGCGAACTTCTCCGCCGGTGACCAGATCATGTTCAAGCGCGGTGGTTCCTGGACCGGAACGCTGACCGTGAAATGGAACGGAGTCACCGTCGGTGCCTACGGCACCGGCGCCCTGCCGAAGATCGGCGGCCCGGTGACGAACTGTGTGCACGTCACCGGCGCGAACGTCTTCATCGGTGATCTCCGCGCCAGCGGCTGCGAATGGGCCGGGTTCGAACTGACCGGCAGCAACATCGTGCTCGACACCATCCAGGCCGACAACAACGTCACCGGCGTCTCGATCACCGATGAGTCGCACGACAACGAGATCCGCTGGAGCACCATCGTCGACAACAACAAGATGAGCGTCGACGACGACAACCTGCCCGACGACGACTCGGGTGCGTTCGGGATCCTCGTGCACGGTGACGACAACAAGATCCGGCACAACACGATCAGTGGCAGCTTCCACACCAGCCACGACTACGGGTACGACGGTGCCGCGGTCGAGATCTTCAACGGCGACCGGAACTTCATCGAGTACAACAAGACCGCCGACAACGACAGCTTCACCGAACTCGGCCACGAGGAAGGCCAGACCGCGGACGACAACGTCTTCGCCTACAACTCGGTCACCTCGACGAAGCCCTCCGGCACCTTCCTGATCACCCGCGGCGCGAAGAGCCACATCGGTCCCGTACGCCGGACGCTGGCCCTCAACAACTCGGTCAACCTGCCGAACGGCGACGGCTGGAGCTGCGACCAAGGCTGCGGCCCCGGCATCCTCAAGCTGCGCAACAACATCGTCAAAGTCGGCAAGAAGGTCGGCTACGACGACTCCTTCGACACCCACAACCCCGCCGACGCCGCCGACGAGGACCGCGGCGTCTACCAGGGTGCGGTCTACCAATTCACCCTGGGTGCGCGCTCGGTGAAGGCGGATCCCTTGTACACAAGCGCTCTGGACCTCCGCCTCAAGGCCGGCAGCCCGGCCATCGGTCGTGCGGAGAGGTCCGGCTACGACGAAGACCTGGCCGGTAAGTCCCTCACCGGCCTGTCCGCCTGGGACTCCGGCGCCTACCAACGCTGAAGACGCGGACCCCAGCCACTCACCAACTCGTCCACGCCCCCCGACTTCACGCTCAGCCGCCTGGTTCGGACCTGCCCAGAAGGCAGTTGGTGAGTGCCGGGCGTCCGCTAGTCGAGGACTGCGGTCGCCTCGATCTCGACCAGGTGCTCGGGTACGTCGAGCGCCGCGACTCCGATCAGGGTTGCGGGCGGGGTCGCGGTAGTTCCGAGTTTGGTGGTGGCGCGGGTGATTCCTTCCAGGAGCGCGGGCATTTGGTCCGGTGTCCAGTCGACGACGTAGAAGGTCAAGCGGGTGACGTCGGCGAACGTGCCGCCCGCCGCGGCGAGCGCCGTACCGACATTGAGGTAGGCCTCTTCGACCTGAGCGGCCAGGTCGGCCGGGGCGTTCCAGGCGACCTGGCCGGCGATGAAGACGAGACGTGTGCCGGTGGCGATCGCGACCTGCTGGTACACGTCGACCGCCGGGAGTCCGTCGGGATTGATCAGTGTGATGGCCATGATGACCTCTCGTGGTCTCTTGTGGTTACTCAGGAACCGTAGGAGAGTGTGAGGCGGTACGGAAGAAGGCACTTTTCGGTGACGGGGGAACCTGATGGGAACCAAGCAGGTCATCGGCCTGTCGGCGGCGGAACAGGCTGATCTCGGCCGCGCGGATTCGCTGGCGCGGGAGATCTTCTCCGACGTGGCGAACAAGTGGGCGTTCCTGATCATCGAGACGCTCGGCGACGAGACGCGCCGCTTCAGCGACCTCCGCAATCGCGTCGGCGGCATCAGCCACAAGATGCTCACCCAGAATCTGCGCATGCTCGAACGCAACGGCCTGGTCGAGCGCACGGTCTATCCGACCGTCCCACCCAAGGTCGAGTACACCCTCACCGCGGCAGGTCAGGGGCTGCGGGCGACCGTCGACAGCATGTGCGCCTGGACCCACAAGTACTTCGACCACATCGAAACGGCTCGCGCGAGCTTCGACGAGTGATGGAGGGGGACGGCGTGTGCCATCCCCCTCCACTCCCTACTTCACGCCGTAAGCCGCCGTGATCTGCTGCTTCAGGCTGTTGCCCTTGGCATCGGTTGCGGTGATCCGCAGCGACGGGGACTGCTTGACCGTCAGTGTGGTCTTGTAGTGGCCGTCACTCGTCGGCGTCAGCGGCAGGCGGGTCCAGTGGGTCCCGTCGACTGAGGACTCCAGTCGGACGTCGGTGAACTTCGCGGTGGCCGCGCCGACTTGGTGGCGGAGGCCGAGGCAGAGCTCGGTGGGCTTGCCGGACGGGACGCGGTTGAGGAGGTCGAGTGCCGGTACGTCGAGATCGGCCAGCACCAGTGGCATCACCTCGTCCGCACCGCCGGCCGAGTGGAACGTCCACTCGGAATGGACGTTGGTTGAGTACTTCCAGAAGTCGGTGCTCCGACCGACGTCCAGCGTCGCCTTGTACGACGCCTTGTCGGCGGGCACGTCCGCAACCAGGTACGGCCCTTGGTTGGTTCCGACCTCCGTGCCGTTGCGCTCCAGCGCCAGGACGACGTTGTCGTTGGTTGCGTTGGAGTCCGACTCCTCATCGGGCCCGTGGCGGAAGGTGCTGAGGCCGAGATACAAACCGTCGGCGGTACGGCGGACGCCGTACAGGTCTGATTGACGGGTCGACAGGCCGCTGTTCTGCACGGACGTCATCCAGTCAGCGGTGGTGCGCTCGCCGGCGCGGAAGAGGCGCGAGCCATTGCCCGACATGGCCGTCTCCTGGCCACCACCGTTGTTGGCGACCACGGTGGTCGACCAGCGGATCTGGTCGCCGCCGAGGATGTACGACGTGCGCCGTGCCGGGGTAGCGAAGGTCGGGGCGAGGAAGCCACCGAGCTCGGTGCCGAACGGCGTCACACCGTGCCGGGATTCGGAGGTCGGCATGCCGTCGACCTGCGCGCGGAAGGTTTCGTCGACCCGGGCGAGCTGCTTGGGGGTCACTGTCAGGCTGGGCTTCGCCGGGACCTGGTTCGGCCACGGGACCATGAGGTCGTAGACGAACGGAGTCGCGGCCTGACCGGTCACACGGACGGTGCCCTTAAACGCGAGCAGGCGCTGGGCGTTGGTGCGCGACGTCCGCATCGACGGGATAGTGCCGCCGATCCCGTCCGCCGCAGCCCAGTAAGAGAACACACCGTTGTTGCCGGCAACATCCGGGTTGTAGAGCACCGCGGCCGCAGCGCCGGCGTCCTGCGCAGCCTTGATCAGATCACCGCTCCACAAGTCGTCCGGCGCCGCAATCACCGCGAGCTTGCCGCGGTAGTCCGCCGGACCCGACGCAACCTGCAGGTCCTTCACCCCGGTGAACCGCGGCCCGAAGTAGAAGTCCAGTACGTCGAACTCCTCCGTCCCCGCCGTGATCCGGTACGGCGGAACCTCCAGCCGCGACCCGGCACTGAACTCGCTCGTACCGGTCGTCACCTTGGCCGACGGAGCCGCCGTGACCAGCCGAGGGGCACCCGTGAAGCTGTACCCAGTACCCGCGACGAACTCGCCGGCCGCGTTCTTGCGCACATAACCGATCGACCGGTCCCGACTCGTCAGGCCGGGCTGACCAGCCGCCGCGAACTGAACCGTCTGCCCGCCGCGCCCGTCGAGCGTGACGGTCATGTCCTTGGTGACGTTCACCTCGGGAGTGACCGCGAAGTCGTACTCCTGCACCGGCGCAGCGTCGGTCGCCGCGGTCGCGAAGAACGCCGCCGCCTCGTACTTGCCCGGAGCGACCCGCAGGGTGAGCGTGCCGTTCGTCATGAACGCGCCCGGGACCGGGTTGCCGTCGAGCCGGCTGAGCGCGACGTCGCCGTTCGCCGTCGCGCCGGTCTTGGTGATGCCCTTGATCGTCAGGTTGTACAGCTCGGTTTCGGCCATCCATCCGTACGTCGTCACGATCGGATCGGCACCTTCAGCGGTGGCGGTGATCCGCCCGTCGAAATGTCCCGGGCCACCCGCGGCCCGATCAACCGTGACCGTCACGGACGCGTCCCCGTTGGCAGGCACAGTCACCTGGGACGCACTGAGCTTGACGTCGGCCGCCAGCTTCAGAACGACAGGAGCGGACGTCGGGTTGTGATAGGTCAGCACCTTGCTGACCGGATCCGAGGCCGGGTACGGCCAACGCAGTACGCCGAGCTCCAGCTCACCCGCATCCACAGTCACACTGTTGTCAGTGGCCTGGTCGGCGTCGACCCGGCCCGCACCCTGCTCGTCGAGACCGCTACCGGGCTGCGGGTCGGCCGTGGAGATCAGCCGCTCGCGGAGTTGGCGGAACGTCCAGTCCGGATGCGCCTGCGCGAGGAGGGCCGCCGTACCGGCGACGTGCGGCGTGGCCATCGATGTACCGCTGAGGGTGGTGTAGTGGTCGTCGACCGGCTCACCCATGTCGGTCCCGGCGGCACGGGCGGCAACGATGTCGGTACCCGGCGCGGAGATCTCCGGCTTGAGCGCGCCGTCACCCTTGCGGGGTCCGTGGCACGAGGTGGGGCTCACCGAGCCATCGCGTTGAAGGTTGCCGACAGCAAGGGCATCGTCTGCGGCCGCGGGGGCCGTGACGGTGGCCGCGCCAGGCGGGAAACAGTTGCCTGCAGCAACGACGAAGAGTAGGCCGGTCTCGGCGCTGATCCGGTTGACGGCCAGCGAGAGATCGTCGGTCCCGTCGCTCGGATCGTAGCTGCCGAGGCTCAGGTTGGCGACGTCGGCACCCTGGGTGGCAGCCCACTCCATGCCGGCGATGATGCTCGAGTAGTCACCGCCGCCGCTGTCGTCGAGCACCTTGCCGTTCAGCAGGGTCGCCTCCGGGGCGACACCCTTGTACTTGCCACCGGAGGCCGCGCCATCGCCGGCCGCGATGCTCGCGACATGGGTGCCGTGACCGGCGTGGTCGACCGCGTCCTCGGCGGCCGAGAAGTTCTGGTTGGCGGCGATCCGGCCGGCGAAGTCCGGGTGGGTCGGGTCGATCCCGGAGTCCAAAATGGCGATCTTGCTGCCCTTGCCGGTCAGGCCGCGCTGCCAGGCCGCGGGAGCGCCGATCTGCGGGACGCTCTGGTCAAGCTTCACCTGCACGCGCCGATCCAGCGTCACCCGCGAGATCGTCGAGTTGTGCACCGAGGCCCAGAAGCTGCCGGCCTTGGTCTTGGTGACCGCGGCCGCGCGAGCGCCGATGCTGGTCAGCGCCCGGCTGCCGGCCGCACCCGTGATCGCAGACTGCTTCGCGCGGGTCTTCGCCGTGGCCGCGGAACCGGCGTAATGCACGATGACCGGCATCGTCGCCGAATGCGCGTCGTCCCGCTGCTCGGCGATCAGTGTGGTCACGTCGAACAGGCTGCGGTCGAGCTTGCCGCTCGCGACCTCAGCGGCCGCAGCCGACGGTACGACGTACGTGTGGCCGGCCGAATACGTCGTCGCGGCCGCATCGGACCTGCTGCCCGGGCCAGGGATGAAGGCGACCTTCGCCGGCTTGCCGGCCGACTGCGTCACCTGGATCCGGTCGCCGGTGATCAGCGTGATCGAGGTGGGCGTGGGTGGGGGCTGGGGCGCGGCGGGTCGGGCCGCGGGACCTGCGAAGGCGGGTGTGCCGATCGTCAGGCCGAGGCCGACGAGAGGCACGATCCAGCGTTTCGGTTGCACAGGGGTTCCTCCTGAACCGGAAATCGATGTCATGCGGATTGACGTCACGAGCCGGGCCGGAGGTAAGCCTCCGGCCCGGCCTTTCGATCGTGGTGGAAAGGTCAGCGGGCCAGGCCGTAGGCGGCGGTGATCTGCTGGGTGATGCTGTTGCCGTCGGCGTCGCGTGCGGTGAGCCGCAGCGAGGGTGATTTCCCGGCCGAGGTGACGGGATGCGTCACTGTGGCCGAGTACTTGGAGCCGGAGCCGGTCAACGAGAGCGCGGTCCACGTGCTCCCGTCGTACGAGATCTCCAGCGTCGGCTTGGCGAACTTCGCCGTACTGCCGGATCCGAACTGGTGGCGTAGGCCGAGCGTGAGGTCGATGGGCTTGCCGACCTTGACCTGGTTCAGCGCATCCGACTGCGGTACGTCGAGATCCGCGAGCACCAGCGGCATCCGCTTCTCGTCCTCGCCGCCCTTGGACCGGAACGTCCAGGTGGTCTCCTGATGGGTCGAGTACCTGAAGACGTCTCCGTCGAATCCGGTCTTGAGCGCGATCGTGTAGTCGGCCGCATCCGCCGTCGTCTCGACGAACCCAGCTGCGTCGGTGGTGCTGAGCACCTCGACACCGTTGCGGGTCACGGTCAGTTCGCTGCCGCCGACTCCGGCGTACGCGGGCAGGTACTGATCGGCGCCGTGCCCGAAGGTGCTGAGGCCGATCGCCAGTCCGCCGCGATCCCGGCCGACGTAGGACGCGCGGCCGACGTCGCCGTCCGGGATCGAGCTGTTCCCGACCGCGGTCAACCAGCGGTGCTGCACGTGTTCGCCTGCGCGATACGTGCGCGGCACGCTGTCGAGCGCGGCGTTGGACAGCCCAGCGTCGTACGTGACAGTGCCTGCCCACTTGACCTGGTTGGCCTGCACGTACGCCGTCTGCCGAACCGGACCAGGAGAGCTGACGCTGCTGCCGCCGAGCCGAGCGCCCAACGGCGTGTAGCCGTACCGACCTTCAGAGACCGGTACGCCGGCCACCTGGGAGCCGAACGTCTCATCGACCCTCGCCAGCTGATCGGGCCGCACGCTGACGACCGGGTTGGCCGGCAACTGGCCCTGCCACGGCATGCCCAGGTCATACACGTACGGCGAAGTTGCCACGCCCGTGAGCCGAATGCTGACCGGGCCGGTCTTCAGCCGGTCGAGCAGCATTGCCGCGCTCGCGCGGCTCGTGCGAGCTGCCGGGATCGTGGGATCACCGTTGTCACCGAGGCGCCAGAACTCGCCGGCCCCGCCTTCGCCGGCGACGTCCGGGTTGAAGAGGATCACCGCCGCGGCTCCGGCGTCCTGGGCGTTCTTGGTCACCACGCCGTTGACGTCGTCACCCTCGCCGTTCCGGATCAGCACGAGCTTGCCGCGGCTTCCGGCAACCTCGGCCGGGCTGCCGTGACCGCCATCCACAACCGGCAGCTCCAGCTTGCCGGTGAAGCGCGGACCGGTGAAGTAGTCGAGGACAGGAAAGGCCGGCCCGCCGACGACAGACGCCCGGTACGGCGAGACCTCCAGCCGGGTACCGAACGCGAACTCGGCACTCCCGATGGTGGGCTTGGCCGTCCGCGATGCGGCGAAGACGTCATTCGTCGCGCCCGAGATCACGCCGCTCTCCTGGACGACGATCGACGGAACGCTGCGGACATAGGTGAGCGTCGCGTCGCGATGCCCGAGCTCCGCCTGCCCCTGGGCGCTGACGCCGACCCGCGTGGTCTTACGGGCGTCGAGCGTGATCGTGGTGTCCTTGCCGACCGTGGTCTCGTCGCTCGCGACCAGATCGAATCGCTGCGGTGCGGTGTCGGTCGCGTCCTGGAAGAACACCGACGAGGCGTCGTACGTGCCCGGGGGAACGCGGACGGTCGCCGTACCGTCGACGATCCGGAGGCCGAACGGGCCGAGATCGGGCTGCTCGATGTTGTCGAGGCGGTTCAGCGCCAGCTCGCCGTTCGCCGGAGCTCCGTTGTGCTGGATGCCCTTGATCGTCAGGTTGTAGAGCTCGCGCTCAGCCGTCCAGCCGACGAGTGTGACAAGGGGCTGGGTGCCGGTTGCGATGATCCGACCGGAGAAGCTGCCCGGGCCGGCCGCGCCCCGATCGACCGTCACAGTCACCTTGGCTTCGCCGTGCGCCGGTACGACGAGTTGGTCGGTACTGAGCTTGGGACCTGCGACATCGGCTGTCAGCTTCAATGTGACCGGGGTGGCGGACGAGTTGCGGTAGGTGAGGTCTCGAGTGACTGCGTCGTCGGCCGGGTAGGGCCAGTTCAGCCTGCCCAGCTCGAGTTTCGCGGTGTCGGCCGTGACGCCGTCCGCGGTCGCCTGGTCGGCGTCGACACGACCGGCACCCTGCGCGGTGACCTCGCTGCCGGGTTGCGGGTTGGCGGTCGAGATGAGTTGGGTCTTCAGTGCCGCGCTCTTCCAGTCCGGATGCGCCTGGGCCAGCAGGGCCGCCGTACCGGCCACATGCGGCGTGGCCATCGACGTACCGGTGAGTGTTGTGTAGTTGTCGTCGACCGGCGTACCGAGGCTGGTGCCGGCGGCGCGGGCGGCGACGATGTCGGTGCCGGGCGCCGAGATCTCGGGCTTCAGGGCGCCGTCGCCGAGCCGCGGTCCTCGGCAGGACGAGTCGTTCACCGAGCCGTCGCGCTGCAGGTTACCGACGGTCAGCGCCTCGTCGGCGGCACCGGGGGAGCCGATCGTGGCGGGATCCGGGAACGGACAGTTGCCAGCGGCAACGACAAAGAGGGTGTCCTGGCTGAGTCGGTCGACCGCCTGGGACAGGTCGTCGGTGCCGTCGCTCGGCTCCCGGCTGCCGAGGCTCAGGTTGACGACCGACGCGCCCTGGGCCGCGGCCCACTCCATCCCGGCGATGATGCCGGAGTCGTACCCGTTGCCGTCGTCGTCGAGCACCTTGCCGTTCAGCAGGGTCGCGTCCGGGGCGACGCCCTTGTACTTGCCGCCCGAGGCCGCGCCGTTGCCGGCCGCGATGCTCGCGACGTGCGTGCCGTGGCCGAAGTGGTCGACCACGTCACCGGTGCCGGAGAAGTCCTCGGCGGCGGCGATCCGGCCCTTGAGGTCCGGGTGGTTCGGGTCGATGCCGGTGTCGAGTACGGCGATCTTCACGCCCTTGCCGGTCAGTCCACGCTGCCAGGCCGCAGGCGCGCCGATCTGCGGGACGCTCTGGTCGAGGCTCGCGGTGACCCGATGGTCCAGCGAGATCCGCTCGACCGGACCGGCGGTTCGGGCAGACTTCAGCGAGCTCCAGAACGTGGCCGCCGAGCTCTTCTGGACGCGGGTCGCACGTGCGCCGATGCTGGTCAGCGAGCGGGATCCCGTCGTACCGGGGGCAGTTGGGCGGAGCGGAGCACCGGCGTACCGGATGATCACCGGCAGGGTTTTGGAGTGGGCGTCGTCGGCGCCCTCCGCGAGTAGCGTGGTGACGTCGAACAGGGCGCGGTCGAGGCGCCCGGAGGCGAGGCCGGCCGCGGCGGCGGTCGGGACGACGTACGTGTGACCGTTCTTGTAGCTGGTGATCGCGGCGGTTGAGCCGCTCCCGGGTCCGGGCTGGAAGGTGACGTGCTCGCGTTGGCCGGGCGCGGTCTGGACCTGGATGCGGTCGCCGGTGATCAGCGTGATCGTGGTGGGCGGGGCGGTCGTGGGCGGCCTCGGTGGAGCGGCGGCGGCCGGGGTGGCGAGCGCCAGGCTGAGGCCCACGAGCGGGGTGAGCCAGCGGTGGGATGGCAAGGGGGTTCCTCCTGGACCAGGCGGACTGCTGTCGTCGACTGGTACGGAGCGAACGGGCCGGAGGTTGGCAGTTCGGGTCCGGCCGAACCCTGACTCGACCCTGGAAATTTGTAGAGTTGAGTGGAATGGACTCAACTTTGGTTAGGTTGTACCTAGAGACTGTTGTTGTCTGGACTTGAAAGGCTGGAACTCCATGGATGTTCAGCGGTTGACGACGCTGGCCCGCGAAACGCTGTCGGTCGCCATCCGTCAGACCTCCGCGGCGGGCAACCCGACCGTGGAACCGATTCACCTGCTGTCCGCGCTGTTCGCGCAGCCCGAGGGGACCACGATCGGTCTGCTCGAGGCCGCCGGTGGCTCGGCGGACGCCGTACGGGCTCGGGTTGCCGAGCAGGTCGCGCGGCTGCCGAAGGCGAGCGGCGGGAGCGTGCAGGCGCCGAGCCTGTCGCCGAAGACCGGTGAGGTACTGAACCAGGCTGAGCAGCGGGCTCTTGGGCTCGGGGACGAGTTCGTCTCCACCGAGCACCTGCTGATCGCGCTGGCGACCGTCGACGGACCTGCCAAGACGGCGCTCGGGGTGACCCCGGAGGC
Source organism: Kribbella sp. NPDC051587 (assembly GCF_044453945.1). Lineage (NCBI taxonomy): Bacteria > Bacillati > Actinomycetota > Actinomycetes > Propionibacteriales > Kribbellaceae > Kribbella > Kribbella sp. NPDC051587. The sequence goes on from NZ_JBITDE010000002.1 coordinate 148,987, forward strand.
GTTGCTGCAGGCGTTCGACCAGATGCGCGGCAACCGGCGGATCACCTCGCCGGAGGCTGAGGGCACCACCAAGACGCTGGAGAAGTACGGCGTCGACCTCACCGAGCGTGCTCGCGACGGAAAGCTCGACCCGGTGATCGGGCGTGACTCCGAGATCCGGCGCGTCGTCCAGGTGCTGTCCCGCCGTACCAAGAACAACCCGGTGCTGATCGGTGAGCCCGGCGTCGGCAAGACCGCCGTCGTCGAGGGGCTGGCCCAGCGGATCGTGGCCGGTGACGTGCCCGAGTCGCTGCGCGGCCGGCGGCTGATCAGCCTCGACCTCGGGGCGATGGTCGCGGGGGCGAAGTACCGCGGTGAGTTCGAGGAGCGGCTGAAGGCGGTGCTGACCGAGATCAAGGAATCCGACGGTCAGGTCATCACCTTCATCGACGAGCTGCACACCGTCGTCGGCGCCGGTGCGTCCGGCGAGGGCGCGATGGACGCCGGCAACATGCTGAAGCCGATGCTGGCGCGCGGTGAGCTCCGGATGATCGGTGCGACCACGCTCGACGAGTACCGGACGCGGATCGAGAAGGACCCGGCGCTGGAGCGCCGCTTCCAGCAGGTCTTCGTCGGTGAGCCGTCGGTCGAGGACTCGATCGCGATCCTGCGTGGGCTGAAGGAGCGGTACGAGGCGCACCACAAGGTGGCCATCTCCGACAGCGCGCTGGTTGCGGCCGCGACCCTGTCGAGCCGCTACATCAGCGGTCGCCAGCTGCCCGACAAGGCGATCGACCTGGTCGACGAGGCTGCATCCCGGCTGCGGATGGAGATCGACTCGTCCCCGGTCGAGATCGACTCACTGCGCCGTACCGTGGACCGGCTGAAGATGGAGGAGCTCGCGCTCTCCCGCGAGGAGGACGCCTCGTCGCAGGAGCGGCTGGAGCGGCTGCGCGCCGACCTCGCCGACCGCGAGGAGGAGTTGCGCGCACTCGAGGCTCGCTGGGAGCGGGAGAAGTCCGGCCTGAACCGGGTCGGTGAGATCAAGGAGCGCATCGACGAGCTGCGCGGCCAGGCCGAGCGCGCCCAGCGCGACGGCGACCTCGGGACCGCGGCCCGGATCCTGTACGGCGAGATCCCCGAGCTGACCAAGGAGCTCGAGGAGGCCGACGCCGAGCCGCAGGTGACCGACGGTCCGGACGCGATGGTCGGCGAGGAGGTCGGACCCACCGAGATCGCCGAGGTGATCGCGATGTGGACCGGGATCCCGACCGGCCGGCTGCTCGAAGGTGAGACCGGCAAGCTGCTCCGGATGGAGGACGAGCTCGGTCACCGCCTGATCGGTCAGAAGGAAGCCGTGAAGGCGGTGAGTGACGCCGTACGGCGGGCGCGGGCGGGCATCTCCGACCCGGACCGGCCGACTGGTTCGTTCCTGTTCCTCGGGCCGACGGGTGTCGGTAAGACCGAGCTGGCGAAGGCGTTGGCCGACTTCCTGTTCGACGACGAGCGGGCGATGGTTCGCATCGACATGTCCGAGTACAGCGAGAAGCACAGCGTCTCGCGGCTCGTCGGTGCACCTCCCGGCTACGTCGGCTACGAAGAGGGCGGTCAACTGACCGAAGCGGTACGCCGGCGTCCGTACTCGGTGATCCTGCTCGACGAGGTCGAGAAGGCGCACCCGGAGGTCTTCGACATCCTGCTGCAGGTGCTCGACGACGGCCGCCTGACCGATGGTCAGGGCCGCACGGTCGACTTCCGCAACGTGATCCTGATCCTGACCAGCAACCTGGGGTCGGCGTACCTGGCCGACATGTCGCTGGACGAGAAGGTCAAGCGCGACCAGGTGATGGCCGTGGTGCGGCAGTCGTTCAAGCCGGAGTTCATCAACCGGCTCGACGAGATCGTGCTGTTCGACGCGCTCGGCAGTGAGGAGCTGACGAAGATCGTCGCGCTCCAGATCAGCGCCCTCCAGCGCCGCCTGACCGACCGCCGGATCACCCTGGACGTCGACGAAGGCGCCATGGAGTGGCTGGCCCTGACCGGCTACGACCCGGTCTACGGCGCGCGTCCGCTGCGTCGCCTGGTGCAGTCCGCGATCGGCGACGAACTCGCCCGCGGCCTGCTGAACGGCAGCATCCGCGACGGCGAAACCGTCCGGGTCACGCTGAACGAGTCCAAGGACGCGCTGGAAGTCACCGCCTAGGATCAAGAGGTGACCGGGGCCGAGTACTACCGACAGAGCGAACCACCGCGGCAAGTCACGGTGGCGACCGTCGTAGTACTCGGCTTCGGCGTTCTCTACTTCCTGGTCGGTCTGATGGCACTCACCTCGGCCGGTGAGGGGGTGTCCGAGATCGTCATGGGCGACAAGGGCTCCGCGGCGGTGGTGGTCGTGGTCGCCTGGGTCGGCGCCATCCTCTACATCGTCCCGGCACTGTCGCTACGGGCCGGTCGGCCGTGGGCGCGGTACCTGATCATCGGGGTCGCCACCCTGGGGATCGTCGGCGGCCTGTTGAGCATCCCCACCGGCCTGCTCGGCCTGGTCCTGCATGCCGGACTGCTCTTCCTCATGCTCCGCCCCTCGACGAAGGCCTGGTTCCGCCGCTGATGGAGATCTGGATCAACCCCGCCTGCTCCAAATGTCGCGCGGCCACAGCAGCCCTCGACGAGGCCGGCGTCTCCTACACCGTCCGCCGCTACCTCGACGACCCACCTTCGGCCGCCGAACTGGACGCCGTACTAACCCGCCTCAACCTCGACCCCTGGCACGTCGTCCGCCACAACGAACCCGCGGCGGTGGCCCTGCACGATCTCCCCCGCGACGACGACCACCGCGCCGACTGGATCAACGCGATGGTCGCCGACCCGATCCTCATCCAACGCCCGATCATCACCGCCGACGACGCCACCACCGCCGTCGTACGAGACCCGGAGACGCTGGCCCGCTTCCTGGGCTAGCCGCGCCTGCCCTTCGCCAGTGCCTTCTTCAGGTCGGGGATGGTCGTGGCAGGCGTGATGATCTCCTGGCGGAGCCGGGTCAGTTTCGAGGTCTTGATCCGCCACTGGCCGTCGATCTTCACGTAGGTCTCGTGATAGTGCCCGGCTCCGTGCATGCCGATCGCGGGGGTGAGGTCGACGGTGTCCTCGAGCGCCCAGATTCCGGTCGCCGTCGTGGCCGAGGTCAACGTGATCTCGGGCGCTTGCACCTGGTGCACGGTGGTCTGCGACGGCTGACCGATCTGCTGCCGGACGAACGCGACGAATTCGTCGCCACCCGTCACGACCTTGCCGCCCGCGTCGGAGGTGTCGCTGACGAAGTCGTCGGTGAACACCTGGCGCCACGCACCCCACTGCTTGGTGTCGAGGAGACGGCAGTAGCGCGCCTTGAGCTGTTTGATCGCCTCGAGATCGTTGAGGGCGGCAACGTCGTACGCGCCGGGCTTCACCGTCTGGGCCTGGGCATCCGCAGGGCGCGACGTGGTGAGCTGTACGACGCCTGCAGCTAGCACCAGGGCGCCGATCAGGAGAGCGGCTGGGAGGGTACGAGTCCTCATGTCTGTGTCCTTGTCCTCTGTCGATGGTCAGGCGATGGCATCCCCCTCCCCGGCGATGCCATCGTGGCTGAGGCGAAGAGTAGCGGTACTGCTGACGAGGACGATCAGGGACTCAGAGCTTTTGGAGGCGGGTGAGGGCTTCTTGGAGGAGTTCTTCCTTCTTGCAGAAGGCCCAGCGGACCAGGGGGCGGCCGACGTCTTTGTTGTCGTAGAAGACTTGGGTGGGGATGGCGACGACGCCGGTGCGTTCGGGGAGGAGGCGGCAGAAGTCGATGCCGTCGGTGTGGCCGAGGGGGCGGATGTCGGTGGTGATGAAGTAGGTGCCGGCGGGGCGGTGGACCTCGAAGCCGAGGTCGGCGAGGCCGTCGGCGAGGAGGTCGCGGCGGGACTGGAGAGTGGACCGGACGCCGTCGAAGTAGTCGTTGCCTAGGGCAAGCGCATTGGCGACGGCGGGCTGGAAGGGTGAGCCGGAGACGTAGGTGAGGAACTGTTTGGCGGTGGTGACCGCGGTGACCACGTCGGGGGAGCCGGTGACCCAGCCGATCTTCCAGCCGGTGACGGAGAAGGTCTTGCCGGCGCTGCCGATGGAGACCGTGCGGTCGGCCATGCCGTCGTACGTCGCCAACGGGATGTGCCGGAAGTCGTCGTACACGAGATGTTCGTAGACCTCGTCGGTGATGACGACGAGGTCGTGTTCGACGGCCATGTCCCGGATGCCGCGGAGTTCGGCGTCGGTGAGGACGGTGCCGGTCGGGTTGTGCGGGGTGTTGATCAGCAGCACCTTGGTGCGCGGGGTGACGGCGGCGCGGAGTTCGTCGAGGTCGAGCCGGTACGACGGTGCGCGCAGCGTCACGGGGACTCGCCGGCCACCGGCGAAGGCGATGCCGGCGGCGTACGAGTCGTAGTACGGCTCGAGGGCGATCACCTCGTCACCGGGTTCGACGAAGGCGAGCAGGGCGGCGGCGATCGCCTCGGTGGCGCCGGTGGTGACCAGGACCTGCGTGTCCGGGTCGTAGGACAGGTCGTAGAACCGCTTCTGGTGGTCGACGATCGCCTGCCGCAGCGCGGGGATGCCGCGGCCGGGCGGGTATTGGTTCGCGCCGGCGCGGATCGCGGCGATCGCGTCCTCGAGCAGCGAGTCGGGACCGTCGGTATCGGGGAACCCCTGCCCGAGGTTGACCGATCCGGTCGCGACCGCGAGGGCCGACATCTCGGCGAAGATCGTGGTGCCCAGCCCGTTCAACCGCTCAGCGTGTCCGCGCATACCTCCGACCTTAACCGTTCGCGTTGCGCACCATCTGGGCGAGCCAGTCGCGGGCCGTGGCGCGATCCGACGCGGTGAAGGACGCCTCCAGTTCGGCCTCGACCTCCAGTACGGCGGGGGCCGCGGTCGCGAGGCGGTGTTCGCCGGCCGGGGTGAGGAACACCTGCTGGGTACGACGGTCCTGCGGGTGCGGGCGGCGTTCGGCCAGTCCGGCCTTCTCGAGCCCGGTGATCAGCTCGTTGGCGGATTGTCGCGCCGTACCGACCATGCGCCCGATGTCGGCGACGGTGAAGCCGGGGTGATGGGTCAGCACCATCAGGGCGCCGTACTGCTGCACGGACAGGCCGTGCTCGGCCAGTGCGACGGCGACGGCCGAGCGCATGGAGAGCCAGGCGTGCCGCACCAGGAACGTCACACCGAAGCTGTCGTCCGGACCACTCATGCTCCTCATTCTGCCGAACATGCGGAAATAACGATTGACAGGAACCTGTCAATCGCCGCAGACTGAAACCTCGTCAGGGTCCTGTCAATCATAGGAGACGTGGTGTCTCAACCGCCATTCCCCGCCCGTCCCGGCCGGGTGCTCGCCGTGCTCGTCCTCTCCGCCTTGCTCATCTGGATCGACTCGACGGTCCTCGGCATCGCCCTCGAACGCCTCGCCGACCCCGTTGACGGGCTCGGTGCAACCCCCGGTCAGCTCCAGTGGGCGATCGGGATCTACTCACTGCTCTTCGCGACCGCACTCTTCGCCGCCGGCGCGCTCGGCGACCGCTACGGTCACCGGACCGTGCTGATGATCGGCCTGGTCGTCTTCGGCGCCTCGTCCGCGTGGGCCGCCTGGGCGACCGGTCCGACCACGCTCGTCCTCGCCCGCGCCACCATGGGCCTCGGTGGCGCGCTGATCATGCCGACCTCGATGGCAATCCTCGGGAGCACCTTCGCCCCCGAACGGCGAGCCGGCGCGATCGCCGTCTGGTCATCCGCAGCCGGTGTCGGCGTCGCGGCCGGTCCCGTCCTCGGCGGTCTGCTGCTCAGCCGGTTCTGGTGGGGCTCGGTCTTCCTCATCAACCTGCCGCTGGTCGCCGTCGCGCTCGTCGGCGCTGCTCTCGTGCTGCCGAACCCGCGCAGCCCGCAACGCCGCCGCCTCGACCCACTCGGCCTGGGCCTGTCCACCCTCGGTCTGCTCGGACTGTCCTACGGCCTGATCGAAGGCGGTCACCAAGGTGGCTGGAGTCGCTGGCAAGTCTGGGCAAGTATCGCGGCCGGCCTCGTCCTGATCGCCGCCTTCCTGTACGCCGAGGCACGCGAACACGACCCGAGCTTCGACCCCCGGTTGTTCCGCAACCGCCATTTCGCGGCCGGCAATGTCGCTCTTGGCGCGCTGTTCCTGACGATCACCGGCCAGGCGTTCTACCAAACCTTCTACCTCCAAGGCGCCCGCGGCTTCAGCCCGCTGCATGCCGGACTACTAACGTTGCCGGGGGCAACAGGCGTCGTACTGGGCTCGCCGCTCGGTGCTCGGCTGGCCGCCCGGTTCGGGATCGCCCGCGTCTCCGGTACGGCGTTGGCCGCGTTCACGCTCTGCCTCGTCCTGAACCTGACCTATACCGTCGACACCTCGTTGGTGTGGTTCTGCATCGTCGGTGCGACCGCCGGTCTCGCGATCGGGGCTGCCGTCGCACCGACCACCGCGGGTGTGGTCGCGACCCTGCCGATGGACCGGATCGGCGCCGGATCCGCAGTCAGCAACGCGATGCGGCAGGTCGGCAGCGTGCTCGGGGTCGCCGTGATCGGCACGATCGTCTCGTCGACGTACCAACACGCGATCGCGCCATCCGTGGTCGGGCTGCCCGACGCGGTGGGCGAATCCGCCGAGGCGACCCGGCACTTCGCGGCCGCGTCCGGCCGTCCGCAGTTGGTGCCGCTCGCGAACGACGCGTTCCTCCACGCGATGCACACGGCCGCACTGGTTGCTGCGGGCTTCACCCTGGCGGGAGCGGTCGTCCTGATCGTTGCCTTCGGCTCTCGCCGAAGCCCGAGCGCGTCCACCTCGGAAGAGCAGGTGGCTGAACCGGTACGTCCCTAGGGTCTGGGTCATGCACAAGGTCTTGCTGGGAGTTGTCTGCGGGTTGCTCGTCGCCGGCGGGGTCACCGCCGGCGTGCGCTCCGGGAACCACGTTGCCGCGGCGCAATCCGACGTACCGGCTGCTCAGCATGACCGGATCGGGTTGTACCACTGGAGCTCGAACACCGTGGCCAAGCCGGCGGGCATCGACCGGCTGACCTGGGGTACCGATACTGCCGCGCGACTCGGCACCCGGACTGTCCGCATCGCGCTGACGGCAGCGGACAGCTACCAGGTGAACAACGCAGCGACGACGCTGACGGCGATAGCCCAGCAACCGGCGTACCGGACTGTGTTCTCCGACTCGCGGCTCTCCACCTACTTCCTGACGGTCTACTCGGCCGGTGATCTGCAGGGGAGTTGGAGCGACGGGTTCTCGGCGGCCGAGGGGCAGGCGACGCATGACGAGACTGCGGCCTTGGCGCGGTATCTGCTGCAGACCTATCAGGGCAAGAAGTTCGTCTTCCTCAACTGGGAGGGCGACAACGCGCTCCAAGCCTTCCCGTCGACGAACACGACGGCCTGGTCCGGTTATACGGACTGGATCAAGGCGCGCGTGAGCGGGGTCGCCGACGCGCGCAAGGCCGTCACTTCTACCAGCCAGGTCTACTCCGGGCTCGAGTTCAACGCGGTCAAGCGGCTCGATACCGGAGCGGCCTGCAACGCCACGGACAACAAGTGCGTGATCAGCTACGTCGCACCCAAGGTCGAGGCTGATTTTTACTCGTACTCAGCCTGGCAGTCACAGGACCCGAGCACGGTCGGCACGGACGCGGTGGCTGCGCGGTTGAGCGCCGACCTCAGTACGGCGTACAACGCGGTCGTGGGTGCTCGTCCCGCGATCACCCACGCGAACTTCGTTGTTGGAGAGTTCGGTACGGCGCGTGATGTGATGGGCGAATGTGTTGCCGCGGTTCGGATCCAGAAGACCATCGAGGCGATCGAGGCCTGGGGTGCGTCGTACGGGATCGCGTGGCAGACGATGGACAACGACCCGGCGAGCGGCGAACTCTTCCTTGGCTATGGCGCCTACAAGCGTGACGGCTCACCTTCGCTTGGCGGTCAGACGTTGGCGAATCTCTACGCGACCGGTACGGCGACAGCGCCGTCCGGGGTCTGTGCCGCGATCAACAACGGCGGCGTGGTGAACGGTCAGACGTTCAAGCCGGTGATCCATCGCCACGACGTGATCTCGATCTTCGGCGCCAACTTCTCCAAGACCGGCAATGTCGTCTGGATCAAGCAGAACGGCAAGTTCACCGCGATCCGGGCCGGAGGCTCGTGGTGGTACGAGTCTCCGACCCAGATCAACGCTGTCCTACCGGATGCGGTGGTGGCGGGTAACAACGTCACCGTCTCGGTCACCGGCTTCGACGGCCGTGACTCCAACAGTCAGGTCATCACCGTGTTGTCTTAGTTCCTTAGCTCCAGGGCGATGGAGCCGGCGGCGGTACAACGGTAGGCCGGTCCTCGCACCAGGTTGCGCCGTACCAGTTGCCGTCGTTGCCTGTCAGCAGCCGTACGTCGAACTCCGGCGGGCCGTCGAAGTGGAAGGTGCCGCAGTTGTTGACGAACGGCGCCCCGACGTTGCGGGCGTCGACGTTCTCGAAGGAGGCGAAGCCGCCGACCCGTGCGTTCACCACGCCGGTGCCGGTGCCGTCGACCTTGATGTTGCGGACGGCAACGTTGTTGATCGCGTAGGTGTCCTTCACCGGCCAGTCGACGACGAACATCATCGCGTTGTACGTCGAGTCCAGGAACGAACTGTCGGTGATCTGCAGGTCGGCGTTCATCGTGGACTGCAGGGCGTAGAGCCAGATCGCGCCGAGCCCGATGTCCCAGTTCAGATCGCGCGGTCCACCGCGCACCGTCGTATTGCGGGCGAAGGTGAGCTTGCCCTCGAACGGTGTCGCGTTGAAGCGGGATCCGGCGTGCAGCGTGCTGCCCTCGCGGATCGGGTCCGCGACCAGGTTGTCGGTGACCGCGTTGTCCTTGCCGCCGTAGATGGCGATGTTGTTCGCCAGGACGGGGGTCTGGACGGTGTTGTGGTCGTAGACGTTGTCGTGGTTGACGAGATTCTGGGCGTTGGACTCGGACCACATCGCGAGGCCGTCGTCACCGCTGTTGCGGACGAAGTTGTTGGTGGCGCGGACGTTCGAGACACCGAGGTGCAGGTTCATGCCGTCGGCGACCGCGTCGGTGATGACGTTGTTCCGGATCAGCAGGCCGTCCATCGGGCCGTCGAGCCAGATGCCGACCTTGGTGTGGTGCAGGTAGAGGTTCTCGATCGTCGAACCGCCGCCGATCGCACCGCCGATTCCGTTCACCTGGTCGGTGTCGATGCGTTCCCGGACGTCGCTCTCGATCGCGAAGTCGGAGAGGTGGACCTGCGTGCTGCCGCCGGCATCGGCGTACTTGCCGTAGAACCCGGGTGCGCTGTGGACGGACTTGTCCGGCGCGGGTTCGGCGAGCGGCAGGACCTTGCCCTTGATGATCGTGTGCCAGTTGCCGGCGCCGCGGACGGTGACCTTGTCGACCACGATGTGACGGTTCACCTGGAACGTGCCCGCCGGGATGAACACCGACCAGCCGATCTTCTTCGCGGTCGCGATCGCGCGGTCGATGGCGGGCGCGGCATCACGCCGGCCGGTCGGGTCGGCCCCGAACAGCCGTACGTCGAGCGAGTGCGCCGGCTGCCGGTTCGGCGCCTTCACCAGCTCGAAGTCGGCGACGTCGATCACGGTCCAGGCGGCGTTCGTGTGCTTCGGTACGGCGAATCTGACGCGATCGCCGGCCTGGTAGGTCCGGTCCAGCAGCACGCGCTGTTCGTCGTAGAAGTGGTTCGGCCGGAACGGCTTGGCGACCGGGTCCGGCTCGGGCTTCCACCAGCCGGGGGTCGGGTCGGCGTTCGGGTCGTTGGAGAACGGATACATCGCGTACAGCCAGGAGTACTCCGACGTGAGCGTCAACGTGCGCTTGTGCTTGCCGTTGACCGTCACGTCGAGTGGTGCGCGGATCCCGCCGCCGGTTGGGGCGTCCGGGATGCTGTAGCGCAGGGTCAATGCGTTGGCCGCGTGCGTCAGCGTGAACTCGACGTACTGCTGAGCTTGCAGCCGTACGGCGGTCCGGCCGGACGCCTCGGCGGGCAGCGTGTAGGCCTCGCGGCCCGGACCGATCTGCTCACCGGTGAAGAAGGCGTTCTCCGCCTCCTGCTCGACGAACGGAACGCTGGCTCCCCGTCCGGCGACCAACGCCGGATCGAGCCCGGCCCGAGTGATCCGCGGTGCCGGCCGAGCAGCCATCGCGGTAGTAGTGAGCGTCGCGCCGAGCACGGCCGTCGTCAGGGCGACGGCCAGGGCGCGCAGGTGTGTTCGGGACATTGGCGGATCCCCTCCAGACGAACTGCCTGGAGGTTATGCAGTAGACCACCCCACCGCAAGATCTCGACAGAACTTAGAAAAAACCCGGCGGTTGGGGGGGTTGAGGAGGATTAGTTGGGTTGGGGGGTGGGGCGGAGGGCTCGGAGCCAGAGTTCGGTCTGGGCGATGTGGGCGGAGGCGGCGGTGGCGGCCGCGGCGGGGTCGCGGTGGGTGATGGCGGCGAGGATCGCGCGGTGACCGCGGTCGCTGGTCAGTTTGATCGCGTCGAACTCCACGCCGGGCTCGAAGATCCGGTAGTGCCCACCGCGCCCGCGGATGACGGCGGTCAACGCGGTGACGGTGGGGTTGCCGCCCGCCGTACAGATCGCGCCGTGGAACTCGGCGTCGAGTTGCTGGATCTCGGCTGCATCGGTGGTTGCTTCCAGGCGGTCGAGGATCTCGGCCAAGCGGTCAGCCAGTTCGGGGTCTTGGCGTGCGGCGGCTGAGGCGGTCGCGTGTGCTTCGAGCACGCGTCGGACCTCGAGCAGTTGGAGTACCCCTTCGAGCGGGATCAGCTCCACCGACAACGAGAACCGGCTGATGATCTCCGCCGGATCCAGTGCCGACACATACGTCCCCGACCCGTGCCGCGACTCGATCACCCCGAGCGCCGCCAGCGACCGCACCGCCTCGCGCAACGAACTCCGCGACACCCCGAGCCGGTCACACAACTCCGGCTCCGGCGGAAACTTCGCCCCCGGCCCCAGCGCCCCGGACGCGATCATCTGCCGCAACCCCGTCAACGCCGTGTCAGTCGCCGCCACCGCTCACCTCCGCATTCCTCAAGTCCTCAGACCATTCAAGCCCACAATCGCCCAATTCCGCCAAGAATGCGAGCCAGCACCGCCAGTCATCAGACATCAGCCCGTAGGAATGCGGTCAAGTCCCACGCCCGCCAGCGTCGCGGCCCGAGCACCTCGTACGGCGAGGGCCCGGCGATCGGATCGCCCGAGACCCACACGGTCGCCATTCCGAGCTGTTCGGGAACGCGCAGGTTGACCGCCAGATCGTCGCAGAACACGGCGCGCTCCGGTGTGGCGCCGTACTGGTCGACGAAGCGTTGGTAACTCTCGGGATAGGGCTTCGGGATGAGCTGCCCGGCCAAGATGTCGAAGACGCCGTCGAAGAGCCCGGTCAGTCCGAGCCGGGCCAGAGCCTGGTCAGCGTGGTAGGCGGAACCGTTCGTGAAGAGGAGCTTCCGCCCAGGCAACCCGCTCAGTACGGCGGCCAGTGCCGGGTCGGCCTGCAGGACCGAGTAGTCAATGCTGTGTTCCCACTCGAGGTAGTCATGTGGGTCGATGCCTCGGGTGTTCATGAGGCCGCGGAGGGTGGTGCCGTGGTCGGCGACGAGGGTTGCTTGGAGGCGGCGGGTCTCGGGTTCGTCGGCGTTGAACAGGTTGGCGAGGTAGGCGCGGATGCGGGCGTTCATCTGGTCGGCGAGGCCGGTGCTTGGTGGGTAGAGGGTGTTGTCGAGGTCGAGGATCCAGGTGTCAGTGGCGGTCGGCACCTGGCCAGATTAGTAGTGACAGACTGGGGGCTGGGATCGATGGGAGGACGACGTGGCGACTGCGCTCATCACGGGACCTACTGCCGGTATTGGCCGGGCCTTTGCGGACAAGCTGGCGGGTGAGGGGTACGACCTTGTGCTGGTTTCGCGGGACGGGGCTCGGCTGAAGGAGGTCGCGGCGGAGCTCACGCAGCAGTACGGCGTGGAGTGTGAGGCGCTGGCCGCGGACCTGACCGATCCCGAGGACCTGGCGCGGGTGGAGGCGCGGTTCGGGAGTGGGCCGATCGAGGTGTTGGTGAACAACGCCGGCTTCGGTCAGAAGAAGCCGTTCTGGGCTAACCCGATTGAGGCCGAGGAGAAGCAGCTGGATCTGCTGGTGCGGGTGGTGTTGCGGCTGACGCATGCGGCGGTGCTGCCGATGATCGAGCGTGGGTCGGGCGCGGTGATCAACGTGTCGTCGGTCGCCGGGTTCGTGCAGCGAGGGAGTTACAGCGCGCACAAGTCGTGGGTGACGAACTTCTCGGCAGGACTGGCGATCGAGCTGCACGCCAAGGGGGTTGCGGTGATGGCGTTGTGCCCGGGGTTCGTGCACACCGAGTTCCATGACCGGATGGGGATGGACAAGACGATCATTCCGTCGTTCATGTGGCTGGACGCGAAGGATCTGGTCGACGCCGCGTGGAAGGATCTGATGCGGGGCAAGGCGATCTCGATCCCGAGCCGGCGGTACAAGCTGCTGGCCGCCGCGGCGCGCTACACCCCACGCACGCTGATCGCGCGGGTCTCCACGGTCGGGCTGGACGGGCGCCGCCGTACCTGATCGGTCGTGATCAACTCGTATCCCAACCGAAGTGGTCCAGACCACGTCCAACCCAGCACCAAAGGTGAAGGGTTGGAGTCATGAACACTCGGGGAACGCGGCGCGTGATCGCCGCACTAGGACTGGCGGTCACCGGCGTCGCGCTGGTGGCCTGCGGCAACCAAACAGCGGCCGGAGAGGCACCCTCTAGTACGCCGACGCCAAGCGCCTCAGCACCCAGTACGACGGTGCTACCGCCCAAGCCGTCGACCCAGCCGCCGACAGAGGCACCGACCGCGACAGCGACTCCGACCTCCGGACCGACGTCCAAGCCGGTTCCGACGCCGAGCTCGAGCCCGTCCAAGCCAGTCGTCCAGCGCCTCGCCAACGCCATGCTGCTCACCGGCAAGGAGGTCGCCGCGGCCGACCCGAAGCGCGGCTGGAACGCGCGGCCCGGTACCGACGATCCGATCTGCGGCAAGGGCGCGACCCAGGGGAACGGCGTACAGGGGCGACTGGTCCGTGCGTTCACCAACGACCTGGACGCGACCGGCGCCCAGTTCCTGACGCGTTATCAGAGTCCGGCCGCGGCCAAGGCGGCGTACGAACAGATCGTCGCCACGATCAAGTCCTGCAAGGCGACCGCGCCCGACAAGAACCGCGCCCGCAAGCTCACCGAGAACCGCACCCTCGCGCTCGGCGACGCCACCGCGATCCTGCGCTGGTACGACTACCCGCTGAAGAGTGACCAGGGCAGCGAGGACAGCGGCTTCCCGTACGCCGTGACTCGCAAGGGAACCGTGGTCTCGGTCGTGGCGTTCGGCGAGATGGGCAAGGGCATCGCCCCCGCCCACTGGGAGGCCCTCGCCCGCAAAGCCGCCGCCAAGCTCCCGTAGTCAGCGCAGCGGATCGTCCGTCCCGGGCTTCGAGGGATCGCCGATCAGGGTGACCGCCGCGGCGATCGCCTTCGCGTCGAGCGGCGGGGAGGCGGCGCCGTCGGCGGCCAGCCCCGGCGGCGTCTTCGATGGTCGAGTGACCTGGGCTACAGCTTGTCGGCAACCTCGGTCAGTACGTCGAGCGTCGCGGTGATCAGCGGGTGATCCGCGCGGCTCCGCCGGACGGCGGCGTACACGCGTCGTACTGGGGCCGGATCGGGCAGCGGACGGATCAGCGCGAGGGTCGGCGCGGGGACGGCGAGGCGGGGGACCAGCGAGACTCCGGCGCCCGAGGCAACCAAGGCGGCGACCGCGTGGAAGTCGTCGGACTCGTGGGCGATCTTCGGCTGGAAGCCGGCCTGCTCACAAGCCAGCAGTACGACGTCCCGGATCGGATTACCCGGCGCGGTCATCACCCAGTTGTCGCCGGCAAGCATCGAGAGATCGACCGCGTCGTGACCGGCCGCCGGGTGGGTCGGCGGGAGGACTGCCACGAAAGGCTCGGCGTACAAGGGGATTCTCGTCAGCCGCTGGTCGTCCGGGCGAGGTGAACCGCGATGCTCGACGGCGATGGCGAGGTCCGCGTCGCCGTCGAGGAGTTGGGTGATGCCTTGGTGGCCCTCGGCGTCACGGACGACGAGCGTGAGGCCGGGGCTGGTTTCGCGGAGGCGGGCCAGGGTCGGTGCGACCAGGAGGCTGATCGCGGTCGCGAAGGCGGTGATCCGGACCTCGCCGGTCGTTCCGTTGGCGAACAGCTTCAAAGCGTCCTCGGCCCGCTCCACCTCGCCGAGGATCGTGTCTGCGTGGGTCAGAAGCAGGCGGCCGGCGGAGGTGATCGCGACCCGGCGGCCGCGGCGTTCGAGCAACTCCTGGCCGACCTCGGACTCCAAGGCGGCCAATTGCTGGGAGACCGCCGAGGGCGTCAGGTGCAGCACCTCGGCGGCCGCAGTAACGGTGCCGTGATCAGCAAGCGCGCGCAGGACCCGCAGCCGTCGTACCTCGATCACAGGCCTCAGCTTGGCACACCTCGCCGCCGACGCGGTCCGGTCGGTCCAGCAGACGCCGTACGGCGTTGGTCAGCAGGCGGCGCTTCGGCTTGTGCAGCCGGATCGGGGCGTCAGGTGCGGCGGAGTGCATTTCCTCATGGATGGATTTGACGAAGGAGAACGGGATGTAGCTCATGTCTTCGACGGTAAGAACCGGCGAGGTGATACGTCCAATGAAAGTTATCCACACTGTTGATACAGCCTGTGCATAATGTCGGCATGGAGCTGCGGCAGTTGCGGTCGTTCGTGGTGGTGGCCGAGGAGCTGAACGTCGGGCGCGCGGCGATACGTCTGCACCTGACCCAGCCCACCTTGAGCCGGCAGATCGCGGCACTCGAGCGGGATCTCGGGGTGGAGCTGTTCGCGCGGATCAAGAAGCGATTCGTGCTGACGGCGGCCGGGGACACGTTCCTGGCCGAGGCGCAGGATCTGCTGCGACGGTCGGACGAAGCGGTGCGGGCGGCGCAGCGGACGCAACGCGGGGAACTGGGGACGCTGCGGCTGCGGTTCGTGCAGTCGGCGACCTTCGAGGTGCTGCCGCGACTGCTCGGCGCGTTCCGGACGGCGTACCCGAAGGTGGTGCTCGACCTTTCGACGATGACGACGCTGCATCAGACGGAAGCCCTGCGGGACGGGCGAATCGACGTCGGGTTGATGCGACCGAGTGCGCCGTCGGGCGGTACCGAGAAGGTGGAGCTGGCTCCTGGGCTCTCGTCGAGGGTGGTGTCGTCGGATCCGGTGCTCGTTGCGCTGCCCGCGCGGCATCGACTGGCGCGGCGGAAGCGATTGCGGCTGAGCGAGCTGGCCGACGAGTCGTTCGTGTTCTACGCGCGGCCGACCGGGCCGGTTGTGTACGACACGCTGGTCGGTTTCTGCCGGGCGGCGGGATTCACGCCGCGGATCGAGCAGGACGCGGCCGACGTCCAGACCATCGTTTCGCTGGTCGCGGCCGGGCTCGGGGTCTCGCTGCTGATCGCGCCGACACCGCCGTCCGACCCGACGAGCGTCGTGTACCGCGAGTTGTCCGACGACCTACCTCCTTGGCAACTCTCCGTCGCCTGGTCGCCGGACAACCGGTCCCCGGTTCTAATACGCTTCCTTGAAGCCCTGGACTAGCAGAGCCTGGAGTGCGTCTAGCCGAGGGTGTCGGGGTCGCCGCCGGTGCGGACGCCGGTCTCGAGGTCGGCGATCGCGGCCATGTCGTCGTTGTCGAGCTGGAAGTCGAAGACGTCGATGTTCTCCTGGATCCGGCTCGCCGTCACCGACTTCGGGATCACCACGTTGCCCAGCTGCAGGTGCCAGCGGATCATCACCTGGGCCGGCGACTTGCCGTACTTGTCACCGAGCGCCTTCAACGTGGTGTCGCCGAGCAGCTCACCCGAGGCCAGCGGGCTCCAGGCCTGGGTGATGATGTCGTTCTCCGCGTTGAACGCGCGCAGCTCGTCCTGCGGCAACGCCGGGTGCAGCTCGATCTGGTTCACCGCCGGCCGGATCGTGGTCTCCGCGAAGATCCGCTGGAGCGCAGGCTCGTGGAAGTTCGAGACACCGATCGCGCGGATCCGCTTGTCGGCGTACAACTGCTCGAACGCCTTCCACGTGTCGACGTACTTGTCCTTCTTCAGGCACTGCCAGTGGATCAGGTACAGGTCGACGTACTCGAGGCCGAGCCGTTCCACACTGGCATCGAAGGCGGCCAGGGTGCTGTCGTAGCCCTGGTCGTCGTTCTGCAGCTTGGTGGTGATGAACAGGTCGTCGCGCGGCAGGCCGCTTGCCGCGATCGCACGCCCGACACCGGGCTCGTTGCCGTACGCCGCGGCCGTGTCGATGTGGCGGTAACCGGCCTCGAATGCGGTCGTGACCACATCGGCCGCGATCGCGTCCTCGACCTGCCAGACCCCCAGGCCCAGCTGCGGGATCTCGACGCCGTTGTCCAGAGTGATGGAGGGGACTGTGTTCATTGATCCATTTCACCGGGCCGACGGGTTCTGGCCCAGTCATCTGATGTGTGACAACAACCTCATCAACCGCCCGTAACCACCTCGTAGGTCTTCGCAGTGGGCTCCAGGAACCCCAGCAACGCCGTCCCCTCCCGCTCCAGCGCGGCCAGATCCTTCTTCAGCAACCGCCCGAACGGAGTCAGCGTGAGAGTCGCCACATCACGCTTCTTCGCCGCCGTCCACAGCCCCGCGACCAGGCCGTCCACCGTGTACGTCGCTTTGATCCGCAGGTTCTTGGTGAACACGGCCGGGCGGTGCTCGTCGGCAATGATTCGTTGGCGTTTCGCGTGTGCCAGCAACAGATTGTCGAACTCCGGCAGGAACCGCACCGGAACCGTGGTGCCGGGATCAGGCCGCGGCGCGTCCGGTACGTCGTACAGGGTCTTGCCGTCCTCGTCGGTGAACCGCTCGAGATCGAGGCTGTCGAACACCGGCTTCGCTTTTGATAGCCCGGACCAGGTCTGGAAGTCGGCCGGCGTCGCGGGGCCGAACGCCTGCAGGTACCTGATGACGAGCTCGCCCTGCGCTTCCTTCTGATGCAGCTTCTTCCCGATCCAGTCCTCCGCCGGCGTGAACCGCGCATTCGCCGGCCACCCCCACCGCACGCCCGTCGGATACACCACCAACGGCACCAGCATCCGCGTGCAGAACCCCAGCGCGCGCTCATTCACCTCGGGAAACTCACCCTGCAACGCATCCCGAACCTCCGTGAACGTCAACGGCTCCTTCGCGAGAATCCGCTCCGCCGCAGCCACCACCTTCGCGGGCTCCATCCCCTCCGCCCGCTCCTTCAACATCCGCAACCCCGCCTCCAGCACCGGAGCCAGCGTGGTGCGAAACCGCAGGTAGTCCTCCGCAGTCACCAAATGCAAAGTCCCCCGAAACAGCGTTGCGCGCACGATCTCGCGATCGGCCACCGCCCGATCGAGATCCTCCTCCGCGAACCCGTCCACCCGGGACCACAACCCGACATACGGATGCTTGGCCTCCTGCCCCTGCATCCCAGCCAGCCGCCCCACAGCCTCAACCGCACTCACATCAGCCCGCTCCACCAACATCTGCCGAGCGAGTGTCGCCCGCCCAACCGCCCGCCCACTCAAAACCACCATCCCCGCATAATCCCCCACCCCACCGACAAAGTGGATGCCGTTCGACGGGTGAGGTGTACCGAGGAACGGGTAGTAGTCGGCGGACCAGAGACCTCCCCCCGCGTGCCCACGCCCATGAGCGACGGCACGCCGTGACCACTACCAGCTGATCGGTACGCGACGGCACCTTAGAAACGGTCGTCCCGGTCCAGCAGGGCGAGGCTGGTCTCACCATTGTGTAGCTCTAGGCCCGGCGCCGGAGTGGCGTCGGGCAGGTCGAGGTGGCGGGTGACAGCCTCGTGGACGATCTCTCGCTGGGATCTGCCCGAGCGCGCGGCCTCGGCATGCAGGGCGGCCATCAGGTCTGCATCGAGTTCCAGGTTCATGGAGCTCATGGTGGCGGCTGGGGCGGACCTGTGCCACTCAGTAACCGGCCTGGAGGGGTTGCTCGGGCCGGTTGCTGAGCGTAGGTGGGTGGGGGCGCTTGAGGTTGGTGAGTGGGGGCGGTCCGCTAGGCGAGGGCGGCGCGGGCTTGGGTGAAGGCGGCGATGGCTTTTTCTACGTCGGCGGTGGAGTGGGCGGCGGAGAGTTGGACTCGGATGCGGGCCTTGCCGTGGGGGACGACCGGGTAGGAGAAGGCGATGACGTAGATGCCCAGGGCCAGGAGCTTTTCGGCCAGTACGGCGGCTTGGGCGGCGTCGCCGATCATGACGGGGGAGATGGGGTGGTTGCCGGGGAGGATGTCGAAGCCGGCCTCGGTCATTTTGGTGCGGAACAGCTCGGTGTTCGAGTCCAGCTGGTTGCGGAGTGCGGTGGAGGTGGCGATGAGCTCCAGGGCCTTGAGGGAGGCGGCGGTGACCGAGGGGGCCAGGGAGTTGGAGAAGAGGTAGGGGCGGGAGCGCTGGCGCAACAGTTCGACGATCTCGCGGCGGGCGGAGACGTAGCCGCCGGAGGCGCCGCCGAGGGCTTTGCCGAGGGTGCCGGTGACGATGTCGACGCGGTCCTTGACGCCGAAGAGCGAGGGGGTGCCGGCGCCGTCGGGGCCGACGAAGCCGACGGCGTGCGAGTCGTCGACCATGACGAGGGCGTCGTAGCGCTCGGCGAGGTCGCAGATCTCGTCGAGGGGGGCCACGTAGCCGTCCATCGAGAAGACGCCGTCGGTGGCGATCAGGCGGTAGCGGGCGTCGGCGGCGTCCTTGAGCTGGGTCTCGAGGTCAGCCATGTCGCGGTTCTTGTAGCGGAAGCGCTTGGCCTTCGAGAGGCGGATGCCGTCGATGATGCTGGCGTGGTTGAGCTCGTCGGAGATGATCGCGTCCTCGGCGCCGAGCAGCGTCTCGAACAGGCCGCCGTTCGCGTCGAAGCAGGAGCTGTAGAGGATCGTGTCCTCGGTCCCGAGGAAGGTGCTCAGCGCGGCCTCGAGGTCCTTGTGGATCTGCTGCGTGCCGCAGATGAAGCGGACCGACGCCATCCCGAATCCCCAGGTGTCCAAGGCGTTCCGGGCCGCCGCGATCACCTCGGGGTGGTCGGCCAGGCCGAGGTAGTTGTTCGCGCAGAAGTTCAGCACCTCGTTGCCGCTGGCAACCGAAATGAGCGACTGCTGCGGTGAGGTGATCACCCGCTCGGACTTGTACAGCCCCGCGTCCCGGATCTCGCCGATCGTCGTCGTCAGGTCGTCCCGCATCTGCCCGAACATCAGTGCTTCTCCTCCAGCGTTTCGTGAGTCCAGTCCAAGATGACCTTGCCGCACTGCCCGGCGCGGGCGACGTCGAAGGCCCGCTCGAAGTCGCCGTACCCGAACCGGTGCGTGATTACCGGCGTCAGGTCGAGACCGCGTTCGAGCATCACCGACATCGAGTACCAGGTCTCGAACATCTCCCGGCCGTAGATGCCCTTGATGGTCAGCATGTTGAGCACCACCGTGCTCCAGTCGATCGCGATCTCGTCGGCCGGCAGACCGAGCATCGCGATCTTGCCGCCGTGGTTCATGTTCGCGAGCATGTCGCGCAGCGCCGCCGGCTGGCCGGACATCTCCATCCCGACGTCGAACCCCTCGCGCATCCCGAGGCTCTGCTGGGCCTCCGCGATCGTCTCCGAGCCGATGTTGACCGCGCGGGTCACGCCGATCTTCCGGGCCAGATCCAGCCGGTACTCCGACAGGTCCGTGATCACCACGTTCCGCGCGCCGGCGTGCAGGGCGACGGCCGCGGCCATCACCCCGATCGGCCCGGCGCCGGTGATCAGCACGTCCTCCCCGACCAGCGGGAACGACAAAGCAGTGTGTACGGCGTTGCCGAACGGATCGAAGACCGCCGCGACATCGAGGTCGACCGGATCCTTGTGGACCCACGCGTTCTGCGCGGGCAGCGCGACGTACTCGGCGAAGGCGCCCGGGTGGTGGACCCCCAGGCCGCGCGTCTTGATGCAGAGGTGGCGGCGGCCGGCGCGGCAGTTGCGGCAGCGGCCGCAGACCAGGTGGCCCTCGCCGCTGACCAGGTCGCCGACCGCGACGTCGCGGACCCCGACGCCGGTCTCGACGACCTCACCGACGAACTCGTGCCCGGTGACCATCGGGACCGGCACGTTCTTCTGGGCCCACGGATCCCAGCTCTGGATGTGCAGGTCGGTACCGCACAACCCCGTCCGCAGCACCTTGATCAGGACCTCGTCGGCCTCGATCTTCGGCTCCGGAACCTCCTGCAACCACAGACCGGGCTTCGCCTCAGCCTTGACCAGCGCCTTCACGTGCTTACCTCCGTCGGTAGGACCGACCACATCGTCGTCCCGGGCAACCACCCGCGTCCATCGACACGTCGTACACAGCCTTTGCAGTTGAACTGCATACTTGGGGCCATGCGGGGAGTCGTGCGGGGGCTGGGGATCGTCCTGCTGGTGGCGGGTCTGGGGTTGCTCGGCTGGGTGGGGTGGCAGTACTTCGGGACCGCGCTCACCTCGAACAGCAAGATGGGCGAGGCGGAGAACGCGCTCCGCGAGCAGTGGAAGAAGCCCGCGGCAACCAAGCCGGCCGAGGGCGACCCGGTCGTCCTGATCCGGATCCCGAAGTTCGGGAAGGACTGGGAGAAGCCGGTCATCGAGGGCGTCGGCAAGGGTGAGCTGGCGCGCGGGATCGGGCACTACCCGCAGACGGCGATGCCGGGGGAGCCAGGGAATTTCGCGATCGCCGGTCACCGGGTCACGCACGGTTCGCCGTTCCGCAAGCTGCTCGAGCTGCGCAAGGGCGACCAGGTGATCGTCGAGACCGCGGACGCGATCTACACCTACGAGCTGGACGGCTCACCGCGCGACCTGACCGTGAAGCCGGCCGACAACTGGGTGCTCGAACCGGTCCCCGGCAAGCCGCGTGAGACCGCGACGAAATCGATCATCACCCTCACCACGTGCCAGGACCTCTTCCACTCACCGGACCGCTCGGTGGCCTTCGGTCAACTCGCGAAAGTCACCAAAAAGCCCCAAAAGTAAGCGGGTATGGCGACCGACCGATGCCCCATCCCACAACGTCCGAAGGTTCGGAGGGCCCGTCTCCGGTTTTTCGGACGTTATGGCGTGGTGGGGTGGGGTGCGCGGGGTTTGCGGGGAGTTGCTGCCGCTAGGTGGCAGTAGATCCGCGCAAAGGTGGGGAGGGGGTGGGGGGCGCCTGCCTTCGGCGGGTACTGAGCTTTCGGGGTGCGCGTCGCGGTGGCTGGGGTGGGTGGCGAGGCCGGCGAGCGACGTACAGGTTGTTTGAGGTTCTGGGTTGTGGCTGGGGTTTATGCGGGGGTTGCTTGTTGGGTTGGGGAGGGTTTTGTGCCGGTGCGGGCTGATGGGCTCCCCACTCCACCCCCCGAACTGCGGCAGCAACCACGGCGGCGGGCCACCTGACCAGACCTCGGCGCCGCTGACAGCAACCACAGCCCGGAACCTCAAGCAACCTGTACGTCGATCGCCGGGCCTCGCCATCCCCCTCAGCCCAAGACGGCCCCAGCCACCCTCCACCGTAAATCGGCCGCAGCGGCGCTTAACCACGGCGGACCGATCCCGGCCGCATCGGAGCGACGCGGTACCGACGAGTCAGCTGGTGACCAACAAGTAAGCTGACCGCTCATGAGCTATGACCGGGACGCACTGCTGGAGCAGGTCAAGACGAAGGCCGTCGTGCACGGCAAGGTGACGCTGGCGTCGGGCAAGGAAGCCGACTACTACGTGGACCTGCGCCGGATCACGCTGGACGCGGCCGCGGCGCCGCTGATCGGCCCGGCGATGCTCGAGCTGACCAAGGACATCGAGTACGACGCTGTCGGCGGCCTCACGCTCGGTGCGGACCCGGTCGCGATGTCGATGCTGCACGCGGCGGCGCACGAGGGCCGCACGCTAGACGCGTTCGTGGTCCGCAAGGCCGAGAAGACGCACGGTCTGCAGCGCCGGATCGAGGGCCCGGACGTCAAGGGTCGTCGGGTGCTCGCGGTCGAGGACACCTCCACCACCGGCGGTTCGGTGCTGACCGCCGTCGAGGCGCTCCGCGAAGCCGGTGCCGAGGTGGTCGCCGTGGCGGTCATCGTCGACCGGAACACCGGGGCCAAGGAGCGAGTCGAGTCCGAGGGTCTTGAGTACCGGACGGTGTTCGGCCTGGACGACCTCGGCCTCTGATGAACGTCAGCCCACTCCTGCTGGTCCTGCTGGCGTTTCTGCTGGGCCTGGCGGTCTTCTTCTTCAGTTACTACCGGGCCAAGAAGCGTCGCGAGTTGTTCGCCGGTTTCGCGGCGCAGTACGGCTGGTCCTATGTTCCGGCCGACAACCGCTTGGCCGGCAACTGGCAGGGCACGCCGTTCCGGACCGGTGACAACTGGCGGGTGCAGAACGTGCTGGCCGGCTTGTTCAACGGGCACCAGATGGTTGCCTTCGACTACAGGTACCAGACGCACACCACCGACTCGAAGGGCCGCCGTACGACGACCACGCACAAGTTCGGCGTGGTCGTGTTGCAGCTGCCAGGTGCCCTGCCGCATCTCGAGGTCACCCACGAAGGGATCTTCGGCGGTGCGGTCGCGAACGCGTTCGGCTTCCGGGACCTGCAGTTCGAGAGCGACCAGTTCAACCGGGCGTTCCGGGTGAAGGCCGACGACCAGCGGTTCGGGCATGCGGTGATCACGCCGCGGATGATGGAGCTGCTGCTCGCCCGCGGTGAGATCGGCTGGCGTTTCGAGGGCAACTCGCTGGTCGGCTGGGACAAGGGCGCCCACGACCCCACCGAGGTGCTGAACCGCCTCGCGCTGCTCGAGCAGGTCGTCGGGCAGGTTCCGCCGTACGTCTGGCGCGACTATGCCGGCGTGGAACTCCGGCAGCCCTAGATACGTCCGAGTGGCACTCGACTCCCCGTAGAGTCGGGGCCAGCATCGCCAACACTCGGGAGCAAGGCAATGACCTTCGTCATCATCGCGATCGTGGTGATCGTCGTGATTCTGGCCATCGCGCTGATCACGTCGTACAACCGGTTCGTCAAGCAGCGGAACCTGATCCAGGAGTCCTGGCGGCAGATCGATGTCGAGCTGCACCGTCGCTACGACCTGATCCCCAACCTGGTCGAGACCGTCCGGGCGTACGCCGCGCACGAGCGGCACGTGTTCGAGGAGGTCGCCCGGCTGCGCACGCAGGCCGTGAACGTCCAGGGGGCGACCCCGGAGCAGCGGGCCGCGGCCGAGGGCGAGCTGTCCGGCGCGCTGCGGCAGATGATGGTGTCGGTCGAGGCCTACCCGCAGCTGCAGTCGAACCAGAACTTCCTCGGTCTGCAGCGCGAGCTGACCGACACCGAGGACCGGATCGCGGCCGGCCGCCGGTTCTACAACGCGAACGTCGGCGACTACAACACCCGGATCGAGGCGTTCCCGTCGAACATCGTCGCGGGCTCGTTCAAGTTCGAGAAGGCCGGCTACTTCGAGGTGAAGGACGAGTCCGTGCGCGCGGTGCCGCAGGTCTCGTTCGGCACGATCGGTTCGGTCGCGGGCGAGCAGGCGCCGCCGCAGATGCAGCAGGGCGGGCCGTCGTCCGGCCAGATCCAGCCCCCGCTCCCCGGTGAGCAGCCCCAGTACGGCGCTCCCCAGGGGCCGCCGGTGGGCGGCCCGCCTGCGGGTTCCCCCAGCCCGCAGGACGGACAGCCACCCTTTACCGGCGGCCACTGACGGAGTGCCTGGCGGACACTCCTGGGCACCGGTTCCCCGTGGCTCAGGACCCCCGATCCCGAACTCCACTCCGGTGCTGGGTCCAGGGCGCGGCGGCGGTCGGTCGCCGTGCCCCAGGCCCTGCCTCCCCCCGGTACCCGTGTCAACAGTGCCCGAGTGAGATACATCCGGCGTACATCGGCCTTCCCGCGCGGTACGGCGAGATGTGACGATGGGTCGGTTCGAGCCGTGGAGAGGGTAGCCAAGTGGACAGTCCGAGGTACGGGATCCTCGGGCCGCTGCGCCTCAGCCACGGGCAGGGGCAGCCGCTGAAGGCCGCGAAACCGCGGCAGCTACTGGCCACCCTGCTCCTGCACCCGAACCGTTTCGTCTCCACCGACCTGATCGCGGATGCACTCTGGGAGAGCACTCCACCACGCTCCGCGACGGCGAACATCCGCACGTACGTCCGCGCCTTGCGCGCAGTGCTGCAGGAGGCCGGACTGCCGGCCCCGATCGATACCTCGGCGGCCGGCTACAGCATCGAGGTGGGCGTCGACGAGCTCGACGCCAGCCTGTTCGAATCACTCCTCGCCGAGGGCGGTCACCTCCGCGACGCCGGTGACGGCCGCCACGCCATGCAGGTGCTGTCCCGGGCCTACGCGCTGTGGCGCGGCCGCCCGCTGGAGGACCTGATCATCCCGGCCGCCTGGGAGGGCTCGCTCAACCGGCTCGAGGCCCAACACCGTGGACTCGTCGACACCCTCCTCGACCTGCGTCTCGAGTACGGCGATGCCGGTGGCGCCGCCGTACTGCTGAGTGCACGTCTCACCGAGGACCCGTACGACGAGCAGCTGTGGCGGCGGCTTGTGGACGCGCTCCTGGCCGCTGGTCGGGTCGGGGAGGCGCGCGCGGCGTACGGGAAGGCTGTTCGGACGCTCGCGGACGACCTGGACATCAAGCCTGGTCCGGAGCTCGAGGCCGCCGGTGCGCGCGCCGAGAACGGCCGCTCGGCCAACTGGCCGAACCCAGGCATCCCAGCAGCAGCCCGTACGACGGAAGGTCCGGCGAAGGCGGCGTCTCCCGGCCCGATGGCAGCGCCGGAGCTCACCGATCCACTGCATGCACCGAGCCAGCTGCCACTCGACCTGCCCGACTTCAGCGGCCGCGCGGACCACCTGGATCAGCTCCGCGACCTCGTCTGCGGCCGCGACCCGGTCCGGCCGCCGATCGCGGTCGTCTCCGGTGCGCCAGGAACAGGTAAGACATCTCTGGCCGTTCGGCTGGGCCATTTGGTCAGAGATTCTTTCCCGGACGGGCAGATCTACCTCGACATGCATGGCGCCACGCAGCCTCGCGATCCGGCGGCCGCGCTGACCGATCTGCTGCTCAGCCTCAACCTGCCCGACTACGCGATCCCGACCGATCCCGAGCGGCGGTCGGCGATGCTGCGGTCGGAGCTGGCCAGCCGGCGCGTGCTGATCATCCTCGACGATGTCGCGACCGCTGGTCAGGTCACGCCGCTGATGCCCGGTACCGGGGCGTCCGCGGTGGTGGTGACGAGCCGCAACCGGCTGGCTGATCTGGCCGGCGCCGACAGCCTGGCCCTGGACACGTTCGACGACGGCGAGGCCGTTGCCCTGCTGGAGTCCGTGGCCGGCGCCGGTCGCGTCGACCGTACGACGTCCGCCGCCGAGGAGATCTTGGCCGCCTGCGGGAACCTGCCGCTCGCGATCCGGATCGTCGGCAGCCGACTGGCCCAGCGACCGGACCTGAGCCCGGGCGAGCTCGCTCGGCGGCTGCGGGACGAGAGCTCGCGGCTGGACGAGCTGAGCATCGGCGAGCTGGCCGTCCGGACCAGTGCGGACCTGAGCTACGACGCACTGAGCGCCGACGAGGCCCGGCTGTACCGGCTGATCGGCCACTTCGCGGTCGGCGTCTTCTCCGCACGAGCGCTGGAGGCGATCGCGTCGCCAGCCTCGGTACGACGCAGTCTGGACCGCCTGATCGAGGTGAACCTGGTCCGGATCAGCTCGGTCGACCACCGCGGTACGGCGCGCTACCGGATGCACGATCTACTGCGCCTGCACGCGATCGGGGTCGGCGACGAGAGCCAGCAGGCCGAGGCGGTCAAGGACGTCGCGACTGTGGTCGACGCGATCCTGCACAAGATCCGTCGGGCCAACAAGGCGCTCGCGGTCGAGTACTTCGGCGTACCGGAACACACCGGGCCGCTGACGTCACCGGATCCGGCGCCGTTCACCGAGACCGATGCGATCGCGTGGTTCGACAGCGAGCGCAGCACCTTCGTGCCCGCGATCCGGGCGGCGGCCCAGAACGGCCTGCACGAGTATGCCTGGCGGATCGCCTCTGCGTGGAGCCCGTACCTCGACATGCGAGCGGGATTCGACGACTGGGGCGAGTCGCACCGCCAAGGCCTGCAGAGCGCGATCGAGTCCGGCGACCGCTGGGGTGAGGCGATCATGCATCGCAACCTCGGCCAGCTCGGGATCTACCAGGACGACTGGGATGCGGCCTCGCACCACCTCGACCAGGCGGCGACGATCTTCGCCGAGGTCGGCGACCGGCTCGGTGACGGGGTCAGCGCGGTCGGCCTCGGGACCTGGCTGCGCGAACGCGGCCGGCCGGACGAGAGCCTTGCCCAGTACGAGAAGGCGATCGAGGCGTTCATGGAGGTCGGCAACGCGAACGGCGAAGCGGTCGCGCGGACCGCGGCGTCGTCGATCTGGTTGTCCCGCGAGGACATGGTCACAGCCGGGCGCTACCTGGCCGAAGCGTTCCTGCTC
This sequence comes from Kribbella sp. NPDC051587, assembly GCF_044453945.1. Classification (NCBI taxonomy): domain Bacteria; kingdom Bacillati; phylum Actinomycetota; class Actinomycetes; order Propionibacteriales; family Kribbellaceae; genus Kribbella; species Kribbella sp. NPDC051587. Next base: position 175,656 of record NZ_JBITDE010000002.1, read on the forward strand.
GGCCACCGCCTCGCTGACGAACATCGCGTCGCCAAGGTACGGCGGCGGATCGCGGAACTGCGGATTCACCAGGGCCGCCACTACCAGGCGGTCCGGCAGCTGCGGAACTCACTCAACATCTTCACCGGGCTCGGCGACGATCACTGCGCGGCGTACGCGCGAGCCGATCTCGGGCATGCGCTGATGGAGTGCGGCGAACTGGCCGCGGCCCGCAAGATGCTGCTGGACTCGATGGAGATCGGCCGCCGGCTGGGCGACCGCAGCGTCGAGGGCCAGGCCGCGCAGCACCTCGGGCGGCTCTACCTCAAGACCGGCAACCTGGACTGGGCCCGCCGGACCTTCGACCGGGCCGCGCGGGTCTGGCAGCAGGCCGGTCATGACGCGCGCGCTGCCGCCTGCCGTCGCGAGCTCGCGAGCTTCGAAACAAACGCTGCAGCCGGCTGATCGCCGTACAGCAGGGCAATGTACGGCGGCTGTATCGGGCTGCGGCAGGCTTTCTTCAAGCACGGCAACAGAAGGCCGGCGGTTCAACGGGGATCGGGGGATGCCTATGGCCTGGGGGGATGTTGTCGTGGAGCGCCGGGTGGCCAACCCGCGGGATACCGAGGCGGCGTTGAACTGGCAGCTGGAGCGATTGGGCTCGACGGCCTGGCAGGACTGGCCGTTGAAGTTCCAGCGGATGGCGTTCGGCTACGCCCACGACAGCGGTTGGCACGATGCGACCGACGCAGTGCAATGGCTCGACCACCACGCCCTTCTGAAGGAAGGGACGGCGCCACGGGGGGCGCTGGTCTGGTACCAGGCGGTTGACCGGATCCGAGTCGCTTGTGCGCTCGGCTCCGGTCAGGTGGTCGGTCCGCTGATCGACGGTCCGGTCGCCATCGCCGTGCTCAGTGAGGTGAGCACGGACTGGGTCTGGTCCGAGCCGGTCTTTCCGTTCGGGCAGTAACGCTCAGTCTTTGGTGGCGGCGTGCTTGGGAGCCGCGTGCTTCGCGCCGTCACCGCCGGCTGCCTTGTTCCGGCGGCGGGACAGCAGGACCTCGACGCCCATCGGGATCAGCGAGATGAAGACCAGCAGGATCAGCGCCGACTCGAGGTGGGCGTGGATGAACTCCACGTTGCCCAGCGCGTGCCCGAGCAGGGTGATCCCGGGCGCCCAGATGACCGCGCCGACGCCGGTCCAGAGGAAGAACTTCTTCGGGTCCATCTTCCCGGCCCCGGCCACGATCGTGATGAACGTCCGCACGATCGGTACGAAGCGGGCCAGCACCAGCGCCCGCGGTCCGTAGCGCTCGAAGAACTCGTGGGTCTGCTCGATGTACTTCGGTTTCAGGAACCGTGCGTTCGGGTTGGTGAACAGCGACGTCCCGAGCACCCGGCCGATGTAGTAGCCGGAGACGTTGCCGAGGAACGCGGCCGCCGTCAGCAGCACGCAGGCCAGCCACAGCGGGACGTCGATCGAGCCGCGCGCGATGAACAGGCCGACGGCGAACAGCAGCGAGTCACCGGGCAGGATCGGGAACAGCACCCCGCACTCGATGAACACGACCACGAGCGTGCCCCACAGCGCCCAGTCGCCCAGCCAGTTCAGCAGGAACTCCGGGTCCATCCAGTTCGGCATCAGCATCGCGAGTTGTACAAGCACGCGCACAGGGTAGCGTCCCGACCTGTGCAGGAGCTGAGTGGCGACGAGAAGGACCTCCGCGGGACCGACCTGGTCGGCGCGCCCGAGGTCGGGGTGGGCCCGTGGGCCGGTGCCTGGCCGGACGACCCGCGCCTGGATCCGGAGCTGCTGACCAGCGGTGACCGGCGCAACGTGGTCGACAAGTACCGGTACTGGCGGCTGGAGGCGATCGTCGAGGATCTCGACCGGCAGCGGAACCCGTTCCACGTCGCGATCGAGAACTGGCAGCACGACCTGAACATCGGATCGGTCGTCCGCACTGCGAACGCGTTCCTGGCCAGTGAGGTCCACATCGTCGGGAACCGGAAGTGGAACCGCCGTGGCGCCATGGTCACCGACCGCTACCAGCACGTCCGTCACCACCCGCAGCTGGCCGACCTGGCGTCGTACGCCGCCGAACGCGACCTGCCGGTGATCGGCATCGACAACCTGCCCGGCTCGGTGCCCTTGGAGACCTTCGACCTCCCGGCTGCCTGCGTCCTCCTCTTCGGCCAGGAGGGACCAGGCCTCACCGACGAAGCACACAAGATCTGTACGGCGGTGCTGTCGATCGCCCAGTTCGGATCGACCCGATCGATCAACGCCAGCGCGGCAGCCGCCATCGCCATGCACGGGTGGATCCGGCGACACACCTTCGGTCAGCCGTCATGAGCGACGTGATCTGGTGGCAGGTGTATCCGCTCGGCTTCACCGGGGCGGACTCGGCGGCCGCGCATCGGTTGCCGCGGATCGAGAACTGGCTGGACTATGCGATCGAACTTGGTTGCTCAGGGCTACTACTGGGGCCGGTGTTCGCGTCGGAGACCCATGGGTACGACACGGTTGATCACCTCCGCATCGATCCGCGGTTGGGCGATGACTCGGACTTCGACCGGCTGATCGCGGCCGCGCACCAGCGGGGACTGAAGGTGGCGCTCGACGGGGTGTTCAACCACGTCGCGCGTTCCTTCGCGCACCCCGAATGGATGGCGGACCGCACGTTCGAGGGGCACGAGCACCTGGTGGCGCTCGATCACACCAACCCGGCGGTCGCGTCGTACGTGACAAAGGTGTTGGAGCATTGGCTCGACCGTGGCGTCGACGCGTGGCGGTTGGATGCGGCCTATGCGGTGCCGGCGGAGTTCTGGCGCGCGGTGTTGCCGCGGGAGCGCTATCCGGATGCGTGGTTCTTCGGCGAGGTGATTCATGGGGATTACGCCGGGTACGTCGCCAAGAGCGGGCTGGATTCCGTCACGCAATACGAGCTGTGGAAGGCGATCTGGAGTTCACTGAACGACGGGAACTTCTTCGAGTTGTCGTATGCGCTCGGTCGGCACAACGCGTTGCTGGACACGTTCGTACCGCAGACGTTTGTCGGCAATCACGACGTGACCCGGCTCGCGACCCGGTTGGAGGACGAGCGGCATATCGGCCACGCGCTGGCGATCCTGTTCACCGTGGCTGGGGTTCCGAGCGTGTACTCCGGTGACGAGCAGGCCTTCCAGGGGCTGAAGGAGGATCGCGTCGGTGGCGACGACGCGATCCGGCCGGAGTTCCCCGAGTCGCCGGCTGAGCTCGCGCCGTACGGGGAGGCGACTTACCGGACTCACCAGGAGCTGATCGGCGTACGGCGGCGGAACCCGTGGCTGACGCGGAGCCGGACGACGGTCGAGCAGCTGGCCAACCGGACCATGGCGCTTCGGTCGGTCAGTGGTGACGAGTCCGTGCTGCTGTTGCTGAACATCGGCGACGACGAATTCCGCTTCGAGGGGGAGTCCGTTCCCGCGCAGAGCTGGAGATTGTTGACGTAACGCGTAACCCCTGGCCCGGGTGCGCCGTTGTTCCTCTGACAGAAGTGAGGCTTCTCGACCAAAGTCAGCCCCTCGGGTGGGGCGGCGCGCCCTCACGCGCGCCGTACTGGGTTTGTGACGGGAAAACAGGGGATGTAGATGAGTTCACTGTGGGACGAACTGATCCATGAGCTGGGGACGGTGCGCGCCTTGAGCGCGGCCGCTCTGGAGGCGCGCTCCGAGTCGTCGCGGGTCGCGTTGATCACGTTGCTGGATGCCGAGACCGCGGAGATCTCGGCCATCCTCGAGCAGATTCTCCGCGACGCCCGGGAGCGCGCGGAGGCCCAGCAGACGTCAGCGGCCTAGCAGTTGGCTGACGGCTGTCTGCAGGGCTTGGGTGGGATCGGCGGGTAGCTCGGACGCGCGGTAGGCGATGTGTGCGTCCGGGCGGACCAGAAGACAGCCGTTGTCCGCGATCTCGCGGACGCGCGCCCAGTCGCCGTACAGGTCCTCGAGTTCGCGGCCGGGGCCGATCAGGAAGGGCTCGATCGGTACGCCGAGCTGTTCGGCGACCGACTGGGCTGCCTTCACCCACGCCTCACCACCGATGCCGGTGAGCAGGGTGAACCGGCCCTTGCCGACCACGTCGAGCGTGCTGACGGTGTCGGAGCCGCGGGTCAGCCAGGTGTGCGGGATGCGTGCGCCCGGCCAGGTCGTCGGGTGGTAGAAGAGCTCAGGATCCCGGTCGTACGACGGTTCCGGCGTACCGTCGGTGATCACCGCGGCCGATCGATACCGCTGGCCGAGTTCGACGCCGTGCGCGTTGAACTCGTAGTCCTTCAGCTCGATCGCCACCCGCAGCTCCTCGCGCTGCGCGATGCCCTCGGGGGTGTCGTCCTTGCGAGACTCGATCGTGCGGCCTTCCGGGGCGTCCGGGGTCATCCCCAACGCCTTGAAGATCTGGCCGAACTGGGTCCGGCTCTTGTTCGCCCGATCCACGATCTGCCGGGCGATCGGCGTCCGCTCCTCGTCGTACGTCGTCAGCAGGTCAGGTGACGCGTGGCCCTTGAGGACGTGCGCGAGCTTCCAGGCCAGGTTGTACGCGTCCTGGATGGACGTGTTCGAACCGAGGCCGTTGCTCGGCGGATGGCGGTGGATCGCGTCGCCCATGCAGAACACGCGGCCGGACGACGCCTTCTCGGCGTACATGTGATTGACGCTCCACACCGAGGTGCCCTTCAGCTTCACGTCGATCGTGTCGTCACCCACCAGGTTGTGCACGATCTCGGTCGCCATCGCCTCGTCCACCACCGGCGCGGGCTGGGTGATGTCGTAGCCCCAGACGATCAGCCACTCGGTCCACGGGCGGACCATCCGGATCAGGCCGGCGCCGATCCCGCCGATCTGCGCACCCGGCTGCAGCACCCAGTAGAGGACGCTCGGCCGGTGGGCGACGTACTTGGACAGGTCGGCCTCGAAGACGATGTTCATCGAACCCTCGATGTCCATCGCGCCGGCCATCGGCAGGTTGATGTCCTGGGCCACCTTGCTCCGGCCGCCGTCCGCGCCGATCAGGTACTTGGCCCGGATCTGGTAGGTCTCGCCGTTGAGTCGATCGCGAACGGTCGCGGTCACACCGTCGTCGTCCTGTTCGAGTGACAGGTACTCCGTGTTGAAGCGGATCTTCGCGCCGCGGGAGGCCGCCGTACTGACGAGAATCGGTTCGAAGAGGGTCTGCGGCAGGTCTAGCGGCAGCGTTGGGCTGGCTTCGGTGTAGTCGGCGAGCCGGCGCGGATGCGTGCCCCACGTGCGGATCCGGCCGATCTCTTCACCGGCGAGGCTGGTGCAGAACGCGGTCTGACCCATCAGGTGGTGCGCGGTGCCCTTGCCGGTGACCTGGTCCTCGATGCCCATGTCGCGCATCAGTTCAACCGTGCGCTGGTTGGTGATGTGGGCCCGCGGGGTGTTCGCGGTCCAGCCGTAGCGGGTCAGCACGATGTTGTCGACGCCGTACGAGGACAGGAAGAGGGAGGCAGCTCCACCGGCCGGGCCGCTGCCGACAATCAGGACGTCGGTGGTGATCATCGCGTCTCCTCAGCGAGTACCAGGTCGTAGTTGACGGAGTAGTGGCCGTCGGGATGTTCGGTGAACTCGGTGACCAGGGAGTCCTTGACGCCGAAGACGGCGTCCTGGTCCAGGTACTGGTCGCCCTTCTCGAAGACGTGGGTGATCAGGCGGTGGTAGCCGGGTGCGGTGACCATGAAGTGGATGTGCGCCGGGCGCATCCAGCCGCGACCACCGGCGCGGAGCAACTCACCGACCGGCCCGTCGACCGGGATCGGGTACGCGACCGGCTTCACCGCCCAGAACGAGTAGTTGCCGTCGGCATCGGTCATCAGATGACCGCGGTTCTGTGGCCCGGTCAGACCGTCCTTCTGGACGTCGTAGAAGCCGTCCTCGTCGGCCTGCCAGGTCTCCACCCGGGCGTTGGCGATCGGCTCTCCGCGAGTGTCCAGGACCCGCCCGCTCACCAGGCACGGGAGTCCCGGCGCGCCGTTCGCGAGGTCGTCGCCGTTCTTCACCTCGGGTGAACCCTCGACGAAGAAGGGTCCGAACACCGTCGACTCGGTCGCGTTCTCGGCCGCCGGACTGCCCAGACCCACCGTCAGCATCGAGAGTCCGAGGACATCGGCGAGCAGGACGAACTCCTGCCGCTTGTCGTTCGAGATCTGGCCGGTCCGGGTCAGGAAGTCGATCGCGTGGAAGTACTCGTCCTCGGTGAGATTGACCTCGCGCGCGAACGCGTGCAGATGCCGCACGAGCGCCTTCATCACCTCCGCGGTTCGCGGCTCCGTGCTCCCGTCGAAGCTGGCCACTACCGCGTCGGTCAGCTGATCGCCTTGCAGGTCCATCTGTTGGCTCCTCATCCTTCGATCACCATGGCCAGCCCCTGCCCGACACCGATGCAGAGGGTGGCCAGTCCGTAGCCGCCGCCGCGCCGCTTCAGCTCGTGCGCGAGGGTGGTGAGAATGCGGGTGCCGGAGCTGCCGAGGGGGTGCCCGAGGGCGATCGCTCCGCCGTTCACGTTGACCTTGGTGGGGTCGAGGTCGGGCCATTGGCCCAAGCAGGCAAGGCTTTGCGCGGCGTACGCCTCGTTGAGTTCGACCAGGGTGAGGTCGTCCCAGCCGATGCCTGCCTTGGCCAGTGCTTTGGTGGACGCCTCCACCGGGCCGATGCCGAAGTACTGCGGCTCCACGCCCTGCACCGCCCGGCTGACGATCCTTGCTAGTGGGTTGATGTTGAGCCTTCGTGCGGCCGCTTCGTCACCGATCAGTACGGCGGATGCTCCGTCGTTCAAGGTGGAGGCGTTGCCGGCGGTGACGGTGCCGTTGTCGCGGAAGGCGGGCTTGAGCTTCGCCATCAGCTCCGGGGTGCTGCCGTCGCGAATCGACTCGTCCCGGGTCAGCGGGGTGTGCTTCTTGGGCAGGATCTCGGTGAGGTGATCCCACGGCAGGACCTCGTCGTCGAAGGTGCCGGCGGCCCAGGCCTTGGCGGCCTTCTCGTGCGATTCGAGGGCGAACAGGTCCTGCGCTTCCCGAGTGATGCCGTACTTCTCCGCGAGCTGTTCGGTCGCCTCACCGAGCGAGACCGTCCACTCCTTCGGCATTCGGGGGTTGATGAACCGCCAGCCGAGCGAGGTCGACTCCGCTTGGAGGCTGCCGTGCGGGAAGGCTCTGTCCGGCTTGGGCAGGACCCACGGTGCGCGACTCATCGACTCGACACCGCCCGCGATGAGTAGGTTCGCGTCGCCGGTCTCGATCGCGCGCGCCGCCTGGATCGCGGCTTCCAGACCCGACCCGCAGAGCCGGTTGACCGTCGTACCGGGGACGCTGGTGGGGAAGCCGGCCAGCAGGGCGGCCATCCGGGCGACGTCGCGGTTCTCCTCGCCGGCGCCGTTCGCGTTGCCGAGGATGACGTCGTCGAGCTGGGCGGGGTCGAGATTCGGGTTTCTTCGGGCGAGCTCTTGCAGGGTGACGGCCGCGAGGTCGTCCGGGCGGGCGCCGGACAGCGCGCCGCCGAGTTTGCCGACCGGGGTGCGGACGGCGTCCAGCAGATAGGCCGATCTCATGGTGCTGCTCCTTCAGGGCCTGGTGCCGGCCCACGCTCTGGTCAGAATCTCTTCCACGTCGTCAGGGAAACGGTCCGCGGCCTCAAGGGCCTGCTCCCGCGTCAGCCCGAGCGCTTGCAGGCTCGTCGGAACGTTCGCCGCTTCGAACAGGTCGAATAGACCTGTCGCCAGGTTGTCGGTCTGCAGTGCTTCTTCCAGCCGTGCCTTCGCCCGCGGTACCTCAGGTGCCTTCACCCGGGTGACTTGGGGGAGGACCGCTGCGTGTGTCTCTGCGTGCGGCAGGTTGTAGGTGCCACCGAGGAGGTGACACAGCTTGTGATGTACACCGGTCCCGGCGGAGGCGAGTGCGGACCCGGCCAGGCAGGCGCCGTACAGAAGGTTGCCTCTGGCCTCTATGTCGGTGGGGCTCTGGATCACCTGGTGGAGGCCGAGGCTCAGGGCACGGGCGGCTTCTACTGCGGTGGTTTCGGTGATCGGGTTCGCCTTCTCCGTCCACACGGCTTCCACGCAATGCGCGAGCGCGTTGGCAACGCTTGCCGCGGTGACTGTGAGCGGGAGGTTGATCGTGAGTTCGGGGTCGTAGACGACCGTCTTCGGGAGCACTCTCACGTCGGTGCCGGTGGTCTTGCTGCCGCCGCTGGTCTCACCCCACACCGGCGTCATCTCAGATCCGGCGTACGTGGTGGGAACGGCGACGATCTGTACGTCGGCGGTCAGTGCGATCGCCTTCGCCAGGCCGACCGCGGAGCCGCCACCGATGGCGATGACGCCGTCTGCCTGGACCGCTTGGGCCTTGGCCCGCGCCGCCTCGGCGACCTCGGTCGGTACGTGTTGCCGGACGCCGTCGATGCGCCCGGCAAAGCGTTCTTTCAACCCTGCCTGGACTTCATCGGCTGCGTGCTGCGCGGAGCCGGTCGCGATGACGAGCGCTCCGCGGATGCCGAGGAGTTCGACCTCCGCGGCGACCCGGTGCAGGCTGCCCGTCCCGAAGACCACGCGACCGGCGTACGACGTGTGAATGAACGACCCGGTCATCTTGTTGCCTTAGGCATCGATGACCTCGCGGGCGCGCAACCGGCGCAGCATGTCCAGCTCGACCTCGGTCGGGGCCGGGACGCTCTCGATGTTCTCGGCGATCTTCAGATCCCAGCCGGTGACGGCACGGGCCTGCTCGACCGTCACACCGGGGTGCAGGCGCGTCATGGTCAGCTCGTTGGTCTCCGGGTCCGGCTCGAGGACGCCGTGGTCGGTGATCACCAGCGTCGGACCGGCGCCGGGCGCCTGCCGTTCGCGGCCGGTCGGTCCATAGCCGACCGAGGTGACGAAGTCGACCTGCTCGACGAACGTCCGCGGCGACTGCTTCACGATCACGATCACCCGGCCGGCGTTCGCCGCGATCTCGGGCGCGCCACCGGCACCGGGTAGCCGGGTCTTCGGTGCGTCGTGATCGCCGATCACCGTCGTGTTGATGTTCCCGAACCGGTCGATCTGCGCGGCGCCGAGGAAGCCGACGTCGATCCGGCCGGCGCCGACCCAGTAGTTGAACATCTCCGGCACCGAGACCACCGAGGTCGCGGTGGCCGCCAGGTCGTCGTCCCCGATCGACAGCGGCAGCCGGCGCGGCTTGGCGTCGATCGCGCCCGATTCGTAGACCAGCCGGCAGTCGGGCGCATGCGTGTGCCTGGCCAGGTTCGCCGCGAGGTTCGGCGGGCCGACCCCGACCAGGCACACGTCCCCGTCATGCAGTTCGCGGGCGGCGGCGACGTTCATCATGTCCGCGCTGTTCCAGCTCTCAGACATCGGCAACTGCCTCCAGTCCGGTCTCCTTGGCCCAGGCGAGGAAGGAGCCGCGATCACGCGACACCGCATCCCACTGCTGGTAGAAGTCGTTGTCCCGCGTCGAGTAGCCGAGCGCGTACGACGGCCACGCCCCACCCGGTACGACGCTCACCGCCTTCAGCGCCCACTCGGGCAGAATCACCGCTCCGGTGCGCTCGGGGAACTCGTCCACGATCTCCTCGACCGTGACGATCGCCCGGTCCGCCGCGAGGATCGCCTCGCGCTGGACGCCGGTGAGACCCCACAGCATCACGTTGCCCTCGCGGTCTGCGAGCTGTGCGTGGATGACAGTCACATCTGGGTTCACGGCTCGCACTGCGGCCAGTTCCTCGCCGGTGAACGGGCAGGTGACCCGGCTGATGATGTCGCTCTGCTGCTCAAGGTCGGTGCCCCGGTATCCCCGCAGTACGGCGAACGGCAGTCGACCGGCACCAGCGACGTACGCGTTGGCCAGGCCCGCGTGGCTGTGCTCGTGGACGACCAGCTTGTGCGGCCAGTGGTTCTCCACGGCATCACGCAGGCGATGCAACGAGCCGACGCCGGGATTGCCGCCGTACGAGAAGACGAGTTCGTCCGCGACGCCGAGGCCGATCAGCTGGTCGTAGACGACGTCGGGCGTCATCCGGACGAGCTTCAGGTGCCGGCGGCCCTGGCGGGCGATCTCGTGCGCGGCGGCGAACGGGATCAGGTGGGTGAAGCCCTCGAGCGCGACGGTGTCACCGTCGTGGACGTGAGTCGCTATCGCTTCGTCGAGCGGGACTGGACGGGGCATGCGCGGCTCCACTATGATTTCGCTGAGCGAAAAGTTCTTCTTTCAACGAAAAGTAGGCTAACCGATGGCCGGTGAGGCGTCCAGTGGGACCTTCCTGCAAGGTCTCGAGCGTGGGCTTGCGGTGATCCGCGCGTTCTCCGCCGCGGCGCCCGCGCTGACGCTGAGCGAGGTGGCGCGCGACGTCGGCATCACGCCGGCCACCGCGCGGCGGATCCTGCTCACGCTCGAGCAGCTCGGCTACGTCCGCACCGACGGCCGCCAGTTCTCACTGACCCCGCGCGTGCTGGCGCTCGGTTGGGCCTACCTGTCCTCGCTGGACCTCGGTGAGCTGGCCGGGCCGTACATGGAAGAGCTGAGCGCCGCGACCCGCGAGTCCTGCTCGATCGCGACGCTCGACCTCCCCGACATCGTGTACGTCGCTCGCGTCCCCACCAGCCGGATCATGACCGTGGCCCTCGGGGTAGGCGCGCGACTGCCCGCCTACCCCACCTCGATGGGCCGCGTCCTCCTGTCCGGCCTCCCGCCGGCCGACCTGGATGCGTACCTGTCGTCGCTGGCCGCCGAGCCCCTCACCGACCACACGGTCACCGCACCCGAAGCTCTCCGCGCGACCATCGATCAGGCGCGCGTCGACGGCTACGCCCTGGTCGACCAGGAGCTCGAGCTAGGCCTCCGCTCCCTGGCCGCCCCCATCCGCAACTCCCGCGACCGGATCATCGCCGCCCTCAACGTCTCCGCCCACGCCTCCCGCTCCACCCCCGACTCCCTGTGCCAGGAAGTCCTCCCGCACCTCCTCCGCGCCGCCGACCACATCACCACCGCCCTGAAGCACCGCGGCGGTTAGCCGAGGCCGAGTTGGGCGTTGAAGGACTGGTTGTCCCAGAAGAGGTACTCCTCGTCCATGGTGTTGTGGCGGTTCCAGATGCCGACGGTGGCCATGGTGATCTTGTAGGACTTGTTGGTGGGCTTGATGTAGCCGCCGTTGCCGTCGGGCATGGGGCGGGTGAAGGTGCCTTCCATGATTCCGGTGACCGCGGTCAGTTCGTTGGTCGCGACCCGGAGTGGGTGCTGCTGGATGCGGGTGTCGGGCGCCCAGACGAACATCGCCTTCAGATCCGCGATGTGCTTGTCGATGCCGTCGGTGAAGTGCCCGTCCGGCCAGTGCACGCGGATGTTGCGGGCGTGGCTCTCGTCGAGCCGGTTCCACTTCTGGCCGGTGAAGATCTCGAAGTCCAGCTCGTCGAAGGTCCGCAGGTGCCGCCGCTCCTGGGCAGACAGGTGCGCCGGGTAGTCGTCGTGCGCGAGTGCGGTCCCGTTGTTCACCGCGGCCAGGGCCAGTGCGCCCAGACCTACCGCGCCGCTGTTCCTGATCAGAGAGCGCCGATCGATCGTCATGATCCCTCTTCCTCGTACCTGTAGTTTCTGATAGATACTGCTTACCAATAGAAACTACAAACTTCAAGTACCTGGTTCCTGTGACGAACTACACTGGTCAGGTGAGCGAGGACATCGAGTACGACGTGTTCTCGGCCGCCTGTCCGTCCCGGCCGGTGCTCGAGGACGTGACCGGCCGCTGGGGAGCGCTGGCGCTCGGAGCGCTGGCCGATGGGCCACTGCGCTTCAACGAGCTGCGCCGGCACGTCGACGGGGTCAGCCAGAAGATGCTGGCCCAGTCCCTGCAGGCGCTCGAACGCGACGGCCTGGTGTTGCGGGACGTCCAGTCGACGTTCCCGCTGAAGGTCGAATACAGCCTGACGCCGACTGGCGCCGTACTGGCTGCGAAGCTGCTCGACCTGATCGGCTACCTCACGACGAGCATGCCGACGATCCTCACGGCTCAGTCCGAGTACGACGAAGCCCACGCCGACTGACTGTTTCGTCAGCGGGCGTGGGCCTCGCGGGGTGCTGTCTCAGGCGTGCGTGGCCTGGAAGATCTCCAGGTAGTGCGGGTTGTTCATGATGCCGATGACGTTGCCGAACGGGTCCGTGACCGAGGCCGTGATGAAGCCGGTGTTCTGGCCGCGCTCGGTGATCTCCTCGACGAGGGTGGCGCCGAGTTCGAGCAGCCGGGCGAGTGACGCCTCGAGGTTGTCCACGTGCCAGTAGAGGATCGATCCCGCCGGTCCGCCGCCCACGGAGTGCGGGGCGAACTTGGCGTTGATGATGCCGAGCTCGGCCTGGAAGTCGCCGATCCGGAACTCGACGTACTGCGGGTCCTCCGCCGTCGGAACCGCGAAGTACGCCTCGGCCCCGAGCAGCTCCGCGTACCAGTCGCGCGCCGCCTTCACGTCGTCCGCGTAGAAACTCACCGTCGCCATGCCTCGCAACAATCTGCCCACACCCTTCATCTGCTGTGCTGATGTCTCTACTCTCGCAGGAGTAGCGGCCAGGTTCTGTCCGCTACTTCCTCCGATTTCGGATTCGCTGCAAGACGTCGAGCTGGGCGGGGTTGTAGACGTCGTGCATGGCCAGGTCGATCGTGCGCCCGACGTGCTGTGGGCCGCCGGGGGCCGTCGCCCGGGACTCGCGTAGTTCCGGGAATTCGGCGCGGATCTCGGCGAAGTGCGTCTCGAGGCGAACGACCAGGTCGGCACGGGTGCTCTCGGGCGCGTCCGGCGGGAGCCGGTCGAACTCGCCGACGGAGGGATCCTCGACGTACTCGACCAGGAACCGCTTCCAGGCCTCGAGCCCCTCAGGCCCCAGCAGGCGAGCCTGGACGACCAGCAGGGCGCGGTCGTTGGCGGGCATCGCGCCGATGAGAGGTGCCCACTCGGCGGGGAAGTCGGTCGGCCAGCCGTGTTCGAGGATGGGAGTGAGTTCGGCGCGGAGGCGTTGCAGCCGCTCGATGCCGGCGGCGAGTTCGACGTCGAGCTGTCGGAGCGTCTGTTCGGAAGGTTCGTCCTGGTGCTCGGCGATCTGCGCGAGGGAGAGGCCGAGCTCGGCCAGTCGGCGGATCTGCAGCAGGCGGGTCAGCTCCGCGACGCCGTACTGCTTGTAGCCGTTGGAGGTTCGCTGGGGCTCGGGCAGCAGGCCGAGCTTGTGATAGTGCCGGACCGCTTTGACCGTCGTGCCTGCCAGCTCGGCGAGCTGCCGGGTGCTCCACGCCATGGGCCCGATCCTGCCATGGCGTGGAGGGCTAGCGGCTATGCGCCGCAGCGCAGGTCGTGCTTCGGCCGCTTCCCGTCGACGAGGAAGGCCGTTGCCACGTTGAGGACGCACGCGTTGCCGCCGTACACGTAGGCGCCGTGGCCGCCCTGGTCGACGCTGACCAACCGGGCCCGGTCCCCGAAGGCCTTGCGCAGCAGGACGCCACCGATGTGTGGGGTCGCGGGGTCGCGGAGGTTCTGCAGGAGAAGGATGTTGGCCGGACCCTTACTGCTGATCGTGGCCGGCGGTTCGGCGGGGGCGTGTGGCCAGAACGCGCACGGGTTGATGTTGGCGCCGGCCGCTCCGAACAGCGGGTGGCGCTTGCGAGCATCCTGTACGTCGCGTTGGTAGGTGGCGAGGTCCCGCGGCCAGACCGAGTCGTTGCAGACGACGGCGAGGTACGCCGACAGGCTGTTGTCGTACGGCGAGACCTGGCCGGCCGACTGGTTGTCCTGGGCAACTTTCTGCTGCGCGCCGCCGAGAACGGGATCGGCGGCAAGGGCGTTGGGTGCCGACAAGGTGGAGGCTGTGGTCAGCTGGTCGGAGGCGGCGAAGCTCTGCAGGCCCTGCCAGAGCTGCGCGAGCCGGGGGAAGTCGTGGTCGGCGTAGAGGCTGGAGAAGGCGGTGATCCGGAAGGCGGCACCGTCGTACCCGAGAACCGGCTTCGTCTCCAGTCGCTTCGCGAAGGCGAGGAAGTTCCGGCGCACTTCGGCGGGTGTGCGGCCGAGCCCGTACGCCGCGTTCCGGGCGGCCGCGAACTTCGCGAAGTCGGGGAATCGCTGCTCAGCGCCGAGCCCGAAGCGGAGTTGGCTCTCGCGGGTGAGGACTGTGCCGCCGGAGTTGCTGTCGAGGATGATGCGGTCAGTGCGTTCCGGGAAGAGCGAGGCGTACGTCGCGCCGAGCGCCGTACCGTACGAGCCGCCGAAATAGCTGAGCTTCGGCTCGCCCAGCGCTGCCCGGATGACGTCCATGTCGCGTGCCGTGTTGGCGGTCGACAGGAACCGGAGGCGTCCGTCGTGGTCGTTGGCGGCGCACTGGTCGGCGACGCCCTTGGCGATGGCGGCCTGCCTGGTCACCGCCGCCGCGTCGGCCGGGTACGGCGGGACATTGCCGCCGTACGGTTGGCCGGTGGTGAAGCCGCAGCTGACCGGCGCGGAGTGGCCGACGCCGCGCGGATCCATCCCGACCAGGTCGTAGCTGTCGAGCACGCTGCCCGGAATCCCGAGCGTCACCAGCTCAGCCGGCATGGACAGGCCCTCGCCGCCCGGGCCGCCGGGGTTGGTCAGCAGGACGCCGCGGCGCTTCGCGCTGTTGCCGGCCACCCGGGACAGCATGATGTCGATCGTCGTGCCGCCGGGCTGCGTGTAGTCGAGCGGCACCGGAACCGTTGTGCACTCCATCGGGACCGCTGGGAACTTCGCCGTGACATCCGCTGCGCACCCAGCCCACACCACCTTCGAGGCTGCCGAGGTGGTTCCGGCGGTGGCCGCGGTGCTGTTGGTCGGTATCAGCATCGATCCGATCGCCGCGATCGTGAGCCCCCAGCTCGCGATCCGTCTGCGTCCCCGTCCCATGGTGTGTCTCCTCTGCTGCTCGGATGCTTCCGAGCAGCAGCTGAAACCGTGGCCTTAGGGCACAGTCAAGTCGTCAGTCGGTCTGGGTGACCTTGCGGAGGCCGCGTGGGGCGTCGGGGTCGAGGCCGAGCTTGCGGGCGAGGGCTTCGATCGCGCGCTGGGCGGGGATGACGAGGGCCAGCGGGGCCAGGGTCTCGGGGAGATCCGGGCCGGGCAGGTTCACGTCGCAGCGGGAGGCGAAGGTCGGGTCGCCGCCGATGCCGAGGATCTTGCTGCCCTTCTCGCGGACCAGGCCGGCCAGCTCGGTCATGCCGGGCAGGGCGGGGCCTTCGCCGGCGGCGACCAGGATGGTGACCAGGTCGGCGTCGACGACCGCGATCGGGCCGTGCTTCAGGTCGGCGTACGAGAGACCTCGGACCGGCTGGAGGCAGGTCTCCTCGAGCTTGAGCGCGACCTCGAGGGTGGTGCCGAAGGTCAGGCCGCGACCGCTGGCGAGGACGTCGTGCGCGGCGGCGAGCAGCGCGGCGGCCTCCTCGACCGAACCCTCGAGCATCTTCGCCGCCGCGTCCGGAACGCGGGCGATATCGGCGTCCAGCGTGCCCGGCTTCTGCGCGAGCGCGTCGACGACGACCGTGATCGCGGCCAGCTGGGTGGTGTAGGTCTTGGTCGCCGGGACCGCGAGCTCCTTGCCGGCCTGGGTGATCAGGGCGACATCGGCGGTCGAGGCGAGCTGGCTGTCGCCGTCGTTGGTGATGCCGACGACGGCCGCGCCGTTGCGCTTGGCCCACTCGGCGGTCTCGACGATCTCCTGGGTCGCCCCGGACTGGCTGACCGCCACGACCAGCGAGTTCGACAGGTCGAGGTTGGCGCCGTACAGCGTCGCGACCGACGGAGCGGCCAGCGCGGCCTGCCGGCCGGCGTGGATCTCGGTCAGGTAGCGCCCGTAGACGCTCGCGTTGTCGGACGATCCCCGGGCAACGAAGATGACGTTGCGGCGTCCCGCGGCCAGCCGCGTGATGTCGTGCCGCAGCGGGAGAACATGCTCGAACGTCGCGGCCAGGGCGGCCGGCTGTTCGGCAATCTCGCGCGCCATCTGGGTTTCCGGGGCGGGAACAGACACCACTCAGATCACTGGTCCTATCTGGTCTTAACAGGTATGCTGCGCACGATAGCAGTGAGCGGCGTCCCGGGGCACCCCCGAGTCCCGCCCAGGTCTGGAGGATCGAGTTTCGATGGTGGCGACGAAGCGGGCCCAGGTCCGATCGGTGCTGGAGCGGCTGATCGATGTCGAGCTGCATCCGGGGGATCCGATCCCCTCGGAACGGGCCTTGGTGGACAAGCTGAACGTCTCCCGGGTGACCGTGCGGCAGGCGATCAGCGACCTGGTCGAGTCCGGCGCGCTGGAGCGGGTGCACGGCAAGGGCACCTTCGTCACCGGCCCGCAGGTCGACTCCCAGCTGCACCTCACCTCGTTCTCCCGGGAGATGCGGGCCCGCGGCCTGGAGCCCGGCACGGTGGTGCTGTCGGCCACCGAGATCGAGGCCTCCGACGAGACCGCGAAGGGCCTGCGGGTCGCCAAGGGCACCAAGGTGATCCGGGTCGAGCGGCTGCGCACCGCGGACGCCTCGCCGATGGCCTACGAGGTCGGCTTCTATCCGTCCGCGCTCTTCCCCGGCCTGCTCGGCCGTGAGCTCGGCACCCTGTACGACGTCTTCGCCAGCGAGTACGACGTCGTCGTCACCTCCGGTGAGCAGACCGTCCGGGCGGACAACGCCGACGGTCACGTCGCCCGGGTTCTCGGCGTGGCCAGGCGGGCACCCCTGCTGGTCCTCGAGCGCACCACCTTCGCCGGCCGTAAGGTCGTCGAGCTGTCCTGGTCGGCCTACCGGGCCGACCGCTACCGGCTGCACATGGCCCTCACCCCGCGGGGCCCGCGGACCGGTTCGGCCTGATCCAGACTGGACCGGTCCTGTCATCAACTGGTCTGTTCTTCTGCTGTTCGCTCCCCGGTCACCTGGCCGGTCAGCAGACGGGCCGCCGGGTACGACGAAGTACCCGGCGGCAATACTGGAGCTCAACACACAGGAACTTTGTTGTGAGGAGTACCGCGAGACATGCCTATTGCCACCCCTGAGGTCTACGCAGAGATGCTGGACAAGGCCAAGCAGAACCGCTTCGCCTACCCGGCCATCAACGTCAGCTCCTCGCAGACGCTGATCGCCGCACTGCGCGGTTTCGCCGAGGCGGGCTCGGACGGCATCGTCCAGGTCTCCACCGGCGGCGCCGAGTACCTGTCCGGCTCCACCGTGAAGAACATGGTGACCGGATCCGTCGCGCTGGCGGCCTACGCGCACGAGGTCGCCAAGAACTTCCCGGTGAACATCGCGCTGCACACCGACCACTGCCCCAAGGACAAGCTGGACGGCTTCGTCCGGCCGCTGCTGGAGATCTCCGCCGAGCGCGTCGCGCGCGGCGAGAACCCGCTGTTCCAGTCCCACATGTGGGACGGCTCCGCGGTCCCGCTGACCGAGAACCTCGAGATCGCCAAGGACCTGCTGGCCAAGGCCGCGGCGGCGAGGATCGTGCTGGAGATCGAGGTCGGCGTCGTCGGTGGCGAGGAGGACGGTGTCGCCAACGAGATCAACGAGAAGCTTTACACCACGGTCGAGGACGGTCTGGCCACGGTCGAGGCGCTCGGCGCCGGTGAGCACGGCCGCTACCTGACCGCGCTGACCTTCGGCAACGTGCACGGCGTCTACAAGCCGGGTGCGGTCAAGCTGCGTCCGGAGATCCTCAAGGAGATCCAGGATCAGGTCGGCGCCAAGATCGGCAAGGAGCGCCCGTTCGACCTCGTCTTCCACGGTGGCTCCGGCTCGACCCTGGAGGAGATCCGGGCCGCGGTCGACCACGGTGTCATCAAGATGAACGTCGACACCGACACGCAGTACGCGTTCACCCGCCCGGTCGCGGCGCACATGTTCGCCAACTACGACGGCGTCCTGAAGGTCGACGGCGAGGTGGGCAACAAGAAGGCCTACGACCCGCGCGCCTGGGGCAAGGCCGCCGAGGCCGGCATGGCTGACCGGATCAAGGAAGCCTGCGAGAGCCTCCGTTCCACCGGCACCTCGTTGAACGGCTGACATCACGGTTTCTCCTTCCAGGGCTGGGTTCTGAGCTCACGCTGGGAATTCGAGGGGGCTCATCGCTGCGGCGATGGGCCCCTTCGTCACATCCGGGCGAAGTCGACGTGCCGGATGTCGGTCCGCCGGACCGCCCGCTCGAACGTGCTCGTGATGCGGTCGAGCACGGTCTTCGGGTGGTCGAGGTCCGACCACGAGATCCAGCACCTCTCGACTGGTGGCGGACCGTCCGCGGTGGGCACCGGCGTGGGTTGCTCGACGTCCTCGTCGGGCTCCGCGTACCAGTTGGGCCGACGCGGCTCGAACTCGACGAGCGTGCGCTGATCCGGGAACCAGAGCGCGGCCTCGAGCTCCGGTACCTCGACACCTGGCGGCAAGTCCTTCGCCGGGTCGGGTAGGCCGGCAGTGCCGAGGATGAACCGCAGTCGCGACTCGGCCACGGAAGCCGCACCGCAGCACTGGGCGAGGACGCCGAGTGCCCGGCCGCCGCCGTACTCGAGAAGGTCGGCGGCCCGGCGCAAGCTGCGTCTGGTGACGAGACCGGCGTACAGAGCAGCGTCAGCCAGGGCGATCGCCGGCATCGTCGGTGCTGTCGACGCGACCTCGGCGACTGCTCGCGCCGCGGAGACCATGGGCAACCTGTTCCAGACCAGTACGCCGGGGCCGACCGGATCCCGGATATGCCGGTACACGCTGCCGACGCGGCCGCGACGCCCTGCTGGAGCCGTCACGTGGACGGTCGACAGGTCGAGCCCCCACACGGGCAGCGCATGCAGCACAGCGGCCGACTGATGGCTGGCGAAGACCTCACCACCCGTCGCCTGGAGCGCACGATGCACCCGCCGGGCATACAACACCTCCGGCGTCACCACCGAGAGCGCACCCTGCTCCGCATACGTCCCGTGCCGGATCCGCCGCCACCCGCCGCTCGCCAGCAAGTAGTCGATCTCCGCGTCGTCATATCCACAAGCTCGGGCATCCGCCCGCCGAAACACCCCACCCCGAAGGCTGGCCATCACTGCAAGTTGAGGATTCATACCTGTCAAGTTTCGTTAGCCGCCATCGGACGTTTGCGCAGGTCAGAGGCCACAAAGGTAGTCTGAAGCGCGTCTGGCACTCCCCGGCCGAGGCACTGTCAGTGACGGCTCACGGGCCGGACTTGGGCCTGCGGAGCCTCTCGTCAGCGTGAGAGAATCGGGCCTATGGATCGCCCTACGCAGAATGCCATTGATTCGCTTCCGCCGACCCTAATTCTATGGGACGTTGATCATACGTTGATCGAGAATGGCGGCGTCAGCAAAGACACTTACGCGTTGGGCTTTGAGTTGCTTGTCGGCCGCTCCCCAGAGGTCAGGCCGACGACGCACGGTCGGACAGACTTCCAGATTATGCGTGAGCTTTTCGCAGCCAACTCCATTGACTCTGATCAATACGCCATTGCCGACATCAGGGATGCGCTGTTGAAGGCCATGGAGACGATGGCGCCGCAACTCCCCGAGCGCGGCTATGCGCTACCGGGAGCACGCGAGACGTTAAAAGCACTCGCCCACAATTCGAGAATCATTCAATCTACCTTGACGGGCAACATTCAGGAGAACGGCCGATCCAAGCTTGCGGCTTTTGGTCTCGACAACCTGGTTGATCTGGAGGTCGGCGGCTACGGCTCCGACAATATTGTGAGATCTAAGCTGGTGGATGCGGCACGCGAGAAGGTCTTTCGCAAGTACGCCGTTCAGTTCGACGAGCAGTCAACGGTCCTCATCGGAGATACCCCGCTTGATGTGAAAGCCGCCATTGACGGAGGCGCGCAGATAATCGCGGTGGCTAGCGGCGTGCACGGGATTCAGGAACTGCGGGAGTCCGGGGCACGTGTTGCGTTGGATAATCTGCGAAATCTCGCGGATGTGGTCAGTGCCCTCACTGAGGTACGGGGATAGCTGCACCGGTGAACTCCCGAGACTCTTCCGACCAGACGAGCTCAAGACTGCGCATGTAGGTATCGAAGAGATCAGAATCTGGATGCCTGCGCAGATGCAGAATTGGTGCTAAGTACCCATAGGTTCCGTACGTGTGAGAGTTCACGAGCATCTGATCGTCGTATCGAAAGATTGAGTTGTACAGCGAGGTCCCATGAAGGCGGAACGAAACTCCATCAACACCAGCAAGTGGGGAGTAATAGGCGAGCGCCATTTTGATTCGCCCAGGGATGCCATCGTATAGACGCTCCTCATGACCTCGTAAAGCCATTGCCGGGTCGTCGGGATCACCCAGCAGGATGCGCACCTGAACCCCAGCCTTTGCCTTGTCTTTGAGTATTCGGATCGCCTCGGGATTATCCTCCGGTAGAAATAGGCTGGCATTCGCAAACAGGTCGATACTTTGAGTTGCTCCAAGCAATAGATTCAGCCAGAGACTTTTTGGTGTATCCGACCTGTGGGCATACAGGGCAACCAGATCAGCAGGTGTAGCAGCAGGCCGAGACACATCGGCATTAGATCCCCCGCCTTCCAGCGGATCAAATAGTTCTCCGTTCTCCGGCTTCAGCAATGCGGCGACGGTCCATCCGGGGAACATGCATTCAAGCACCCGACAATGCGCCGGGTGCGGGACGCCGACGAGGTCCCTTCCGGAAAGCCACCGATAGAAGGTCGCCTTACTCGGGAATCCTCCAACGAGAGTCCGATCCAATGCCGCCGCTATACGGTCGTACTCGCGGCAAAAGGCGCGGTACTCCTGCATGTGGCGCTGCTTCAGCAGAGCCTTGAGGCAAGTTCCCTGATTTGTCATGAGTTTTGTCCCCGCTCCGTCGAACTGTCCGCAGCCTAGCAAGCAGATGAGACAGAGACGAGAGCTGACGACCGTCAGACGGTCACAAGTGGGACACGCAAGGTGACGTAACGAGACGCAGAGTCCGGAAGTCTGAATCCCGTCAGTCAATCAGCGATCGACCGCACCGGCGGTTGCTGGTCCGCCAGGGGAAGGGGAGCAAGGATGAGCGCGAACGTGATGCCGGAAAGAAGGCGCGTCAGGGTGTGGTTCGGCAAGACACCCATTGCCGACTACATCGCTGCGCCGGAATTGGCGTTTCGGTATCAGGACGCGATGGGGAAACGGTTCGCGGGCCTCCCGATCACGAACGAGCCTCTTCCGCCGTTGCCTGATCCGGAAACCTTGCCTCCGCTCCGATGATTTCCGGAGCGTTCGCCTGGCGCAGCGCGGTGGCATCGCATTCGTGTTCTGAACGGGGAATCGTGGTTACGCGTGCAGTTTGCGGCTATCTCAGGAAGGGATTCCTGATGACAAGCACAGAGGTGATGCTTTTGCGCCGCTCCATAATGGATCGCGCCGTGCAAGAAGGATTTGCCGCCGACGAAGTCGAGATCTACGAAGAAGAGTTAGATAGGGCGGCAGAGAAGCTGACGGCATGCCTCAATGCCCTTTTGGATGCCGAGTTGCGCGTAATGATAATCCCGAGTCTCCTCCACCTGTCCGCATTAGGGAACCCGCTGCAAGTGCGCAGCCTTTTCGAACAGCAGGGAATCAGGGTTGTGCTCGCGCAAGCCGTAGGTTCGGCGACCTAGAAACCTCATGATCTGGCGGAGCGGGCGTGCTGGTCAGGGATCCCCTCAACCATCCTCCTCATGGTCTCGTGACATTACTCCGCGTCCGTTCCGCCCTCCAGACTGGGCAACTCTCT
The DNA here is from genome assembly GCF_044453945.1 of Kribbella sp. NPDC051587. Taxonomy (NCBI): domain Bacteria; kingdom Bacillati; phylum Actinomycetota; class Actinomycetes; order Propionibacteriales; family Kribbellaceae; genus Kribbella; species Kribbella sp. NPDC051587. Next base: position 197,407 of record NZ_JBITDE010000002.1, read on the forward strand.
CGCCTGGCGGATTGAGGGAGTGCCCAAATCCGACGCTCCTCGGCGTGCGCGAGCCGGGGAGCGTCGGGCACGTAAACCATCAATAGAAGTAAGCATGAACGGAACGTTGTGTGAACGGCCAATGGGTCTAACCGGGGATGGCCGGTGAGTTCCGTTCTCTAGTTCGCAGTCCGTGACCGTCTCGCGTGCATACCTGCTCCCCCCTGTGGAGGAGGTCTCACCGGGGCGGTTGCGGGCTGCATCCCGCAAGTAGCAGGCGCAGGTGAACGTGAGTCCGGGCCACCCCTTCCCTTGGCAGAGACACGGGGTGGCCCGGTTGGAGGACCGCGAGGACCCCCGGGGCAGATGGTACCCCCGGGGGTCCTTGTGCTGCCCGAGCTAGAGCGGCCCTGGGCGCTGCCTTTTGAACGCCAGGGGCCTGGCGTACATGGCACTAAAAATTTCTATGGCGCTCGCGCCGGCAATCTTTAATTCAGAAAATTTTTTGTCCAACTTTTTCACCGAAGGGAATCCGTCCCCCATGTCCCAAGTTCAGCAACTCAAGGTTCAGCTTCACCAAATCGCCACTGAGGCAACTAGCGGGGCTGCCAGCCTCGGTGCCTTCAAGCAGCGCTTTGCCGGTAATAGCGCACAGGTGCTCGCATTGATTCAGGGTTCGGCGACGAAGGCTGACGCGGATATCAGCGAGCTTCTCGACGCGGCGGGCAGGGCGGTCGAGCAGGCTTCAGAGGCTTTGCTGATCGCGGCACAGGGTTGCAAAAGCTATGCAGATCAGATTTGATCGGCGCGGTTTCCGATGCCGTCGGAACTACAGCGCGTTGCCGGGGAGTTGCTGGCTTGTATTGATCAGATCCCGAATGTGGTGGCCTATCTCCAGCGGACGGCGTTCCGGTGCCGTGAACAGGCTGCACATTTAGCTGCCTTTGGATCGAACAATCCGGGAGTGCGTTCGGCGGCGGTTCAGCTCGACGCAGCCGCGCGGGCGTGCGAGCAGGCCGCCGAATATGCCGGGCGGGTTCCTCCGCGTGCGCGCGGCTGGGCTGAGCAGATGGTCAGTGGCGAAAGACCGGCGACTAAAGCAGATCCCACGATCAGTGCGGCACCAACTCGACGGCATCCAGATTCTGTGCAGAACATCATGCGACGACTGCCGCAGAGAAATCCCAGAAACAGTGATCCGACCACAGGAATCTTTATCGACAACCATGGAAAGCAGAATGACTTTGTCAGCGGGCGTGGAGACTTCCTCGAAAGGAAGGCGCTGGATCTTTGCAGCGAGAAAGGATGGCCGCCGTACGACCGAACGAGCCACACCGAAATCAAGTTCGCCATGCATATGCGCCTCAAAGGAATCAAACGTGCAACCCTTTATCTGAACAACGAGCCATGCATCACTCCGGGATTCAATTGCCCGAAACTCCTTCCGCGGTTCTTGCCGCCCGGGTCGGAGCTTGTAGTATACGGACCGAACGGCTATCGCGGCATCTTCAAAGGCAGGGACGAGGAATCGGCATGAACTACACAATCAGTGCCTCATATGGCGGTCACGACGACTCGACCAAGCTTGCCAGCGAGGGCGACGTTGAAAGCTATCTCGTCACGCTTCTTGAAGCTGCAATAAATGATCCGGACAATACCTGCGCCTGGCTCTACATTGACGGCCGCCAGCTGGACGAGGACGGTTTGACCGACCACGAAATGCGGATCGGCATCGTCCCCGACGCCTCTGCGTGGACCTTGGGGTTTACCGACCTGCGCGGAAGCATGTACGTGAAAGGCCGAGACAGCGGACAGGAGGAAGTTCGGCTGTTCATGCAGGGTCACGATGAGAGCTTCCCGGCCGATTCCCTTATAAGTGTCGATATCGTGAAGTCCGCAATTGCCGAAGCACTCCGCACCGGTCAGCGGCCAGAGAATGTCTTGTGGTCACCCACCCGCGAAGGGGCGCAGCAGTGAAGTACGAATACACAATCAGCGCTCATTACAAGCCTGGCGAGACGGTGGCGATTGTTGACGATAAGTCGGCCGCTGCTTTCCTTGACCATCTCGTGCTGGACGCAACACGCTCCGTCGATTCGTCCGCAGCGACCCTGATCGTCAACGAACGCCGCAAAGACGCAGACGGCCTCCCCGACCATCAGCTGATTGTCGGCGTCGATCCCGCATCCAAGTCGGGCGGCCTCGCTTATACCGATCGTCAAGGAACTGTCTACGCAATCGGCCGAATGAGCGATCGTGACGAAGTCGTCTATCTCTGCCACGGATACGCCGAGCAGTTCCCGCAAAACTCAGTGCTGGATCTCACCCAGACATTGACCGCCATCAAGGACATGCTCCGAACCGGCGAGCGTCCACAGAATCTGAACTGGGCACCGATGCCCGCCGCTGAGGGCTCCTGAGTCCTTGCCATAATTCCAAATGGCCGCTGCGCGTAATGCGCGGCGGCCATTTGGAATTTGTAGAGTCTGGCCGCTACTGGGGCCGGTAGTGAAGTTGCGTGTCCTCGGCGCTGCGTCGCGTTTCCTGCATGAGAATCGGCTGGCCGTCGTGGGTGGTTATTCGCCGCGTGATCAGCATGGGGATTCCATCGGGGATGCGGAGCGAATGAGCATCTGCGGGCGTCGGGTTCCGCGCGCCCACGTAGTCATTGAAGTCAAGCGCCATTCCAGCGGCCTTCGCCGCCTTGAAAGTCTCGCGGGCTGAAATGTAAGGCCGGCGGGCAATTCCGCGCAATTTTTTCGCGACCGTCGCCGGGATATAGTTTCGCAGAAAGATGCGTGTTCCCGTGTCGTTTTCAAGTAGGCGATCCGAGGCGTGAAATAGCGTCCCCTCAACGACGCCGAACGTGAGCGCTAATGGCCCTTCCGCGTTGGTGTCGTATTTGCTCGGCGGCTCAATGTCTCGCCATTCGCCCCCGGTGGACTCGGAGTCAACGTAGTTGCCGTCACCATCCACGGTGATTGTCCGGTGATGCGTGCGGCTGGGCCAATCGCCAGCCCGGCGAACAAACACACCTTTGCCGTGAATCGACTGCACAAGCCCCTCGGACCGCAGAACAGCAATCGCACGCTGAACGGTCAGCCGGTTGACCTCGAACTCCGCGCTGAGGGTTCGCTCGGACGGTAGGACCGTAGCCGGGGGCAACTGACCGGAAAGGATCTTGTCGCGCAGAATCCCGGCGATGAGATCCGTCTTACCGGTGGCGGGCACACCCGCGATCACGCCAGCCTCATGAAGGGCTTGGGCGGCGGACTCACTAAGGGCGTCGCCGCCCTGGGCCTTGGCGTTCACTGGCTCACTCCCTGATCTGTAAAGCCGGAGTTCCTCGATCTGGCATTCAAGGTTCTGCGCAGCAGCTCCCAACCAGCACGATCCTCACGAGCGACTGGCGATCACAGGTTCGGAATCTGTTGACCTGGGTCAACAGATTACCTGGTTGCGCCAGTGGTGTACACCAGTTACGGTTGATCCACTGGAGTACACCAGTGAACGGCCCGGCAGACGACGGACCAACTGGGGAAAGGTGGTGTGCTTTGCGAAACAACAGCGGTGGACGGTCGGTGTTCCGGACAAGATGCGCATGCGGTGCGCAGAAAGAACGCGGCCGAGTGTGTTGCCGTAAGTGTGCTTTGCGTTTCCGCTGGCAACAGCGCCAGCAACGCTAGGCATTCAAGGAACCGGCCCGGAGGCGGGCGGTTCTGCTGAGCCCTTTCGTATCGAGCGAGGGAGAGGGGGTGACGCAATTGTTGGCTTACACGTTTTCTGGATTGATCCTCTCGCTGGTCGGCGTGTTCGTTCTGGTCCGCTTTGTAGGTATGCGCCTTCTGCACGCGATCATTGCCGGTCTGTGCGGTTATTTCATCGCAAAGAGCCAGTACGACCCCTGGGTGCAAGACCTGCTGACCAAGCTCGGCGGCAAGTAGCACGCTGATTGTCGAAATCCGAGTTCAAAGAAACTCAGAGAAGGGAGTAACGCCTATGACCCAAGTTCTTGCCTAGATGGGTGGTGACGTTACTGTGAATGAGAACTACAGCCGTCGTTACGGCTACGGATTAACTTCTGTTGATCTTTCCGAGATGCGCGCCCGGTTCCGGGCGGTTGTGCAAGCGCCCGAACTGCCTGAGTTGCATCAGGCCGCTGTTCTGAGTTCCTGCGATGTTCCCCGGCTGATCGCCGAGGTTGAGAGAGTCGCGATGCGGTATGCCGATCTGGTCGCCGCATGCCGGGCAGGAATCTTTTTCGCGATCGAGAACGGTGACGCGGACTGGCTGGGTTCGTGGCAATTCGTGTTAGACGAACTGCCGCCCGCGCCGGTGTCACACCCGATGTCGTGCCGTCCACCGAGCAGTGAGGGCGGTGATGACTAATGGGGCAGCGTTCGCATATACGCGGCTGGGATTCTCCCCGCCGCCGACGTCGGCGAGACGGCCTAGTCATTTACCACGGCCGCCCCGAGGGCGGAATCTCCGATCTGTTCTGGACTCTCGGAATGGGACTCGGATCGTTCTACCGGTACCGCTCCGAACTGGCCCCGGCCTATTGGTGGCTCGGCGCGTTACTGACCGGGGCATGGCTGCATTCTGCCCACCCCGGATGGTGGCCGGTGCCAATCCTGGCGGCCGGTGGAGCGCTGGTTCTGTTGATCTGGCGGCCGAGCTGGCTCCTGCGACGCTGGCCGTTGCTGGGCCGCTGGCGGGTCCGGCTCTGGGCGGCAGCGTTCGCGCCCTGCCTCGCTGCCACGGTCGCTGTCGCGGCCGTCTACGGCCCGACAGCTGGTGATCTGCCGACTTATAGCGCACTGGCCGGTTTCGGGCTGGCGTTGCCGTGGTGGTGGCGCGAGGACCGACGCCGCCTGACCCGAGTCCGGCTGATCCGTGAACGGTTCCCCGAGACCGCCGAACAGGCCGGGCTCCCCGGTGCACGCATGGTGTCGGCACAGGTCGGCAAATGGGGCTGGTCCGGGCGAGTCAAGATGCGCCGGGGACAGCACTACGCCGACGCCGTTTCGGCCGTTCCTGCGCTCGAATCCGCGCTCGGTTCCCGAGTTGGATCAGTGCGGGTCGAAGCGGTCCCCGACGACGCAGCAGAGTTCGTGCTGCGCCTCGTAGAAACCGACCCCCACGCCCAACCGATCAAATGGGAACCGCGCACCAACTCCGCACGCGCCTCGATTACCGATCCCGTCACGGTCGGAATATTCGAAGATGGCACCCCGGTCACGGTGTCATTCCTGCGCAGGCACGTCCTGATCGGTGGCGCGACCGACTCCGGCAAATCCGGCCTGCTGAACGTGATCCTTGCCCGGATCGCAGAATGCAACGACACCGTGGTGTGGGGCGTTGATCTCAAAAAGGGAATGGAACTTGCACCCTGGTCGAAAGTCCTGCACCGATTGGCCGACGACAACGAGTCCGCGGAACACCTTCTGCAAGCCGCCGTCGATGAACTCGAAACCCGCGCGGAATTTCTGACGGCCCGTGGCCGGCGGGAGTGGTACCCGAAATTTGATGAACCCCAACTGTTCATCATGATCGACGAATACGCCGAGCTCTCACGCAAAGGACAACGACTCGCGGATTCGATCGCACGACGCGGCCGAGCCGTCGCGGTCTGCCTGCTAATCGCCACCCAACGACCGACACAGAAAACCATGGGAGAAGGGTCAGCATTGCGAGGACAAATGAACGTCCGATTCTGCTTGCGAGTCAACGAGGCACCCGACGTTGATCTGATTCTCGGCGCGGGAAAGCTGCGGTCCGGGTGGGACACCACCGGCTTCGATGCCCCCGGCAAGTTCCTGGTTTCGGCGGCCGGACTCGACACACCCCGCCGAGGACGCGCCTACCTGATTACCGACCCCGACGTGACCGCCACCGCCACCGCTCACGCCCGACCAGGATCGGTCGCCGACACCGCCGCCAGCGGCCTTCAGAGCCGATCTGACGGCCCCGCAGAGGGCCCAGAGACCACCGGCGCACCCCCAGCCGTCTCAGGGCCGGAAATGGCCCTCTGGGCGGCGCTGCGGGACGCGCCTGCCGAGGGCGTCACCGTCGGCACGCTACAAACCGCGACTGGAAAGGGCCGCTCCTGGGTCTACAAGCGACTTAAGGCCGGACAGGTCGACCACACCCTCACCCAGCCAGCCCCCGGCCGCTGGCGACTCGTCAGCCCGACCCGCGACCACCCCGGACACGGCACACAGGAGTAGCCCCCATCCGCCGTCCGTCCACGTCTCGTCTCCTCGCGCGCGCCCGCACGTTAGAACGCACGTCACGCCACCGTGGACAGCCCGTGGACACGCCACATCGGGCGCAACGTGAAGCGAAGGGGAGGGCCCCACACCGGTCGGTGCCGGGCCGAAACGTTAGGGGTAAGACGCACGGCCCGGCCGACACCGCACACACCGCAGCCGAGGTGACTCGGCCCGTCAGAACGCGTACGCGCATCGCTAAGAACTCTAACGCGCAATCCCCGGGAGGGGGTGATATCCCACGCCACGGCCTAAGGATTCCTCAACACCCGCCGTACCTACGGCGAGGAAGGAGAAGAGAGAAGAAGCTCCACGGTCACGAATATACAGACCCAACGATCCGGAGATCCTGGCAATTGTGGCAGACATGCCACCGCCGCCGCCTGAGCTGGCCGCTCGTATTGCTCGAATGCTAGGCTATGACCAACCAGAAAGCCCGTAGCTATCAAATCAAATGAGGGTCGCAGGCGAATGCCTGCGACCCTCATCTTTGCGTATTGCCGATCATGATCATTCTTTGGTCGAGCTGGAGTTCAATTCCGATCCTAGGAGCCCATGCCAGGTGATGCACTCGTCGAGTGGGACGCCCTTCTTTCCGGCTCCACGCGATACCTCAAACGGCCCGAGGATTCGTAGTAGTTCCCGTTTCACGGCAATGTCCGCAGACTTGATCTTACGCTCAGCATCGGGACCAATAGTGTCGCGCAGAACCGAAGGCAGGCTTAGTTCTTTGGCGCGATCTCTGGCGTGCTGTAACTCACTCTCAAATTGGGCTTCGAAGCGGGCGACCACCGTGGGTTTGAGCTTCTGCACGGTCGCACCTCTCAACCATTCTTCCCATTCACTTTCGATTCGCTTAGCGTCCGCACGGGCCTCGGACAGAGCCTCATCATTTGCTGTGTAAGCAGCGGTGAGCAATTCTTCGACGTCTGGTCGGGAACACCACGCGATGATCGTAGACAGCAACAGTGAGTCAAGTTCGGTCATGGGGACACGCCAACAATTTTTGAGATAACAGCGGTACATGTGCTCGGCGTACCAACTCTCGGTTGGTGGCGTGACCTGAACAACACTTCCGCATTCACACTTTCCAATGTACGAGGCGATGTACTTCGCTGCCCCTGCGCGTGTCTTCATCCGCTTTTCGTCTTTCAGGATGACGTTGACCGACCAGTAAAGCTCATCTGAAATCAGTCCGTCCCAAAGCCCCTCGCCTACTATCTCGCCGTGCAGAACACGCTTCCCGATATAAACCGGATTGAGCGCCCACTTCCGAATCGTTGCGCGATTTACAGGATTTCCTTTCGCGGTCACGATACCGCGTTCAAGGAAATCCTGTTCAATAGCGAGGATTGTAGCTCCGCCGTCGAGACGCCTGAAAACCTCTCGAACAATCTCGCTTCGCTGGTAGAGTCGAATCTCGCCGTCTGGCCCCGGGGTGCCTTCGAAGAATTCATCGTCAGGGACTTGTGCAACGAAAGCCCGAGTCTTTTCGTCGTATATCCGGCGGTAACCGAAGTTTAGCTTCCCATGCGGGAGTCCGCGAAGAGCGGCCCCGTTGATGCCTCGGAGAACATTCTCATGTGTTCCAACGGATTGATCCTCGGCTTGCACTGCCTGAAATCCGAGACTCATCAGATCCGCTCGAACGCGCAAGTCGTACAATTGGCCACCGATCAGCCAGAACCAGAGGCCGACATTGATGCAGAGCTCGCGCAGTTCTACATAGACCTTCAGGTCGCGATGACTGCGAGCGAGCTCAAACAAGATCAGAACATCGCCGTCGCCGGACCTGATGGCGTCCAGTAGCAATTCGTACTCGGCTCGCGTCTTCTTCTTCGCATAGCGAGACGCAGAAATATTGTTGTCCTTGAAAGTCTTTCCCACTGTCCAGCCATGCCGGACGACCTCGCCCCGTCCAAGGTCGAGCTGATCATCGACAGACTTCTCTAGCCTCTTCTGGTCCTGACTGGCACGCGCGTAGATCAGCGCCACAACCTGAGCGCCCCCGCTCATCAGTGCCATCTTGTCGGCGTATACGCGTCGCTTCTGAGTCATCCAGAACCTCCCGTGGTGTCCATCAAATCACGGTCAGCTTCTAACGATCTTTGTCCCCCAAGAAGTTGCAGCAATCAGCCCCGCAATCTCCCAACAACTTCCAACCTGTGGAGAACCCAGCGGCCGGCGTTCAGGTGGGCGCCGGCTAGGTGGGGGCGGTTACCGGCTGTGGTGATCTCGATGTCTTGGTGGCGCCAGGAGGCGGAATTGGGCATAAAAAATGCTCGTCATGTGACTATGACGAGCTCGGCGCGGGTTGGTACCCAGGGTTGCCAGAGGAGGGGCATGTTGGCCTCACCGGGGGTGCGGTTGCCCTTGCGCTCGTTACAGGAGGCGTGGGCGGCGACCGCGTTGAGCCACTCGGTGCGGCCGCCTCGGGACCTGGGTTGGACATGGTCCATGGTGTCGGCGTTCTCGAGACCGCAGTAGGCGCAGCGGAACTTGTCGCGGCGCAGGACACCGTGCTTGCTGTACTTCATCCGGCCCGCGGCGTAGCGCCAGTGGGTGACGACGTAGCGGACCAGCCGTAGCACTCTGGGCACCGGAAAGGGGCCGATGTATCGCTCGCCGTGCGCCTCTTCGACGACCGCGACCTCGCGGACCAGCATCCGGATGGCGTGCTGGATCGACACGGTGTGCAGCGGCTCGTACGACGCGTTCAGGACAATCACGCTCATCCGGTGCCTCCAACAGGGCCGTAGCTGGGAACCACGGCGGTCTTGACGCAGGGTCTCAAGCATCCGTGGCCGGTCGGTGAACGGTCAACGGATTTCGTCAGACGGTCACGTGCCGGGTCGGCGGCGTGATCGGCGAAGATGTGCTTATGGAATTGAACAATCTGCTCTCAGGCCCACCCGAGACACTACTCCCAGTGGACCCGGCCGCGGCGGAACTCGCCGCCGGTGCCCCCGCGGTGGAGGTCGCGGCCAAGTTCCCGGCCTCCTCGTTGGCGTGGGGGACGCTGGCCGAGGCGGCCCTCGGCGAGGGGAACACCATCGAGGCGTACGCCTACGCCCGCACCGGCTATCACCGTGGCCTGGACCTGCTCCGGCGCAACGGCTGGAAGGGTCACGGACCGGTCCCGTGGGAGCACGAGCCGAACCGTGGCTTCCTGCGCTGCCTGGCCGTCCTCGGCAAAGCGGCCGGCATCATCGGGGAGACCGAGGAGGCCGAGCGCTGCACGACCTTCCTGCGCGACTCGTCCGCGACTGCCGCGGACGCCCTGGCCTGAAACCAGGTTGCCGGGCTGGTCACCCGACGGCAGGATGCGACGGATGACCAGCCCGTACTCCCAGCATGGTTTCCGCGTCGGCTTCGACTGGGGTCCGGTCGGCGCCGGCGTGGTGACCGGCAACCTGGTGGCAGTCGTCGACGTGCTCTCGTTCACGACAGCCGTCACCGTCGCCACCGACCTCGGCATCGACGTCTACCCGTACCGCTGGCGTGACGAGACTGCCGTTGCCTACGCCAAGCAGTACGACGCTCACCTCGCCGTCGGCCGATCCCAAGCCGGCCCCGGTGACGTGAGCCTGTCCCCGGTCACCATCCGACAGGCGACCGGAGTCACCCGGCTGGTGCTCCCGTCACCCAACGGCTCGACCATCACCCAGCAGCTCAGCGACGGTGGTGCCACCGTCATCGCCGTCTCACTCCGCAACCGCTTGGCAGCCGCAGCCTGGGCCAACGAGTGGCTCGCCGCAGATCCGGGCCTGAAGGTCGTAGCGATCGCTGCTGGGGAGCGCTGGCCGGACGGCTCGCTCCGACCGGCCGTCGAGGACCTCTGGGGTGCAGGTGGCTTCCTCAGTGCACTCGAGACGGACGGGCTGTCCCCGGAGGCCCGGGCGGCAGCGGCGGCGTACGACGCGGTCGCCGACGAGCTGCCCACACTCCTGCACGACTGCGCCGGCGGTCGCGAGCTCACGCAGTACGGCTATGCCGACGATGTCCGGATCGCGGCCGAGGTAGACGAGAGTCACGCCGTACCGGTGCTGAAAGACGGTAAGCTGAGCAACGTCAATCTGAAACGATGATTTCTGCCCGTTGACAGAGCCGGCAGGCGGTGTGCGTCCCCACTTCCTGCCACCACTGGACGGTTGTCGGCGGATTCGACGGACCGGTGAAGCAGGACGCCCACGGTCTGTCCCCGCCCCGACGGGCAGCGGAAGGCTTTGCCGTGCCGGCACTCACCGGACGGATCACCTATGCCCAGGTACTGCGTACCCCCGGAGCATGGAAGTTCTACCTAGCGGCCGCACCGGCTCGTATCGGGATCGCCATGACGAGCCTCGGCATCGTCTGGCTCGTCCACGCATCCACTGACTCCTACGCCATCGCCGGCACCGTCACCGGCGGCTTCGCCGTCGCCGAGGCGGTCGGCGGCCCCCAGGTCGCCAAACTCATCGACCGCTTCGGTCAGATCCGCATGCTGCCCATCATCCTGCTCACGCATGCGATGGCGATGGCGGTGCTGATCGGCCTCACCGTTTCACAGGCGCCCTTGTGGGTGCTGGTCGGAGCAGGTGTCCTGGCAGGCGGCTCTCTCCCACAGCTTGGCGCGCAGACGTCCGCCCGCTGGGCCTACGCGCTCAGAGGCTCAGGACTGCTCTCGTCGGCCTTCGCACTGGAGGCTCTGAGCACCAGCATCGCGTTCCTGGTCGGCCCAGGTCTGGTCGGCCTCGTGAGTTCGTTGTGGAGCCCGGTAGCTGGCACTGTGCTGGCGACCAGCCTGCTGCTGGCAGGAGGCTTCAGTCTGGTGGCACAGCGTCGAACAGCTCCGCCACCGGCAGTCGCTGGTCAGCAGGTGAGCTCAAGTCGCTTGCTACACAAGCGATTCCTCGCACTGGTTGCCGCCACGATCGGCATCGGCCTGTTCTTCGGCAGCATGCAGGTGTCGGTCACCGCCTACGCGGTGGAGCGCGGAACGCCAGCACTGGCCGGACCGCTCTACAGCATCACCAGTCTGGTCAGCTTGGTCGCCGGCCTGGTCTATGGCGCCAGGCGCTGGCCCATGGCGGTCGGTAACCAGTTCGTCTTGGCGCTGAGCGTCCTAACGGTGACGACAGTGCCGCTACTGGTCGTGAGCGCGCCCTGGGCAGTCGGAATCGCGCTAGCCCTGCCAGGGCTAGCGATTGCACCGTTCCAGACCCTCTCAGCAGTGATGACCGAGTCATCCGTCGAGCCGACCGTCCTGACGCAGGCCTTCACCTGGCTGAACTCAGGAAGCGCCGCCGGCATCGCCCTGGGCGCCGCCTGTGCCGGCCGAGTCGTCGACGCGAACAGCCCTCACTACGGCTTCGCCATCGCACTACTAGCCGGCCTCCTGTCAGTGCTCATGGCCACCGTCGTCAGATCGACCAGCCGGAGGCTAACTCCTGTAGGCCTCTAGTTCGACGATTCTTGAGTAGGTGGGGCCTTCGTTGCTGGCGAGGGTGCGGATGCGGATGGCGGTGGCCGTTACTGGGGTGAAGGTGGAGCTTTTGAGGCCTGCTGTGTTGCCTCGTACCTCGGCGACGGTCTGCCAGGTGGCGCCTACTTGGGCTTGGACGTCCCAGTCCTTTAGGCCGTAGCCGGCAGCTGGGTACTGCTTGGAGTTGAGGGTGTAGAGGTCGACTCGGCCGACGCTCTGTGGCTGGTCGAAGGCGACCTGGAGCCAGTCCGGGAAGGTGCCCTTGGTGGCGTCGTTCCAGCCGGTGGTCTTGGCCCAGTGCTCGGAGTCGCGGTCACCGTCGACGGCGCCGCAGGCCGGATAGACCGGCAGGTGTTCGCTGGAGGCGGTGACCGGGACGTAGCGGGCGAGGTTGCCGGTCGTGTCGGTCGGTGGCTCGCCTACCTGGACCGGGAGTGTGAGCTTCTGGCTACCGGCCTTGACGACGATCGAGTAGCTGCCCGGCGCGGTGCCCCGGGGCGCGTTGACGCTGATGGGGACCTTCAGGGTGTAGCCCGGCGGGAGGTAGCTGGACACCAGCTTGCGCGACAGAGTCAGCGACGTACCGGCGTCAAGGAAGGCATCGGCGTACACAGCGGTCTTTCCACTGTTGCCGAAGCGCAGTTCGAAGCCTGAGGTCGAACACGGCACGGGCGTCACCGCGACCTGCGCGACATCAGTCGCGAGAGTCAACGACTGCCGATCCACACTTCCGGGAACAACGGCTCCCAGCACCATTGCAGCCAGTACGACGATCGCGCGCGCCCTCATCACACCGCCTCCAGACCCGGGTTGCCGGCCTCGACCGCGAACGAATGGATGGTGGAGATCGGCGCGTCCGGCCGGTCGATGTAGGGCACCGCGCGGAAGTCGACGCGGAGCTCACGCTCGGTGAAGCGGAGCACGGAGTACCCCCGTTTCTCGTTGACCAGCTTCAGATGCGGATTCGCGGCCAGGAACTTCTGGCCGTTGGCCGTGACGTCGACGCCGTTGCCACCACTGCTGAACGAGGTCGGCACGATCTCCACCCCGTAGGTCTGCGACGTCGGATCAGCGAAGTCGCGCTTCATGTCCATCGCGTAGCCCGCGTGCACATCGCCGGTCAGGACGACCGGGTTGCGGTGCCGGTTGGCGGCGAGTCCGTCGAGCATCACCTTCTGCTCGGCGCCGTAGCCGTCCCAGGCATCCATGTTGTAGAGGTCTGCCGGGGTCGGGTCGAGATCCATCCGGCTCAGGATCACCTGGTTGGCCAGCACGTTCCAGGTGGCCCGTGAACGCTGAAGACCACCCAGGAACCATTGCGTCTGCTGCTGCCCGGCCAGCACGCGCGCGGGATCGCGGCGAGCGTCGGAGTCCGCCTTCCACCCGTCACCGGCGGCCTGGTCGGATCGGTACTGCCGAGTGTCCAGCACGCTCAGCTCGGCTAGCCGGCCGAAGCTCAGTCGCCGGTAGAGCAGGTAGTTCGGTCCCTCGGGAGCAGGTCCGCGTAGCGGCAGGTGTTCCCAGTACGCGCGGTAGGCGTTGGCACGCCGTACCAGGAAGTCTTCGACCGGAGCGTTGCTCTTCGACGTCAGCCCGGCGTAGTTGTCCTGGACCTCGTGGTCGTCCCAGGTGGTGATCCAGGGAGCGTTGAGATGTGCTGCCTGCAGGTTGGGGTCCGACTTGTAGAGCGCGTACTGCAGGCGGTACCGGTCGAGGGTGTCCGCCTCGGTGCGGAACTGGTCCGGGACCGGGTCGGTCAGGTTCCGGAGCCCGCCAGCCGCTGAGACGCCGTACTCGTAGATGTAGTCGCCCAGGAAGACCACCGCATCGACGTCCTCGGTCGCCAGGTGGCCTTGGGCCGTGTAATACCCGTCCGGCCAGGACTGGCAGGAGCTCACGCCGAGCGTCAGCTGTCCACCACGCTGGCCGGGCGCGGGCGCCGTACGGGTGCGTCCGGTCTGGCTGAGGTAGCCGTCGACGCGGAACCGGTACCAGTAGTGACGGCCGGGCTGCAGTCCGCGGACGTCGACGTGCACGCTGTGCGCGAACTCCGGCCGAGCAGTGGCGTGGCCGGAGCGCACTATCTTGCGGAAGTGTTCGTCCGCGGCGACCTGCCAGTCGACGCCGACCTTCTTGTACGGCGCTCCGCCCAGCGGCTCGAATGGCCGTGGTGCGAGGCGGGTCCAGATCACGACCGCGTCGGGCAGCGGGTCACCAGACGCGACGCCGAGCGTGAAGGGGTTGCCGGTCAGATGGCCGGACGGCTTGAGGGCCGTGCCCGGCAGGTTGGTTCCGAACGCCACTGCAGTGGCGGCGCCGGTGAGGGTGAGGAACCGGCGCCGGGCCAGCCTCACTGCGGGTCTCAGATCTTCGGTCACCGGTTATCCCTTCAGACCACTGGAGAAGCCACGGATGACATAGCGCTGCAGGACCAGGAAGACGAGCAGGATCGGCAGGGCGGCGAGCACCAGACCGGCCGCGACCAAGCCGTAGTCGGAGGTGTATTCGTTGACGAAGGCAAAGATCCGGACCGGTACGGTCTCCCGGCCCGAGCCGCCCAGGTAGAGCAACGGGGTGAAGAAGTCGTTCCAGATGTGGACGGCGTTCAGGATCAGGACGGTGCCGGTGATCGGCCGGAGCAGCGGGAAGATCACGTGCCGGAAAGCCTGCAGGTGCGAGGCCCCGTCGATGAGCGCCGCGTTGGTGTAGTCGGCCGGTAGCGACCGGATGAAACCGGTGTACAGGAACACGGTGAACGGCAGCTGAATCCCTGTGTAGAAAAGGATCATGCCCTGGTACGTGCCGAGCAGACCGAGGTCGTTGACCAGTTGGTAGAGCGGGATCATGCCGAGCTGGAACGGCAGGATGATCCCGACCAGGAACAGGATGTAGAGGCTGTAGCTGAGTCGTGAGGCGCGGCGTGCGAGGAAGTACGCTGCGAGTGATCCGAGCACGATCAGCGCGAGCACGCTGGACACGGTGATCAGGGTGCTGTTGAGCAGCGCCGAGCCGAGGGACGCCGACTGCCAGGCCGTGCCGAAGCTGTCCACCGACGGTGGGTCGGGCGGCGACAGCGGCGCGTTCGCGATCTGGCCGGGATCCTTGAACGCCAGTGTGACAAGGGCGTAGACCGGGAACAGGAAGGCGACCGCGACGGCCACCATCACGAGCTCCAGGACGAACGTGCGGGGCCGGTACGCCGTCCTCATGCGGTCGTCTCCCTCGAACGCAGGTAGCCGATCTGGACGAACGACACCGCCGCGACGAAGATCGCCAGCACCAGCGCGACCGCGGTGCTGTAGCCGAACTTGCCGAACACGAACGCCTGTTTGTAGAGCACGGTGGACAACGTGTCGGTGGCATAGCCCGGACCACCGTTCGTCATCGCGATGATCTGGGTGAACAACGTCAGCCCACCGACCGTCGACAGCATCACGTTGATCGTCACGGCCGGTGCGAGCAACGGCCAGGTGATGTGCCGGAAGCGCGCGACCGTCCCGGCGCCGTCGACCATCGCCGACTCGTGCAGCTCCGGCGGCACGCCTTCCAGCCCGGCCAGGAAGATCACCATCGAGTAGCCGGCGCACTGCCAGATCACGGTGAAGGCGACCGACCAGATCGCCAGTGACGGGTTGCCCAGCCAGTCCTGCCGCAGTGAGCCCAGCCCGACCGCCCCGAGGGCAGCGTTGAGGCCCGCGTCGGGCGCCGGGTTGTAGACGTACTTCCACAAGAACGACACCATCACCGGGCTGACCACGACCGGCGCGAAGAAGATCACCCGCAGCACCATCCGGCTCTTGATGGTGGTGTGCACCCCGAGCGCCAGCAGCAATCCCAGCCCGTTCTGTACGACGACGATCGCGACCGTCAGCAGCAGCGTGTTCCGCAGTGCGTCGAGCGCCTGGTCGTCGTGAAGGAGTTGCCGGAAGTTCGCCAGGCCGACGAACGAGCGTTGCTCCCCGACGCCGGACCAGTCCGTGAACGCCGACCCCGTGCCGACGATGCTCGGATAGAGCATCACCAGCGCGTACACGAGCAGGGCCGGCGCCGCGAAGAACCATGGCGGCGCGATCCCGCCGCGCCCGCCGAGCCGCCGTACTGTCATGCGGTCTTCCGGTAGGCCTCGTCCATCTTCTTCAGTGCGCCGTCGACCGTGGTCTTGCCGCCGAGAAGCTCTTGTACGACGGCGAAGTGGGTCGGCTGGACCTCGGCGTTCGGCCAGCGCTGGTCCATGAACGGGACCGCCTTGTCGTCCGCGAGGTAAGGCAGGAAGGGTTTCAGGACCGGGTCGACCTTGGCCTCGCCCTCGGAGTACAAGGGGACACAGGCAACCGCCTCGGCCCAAGCGCTGACGACGTCCGGCTGCCCGCAGAACTCGATGAACTTGCGAGCCTGGTCGGCCTTCTTGCTCTTCGCGCTGACGGCGAGGCCGACCACGATGCCGCCCGGGATCCAGTTGTCCGCGACCGTGTCGGTTGCGGGGAAGGGGAACATTCCGAGGTCGTCCGGCTTCGGTGCGGCCGCGCGGTAGGCCTGCAGGACGGCCGAGACCTGGACCGCCATCGCGGCCTTGCCGGTGCCGACCATCGAGGTGGCTTGCTCGTACGTCGTACCGTTCGGGTTGTCGTTGAAGAACCCGCGCTTCTGCAGTTCCAGGTACTTGTTCATCGCGTCGGCCCAGCCGGAGCCAGCGAAGGTCGCCGAGCCCGCCGCCATCTTGTCGTCGAAGTCGGGCTGCTTCGCATAAACCGTGCCAGGCACCAGTGCGTAGTTGATCAGCTGCGTGACCCACGGGGTCTGCGCGCCGAGCGCCAGCGGCACAATGCCCTTCTTCTTCAGGGTTTCGCAGACTGTCAGCAGCTCGCTCCACGTCGTCGGCGGCTGAACGCCGGCCGTCGCGAAGGCCTTCTTGTTGTAGATCGCGCCGAGCACGCTCGTGCCCGGCGAGAAGATATAGGTCTTGCCGTCCTGCTGGTAGGCGCCCTTGAAGCCGGTCGGGATCTTCTGGGTCCAGGCCTGGTCGCTGAGATCGGCGAGCAGCTTCGCCTTGCTCAGCTGGACCATCGACATCGCACTGCCGTTGCCGGGATAGACCGCGTGCAGATCCGGAGCGTTGCCGGCCGCGAGTTGCGCCCGCAGGGCCGTCTGCAACTGGTCCGCCGGCGAGAAGGACAGATTGAAGTCGAAGTCCGGGTTCTTCGCCTTGTACTCGTCCAGCGCTTTGCGCAGACCGGCCTCTTGGCTGCCTGCACCGATCACCTTCAGTGGGCCACCGCTGCCGCCGGACGAGCTGTTCCTGCAGGCTGCGAGCGTGCCGGCCGCTACCGCACCACCCGTCAACTGCAGGAGAAGCCGACGGCTGAGGGGACGCTCGAATACGGATGCCACGGGTTCCTCCTGAGCACGGAGCGGACGACGCTCTGGAAATATCGTCGATTAACGTGAACTCAACGTGAAGAAGTGTTAACTTCTCACGCCGCGCACGCTACGGACGCCGTGGAGCGGGTGTCAAGACCTGAGTTGAAAGGATTCATCCGCGGCGGCCCGGGCCGCGTACTCGGCCGGTGTCAGGCCGATCTGGGCTTTGAACTCCTTGGAGAAATGCGCCTGGTCGAAGTAACCGAGGGCGGCCGACAGCTCGGCCAGCTCGGCGACCTCGCCGCGTGCCAGCAGCTCGGCGCCGTCGTGCAACCGGTAACGGCGCAACACCCACTTCGGCCCAACGCCGACGTACCGGCGGAAGAGCCGTTGCAGCGTCCGGATCGGTACGTCGAAGCGTTCGGTGATCTCGTCGACCCGCGCCAGTGAACGGTCCTCGGCCATCGCGGTGACGATCCGCCGGACCAGCTCGTACGACGGGTCCGGCGGCGCGAGGTGATCACTGAGGAACGCCTCGAACACGGCCCGACGCCGTACGTCGGACTCTTCCGCGAACACGAGGTCGGCCAGCCGATCGCCATCGGGGAAGACCGTGGTCAGCGGTACCACCTGGTCACTGAAGGACGCGACGTCCAGGCCGGTCACCGCACCGAAGCCGCCGGCCCAGAACTTCACTCCGAAGACCCGGCCGCGGCCGCTGAGCCGGCGCTCGAACTTGCGGGTGTAGACGCCGTTCACGAACGCGCCGCCGGGCTGCTCGAAGGTGACGTTCACACTCGGGAACGGCAGCACCTCGGCGGTGTAGGGCTCGTCCAGGTCCCACTCGACGATCCAGTACCACTCCACGAACCGGCCGGCCGCGGGGCCGGGCGCGAGCCGGTTCAGCGTGCGATGCCGGGCCTGTTCCCGTGGGTGCAGGATGCCCTTCTCGCTGTCGGATGGAGTGCTCACAGGGGCTGTCGCTTTCTTACAAGACCGGTCCGGCGGTCGGCGGGTTGACTCACAGCATGACGACGGACACCGACAAAAACAGCGTAGTAAATCCCCTCCCCGACGGTTATCACTCGCTCACGCCGTACCTGGCGGTTCCGGACGGGCCGAAGGCGATCGCGTTCTACGAAGAGGTCTTCGGCGCACAGGTGATCAGCCGGCAGGACCTGCCGGACGGCCGGGTCGGTCAGGCCGAACTGCTGTTCGGGAACTCGATGCTGCAGCTCAGCGACCAGATGCCGCAGCTCGGTTTGCGGGCGCCGAACGGGGAGTGGGTGCACTCGTCGCTGGTGCACTACGTGCCGGATGTGGACGCGACGTACCAGAAGGCGATCGCGGCCGGCGCGACGTCGCGGGAAGAGGTGCAGACCTTCATGACGGGTGACCGGTACGGGACGTTCGTCGATCCGTTCGGGCATCGCTGGGCCGTGATGACGAAGGTCGAGAACGTGTCCCGGGAAGAGGCCGATCGGCGGGTCCAGGAGTGGCTCGACGCCAACCCGCAGGAGCTGTCCTGACGTGGACATAAGGAAGCGGCCCGCCGGAACCGTCCCCTGCGGCAGTTTCGGCGGGCCGCTGACTAAGAGTGTGCACGTGATCACGGAAATTGGCAACCCGCCGGCGATGAAACACTTGCTTGAAAAGGGGTGAGCCGAGGTCCGGTAGGCTTCGGTCGTAAGAGCCTGGAAGCGTCACCGGATGAACGATCGGTGAACGTCTCCGGGCTTCACCGTTTCAGAGGAGGGCTGAGATGCCCGCAATCGTGCTCGTCGGTGCCCAGTGGGGCGACGAGGGTAAAGGCAAGGCGACCGATCTGCTCGGCAACACGGGCGAGGTCATCGACTACGTGGTCAAGTTCAACGGCGGCAACAACGCCGGCCACACGGTGGTGATCGGCACCGAGAAGTATGCGCTGCACCTGCTGCCGAGCGGCATCCTGACCCCTGGTGTGACGCCGGTGATCGGCAACGGGGTCGTCGTCGACCTCGGCGTGCTGTTCGAGGAGCTGGACGCGCTGCAGGCGCGCGGCGTGGACACGTCCCGGCTGGTGATCAGCGCGAGTGCGCACCTGATCCCGCCCTACAACCGGACCCTCGACAAGGTCGCCGAGCGCTTCCTCGGCAGCCGCAAGATCGGTACGACGGGCCGCGGGATCGGACCGACGTACGCCGACAAGATGAACCGGATCGGCATCCGCGTCCAGGACCTGTACGACGAGAAGATCCTGGAGCAGAAGGTCACCGGGGCGCTGGAGCAGAAGAACCAGCTGCTGGTGAAGGTCTACAACCGGCGTGCGGTCGAGATCCGCGAGGTCCTCGACGAGCTGCTCGGGTACGCCGAGCGCCTCCGCCCGATGGTCGCCGACACCAGCCTGCTGCTGAACAAGGCGCTGGACGACGGCAAGACCGTGCTGATGGAGGCCGGTCAGGCCACGCTGCTCGACGTCGACCACGGCACCTACCCGTTCGTCACCTCCTCGAACGCGATCTCAGCCGGCGCCTGCACGGGTACCGGGATCCCGCCGACCCGCATCGACCGCGTGATGGCGGTCGTGAAGGCCTACACGACCCGGGTGGGGGAGGGTCCGTTCCCGACCGAGCTGCTCGACGCCGACGGCGAGTGGCTGCGCCAGCAGGGCTTCGAGTTCGGTACGACGACCGGCCGCCCGCGCCGTTGTGGCTGGTACGACACGGTCATCGCCCGGTACGCCGCCCGCGTGAACGGCGTCTCCGACTTCGTCCTCACGAAGCTGGACACCCTGACCGGTCGCGACAAGATCCCGGTCTGCGTCGCGTACGACGTGAACGGAGTCCGGCACGACGAGATGCCGATGACCCAGACCGACTTCCACCACGCCACCCCGATCTACGAAGAGTTCGACGGCTGGTCCGAAGACATCACCGGCTGCCGCACCTTCGAAGACCTCCCGAAGGCGGCCCAGTCCTACGTCCGCGCCGTCGAGTCCCTCAGCGGCGCCCGCATCTCCGCCGTCGGCGTAGGCCCCGAACGCTCCCAAATGGTCCAGCTCTAACCCCGTCCGTCGGCTGCCCACCCCCGGGCAGACCCGCCGGGGTTAACGTCCGAAAGATCGGAGACCACGCCCTCCGATCGTTCGGGCGTTAGGTGCCGGAGCCGCCTGGCCGGGCTTCCCGGGGTGGGGTCTTGCGTGCGGACCGCTGTCTGGCTAGTCTGAAATGAGAATAGTCGGGAAAAGTGATTAGTGTGAGGTGGTAGTAGTGGGGGAGGCGGGCTCGAGTTCGGGGTGGTTGCGGGGGACGGTGGAGTTGGTGGTGGGGGCCGTGCTGGTGGAGGGGGAGTTGCACGGGTATGCGCTGATTCAGCGGATCGCTGAGCTCGGGCTGGGGGACATCAAGGCCGGGGCGCTGTATCCGGTGCTGGGGCGGATGGAGAACGGCGGGCTGATCGAGGCGAACTGGGTTGCCGGTCAAGGCGGTCCGGGGCGGAAGGTCTATCGGCTGACGGCCGAGGGGCGGGAGCGGGTGCGCGCTGATGCCGAGCTGTGGCGCGACTTCTCGGGGGCGATGGATCGGTTGATGGCGCAGCTGGAGAGGGCAGGGAGATGAGCATGATGAGCGTGGACAAGGATGCTGCGGTCTGGGATGCGCGGGTGCGGTTGAAGCTCGCGGGTGGCGGGATCGGCAAGGAGACGGCCGACGAGGTTCTGGCCGAGGTCGCGCAGCACTGTGCTGACAGTGGTGAGACGCCGCGGGCGGCCTTTGGTGATCCTGACGAGTTTGCGACGACGGTCCTTCAGGAGCGGCGGTCGCCTGCAGAGCGGGCGGGGATCGACCGCTTCGGGTACAGCCGCGGTGAGCGCAGGTCCGAGGTCATTGCCCAGGTGGGACTGGTCTTCGTGGTGGCGGGTGTCTTCCTGTGGATCGCCGAGGGGCTGATGCTTTCGGTGACTGTTGCCGGAGGCATCGGTTTCGTCGTGCTGATCGCGGCTGTTGTTCGGGCCGTGTACGTCGTCCACGCGATGCGCGGGGATGGTCGTCGTACCGGGGAGCTGGTGCGGGCGTGGTGCGAGGCGCTGGGGCTGGGTGTTGTCGCAGCACTCGCGTTCACGCTGTGGCCGACCACGAGCGTCGGGCGCTTCCCGACCCCCGTCATCGTCGCGGCCGGATTCGTGTTGCTGTGCTGGGCTTTCGTGCGCAAGGACAACGACCCTGCCCCGGCTGGCGAGGACGGCGCGTGGCTGGCTGAGCTGAGCGCACTGCTGGTCGGTCGGCACGGAGTACCGCGTCGGAGGGCGCGGGCGCTGATCGCCGAGACGGAGGCGCACCTGAACGAGGCGAAGAGCTCACCGCTGCAGGAGTTCGGTCCAGCTGACCAGTACGCCGTGACGCTGGCCGACAGTGAGCCGCGAACCCGCTGGCCGTGGCTGTGAGCGTTAGTTGAGGCCGATGATCGGGATGTCTCGGATGAAGGGCGCCTGGCGGAGGTCGGTGAGGGTGGGGCGCTGGTAGGTGGCGTTCTCGGCGGGGATGCGGGCCCAGTCGGAGCCGGCGCCTTGGCTGGCTTCGTAGAAGCCGTAGGCGCCGATGGCGAGGAAGATGACGGCTGCGGTGGTGGCCAGCCAGCGGGGGCGGAAGATGTGGCGGGCGGTGATGTGGGCGCCGCGGCGCAGGGAGTTGCCGCCGGGGCCCCACCACGCAGTGAAGAGTGCGGTGAGGCCGGCGGCGGCGAAACCCACTGCTGACAAGGGCTGCCAGGTGAGGCTCTTGGCCGTGGCGGTCACGCCGGTGACGATGCCGCCGACTACTGCGCCCATCACGAGCGGCAGGATCATGCAGACCAGAGTGATCAGTCCGGCTGTTACGAGCTGCACTGGTGATGAAGCGACTGCTACGACACTGTCTGAGCGTCCGGCGCGGCCGCGGACCTGGCGGCGGCGCATGAGCGCCGTACTGCTGCGGTCGACGGTTCGCGCGATCACGAAGCACACTGCGGCGGCTAGCGCGCCCAGCAATGGGTAGAGCGCGATCAGCCCGGTCAATCCCACCATCAGCCCAACCACTACCGCCGTACGGCGTCCTGTCGCTGGAGCCCGGTGTGGTTCAACACCCTGCCCCGGCTGCTGGTGTGGTGCGACCTCCCGCGACGGTGGCCGGTACGGCGCTACGTCCCGGGAAGGAGCCTGGTACGGCGCTACCGCTTGTGGCGTGCTCTGGTAGCCCAAGGGCATCGCTGCGGGTGCCGCCGCGACGGGCGCGGGACTGTAGGTCGCCGGGTGAGCGCCGGGGCCCCAACCACCAGCACCCGTGCCCGCGACTGCACCGCCGCTGGCTCCTGCGCCATAACCCCCAGCAGCACCCGGACTGCCTGCGGCCAAGCCGCTGCCGCCAGCTCCCCAACCGCCTGCCGTGCCCGAGCCGCCTACCCCAGCGGCTGTGCCTGAGCCGGCCACGCCGCCCGCTGTGCCCGAGCCGGCCACACCGCCCGGTGTGCCTGAGTTGGCTACCCCAGCGGCAGTGCCCGAGCCGGCTACACCGCCTGCAGTTCCTGCGGCTGCGGCTGCGGCGGCTTTGGTGGCTTTGCGGGCGGCGGCTGCGTCGCGGACCTTGTTGGCGATGGGGGAGAAGGCGGAGAGGGGTGGGATGATTTGGGGGACGAGGTTGGCTACCTCGGTGGGTGAGGGCTCAGAGGCGACAGGGTCCGGGTCCTCGGTGGGCATCACGCGGGTCATTTGGCGCGTGGGGGGATGCATCTGGACGGTGTCGGCTGCGGCGGGGGCCGAGCGCGGCGGGAGGGCGTCGCGGCCTTCGGCGTAGCGGGTGAGGCCGGTCATGATCTCGGTCTGGGTGGGGCGGTCCTGCTTCTTCGGGGCGAGGGCTGCGGAGAGCAGGGTCTTGAGACGCGGGTCGAGGCCCTCGAGGTCTGCCTGGCCGGTGTGGACTCGGTGCAGGACGGCTTCGAAGGGGCCTTTGCCGAAGGGGCGGCGGCCGGTGGCGGCGAACGTCACGGTGGCGGCCCAGCCCCACCAGTCGGCGGACTCGGAGACCATCTCGCCTTCGATGAGCTCGGGTGCCAGGTAGCCCGGCGTACCGATCACGAGACCGGTCTGGGTGAGGCGGAGGTCGTCGGCGGCCTGGGCGATGCCGAAGTCGATCATCACCGGCTTGCCGTTGAGCATCATCACGTTGCCGGGCTTGAGGTCGCGGTGGATCACTCCGGCCAGGTGGATCGCCTGCAGCGACTCCGCGAGACAGCCAGCCAGTGGGAGCCACTTGCGGGGAGTCAGCGGACCACGGTCGTCGACCTGCTCGTCCAGCGGACGACCGGGGACGAACCGCGTCACCAGGTACGGACGGTCTGCCTCCAGGTCGTGGTCGAGGATGCCGGCCACACCAGGGTGGCTCACCTTCTGCAGTGTGGTGG
Organism: Kribbella sp. NPDC051587; assembly: GCF_044453945.1. NCBI lineage: Bacteria > Bacillati > Actinomycetota > Actinomycetes > Propionibacteriales > Kribbellaceae > Kribbella > Kribbella sp. NPDC051587. Next base: position 220,891 of record NZ_JBITDE010000002.1, read on the forward strand.
CTTCACGCTGCAACCGGGCGCGTGCGGTCTCGTCGTGCGCGACGTGCGGCCGCAGCACCTTGACCGCGACCTCCTGCAGATCCGGTCCCTCTGCCAGGTAGACGACACCCATGCCACCCTGGCCGAGGCGCCGGATCAGCCGGTACGGGCCGATGCGCTCCTCCACCTCCCCGGCAGGCATGGAAGGCGTTCCCCCTGTGACTGACATGCCATCGACTGTACGTCGGCAGCAGATCACCCAGCCATGATGACGTCAGAGGTAATCGCCGAACGGCGCTCCGCGGCGGACGCTGATGCCATGACTTACTACGCGATCGCCAACCTGCAGAACGTCACCGTCGGCCCCGACATCGTCGAGTACCTGGAGCGGATCGACGCCACGCTACAGCCGTACGACGGGCACTTCATCGTCCACGGTCATCAGCCGGAGCACCTGGAAGGCGAGTGGGCCGGGACGCTGATCGTGATCGAGTTCCCGGACTACGTGAGTGCCCGCGGCTGGTACGACTCACCGGCGTACCGGGAGATCCTGCCGCTCCGCATCAACAACTCCGACGGCGTGACGATGCTGCTGGAGGGTGTCGACCGCACCCACCAAGCGACCGACGTACTGGGCTGACTACTCCCAGTACGTCGGTCAGCCGTCAGCTCACGGGGAGCCGGAAGGCGAGCAGCCCCGTGCCGGTGGCGTTGGTGATCCAGGGTCCGGCGCCGATGTGGCTCTGGTAGATCAGAGCGGTCACTCCGGTTGCCGGACCGGACAGCGTGAGCACCAGACTCCCGCCGGCGCGGTAGGCCACCGAGGACACGGTCACTGCAGCGCCCTCGACCCGGAAGTCCGCAGCTGACCCTGCAGCAACAGTGAGTGGGTCACTCGTGCGGAGCTTCACCACTAGCTGTGAGCCCGCCGCCGTGACGGACGCCGGGTTCGGTGCCGACACACCGGCCGAGGCGCCGCCGTACAGATCGCGGGCGATCACTGCGAAGTTGTGGTCGCCCAGGTCGCGGTAGCCGCCGAGGTATGCGTAGTGGCAGCCGTCGTGACCGGACAGCCCAGTAGTGGAGAGCAGTGTGACGCCGTCTGTGTCACCGAGCGCACGCTGCGCCTCACGCAGGCTGATGCTGGTGGTGTTATTACAGGGCGACGTACGGACCTGGTTGACGTAGTAGCGGGTCGCGGTACCGAAGTCGGCTCGCCAGTCCGCCAGCAGCGCACGGAACCCAGCCACGTGCACGGCTGCGTTGTCGTTGTCGCTCTCGCCTTGGTACCAGAGCACTCCGCGCACCGAACCGATCAGACCGGCCGCCTTCAGCCGCGTCCGCAGCCGGCCGTAGTTGGTGGTGAGGTCATCAGGGTTCGCGTCGTTCCGCTGGAAGAAGCTGATCGGCTGACCACCATGTGCACCCTGCACGATCGCGACCGGCACCTTGTAGGTGTCCACGATCCGCCGGCCCATCCGGATCGCCCACTGTCCAACCGAACCGGACTGCACTGTCACGTCACCAGTCGCGTAGTGCCAGACCCGGTCTGCGCCGGAGACCTGCCCGTCCGAGGTCGGAGTGCCGTAGCTACGCAGCCACGGTGACTCCTCCACGTTCGCATTGCCGTTGAACTTGGCCGCCTCCGCATTGGACTGCCCCTGGATGACAAACACGTCACCCGAGACCACACCGGAACGGCGAGCCACCACCCGGTCGATTCCGCTGCCAAGTGCACGCAGCTCGAAGTTGTACTCCTGCAGTGCCGCCCTGATCCGCGGAGTGAACCGGAAGTCGCGCGACTGCGAGCTGTACGTGTCGGTGTGCCCGTTGCTGGTCACCCGCAACTGCACCTGGGTCACCTGAGGGTCAGTGATCCTCCCGGCCACCGGCACGTTGGCGCCGTTCGCAGCGTCACGTGGGATCAGCTGCCGGTCCTGTGGCGATTCGGACAGCGAGACGAGCGACGTCCGCACAAATGCCGTCAGCTTGCGCTGTGTGTACCGCGCGGAGTTGCCAGCGAACGTCCAGTCCGGCTGCCCGGACGCAGCGGTCCCGATCCCGATCGACAGCGGTACGTCGGCCGGCTGGGTGAACGAGTTGATCGCCAGCACCGTCTTCGCAGCAGCGTTGGACGGCCGGGTCGCACCGATCTGCGAGATCTGGAACGACCCGTACGCACCCGTGGTCGGGCTGTCGTCCACGTCGTACGTGATCGGGGAGGTGTTCGCTACCTGCGTGCTGGTCTGTTCGGCGTAGGTGTTCGGCCACATCTCCAGATAGCCGGTCTGCCTGAGCCCAGTGGTCACGTTCGGCACGTTGGACGCGACCTCGAGGTCGTCGACCCGCTGCCGGGTGACCTGTCCGGCCTTGGTGGGCAGTCCGATCCTGCTGGCGTCAGTGGAGAACGGCTCCATCGCGGTCCACACGCGCTGTGGTCCGTCCGGCCCGTTCAGCTCGAGGCAGTAGCCGACGCGGTCGAAGTTCGAGCCGACCTCGGTACGGCGGTCCAGGGTGTACGGCAGTTCCTTGTCCAGCCACCCTGCCTTCTCGGGCAGCGTCAGCTGCAGCACCGGCGTGTACCCGACTGCCGCAGCCGCACAGCCGGTCCCTGGATCTCGGAGCGCGGGAAGAAGCGCATGGGCCTGCGCGGTGATGGTCGAAGCCAGCAGAGTGGCTATGACGGAGACAGCAAGAAGACGTCGAGGCATGGGCGGACCTCCGGGGCGGGCAGATCGGGGCGGTGGGGCGGGGAAGGAATCAGTACTGTCAGCAACCTTGGTAGGCGACCTACCGCCCCGGAGGCTTGGGCCGGACTGCTTTCCTGCGGTCAGCGGTCCGAACCCTGCGCCCAACGGACCAGGTGTCCTGAGTCGGAACTTCGACGGCACTGGAGGCGCCCAGGCACGCACCTCGCGGCGTTGGAGAAGCGTCCACGATGAACACCGCATCGAGGACGCTTCTCCGCCTTGCGATGCACGCACCTGGACACCTCCAGCACTCGCCGAACTCCCGACTCAGGACACCGCGTTGTCAGCTCTTCTGCAGCTCGGGGTACGCCGCCGCGAGGTCGCCGGAGACGGACTGCTTGGCCCAGCGGGCGGTGTCGTCGGCGAGCACCTCGTAGGCGCCGGACTCGATCCCGTCGAGGGCCTGCTTGGCGACGTCCTCCGGCTGCGTCTTCGGTCCCGGGACTCCGGCCGCCATGTCGGTGTCGACGTACCCCATGTGCAGTCCGGTGACACCGATGCCACGGTTGACCAGCTCGACCCGCAGTGAGTTCGACTGGTGCCAGAGCGCCGCCTTGGTGGCGGAGTAGGCGCCGTGCCGCGCGATCCAGGACAACGCCGAGTGCGCGTTCAGGATGTGGCCGCCGCCGTTGCGCTCGATGATCGGGACGAAGGCCTTGGTGACCTCGAGCGGACCGAAGAAGTTCGCCTCGAAGACGGCGCGCAGGTCGTCGGTCGGCGCGTCCAGGTAGGTCTGCGGCGCACCCGCGCCGGCGTTGTTGATCAGCACCGTCACATCAGGCGCCGCTGCGGCCAGCGCCGCGATCGAGGCCGGGTCGGTGACCTCCAGCGGCAGCGGTACGACGCGCGGGTCGGTGCTCGGCTTCGGTGTCCGGGCCGTCGCGTAGACCTTGGCGACCTCGCGGGTGAGCAGGTCGTCGACGAGAGCCTTGCCAATACCACGCTGTCCGCCGGTGACGAGGACGACAGCACCGTCGAGAGAGGTCATGAGTACGCTCCAAAGAAGAAGGAAACCGATCGGTTTCCACTAAGGTAAACCGATCTGTTTCCGAATTCAAATCGAGCCGGTACCCTCGTCGTATGAGCAGCTCGGCGACACCCCGCGAACGCCTCCTCGAGGCAGCGGGCGACCTCTTCTACCGTGACGGCGTGAACATCGGCGTGGATGCGCTCTGCAAGGCGGCCGGAGTCTCGAAGAAGTCGATGTACCAGCTGTTCCGCTCCAAGGACGAGCTGATCGCCGAGAGCCTGGCCAGCCGCGGTCCCGGCTACCAGACGCTGCTCACCCCGGGGCCCGACGACCGCTCGCCGCGGGAGCGGATCCTGGACGTGTTCGAGCGCCAGGACGATGTGGTTGCTCACGGCAACTTCCTGGGCTGCCCGTACGTCGGCACCGCGGTCGAGCTGAAGAATCCGGAGCACCCGGGGTCGGTGGTGGCGCGGCACTTCAAGCAGCAGCTCACCGACTTCTTCCACCGCGAGCTGGTCAAGGCCGGCGCCGAGGATCCCGGCACGCTGGCGATCCAGCTGACGATCGCCTTCGACGGCGCGAGCGTCCGCTCGGTCATCCGCGCCCAGTCGCTGGGCGGCATCGGCGTACTGACCGCGGGCGCGCTCCTGGACGCTGCAGGCATCCGCGCCGGCGAACTGGCCGGTCACCTGAGCTGAGCTGCGAGTAGGGTCTCGCGCATGGAGATCCCCGCCGGGTTCAAGGACCTGCTGTCGTCGACCGCGGTCGCGATCGTCGGCACGATCGGCAAGCACGGCGAGCCGCAGATCACGCCGCAGTGGTTCCTCTGGGACGGCGAACAGGTCCGGATCAGTCTCGTCGAGGGCCGGCAGAAGCTCCGCAACCTGCGCCGGAATCCGGCCATCGCGGTGATGATCGTCGACCCCGCGCGGCCGACGTACTATCTCGAACTCCGCGGCCGGATCGAGGAGCTCGTGCCCGATCCGGAGCTGGCGCTCGAGCAGGCGATCGCCCGCAAGTACGTCGGTGAGTGGTCGGACGTGGAGCCACCCGGTACGCCGCGCTTCGCGGCCGCGGTCACCGTCGAGCGCATCACCAGCCAACTCGGCCACCCCTGACGCCCCGCGGTCGCCAGGGGTGCCGGCGATCAGTTGGTCAGTTGGGCGAGTTCAGCACCGGCCAGCAGGAAGCCGCCGACGCCGAAGTCGGCGGTCGAGTCGTAGGTGATCGGCTGACTCGACTCCGGCCGGTCGCCGACCTTCTGCACGTAGCCGAGGAAACCGTCAGGGTGGACGGCGGTGGCCACCATTCCGTTCCAGGCCTTGGCCGCCATCGGCAAATAAGTGGCCGAGGGCAACAATCCGGCGCGGACGGCGTAGGCCGCCGAGTACGCGAAGAACGCCGTACCGCTGGTCTCCGGTCCGGGCAGGTGCTGCGGGTCGGCCAGGTTGACGTTCCAGAAACCGTCCGAGCGCTGGATCGACCGCAACGAACCCACCAGCTGCGTCAGGCCGGTCTTGTACTCGGCGACATTCGCCTGATCGCCCGGTAGGGCCTTCAGGGTCTTCACGTGCGCGGCCGCGACCCAGCCGTCGCCGCGCGACCAGACGACCGGTTTCCCGTTGGGAGAAAGGATTCCGGTCGGCAGGAACCGGTCGTCGCGGTACCACAGGCCGTTCGACTGGATCCACAACTTCCGGGTCCGCTTGGTGTGGTTGTAGAGCTGGTAGAGCTTCGTCCAGTACGCCGGATCCGCGCGCAGCCGCCCGATCCGGGCGAACGGTGGCATCGCCATGTGGAGCGCGTCGCACCACCACCAGTCGTCGATCTTGGTGCTGTTCACCATCCGGCTCAAGGTGTCCGTCGCCGCGGTCAGCTTGGTGGCGGACGGTTCGAGTTCGTAGAGATCGAGATAGGTCTGGATGCAGTTGTGATTGTCGGCGTGCCGGGTCGTGACACCGCCGGGGATGCCGTAGTTGTGCCGCTCGGCCCAGGCGCGCGCGTAATTCAGGTAGCGCACCTCACCGGTCAGCTTGTACGCGGCCATCAGGCCGCTGAAGAACGTCGAGCGGGCCCAGCCGTTGTCGCCGGAGTCGCTGTGCGTGGCGATCCACTGGTCGGCGACGCGGCGAACCACCGCGATGATGTCGGCCCGCGGCGGGAGCGCGCTCGATGGCGGAGCGGCCGCGGCGGTAGTGGTGACAGAGGGTAGTGCCGGGGCGGCCATGACTGCGGTTCCAGCGAGCAGGAACTGGCGTCTTTTCATGGGACAAATCCTCACTTTGTTCCACTGAACTGGGAAAACAGGATGAATTGTTCCAGCGTGAATTAATGCTGCTGAGATGTTGACGCCCTTACGGTCCGTCGTCAAACTTTCGCAAAGACTCTGCGGATCGAGTGCCCTGGGACGGGTGTCCCTCGGCGCTTGCGGCGCCCAGGCACGCACCTCGCGGCACCACAGTGAAGGCCAAGATGCTCCGCATCGAGACCCCCACTCCGGCACCCCGATGCACGCACCTGAACACCGCAATCGCTCGAGCTACACCCGCCCCACGGCACGTGGGGGGAGTCGCAGAGTCGTACCGCCCCCTCAAGCAAGGAATCCGCCCATGAGAATCAAGCCTTTCCTGGTTGCTCTCGCGAGTGCCGGTCTGGTGGCCGCCGCTCTGAGCAGCCCAGCAGCTGCATCTCCCACGGCCGAGCAGTCGTCGGACGCGGTCAACGCGCCGGCCGCGCCGGCTGTGTTCACCCATCCTGGAGTCGGCGTCAGCCGGGCCCAGCTGGACTTCGTGAAGGCGAAGGTCCAGGCCGGTGCGCAGCCGTGGACCAACGCCTACAACCAGGCCAAGAACAGTGCGTACGGCTCGCTGTCGCGGACCCCGAAGCCGCGTGCGGTCGTCGAATGTGGCCCGTACTCCGACCCGAACCTCGGCTGCACGGACGAGCGCCAGGACGCGATCGCGGCGTACACGGATGCCCTGGTCTGGTACATCAGCGGCGACGTGCGCTACGCGCAGAAGTCGATCGAGCTGATGGATGCCTGGTCGGCGACGATCCGCGACCACACCAACAGCAACGCCCCGCTGCAGACCGGCTGGGCCGCGTCGTCGTGGCCGAAGGCGGCCGAGATCATCAAGCACGTCTACGGGAACTGGCCGAACTCGGGCCGCTTCGGCACGATGCTGCGCAACGTCTACGCGGCGAAGATCATCAACGGCTCCAACTCCAACGGCAACTGGGAGCTGACCATCATCGAGGCCCTGCAGGGCATCGGGGTGTTCCTCGAGGACAAGACGATCTACGACAAGGCCCTCTCGCTGTTCGCCAACCGCGCGCCGGCATACGTGTACCTGGCCTCGGACGGCGCGCTGCCGAAGACGGTGCCGAGCCAGAACCTCAACACCCGCGACAAGATCGTCAGCTACTGGCAGGGTCAGGGCACGTTCGTCACCGGTCTGACTCAGGAGACCTGTCGCGACTTCGTTCACACCGGTTACGGCATCTCCGCGATCTCGCACGTGCTGGAGACCTCGCGGATCCAGGGTATCGACCTCTACCCGACGTACGGCGAGCGCCTGCGCCAAGCACTCGGCTTCCAGGCCAAGTACGAGCGGCAGGCCGAGCCGGTCCCGTCCTGGCTGTGTGGCGGTTCGGTGAAGCGTGGCCTCGGTCCGATCACCGAGGTCGGCTACAACGCACTGCACACCCGGCTGGGGATCGCCATGGCAAACACCCAGGCACTCACCGAGGCCAACCGGCCCGCCGGGACGAACGCACTGTTCGTGGCGTGGGAGACGCTGACCCACGCGGAGAACCCTGCCTGAGGTAGCAGACTCAGGCCTCTGAAGGCGGTCCGGGAGAGCTGGGGATTCTGCCCCCTCAGCTCTCCCGGATCGCTACTTGTCAGCCGATCGCCTCGCCGCGTTTCCAGTAACCCTGGAAGGAGATCGATGGCTTCGGCAGGCCGACCACATTGACCAGGTGCCGCCGTACCGCCTTGATCATCGACGACTCACCGGCCACCCAGGCGAAGTCGACGGTCGCGGGCAGGTCGGCGGCTTTGAGGGCCTCGAGCAACGGCATCGTCTCGTCGTCGGAGTTGAGCCAGGTGACGTCGGCGGTACCGGGGGTCGGCAGCGGGCGGCGATCACGCTCGTCCGGGACCTGCGCGAAGACGGTCGCGTGCACGTCCGGCGGCAACTGCTCGAGGATGCCGGTCAAGGCCGGGAGCGCGGTTTCGTCGGCGATCAGGACGCGGTGCTTGCTGGTGTCCGGCGGCACGTAGTCGACGCCGGAGTTCAGCAAGCCCTTGACGCTGGTCGTGTCGACCGCGAACGCCAGGATCAGCCCGACCGAGTCACCCGGTACGACGTTCGTCGCCCACGCCGAGGCGGGTCCGTTGACGCCGTGCAGCACGAACTCGATGTCCATCTCGCACTGCTCGGGGCGGAGTTCGCGGACCGTGTAGGTACGCATGATGAAACGGTCTGCCTCCGGCTGGGCGCACCAAACGGCGTACCAGTCCGGGCCTGACGGGAGCGTGAACTCGGCGCCGCTCGGCGGCGGGAGCAGGACCTTGATCCGCTGGTCGGGACCGGCGGTGACGGCCTCGGCGATCCGCGGTGCGACGAAGGTCACGCGGCGCAGATGGGGGCTCAGATCGACGACCGCCTGGACGGTCACGAACTCCGCCTCGAAGACGATCGGCTGCGTGGCGACTGCGGTCATTCGGGTTTCTCCAACCAGCACTGGCGAGACTCGGATGCGTACTCGGGGAAGGTGAGGTTATTCTGAAGCTCCTAGAGGTTAGCCTTACCTAAGAGGATCCCGAAAGCCTGATGCCAGCGCCCCCGCCGCCAGTCGATTCCGTCGCGGTCGATTCCGCCAGTCGCGACACCAGCGCGACCGCTGCCGGATCGGCACGCCCGCGCCGGACCAGGCGCGCCACGCTGGTTCTCGGGCTGGTCGGCTGTGTCGCCCTGCTCGTTCTGGTGATCCTGCTCAGCGTCGCGGTCGGGTCGAAGCAGATTCCGTTGTCCACCGTGCTCGACGCCCTGCGGCATTACGACAAGTCGAATACCGATCACGTAATCATTCACTCACTGCGTGTGCCCAGGACTCTGATCGGCCTTCTGGTCGGTGCGGCTCTCGGGCTGTCCGGTGCGTTGATGCAGGGCGTCACCCGGAACCCACTCGCCGACCCCGGAATCCTCGGGGTGAACGGCGGCGCGGCACTTTTTGTTGTCGGCGGCATCTACTGGTTCGGGCTCGCCAGCCTGACGGCATACGTCTGGCTCGCCTTCGCCGGCGCGGCTGCGGCCTCGGTGGCGGTCTACTTCCTTGGCTCACTCGGCCGGGAGGGCGCGACGCCGGTCAAGCTCGCGCTCGCCGGTGCCGCGCTGACCGCGATGCTCGGTTCGCTCACGACCGCCTTGCTGATCAGCGACGTCGACACGTTCGACCAGTTCCGGTTCTGGTCGGTCGGATCGCTGGCCGGTCGCGGATCGGATATCGCCAGCCAGGTAGCGCCGTTCATCCTGATCGGGATCGTGCTGTCGCTGTTCTGCGGCCGGGTGCTGAACGCGATGTCGCTCGGTGACGAGGTCGCCAAGTCGCTCGGCCAGCGCGTCGGGCTCGCTCGACTGTTCGTCGCGGTAGTGGTCGTGCTGCTCTGTGGAGCCGCCACCGCGGCCGCCGGCCCGATCGGCTTCGTCGGCCTGACCATTCCGCACGTCGCGCGCCTGATCACCGGGCCCGACTACCGCTGGATCCTGCCGTATTCGGCGGTGCTGTCCCCGATCCTGCTGCTCGGCTCCGATGTCATCGGCCGGGTCGTCGCCCTGCCCGGTGAACTGCAGGTCGGCATCGTGACCGCGGTCATCGGCGCACCCTTCTTCATCATGCTGGTGCGCCGGCGGAAGCTGGCTGACCTGTGACCACTGCCGAAGAAGCCATCCACGTCATCACCCGGGCCCGCGCGGTCCGGCAGGCGCGCACGGCCGCCGTCATCGTCGTCCTCGCGATCCTGGTCTTCGCCACGTTCTGCGTCTCGCTGTCACTGGGTGACTTCAAGATCCCGGTGATCGACGTGGTGAAGACCTTGTTCGGGGGCGGCGACAAGGCCACCGAGTTCATCGTGAACCGGCTGCGACTGCCGCGGGCACTCACCGGCCTGATGGTCGGCGCCGCGCTGGGCATGTCCGGCGCGATCTTCCAGAGCATCGCTCGCAACCCGCTCGCCAGCCCCGACATCATCGGTGTCACGTACGGCGCCAGTGCGTTCGCGGTGTTCGCGATCGTCACGCTCGGGATGACCGGGCTGGCGGTGTCCGGGTTCGCCATCCTCGGTGCGATCCTGACCGCGTTCATCATGTACGTCCTGGCCTGGCGGCACGGGGTGTCGAGCTACCGGTTGATCCTGATCGGGATCGGGATCGGCGCGATCGCCACCAGCGTCACGTCGTACCTGCTGACCAAGGCGCGGGTCGAGATCGCCCAGCAGGCGCTGATCTGGCTCACCGGTTCGCTGAACGGGCGGGACTGGTCGAACGTCCAGGCCATGACGATCACGCTGGTGATCACCGCGCCGCTGTCGGTCTGGCTCGTGCACCGGCTGCGAATCCTGCAGTTGGGTGACGAAACGGCGTACGGGCTGGGGTTGCGGGTGGAGAGCTCGCGGCTCGGGCTGATCGTGGTCGGCGTCCTCCTCGCGGCCGTCGCAACCGCGGCGGCGGGCCCGATCGGGTTCGTCGCGTTCGTCGGTCCGCCGATCGCGCGCCGGCTGACTCGGTCGCCGGGACCGGCGATGATCTCGTCCGCGCTGATCGGCGCGCTCGTGGTGGCCTTGTCCGATCTGATCGCGCAGCACGCCTTCGGCGACACCCAACTGCCCGTCGGCGTGGTGACCGGAGTCGTCGGAGCGCCGTACCTGATGTACCTGCTGGCTCGGACGAACCGGGTGGGAAGTGGTGGCTGAGATGGAGAACTCCGTGCAACGACACAGTCTTGCGGCCGAGGGCCTCGCGGTCGGCTACGACCAGCGGCAGATCATCGACGACCTGTCGGTCGAGATCCCCACCGGCAAGATCACCGTCATCGTCGGCGCCAACGCCTGCGGCAAGTCCACGCTACTGAAGACGCTGGCCCGGCTGCTGAAGCCGTCGAAGGGCTCGGTGCTGCTGGACGGCAAGAGCATCCAGTCGATCCCGACCCGCGAGGTCGCCACCAAGCTCGGCCTGCTGCCGCAGTCGCCGTCCGCGCCGGAAGGCATCACGGTCGCCGACCTGGTCGGCCGCGGCCGCTACCCGCGGACCCGCTGGATCCGGCAGTGGACCAAGACCGACGACGAGGCGGTCGCGAACGCGATGACCTCGACCGACGTACTGGAGATCGCCGACCGGCCGATCGACGAGCTCTCCGGCGGTCAGCGGCAGCGCGTCTGGATCGCGATGGCGCTCGCCCAGGAGACCGACATCCTGCTTCTCGACGAGCCCACCACGTTCCTCGACCTGACCCACCAGTTCGAGGTCCTCGACCTGCTCGTCGACCTGAACAAGCGCGACGCCCGCACGATCGTCCTGGTGCTGCACGACCTCAACCAGGCCTGCCGGTTCGGCGACCACCTGATCGCGATGAAGGACGGCGCGATCGTTGCCAAGGGCAACCCGGACGACGTGATCACCGAGTCGGTCGTGCACGACGTCTTCGGTCTGCACGTCAAGATCATCCCCGACCCCGTCGCCGGTACGCCGATGGTCGTACCCCTCGGCCGTCACACCACCCGCACCGACCGCCCCACCGACGTACCGGCCGACACCCCCGCCGGCACACCGACCGCCACCCCCGCCGGCACACCGACCGCCACTTCCACCGGCAACCCGGCCGCCGCAGCCCTGGCCGCCTCAGCCGCCGCCAACGGCATCTGCCGCCCCACCGACCGCTAGCCACCCGCGCCGGCCCGAGCGACCGCAATTTGAGGGGATATCCACGGAAGTGGACCCTTCTCCCCTCAAATTTCGAGGGGAGAACCGGCACATTGAGGGGATATCCGGTCAAATGTCGGGGGTGCGGGGGTGCGGGGGTGCGAGGGTGCGAGGGATGCGAGGGGGTGGGTGGGGGCTAGGGGGTGGGGCGGGTGGTGAGGTGGTGGAGGAGTAGGCCGGCCAGGAGGGCGCCTAGGGTTCCGAGGGCGAGGTCGCCGAGGGTGTCGGTGTAGGCGGTCTGGAGTTCGGGGGAGTTGCGGACGAAGGCGACGTACTCGCCGAGTTCCCAGATGACGGCGGCGGTGGCGCCGAAGCCGAGGGCGACGAAGGCGGTGACGGCGCGGGAGAGGTTGCGGGGGGCAAAGGCCAGCAGGGCGCCGGCGGTGAGGAAGCCCCACAGGACGAAGTGCATGGCGTCGTCCCACCAGGTGACTGTGTCGAACAGGTTCAGGCGGTTGCCGATCAGATCGATCAGCCACGGCAGGGTCAGCAGGAGGTCGGCGGGCCACGGGAACGCGTCGTACAGCTTGCTGCGGGTGCGGCCGTAGGCCCACCACCAGATCGGGAGCACCATCGCGCCGATCGGGTACACGACCAGGCGGGCAGTCGAGGCTTTGCCCTTGATGCCGCTGAGGTCCGGCCAGATGAGGGCCGTCAGCAACAAGGCGAACAGCAGGAGCTTCGCGAGCAGAGCGGCGTACCGGACCGCGTTGATCCGGGCCGGCGTCGTGGCAACCATCGTCGTCATGCCTCTCAGTCAAACCGACCGCTGGGCGCCGCGGATGAGTACATCTACGCGAAGAACCCCCGCGATCTTCGTCAGTGTGACGGATCGCGGGGGCTCTGGGGAGTAGGTCAGCCGACGCTCAGCAGGTCGACGACGAAGATCAGGGTCTCGCCCGGCTTGATCGCGTTGCCGGCGCCGCGGTCGCCGTAGCCCAGGTGCGGCGGGATGACCAGCTTGCGGCGGCCGCCGACCTTCATGCCCTGGACGCCGGAGTCCCAGCCCTGGATGACCTGGCCGACGCCGAGCTGGAAGCCCAGCGGCGCGCCCCGGTTGTACGACGCGTCGAACTCCTCGCCGGTCGAGTGCGCAACGCCCACGTAGTGCACGTTGACCCGCGAGCCGGCCACGGCCTCGTCGCCATCGCCCACGGTGATGTCGGTGATCTCGAGATCCGCCGGCGGCGGTCCGTCGGGAAAGTCGATCTCTGGCTTGTCAGTCATACCCTCCAGGCTAACCAGACCCCGTCCGCGGTCGGCAGCAGGGTCACGGACAATGGCGCCATGCCGACCTATCGCGCCCGTTTCGACGCCACGGTGACGTTCACGAACGGGGGTGGGCTGCAGGCGCAGGGGTTCCTGGTCGACGTCGGTTCGGCAGACGTCACGACAGCGCGGATCGGAGAGCTCTTCCTCGCCTCGCTCGGGCTCCTGATGGCGGGCGAGGTCCAGCTCAGCAACGTGGAGATCGTCGAGGCCGCGCACAAGGGCACCCGCGGTGGGCCCGCCGCCGAGAGCATGACGGGCGGCGAGCGGGCGACGTACATCGAGCTCAGTCAGGAAGGCGCGGGGAACCCACCCGGGTTCAGCCTTGAGCGCACCGTCGACCTGCCGGCGGTCGTCGTACGGCTGGAGGACAGCGGGCGGCTCGGAATCGACGCGGCAGCGCTGGCGACGTACGACGTCCGCGGGAAGGCGGTGCTCCTCCAGACCGGTGACGAGCAGTCGCATTTCCTGACGCGTGATGGCGCCGAGTGGTTGATCGACCACGGAGCGCTCTTGGTCGGCATCGACGCCGCCACCATCGACGACCCGGCCGACGCCACCCGCCCCGCACACACTCTCCTGGTCGGCGCCGGCATCGCCATCGTCGAGCGCCTCACCAACCTCGCCGAGGTCCCACCCACCGGCGCTCAGTTCACCGCAATCGCTCCCCGCGCCGAAGGCACCTTCGCCTACGCAAAGGTTTAGCTGCTGACTGGTGGGAGGTCGTTGGCGAGGTCGCGGAGGCGGTCGAAGACCGAACCACCGGAGGCGGAGCCGCCGTCGTGCTGCCACTCGTTGGTGACCCAGGTGGTGAGGTTGCCGATCCGGGCGGCGGTCCGGAGCGAGAGCGCGACATCGACGTACATGTCCTCGTGCCAGATCGCGGCTGCGACCGGGACGCGGTTGGCGGCCAGCCGGGCGACGTCGTACAGGGGGAACCAGCCGCCTTCGGAGGCGAGCAGGTTCGCGGCGTCGGCGAACTCGCGGAGACCGGAGATGTCCTCGAACATCCAGGGGTAGATCATCTCGCCGGTGAAGAGCAGCCGCGCCGCGTCCGGCGCGAACTCCGCCGGCCGCAGCCGGTCGGCGGCCCAGCTCGTCGGGCGGTCGTCCTGCGCGTAGATGGACTCGTGGATGACGGCCCACAACGGGTCGAGTCCGAGTGCGGTCTGCTCCAGGACGGCGTACAGGAATTTGTCGGACAGCTCCGTGCCGTCCCAGGCGTTGTCGACCAGCCAGTGCAGCGGTTGTGCCGCGTTCCCCATGCCGAGATTGATGCCGAGCAGCTGGAAGCGGCGGACGTCGAGGCGGTCGCCGTTCGGGAGCCGGACGTCGTGATCACGCAGGTGATCGGCGATCCGGCGGACGCGGTCGACGTCGTCGGGGAAGCGGGCGTAGTACGCGTCGTTCTTGGCCACAACCTGTGGATAGGTGTGGGCATAAACGTCGTCGGCGGTGGTGTCGAGACCGGGCAGACCGCCGGTGATCAGGCAGGTCTTCAAGCTCTCCGGTGCCAGCGACAGGTAGGTGAGCGTGATGAACCCGCCGTAGCTGGTGCCGAGCGTCGTCCAGGGTTTGTCCGGACTGACCTGGGCGCGGACCAGCTCGGCGTCGCGCACGATCGAATCGGCGCGGAAATGCCGCAGGTACGCCGCCAGCTCGGCCGGGCTCTTCGACTCCGCGGTCCGCCGGGTGATCGCCGTACTGCGGCCGGTCCCGCGCTGGTCGAGGAGCAGCACTCGGAAGTCGTGAACGGCCCGGCCGATCCACCCACCGGCCTCGACCGGACGCGGCGACATCAGGCCCGGCCCGCCCTGGAAGTAGATCAACCACGGCAGGTCCGAGTCTTCCTTGCCTGGAGCAACGACCTCACGCCCCAGTACTTCGATCGTCTCGCCGTCAGGCTTCGTGTGGTCCAGCGGAACGGTGAAGAAGTGATCGGTAACGACCAACCCAGGCAGTCTCGGCATAGGCCCATCCTCGGGCCCGGCGAGGTCATCGGTCCACGGAATTGATCCGGGCGTGGAGGTGAACGTCGTGCCGGCCGTCGGCCAACTGCCAGACGCTACGGAGGGTGCCTTCGAGCGGGTAGCCGGCCTTCTCGGCGACTCGGCAGGACGGGTGGTTCCGGGTGGAGTGCTGGAGTGCGATGCGCTGGAACCCGAGGTCGAAGCACCAGCGCTCGAGCGTGGCGATCGCGCGGGGCGCCAGGCCCTGGCCGCGGGCGGTGGGGAGCATCCAATAGGAGAGGCTGACGCTCGCGTTGGTCTGGTCGATGTGGCGGAGACCGATCTGGCCGACCGCGGCGCCGTCCGCGGTGACCGCCCAGGAAGCGGCCTCGCCCGATGACCAGCGGTGTGGCCATTGGGCGAGCCAGGCTTCAGCTTCTCCGGTGGTGTCGATGCGGAGGACGTGCCATTGCTCGATCTCGGGATTGGTGAAGGCCGCGATCACCGTCGGTACGTCGGTGGGCCGCCACGGGCGAAGGTTGTCGAGAGTGGGTTGCTCGGGAGCGAGCACCTCAGCCGAGAACCTCGTGGAGTTTGGCGGCGAACTCGGTCGGCTTGCCGGGCTGGCCGTATTCGTTCCCCAGGAAGCCGCCGTGACCGCTCGGGAAGACCACCGGGGTGAGGCCGAGGCGCTCGGCGAGTGCCTTGCCACCACGAGCGGCGAGCTGGTTGGCCGACTCCTCGCCGACGCCGATGACGAGCTTGTCCTTGACCTCGGCGAGGGTCTCGACGTTCGGCTGGTACGACGTCGTACCGCGAATGTTCTGGCCCATCAGGATGTCGTCGCGGGAACCGTCGTCCTCGGTGGACAGGCCGAACATCGCCGGGTCGGGCGCCGGCTGGTCGGTGTAGTCGTCGGGGAACTCGCCCTCGAAGCTGACCAGCGCGATGAACTTCGCCATCCCGGCACCGTGGCCATCACGCTGGTAGGTCGCGTAGATGTCGTCGTTCGCGGCCTGGGCCGCCTTGCTGTCCGGCAGGATCGTGATGAGCGGCGGCTCGTGGGCGACCACGGTGTTGACGAGGTCGGGCCGGTTGGTGAGGAGCGCCAGCGCGTTCACGGCACCGCCGCTGCTGGCGAAGATGTCCACCGGGCCGACGTCGAGTGTCTCGATCAGTACGGCGAGGTCTCCCGCGTGGATCATCGGGTTGAGCTCACCGGAGTCGGTGCGCGCGCTGCGCTCGATACCGCGCGGGTCGTAGGTGACGACCGTCCGCTCGGGGAAGTGTGAGGCCAGCGTCTGGAAGCCGCTCGCGCCCATCGGGCAGCCGATCAGCAGCAGCACCGGCTGGTCACGATCGGTCAGACTCCCGCGAACGTCGTACGTGAGGGTCACGTGGGGGATGTCGATCGTGCTGGTGACGGGATCCGGCATGTGCGCTCCTCCGAAGGGCTGGTGGTGCTGAGCCTAGAGCGGTTGCTTGCAGATGTCTCGGCTCTGACCTATGGTCGTTTCGTGGCGCAACGAAATGAACGGACGGCGTTGGCTCTCGCGGTGATGGACCTCATCGACGAGGGGCACCGACAGATCTCCCGGCGGCTCGACCTGACCCGGGTGCGGATCCTCGCGCTCGTGGGGGAGCAGGGGCCGATCCGGCCGAGCGCGATCGCGGCGTCGCTGGGGCTGACCGCCTCGTCGACCAGCCGGCACCTGGCCGCGCTCGAGCAGGCGGGGCAGATCGAGCTCGCGGCGGACCCGGACGACAACCGCACCTTCCTGGCGCAGGTCACCGCGAGCGGCCGGGCCGATTCCGTGGCCACGGTCGAAGCCGGTACGGCGGCCTTCGCGACCGTGATCGCGGATTGGCCGGACGAGGACGTGGCCACGGCACGGCAGTTGATCGAGCGGCTCAATACGGGCTGGATCGAGCGACGGCGTACCGATATCCCGCTCACGCGACCCGGAGCGGGGCCGCGGTGGCGTCGTACGGTGGAGAAGTCATGACGCCGCGGGCGGTGCAGGCCGCGCGCGGGCTGCTCGGTCTGGTCGCGCTCAGCCACTTGATCGTGCCGATCGTGATGTGGGCCAATCGCGATGAGTTGCGGACGACGATCGCGGATCGGTCGCCCGAGTTCGGTGCGGCCGAGCTGGACAAGGCGGTCGCTGCGGCCGTCGGTGCTGCTTTCGTGTTCCACGTTCTGTTGCTGGTGCTGAGTCTCTGGCTGATCGTGAAGCTGCCGACCGGGCGGCCGTGGGTTCGCCGGCTGACGACGGTGTCGCAGTTGCTGTCGGTGGTGTTCAGCTTTGTGTCGTGGTCGTCGTCCCCGATGTTCCACGTCGTGATCCCGATCGTCGGGCTGGCCGAGCTCGTTCTCGTCGTGCTGTTGTGGGTGCCGAGCGAGTCCAGGACGTTCTTCCTTCGGGCAGAACCGAACGGCTCCGCAACTGCACCCCGATCCCGCTAGTCTCGAATTCCATGCGGATGAAACTTCTCGCGGCGACTATCGCTGCAGCCTTGACAGTGGCCGGCGTCGGTACGGCGGCTGTTGCCGACAGCACCGATTCCGGCCCGCTCACGCACCCGGCCGCCGTACCGAACTATGGTGAGTACTCGCTGATGTTCGAGAAGTCGGCCGGGCAGTACTGGGCCGGTGGATCCGCGGCCGGACAGTGGGCGTGGACGCCGTTGAGCGCCACCGAGTCCGACATCTCCTGGGGTGACCCGGCGACCTGGCCGCCGAAGTCGGCCGAGCACTTCATCCGCTCCGGCGACTGGGTCCTGCTCGACGGCTACAACGACGGCGCCGGCAAGCCGCTCACGCAGATCCAGCGCGTGACGTCGGAGAAGATCGGCGACGCCAACTGCAACAACCTGCAGCCGATCCCATCCGCTGGCGGCCGTCAGCACTACGTGAAGTGGAACATCCCCAGCACGGGCTACTGCCTCGACGCCACCGGCACCATCAAACCCCCGAACGGTTCCACCACCGTCAAGTTCCGCCACCTGCAGAAGTGGTCACCCCCGCAGGCCTGCGCGAACCCCTACTTCACAGCCCAGACCTGCATCACCCAGTTCGAGCAGTGGTGGGACGACAACAACCACCCCTACTCCCTCCAACTCTCCCGCACCCTGGAACTTGCCAAAGGCAAGGGCATGGCCTTCACCAACCACACCACAGTCCCGGTGAACTGGAACGCCGACGCCCGCTACTACTGGCACTACTAACAGGTGAAGTACGTCCTACTCCTCATCGTGGCGACGGTCGGCACGGGATCAGCGGGGAATTACTGCCACGGAGAGGCAGTAACTCCCCGCAAACCCACCAGCACCATCCCGAACCGCACCAGCCGACCGCCATTTGATGGGTTCACCCATCAAATGGCAGATCCGGGGGCGTGAGCAAGCCCGCGCTCCGGTCCGCCAGTTCGTTATGGGTGAACTTTTCGGCGTATAGCGCCCAAAAGTTACCCACTAGCGCGCATCCCGGACCTCAACCACAACCCCGGAAGCCCAAGCAACGGGAACCGCAGTCGGCGACCGAACCAGCTCCCTCAGCCCTGCGCCGGACGCCCGCCACTCGGCGCAGATCTTGGACCCGAGCCACAGCCCGGAAGCCCAAGCAGCGGGAACCATGGTCGCCGGGCGCGCCATCCCCCTCAGCCACGTGCCGAGCTCAGCCACCCGCCACTGTAAATCGGCCGCAGCGGCGAGCACCACAAACCCGCGTGCCCGGCCGCAGACGGAGCGGCGAGCAACCACGCCGCCGTCCAACGCGGTGGACGTGGTGTGCGCGGTAGCGCACAGGTCCAGGCGGTAGCCCGGAAGGGAACTAAGGGCGGGTGGGGAAGCGCGGTAGCGCGCAAATGAGGGCGGGGGAAATGACGGCCGCCCGGCGTACCGGGCGGCCGCAGACCGCTACTTCTTGACGGCCTTGTTGTAGGTGTCGATCTGGGGCTTGATGGAGTCGGCGGCGGCCTTCATCGCCGTGGCCGGGTCGGTACCGAGGACCGCCTTCTCGAGGCCGTCTTCGGCTGCCTTGCGGGCTTGGGGCATGACGCCGAGGATGCAGCCGGAGGAGGCGTTGGTGGGCTTGGTGGTGTGGAGCTGGGTGATGGCGGTGGTGAACTGCGGGTACTGCGCCACCCAGGCCTTGTCGGCGGGGAGGTCGAGGGCCTTGGAGTTGATCGGGAAGTAGCCGGTGCCGGTGTGCCACAGGGCCTGCTGCTCCGGTGAGGAGGCGAACTTCACGAACTCCCAGGAGGCGCGCTTCTCGGCGTCGGAGTGGCCGGGGCCGTCGACCCAGAGGGAGGCGCCGCCGATGATCGGGCCGCCGGTGTCGGCCGCGGTGAGGTGCGGGAAGGGTGCGGTCAGCACGGTGAACTTGCCCTTGGCCGCGTCCAGGTAGCCGCGCAGTGAGCCGGTCGACTCCAGGTGCATGGCCGACGTACCGGACTTGAAGACGGCTTGCGCGTCGTCGGTCTTCTTGCCGGTGTTCGGCATCAGGCCTTGCTTGACCATCTCCTGGTACCAGGTGGCGACCTTGACGCCCTGGTCACCGTCGAAGTCGACCTTCGAGGCGAGGTCCTTGCGGCCGTTCTCGTTGTCGCAGTACGTCGTCCCGGACTGGGCGATCAGCTGCTCGAGGAACCACCCGTAGATGGCCGCGTTGAAGCCGTACTGAACGGTCTTCCCACCCTGCTTGATGGTGAGCTTCTTGGCCGCCGCCATGATCTCGTCAAGGTTCGTCGGCGGCTTCATCGGGTCGAGGCCGGCCTTCACGAAGGCTTCCTTGTTGATGTACAGCAAGGGCATCGAGGTGTTGAACGGCATCGAGTTGAGCTTGCCGTCGATCGAGTAGTAGTTGGCGATGTTGGGCTCGATCGAGTCCAGCGTGTAGCCGTCCTTGTCGGCGAACTTCTGGATCGCGACGGTCTGCTTGGAGTCGATCATGAACCGCGAGCCGATGTCGTAGACCTGTACGACGGAGGGCGTGTTGCCCTGCTGCACCGAGGTCTTGTACTTCGTGATGGTCTCGTCGTAGTCACCCTGGTAGACCGCGGTGACCTCGATCTTGCCCTTGTTGGCGGCGTTGAAGGCCGCGACCAGCTTGTCGATCGCCGCGCCGTTGGCGCCCTTCATCCCGTGCCAGAAGGTGACCTTCGTGACCCCGGTCGCGCTGTCGAGCGCGCTCGCGTCGGGAGCGTCCACCGAGCCGGCGGAGTCGCCGCTCGAGTCGCTGCCACCACAGCCGGCCGCGACCAGCGCCAGTACGGCCAGGATCGACACGGCGGACGCCGTACGTCGGATTGAACGCATCGCAGGAACCTCTCTCGAGAACATCAACGGATCGCGCCCGCGGTCAGGCCGCGGACGATGAAGCGCTGGCCGAAGATCACGATGGCCAGAGTGGGCAGGATGGACAGCGTGACGCCGGCCAGGATGAGTCCCGGGTCGGCGGCCTCCGCGTCGTTGAGCTGGCTGATCCCGATCTGCAGGGTCCGGCGGGACGCCGAGTCGCCGATCAGCAACGGCCAGAAGAACTGGTTCCAGGCCGCCAGGAAGACGTACAGGCTGACCGCCATCAGGGCCGGCTTGTTCAGCGGGATCAGGATCTGGCGCAGGAACCGCCAGTGCCCGCAGCCGTCGATGGTGGCCGCGTCGCGCAGCTCCGTGGGGAACTGCAGGAACGACTGGCGGAGCAGGAACACCCCGAACGCGTTGGCGAGGAACGGCAGCACCAGCGCGAGCATGGTTCCGGCGTACGACGCGGTCAGCCGCTCGCCGCCGATCGACCAGCCGGTGATGGTCAGGTAGTTCGGGAGCACGATCGATTCCCACGGCACCATCAGCGTGGCCAGGAACAGCCCGAACAGGACCGTCCGGCCCCACATCTTCATGAAGACGAAGGCGTAGGCCGCGAGGACGCTGGTGATCAGCTGGGAGATCGTGATCACCGAGGTCTGCAGGATCGAGTTCAGGTACTGCTGCCCGATCGGCGTTCCCGAGTGCGTGGCGCCCTGGTAGTTGCCGGTGAACAGCCCGTGCGGGAACAGATCCGGCGGGTACGACGAGATCTGGCCGGGCGACATGACCGAGCCCGCGATGACGTAGTACACGGGGAAGATCACCAGCAGCGCGGCCCCGATCAGGACCAGGTAGGTGATGACGCGTGCCGGCTTCACTTGTAGTGCACCCGCCTCTCGAGGACGCCGAACTGGATCCCCGTGCAGATCAGCAGGATCAGCAGCAGCACGATTGCCTGGGCGGACGCGGCGCCGAAATCGCTGGCGTTGTTCGCGAAGGCGGTGTGGTAGATCGAGTAGACCAAGGTCTTGGTCGACTGCTCCGGTCCGCCCTCCGGGGTGAGGATCTTGATCTGGCCGAAGCCCTGCAGGGACTGGATCGTCGAGATCACGACCAGGAAGAACAGCTGCGGGCCGAGCATCGGGACGGTGATGAACCGGGCGGCCCGGAAGCCACCGGCGCCGTCCAGCGTGGCGGCCTCGTTGATCTCGTTCGGGATCGCGCCGATCCCGGCCGACAGCACCAGCACGTTGTAGCCGATGCTCATCCAGACCGTGGTGATCGCGACGCTGATCAGCGCCCACGACGGGTCGGTCAGCCAGCCGATCCGGTCCACCCCGAACTTGCCGAGCAGGCCGTTGGCCAGGCCGATCGCCGGGTTGTAGATGGTCGCGAAGATCACCGACGCGCTGGCCACCGAGAACGCGAACGGCAGGGCGAACGCGGTCCGGAAGATCCGGATCCCCTTGATGTGCTGCTCGAGCAGCAGTACGACGACCAGTGCGCCGAGGACACCGGGGATCACGGTCAGCAGCACGAACGCCAGCGTCACCCAGAGGATGTGCCGGAACTCCGCGGAGCCGAGCATGTCGCGGTAGTGCTGCAGTCCGACGAACGCGTCGGGCCGGCCGAAGAGGTCGGAACCGTGCAGGGACAGCGAAACGGACTTGCCGAGCGGCCACACGATGAAGAGCGCGAAGATCACCACGCAGGGCGCGAGCATCAGCCAGGAGAGCAGGGAAGCAGGCGTGGGGCGCCGTCCTGCTGCGGTTTGGGTAGTCAAGCGTTTACCTCCAGTCAGAGCGCAGTCTTGCACCGCCCGGGGCCTGGCTGTCCAGGGCACGCTAGGCTGAGCGCCCGTGAAGGTCTTGGTGATCGGTTCGGGTGGCCGCGAGCACGCACTGGTCTGGGCGCTGGCCCAGGATCCGGACGTCGAACAGGTGGTGGCGGCCCCGGGCAACCCTGGCATCGCCGTGTTGCATCCGGCGTACGACGGGCAAACGATTGTTTGCCGTCCGGTGGATATTTCCGACCCCGAGGCCGTGGTCGCGCTGGCGACCGAGATCGGTGCGGATCTGGTCGTGGTCGGGCCGGAGGCTCCGCTGGTCGCCGGGCTGGCCGATCCGCTGCGCGACGCGGGGATCGCGGTCTTCGGACCGTCCAAGGACGCCGCGCAGCTCGAGGGTTCGAAGGCGTTCGCCAAGGACGTGATGGCCTCCGCGAGTGTGCCGACCGGCCGTGCCTACGTCTGTACGACGCCCGAGGAGGCCGCCGAGGCGATCGACGCGTTCGGACCGCCGTACGTGGTGAAGGACGACGGCCTCGCTGCCGGCAAGGGTGTCGTGGTCACGTCGGACCGCGACGAGGCGCTCGCGCACGCGGCCGGATGTGAGCAGGTGCTGATCGAGGAGTTCCTGGACGGACCCGAGGTGTCGCTGTTCGCGATCACCGACGGTACGACGGTGCTCCCGATGCAGCCGGCGCAGGACTTCAAGCGCCTTGGTGACAACGACGAAGGCCCGAACACCGGCGGCATGGGCGCGTACACACCGTTGCCCTGGGCACCGGAAGGATTGGTTGCCGAGATCACCGAAAAGGTGCTGCAGCCGACCGTCGACGAGATGCGTCGCCGCGGTACGCCGTTCAGTGGCCTCCTGTACGCCGGTCTCGCGCTGACCTCGCGCGGTCTGCGGGTGATCGAGTTCAACTGCCGCTTCGGTGACCCGGAGACGCAGGCGCTGCTGCCGATGCTGAAGACCCCGCTCGGCGGTCTGCTGCTCGCCGCGGCCACCGGCAAGCTGGCCGACTACGACCAGCTGAGCTGGAAGAACGGCTCGGCGGTCGCGGTCGTGGTCGCGGCCAAGAAGTACCCGGCCAGCCCGCGCAGCGGCGACGCGATCTCCGGCGTCGACCAGGCCGAGGGTGACGACGTCCGCGTCTTCCACGCCGGTACGGCGCTCGACGGCGAGGAGCTCGTCACGTCGGGCGGCCGGGTCCTCGCGGTCAGTGCCACCGGCAAGGATCTCGACGAGGCCCGGCAGCGCGCCTACGCCGCGGTCGGCCAGATCCGGATCAAGGGCTCCCAGCACCGCACCGACATCGCCCTGAAGGCCGCCCGCGGGGAGATCGACGTCTGACCTACGACCCGTAGATGATGCCGGGCGTCGGGCCGATCGAGCCGTCGAAGGTGTTGTCGCGGATCGGGTTCACCGTGGCGAACTTCGGTACGGCGGGCAGCGGGTGCTCGAAGATCTCCCGCAACCGCTCGTCCTCGATCCCGTCCACGCCGAGCACGGCAACCCGTCGTACCCCGGTCGCCTTCTGCTCGCGCAGCTCGCGATGCAAGGGACTGAACCGGGCCAGGAAGCGCGGCCGCGCAACGCCCTTCGCAGCCAGCGCGCTGTCGAGTGCCTTCAGCGCCGGACTGGCAGCCAGCCGCGCGCCGAAGTCGTCGACGGCCAGGCCGGACTCGGGCAGGAGGTCGAGCGCCGCCGTCTCGATGCGCAGCGCCGCGCTTCCGTCGGCTGCCGTCAGCGGGCGCTCGCCCTCGCGAACCCGCTGCCGCTTGTAGGCCACCTCGAGCTGACCAGCGTTCACCATCGCAACGAACACGGTCAGCGCCACCCGCTCGGCACCACCCAGTACCCACGCCGTCTCATACTCGGTCAACCTCTTCATAACCACATAGTGACTCTGAGTGAGGGTCAAGATGGTGTCGAGGGTCTGGGAGAATGGGGGCGTGTCGAGCCCTGTGAAGCCCCGGATCCCGAACGTTCTCGCCTCTCGCTACGCCAGTCTGTCGATGGCGCGGCTGTGGTCGCCGGAGCACAAGATCGTGCTCGAGCGGCAGCTGTGGCTCGCGGTGCTGAAGGCCCAGAAGGAGCTTGGGGTCGACGTACCGGACGGGGTCGTCGAGGACTACGAGCGGGTGCTGGACCAGGTCGACCTGGAGTCGATCGCGGCGCGGGAGCGGGTCACGCGGCACGACGTGAAGGCGCGGATCGAGGAGTTCAGCGCGCTCGCCGGGCACGAGCACATCCACAAGGGCATGACGAGCCGGGACCTGACCGAGAACGTCGAGCAGTTGCAGATCCGGGCCGGGCTCGAGCTCGTCCGCGATCGCGCGGTGGCGACCGCCGTACGGCTCGGGCAGAAGGCGGCCGACCACGCGGCGCTGGTGATGACCGGGCGGTCGCACAACGTGGCCGCGCAGGCGACCACGCTCGGCAAGCGGTTCGCGTCCGCGGCCGACGAGCTGCTGGTCGCGATCGGACGGCTCGAGGAGCTGATCGAGCGCTACCCGCTGCGCGGGATCAAGGGCCCGGTCGGGACGTCGCAGGACATGCTCGACCTGTTCGGTGGGGACCCGGCCAAGCTCGACAAGCTGGAGAGCGACATCGCCCAGCACCTCGGCTTCAGCCACACGCTGACCAGCGTCGGCCAGGTCTACCCGCGGTCGCTCGACTACGACGTCGTCACCGCGCTGGTGCAGCTGGCCGCCGGGCCGTCGAGCCTGGCGACCACGATCCGGCTGATGGCCGGGCACGAGCTGGTCACCGAGGGCTTCAAGGAGGGCCAGGTCGGTTCCTCCGCGATGCCGCACAAGATGAACACCCGGTCCTGTGAGCGCGTCAACGGGCTGGCCGTCATCCTGCGCGGCTACGCCTCGATGACCGGCGAGCTGGCCGGCAACCAGTGGAACGAGGGCGACGTCTTCTGTTCCGTCGTACGGCGGGTTGCCCTGCCGGACGCGTTCTTCGCCCTGGACGGGTTGTTCGAGACGTTCCTGACCGTCCTCGACGAGTTCGGGGTCTACCCGGCCGTGGTCAGCCGGGAGCTCGAGCGGTACCTGCCGTTCCTCACGAGCACCAAGGTGCTGATGGCCGCGGTGAAGAACGGCGTCGGCCGCGAGACCGCCCACGAGGTCATCAAGGAGCACGCGGTCGCGACCGCCCTCGACCTGCGCAAGGGCCTGGCGGCGAACGACCTGTTCCACCGGCTCGGCACGGACGGCCGGCTCGGGCTGACCGAGGAGCAGATCGTCGGCATCGTCGGCGAGCCGCTCTCGTTCACCGGTGCCGCGGTTGCCCAGGTCGGCACGGTTGTCGCGCGCATCGACGAGCTCGCCAAGCGCTACCCGGAGGCGGCCGCCTACAACCCGGGTGACATCCTCTAGTTCGTGTTCGAACCGCTGACCTGGGCGCTCGTGGCGCTCAGCCTCCTCGCGATGGTGTACGCCCTCGTGCTTGCCGCCCGGAACAAGCGGATCGACTGGCCGGTGCTCGGCGCCCTCGGCGTGATCGAGGTCGCCCTGCTCGCGCAACTGGTGGTCGGGATCGTTCAGCTGGTCGGTACCGACCGCGATGTCTCCGGACCGTTCTTCGTCGGCTACCTGATCGGGTCGCTGCTGATCCTGCCGGTCGGCGCGCTGTGGGCACTGGGTGACAGCAGCCGATGGGGAGCGGGCGCGCTGGCGATCGCCTGCCTGGTAGTTCCGGTCCTCGAACTCCGACTGCACGACATCTGGGTCGCATGAGCACGCCCGCCGAACCGGACCCGGGCCGAGTCGCGCACGACCCGGCCGCGACCAAGCGCGGTCCGGGCCGGATTCTCGTGCTCGTGTACGGGATCTTCGCCCTCGCGGCGACTGCCCGCGCCGGCGTGCAGATCGCGATCCAGTTCTCGGATGCGCCGATCGCCTACCTGCTCTCGGCGGTTGCCGCGGTCATCTACTGCGCGGCGACCTTCGCGCTCGCGAAAGCGACTGTGGTGTCTCGCCGGGTCGCGACCATCGCGATCGCGATCGAGTTGATCGGCGTACTGGGTGTGGGCGCATTCAGTTACGCCGTACCGGAGGACTTCCCGGACGCGACGGTGTGGTCGCACTTCGGCCAGGGGTACGGGTTCGTGCCGTTGGTGCTCCCGATTCTCGGGCTGCTCTGGCTGCGCCGGACCCGCTAGCACGGGCGTAGCGACTCCCAGTCAACTGCCAGCGACACCCAGGGCCCGCCCAAGGTTGGCTCGGCAGCATCGATGTCATGCAGACATCAGGTCATCCTCGGGTCGAGATCGTCGTACCCGTCAAGAACGAGGAACACGACCTCGGCCCGAACATCCGGCGGTTGCGGGAGTTCCTGGACACCGCCTTTCCGTACCAGGCCGAGGTCTGCATCGCCGACAACGGAAGCACGGACGCGACGTACGAGATCGGCGCGCTGCTGGCCGCCGAGCTGCCCGGGGTCCGGGTGGTCCGGATCGAGCAGTCGGGGCGCGGGCGCGCGCTGAAGCAGGTCTGGTCGGAGTCGACCGCCGACGTGCTCGCCTATATGGACGTGGACCTGTCCACGAATCTGAACGCCCTGCTGCCGTTGGTGGCGCCGCTCTTCGCCGGGCACAGTGATGTTGCCATCGGCACCCGGTTGTCGAACGGGTCGCGGGTGGTCCGGCGGCCGAAACGCGAGTTCATCAGCCGGTCGTACAACTTGTTGCTCAGGGCAACGCTGAGCACGCACTTCTCCGATGCCCAATGCGGATTCAAGGCGATCCGCGCCGACGTGGCGCGCGAGCTGCTCCCGTACGTCGAGGACACCAGCTGGTTCTTCGACACCGAGCTGCTCGTGCTGGCCGAGCGCGCCGGCCTGCGGATCCACGAGGTCCCGGTCGACTGGATCGACGACCTGGACTCGCGGGTCGCGATCGCCAAGACGGTCGGTGAGGACCTGCGCGGGATCGCCCGGCTGGCCCGGACCCGGGTCGACCTCGAGCCGATCCGGCAGACGTACGGACGGCCACGGGTGCTCGATCCACGGACGGCGCTCGCCGCGCGGGTGCTCAGGTTCTGCGCGATCGGCGTCCTGAGCACGTTGGCTTACGCGCTGCTCTATCTCGTCCTGCGGCAGGGCATGCCGGCGCAGATCGCCAACCTGCTCGCGTTGCTGATCACCGCGGTCGGCAACACCGCACTCAACCGACGGATCACCTTCGGCGTCCGCGGGGTCGAGGGCCGATGGCGGCACCAGCTGCGCGGCCTCGTCACCTTCGGCATCGGCTGGAGCCTGACCGCGTGCGCCCTGTGGCTGTTGCACACCGCGGTCTCCGCGCCGCACCAAGCGGTCGAGGTGACCGTCCTGACTGTGGCGAACCTGGCCGCCACCGTGGTCCGGTTCAGTCTCTTCCAAGCCTGGGTCTTCGATGACGACGCACCCACCCTCCCCACCCTCGAACCTCAGGAGCAGTTGACATGGCGACACTGACCGAATCCAGACCACGCGTGGTCGCGAGGCCACTCACCCTCAGTCGGGACAAGGTCCTGTACGGCGGTCTGCTGGCTCTGACCGCGATCGCATACCTGTGGGGTTTGTCCAAGAACGGCTACGCCAACGAGTACTACGCAGCCGCCGTCCAGGCGGGGTCGACGAGCTGGAAGGCCTGGTTCTTCGGGGCGTTCGACTCGTCGAGTTTCATCACCGTCGACAAGACGCCGGGGGCGCTGTGGGTGATGGGGCTGTCCGGCCGGATCTTCGGCTTCAGCAGCTGGAGCATGCTGGTCCCCGAGGCGCTGATGGGTGTCGCGAGCGTCGGCTTCGTCCATGCGTCGGTACGGCGCTGGTTCTCGGCCAACGCCGGATTGCTTGCCGGAGGCATCCTTGCGCTGACTCCGGTCGCCGTGCTGATGTTCCGGTTCAACAACCCGGACGCGCTGCTGATCATGCTGCTGTGCGCCGGCGCCTGGGCGGTCACCCGGGCGATCGACTCGGAGAAGCACGCGGCCCGGTGGATGATGCTGGCCGGCGCGCTGGTCGGGTTCGGGTTCCTGGCGAAGATGTTGCAGGCGTTCCTGGTCCTGCCCGCGTTCGGGCTGGCGTATCTCGTGGCTGGCAAGCCCGCGCTCGGGAAGCGGGTTGTGCAGAGCGTGCTGGCGCTGGTGGCGATGATCGTCAGTGCTGGTTGGTGGATCGCGATCGTGGAACTGATACCGGCCTCGGCGCGGCCGTGGGTCGGTGGCTCGTCGACCAACAGCATTCTCGAGTTGACCCTTGGCTACAACGGACTTGGACGCCTGAGCGGAAACGAGACCGGCTCGGTCGGCGGTGGCGTTGGCAACCCCGGCTGGGGTGGTGCGACCGGACTACAGCGCTTGTTCGGTGGTGAGTTCGGATCACAGATCGCCTGGTTGCTGCCCGCTGCGTTGCTCGCGACCGTCGTACTGGTTGTTGCTGCCGGCAAGGCTCCGCGGACGGATCGGACTCGCGCCTTCACGATCCTGTGGGGCGGTTGGCTGGTCGTGACCGGGCTGGTGTTCAGCTTCATGCAGGGGATCATCCACAGCTACTACATGATCGCGCTGGCACCGGCCATCGCGGCCGTGATCGGTGCGGCGGCGATGGTGCTGTGGCGACGCCGGACCGAATGGTTGCCGCGGGCAACGCTTGCGGGCGGGATCCTGCTGACGGCCGGATGGAGCTTCGCGTTGCTGAACGCGACGCCGACGTGGAATCCCTGGCTGCGTTGGGTTGTGCTCATGACCGGTGCACTGGCTGCTGGTGCGGTGCTGATGGTGCCTGAGCTCGGACTCAACCGAACGGCCGCTCGACGGGCCGGGCTGGCAACGGGAGCGCTGCTTGTGGTGACCGCGCTGGCCGGGCCGACGGCGTACTCGGTGAGCACGATCGCGACGGCGCACGCCGGGGCGATCCCGACGGCCGGTCCGGCAGGTGCCGGCGGCATGGGCGGCCGCGGTGGGTTCAACCGTGCCGGTGGACCGCCTGCGGGCCAGATGCCCGGTGGGACTACTCAGGGCGGGACTGTTCAGGGCGGGACTGCTCAGGGTGGCGCGCCGACCGGGATGCGTGGTGGAGCTGGTGGGTTCCTTGGTGGAAGCGGGACCAGCGGGGTGTCGAGTGAGCTCGTGACACTGCTGCAGCAAGGCGCTACCGGGTACACCTGGGCCGCTGCCTCGGTGACCGCGATGGGTGCCGCGCCGCTGCAGATCGCCTCCAGTACGCCGATCATGGCGATCGGCGGGTTCAACGGGACCGACCCGGCGCCGTCGCTGGCCGAGTTCCAGCAACTCGTTGCCCAGGGCAAGGTGCATTACTTCATCGGCGGGAGTGGCGGCGGCTTCGGCGGTCGCGGTGGGAACAGCACCTCCACCGAGATCTCCACCTGGGTGGCCGCGAACTTCCAGTCCCGGACGGTCGGCGGTTCGACCGTCTACGACCTGACCAGCAGCAAGTAGGAGCAGGCAAAATGACTAATCCTCAGTTCCCCCAGCAGTCTCCGGTCGCACCGCCCGTGTCGCCGCCGGTCGCCCCACCGAAGGACAACCGGCCCAGCGGATTGGTGCTGGCGGGAGCGGGTTCACTCGTGGCGGTGCTCGCCTTCCTTGGTGGCATGGCGGTTGGGCATGCGTGGGACGGGAGCTCGACCACGCCGACGCAGTTCGGTGGGCCGGGCGGCGGCGGGTTCCGGCAGTTCCCGGGCAACGGGCAGCAGGTGCCGCCGGGACAGACCCAACCGCAACAACCCCAGCAGAGTCAACAGGGTCAGCCTGGATAGCGGGAGAAACGGCGCCCGGCGAGTGTGTCCACTCGCCGGGCGTTTCGTTGCGAGGGGTGGTGTGACAGGTGTCGAGTGGGGTAAGCATCTGGGCGTGGAATGGTCGAACGTCACCTGGTTCCTGACCGCGCTCGGTGCGGTCGTCGTGCTGTTGACGCGCGTCCGGCTCGGGGGTGCGGTGGTCGACGGCACCGGCAAGTCGAGCGGAAACGCCGGCTATTCGGCTGCCCTGCTACGGATTCACACCACTGTGGGTGTTCTCACCCTGCTGGTCTGGATCGTTGCCATGGTCACCGGTCGGCGTGAGATCGCTTTCCTGGGGTTGGCCGGGTGGTGGCTGCTGGCAATCGTCGGATTGTTGCTTCTGGCCCGTTGGCTGCCCAGCGGTGGCAAACATTCCGAACACACTCGTGGTGACGCCTGGGGCTCCGGCGCCGGACTCTCGCTCCTCGGTCACATCGGGGTACTGCTCGGCTCCGGCTACTTCACCTGGGTCACGCTGACGGGCCGCCTCTGACCAGCCCATCCAGTACCGCCCCGACAGTACGTCGTACGCCGTCCTCGTAGTCGGCCTCCGTGAGCGTGGAGCCCGCGCCGGCGACGCGGTCGTACAGGAGGCCGTCCAGCATCGCGGCCAGCGGCCAGGCGGCCCGCTCCGGATCCGGTACGCCGAGCGCCGTCAGTAACTGGCCAAGCATCACGCGCAACTGCCGTCCGCCGGCGTCGATCGCGGACCGCAGCTCGGGCTGTCGACTCGCCTCCAGCGAGAGTTCGTAGCGCGCGATCAGATCGTCCGGCCGCTCGGCAGCCAGCCCCAGAACCATCGCGACCACCAGCTCACTCGGCGCCAGCTCGGTCTGAGGTGGAGCGACCGTCTCCAGGTCGCGGGTGAGCATCCGGTTCACGCAGGCGGTCAGCAGTGCGCTGCGAGTGCGCAGGTAGTACGACGTGGAGCCCGGCGGCAGCCCGGCCTCACCGTCGACCGCTCGGTGGGTGAGCCCCCGCAGTCCGCGAGTGGCGACCAGCCGGATCGCGGCGTCGGCGATGGCGTCCTGTCGATCCGGCCCCAGCGGTACCTGCTTCGTCACCACCGCAGTCTCGCACTTCACAGCGACCACTTCCGAGCTGTCCTCTACAGATGTAGAGTCAACAGGATGAGTACGGCGATCGTGGTGGGAGCGGGAATCGGTGGGGTCACCGCGGCGGTGGCGCTGCAGCACTGTGGCTGGGAGGTCACGGTGCTGGAGCGCGCGGCCGCGCTAGGCGAGGTCGGTGCGGGCATCTCGGTCTGGCCGGGAGCGGCTGCGGTGCTGAGCGAGCTCGGGGTCAAGGGGGTCGAGCAGGCGGGTGCACTGTCTGGTCCGGTCGGGCTGCGCAAGCCGAGTGGGCGCTGGCTGGTCGGTGCGGCTGACCTGGGGGTCGAGCTGCCGGTGATGATCCACCGGCCGCGGCTGCACGAGCTGATCACCGCTGAGTTCGGTCCGGCGGTGACGGTCCGGACCGGTTACGAGGTCAAGACCGTGACGCAGGACGAGACCGGCGTACTGATCAACAACGAGCTGCGGGCGGACCTGGTCGTTGCGGCTGACGGACTGCGCAGTGTGATCCGCACCGCGCTCTACCCGCAGTACGCCGGACCGCGGTACTCCGGCTACACGGCGTACCGGGGGATTGCCGACGTACTGGCGACTGATGGTGGTGAGACCTGGGGGAAGGCGCAGCGCTTCGGGGTCGCGCAGCTGATCGACGGCCGCGCGTACTGGTACGCCACGGCCAACCAGCCGGCCGGACAGGGTGGCGACCTGGCCGCAGTGATCCGCCGCTACGGCAGCTGGCACGACCCGATCCCGGCGATCCTGGCCGCGACCGACACGGCGTTGCAGAACGACATCTACGACCTGCCCCTGCCGCTGGTCCCGTTTGCCGCGGGACGGATCGCTCTGCTCGGTGACGCGGCTCACGCCATGACACCGAACATGGGACGCGGCGCCTGCACCGCCATCGAGGACGCCGGTGCGCTGGCCCGGCATCTGACGGCAGCGCCGGATCCAGCGACAGCACTGACCCGGTACGACGCCGAGCGGCGTCCTGCGGCCACCAAACTGGTCAAGCGGTCCCGCCAGATCGGAGAGCTCGGTCAGCTGGAGAATCCGCTCGCTCGCGGGGCGCGGGACGCGCTGATGGCCGCAGGTGCGCTGGTGGCTCGTGGGGCGGCAGCACTCCGTCGATAGGATCAGGGCGTGACCACACCCCTGCAGGCTCCTGAGATCCCCGGTGCGAAGCACATCCACTCCGGCAAGGTCCGCGACCTGTACGAGCTGGAGTCCGGCGAGCTGCTGATGGTGGCCAGCGACCGGCAGAGTGCCTTCGACTGGATCCTCAGCACGCCGATCCCGGACAAGGGCAAGGTGCTCACCGCGATGAGCCTGTGGTGGTTCGAGCAGCTTGGAGTGCCCAACCACATCATCTCCACCGACGTACCGGCCGAGGTCGCCGGCCGTGCGGTCATCTGCGAGAAGCTGGACATGTTCCCGGTCGAGTGCGTCGCGCGCGGGTACCTGACCGGCTCCGGCCTCCTGGAGTACCAGGCGACCGGCACGGTCTGCGAGATCCCGCTGCCGCCCGGACTGGTCGAGGCGTCGCGGCTGGACGAGGCGATCTTCACCCCGGCCACCAAGGCCGAGCTCGGCGAGCACGACGAGAATGTCTCGTACGACGCGGTCGTGGCGGTCGTCGGTGCGGAGACGGCCGCGGCGCTGCGGCAGACGACGCTGGACATCTACACCCGTGCTCGGGCGATGGCCGAGGAGCGCGGCATCATCCTGGCCGACACCAAGTTCGAGTTCGGCGCCCGGCCGGACGGGACGATCGTGCTGGCCGACGAGGTGCTCACGCCGGACTCGAGCCGGTTCTGGCCGGCCGACCAGTGGAAGCCCGGTCAGCTGCAGCCGTCGTACGACAAGCAGATCATCCGGGACTGGCTGCAGTACGAGTCGGGCTGGGACCGGCACTCGGGTGAGGCGCCGCCGCCGTTGACCGACGAGGTGATCGAGCGCACCCGCTCCGCGTACATCGGGGCCTACGAGCAGCTCACCGGCCGCACCTTCACCGCCTAGAACGAGCGGCTAGAACAGACCCACTCCCAGCGCCAGCAGGATGAAGCGGGCGCCGCGGCCGGTCAGCACGGACGCGCCGAAGCTGACCACGCCCATCCGGGAGGCACCGCCGATCAGGGCGACGCCGTACAGGGGTGGGACGCCGACGAACGCGCTCAGCAGCGTGACCGGGATGCCCAGGCGACGGTCGCTCATCGCGTCCAGCAGGCGCTTGCTGAGGTCGCGGTTCCACTGCACGAACCGGCCCCAGCGGGTGTCCAGGTTGACCGGCTTCGGCTCCTTGGACTTCCGCGCCGCGTAGCCCGGGCGGTAGCGGACAGCGAGGAACATCCCGATCTTGCCGATCGTCTGCCCGACCGATACCCCGATGGCGGCCACCACCGGATCGAGGCGACCGGAGACGCCGATGCCGAGGATGTACGCCTCCGCGTTCATCACCGGTACGACGGCGGATCCGATCCCGAACCCGATCGCCAGCAACAGCTGCCACACCCACATGCCCCCGAGGCTATGCGTTGTTGCCTGAGCAATCACAAACATTTCACGCTCGCGGTGCGGCGGGTGTGCGGCCGCGCAGGATCGCGATCAGCCGGTACGACGACGCGACCTTCACCACGCAGGCGGCGATCGCGATCGTGTAGGGGAGCCACTGTGCACCGGTGTGGTGCGCGATGACGAGTGAGATGACCACTGCGGCCGTGTTGACCGCCTTGGCCGGTTTCGACCAGTTCCACCGGTAGATCGGGTCGTCGACCTTGTAGAAGTAGTTCGGGCTGAGCGTCCCGCGCCAGAGCAGGAACGCCAGCGACAGCATGGTGTCCAGGACGCCGAACTGCACCAGGAAGATGGCCAGCGGCCCGATGGTCTCCGGGAACGCCGCCATGAACGCAGCCGCCAGCAGGAACGAGCAGGCGCGGTCGCAGACGATGTCGAAGACCGCTCCGCCCTCGGACTCCTCGTTGCGGTACCGGGCGACCGCACCGTCGGCCATGTCGCCGATCCAGTACGCCGCGTAGCCCACGATCAGCCAGGGCAGTTCATGGGTCCGGAACGCGATCGCCGCGATCACCATGGCGATCACCGTGCGGACCAGCGTGATCCGGTTGGGGACGCCGAGCAGGAGCGGCGGCCGGACGGAGAGCGGAACCGGGATGGTGGCCATCAGGCAGCCCTCAGATTCTCGGGATCGAGTGCGTCCCGCAGTTGGTTGCGAAGCAGGTAGCCGGCCAGGACACCACCGGCCAGCGCGAACAGACAGCCGCCGGAGGCCACCGCCAGGGCGCCCAGCAGGAACACTGCCTTGAAGGGATCGCCACTGACGCCGCTCGCGTAGTCCAGTCCGAGCAGCATGCCTGCACCGGCCCCGATCGCCAGGGCCGGTCCGCCGACCGCGGCGAGCTGGCGAGTGATCATTCGCCGCAGGAAGGTGGCGTCGACGCCCAAGGCGGTCAGACTGGCGAGCTGGCGGCGCTGGTCGACCAGCTGGTCGGCGACCCCGACGATCAACGCACCCATCGCCACGCCCATCACGATCACCAGGCCGACGATCGCCATCGCGTATCCGGTCACGTAGAACGCGGCGCGGTCCTCGAACTCCGGCGAGACGGCGACCGCGAGCGCGCCCCGGAACAGCACGCCGATCAGAAAACCGCAGCAGCCGAGCAAGGTGCTCATCCGGGCCGACGAGCGGGCGTCTGCCGCCAGGCGGGCGCCGGCCAGCAGGTTGACCGGGTCGTTGGACCGAGCAACGAACCGGCCGATCGCCTGCAGCCACCGCCGGGCCAGGTGAAGCATGAGGAACGCCAACCCGATGACGAGTGCCGTGGTGGCGAAGTAGCCGATGAAAGGCGCGCTGAGGCCGCCGAGGACGATCAGCGCCACCCCGGTGACGACACCGACTTTGCTGGGACGGCCGACCGGGGTCTCCGCTCGTGGGAGCAGCTCGTCCTCGTGCAGCAGCCCGCCGATCAACGCTCCGGCCGCAGCCATCGCCACGACCACCGGGATCCAGACGCCCACGTCGACGACCTCTGCTCGGGGCAGGACCTGCGCCATGGTGGGCAGCAAGCCCAGCAGGAAGGTGAGGACGAGATACATCGGTCCCGCGAGCAAACCGCCGGCCAACCCCGCCATGGCCGCGTCGGTCACGGACAACCGCCGTACCTGCTTGCTGGAGGCTCCTGCCAGCCGGAGCGCGGCCATTCGCCGTTCGCGGGCCGCCGTGCCTAGGCGGAGTGCCTGGGCGGCGAGCCCTGCGGTCAGTGCGGCCAGGACGACCAGGATTGCGATCAGGCCGGTGCGCAGGCCGGGCTCGGCGACGTAGTTGCTGTAGACCGTGTTGTCGAGGTCACCGCTGAGCCGGGCGATCCGCAAGGCGCCGATGAGTAGCGCGCCGGTGAGGCCTAGGGTGGCGACGGTCAGGTTGACGCGACTGCGGTCCGCGTGTGTGCGGGAGCGGGCCAGGAGCAGCAGGGTCTCGGCTCTCATCAGAGTGCTACCTCGTGCTGGACGACACCGTCGCGCAGGCGGACCTCACGGTCGGCAGCTGCAGCCACGAGGTTGTCGTGCGTGACCATCACCAGGGCCGCACCGCGGTACCGAGCGGTCTTCACCAGCACATCGAGCAGCTCCTTGCCGGCGCGACTGTCCAGACTGCCGGTGGGCTCATCAGCCAGTACGACGGAGGGCCCGGTGACCAGTGCTCGGGCAACGGCAGCGCGCTGCGTCTGACCGCCGGACAGCTCGGACGGTACGGCGTCCGCCTCGTCCGCAATGCCTACCTGGGTCAGCCACTCACGTGCGTGCTCATGGGCCTCGGATCGGGGGTGACCAGCGAGCAGTAGCGGCAGGGCGACGTTGTCGATCAGTGGCAGGTCCGGCACGAGCTGGCCGAACTGCAGCACGACACCGATCTTGGTACGCCGTAGTCCGGCCCGGTCATCTGGTGAAAGCTCCGCCAGGTCCTGACTGTCCAGCCGGACCGAACCGCGGTCCGGAGTCAGGATGCCCGCCGCGCAGTGCAGCAGTGTGGACTTGCCACAGCCGCTGGCGCCGGTGATCGCGACGATCTCGCCGGCCTTGACCTGCAGGGAGACGCCGCGCAGGGCTGTGTTCCGCCGATACGCGTACTCGACGTCGGTCAGCTCAAGAGCGTTCATGAGGTCTCCTGCTCGGCTAGACGATCGAGAGCGCTATCGAGCCAGCGCAGGTCAGCATCGAGGTGGGCGACGATGTAGTCGCGGACGATCGAGGAGCTCGGGTCCTGACCGGCCGGGGTCTCCTGTAGCTCGCGGATGCGGCGCAGGTGACTGGCGCGCTGTCGGGCCAGGAAAGCGGTGGCATCACCACCGGTGCGGACCGCTGCGACGAGTTTGCGCAGTACCTCGTCAGCACTGCCCCAAGCGGGCGGCACTGGGTCGGCGAGCCAGTCGGACAGGTGCTTGCGGCCCTTGTCGGTGAGCGCGTAGACCGTCCGGTCCGGACCGCCCCCGGAGGTCTTCTCGAGCACCTCGACCAGTCCGTCACGCTCCAGCCGGCCCAGCGTTGTGTACACCTGCCCGAACGCCAGTGGGCGTCCGAGAGGGAACCAGCTGTCGTGGCCGCGCTTCACGTCGTACCCGTGTGCAGGACCTGCCGAAAGCAGGCCCAGGACGAGTTCGGCGGTGGACATGTGCTTCACTATACCTTCAGTGTATGTACTGAGTGAATAGTCCGCCGATGCGGGAAACCGGGCAGCCGGTCGGTAGGATTCGCAGCGTCACCCCGGAACGAGACCTGGAGTAGTCAGTGGCTCGCGTTGTCGTCGACGTCATGCTCAAGCCCGAGATCCTCGACCCGCAGGGCAAGGCGGTGCACGGCGCGTTCGGCCGGCTCGGCTTCGACGGCGTGGCCGACGTCCGGCAGGGAAAGCGGTTCGAGATCACCCTGGACGGCGAGGCGACCGAGGAACGGGTCGCCGAGATCCGCAAGGCCGCCGACACCCTGCTGGCCAACTCGGTGATCGAGGACTTCACGCTGCACGTGGAGTCCGAGCAGTGAAGATCGGGGTCGTCACCTTCCCCGGCTCGCTGGACGACGCCGACGCCCGCCGCGCGGCCGCGGTGGCCGGTGCCGAGGCGGTCGCGCTCTGGCACGGCGACGCCGACCTGCACGGCGTGGACGCGGTCGTCCTGCCCGGCGGCTTCTCGTACGGCGACTACCTGCGCGCCGGTGCGATCTCCCGGTTCGCCCCGGTGATGGAGACCATCATCAAGAAGGCCGGTGAGGGCCTCCCGGTGCTCGGGATCTGCAACGGCTTCCAGGTGCTCTGCGAGTCGCACCTGCTGCCCGGCGCGCTGATCAAGAACAGCCTGCGCAAGTTCGTCTGCCGCGACCAGGGCCTGCGGATCGAGAACAACCGCACCGCCTGGACCAGCGACTACGACGCGAACCACGAGATCACCATCGTGCTGAAGAACCAGGACGGTTCGTACGTCGCCGACGAGGCGACGCTGGACCGACTGGAGGGCGAAGGCCGCGTGGTCGCCCGCTACCTCGGCAACCCGAACGGCTCGTATCGCGACATCGCCGGCATCACCAACGAGCGTGGCAACGTGGTCGGCCTGATGCCGCACCCCGAGCACGCCGTCGAGACTCTCACCGGACCGACCACGGACGGCCTGGGCTTCTTCACCTCGGTGCTGAAGGCCGTCGTCTCCTCCTGATGAACTTCCGCTTCCGTCCGAAGAGCCGGCGCATCCTTCGGGCGCTGGGGCTTGGACTGGGCGTCGCCGCGGCCGCGGCGAGCGGCATCCTGCCGGCGGCCGCAGCACCCGAGGCGAAGGTCGTGGTGATCGGCGTGGCCGGTCTGACCTGGG
The DNA here is from genome assembly GCF_044453945.1 of Kribbella sp. NPDC051587. Lineage (NCBI taxonomy): Bacteria > Bacillati > Actinomycetota > Actinomycetes > Propionibacteriales > Kribbellaceae > Kribbella > Kribbella sp. NPDC051587. The sequence continues at coordinate 258,627 of NZ_JBITDE010000002.1, forward strand.
CCGATGTGAAGGGTTCACCAGAGCTCACCGCTCTGCTGAACCAGTCGAACGTCGGCTCGATCTCGGTCAAGACCGCCGGCTCACACACCTGCCCGATCGACGCCTGGCTGACCATCAGTGCCGGCTCGCGGGCCTTGGGCAGCGATGCGAATCAGCCCTGCGGTGACCTGCCCGCGGTGACGGACGGCAAGGTCCAGGACTGGAAGCTGTACGACGATCGCCAGGCGGAGCACCACACGGGTGCACCGATCGGTCGCCTGGGCACCAGCCGTAACGGTGTCTGCGGATTCGGACCCGGTGCGGCGATCGCAGTGGCCAAGCGGGATGGCACGGTGACCAACTGGTCGCCAGAGTTCGACGCCGCCAAGCTCGCAAGCTCTGCCTGCCAGGACGCGATCGTCGACGCCGGAGTGCTCCCTGAGCGCGAAGGACGCGTCGAAGCCCTACTGCAGGTCGTCGACCTCGTCTCCAAGGCCCGTGCTGCCGGCGGCTCGGTGCTGCTGGCCGGTGTGAGCCAGGAGAGCCTCATCTCGCATCAGCAGACGCTGGTGGCGCTGCAGCTTCCGCCGCAGGACGGCGCGCGGTGGCTGACCAGTGACTCGACGCATCGTCCTGGTCTGATCCAGCTGACCGACCTCACCGCGACTGTTCTGCGCGGCCAGGCCGCTGACGTGGATCCGGCCGGCGCGGAGACGGCAGGTCCGTTGGGTGGTAGCGAGATCCACTCGACCGGCGACGTCCACACCGACGCCGCCGCGGTCATTGAGGACCGGCTGGACACCAATCAGCGCTATGAGAAACCGCGTCCGGTGCTGAAGGCTGTGGCCGCCACTCTGGCCGCTCTGATGATCCTGTGCATCGGCTGGTTCCTCTTGCGGCGCAAGAGTGTGTGGGCCCGCCGTGCCGCTTCGTTCGCGCTACTGACTCAGGCTGGCTTCTTCATTGCGGTCTTCCTGGCCACTGCGACCGTCTGGTGGCGCTGGCCGTCTCCAGGAGTCGCTCTGTACGGCGTGACCATCGGCATCAGCGCACTGTCGGCCGCACTCTCCATGCTGTTCCTGAAGCGCTATGCCTACCTGGGACTGGCGCTGGGTGCGTATCTGGTGCTGGTGATCGACGGCCTGCTCGGTACGCCGATGCAACTCGGCAGCATGTTCGTCGACGGACCTGTGTTCGGTGGCCGGTTCTATGGCTTCGGCAACTCGACTTTCGCCACCCTGGCCGTCGCCGCCCTCGTGCTGGCGGGCTGGGCCGCGCAGAAGCTGCTCAACCGCAGTCGTGTGCAGGCGGCGCTCGCCGTACTGGTCATCGGAGGCATCGCGCTTCTCATCGACGGCACACCAGGCTGGGGGACCGACTTCGGCGGGATCCTCGGTCTGACGCCGGCCGTGCTGCTGATGGCGTGGATGACCTGGCGCGGCAACATCACGCTGCGCGCACTGCTCGCGGTGGCCGTGGGCGGCGTACTGGCTGTGTCTGTGGTCGCGTACCTCGACTACCGGCGTCCTGCTGAGCAGCGGAGTCACTTCGGGGCCTTCGTGGCCCGGCTGCTCGAGGGCGACGTGACCGACGTTCTGGTGCGCAAGCTGCAGGCGGCGCTGGCGGTGTTCAACAGCCCGGCGGGCTGGGTGCTGCTGGTCGCCGTGGTGTTCCTCATGCTCGCCACCGTGCTCCCGGACCGCGTGCCCTCCGCGTCGTACCGGGCCTTCTACGTCAGCGCGCCGATGGTCCGGCCGACGCTGATCGCCCTGGCCGTCTGCGGGTTGGCCGGGAGCCTGCTGAACGACGTCGGCATCATCGTGGCCGGGATCATGGCCGGCTTCGCCGTACCGATGCTGGTCGCCCATCTGCTGGCCGGGCAGCGGCCCAGTACCGTTTCACCTGAGTCCCACCTAGTGCAGGAGTCCAAAAGTGTCGACTGACACCGTCACCAACGCCGAGAGCACCCCGGAGGTCGAGCAGCCGTGGGCGGAGCTCGGCCTGAAGCCGGACGAGTACGAGCGGATCCGCGACATCCTGGGCCGGCGTCCCACCAGCTGCGAGCTGGCGATGTACTCGGTGATGTGGAGCGAGCACTGCTCGTACAAGTCGTCCAAGGTGCACCTCAAGCGGTTCGGTGAGATCCCGCAGGAGACCCCGGCCGGCAAGATGCTCGCCGGCATCGGTGAGAACGCCGGCGTGATCGACATCGGCGAGGGCTACGCGGTCACCTTCAAGGTCGAGTCGCACAACCACCCGTCGTACGTCGAGCCCTACCAGGGCGCGGCCACCGGCGTCGGCGGCATCGTCCGCGACATCATCGCGATGGGCGCCCGCCCGGTCGCGGTGATGGACCCGCTGCGGTTCGGCCCGCTGGACGCGCCGGACACCAAGCGCGTGCTGCCCGGGATCGTCTCCGGCGTCGGTGGTTACGGCAACAGCCTCGGCCTGCCGAACATCGGTGGCGAGGTCGTCTTCGACCCGACGTACATCGGCAACCCGCTGGTGAACGCGCTCTGTGTCGGCGTCATGCGGCACGAGGACCTGCACCTGGCCAACGCCACCGGCGTCGGCAACCAGATGATCCTGTACGGCGCCAAGACCGGTGGTGACGGGATCGGCGGCGTCTCGATCCTGGCCAGCGAGACCTTCGCCGATGGCGGCCCGACCAAGCGGCCGGCCGTTCAGGTCGGTGACCCGTTCATGGAGAAGCTGCTGATCGAGTGCACGCTCGAGCTCTTCCAGGCGCACGTCGTCGAGGGCATCCAGGATCTCGGCGGTGCGGGACTGTCCTGCGCGACCTCGGAGCTGGCCAGCGCCGGTGACGGCGGGATGCGGATCGAGCTGGACCGGGTGCCGCTGCGCGACGCCTCGCTGTCGCCCGAAGAGATCCTGATGAGCGAGTCGCAGGAACGGATGATGGCCTGTGTCACGCCGGAGAATGTCGAGCAGTTCCTGAAGATCTGTGCCAAGTGGGACGTCCAGGCCGACGTGATCGGTGAGGTCACCGGCACCGGCCGGCTCGAGATCGACTGGCACGGCGAGCGCGTCGTCGACGTACCGCCGCGCAGTGTGGCGCACGACGGCCCGGTCTACAACCGTCCGTTCGCGCGGCCGTCCTGGCAGGACGAGCTGCAGGCCGACGGCGCCGAGAAGTTGCCGCGAGCAACGACTTCACAGGAGCTACGGGACACCCTGCTGCAGCTGGTCGCCTCGCCGAACCTATGCGACAAGTCCTGGGTCACCGACCAGTACGACCGCTACGTGCTCGGCAACTCGGTGCTCGCGCAGCCCGAGGACAGCGGCATGATCCGCGTCGACGAGACCAGCGGCCTGGGCGTCGCGGTCTCCACCGACTGCAACGGCCGCTTCGCCAAGCTGGACCCGTACACCGGCGCCAAGCTCGCGCTGGCCGAGTCCTTCCGCAACGTCGCCACCACCGGCGCCCGTCCGGTCGCCGTCTCCGACTGCCTGAACTTCGGCTCCCCCGAGGACCCGGACGTCATGTGGCAGTTCACCGAGGCGATCCGCGGCCTGGTCGACGGCTGCAAGGAGCTCGGCATCCCGGTCACCGGCGGCAACGTGTCGTTCTACAACCAGACCGGTGAGGTCGCGATCCTGCCGACGCCGGTGATCGGCGTACTGGGTGTCATCGACGACGTCACCCGCCGGACGCCGATCGGCTTCACCGGTGAGATGGAGGGGCACCAGCTGTACCTGCTCGGTGAGACCGCCGAGGAGCTGTCCGGGTCCGAGTGGGCGCACGTCGTCCACGGTCACCTCGGTGGCCGCCCGCCGGCCGTCGACCTGGCCGCCGAGCAGCAGCTCGCCGACATCCTGATCAACGCCTCCCGCGACGGCCTGATCGACGCCGCGCACGATGTCAGCGATGGTGGCGTCGCGCAGACCCTCGTCGAGTCCGCCCTCCGCGGTGGCGTCGGCGCTCGGGTCTGGGCGCCGGACGGCCTCGACCCGTTCCTCTTCCTGTTCGCGGAGTCCGCCGGTCGCGCGGTGGTCGCCGTACCGAGGACCGAAGAGGTCCGCTTCACCGACATGTGCACCGCGCGCCGCTTCCCGCACACCAAGATCGGCGTCATCACTGGTGACACCCTGGACGTCCAGGACCAGTTCGAGGTGCCGTTGACCGAGCTCCGCGACGCCTGGACCGCCACCCTCCCGGCGGCCATGAGCTAAACCCTGACGAGCACTTGGCGCTGCCCCATCGTCTGGCACACTCGAAGGGAGAGTGTGAGGTGAGGTGGATGGTGGAGCGGCGTCCGGTGAAACCGGCCGACCTGATGGGCATGGCCGCGGCGGCCGGTCAGGAGGCGCGGCTGGTGGCGGCCCGGCGGAAGCTTGCGAACATCCGGCTGACCGATGAGGAACGCCGGGTGTGTATCGACGAGCTGGCCGAGCAGTTCGCGGTCGGGCGGCTGGACGAACTCGAGCTGCACCGGCGGGTCGACCTGATGAATGAGGCGGTCACGCACGCGGACCTGCAACCGATCTTCCAGGGCCTGCCGGCACCGTCGATGTACCTGCCCCGCCCCAAACAACCCGGCCGCTGGCGCTGGGCAGTGTTCGTCGGTGCGGTGTGGACGGCGGTGCCGTTCGTGCTGCTCGGGCTGATCTTCCTGGTCTTCGGCCGCGAGATCGCCGCCGCCGTCTTCGGCCTCCCCGCCCTCGCCTGGTCCCTCATCGCCTACCGCTGGGCCTCCCAGCCCCGCCGCGAGCAATCCAAGCGCTAACGTCCGAAGGACACGCGCACGACGTCAGCGAGTCTTCGGACGCTAGGTCAGACGATGCGGGTGCCGCCGTCGAGGTGCAGGTCGATGGCGTTGGCGGCGCCGTTGCGCAGCAGGAAGTCGGTCGCGTCGACGACCTCGGCGGTCGACGTCACGCGGCCGGTAGGGGTCCGGGCGGTCACCATCGCGAGGTCGCGCTCGCGCCAGGCCGGGCTGTCGCCGACGACACCCGGGTGCAGCGCGTTCACGCGGACGGGAGCCAGTTCGACGGCCAGCGTGCGCATCACGCCGGAGACGGCGCTGTTGGTCGCGGTGATCATCGTCGAGCCCGGGTAGGGACGCACCGCGCCGAGTCCACCGAACAACACGATCGATGCGCCCGGGCGGAAGCGGTCGTGCAGGACGCGGGCGACCTCGGTGTACCCGACCAGCTTCACGGTCGACGCCTTGATCGCGTCCTCGATGCTGAAGGGCTTCACGGTGTTACCGGACTGCTCGATCGCGGTGATCACCAGGTGGTCCAGCTCGCCGACCTCGGCCAGCGCCTTCTCGATCGTCTCCGGTGCGGTCAGGTCGATGGCCAGTCCTTGGGCCCCGAGCTCGGCCGCCACCTCGTCGGCGCGTTCCGCGGACCGGCTGGTGACCGTGACGTTGTCACCGCGCTCCACGAAGTGCCGGGCGATCTCGCGCCCCAGCCCACCACTGCCACCGACGACCAGAACAGCTGACATGTCCGCCACTCCCTAGAAGTTGAAACTTCATCTAGAGCCTAGCTCACGCGCCGAGCGTCGACTCCCGCGGGACGAGCTGTGCCGGAAGCTCCAGTACGCCGTGATGCGGGTTGCCCGCGATCGCATCCAGGAGCAGGTGTGCGGCCCGGCGGCCGAGCTCCTCGAGGCGCAGGTCCACTGAGGTGAGTGGCGGCCGGCTGGCCAGAGCCATCACCGGCCAGTTGTCGTACCCGGTGACAGCAATCTCAGCCGGTACGGCGCGACCTAGCTCGCGGAGGCGGTCGCAGACACCGCGGGCGATCTGGTCACTGCCACAGCTGATCGCATCGATGCCAGGGTGAGTGCGGAGAACCAGATCGGTGGCTTGACGACCCCACTGCTCGCTCCACTCGCCGAAGAGCGGCTCACAGGCCAGAGTGCTCCGCACAGCCTGGGCGCGCTCGACCGCCGAGCGGTGGTCGGCCGGTCCGGTGATGTGGGCGATCTGAGTGCGGCCGAGGCTTGCGAGATGAGTGGTCGCGGCAGCGGCGCCAGTTGCGTCGTCGACGATCACTGAGGCGTCGGCCGGATCGGTAGACGCAGCCAGCGCATAGACAACCGGCAGCGGTACGTCGATCGGCGGGCGCGGCTCGGTACGGCGCCCCGTCACCACGATCCCGTCGACCCCACGCGCGACCAGTGACCGCAGATAGCTCTGCTCACGGAGCGGATCGTCGCGGGTGTCGCACAGCACGGTCGCCAGCTCACCAGCGCTCAGCACGTCCTCGACGCCACGCATGATCGGGATGCTGAAGCGCCCCGAGCTGTCTGTGGTCAGCAGGGCAACCGTGAACGTGCGGCCGGACGACAAGGCGCGGCCGCGGACGTCCGGTGTGAAGCCGAGCTGAGCCGCAGCACGCCGTACCCGCTCGCGTGTTTCCTGGCTGAGCTGACCAGTGTTGTTGAGCGCCTTCGAGGCCGTTCCGGCCGAGACTCCGGCCAAGGCCGCGACATCCGTGATCCGTATCGCCGGGCGCTTCATGGGGTTACTCTAGCAGTGCGGAAAACGTATTCTGTTTTTCCGTGCTGGTGTGATCGTCCGCCCCCGAATCACCCGAAAGCAGGCCGTGCCATGACCTTTCCGAAGGGACTCCCGCGCCGTGAATTCCTCGGTGTCACGCTCGCCGCGGCGGCTGCCATGAGCGCCGTCGAACCGTCCGCAGCCGAAGCCGCCCGACCCCTCGGCCCACCGGCCGGTCGCGGTGGTTACTACGTTCCGCAGCGCGCGCCGCTGCGCCCCGTGCCGTTCCAGAAGCTTCCACCGGGTGCCATCGAGCCACGTGGCTGGCTGAAGCAGCAGTTGCAGCTCCAGGTCAACGGCCTCAACGGCCGGTACGACGAGATCTCCGACTTTCTCGTCTACGACACCAATGGCTGGGTCGACCGGACCAAGGACGCCTGGGAGGAGCTGCCCTACTGGCTGCGCGGCTTCGGTGATCTCGGCTACGTCACCGGAGACACCGGCGTACTGACCAGAGCGCAGCGGTGGATCGACGGCATCCTGCGCACGCAGGCTGCTGACGGCTGGTTCGGTCCGGACCGGTTGCGGACATCACTGGAAGGCGGACCGGACTTCTGGCCGGGGATGCCGCTGCTGGGGGCGATCCGGTCCTGGCATGAGTACTCCGGCGACCAACGCGTCATACCGTTCATGACGAAGTACCTGCGGTTCCAGAACCAGCAGCCGGCCGAGGTGTTCAACCGGTCGTGGGGTGCGTTCCGTTGGGGTGACAACATCGACAGCGCCTACTGGCTCTACAACCGGACCGGTGAGTCCTGGCTGCTCGATCTGGTCAACAAGATGCACTCTGGTTCAGCTGACTATGTGAACGGCATTCCGACCTGGCACAACGTCAACCTGGCCCAGGGGTTCCGAGAGCCCTTGCAGTACTGGCTTCTGTCGGGCAACGAGCAGCACCGCGCGGCGACGTACCGGAACTACGACACGGTGATGGGGCAGTACGGGCAGTTCCCGGGCGGTGGGTTCGCGGGGGACGAGAACTCGCGGCCCGGGTTCGGTGATCCACGGCAGGGGTTCGAGACCTGCGGGATCGTCGAGCTGATGCACAGCTTCGAGATGCTGTCCCGCTTCACCGGTGAGACCGTGTGGGCCGACCGGTGTGAGGAGCTGGCGTTCAACTCGCTCACGGCGTCGTACGACCCGCAGCAGCAGGTGATGCACTACATCACCTGTGCGAACAGTGTGGAGCTCGACGACACCATCAAGCATGGGCAGTTCCAGAACGGTTTCGCGATGCTGGCTTACAAGTACGGCATCCACCAGTACCGGTGCTGCCCGCACAACTACGGCATGGGCTGGCCGTACTACGCGCAGGAGCTCTGGCTGGCCACCACCGACAACGGACTGGCTGCCTCGCTCTACGCGGCCAGCAAGGTGACTGCGAAGGTGGGTGGCGGTGAGACCGTCAGCATCGAGCAGGACACGGAGTACCCGTTCGGCGACACCATCAACTTCACTGTGCAGGGCACGTCTCGTTTCCCCTTGTATTTAAGGATCCCTGGCTGGGCTGACGAGTTCTCGGTCGCCGTCAACGGTGAGCGCTCCCGTGTGCGCGCCGAGGGCGGCTGGATCAAGCTCGACCGCGCATGGCGGTCCGGAGACCGCATCCGGCTGGTGCTGCCGATGCAGGTCACCACTCGCGAGTGGGCGGACAACAACGACTCGGTCACGGTCGACCGTGGTCCGCTGACCTACTCACTGGCCATTGACGAACGCTACGAACAGATCGGCGGTACGGCGGACTGGCCGGAGCTCGCAGTCCATCCGGAGTCCGCGTGGAACTACGGGCTGGTCGCCGGCTCGCCCTTCAAGGTCGTACGACGTCGTACCGCGGCCGGTGCGGACCCGTTCACCCGTGAGGGCGTGCCGCTGACGTTGACCACGCAGGCGCGGCGCATCCCGCAGTGGGAGACCGACAGCGAGAACGTGGTCGGCCTCCTCCAGCCCAGCCCCGCCCAAACGACCTCGGCACTCGAGACAGTCACCCTGATCCCCATGGGCGCCGCCCGCCTCCGCATCACCGCCTTCCCGCAAGCCACCACCACCGGCACGCCCTGGAAACGCCGTACCCGGATCACTGCCTCGCACGTCTTCGACGGCGACTCACTCGAAGCAGCCGACGACGGTCGTCTCCCGTCCTCCTCAGCAGACACGTCCATTCCGCGCTTCACCTGGTGGGACCGGCGCGGTTCGACGGAGTGGATCCAGTACGACCTCCGCGAGGTCCGCGACCTGCACCAAGTCTCGGCGTACTGGTTCGACGACACCGGCTTCGGCCAGTGCCGAGTCCCAGCCTCCTGGCGCGTCCTCTGGCTGGACGGCTCAACCTGGCGCCCAGTCACCAACCCCACCCCGTATGGCATAGACCGCGACCGCCTGAACACCACCACGTTCACACCCGTGCGGGCGCAGTACCTCCGAGTGGAAGCAGTCCTGCGCCCGACATTCTCTGGAGGCCTCTTGCACCTCGCCTTCGGGTGAGAATGTCCCGGTGGGGACTACAGCACTGGAGCTCGCGGTTCTGGCGCACCTGGAGCACGGTGACCTGATCTGTGCCCAACTAGCCCGCCGGACCGGTGCGTCGGAGAGCGCCGTACAACGCCTCCTCGACGACCTGGTGTCCGACGGGCTGGTCACCGCCCTGCCAGACGACCGCGAGCCAACCAGCCACCACCTAACGCACCGCGGAGCCGCACGCCTGCTGCGGCTCCGCACCTTCTCCGAGCAACAAGCCGCCAACGACTGGAAACAGCAAGCCCCTCCTGTTCACGAAGGTGAGACCCGGCAGACGTGGGCGTCGGCTGACCCCAGGCGAGCGGCCCTGGAGCATGCTCTGCTGAGAGAGCTGGAGCACGGCCGTCGCACGCGGGACGAACTGATGGCGCACGTCAGGACGTCTCCTGGTGTCCTGCGGCCGGCTCTGGAGGCCTTGTTGGCCTGGGAGTGCGTGAGCGTGCGCCACCACGACAACCTGCCGGACACCTACCACCTCACCGCAGTCGGTCGTAGCCGGATCCAGTTCGTCCGCTCGATGCTCGCCACCCCGGACGGCCGAGCCGGCAAGCTGAGGTTCGTCGCCCTCCAACAACTCCCACCACCCTCACCGCCCGAGCCGCCCCGTCCGGTGGATGAGGTACCGCGACGGCGATGGTTCCACTCCTGGATGCCCCGCAACCGCTGACGCACTCTGCACCTTTTGACATTGAGGTGGAGCTGCTCCGGACCCTTGGTCTGCGCGAGGATGGGCGTCTGGGGCTACGGAGGGAATCGGGTGGGGAACTCGGCGCTGGAGTTTGCGGTGTTGGCGCATCTGGAGGGGGCGGAGCTGGTTCAGGCCGAGCTGGCAAGGCGGTCTGGGGTGTCGGAGACGGCAGTGCAGCTGGTGCTCGATCCGTTGGTGGCGCGGGGGTTGGTGCGTCGTCAGCCGCAGGGGGCTGAGCCGGCGACGTTCCGGTTGACGATGACTGGCGTGAAGCGGCTGAAGGGCCACCGTGAGTACTCCGAGGCGCGGGCCGGGCGCGAGTGGCGCAAGCCGTCGGCAGAACCGGAGAAGCCCCGACCGGTCACCTGGACCCGGGCGGGGGAGACACCACCCCGGCAGGAAGGGAAACCGTCGCTGGCGCAGGCGTTGGTCGAGCAGTTGGAGCACGCTGTGCTGACCGAGGCCGAGCTGGTACGGCGAACCGGTGCGCCGGCGAACGACGTACAGGCGGTTCTCGACGAGCTGGTCGCGGAAACCTTCGTCGACCGCTTGGAGCAAGACGGCCTGGCGACCGAGTACGAGTTGACTGAAGCTGGGTTAGGGCGGCTGAAGCTGGTCCGGGAGCTCGCCGGGTCGCCGATGAGCGTGATGCTGCAGGTGCTGGGCCCGGCGGCCATGGAGGCGGTGCAGGGCCGCCGCAGTCCGGCCGCCAAGGTTCGCAAGTCGAGGCAGCGGCTGAGTAACGACGAGCGGGCCGCGTGCTCGACCGCGCTGGCTGAGCAGTTCGGGTTCGGGCGGATCGACATCGCCGAGCTGCATCGCCGTACCGACCTGTTGTTGGCTGCGACCACACGCAACGACCTCGGCGCAGTGTTCGAGGGCCTACCGCACCCGGTGCTCGACCAGGCGTCGGCGGGGAGGCCCGCACCCGGGTGGCGGTCGGGGGCCGCGGGCTGCACGTCCATCGTGTCGGTGTTCTTCGGGCTGATGGGGTTGGCGCTGATCAACGGCCACGACGACGTCGACGATGTCGTGTTCGGCCTGGTGCTGGTCGGCGGAGCGGTGGTGTGGAACTACCTGGTCTGGTCCTGGGCTCGCCGCAGGGTGAATTAGCCTGGGGGCGTGGAGCCTGTGTTGCGGTTGGCGGTGCGGGAGGACAGCGCCGCGGTGGCCGAGTTGGGGCGAGCGTCGGTGCTGGAGTTGTTTCCGGCGTTCCATGACGCTGTCGAGACGGCCAGTGCGGCGAAGCACATCACCACGCTGGATCCGGCGCTGATCGACGACGGCACGTACTACGTGCACGAGGTTGGTGGCGAGATCGTGGCGTGTGGCGGGTGGAGCCGTCGCAACAAGCTGTTCAACGCCAGTACGGCGGGCGCCGACGAGCGACTGCTGGACCCGGCGACCGAACCGGCGCGGATCCGGGCGATGTTCGTGCGGAGCGACTGGACACGGCGCGGACTGGCGCGGGCGATCCTGACCGCCTGCACGGACGCTGCGCGGGCCGAGGGGTTCACCCGGCTCGCACTGATGGCGACACTGCCCGGTGTGCCGCTGTACAAGGCTTTTGGGTTCGTCGAGGTGGGGACTGCCGAGCTGCCGATGCCGGACGGCGTGAAGCTGGCCGGCGTGGCCATGGAACGATCGATCGAGGAGAACTGAATGACTGCAGGCACAACCGTCACCGCCCCCGACGGCACTGAGGTTGTACTCGGTGAGATCGGGACCAGCGTCCTGCTGAAGAACGACCGCGTCCGCGTGTGGGAGGTTTCGCTCGCTCCGGGACAGGCGCAGGCCTGGCACCTGCACCACAACCCGTACGTCGTCCTGTGCCTCTCCACGTCCCCTTGCCACATGGACTGGTTGGACGGCAGCGCGGCACGCGAGCTGAGCGAGACTGTGGGCGGTTCGGTCTACCGACCGGTGTCACCGGTCCACATGCTCACGAACGACGGCGATGCGCCGTACCTGAACCGTCTGATCGAGCTACTGGACCTGGGTGAGGAAGCCTCGGGCGAGCCGTACACAGCAGTGGACACCGCCGACGCCGGGTTCGACGAGGTGGGTGAGGTCCCCACCAAGGTCGTGGTCGACGAGGACGACGTACGGGTGCAGCACGTCACCCCGGACGCTGGGGAGTCCTACACCTGGCACACCGGCGCCTACCCGGCGCTGGTGGTCGACCTAGACCTGGCGAACCCGGACGTGATCTACCTCGAGCCTGGCGAGAGCTACACGCTCCCCGCCAAGCCCGAGCGCACGTCCGGCTTCAACCTGGTCGAGCTGCGCTACTACAGCAACGCGCGCACCTGATCCCCGTCACGCGCAGCCAGCACTGCGGCCGTGTCGATCAGTCTGAGATCGGCCTCCCGCAGTCTGGCCTTCACCAGCGGTACCTGCGGAGCGATAGCACTCAGCTCGTGCACCCCTAGAGCAGCGAGGATGACGGCGGCCTGCGGGTTGCTGGCCAGGTCACCACACACTCCCACCGGTACGCCGGCGTTGCGGACCACGTGATCGACCAGCTGCAGCACGGCCGGGTCCAGCGCGTCCGCCAGCGCAGCGACGGCCGGATTCGTCCGGTCGGTCGCGGTGACGTACTGCGTGAGGTCGTTCGTGCCGATGCTGACGAAGTCCAGGTCCGCGGTCAGCGTGGCCACCCGCAGTGCCGCTGCGGGCACCTCGATCATGATGCCGACCTTCAGGCCGTCCGGGCGCGGTCCGAGCTCGTCCAGCGCCCAGGCGACCTCGTCGGCGGTCGTGACCATCGGGAACATCACGTGCACGGGGATCTCGGCCGCGATCTGCCGGACCGCCTCCAGCTGGTCACGGAGCAGCTCTGGCCGCCGCCGGAAGGCTCGCAGCCCGCGCTCGCCGAGGAACGGGTTGTCCTCGTGGTCCAGCGGCATGAACGGCAGCGGCTTGTCGCCGCCGACATCCCAGGTGCGGATCGTGATCGGCTTGCCGGGCAGCGCCGCGGCCACCGCCCGGAACGCCTCGACCTGCTCGGCGACGGTCGGCGCCGTACGGCGTTCTCCGAACAGCAGCTCGGTTCGCACCAGCCCGGATCCGTCCGCGCCCCGCACCGCGAGCGCGTCCTGCACCGTTCCGACGTTCACCAGCACCGCCACCGTGCGGCCGTCGATGGTCACCGCAGGCAGCTCCGCCTCGATGGCGGCCTGCTCCTGCTCAGCCTCGCGCTCGGCGATCGTCGCCCGGACGCGCTCCACATCGGGCTCGATCTCGAAGGAGCCCTTGCGGGCATCGAACGCAACCACAGCGCCGGCCGGCACGTCCACATCGCCGATCCCGGTGATCAAGGGGATCCCGCGCGACCGAGCAACGATCACACCGTGCCCAGTAGCCCCGGCTGCCCGCACCGCAACGCCCGCGAACCGCTTGCCGTCCAGCATCGCCGCAGTCGCCGCATCCAGCTCCGGTACGACGAGGATGGCGGGCTGGTCGGCTTCGACCTCGATCGGGCTGTCCTCGGTGGTGCCCGTCAGGTGCCGCAACACCCGATCACGCACCGCCCGAACGTCCTGTGCGCGCTCCCGCTGGTACGCATCGTGCAGCGCCTCGAACCGCTCCGCGAGCCGGTCGAACACCAGCTGCCAGACATTGACCGCCGACGCCCCGCGGACCAGGACCTCGCGAATCTCCTTCAGCTGCTGGCGATCGGTCAGCAACGCCAGCTGTGCCTCGAAGATCCCCGCCAGGTCCGGACTCGCGTCGCGCAGCCTCCGCAGCTCCGTGGCGACCGCCTCTACCGCTGCTTCCAGCCGCTCCGGCTCGTTGTCACCGGCAACATATCCGCTGACGTCGACGAGGCCGCTGGCCAGCACGGCAGGACCGAACGCTACGTCCAGTCCGGACCCACCGTGGTCCCCTTCGCCCGGCGTTCCCAGGCGCTTCGGGAAGCGGGCAGGCTCGTCATCCCCGAAGTTCTCGGTGGCCAGATCCTGGATCGCGGCCAGCGCCGCATCCGCCTCCGGGCCCTCCGCAGTGAAGCGCAGCAGATGTCCGCGGATCGCGTTCAGCGTCGCAACCATGCTGAGACTGCCCGCGTCCACCGGCCCGTGATCGGTGTCGATATCAGTCACCGTGACCCGGGCGTCGAAGGTGTTCACCAGCCCGACGAGCCGCGCCGCCGGCCGCGCGTGCAGACCGTGTTGGTTGCTTACGACAACTTCAACACTCTGCCCGGATTCGACCGTAGTACTGGATTCCGGAGCGGGGCTGTCGCCGAGGTGTTCCTGCTTCCCCACCAACCCGCGCTCAGCCTCAGCAGCAACCGCGTCCAGTGACGCGCCGGTCGACGCGGTCACAACCGCCGCCACCAGCCCCTCGACCAATGGTGCACTCGTCAACCGCACCCGCTCAGCAAGCGACGGATCGACAAACTCCAGCGCCAGCTCCGCACTCAGCACCGCACTGCCCAGATCGACCAGCACCAGTACGCCGTCCGCTGACGCCGCCGTCGCGATCGCCTCGGAGACCGCCACCGCATCCGTACCGAACGTCGTCTCATCAAGCCCAGCCGCCACCGCGATCACCGGCCGCTTGCCCTCAGCAACCATCTCGGTGGCCAGTCCGACAGCCGCTGTCGCCAGCGCGTGGCTGTGCGAAACCACCACGATCCCGATCATGCGAGCGTCCGGGCGGCCGACTCGAGCAGCAGGGTGGTCGACGTGGCGCCCGGATCCTGGTGACCGACGCTCCGCTCACCCAGATAACTCGCGCGCCCCTTCCGCGCCTCGAGCGGCACGGTCGCATCGCGCCCCTTCGCCGCAGCCTCGGCAGCAGCGCCGAGCGCCGCCGCAAGGCCATCCCCGACGGCTGCGTCATACGCGTCGAGGGCAGGCGCCCAGGCGTCGTACATGGTCTTGTCGCCCAGTTCGGCTTTGCCGCGGGCAAGAATCCCGCCGACACCGGCCCGCAGCCCCGCACCGATCGCTTCGGGAGTCACCTCTGCCCCGGCGAGCGCCGTACCGAAGCGCAGGAAGAACGTGCCGTACAACGGTCCGCTCGCCCCACCGACCTTGCTGACCAACGTCATCCCCACCTTCTTCAGCAACTCGTCGACCGATGTGAACGAGGTCTCGTCCAGCATCGCCACCACTGCCGCGAACCCACGATCCATGTTCGCGCCGTGATCCGCATCCCCGATCGCCGAGTCGAGCTCTGTGAGGTACGCCGCATTCTCGTGCAGCACCCGCGAGGAATCCCGCAACCAGTCGGTGAATTGATCGATCATGCGCCCCACCGTAGGCCGGGAGTGTTGACCGGCGCGTCCCAGAGGCGGACGAGTTCGTCGTCGACCTTGAGCAGCGTCACCGAGCAGCCGGCCATCTCCAGGGAGGTGATGTAGTTGCCGACCAGCGAGCGGGCGACGGTGATCCCGGCGCGCTCCAGGAGCTGAGCCACCTCGTTGTACATCAGGTACAGCTCGAGCAACGGCGTACCGCCCAGGCCGTTGACGAAGGCAATGACCGAATCGCCTTGCGTATAAGGAAGATCGGACAGCACGGGATCGACGAGCAGTGCGGCGACCTCGCGGGCCGGTGCCAGCGGCAACCGTTGGCGGCCGGGCTCGCCGTGGATGCCGATGCCGACCTCCATCTCGTTCTCGGCCAGGTCGAACGTCGGCTTGCCCGCGGCCGGGACCGTGCACGACGTCAGTGCCATCCCCATGCTGCGGCCGTTGTCGTTGACCTTCAGAGCCAGGTCCGCGACCTCCCGCAGCGAGCGCCCTTCCTCGGCGGCCGCACCAACGATCTTCTCGAGCAACACGGTGACGCCGACGCCACGACGGCCGGCCGTGTACAGACTGTCCTGGACGGCGACATCGTCGTTCGTCACCACCGACAGCACCTCGGTGCCGGCCTCGGCGGCCGCGAGCTCGGCAGCCATCTCGAAGTTCATCACGTCGCCGGTGTAGTTCTTCACGATGTGCAGTACGCCGGCGCCCGCGTCGACCGCCTTCGTCGCCGCCATCATCTGGTCCGGCACCGGCGAGGTGAACACCTCACCCGCACACGCGGCGTCCAGCATCCCGAGCCCGACGAATCCGCCGTGCAGCGGCTCGTGCCCGGACCCACCTCCGGAGATCAGCCCGACCTTCCCCGGTCGCGGCGCCTCCTTCCGGTAGACGATCCGGTTCTCATGGTCCACCCGCAGGCGGTCCGGGTGCGCCGCAGCCATCCCGAGCAGCGCTTCACTCACAACATCGGCAGGGTCGTTGATGAGCTTCTTCATGCCCCCCATCTGAGCACACGCTCGCCCGGAACGGGAGACCCCGGAAATCAGGCGGCCTCGACCTCGGAGAGTAGGGGAATGGTGCGGATCGATCGGCTGAACGTCAGGAGAACGGAACCCACCGCGAGCAGGCCGCCGAAGATCAGCAACGCGGTCCGGGCGCCCAGCGTCCCGAGGAAGACCCCACCGAGGAACGGCGCCAGCGGCGCCGCGCCGTTGGACATGAACATGAACGCGCTCTGCGCCCGCCCCTGCAGCCCATCGGGCGTGATCAGCATCTGATAGCCGAACAGGCCGGAGTTCAGAGCCGGCAGCAGGAAGACCGCGAACGCCGGCAGCACGATCAGTACGGCGGTCCGCGTGGTCGCCGCGGTCGCGGCGAACGCGACGGTGATGATCCAGGAACCGGCCAGCGTGATTCTTCCGGTGCTGTACCTCGCCAGCAGCCGAGGTGCAGCGAATGCGCCCGCCAGCCCGCCGATCCCCATCGCGGTCTCCAGGAGTCCGATCACCGGAGCGTGCACACCGCGCTGCTGCATGCTGAGGATCAGCACCAGGATCGTGCCGTTCGCAGCGAAGTTGAGCAGGGTCGCCACCACGGCGATCGTGCGCAGATCACGGTGCTGGAAGAGCCAGGCCAGTCCGGTACGGATCGCCTTCAGCATCGGCTCGTGCTTGCCGCCCTCAGGCTTGGTGGCCGGCAACGGGTGCCGGATGGTCGTCAGCATGATCGCCATCACCAGGTACGAGACCGCGTCGGCCGCGATCGGGATCACCCGGCCGATCGAGTAGAGCAGGCCACCAAGGGGTGCGCCGGTCAGGGCCGCGACGTTCTGCCGACCGTGCGCGGTGGCGAGCGCCGTACTGATGTCCTCCGGGGCGACGATCTGCCGGAGCGCAGCGGTCTCGGCGGGCATGAACAGGCTGTAGCCGGCGCCGTTGACCAGCGCGACTGTCATCAGGTGTGGAAGCGTCAGATGGTCCAGCCACCCGGCAACGGCCACCGAGCCGAACAACGCCGTACCGAGGAAGCTGTAGCCGATCAGGATCTTGCGCCGGCTCCACCGGTCGGCCAGCGCCCCACCGGGTAATGCGGCCAGCAGCGAGCCGAGAGAGGCCGCCGTACCGACGAGACCGGCTTGGACCGGCGAACCGGTGATGGCGAGGCCGAGCAGCGTGAAGACGAACCCGCTCATGGCCGAACCGAGAGAGCTGACCGTCTGACCGGTCAGCAGCTTCAGGTAGTCCCCGTTGTGAAACAGCCCCCGCGTAGACATAGCCGTGAGGCTATGCCCGGCGGGGGCCGGTGAGCAGGCCCAGAGGTCTGCACCTTCGTGCAATTAATCCTTGGGGCGCAGCAGCGGGCGGACGACCTCGCGGGCGTCGTGGATCCGGGACTTGACCGTGCCCAAGGGGGCGCCGACCTCGGCCGCGATCTCCTCGTAGGACAGCCCGTAGACGTCGCGCAGCACCAGCGGGGTCACCATCTGCGGACGGTCGCGTTCGAGCGTCTCCAGAGCCTCCAGGAGGTCCAGACGGGTACCGGCGATCACGCTCGTGGTGCGCGGGTCCGGCTTCTCCATCGTCTCCGGGTTGTGCGCGGCCTGAGCGGTGCGCTTCAGCTTGCGGTACGTCGAGCGGGCCGAGTTGGCCGCCACCGAGTGCACCCAGGTCGAGAAGCTGCTCCGGCCCGAGAACGAGTTGATCTTGGTGGCGATGTTGAGCAGCGCCTCCTGGGCCGCGTCCTCGGCGTCGGCCGAATACGGCAGGACGCTGCGGCAGATCCGCAGCACGCGGGGGTGGACCAGCCGGAGCAGGTCGTCCATCGCGTTCTTGTCGCCGGCCTGGGCCTGCTCGGCCAGCGTGGCGAGCTCGTCGGTCGGGCTGGTGCTCTCGCTCATCTGCGCCTTTACTGTCTCGGCCCCGGTCAGGGACTCTCCGTACTACATAATGCCTTGTATGGGGGTCCCAACCAGACTAGGCCGTTACGTCGTGCGCCGACGCCTGGGCTCAGGCGGTTTCGCTACGGTATGGCTCGCTCACGATGAGCAACTGGACGCCGAAGTGGCGATCAAGGTGCTCGCGGACAACTGGGGGCACGACGACACCGTGCGCCGCCGGTTCCTCGAGGAGGGCCGGTTCCTGCGCCGGGTCGAGTCCGAGCACGTCGTCCAGGTCCACGATGTGGGCGAACTGGAGGACGGCCGCCCGTTCCTGGTGCTCACGTACGCCGACCGCGGCACGCTCGCCGACCGGCTCAAGAAGGCGCCGCTGGCGCTCCCCGAGGCCGTGGACGTCGTCGTACAGGTCGGCCGCGGGCTCCAGGCGCTGCACCGGCGCGGCCTGCTGCACCGTGACGTGAAGCCGGCGAACGTGCTGTTCCGCAGCACCGACGATGACGGCGAGCGAGCGGTCCTGTCCGACCTCGGCCTCGGCAAGTCGCTCGACGAGGTGTCGAGAATCACGCTCCCCGGTGGCACTCCGTCGTACGTCGCCCCCGAGCAGGCGATGGGTGAGCGCCTCGACCAGCGCGCCGACCAGTACTCGCTGGGAGCCGTCGCGTACGCCGCTCTGACCGGCCGCTCGCCGCACCAGGTCGACGGCCTGGGTGCTGCCGGCCGGGTGACCGCTCCGCCGCCGCCGAGCTCCCTGGGCTTCGCGCTGCCGGACCAGATCGACGCTGCGATCGTGCGCGCTCTGGATCCCGACCGGACGAAGCGGTGGCCCGACGTCCCGACCTTCACCCGTGAGCTGGTCGGTGCGCTCGACGAGACCACTCACAGCTTCGTCGGCGGTTCGCGCGAGAGCATCACGATCGGCGACGAGACCGACGACGGCGAGGTCACCGCCCTCAGCGACGCGAACCAGCCCACCATCGTCAAGACCGGCGAGACGGCTGTCGCGGACGACGAGACGGCGGCTGCCGTGGACACCACGGCTCCCACCGAGACCAAGAAGCGCCCCAAGTCCAAGAAGGCCCGCACTGCCGAGGCCGAGGCTGAGACCGTGGCTGTCGAGTCGGCGCCCGCGTCGGAGGCCACCGAAGCCAGTACGGCGCCCGCCGAGCCCGCAGCCCTGATGACCGCCGTCCCCGCGAAACCGCGGAAGCGACGGCGAGCCCGCTGGGTGATTGCCGCCGTACTGGCTCTGGCGGTCGGCGGCGGCGCAGGCTTCGTGGGCCAGCGGTACCTTGCCGAGCGCCAGTTGGTCGCCGTGAACTACGGCGACTTCTCGCTCAGCGTGCCGCGCGGCTGGCTCAAGTCGGTCGCCAAGGATCCCTGGCAGCCCCCGGGCAGCAACGCGCAGCGTCCGGCCGTCCGGATCAGCGAACAGGCCGGCTGGGGATCAGGCGCCGGCATCTTCGTCGGTCGCACCGGCATCAAGGCTCAGCAGCTCAAGCTCAGCACCGACAGCAGCTTCCAGTGCACGAGCAAGGAAGAGCCGACCCCCTGGGGCGAGGGCGACGGTACGGTCCAGGAGCAGTTCTGGACAGGATGCGGTCCGAGCGGGGGTATGCTCCTCCAACGAGTCGTGGCCACGGGGAGCAACGACTCGTTGCTCATCCAGGTTCTGACGCCGGGTGACGACCGCGACCGCGCCAGGGAAATCGCCGGCTCGGTGCGGTCCACCGGCTGAGGCCACAGGGGGGATGAGCGCCCTGCCCGTATGTCGCTCGATGTTGTCTGAGGAAACCCCTGTGCGTATCGCCCCGGAACGGCTGCGTCCGTCCCCTGCCTTGATCCAGTCCACCCGTCGCCGCTTCTACCGGCTGCGGTCGTCGATCTTCCGCACCATCTGGCCGGCCGACTGCTGAGATCCAGGCCCGGCGGGTACCGCGTGGACCATGTTCGAAGGCTTCGACGAGTTCGACGTACCGATCTCCGACGGCACCATCCACGGCCGCCGGGCCGGCCACGGCCCGCCTGTCCTGCTCCTGCACGGATTCCCGCAGTCGCACGTGATGTGGCACCGGGTCGCGCCTGACCTGGCCCGCGAATTCACCGTGGTCGCGACCGACCTGGGTGGCTTCGGCGACAGCACCTGTTCAGCCGGCTTCTCCATGCGATCGCTGGCGCGTCAGCAGGTCGAGGTGATGCGCACCTTCGGGTACGACGAGTTCGCGGTCGTCGGCCATGACCGTGGCGCGCGATGTGCCTACCGGATGGCGCTCGACCACCCAGCCGTGGTCACGCGGCTCGCCGTACTGGACGTCGTACCGACTGGCGACGCGTTC
Organism: Kribbella sp. NPDC051587; assembly: GCF_044453945.1. Taxonomy (NCBI): domain Bacteria; kingdom Bacillati; phylum Actinomycetota; class Actinomycetes; order Propionibacteriales; family Kribbellaceae; genus Kribbella; species Kribbella sp. NPDC051587. Next base: position 278,836 of record NZ_JBITDE010000002.1, read on the forward strand.
GAGCGGGCCGACAAGGAATTCGCGCTGGGGTATTGGGTTTGGTCGTTCCTGGCGGCGCCTGCGCCGATCCCGGAGACCCTGATCGGCCGCGCGCCCGACGTCTTCGTCAACCATCTACTCGACAGCTGGGCGGCCACTGACGCGTTCCCGCCGGCGGTGCGGGCCGAGTACATCCGGCACTTCGAGGATCCGGCGACAGTGCACGCGATCTGCGAGGAATACCGAGCCGCCGCCACCACCGATGACGCCATGGACAGGGCAGACCGCGGCGTACGACGGATCAGTTGTCCCGTGCTCGCCCTCTGGGACCCAGCCGGCGCAGTAGCCAAGTGGTACGACGACCCCGTGGCCCTCTGGCAGCAATGGACCGACAACGTCACCGGCGGAACCATCAACGCCGGCCACTTCAGCCCCGAAGAAGCCCCGGCCGAGACCCTCGACCGCCTTCTCCCCTTCCTCCGCCCCTAAGACGGAGTCGCCGTGGTGTCCTCCCGTACGACGCTCGCGGAGGCGTGATCCAGGATGGCTTTCAAGGCCTTGGCGTCCTGCGGTAGCCCGGTGACGCCCAACTCGACCATCACGTTGCCGCTGTCGTCGGCGACCCAGCGGACCATCACGCGGCGCAGGATCGGCACGGACGCGAGGTTCTCCGGCGGCACCCACTCGTAGGTCAGCGTCGCCATGTGGCCGTCGTCGACCTTGGAGAGGTACCGGACCTGCTGACTCTTGACGAGCGGGTCCAGGTCGTGAATCTTCGCTGCCATCGAAGCCGAGGGCGGTCGGGTGATCGGGAAGCCGCCCTGCACCCGGAGGTAGCGCTTGGTGGTTTCGTTGAACCGCGCGGTGTCCTTCTCGGTCTGCGGGGTGTAGACCCAGCCGTCCGGGACCTTCAAGGAGATCTCCGACTCGTAGGTGCCCTGCACCTTGAAGGTCCGAGTCCGGTAGTTCAGGTCGTCGACAAGCAGCGGCTTGCTGTTGTCCGGTACGGGCGTTCGGGGGGCGACCGGCGTGGGCGTGGGGGTCGGCGTCGACACCAACGTGAGTTGGCCGAGTGGGGCCGGCGTGCCGGTGGCAGTGGTCGATCGGTCGGCGGCGGTCAGCCAGCCCACGCCGTACCCGCCGGCGCCGCCGACGGCGATCACCGCCACCAGACCGGACGCCAGCAATGCTGTCCCCCGACGTGCCATGCGTACCCCACCTCCCCAGGAACCCACCTACTGGAGAAGACCTCGGGACCTGGCTCAGGGTTGCTTCAGCCGGGTAACAATTCCGTGAAAGTCTCGCTGGGCGGAGGGCTGATTATCTCAGTCTTCCGGGAGTACCGACACCGCAGCCTTCTCGGCGATCAGGTCCAGCGCGGCCTGGTCCTGGGGGAACCCGGTCACCGACATCTCGAAGTCCGCAGCGTCCTGGTCGGCGGTTGCTACGTATTCCACGATCACCGGTCGCAACCACTTGATCGGGATGTAGGAGTACGTCAGCTGCGACACCCGTCGCTTCCGCTCATCGATACCGACGGGGGCGTCATCGGACTGGCTGAGCACCTTGAAGACTTGCTCGTGCGGAATCGAGGACTGCAGGCTGGGCACCAACTGGTCGCGCTTCTGACGCGGGGTCTGCTTGATCGGGTAGACCGGTGACACCCGGATCCAGCGCGTCCCGGTGGGGTCGGTGAACTTGGCCTCGCCCTTCTCGGTCACCGACTGCTTCCAGCCTTTCGGCACCCGCACCGACAACCGCACCGGCGGTGGATCCACTCCCTGAGCGTTCTGCACCAGATCAATGGTGAATGTCAGCTGATGGAAACTCAGCGCGTCCGGCTCTAAAGCCTCGTACCCGTCAGGTTCCGCCGTCTTGACCGGCAGCGGCACATTGGTCGGCGAGGTCGTGATCCCACCCAACGGAGCCGGAACTCCGGAGACGGTGACTGTGGACGGATAGGTCAGCACCCCGGTGGCGTAACCTCCGGCGACGCCGAGCACGGTCGCGAGCAGTAGCCCGCCAACCAGTACTGTCCGCTTCGCCCGCACCGAGACATCCTCTCAGGCGCACGGCCCCCCGAACCAAACCGGTTGGTCCGGGGTGTCGCTCGGCGTCAGTAGACCTCGATGCGGTCGAGGCTGATGATCGGGGCGGCGGCGGAGGGGTTCTTGTCGCCGGTGACTCGGACCTTGAGGGTGTGGGGGCCGGGGGAGAGGGTGGGGGTGAGGTAGGTGAGGTGTTCGCCTACTCGGATGGAGCTGTAGTAGTCGACGCGTTGTTCGGGGCCGCCGTCGACGGAGATGGCGGCGATGCCGTTACCGGTGTCCTTGACGCTGAGGAGGGCGGCTCGGGTGCCGGTGAAGCGGATGGTGGCGGTGGCGTTGGTTTCGCCGCTCCAGTGGTCGTCGGACCAGAAGCACTGGTTGCCGCAGCCGGATCCGGAGCTCCAGTTACCGGCGTACTCGATCTGGTTGAGGCCGGTGCCGGTCTGGGTGTCGTTGATCCAGTAGTTGCTGGAGCCGGGGTCGCCGGAGGGGAGGTTCTGGGTGGCGCCGGCGGCGAGGGGGCTGCCGAGGTTCGGCGTACCGTCGGCGTTCCAGCTGATCTTCTGCGCGCGTGAGGTGCGGAAGTCGTAGGTGTAGGTGCTGGTGTTCTTGCCGTGGTAGGCGATCCAGTCCTCGGTACCGTCGGGCGACTTGAAGAACGAGTGATGGCCGGGACCCCAGACTCCGGTGGAGTCGTTGCGGGAGAAGATCGGGCCGGGGTGCTGTTGCCAGTTCGCGGCGACCATCGGGTCGGCGTTGTTGGCCAGGCTCTTCATCCAGAGCTGGTAGTCCGGCTTGCCGGTGTCGCATGTCGAGTACGTCAGGAAGACCCGGTCGCGACCGTAGAGCGGCGTCGGCCCTTCGCGCACTTCGTTGCAGCCACCGTCGGCGGGGATCGCGACGCGGGTGCCGGTGGCCGTCCAGGGGTTGCTCATCCGGACGATGTACAGCTGCTGTGGTCCGCCCATCCCGCGGCCGGGTCCGGTCCAGACGAAGTACTGCCGGCCGTTGACGGTGATCGGCTCACCGTCGATCGCGTACTCACCGAAGTCGGCGATCTTCGCCTTGAACGAGTACGGGCCGATCGGGTCGTTGCCCGCGGACTCCAGCACATACATGCGGTGGTTGGCGTCCACGCCGTCGGAGGCCGTGTAGTAGATGTACCAACGGCTCCCGACGTGCCGGAACGCCGGCGCCCACATCTGCGTGTTGCGGCTCGTGTTGCTGTCGCGCCAGACCACCTGCTCGGGCTGGATCAGTAGCGTGGCAAGGCTGTTCGAGGACCAGATCCCGATCCGGTCGCCGCGCGTGGTCGCGACGTAGTACTTGCCGTTGTAGAACATCAGCGACGGATCCGCCGAGGGGTTCACCGGGTTGCGGAAGGTTTGCGACATCGCCGCGTGCTCCTGTGGTTCGGCGGCCGGTGCGGGACTCGCGAGGCCGCCGGTCATCACGGCCGCGAGCAACGTGCAGAGGATGGGGCGGACGAACCTCATGGCGGGACCTCTTCCGAGCCGCTGTGCCAACGTTGTAGAGACACTTTCTACCGGGACCTGTACGACGTTGTAAACAGCTCACACCAGGATCGAAAGGCCACCCGCGGAACCGGCCGCGCGCAACCGGCGTCGAAGCTCGCATGAAGCTCAAGGTGCGGGTCGTGCACTACCGGGAGGACTCCTGGTACGCCGACATCGACGACGCGGAGGACCGTCAGCCCGACGATCCTTTCTGGTACGCCGATGGCTGCCGCACGCAGTCGGAGGCGATCCGGCTCGCGTGCGCACAGCTCGCCGTACTGGAACAGGCTGTTGCCACCGGCACTGTTCTGAACCGGATCAGTGCCCTGGCTGTCGCCGCGTAGCCGGATCGAGACTCGCGAGACCTGGTAACGAACGGTGACGGGGCGTCATCATGGGGCGATGCTGGGGGAATCGCAAGGCACCAAGGGTGAGGCCACGATCGAGCAGATCGGCCGGCGCCGGACGTTCACCAGGACGCTGCAGCTGGCGATCGTTCTGCTCGTCGTGCAGTGGCCGATGCGCAAGGCGGTCCAGGCCGGGATCGACTGTGAGGTCCCCGGCCGGCTCTCGCTGCTCGTCGATGCGACGTTCATCATGGCCTACGTCTACGCGGCGTACCGGGCCTACAAGTACGTCCGCTTCCTGAATCGCCAGTCCTGGCGCACAGTTGCGGCCGTCGGCTCCTGGCTGGTGATGGCCGCCGCCGTCCTCGACGTCATCGAGGACCTCAAGCTCTGGTCCAACTTCGGCGGGACTACCTGCGCGGACTTGTCGACCGGCCTGCTGACCAACGTGATGATCGCGACCTTCGTGGTCGGCTGGATCGTCCTCGCGGTCTCCTATTTCGCGACCAGCCGCTTCGGTCAACGCAAGCTGTACGGCGCGGAGCTCGCCTCGCCGGCCACGTTCACCCCGAGCCAGCAGGACAACAGCCGCGACAACGGCAAACTGATCATCACCTGCTCCGGCGGCGGTATCCGCTCAGCCTCTTTCTGCCTCGGCGCTCTTCAACACCTGCGCGAACTCGGCTTGTACGACAGGGCATCCACCGTCATCGGCGTGAGTGGCGGTGGCTATACCGCGGCCGCCTTCCACGTCCTCCGTCGCGCCGTACCGGATCCGTTCGCGCAGGGCTCACCCGAACTCGCCCGCCTCCGCCGCCAGACGCGGTACCTGCTGCAAGGCGGCCGTACGATCTTCCTGGCCGGCCTGTCCGTCCTCTTCGGTCTCGTCGTCAACCTGTTGCTGATCGGCATCACGCTGCGCGCGATCGCCTGGGTGCTCGGCTGGTTCCTCGGCAACCAGCACGTGATCAGCGCGGGCTACACCGACATCCACGTGAGCTGGCGGCCGGGCGGTTCCTGGCACTTCCTCGCGTTGTCGGTCGGCCTGCTCGTGATCAGCGCCGCGATGTTCCTGATCGAGAAGATCTGGGACCGATGGGCCCGGATGCCCGACCCGGTTCGCAAGGTGCTGAACGCGATCAGCGGCATCACGCTCCGGTACGGCGTTCCGGTCGCGGTCCTGCTCCTCGGCGTACCGGGCGGTCTCTACCTGATCGGCCAGCTGCCCGGCGATAGCGGATTGCCCTCGGCCCTGCTGGCACTGGTGGATCCGACCAAACAAGGCGTCGCGTCGTTCAGCGCCCTGGTCCTCGTCCTGATCGGTCTGGGCCGCTCGGTGTGGAACGGATTAGCTGCCGAAGGCAAGGGTTCGTCCAAGCTCCGTGATCGCCTCCTCGCGTTCGCCCGCACCAAGCTCGCGCCCTGGGCCGGTACGGCGATCATCGGGGCGGCCGCGGTCATCGTGCTCCTGCGCTGGACCGGTGGCTACGCGACCGACAGGGCGTTCCGGAGCGACTGGGGGGTCGCGGTGATCCTGGGCGCGATCGCCCTGGCCATCAAGGTCCTCACCGACGCGAACCGTACGTCGCTGCACTCGTTCTACCGCGAGCGGTTGTCGCGCGCGTTCCTGGTCGAGCGCAAGCCCAACGGCTCCGCGGCCGCGATCGACTACTACAAGCGCCTTCGCTACTCGGACTGGGCCAAGCCGAACGAGGCCGGCCCGCAGCTGGTGATCGCCGGTGTCGCGAATGTCGAGGACGCGGACTTCGTTCCGACCCAGCGCGACTGCGTGCCGTTCGTCTTCGATGCCGAGGACATCGGCATCATCGGCGACCGTTCGCTCCCGGACGGCGGACGGCGTCGTACCGATGACTACGAACGCGAGGCGGACGTCCTGCTGCGCGAGGTGACGGTGCCGGCCGCGATGGCGATGAGCGGTGCCGCGGTCAGTCCGCTGACCGGTCGCGTGAACGGGCGGACCAGGCCGGTTCGCCTGCTGCTCGCCGTACTGAACGCACGCCTGGGCGTCTGGCTGCCGAACCCGTACTGGAACAACAACGTCGACGACACGTTCCCGCCGGTGACCGGCTTCTTCCCCAAGCTCAGCCGGTACGTCGGCAGCATCATCGACAAGCCGGGCCCGTACCGTTTGTTGCGCGAAGCAATCGGTTCGCCGTCGATGTACGACCGGCGGATCTACGTCACCGATGGCGGTCACTACGACAACCTCGGCCTGGTCGAGGCGCTTCGCCGCAAGCCGGCGCAGGTGATCGTGATCGACGCGTCGAACGACGCCGAGGACCGCTTCAGCGCGCTGGCCGAGGCGATCGCGACCGCCCGGATGGACCACGGCATCCAGATCGACGTCGACCCGAAGCCGATGATCCGCGGCGCCAAGGCACGCGCGGACCGGGCCTGGGTCTACGGCATCGCCACGCACCCGCAGGCCGACGGTGAAGACAAGCCGTACAAGACGGAGATCTTCATGGTGAAGGCGGTGATGGCCGGGCACCTGGACTGGGATCTCGAGGTGTACGCCGGTCGGCACCCGGACTTCCCGCGGTCGCCGACCAGCGACCAGTTCTACGACGAGTGGGACTTCGAGGCCTACCGCTCCCTCGGCTACTCGCTGGCCGAGTCGCTCACCGGCCACCATCGCGTCCGCGATCGCCTGAACACTCCCTAGCAAGAACACGCCCTGGGCAACAACTGAGTGTTACTGAACCGGTTGTCTGCGTAGCCGAATCCACAGCCTGTGGAAACCAAGGCAACCAACTCTGCGGCTGCACATGCAGTCCGCAGAGTGAGCCATTGCTTGCCGGGGCGTGGTCCTGGTGATGAGATAGGCGCCGTGCCGGAAAACTTTACGAAGATTTAGTCGTGACCTTCGGCGCACCAGGTCGTTGATCAGTCAGACAGTTCGGATCAACGGCACAGATTTACTGGGGAATCTGGGAAGGACCGCCCGTGTACCGATTCAATCCGCCACCCGACTGGCCGGAGCCGCCGAGCGACAGCTGGCAGCCGCCGCCTGGCTGGGCACCGGATCCCGAGTGGCCGGACGCCCCGGACGACTGGGGGTTCTGGGTGGGCCGCACCGGCCGCCCGGCCAATGGTCCGCTCGGCGCCTTCGGGTCCGTCGACGCCGGCCGCCTCGAGTTGGCCACCGCCGACCCGTCGCTCGTCCTGATGCACGCCTGAGTCTTCGTGTCACCAGCTGTTCGCCCCGCCTACTACAGGCGCAGTCGGCGGGCGGCGAACCGGCTCCCGTCCGCCCCCGAGGCGACGGGAGCCGACTCATGCTGGCCTCTTATCGCTACCTGGTGTTATCTTCTCAACTGACCTAACAGTCTGAGGGGAGCCGGCGTGGCCTGGATCGGCATCGACCTCGGGACGCAGAGCGTGCGTGCCGTGCTGGTCGACCCCGACGGCACCGTTCTGGCTCGCGCCTCCCGGCCGCTGACCAGCGTCCGGGACGGTGTCCGGCACGAGCAGGATCCGCAGCACTGGCTCGACGCGGTCGATGCCTGCCTGGTTGACATCGGCATTGTCCCGAGCGGTATCGCGATCTGTTCAACCTCCGGCACCTTCCTGCTGACCGACGTCGCAGGCCGCCCGCTCACCCCTGCCCTGATGTACGACGACGCCCGCTCAGCCGCCCGTCGTGTCCACATCGTGGACGCCGACCCAGATCGCTGGGCGACCTCGATGCAGCCCACCTGGGCCCTGCCGAAGGTCCTGGACCTGGTTGCCGACAGTGATCAGCGCGTTATCCACAGTGCTGATTTCGTGGCCGCCCACCTGGTCGGACACCCGGTCGCGACCGATACGAGCCATGCCCTGAAGACCGGCTACGACCTCGTCGCGGACAGCTGGCCGACCGCCGCCTTCGACAAACTCGGCCTACCGCTCGAGGTCTTCCCCGAGGTCGTCCGGCCCGGCACCGAGCTCGGCCGTACCCCAGCCGGTGAGCCCGTCTGTGCCGGGATGACCGACGGCTGCGCGGCCCAGATCGCGGCCGGCGCGCTGGCCCCGGGCTCCTGGAACTCAGTGCTCGGTACGACGCTTGTGCTGAAGGGGGTCAGCGAGCAACTCCTCGATGACCCGACCGGCGCGGTCTACAGCCACCGGCACCCCGATGGCGGCTGGCTTCCCGGTGGTGCCTCCAGCAGCGGCGCCGGCGTACTGACTGATCTTTTGCCTGGTGCAGACCTCGATGCGCTTGATCGAGCCGCGCGGCCAGTCGATGCAGTCATCTATCCGCTGGCGAAGACCGGGGAGCGATTCCCCTTCGTCGCGCCGCAGGCCGAGCCCTTCCTACTGGGAGCGGTCGATGGCGATCTGGAGACGTACGTCGCTGTCTTGCAGGGCGTGGCGTTCATCGAGCGGCTCGCCTTCGAACATCTCGAGGCGCTCGGAGCCGACCCGGTTCGCAGCGTCGCATTGACCGGTGGCGGGACGCGCAGTGGCTACTGGAACCAGCTCCGGGCCGATGTGCTCGGCGTACCGGTTGAGCTTCCGGTCGCCGCAGACCCGGCGTACGGGATGGCCGTTCTCGCGGCCTCCCAAGGAGGCTCGGTGACCGAGACCGCCCGGCGGATGGTCCGCATCGATCGCGTCCTCGAGCCGCGGCCGAGCCGGCTCGACGACCTGTACGGCGCTTTTGTCGCGGAGCTCGACGCGCGGGGGTACCGCGGATGAGGACCACGATCGTGCTGGCCCGGCACGGGCGGACCGCGTGGCATCACGGCAATCGCTACACCGGCTCGTCGGACCTGCCGATCGACCAGGTCGGCCAGCGGCAGGCGCTGCAGTTGCGGGAGTGGGCGATCGACTTCGCGCCGGATGCGCTGTGGTGCTCGCCGATGCTGCGGGCGCGGCAGACCATCGCACCAACCGCCGACGCCCTGGGTTTGGAGCCCAAGCTGGACGCGCGGTTGCGTGAGGTCGACTTCGGATCGGCTGAAGGCAAACGGCTGGCCGAGATGCCACCTGCTGTCGCCGTTGCCTTCGAGTCGGACCCGGTCCGCGACTACTTCCCGGGCGGTGAGGATCCGGCCAAGGCTGCAGACCGGGTGGCCGAGGTGTTCGCCGAGATCGAGGGTGGCAAGGTTCTGGTGGTCGCTCACAACACGCTGATCCGGCTGCTCGTCTGCCGGGTGCTGGGTCTGCGTTTGAACGACTACCGCAGACTTCTTCCAGCACTCGGTCCCGCGGCGCTCGTGCGCTTCCGCAGTCAGGACGGCACAGTGGGACTCGAGGCCTACAACGTTCCCGCAGTGCGAATGGAGGCCCCGTCATGACGACAGAACCCGAGGGTGAGCTGAGTCGTCCCGCGCGCCGGCAGGCCGAGATCGCGGCGTACGTCGTCGAGCACGGCTCGGTGTCGGCCAACGACCTGGTCGAGGCGTTCGGGGTGAGCGTGATGACGGTGCACCGCGACCTTGACGAGCTGGAACGCCAAGGCGTGGTCCGCAAGTACCGCGGCGGGGTCAGCGCGCAGCCGACGAGCGTGTTCGAGAGCAATGTGGCCTACCGGATGAACACCGCGCAGACCGAGAAGGCCGCGCTGGCCCGGTATGCCCGCACGATGATCGAGCCGGGGATGTCGGTGATGCTGGACGACTCGACCAGCGCGCTCGCCCTGGTCGACCTGCTCGAGGACATCACCCCGTTGACCGTGGCAACGAACTTCCTGCCCGCGATCACCCGGCTGACCGACCGGCGCGACATCACGCTGGTCGCGCTCGGTGGGATCTACTCGGCGACGCACGACTCGTTCGGTGGGATGCCGTGTGCGGAGGCCGTCGAGGCGCTGCACACCGACCTGCTGTTCTGCTCGGTGTCAGCGGTCTCGCCGACGCACGCCTTCCACCAGGAGGAGGAGATCGTCCTGGTGAAGCGCGCGATGCTGCGCGCGGCGAGGACCAAGGTGCTGCTGGTCGACCACGCCAAGCTGCAGCGCACCGCCCTGCACCGGCTCGCGCCGCTGAGCGACTTCGATGTCGTGGTGGTCGACGAGAAGACCCCGGAAGAACTGATCCGCCCGCTGCGCGACCACGGTGTGACCGTGGAGGTCGCCGCCTTCTAGAAGGGGATCCGTATGGATGTCGGCGTCGATGTCGGCACGACCGTGACCAAGGCGGTGGCGTTCGATCCGGAGGGCCGGCCGCTGGCCGAGGCCTCGCGGCCGACGCGCTTGGTGCGTCCGTCGGTGGGGCGGTTCGAGCACGAGACCGCCGAGATCGTTGCCTCGGTCAACGAGGTGGTCGGTGAGCTGGCGGCCGCGGTAGGGGATCGGCCGGGTGTGCTGGCGATCACGGCACAGGGTGATGGGCTGTGGCTGGTCGACTCCGAGGGTGCAGCTGTGCGGCCAGCGATCTCGTGGCTGGATGCGCGAAGCAGCGCGATTCTTGAGCAGTGGACGGCTGATGGGGTCGCAGAGCGGGTGTTCCGCCGCTCCGGTAACCGCATGTTCCCGGGAGCATCCGGTCCGCTGCTGGCCGCCGTACTGGCTGAAGAGCCGTCGGTGATCGCGGCGGCCGAGACTGCGGCGTACTGCAAGGACGTCGTCATGCAGGCGCTGACCGGGGTGCGCGCGACCGATGTCTCGGATGCGTCGGCTCCTTTCCTGGATCCCCGGACCGACTTGTACGACGACGAAGCGCTGGCCGCGACCGGTCTCTCCGAGCTGCGGCGGTTGCTGGCACCGGTCGCTCCAGACGGTGCGGTCGGTGAGCTGCGCGATGCGTCGACCGGTATGGCTCCCGGCACTCGGGTTTCGGCGGGCCCTTACGACCTTCCGGCTGCGGCCGCCGGTGCCGGGGTGGAGACGCCGGGCGATGCCTTGCTGACCGTCGGTACGACGCTCGCCTGCCAGGTGGTCACTGACGCATTGCCCTTAGATGGTGAGCCGGCTGGCTTGTTGCTCGGCACGTGGACGCCCGGCCTGTGGTTGCGAGCAATGCCTGCGATGGTCGGTACGGCGGCGCTCGACCGCGTGCTCGCTCTCGTCGGAGCCGGTACTGATCAACTGCCCGCGTTCCTGGCCGAGAGCCCACCTGGTGCGCAGGGCGTGACCGTGCTGCCGTACCTGTCCGAGGCCGGCGAGCGCGCGCCGTTCGTCGACACCCGGGCACGCGGGACTCTCGACGGCATCTCACTCTCCACGACAACCGCGGACCTGATCCGTGCGACCTGCGAGGGAATCGCGTACGCCGCTCGGCACTGCCTGGAAGCGGCCGGCTGGACTGGCAAGGTGACGGTCTGCGGTGGTGGCGCTCGAAGTGCCGAGTGGACTCAGATCCTGGCCGACGTGCTCAACACGCCCCTGCACACGACGGCTGCCGAACAGGTCGCCGCGCGTGGTGCGGTGATCTGCGCCCGCCGCAGCTTCGACGCCGTCGGGCCCGAATGGATCGCATCCACTCGTCAGGTCGACCCGGACCCGGGCCGCGCGGCCTTCTACGCCGAGGGCTACGCCCACTACCTGCGCCGGATCGAGAACGCCCGCACCCGCTGGGCCGATCCCGCACCTATTCAAGGAGCTTGATGAGAACCGTCACCACTCTGCTTGCCGGTGATCATTTCGTCCGCAACTCGTTGCTCGCCTCGGCGTTGCAGTCGGTCGAGGGCGTGCAGTTCGACTTCCGCGAGATCACGTTGCCGTGGCCGCTCACGCCGTACGGGCCGGTAGCGGAGGTGGACGAAGCGAGCGATGCCGAGGACCAGCTGATCGCGGCGCTGCCGGGGGTGGAGTTGGCGATCACGCAGATGGGCCCGTTCACCGAGCGGGTGCTGGATGCTGCGCCGGACCTGCGGTTCCTGGTCGTCTGTCGTGGTGGGCCGGTCAACGTCAACGTGCCTGCGGCAATCAAACGCGGCATCACGGTCGCCTCCACCCCTGGACGCAACGCCGTCGCTGCCGCCGAGCATGCCGTCGCATTGATGATGGGGGCCTTGCGCAACCTTCCACGCCTGCAAGGAACGCTGGAACAGGGCGAATGGCGCAGCGATCTCTACGCGTACGACGAGTGTGGCGCGGAGCTGGATGGAGCCACCGTCGGACTGGTCGGGTACGGCGCGATCGGGCAACGAGTCGCCCGCGTCATGCTCGCCTTCGGAGCGTCGGTCGTTGTGGCCGACCCGTACGTCGATCCTGCGGGAGTCCCTGCAGGCATTGAGGTTGTCGAGTTGGACGAGCTGCTGCGGCGATCGGACGTGGTCAGCCTGCACGCGCGGCTGACCGACCGGACGCGGGGGATGATCGGGGCAGAACAGCTCGCCCTGATGCCGCGCGGCGGCGTACTGGTGAACACTGCCCGCGGCGGTCTGCTCGACTACGACGCGACCGTGGATGCCCTGGAATCGGGGCAGTTGGGTGCAGCGGCCTTTGACGTCTTCCCGGTCGAGCCGCTGCCCGCCGACTCACGGTTGCGGTCGGCCCCTAACGTGGTGATGACTCCACACCTGGCCGGAGCGACCCGGCAGACCGCCCTTCGGGCGGGCACGATCGCCGCTGAAGCCGTTGCTGCCTACCTTGCCGGGGAGGATCCGGTAGGACTGGTGTCATGAAGCTTGCGACCTCCACGACCTGGACCGAGCTGCTTCTGCTGCTGATCGCCTTCGTGCTGTCGATGCTGATCGGGATCGAGCGGCAGGTGCAGCAGAAGAGCGCCGGCATGCGCACGCACACGCTCGTCGGGACCGGCGCCGCGCTGTTCACGCTCGTCTCCGGCTTCGGCTTCAACGCGGTCCTCGGTACCGACGTGAACCTCGACCCGTCCCGGATCGCCGCCCAGATCGTCTCCGGGGTCGGTTTCCTCGGCGCCGGCGTGATCTTCATGCGCCGCGACGTCGTCCGCGGTCTCACCACCGCCGCCACGATCTGGATGACCGCGGCCATCGGCATGGCTTGCGGGGCTGGGATGCCGGTCCTGGCGGTGGCCGCGACGGTGCTGCATCTGCTCGCGGTCGGGCCGTTCGGCCGGCTCGGACGTCTCCTGCCCTCACCGGACCGCCGGCGGATCGTGACAGTGCGGTACGACGACGGGGCCGGCGTCCTGCGGGCGATTCTGGCGACCGCCACGTCGATGGGGTTCGAGGCGTCGGTACTGCGGACCGAGGTCGACCGGGACGTGGTCCGGGCCGAGATGCGCTTCACCGGCCGGGCTCCGTTGCAGAACCTGGTGCTCGCCCTGGACGACCTCACCGGGGTCACCGGAGTCCGGCTGCGCGACGACGATGATGACTGACTCTGTGAAATAGGCGAGAAAATCACACGGCTTCTCTATACCTCACCACTCAGTGGTGATAATTTCACGGCGTGCGGGAGAAATCGGTAGGTCCACAGTCGCGGCGGCGACGGGAGTACTGGTTGTTCGCGGCGCTGGTGGCGCCCAATCTGCTGGTGATCGCGGTCTTCGCCTACTGGCCGATCGTCTACAACGCGTTCCTGAGCCTGACCGACTGGAACATGATCGCGGCCCGGCCGGCCTTCGTCGGGCTGGCGAACTACGCGCGGACCCTGACCGATCCGGCGTTCCACCGGACCCTGTGGGTCACCGTCGTGTTCACCGGGTTGATCGTGGCCGGGAGCCTGGTGATCGGGCTGGCGCTCGCGTTCCTGTTCAACCTGCCGCTGAAGGGCCGCAACGCGGTGCGGACGGTGGCGTTCGCGCCGCACGTCCTGTCCGGCGCGGCCGTCGCGACGATCTGGCTGTTCATCTTCGACCCGGGCTACGGGTTGCTGCGCGGACCGGACTGGATGAACAACTCCGACTGGGCTCTGCCCGGACTCGTGATCGTCTACCTGTGGAAGAACGCCGGCTTCGCCGCGCTGATCTACCTGGCCGGCCTGCAGGGGTTGCCGAAGGAGCTCGACGAGGCGGCCGTGATGGACGGCGCGAGCACGTGGCGGCGGTTCCACGCGATCAAGCTCCCGCTGCTCGCGCCGATCACGTTCTTCCTGTTGATCACCACAGTGATCGGGACCTTCCAGGCCTTCGACGTGATCGCGGTGATGACCGGCGGCGGGCCGGGTGACGCCACCACGACCTTGAGCTGGTCGATCTACAACGAAGGGTTCCAGGCCTTCAACGCGGGACGGGCGGCGACGCTGTCGATCATCATGTTCGTCATCCTCCTGGTCGTCACCACCGTGCAGGCACGAGTGATGGAGAGGCGGGTGCACTACCGATGAAGGTGCGCGCGCTCCAGTACGTCGTACTGGTCGGAGTGGCTGCGGTGTTCCTCGGACCGCTGTACTGGCTGGTGTCGACGGCGTTCAAGCAGCCGGCCGAGATCTATCAATGGCCGCCTTCATGGTGGCCTGATCAGCTGACGTGGGAGAACTTCTCGCTGGCGTGGAAGGCGGCACCGTTCGATCGGTTCTTCCTCAACTCCACGATCATCACCGTCGCGGGGACTGCGTTGAAGGTGGTCAATGCCGTGCTGACGGCGTACGCCTTCGCGTATCTGCGGTTCCCGGGGAAGAAGGTGCTGTTCTTCCTCGTGCTCGGCGCGATGATGGTGCCGGGGCACGTGACGCTGCTGCCCAACTACCTGACGGTGGCGACGCTCGGGTGGATCAATACCTATGCAGGGTTGATCATTCCGGGCATCGGATCGGCGTTCGCGACATTCTTGATGCGGCAGCACTTCCTGACGTTGCCGACCGAGGTGACGGATGCGGCCGCGGTCGACGGCGCCGGCCAGCTGCGGACGTTGTGGCGGGTGGTGCTGCCGATGTCGCGACCGATGCTCGTCACGGTTGTGGTGATCACGGCGGTCGAGGAATGGAACAACTTCGTCTGGCCGCTGATCGTCACCAACACCGCGTCGATGCGGACGCTGCCGGTCGGCCTGCTGATCCTCAAGGACGAAGAGGGACTGGCCAGTTGGGGAACGATCATGGCCGGGACCCTGCTGGTGCTCGCGCCGATGCTGCTGATCTTCCTGATCGCCCAGCGCTACATCGTCGGCGGACTCACCCAAGGGGCGTTGAAGGGATGAGCATGCGGCGCAGGGGATTCCTCGGGCTGGCCGCGGCCTTGCCGTTGGCCGGATGCGGCTACCGATCGGTCGATGCGGCGTACTCGCAACCAGCCGGTTCGGTGCCCGTGCAGTACGCCGGACGCGTGCGGGTCGTGTTCTGGTCGTCGTACGGCGGAGTGAACGGCAAGGCGGTCGACGGACTCGTTGCCAAGTTCAACGAATCGCAGGACGACGTGTACGTCGAGGTGCAGTTCCAGGGGAGCTACGACGATGTCGCGCAGAAGGTCGCGGCGGCCCTGATCGCCAAGCAGGCGCCGGATCTCGCCGTACTGTCCGACGTGACGTGGGAACGGTTCTTCCTGAACGATGCGTTGGAACCGCTGAACGGGCACTTGAAGGATCCGGCCGTTTATCAGCCAAAGCTGTTCGGCGAGTACGTGGTGAAGGGGCAGAGCTGGTGCGTACCGTTCGCCCGCAGTACACCGATCCTGTATTACAACCGGGATGCGTTCGCTGCCGCTGGTCTGCCCGATCGCGCGCCGCGGACGTGGAGCGAGCTGCAGTCGTGGGGACCTGCGTTGGCGAAGGTGCAGGCGGGTGGACGGCCGTTGCGGGCGTTGGCGCTCGCGAAGGTCGACGGGGACTGGCAGTTCCAGGGGAACGTGTGGCAGTTCGGCGGTTCGTACTCGCGCGGGCTGGACGTCACGATCGCGGAGGCAGGCGCGGTGGCGGCGGGAGAGTGGCAGCGGTCGATGGTGCATTCCTCGAAGCTGGCCTACATGGCGAGCAGCCCGAGTACGGACTTCGCGAACGGGCTGGTGGCAACGATCCAGGAGTCGACCGGTGGGCTGAAAAGCATGACCAGCAAGGCGAAATTCCGCGTCGGCGCCGGATTCGTGCCCTCGGAGGTCGCGGCCGGGATCGCGACCGGGGGTGGTGGGATCGGGATGCTGCGGAACATCTCCACGGAGCGGAAGCAGGCGGCTGCCGCCTTCCTCGCTTTCTTGGCCCAGCCCGAGAACTCGGCCTGGTGGACGATCCAGACCGGCTATCTCCCGGTGATCGATGCCGCCCGCAAGGATCCTCGCCTGCAAGCCCTGATCGCTGCGGAGCCGAACTACGGCGTTGCGATCGCGCAGCTCGCGAATGCCCGGCAACAGGACGCGATCCGCCTGTACGGGCGCAATGCCAACGTCGCCATCTACACCGGGCTGCAGCAGATCTACGCCGACAACGCCGCACCGGCCAAGGTGTTCAGCTCGGTCGCCCGCCGGCTGGACGCGATCGGTGACGAGGTGCGACGGCTCTACGAGGAGAAGGTGCTGTGATCATCACCGGCCATCGGGGTTCGCTCGGTACCGAACCCGAGAACACCCTGCGGTCCTTCCGCCGCGCCGTCGCCGACGGCTGCCACGAGATCGAGCTGGACCTCCGAGTGAGCGCCGACGGCGAGCTCGTCATCATTCACGACGCCACCGTCGACCGTACGACGGATGGTTCCGGTGAGGTCGCGTCTCTCACGCTCGCCGAACTCCGCAGTCTGGATGCGGGTCGGGGTGAGGTGATCCCCACCTGGGCGGAGACGATTGCCGCGATCGACGTTCGGTTCCAGGCCGAGGTGAAGGCGCAGGCCGCCGTACCGGTGCTGGCCGAGTCGCTCCGTGCCGATCCTTCGTTGGCTGCTCGGACTCTGGTGACCTCGTTCCACCCGGAGATCCTGCTCGCGGTCCGACGCGTGTTCCCCGAGGCGACGACCGGGCGGATCTTCGGCCGCACGACTCCCGACGTACTGGCGCTGACGCGGGAGGCGGAGGCGACCTGGGCGCTGTGTGGCATCACCGGCCTGACCTCGGCGTTCGTCGCCGAACTGCAGGCCGCCGGGCTGTCTGTCACCGCCTGGCCGGTCCCCGACCCGACGACCCTCGACCAGGCGGTCGCGCTCGGTGTCGACGGGGTCACCACCGACAACCCTCATCTCCTCACACGTTCCAACGTCTGAATTTGTTCTTCCATGGAATATAAATGTGTGATTGGCTCTTCCGCATGGGAATCAGCATCGGTGTGGTCGGAGCCGGCCAGTTCGCCCCTTCGTTCCTGCGGCTGTGGTCCGCGCACCCGGACGTGTCCGATGTGCGGCTGACCGACGTCCTGCCGGAACGGACGGCCGAGATGGCGGCCAAGCAGGGGGTGTCGGTCACCCACCAGTCGTTCGAGGAGATGCTCGCGTCCGACGTGGACGCGGTCGCGATCTTCACCCAGCGCTGGTTCCACGGTGAGATGGCGATCAAGGCACTCGAGGCCGGGAAGCACGTCTACTCGACCGTGCCGATGGCGATCCAGGCCGACCAGATCGCGCGGATCATCGAGCTGGTCAAGGAGACCGGCCTCACCTACATGATGGGCGAGACCAGCTTCTACTACCCGTCGTCGGTCTACTGCCGCCAGCGGCTGGCCGCGGGTGACTTCGGCCGGGTGTTCTACGCCGAGGGCGACTACGTCCACGACATGGACCTCGGGTTCTACGCGGCGTACCAGTACTCCGGCGGCGAGGACTGGAAGAAGACCGCCTCCTTCCCGCCCATGCTCTACCCGACGCATGCCGTCGGCAACGTTCTGTCGGTGACCGGTCAGCACGCGACCCACGTGTCCTGCATCGGCGTCCAGGACGACCGTGGCGACGGTGTCTTCGACAGGGAGATCAGCCAGTTCGACAACGACTTCTCGAACGCGACCGCGCTGTTCAAGCTCGCCGACGGCGGCGTCATGCGGACCAACGAGATGCGCCGCGTCGGCTACCCCTCGCACATTCGTGAGTCGCGCCTGCGCGTCTTCGGTACCGAAGGCAGCTTCGAGCAGCTCGCCACCACGACCGTCTGGCAGAACAAGCAGGGCGTCGAGGACGTGTCGCACCTGATGGAGACGTCCGCAGGCAACCTCGACGACGAGGACCTGGCGAACGTCGACCCGGCCCTCCGTGACGCGTTCCGCTCCGGTCTCTCCCCGGTCCACGACCGCAGCCGCCTGCCCACCGAGTTCGACGGCCTGCACAACGGCCACGAGGGTTCGCACCACTTCCTCGCCGACGACTTCGTCCGCGCGGTCGCCGACAAGACCCTCCCGCCCGTCAACGCCTGGGTCGCCGCCCGCTACACCCTCCCCGGCATCTACGCACACCAGTCCGCCCTCCAAGGCGGCGTACAGCTGGAGATCCCCGACCACGGCGACGCCCCCGCCTGAAGCCAAGAACACGTAGTACGTCTCCTGTCGGCCGGCGCCCACGCTCAACCGCGCGGCGCCGGACCCCGGGACGCCCGCCTCTCCGTGTTCTTAGCTACCGTGAAGCGATGGACCTGTTCGCAGGAGTCTCCGTCAGCAACTACGACACCGCCGTCGCCTGGTACTCCCAGCTGCTCGGCGCCGAGCCGGCCTTCCTCCCCAACGACATCGAAGCCGTCTGGGAACTCGCCGAGCACCGCTACCTCTACATCGAGGTAGTCC
The DNA here is from genome assembly GCF_044453945.1 of Kribbella sp. NPDC051587. Taxonomy (NCBI): domain Bacteria; kingdom Bacillati; phylum Actinomycetota; class Actinomycetes; order Propionibacteriales; family Kribbellaceae; genus Kribbella; species Kribbella sp. NPDC051587. The sequence continues at coordinate 297,220 of NZ_JBITDE010000002.1, forward strand.
CCGAACACGCCGGCCACGCCCAGCACACCCTCTTCGTCGAAGACTTCGAAGGCACCCTCGCCGCCATCGCCACCCGCGGCCTGGAACCCACCACCCGCGAGACGTACGAGAACGGCGTCCGCCACGCCACCTTCTTCGACCCCGACGGCAACGAAGTCTCCTACGGCGGCAACCCCTAGAGTCCAATCGCCCCGAGCCGCTCCCACTCCAGTACTCGGACGGTGATGACGTGCAGTCCGGACAGCTCTGCGCGGAGCAGGCGGTGCACGCCGTCGAGGATCGTGAGGCGACCATCTGGACGCCGTACGGCGTCCAGCGGGTGCGCGAGGTCGGCGGCGAGCGTGCGTGCGTACTGCTCGTGGTACCGAGCTGGATCGGCGGCGACCTGATGCGGAGTGAGCTGGAACGGCTTGCCCTCGTACGCCCAGAACGGGAGGTCGAGGTGATGAGCCAGCTCTGCGACCGCGATCTCAACCGCAGGCAAGGGCAGCGCGTGCAGGGCGTCGACCTCCCAGAGCAGGTCGAGGATGTACGGCCGCAGGATCGGTGGGATCGGCAGTGGGAAGGGCTTCACTCGTAGATCTTGCGGAGGCGGGATTGCATGGAGTTGTGGATGTGGGCGGTCATCGCCTGTTCGGCGGTGGTGGGGTTGCCGCTGGTGATGGCCTCGACGAGGGCGCGGTGTTCGGTGAGGACTTCGGGACCGATGTCGCGTTCGTAGTGCAGCCGGAAGATGTGCAGGTGGCAGTGGGTGCGCTGGAAGGCGAGGCGGACCTGTTCGCTGCCGGAGAGGGTGGCGATGAGGGTGTGGAACCGGTTGTCGTGCACTGTGAGCGACTTGTAGCCGGCGTAGTCGACTGAGGTGGGCTCGACGGCCGTGGCGAGTTCGGCGTGCAGGCGGTCGCGGCCCTCGTCGGTGATCAGTTCGGCGGCGCGGCGGGCGGCCCAGGGCTCCAGCAACAGCCGGAAGCGATAGAGGTCGTCGAACTCGGCCAGCGTGAGCAGCGTCGTCGCGCGGTACCCCTTCAGCGGCTCCTTGATCGCAAGCCCCTCGGATTCCAGCCGGGCGAGCGCCTCGCGAACCGGCGTCGACGAGACCTGGAACTCCCGTGCGAGTCCGTCGATGGAGATCCGGGCACCGGGCCGGATGACATGGTCCATCAGCATGGTTTTGATGGCCTCGTAGACGTCGTCCGCGAGCATCTGCCGGCGCAGCACCCGCCGGTCGGCGCCCGCCACGGGTTCCGCCACGTGATCAGCCTCCGGATGCGGTCTTGACCCGGCCGCATGCGTTCGGCAGGGTGGATCATGCATCATGCACGATCTGAATCACGGTAGCGCCCGAAGACCGTCCAGCGGAAGGCAACCACGGTGAAGTTCGACGAGATCGGCGTCCTACCCGAGCCGGAGGACAACGCGGCCATCTGCTCCCGCCGGCTGGACGCGGGGACCCGGATCGAGCTCGACGGCACCCTGATCACCCTTCCGCACACGATTCTCGAGGGCCACCGCTTCGCCGTACGGCGGATCGCGCAAGGCGACGCGATCACCTCCTGGAACACCCCCTTCGCCCGGGCGTCGCGCGATCTGGTCCCCGGCGACTACATCTGTACGCCGACCAGCCTGCAGGCCGTGGTCGCTCGCGGAGTCGAGGGACTTCCGACTGAACCGTCGGCCACCAACGAGCCGCTCGACCCGTATGAGCTCGACGAGAGCGCCCTCCACCTCGGTCAGCAGGTCACGAGCGTCGAGCAACCCGGCACCTTCCTCGGCTACCCCCGCGCGCAGGGCCTGGCAGGCACCCGCAACCACGTCGTCGTGATGGCGACCAGCTCGCGCAGTTCAGGCTTCGTCACGGAGCTCGCCCGGCGCTTCGACGGCGCGGCCGCGGGCGACGGCGTCGTACCGGTTGCGCACACCGAGGGTGGTGAGGACGAGGTTCCGAACAACCTGCACTTCCTGCTCGCCACCTTGGCCGGCTTCACCCTCAACCCGAACGTCGGCGCCGTGCTGATCGTCGACACGTCGGACGACGTGGTCTCCGGCCAGGCGATCCAGGACTTCATGCGCGAGCACGACTACCCGGAGATCAAGGTCCCGCACGCGTTCTTCACCCGCGAGGCCGGCTTCGAGCACGACCTCACCACGGCCGGCGCACTCATCGAACCCTGGCTCCCGATCGTCGCCGCGCAGCAGCGGGTCGAGGTTCCGCTCGCCGACCTCAAGATCGCCTTGCAATGCGGCGGTTCTGACGCGTTCTCCGGCATCTCCGCGAACCCGCTGGCCGGCCTGGTCGGCGCTGAGGTGATCAAGCACGGCGGCACCGCCGTACTGGCTGAGACCGATGAGCTCATCGGCGCCGAGCCCTATGTCCTCAAGAACGTCCGCGACCTCGCCACGGCCCGCCGCTTCCTCGCCACGATCCGCTCGTTCAAGGAACGTGTCGGCTGGCACGGTCACACCGCCGAGGGGAACCCGTCCGGCGGCAACGTGTACCGCGGCCTCTACAACATCGTGCTCAAGTCGATCGGCGCCGCCCGCAAGCTCCCGCGGGAGGTCCGCCTCGACCACGTCATCGACTACGGCGAACCACTGCCCGGCAACGGCTACATCTTCATGGACAGCCCCGGCAACGACCTCGAGTCGGTGGCCGGCCAGATCGGCAGCGGCTGCAACCTGATCTTCTTCACCACCGGCAACGGGTCGATCACCAACTTCCCGTTCGTCCCGACGCTCAAGTTCGTCACCACGAGCGAGCGATACGAGCGCCTGCACGCCGAGATGGATGTGGACGCTGGCGCTTATTTGAGCGGTACGCCGATGGCGCAGCTGACCGCGGAGACCTTCGACCTGACCGTCCGGGTCGCATCCGGTGAGCCGAGTGCGGGCGAACGCGCAGGCCACAGCCAGGTGTCGATCTGGCGGAACTGGAAGCAAAGCGGTCCGCGCGAGGGCATCTCGATCAGCACCGACGGCCGCCAGAGCCGTGCGCTGGCCGATCTTCCCGCTGACGACCGCGACGCGCCGCTATCTGGCCAACCCCTAACTGGTCTGACCTCGCGGCGCCGCACGCCGGCCAGACTGCTCACGGTTGATGATCGGCTGCTCCCGGAGGCGGTGGGGCTGATCCTCCCGACCAGCCTCTGCTCCGGCCAGATCGCGCTGCGGCTCGCCGGACAGGCGGAGCTGGAGAAGTGGGCTGGCGATGCAGTCACGCGGATGGTCGCGCTCCCGCACACCGAGGGCTGCGGCAGCAGCGGCGGCGCTTCCGAGGAGACGTTCGCCCGGATCATGCTCGGCTACCTCCTGCATCCGAATACGCGGATGGCTCTGCTTCTGGAGCACGGCTGCGAGAAGACCCACAACGACTACTTCCGCTCCCGTCTCGTCGAGGCAGGCAAGGATCCGGCTCGCTTCGGCTGGGCCAGCATCCAGGCGGACGGTGGTCTCGATGCCGTTGGTACCAAGGTGAAGGACTGGTTCAGCAGTTTCGACCTGTCTCGTCCGGTCGAGCACGACGGCGACCTGGGTGCGCTCACGATCGGTCTGGAAGCACGTGGTCCGCTCACGCCCGACACCGCCGAAGCGCTCGGCCTGATCGGGTGCGAGATCGTCGGTTCAGGCGGTTCAGTCGTGGTGTCATCGCGCAGCTCACTACTTGCGGATGACAACTTCCGCCGTACGGCGTTCGGATCCGTCGCCGAGGTTGGTCCGACGATCGCGCACGGGCAGCGCCCGGCCGCACCGGGCTGGCAGGTGATGCGGATGCCGGGGACCGATTGGATGGAGACCGCGACCGGCTTCGGCGCGTCCGGCGTACAGCAGATCCTTGCGCATGTTTCCGGCGGAACCTTGTCGGCGCAGCGATTCGTCCCGGTCGTCGAGTTCAGCAAGGACCCGGAGACGGTTGCCCGGTACGGCGACGACCTGGACGCGGTCGCGACCGGAGATGCGGCCGACCAGGCGCGGATCGGGCTGGAGACGATCGCGCTGGTCGCGAGCCGTCAGCTCGTCCCCAAGGCGGTTGCCTCCGGCAACGTCGGCTTCCAGATCACCCGTGGTTTGCTCGGTACGTCAATGTGAGAGGTGGACTCATGCATTTCGTCCGTTACCAGTCGTCCGACGGGCGGCCGGTCGTCGGCGTACGGAGCGGTGACACGGTGGCACCGCTCGAGGGAATTGCCAGCATGGCCGAGCTGTTGCGGCTTCCGCTCGCCGACCTGGAGGCGGCCGCCGGCAAGACCGGTACGGCGATCTCCGTCGACGGGCTGAAGTGGTTGCCGCCGATCGACGGACGGGGTGAGGTCTGGTGCGCGGGTGTCACCTACGAGCGTTCGCGGGGCGCTCGGATGGAGGAGAGCACCGAGGAATCCGTCTACGACAAGGTCTATACCGCGGACCGGCCGGAGCTGTTCCAGAAGGCGCCGGCCTGGCGGGTCGTCACGGACGGCGAGCCGGTCGGGATTCGCGTCGACTCGGGTCACGACGTCCCGGAGCCGGAGCTCGCGGTCGTCGCCAACAGCCATGGCGAGATCGTCGGCTACACGATCTGCAACGACATGAGCTCGCGCTCGATCGAAGGCGAGAACCCGCTGTACGTCCCGCAGGCCAAGCTGTTCGCCGGCGGTTGCGCGCTCGCCACCGGAATCCGGCCGGTCTGGCAGGTCGCGAACGCGAAAGAACTGACGGTCGGCCTGGTGATCCGCCGCGGCGGCGACGACATCTTCACCGAGACGACCTCGACCGCCAAGCTGGTCCGCGAACTGCAGGACCTGATCGATGTGCTCTTCGTGCCGAACGACTTCCCGGACGGTGTGATCCTGGCGACGGGCACCGGAATCGTGCCTGAATTTGCCCTCCGGTTACAGGAGGGTGATGTCATCACCATCACCATCGACCAGCTCGGAACCTTGACGAACACCGTGGCCACCGGCCGGGAACCCTTTGCGTTCCTGGCTGAACAGAACTTTGAGGAGAAGCGATGACCGCCGACACCACACCCGCCGAGCTCGAGCAGGCCCTGGCAGCGGCCGCCGGCGCCGCGACCGCGCTCGGGTCCGCGGAGCCCGCCGTACGTGCCGGGTGGATTCGCGCCGCGGCGGATGCCCTGGATGCTGCGGCGGATGAGCTGGTGCCGATCGCGATCCGGGAGACGTCGCTGCCGGAGGCGCGGCTGCGGGGCGAGGTCGGGCGGAGCACCGGGCAGCTGCGGATGTTTGCGGATGCGCTGGTCGAGGGCTCGTCGCTCGAGGTGATCATCGATACTGCTGACGCGGCCGCCAAGCCGGTGCCGCGACCGGATCTGCGCCGGGTGCTGGTGCCACTCGGACCTGTTCTGGTCTTCGCAGCAAGCAACTTCCCGTTCGCCTTCAGCGTTTGTGGTGGCGACACCGCGTCCGCGCTGGCGGCCGGGTGCCCGGTGATCGTGAAGGCACATCCGGGTCACCCGGAGCTGTCGGTGCGGACAGCCTCCGTGATGATCGAGGCGCTGCGGGCCGCTGGTGCGCCGGATGGATCGCTGGGGTTGATCCAGGGGTTCGACGTCGGTGTGGTGGCGCTGAAGGATCCGCGGATCACGGCGGCCGGCTTCACCGGTTCGGTGCCGGCAGGCAAGGCGCTGCACGAGATCGCGGTGACGCGGCCGGAGCCGATCCCGTTCTACGGCGAGCTCGGCAGCCTGAACCCGGTCTTCGTCACCCAGGCCGCGATCGATGCCCGCGGCAAGGACATCGCGACTGGGTACGTCGGTTCCTTCACACTCGGCGTCGGTCAGTTCTGCACCAAGCCCGGGTTGCTGTTCGTGCCGACCGGTCACGGTCTGCAGGAGCAACTGGTCGAAGCCGCGGAAGGGGTCGCTGCCGCGACCATGCTGAACGAGCGGATCAAGGACACGTTCGACTCCGGCCTTGACCGGCTCGGCAAGATCGATGGCGTCCGGGTCTGGGCGTCTGGTGCCGCAACCTTGTTGCAGACAACGGTTTCCGAGCTGCTAGCGCGCCGGGACGAGATCCTCGAGGAGTGCTTCGGCCCGGTGTCGATCGTCGTCGAGTACGACGGTTTGGACGAGCTCCGGGCCGCCGTCGAAGCATTCGACGGCAACCTCACCGCGACTCTGCACGCCGAGGACTCCGACGAGGCGTTGGCGACTGAGCTGTTGCCGTTGCTGACTGCGAAGGCCGGCCGGGTGCTGTGGAACGGTTGGCCCACCGGCGTCGCCGTCTCCTGGGCTCAGCACCACGGCGGTCCGTTCCCCTCGACGGTCGGCTCGATCCACACCAGCGTCGGAGTGACGGCGGCTCGCCGGTTCCAGCGGCCGGTTGCTTACCAGGATGCGCCTGATGCGGTGCTGCCCGCGGTACTGCGGGATGCCAATCCGCTCGGGATCACACGCAGGATCAACGGTGTGGTGACCACCGGGGAGGTGGAACGATGAGCGACGACGAGGGCCTGCCCCCGACCGCCGATCCGCGGGAGTCCGGCGTACCGGCGGATCCTGGTGGCGTGCCGACGCCCGAGAAGGCCGGCGTGCCTTCGGGGGAGTCCGGCCTGCGCAGTTATGAGCACTGGTTCGGCGAAGAGGGGCGCAACGGGTTCATCCACCGCTCGTGGATGCGGGCGCAGGGCTTCTCCGAGGAGGTGTTCGACGGACGGCCGGTGATCGGGATCTGCAACACCTGGTCCGAGCTGACGCCCTGCAACGCGCACCTGCGCCGGTTGGCGGAGTCGGTGAAGCGTGGGGTGTGGCAGGCCGGCGGGTTCCCGCTGGAGTTCCCGGTGATGTCGCTCGGTGAGACGATGCTGCGGCCGACCGCGATGCTGTTCCGCAACCTGCTCAGCATGGACGTCGAGGAGTCGCTGCGCGGCAACCCGATCGACGGAACCGTCCTTCTCACCGGCTGCGACAAGACCACGCCCGGCTCAATCATGGGCGCAGCCAGCGTCGACCTACCCACCCTGGTGGTGACCGGCGGACCGATGCTGAACGGGAAGTTCCGCGGCTGCGACATCGGCTCCGGTACGGCGGTCTGGCGGTTCACGCAGGATCGGAACGCCGGTCGGATGACCGAGGAGGACTACGCCGCCGCGGAGTCGGGCATGTCCCGGAGCAACGGTCACTGCATGACGATGGGGACGGCGTCCACGATGGCCTGCATGGCCGAGGCGCTCGGGCTCCAGCTGACCGGCTCAGCCGCGATCCCCGCCGTCGACTCCCGGCGGTATTCGCTGGCACAGCACGCTGGTCGGCGGATCGTGGAGATGGTGCACGAGGACCTCAAGCCCTCCGACATCCTGACCCGTGACGCGTTCGCCAACGCGGTCCGGGCGAACGCCGCGATCGGTGGCTCGACGAACGCCGTCATCCACCTGCTCGCGATCGCCGGCCGGGTCGGCGTCGACCTCTCGCTCGACGACATGGACGAGTGGGCGCGTGGCGTACCGTGGCTCGCTGACCTGCAGCCGTCCGGGCAGTACCTGATGGAGGACTTCTACTACGCCGGCGGTCTGCCGGCCGTCCTTCGCGAAATCCTGCCGTTGCTCAAGGCGGATGCGATCACGGTGACCGGCCGGACCATGGGCGAGAACGTCGCCAACGCCGAGCGGATCGACTGGTCCGGTCAGGAAGGGCGACCAGGTGCGGCCGTCATCCGCCCGGTCGGGAATCCGCTCGGGAGCGGCGCAGGAACCGCCGTACTGAAGGGGAATCTGGCGCCGGACGGTGCCGTGGTCAAGCAGTCTGCCGCGTCCGAGCGGCTGCTGCAGCATCGCGGCAAGGCTTTGGTCTTCAGCAGCATCGAGGAGTACGACCTGGCGGTCGACGATCCGGATCTCGAGGTCGACGAGGACACCGTGCTCGTCCTGCAGAACTCGGGTCCGCGCGGCTATCCGGGGATGCCGGAGGTCGGCAACATGACGATCCCGCGCAAACTCGCCGAGATCGGCGTCGACGACATGGTGCGGATCTCGGACGCGCGCATGAGCGGTACGGCGTACGGGACCGTCGTACTGCATGTCACGCCGGAGGCTGCGGTCGGCGGACCGCTCGCGTTGGTGCGGACCGGAGACTGGATCGAGCTGGATGTTCCGGCGCGGCGACTGCACCTCGACGTGTCGGATGAGGAGCTGGAGAAGCGGCGGGCCGATTGGCAGCCGCCGGCGCCGCCGACGGACCGCGGCTGGGCCCGCCTGTACGTCGACCACGTCACGCAGGCGAACAAGGGCTGCGACCTCGACTTCCTGGTGGGCCGCACCGGCTCCGCGGTCGCTCGGCAGAGTCACTAATGAGTGGCTGGGGACCGTTCGAGGCCGTCCGGGGACTACGCCCGGACGGTGTGATCCCGCAGGTCACGCCGATTCGCCGGCTGCTGCCCGACCTGCCGGCCGCGTCCGATCCGGCGGTTGCCACCCACGCCGCCTTGGAGCCGCTGCGAGCGCAGATCAAGCCGGCCGCGCGGATTGCGGTGACCGCGGGCAGCCGTGGGATCCACGACCTGGTTCCGGTGGTGAGAGCGGCCGTCGAGTGGCTGTTGGCCGCGGGGGCCGCGCCGTTCGTCGTACCGGCGATGGGCTCGCATGGCGGTGCGACGGCTGACGGGCAACGCGAGATGCTGGCCGGTCTCGGGATCACGCCAGCGAGTGTCGGTTGCCCGATCGAGGCGACCATGGAGACCGTCGTCGTCGGCAAGCTGGACGACGGTACGCCGGTTCATCACGACGCGATCGCCGCTGCCGCGGACGGCGTGCTGGTGATCAACCGGGTCAAGCCACACACGGACTTCCACGGGCCGATCGAGAGCGGGCTGGCGAAGATCCTCGCGATCGGCCTCGGGAATCATGCGGGCGCGGCTGCACTCCACGCCGGCGGGATCCCTTCGCTCGGCGGCAACATCGAGACAGCGGCACGCACGGTCGTTGCTGAGGGCAAGATCCTCGGCGGACTGGCGATTCTGGAGAATGCGCTGGAGCACACCGCGGCGGTCGAGTTCGTCCCAGCCGACGGGATCGCCGGTGCGGCCGAGCACGCCTTGTTGCAGCGGGCCGGCAGTCTGCTCGGGCGGTTGCCGTTCGACGAGCTGGACGTCTTGGTGGTGGACGAGCTGGGCAAGGACAAGTCCGGCGCCGGCATGGACACCAATGTGATCGGGCGCTGCTGGGTGCACGGCATCCCCGAGTTCGAGTCGCCGACGATCGCTGCGATCAGCGTGCACGCGCTGTCGGAGGCGTCCCACGGGAACGCATCTGGACTGGGGCTGGCAGATGTGATGCCGGCTTCGCTGCTGGAGCAGATCGACCTGCGGGCCAGCTACGTGAATGCGTTGACCTCGGGCGCCGGGGGAGCGCGCCGGTCGCGGCTGCCGATGGTGATGGAAGACGACGAGGCGGCGGTCCTCGCGGCGATCACGATGTGCGGCCGACGCGACTGGTCTGAGCTGCGGCTGGCGCGGATCAAGGACACATTGTCTCCGCACGAGTTGCTGGTCACACCCGCTCTGCTGGCCGAGGCCGGTGATCGGTTCGACCTGGAGATCACCGGTGCTGCCGGTGACCTCACGGTCGAGGGGAAGCTTGCACCATGGTGACTCTTCGCGAGGCGCATGCCCTGTTGGCCGACCGCGGCTTCCGCGCCGGCGGCCCGTCCACGGCCACGTTCGCCGACGGTACGCCGTACAAGGTGGAGATCCCTTCGTGCGAGGGGCCACGGGTGATGGCGGCGGTGCTCGAGGAGGCGGCCACGCGCGGGGTGAAGGTCGATCGGGTCTCACAGGGCAGCGGCGTAATGATGCTGACCGATGCCGAGATCGAGGAGATGCTGTCGCTCGGGGTGTCCGCCGGGGTCGAGGTGTGTCTGTTCCTCGGGCCTCGCGCCGCCTGGGACATCGGCGGGCAGGCCAAAGTCTCGGCGGCCGTCGCAGGCGTTGCGCGCGGCAACGAGATGGTCGCCGCGTCGCTATGTGATGCGTTTCGGGCGGTTGAGTTGGGCGTGCGGAGCCTGCTGGTCGGGGATCTCGGCGTACTGGAGCTGCTGGGGCAGCTCAAGGTCGACGGATCGTTGCCTGCTGAGCTGGTGCTGAAGACCTCGGTGCTGATGCCGTTGCCCAATGCACCGACTGCACGGCTGTACGAGCGGCTGGGGGCGACGAGCCTGAACGTGTCGACGGATCTTCCGGTGCCGGTGCTGGCGGAGATCCGGTCGGTGACCTCGGTGCCGATCGACATGTACATCGAGGTGCCGGACGACCAGGGCGGGCACGTGCGGTTCTACGACGTACCGGAGATCGTGAAGGTGGCTGCGCCGGTGTATCTGAAGATGGGGTTGCGGAACGCGCCGAACATCTACCCGGTTGGCGCGCACCTGGCCGCGACCGCGGAGGCGTTGGGGCGTGAGCGGGTGCGCCGTGCAGAGTTGATCCTGCGACTGCTGGCCGAACAGGATGAGACCTTATGAGTGACTTGCTGATCGACCGTCTGCGCTCGGCGCTGGGGGACAACGCGGTCGTTGACGATGCCGACGTACTGGACTCGCATCGGAACGACCACGCGACCTTCTGCACGGCCGGCGTACCGCGGGCGCTCGTGCGGCCGTCGACCACGGCTGAGGTGTCGTCGGTGCTGAAGATCGCGTCGGAGTTCGGCGTACCGGTGGTGACGCAGGGAGCGCGGACCGGGCTGTCCGGGGCGGCGAACGCGACCGACGGTTGCCTGCTGCTGTCGACTGCGCGGATGAACCGGATCCTGGAGATCTCGGCCGAGGACCAGGTCGCGGTGGTGCAACCCGGTGTGGTGAACGCAGAGCTGTCCCGCGCCGTCCTTGAGCAGGGGTTGTTCTATCCGCCGGACCCGTCGTCGTGGGAGATGTCCACGATCGGCGGGAACATCGCGACCAACGCTGGTGGACTGTGCTGTGTGAAGTACGGCGTGACGTCGGACTTCGTGCGGGGATTGGAGGTTGTGCTCGCGTCGGGTGAGATCGTCCGGACCGGCCGGCGCGCGGCGAAGGGCGTCGCGGGGTATGACCTGACGCGGCTGATCGTGGGTTCCGAAGGGACGCTGGGCGTGGTCACCGAGGCGACGCTCACGCTGCGACCCGCACCTGAGGCGGCGCTGACCGCTGCGGCCACGTTCCTGTCCATCGAGGACGGGATTGCTGCGGCTGCTGCGGTGATGGCGTCCGGTCTGCGTCCATCGCTGCTGGAGTTCCTCGATGGGCCGACGGCGCGTGCGATCCAGGACTATCGAGACATGGGCTTGCCGGCGAACGTCGGGTCGCTGCTGATCGCGCAGTCCGACCGCGGTCCCCGGGCCGCCGAGGACGTCGCGCGGATCGCCGCGATCTGTACAGCGCACGGCGCGGTCGAGGTCGCCGAGGCGTCGGATGCCGAGGAATCCCGGATGCTGCTCGAAGCCCGGCGCCTGGTCAACCCGGCGTTGGAGCCGCTCGGTATCACACTGATCGACGACGTCTCGGTCCCGCGGTCGAAGCTGGTCGCGTTGCTGCGCGGTATCGCCGAGATCGGGACCAAGTACGACGTACTGATTTGTTGCCCTGGGCATGTTGGTGACGGAAACATGCACCCCACGGTGGTGTTCGAGCGCGATGATCCGGCGGCTGAGGCGCGAGCGCTGGAGGCGTTCGGGGCGGTGATGGAGCTCGGGCTCGCGCTCGGTGGGACCATCACGGGTGAGCACGGGATCGGCACGCTGAAGGCGCGCTGGCTCGAGGACGAGCTGGGGCCGGTCAGCCTCGACCTGCATCGACGCGTCAAGCAGGCCTTCGACCCGGCCGGTCTGCTGAACCCGGGCAAGGTGCTGCTGTAGATGGATGCCTCGGCTGTGCGACCGTCTGAACGCCAACTTGCTTGGCAGCAACAAGAATTGACCGCGTTCGTCCACTTCGGTGTGAACACCTTCACGGATCTGGAGTGGGGGACCGGGCTGGACGACCCGGCCGTCTTCGACCCGCAGGACCTGTCGTGCGACCAGTGGGTGCGGGTGCTGGTGGAGGCCGGGTTCAAGAGCGTGATCCTGACGGCCAAGCACCACGACGGCTTCTGCCTGTGGCCGACCCGCTATACAACGCACACTATCGCCGCAAGCCCATCCGGGCGCGACGTGATGGCGGAGTTGTCCGCTGCTTGTGCTGAGCATGGGTTGGGGTTGGGCTTCTACCTCTCGCCCGCAGATCTGTATCAGGAGAAGGCGCCCGGCGGGTACTACGGCAACGAGAGTCCAGTGGTTGCCTCGGAGATCCAACCCGGGTTCACCTACGAGGTCGACGACTACAACCGGTACTACCTGAACCAGTTGTACGAGCTGCTCACGCAGTACGGGCCGATCGTGGAGGTCTGGCTGGACGGGGCGAACCCGACCAGTACGGCGCAGGAGTACGCCTTCGACGCGTGGTTCGACCTGATCCGGCGATTGGCGCCCTCGGCAACGATCGCCGTCGGTGGACCGGACGTGCGGTGGGTCGGCAACGAAGACGGATTCGCTCGAGAGACGGAGTGGAGCGTCATACCGTTTGCCGGCGGGCGGATGGTCGCTGCGGAGACTGCACCGGAGCTTGCCGGTCCTGCGGAATTGGCCGCGGCCGACGAACTGCGCTGGTATCCAGCTGAGGTCGACGTGTCCATCCGGCCGGGCTGGTTCTACCACGCGGCCGAGGACAACGCGGTGAAGTCGGTCCCCGAGCTCCTCGACATCTACCGCAAGTCGGTCGGCCGGAACGCCGTACTGCTGCTGAACATCCCGCCGGATCGGTACGGCCGGTTCGCCGATCCCGACGTACAGGCGCTGTCTGCTTTTGGGGCGGCGGTGCGGTCGTACTACGGAACGGCTGTTGAGCTACCGGGTTCGTTCAACGTGGTGAGCCTGCGTGAGGACATCGCTAACGGCCAGCAGGTCGAGTCCTTCGCCGTCGACGCGTTGATCGATGGCTCGTGGTCCGAGGTCGCTACCGGCACCACCATCGGCCACCGCCGCCTCATCCCCTTGAAGCGTTCGGTGACCGCCGACGCCGTACAGGTCCGTCTCCTCGCGACCCGAGCCCCCTCGCCGACCGTCACCCTCACCGTCCACCACGACCCGACCATCGCCTAAGTCCCCCTGCCCGGAGTCGAACCAGGAACCGAGCCTTCGGAGAGCCCGGCGTACATCCCTTACCAGAGGGGTCGGCGCCGCCCTCCACCTGAAGGGCGGCGCCTCGCTCTTACTCATCAACCGAGACGACCCGCATCCAGTCGGAGCACTCGCCCTCGCACCAGACGTGATCACCACGGTGTGCCAACCGATCCCGCTGCACATGCCCACACGCCAGCAGCACCCGCCGCAACGCATGCCCCTGACTGACCGGAGAACCGGTCCGCCCTCCAGGCACTCGCTTCCTGTTCCTGAGTCCCGCCATAGCCGGTCCTCCTCTCTGTTTGTCGGAGTGCAGGAGGCGGGATTCGAACCCGCTCAGCCCGAAGGCACCGGGGTTACAACCCGGCCCACCTCTCCATCGGTGGCGCTCCTACTCGTTGTGCCAACGCAGCGCAGACGGGACTCGAACCCGCACACTCCGCGGTGAAAACGCGGCGACTCTCCCCATTCGTCCACTGCGCCCTACGTACCCCGTACCGGATTCGAACCGGCGATCTCCCGGCTGAGAACCGGACGTCCTACCCACTAGACCAACGGGGCGCATCCCGTACCGAAGAACGGGTAGTGCTCCTCCCCCAAGCGCCCATCCCGACTCACCGCCTGGGGTGCGTTCGGGGGCACGATGACCTCTACCCGTCCGACGGTACGCACCGAGGGCGAGAGATTCCGTTTCGCCAGGTTGTGCGCGATCCTGGGCCGATGAAATGGTTCCGGCGCAGGAAGAAGCGCGCACCCGACGACGAACGGCAGTCGCAAGCACGCCCACGCCAGAACGAGGTCAAGGACCTGCGCGCCCGACTGACCAGCGACGGATACACCCTCAAGCACTGAGCCTCCGGCAGCCTGCCGTCTACAGGAAAGCTGCCCGCACCTTCGTCATCAAGGCGAACACACCGACAGCAGCTAACCGCAACTGCCCAGCTGAGTACCGAGCAGCACGCCTACCTTCTATCGTTCCTCCGCTGAGTATTCCGCGGCTTCCTTGGCAGGCTTGAGCAGTAGGACTAACCGAGGAGTCCCCTGGCCAGAGCCGAACTGAGGCCGTAGGGTCGCCGGACGACACCAGCGGGATCACAGCTAGGGAGGGCTGCCCGCGCCAGTCGAGGAAGACCGGCCCGGTCAGGTGGGCGGTCCTAAGGGGAGGATTCCAATGAGTGAAGAGACGGCTCCGCAGGTACTGCGGCGCATTTGGCTTGCCTGTCAGGAACTGCTGGCAGAGTCCAGCGGTGCGCAAATCACCAGCTACGAGGTTGCCAAACGGGTCGATCTGGACCACCCGTTGGTTGTTGAGGGGCTTCGGACGATGGACTACTACTTGTTCATGCAGCCCTTCGACGCTTCAGACGGCCACGAGGCCCATGTTGGGGTACTGGGACTGGATCAGGAGTATGAGGTGCACTAGCGGCCCGCCGTGTCCATAGTCGTGGTCGCCCCCTGTGTAGGTACCTGCAATTCGAGCAGGCCAGCACAGGGGGTACGACGGTTAGACCAACCCAGCGAGGCTAGACCGCGTCAGACTTCAGTTTGGGCGGCGCCGGCCAGAGTCCCTTGTGTACAAGGCCTCTGGCCTTGTCCTGCGCGGTGAGAGTGAGATTCGAACTCACGGGCCGGCCGGAGCCGACCGACGGTTTAGCAAACCGCTGCCCCTGCCTACAGGCGGACCTCACCTCGGTGAGTAGCCCGCCGCCTCCCCTGACGACGGCGGACCCCCACCTGTGGACAACTTCACTGCGGCACGCTGCTCAACTTGTACGCTTAGTACAGAGGAAGCAGCGCACGCACGCCGCCCGATCACCCCTTCACACAGATGACCTGCTTGAGGTGGGCGACGACCTCGACCAGGTCGGACTGGGCGGCGATGACCGACTCGATGTCCTTGTAGGCCGCCGGCAGTTCGTCGAGCACGCCGGCGTCCTTGCGGGACTCGACCCCGGCCGTCTGAGCGATCAGGTCGTCGACCGTGAACCGGCGCTTCGCCTCGTTGCGGCTCATCCGCCGGCCTGCCCCGTGTGAGGCCGAGTAGAAGGACCGCTCCGAGCCGAGCCCGCGGACGACGTACGAGCCCGTCCCCATCGACCCCGGGATCAGTCCGAGATCACCGGCGCCGGCCCGGATCGCACCCTTGCGGGTGACGAGCAGGTCCAGGCCGTCGATCTTCTCCTCGGCGACATAGTTGTGGTGGCACGAGATCGGCTCGTCGAACCGGATCTCCTGCTCGAACGAGTCACGGACCGCCTGCATCACGAGCGCCAGCATCGTCGCGCGGTTGCGGGACGCGTACTGCTGGGCCCAGGTCAGGTCCCGCCGGTACGCCGTCATCTGCGGCGTACCGGACAGGAACACGGCGAGATCGAGGTCCGGCAGATCCGCGTTGTGCGGAAGCTGCCGGGCGATCGACATATGCCGTTCCGCGAGCTCCTTGCCGATGTTGCGGCTCCCGGAATGCAGCATCAGCCACACGCGGTCCTCGTCGTCGAGGCAAACCTCGATGAAGTGGTTGCCGCCACCCAGCGACCCCATCTGCAGCTGTGCCTTCCGCTCACGCTGGTGCACGCCCTTGTGCAGCTCGTTGAACGATCCCCACAGCCGGTCCCACCCCCGCGGGTCCAGCCCGAGCCGCCGGATGCTCACCGGCTCGTCGTGCGACCGAAACCCCACCGGCACGGCGGCCTCGATCCGGGACCGGATCCCGGACAGGTCGTCCGGGAGGTCGGCCGCCGTCAGCGACGTGAGCACACCCTCCATCCCGCAGCCGATGTCGACCCCGACCGCGGCCGGCGACACCGCCTGGTTCATGGCGATGACGGATCCCACCGTCGCACCCTTACCCAGGTGCACATCCGGCATCACCCGGACACCGTGCACCCACGGCAGCGCGGCAATGTTCCGCAGCTGCTGCAGCGCTTGCGCGCCTACCTCGTACTCATGAGCCCACATGAGCGTAGAGCTCTTCGCTCCGCTCAGCTCAACTGGAAACTCCACGTTCATCCCCTCACTCCTCGTCGTCGGCTTACCAGTCCCAGGCACGCGCGATGCTGCGGATCATCACCTCACCCTGTTCGTGTCGATGCCGGTGCCGGACGCACCGGAACGCTGCCAGGGCAGGGCTCGAACCTGCGGGACCTCGGGTCAGAACCGAGGGTGGGTCACCGTCGCCCACCTGGCATCGCGCTCCAACGCGACACCGGGTGGTGTCACGTCAGAGCGATATCTCCGCACGCGAGGGAATCCACGGCTGCCACAACAGCGGCATACCGGCTTCCTCGGGCGTGCGTGAGCCCTTCTTCTCGTTACACGACGCATGCGCGGCCACAGCGTTCAGCCACTCACCACGTCCACCACGGGACCGCGGTACGACGTGGTCCATCGTGGTCGCACCCTTCAGGCCGCAGTACGCGCACGTGTGCTTGTCACGCTTCAGTACGCCGGCCCGCGTGTACTGGAGCCGTCCGGAGGCGTAGCGCCACTTGGTGACGACGTACCGGACGAGCCGGAGCACCCGGGGGAGGGGAAACGGTCCGATGCTGGCGCCGTCATGTGCTTCCTCGACGACGGCTACTTCGCGCACGAGCATCCGGATGGCGTGCTGGATCGACACGACATGCAGCTGCTCGTACGAGGCGTTGAGAACGATCACACCGCTCATGTGCTTCCTCCTCCCTTCCAGTGTGCCCGACCAGGCCAGACGAGGTCGGGTGAAATTGGTGTCGGTGCGGCCCCAGGGAGTCGAACCCTGAACCTCCTGGTCCTAAGCCAGGTGCCTCTGCCAGTTGGGCCAGAGCCGCAAGTACTACGGTGCGTGCTGGTACGACGCACAGAGGGTGTCCGGCGGGGCTCGAACCCGCTTCCCCCGGGGCCACATCCCGGTGCCTCGCCCACTTCGACCTCGGACACAGCACGCTCGGCAGGACTCGAACCTGCAACCTCCTGCTTCGTAGGCAGGCGCTCTCTCCACTTGAGCCACGAGCGTTCGAGCGCCCTGCGCGGGATGTCGTGCGGATTTCCCGCGCAGGGCACGTCTTGGGGCGCCCGCTCGGCCGGTAGCAAGCATGCTGCGGGCGCCTGGTCCAGCTGGAGGGACTCGAACCCCCGGTCTCCCTCAACCCAAATGAGGTGGCCTGGCCACTGGCCCACAGCTGGCAAACACATGTAATTGTCAATTGTTCGTATCGGGCATTCGTAAATGCCGAAAGAATGCATCGGTGGAGGGGATCGAACCCTCATGACGCGGGTTTGGAGTCCGGTCCGCAAACCATTGCACACCGACGATGACCCGTTTCCGGGCAAAGAAAAAGAGCCGCCTTGCCGGTTACCCGGCCCAGACGGCTCCTGAGGTGTCTCCCTCGCGGGATCACCCAGGCGGACCGCCCGAACGCAGGCTCTGCTCACTGCCGAGTTCGTGATAGAAGGCATCGATACGCACAGTTCGCAGGCACGACAGCAAAGCCACGCGGCCGGGCCGCCAAGCTTTCGTCGCGTTCTGCATCCTGGTCACGATCGTCTCCTAGTCAGTAGTCCTTGCGGGCAATAGTCTCACCCGAACCCATCCCCCGCGTCAACGCATTTCCCACACAATTTCTTCCCGACCCATTTCCCAGCCCCGCAACCTGGTGCACGGCCCAGTCATTTCGCGGCCCGATTCATGGTCGACGGGTGCTCAAGGTCGGACCAGCCCGCAACCTCGTGCACGGTTCAGCCATCTAGGAGGGCGGATTGTGGTCGGTGCGTGCCCAAGGTCGCCCCCGCCGGCCGCACCGTGCCGCACCCCACACCCCGCTTCCCGGATCCGATTCGAACTCACCCCCATCTGCCCGCTACACTCTTGCCTCGGTACCACCCGCCGCCTTAGCTCAGTCGGCAGAGCGTCTCACTCGTAATGAGAAGGTCGTCGGTTCGATTCCGACAGGCGGCTCCACCAGAGTCCCCAGGTCAGAAGCTACTTTCTGAGTCTGGGGACTCTGTCGTTTGGGTGGCGGAGCCGTTTGAGGCCCCCGAGAGATTCCCGGTGGGGTGGCCCGTCAGATGGGGTCGAATGCGGATGCGAGAGCGACCGAGAGGCAGTGGTAGTGCTGCATGAGGGGGCCGGTGAGCGTCGGGTCAGGCTCCATGGCGGAGCATAGGCCTTTCGCGGTGTCCTCGATTCGGTCGTCGCGATCGGGGTGCTTCCGCTTGTTTCTGCGGTCGAACGATCGCCAGCGCCGCCAGGCGACATCGAGGACCGTCGCGTGGCTGCCGGGGTCGGCTAGCGGGCAGCCCTCGCTCCACAACTTCGCGAGGGCTGCCATCGCCGTGGTGCGCGTGGTGTCGTCCACAGCCGGAGCATTACATGGCTGGACGGACAGCTCCGCGGGTCAGTTGTTGGTTGAGGTGGCGCGGGCGAGCTGGGTCCGGGTGGTGGAGCGCCCGGCGCGGCCGTTCTTGAGCAGGGGGATGAGCGGCAGGACGATGACCACGCTCACGATCGCGAGCATCAGCCCGATCGGGAAAGAGAAGTTGAACTCCCAGATGAGGGCGAGGCCGTAGCCCAGCGGCCAGCCCAGGGTGGCGAGGAGCTTCTCACCGCGAGTCCAGCGGTCGGAGGTCCACAGCAGCCAGACGCCGACCAGCCAGCCGATCGCCAGGGCGAAGGGCCCGATGAGCAGCAGCGCTACCGCGGCGAAGTCTCGGAGGCGAAAGCGCGGCGGCACCTCGACCTGGACCAGGCCGTCCGTCGATGCGGCGACGATGTCGGCGGGATCGCCGAGCCGCTGCAGGACCGCGCGTACGTCGTCGTCCGAGGTCGCCCCTTCGGCGCGCGCCTCTGCGATGTGCGTCGTCATGTCGGCGATGAGCTCGGTACGGCGGTCCGCCGGCAACGCCTCGGCGGCCGTGGCCAGCTCCTTCAGGTACGCCTCGACCAGCTGGTCAGCGCTCATTTCGTTTCTCCGTCTCTGGGTTCCTGGAGGAGGATTTTGTGGACTACCATGCGAGACAAGGTATCTGTCAACGCACGTGAGTGCAACCGCGATCGCCGGATCGAGCCGGGTGCGGATCGGGCATCGTTGGGCGGGTGACTGTCGACGAGTTGGCCGAAGAGGTGGGCCGAGAGCTCTTCCAGCGGACCTGTACGACGGCCTGGGCCACCGCCGCGCATGAGGGTCGCCGAACCAAAGTGACCTGGCCGGATGACGAGTCCGCCGTACCGCATGAGCTGTCCGACCTGATCGACGGCGACGCGGCCCTCGGGTTCGCGCTCTACCGCGTGATGCCGTGTTACGCCGTACTGATGTACGTCGGCTTCGAGCCGCACGACGAGGCGTTCTGGACAGAGGTCCGCTCGCTACTCGACCACGCCGACGACCGGCTCGCCGTACCAATGGCGTACTGGCTCTGGTGCGGCCCGCTGGAGGCGCACGCGGAGGTCGCGGATGCCTGGCGACAGATCACCGCTGGTGCCGGAGCACTCCGGCTGCGCAGGCTGCTCGACATCTCCGGGCCAGTGCCGTGGGAACTCAAAGAGCCGCTACTCGAACACCTCTCGAAGCAGACCGACTGGCACGAGCCAGTACTCGCCGCCCTGGAGGCCGCAGCCTCCGACTACTTCGGCCAGCTCGACCACCCCGCAGCCCGCCGCCTCCTCAACACCCTCGCCCTGCCACCCCACCGCACCAAGCCCCTGCACGACAAGCTCCGCGGATCTGGGCCTTAGTCGTCGTCTTCTTCTACTCGGAAGGAGTCGAGGGCTCGTTCGCGGAGCATGTCCAGTTGGATGGTGAGGACGCCGATGACCTCTTCGACGTTCATGCCTTCGGTTTCGCGGAAGGCCCAGCTGGGGTGGCCTTCGGCGTCGAGGCATTTGACCAGGACGATGCCTTCCAGGGCGGTCCACCCCGGGAGCAGTTCGGGCACTTGGAAGCCGTCGCCCAGGACCTGGCCGATCGGTTGTCCGTAGTCGGTAGACATGGGGCGCATGGTGTCAGGTGAACGGGGTTGGGTGCCAGCAGGCTCAGGTTGGGAGGGGGGCTGTGGTCCAGGCCCAGCTGGTGTTGGTTTGGGTGAAGGTCCAGTGGAGGGGGGTGCCGGTTTGGAGGTAGGCGACGGCTGGGACTGAGAGGGGTGGGTAGGGGAGGCGGGTGAGGAGGGTGACGGCCTCGGTGGGTGGGAACCAGCGGGCCTCGAGGATGGCGCCGTCGGGGTCGTCTGTGGCGAGGGTGTTGTCTTTTACGGTGGTGGCGTAGTTCCAGGCGTTGGAGATGATCTGGCCGTCGATGACTACGGTGGCCAGCCAGATGAGCTGTAGGGCGCTCTCCGGGGCCTTCAGGCCGGTCTCCTCGAGGAGCTCTCGGGCTGAGCCGGCGGAGGGGGTTTCGCCTTCTTCCACGGTTCCGCTGGGGGGACTCCAGTACGGCGCGTCCCACGTGTCGTACTGCTCGCGGACCAGGGCCACCTGTCCGTCGTAGATCGCGATCACGCCGCCGTACCGTCGTACCCGGTCAGTCATGGGAGCAGGGTATCGATTCCGGAAGGGGAGCGTCCGGAACGGGGATTACGGTGCTGGGCATGAGTCAGAC
Source organism: Kribbella sp. NPDC051587 (assembly GCF_044453945.1). NCBI lineage: Bacteria > Bacillati > Actinomycetota > Actinomycetes > Propionibacteriales > Kribbellaceae > Kribbella > Kribbella sp. NPDC051587. The sequence continues at coordinate 317,907 of NZ_JBITDE010000002.1, forward strand.
ACCGTGGGAACCGCCGTTGGCGGGGAGTGAGGTCGAGCAGGTGCTGGGGGCGTTGGATCGGCTGCGGGCGACGTTCCGATACAAGGTGGACGGGCTGGATGCCGCTGGGCTGCAGGTGCGCATCGGGGCGTCGAGTATGACGTTGGGCGGGCTGCTGAAGCATCTGGCGGCCAATGAGGACTACATGTTCAACGTAAAGCTCAGAGGGCTGCCGATGGGGGAGCCGTGGGCCAGCAACGGGTGGAACGACAACAACGACTGGGAGTTCGACTCGGCGGTCGATGACTCGCCTGAGGAGCTGTATGCGTTGTGGGACGGCGCTGTGGAGCGTTCGCGGGAGCGGACGGCTGCGGCGTTGGCGGAGGGCGGGATGGAGCGACCTGCGCACATCAGCTGGCCGGACGGGCGGCACCCGAGCTTGCGGCGGCTGCTGTGCGACCTGATCGAGGAGTACGGACGCCACACCGGCCACGCCGACCTGATCCGGGAGGCGGTCGACGGACGGGTCGGCGAGGACCCGCCTGCCGGCTGGCGGCCGGCGGCGTCAGTCCAGTAGTCCAGCCCGTCGCGTAGGAGCAGCCTACGCGCGCCGCAATGTCCCGTCAGGTGAAATAGCGACGGTGGTCCGCGTTGCGCCTACCTGCAGGTGCAGGAGTGTCTGACCGGCCTGCTGGCTTGTGGTGTAGCTGACGGCAGCACTGGTCTGAGCCGGCACGATGACCGAGAGGATCGAGGCACTGCGCCCAGACCGGGTGAAACCGACCACTGGTGCGGCGCTGCGCTTGTCGATCGTCCGGTACTGCCAGCTCGACGTCACGCGGGCCGCCTGCACCGATGAGCCGTACGGGACCTGCAGGAGCACTGTCTTCACCGAATCACCAGGCCGCTGCGCCACGACCGAGCCCGCGCCGTACGGCGTCACCCGCTGTCCCGCAGGCAAGTGCCACAACGTCTCGTACGACCGCCGTACGGTAGACGTCCCGCGGTCGAGTATCACCATCAGATCCGGGTCCTTGAGCACCAGTACGCCGCGCGTCCGCCCCGCATCGTGGAGCTCATAGAACTCCGACGTCGCCTGCACCACTGACCGCGTCAGCTGAGTCGCCGACGCACTAGCTCCCGACACCGTCATCACGTTGTGCGCGGTCTGCCCCCTGGCCCACCGCTGTGCTGCATCACCCTGGTAGCCCGCGTGGCCGCCGTCAACCAGCACGTCACGGCCCAGCGCGGTGTACGTGATCGACATGTGGTCGTCGTGCCCGTGCAACCGCCGTACCGGCCCAAACCTGATGCTGTACGTCGATTCCGCGCCGAAGGGCCGTTCCATACCCCACCCGGTTCGCCCGAACACGTAGCCGGCGGCATAGATCCCGACCCGCTGCGTCGGCGCGATCCCACGCTTCCCCAGCGTCCCGGCGTACTCGAGCGGCGTACCAGCAACCGGCACCGTCCGCACAACCTCAGAGTCCCCCAGCTGATGCAGGTACCCGAGTGAGTTCGTCGCCAGCGCCAGCCAGGTCGCCAACTGCTGCCGCCGTGCCTTGATGGTCGGACTGGCGTCAACCCCACACTTCCCGAGTACGTCGATCGCCCGTCCCCACAGCGAGTAGTTGTACTGCGCATAGGCGGTCGACTGCTCATTGGTCGACCCTTGTGCGTCGATCGCCGTCTTGATCCCCGCGGTGAGCCGCTCGGCCGCAGTCCGTTTCAGGTCCGCACGTCCCAACGTGCAACCGACTCCGAACAGCGCGAGGCTCTCCTCGGTGCCATGGTTCCAGTCACCACTCCAGTTCCGCTGCAGGAACTGCGCGTGCTGCACCAGCGCGGTGTCGATCCACCTGTACGCCGGTGGCAACCGCGTGACCCGTAGTCCGGACAGCACGGCCTGCCGCAAGCAGATGAGCACGTTGGTCCGGTGCATCGTCGACTCGGTGGCACCTGCGTCGTCTGCCCACGGGTACGGGTTGTCGCGGACCCAGTCGTGCGCGATCGCGTCAACGCGTTGCAGCGCTCGCTTGTCGCCCCTACCTGCCGCGCGGACGCCTTGGCCGAGCCAGCGCAGCGAATGCAGCCACATGTACCAGCTGGGGTTGTCAGCCGGGTTGAGGCGCCAGTTCACGTCCCCGTGTCCATCACCGACCCGGTACGGCGGTGTGGTCCCCCAAGCGAATGCGTCCCGGTAGAGGTTCTGCACGGGGTTCGGCCGCTCGATCCCGGAGTACGTCGCACAGGTGTAGGTGTTGCGCTGGACAGGAGCCACGGGAGCAGACTGAGGCAGGTCCATCCGCACAGGTCGAGCAGACGGCTCAGAGACTCGGTCCGGAACCACCACAGACCCGACCACCACCGCAGCAGCGACCACCACAGCCACCTGGCGCGACCGCGGTCCGGACACTACTCCGAGCTTTCCAGTGCCTGCGCGATCAGCGCGTTCCGTGCCTTCTGCCCGGCCGGCTGCGTGGTGTGGATCCCGTCCCGCAGGTAGGTCCGCACCTGCCCGGTCCGCGCCGACAGGAACTCCGACCACCGCACCACGTGCAGATTCCGGTGCCGCACGGCCGCCTGGTCCAGCGCGTGGTTGATCAGCTCACTGTTGGCCCGGTCAGCCGACTGCACCGCCGCCGACATGTCGAACCGGTTGGCGTGCACGTTCACCCAGTACACCGTCCGGCGAGGTCCGGCGATCTTCATCGCCTGCTCCACCTCGGTAGCGAACGCTGACGGCTCGAAGATGTCGTTGGTCCCGACCGCCATCACGATCCGGTCCGGCAGCCCGTACTTGCGGGACCACTCCGCCAGCGCGTCCACCGCGGCAGACGCAGGCTGTCCCGACCAGTCGTGCACGGCGACCGGCGTACCGGTCTGAGCAGCCACCAGCTGCTCCAGCGCCGGCCCGTCCTGTACGGCGATGCTGTCGCCGAACATGAACACCCCGTCACCGCGGACCGTCGCCCGGATCTTCGCGACACTCGAAATCCGGCGGCTCAGGTTCTCCCACGGCCCCAGCCGCCCCGAGCCGGAGCGTCCCGGCTCGGTGGGCCGCGTCACCGGCGGTTGATTCACCGTCGTCGGCGCGACTGACGGTCGCGGCGGCTTCACCGGCCCGGGCGTCGGCGTACGGTCGTCTACGCCCGACGCGGCCACATTCACCAGCGGCTGCTCCGCCTCGGCCCCGGCCTGCACCACGGCCATCACCGAACCACCCAGCACCGCCACTGCGGTCAACGCCCCACTGAGCGCCATCCACCGGCCGGTAATGAGCCTCCACGGACCGACGAACAGCTCGCGGCCCGCATCCCGACGACTCAACCCGCCCTCCACAGCTCAAGCTTCCGACCGCCCTAACTTACCCCGCCAGGGCGGCCGGAAGCCCCACGAGCTCAGGACATCCGCACCAACGACCCGCCGCCGGTGACGCCGAACGACACCTTGGTGCCGTCGACCGTGAGGTCCACGACATACGTCGTACCGGACATGCGGGTCTTGTAGGTGACCTGGCCGTTGGCGCGGACCGGGACGATCAGGGAGAGGATGGTGGCGGACTTGCCGGAGCGGCCGAAGATGACCGTGGGGGCCGCCTTGCGGGTGGTGATGTGCGGGAAGTGCCAGCCCTGGATGGGGTTGGTCTGGCCGGTCTTGACCTGGGTGGCTCCGGCCGGTAGTGCACCCTTGTAGGGCAGCTGGATGAGGACGGTGCGGGTGTTGTCGCCGGTCGCCTTGGCTACGGCGGCTCCTCGTCCCGAGACGGTCGCACGCTGGTCGGAGGGCAGGTGCCAGAGGGTCTGGAACTGCTGTGCCGTCTTGGCTGTGGCGCGGTCGAGGGTGACGACCACGTCCGGCTTGCTGAGGACCAGGACAGCGCGCGTGCGGCTGACACCGGCTGCGGGAGCGTCGCTCATCTCGTAGAAGTCCGCACCGGCGCGCACCGAGGAACGAGTGAGCTTGGTGATCGGGTTCGTGTCGGCGAGCTTCGGGGTCGTCATCACGTTGTTCGCGGACGGGCCGACGAGCCAGGCCCGCCAGGCGGCGTTGGAGTAGCCGGCGTAGCCGGTGCCGACGAGGATGTCGCGGCCGCGCGCCTGGTAGGTGATGGACGTGTGGTCGCTGTGCCCGTGCAGGACGCGCTTGGGCCCGAAGCGCAGGCTGTACGCCGATTCGCTCGTGTACGGCGTGGTCGCGGAACCCCAGCCGGAGCGGCCGAAGACGTAGCCGGCCGAGTAGATCTTGACCCGGTCCTTGGGAGGCGTGCCTGTCTTGCCCAGGCTGGCGGCGTACTCGATCGGCGTACCGGGGATGTTGCTGGTCTTCACGTACTCGGTGTCGCCGATCTGCTGGATCGTGCCGAGCGGCGTGGTGGCGTGCGCGATGAACGTTGCCAGCAAGGCACGACGCGCGCTGATCGTCTTGCCCGGGTCGACGCCGCAGTCCTGCAGCGCCTTGGCGGCGCGGCCCCAGAGGCTGTAGTTGAACTGCGCATAGCCGGTGGACTGCTCGTTGGTCGCACCCTGCGCGTCGATCGAAGTGGTGATTGCCTTGTTCAACCGATCATGCGCGGTCTTCCTGTAGGTCGCGTTGTTGAGCGTGCAGCCGACACCGAAGAGAGCGATGCTCTCGTCAGTGCCGTGGTTGCCCTGACCACCCCAGTTGGCGGTCATGAACTTGGCATGGTTGATCAGCGCCGTGTCCAGCCACGCATACGAGGCCGGCAGCTTGGTGACCTTGAGGTTGGTCAGCACGGCCTGACGGAGGCAGATCAGCACGTTGGTGCGGTGCATGGTCGCCTCGTGGGCGGCCGGGTTCGCCTTCCAGGAGTACGGGTTGTCCTTCACCCAGTCCTTGGCGATCGCGGTCACGTGGGCGAGCGCGGCCTTGTCGCCGTTGCTCGCCGCGGTGATGCCCTGGCCGATCCAACGCAGCGAGTGCAGCCACATGTACCAGCTGGGATTCTTGTACGGGTTGGCCTTCCAGTTGATGTTGCCCTTCCCGTCACCGACCTTGGTCGCCTTGAACTTGCTCCAGATGAAGGTGTCCTTCATCACCGCGCTGAGCGGTACGGCGTCGTCGATCGTGCTGTATCCGGGGCAGGCATAGCCCCCCACGACCACCGCCGTGGCGGGAGTGGGGGCGAGAAAGCCAGCCACTCCTGCCGTCGCGAGCGCAAGCGAAACCACACGTCCGAGCACTGATGTCCCCTAGCCCCAAGCTGCACCCCAGCAGCAACCCAAACTTCTTGACATCCATGACGATGCTCGGTTCGCCGGATAAGTTGTGAGTTGCTTCAGGCAAGCAGTGGGATCCGGATCAGGCGCTCCGTTCGGCCTCGCTGCGCTCGACGCAGAACTCGTTCTGCTCGGGGTCGAGCATGGTGACCCAGCCGGGGCCCTCGGGGGTGCGGTGGTCCTCGTGGATGCTCGCGCCGAACTCCTGCAGCCGCTCGACCTCTTCGTCGCGGGTGCGCTCGGTCGGTACCCAGTCGATGTGCACCCGGTTCTTCACCGTCTTCGACTCCGGGACCCGGATGAACAGCAGCCCCGGCACCGGCGCGGGCGCCACCACCAGTACCTCGTCGTCCCCGGGCTGGTCGCCCTCGCCCAGCGGCCAGCCGGTCGTGGTGCTCCAGAACTGCGCGAGCTGGTAGGGGTTCTCGGCATCGATCGTGATGTGTCGCAAGATCATGGCCAGACTTTAGCCGCGAACCCAGGGCGTCCGGCCGGTGACGCAATGGGGTTGGTCGGGCTGGAGGCTCGCGGACTGTCGGTAGCCGGGTCTAGGGTGCCGAACAGGGTGGTTTCAGCCACGTGTTTCCAGGCAGGGGGAGATCTGAATGGCGTCTCGGTTGAATCCGTACATCCAGTTCGACGGGAGTGCGCGCGAGGCTCTGGAGTTCTACCAGAGCGTGTTCGGTGGTGAGCTGACGACGAGCACCTTCGGCGAGTTCGGGGCCGGTCACGGCGGCGGCGACGACAACAAGCTCATGCACGGCCAGTTGGAGACCCCGAGCGGGTACACGCTGATGGCCTCGGACACTCCGCAGGGGATGCCCTACAACCCCGGCGAGAACGTCATGGTCAGCCTCAGTGGCGACGACGGCGATCTGCGCGAGCACTTCGCGAAGCTGTCCGAGGGCGGCAAGGTGACCGTCCCGCTGGAGAAGCAGATGTGGGGCGACGAGTTCGGCCAGCTCATCGATCGGTTCGGCGTCAGCTGGCTGGTCAACATCAGCGGTCGCTAGTCGCGGCTCAACAGGACTCGGCCCCTCGGCGACTCAGCCCCCGAGGGGCCGTGACCGTTGGTACATCAGGGAGCACGGTTGGCGGAGGACGGCGTACGGGTTGTTGACGGCCGTTGGGTCGAGCTCTGGGACGGCGGGGAGCCTGCCGGTGCTCCGGTGATGTTCCTGGCCGGCTGCCCGGATACGCGGCATGCGGCGTTTGCGGGTGATGAGGCGGCTCGGGGGCTCGGCGTACGGCTCGTCGCGATCAACCGGCCCGGGTACGGGCGGTCGACCAGTCAGGCGTCCACCCATGCCTCGGTGGCCGACGACGTCGTCGCCGTGGCGGACGCCCTGGGGATCGGACGGTTCGCGGTGGCGGGGATGTCGATCGGAGGCCCGTACGCCGTTGCCTGCGCGGCCCGGCATCCCGACCGCGTGACCGCGTTGGGGGTGCTGGCGAGTCCCGCGAGCGTTCCGGAGCTGGACCCGCCGTACCACCGCGATGACCTCGGCCCGGATCAACAGACGTTCTTCAACCAGCTCGCCCACATCACGCCGGAACAAGCCGTCGAGCAGATACGTCCCGACTTCCTGACCTACGTCGCCCAGCTCGACCCCAGTGACCCGGACGACACTGCCCTGGTACGGCGCTTCCTGGCCGAACTGGGCCCGGTGGACGCAGAGGTGCTGCGCCGGGCGTCCGGCGAGGTCAACGGCTACCGGCTTGGTTCGGACCAGGCAATCGCTGCCGCCATCCGCGAAGCCTTGGTCAACCCGGACGGCTACCTGCGGGATGCCGCAATCTCCTTCCGTGCCTGGGACTTCCGCCCCGAGGACGTTCGTTGCCCAACGCATCTTTGGTACGGCGACCTGGACACGAACGCCTCGGTGCGTAACGGCTATTGGCTGGCTGACCGAATCCCGGGAGCCAAGCTCGTCGTCCACCCGCAGACGACGCATCTCGCCGTACTGCAGAAGCATTGGCCAGCAGTGTTAGCCAGCCTCGCGGAGAGCAGTCGCTGACCGGATGAGTGACGCGACCGCCTGGGAACGGCTCGACGGCCGCCAGGCGATCACGGTGGTGACGTCCGGTGCGTCGATGACGGGTACGGCGACGTGGTCGGGCCATTGCCAGGCACGGCTGGAGGCCGGGATGACGAGCAGCGTCTTGCCGAGCGCGACCAACTGCGCCAGCTGCGATTGCGTGTGCACCTCCGGACCAGGTCCGTCCAGGTAGGTCCCGTCGAGCTCGGGCCACCGGGCGATGGGCAGGTCCGGCACGTTGCTGACCTCGGCCAGCGTGAGCTTCTCGCGGGCCGCGAGCGGATGCTTCGCGGGCAGAATCGCGACCTGGCCCTCGGTGTGGAGCTCTTCGGTGTCGAAGCCGGCGAGATCGTCGTATGGGCGGTGCAGGATCGCTACGTCGGCGCTTCCGTCGCGCAGCAGTCCAGCCTGTTCGCTCACCTCGCAGAGCAAGATCTCGATGCAGTCCTGGCCTACGAGGTCGAGGAGTCGCTTGAGCAGGTCGTGAGACGCGCCGGACTTCGTGACCAGGATCAACGGCCGCTGCGGATCCGCGGCCCGCCTGGTCCGCCGAACGGCGGCGGCGACTGCATCGAGGGCGGCCCTGGCCTCGACGAGCAGCACGTCGCCCGCGTCGGTGAGCGAGACACCACGGCGGTTCCGGGTGAGCAGTTCGACGCCGAGCCGATGCTCCAGTTGGCGGATGGCTCGCGACAACGGTGGCTGGGCGATCCCGAGGCGCTCGGCCGCGCGGCCGAAATGCAGCTCTTCGGCGACCGCGACGAAGTACCGGAGTTCGCGGGTCTCGAGATCGTCCACCCCTGCAGCCTACGCGCTGTGATACCGGTGAGGTATCACAGCGAAGCCGATCGGTCTTGGACGGTGAGCGTGGGTCGCGCCAACGATGGATGGTGTGAATGACACCAAGACTGCGCTGGTCACCGGCGCGAACAAGGGAATCGGCTTCGCCATCGCCCAGGGACTCGGAGCGCTCGGCTTCCGGGTCGCGGTCGGCGCCCGCGACGACGTCCGGCGGAAGGAGGCCGTCGACAAGCTGCAGGCGGCGGGTATCGACGCGTTCGGTGTCGGCCTCGACGTGACCTCCGACGAGAGCGTCGCGGCGGCGGTGCAGGCCGTCGAGGAGACCGCCGGGCGGCTCGACGTGCTCGTCAACAACGCCGGTATCGCCGGCCCGATCGACGACGGGGCTCAGGACCCGACGACGCTCGACCTGGAGGTGCTCCGCACGGTGCTCGACACCAACGTCTTCGGGGTGGTCCGGGTGACGAACGCGATGCTCCCGCTGCTTCGTCGCGCGGACTCGCCGCGCATCGTCAACATGTCGAGCACCATGGGCTCGCTGACCCTGCAGGCCGGTCCGATCCTCGCTGCCTACGCCCCGTCGAAGTCGATGCTGAACAGCATCACGGCCGTGTACGCACGCCAGTTCGACGGCACCAAGGTCATCGTGAACGCCGCCTGCCCCGGCTACGTCGCGACGGACTTCAACGGCTTCGACGGGTCGCGAAGCCCGGAGGAGGGAGCTGCGACCCCGATCAGGTTGGCGACATTGCCGGACGACGGACCGCGCGGTGGCTTCTTCGACGACGCCGGGCCGGTGCCCTGGTAGGCGGAAAATCAGGTTCGCCGCAGTAGGTCGCCGGGCTAGCTTGAGGACATGGGACACAACGACGTGCTGCGCGACCCCATCCGGCACAACAACTGGGCGACGAAGAGCCTGATCAGGTTCTGCCGGGATCAGGGCCTGACGGCCGAGCAGCTCGAGGCGACCGGTGTCGGGACGTACGGCGGCATCGTGGCGACGCTCGATCACATCGTGCGGTGCGACGGGAGCTACCTGCGCCGGATCGCCGACCGGCCGCTCGACTTCGTCGACAGTGAGGCGACCCCGGACTTCGACCTGCTGGAGCAGTGGAACGACGAGGCCGGGGTGCTGTGGGAGGAGTTCCTCGACAGCCCGATCGATCCGGAGCGGGTGCTGAGCGTCGACAACAACACCCGGGGGTCGCGGGTCGGGATCTTCATCGCGCAGGCGATCAATCACGCCAACCACCACCGCGAGCAGGTGTGCGCGATCCTGACCGGTCTCGGCATCGAGCCGCCGGACATCCAGGCCTGGGAGTACGCCTGGGAAACCGAACGCATCTGGGACCTTCCAGCCAGCTGACGCAGTCCCCCAGCAAGCCGACGCGGCGCTCGCGGGCAGCCGCTCGGGTGGATTCGGGCAGCGCGGCCGACGGGCTTCGGTGCCCTGGTGTGCGCCCGTTCGCCACTGGGGCGGCGCTCGACGTGATGTGAGGGTGAGGTTGTGCCGGTGCTGGGGAACGTGCACCGATCGGCGGAACGCCAATCCTTACGATCACAGTTGGAGTCTCGATGAACAGGAAGTTGCTTGCAGCAACGAAATTTGCCCTCGTGGTGGTGGCCGGATCGGTAGCCGTCACCGGCCCGGCGCTGGCGTCGCCGGCCGCCCCGGTCGCTGCGGTCGTGCAGCCGTCCGCGGGGACGTTCCGGCCGGCGGTGGACAGCATGTTCTGGCAGTCCGACTCGGACTCACATGCCGGCGACTGCACCATGTTCCGTGGCGCGGGCTGGACCCTGCGATCGGACGGTTCGATGTCGTTCGACGGCGTTGTCACGAGTAGCGACGACGGTGATGTCTGGCTCATGCGGGTCCGCGTCCTCGACCGGAGCGGTGCCGAACTCGGCTGGGTGACCAACGCGACCCAGCAGACGCCGGACCCGGCCACGTTCGCCAAGAACATGCCGAGCAGCTCCGACCAGTACCACTGGCTGGCGACAGGCTTCTTCCCCGCCGGGTGGTACGGCCTGATCGGATCGATCGAGATTCACAACCACTGCTGACGAGTAACGCTTCGGCCCCGGACCGCTCAGGTCCGGGGCCTGTCGCGCGGTGCGAGCTACGCTGAAAATGCGCGGATCGCTCGAGTTCACTGAGTCCGGCCCGGAAACACCCCGCCGGTGGCATCGACCCGTGCGGGGAGACGAAATGATCATCCTCTCTGTGCTCATCGTGGCCGTGGTCGTCGGCCTGATCGGATCGGCCTTGAGCCTCCGCGTGGTCAAGCAGTTCGAGCGTGGCGTCGTCCTCCGGTTCGGACGGGTCCGCCCGCAGGTCCGGGGTCCTGGTCTGGCGATGCTGATGCCGTTCGCCGACCGGATGCAGAAGGTCAACATGCAGATCATCACGATGCCGGTCCCGGCCCAGGACGGCATCACCCGTGACAACGTCACGGTCCGCGTCGACGCGGTCGTCTACTTCAGTGTCGTCGATCCGGTCCGGGCGATCGTCGACGTCCAGGACTACATCTCGGCCATCGCCCAGGTGGCGCAGACCTCGCTGCGATCGATCATCGGGAAGAGCGACCTCGATGATCTGCTGTCCAACCGGGAACGGCTCAACCAGGGCATGGAGTTGATGATCGACAGCCCCGCACTCGACTGGGGCGTGCACATCGAGCGCGTCGAGATCAAGGACGTGGCACTGCCCGAGACGATGAAGCGGTCGATGTCGCGGCAGGCCGAGGCCGAACGCGAACGCCGGGCCCGGGTCATCACCGCCGACGGCGAACTGCAGGCGTCGGAGAAGCTCGGGCAGGCCGCCGAGGTGATGACTCAGCACCCGGCAGCGCTGCAACTGCGACTGCTGCAGACCGTTGTCGAGGTCGCCGCCGAGAAGAACTCGACGCTGATCCTGCCGTTCCCCGTCGAGCTGCTCCGGTTCCTGGAGCGTTCGACCCCGGCAGAGCAGCCCGCCCAGGCCGCCGCCACCCAGGCCGCCGTGCCCGCCGCCGTACCGGCTGAGGAGGTAGCGGCCGTCGAGAACGGCGCAGCTGCGCCGGCGGTGACTGCGGCTCCGCCTGTCGCGGAGTTGGCCGCGGTCCCTGAACTGCTCCGGCAGCTCCTGCACCCGACCGCCTCGGGTCAGGTGGAGCCTGCCGGGGAGCATCAGAGGCCTTCGGACTCCGGGACCGGAGTCAATGCGGTGCCGTAGGCGAACCAGTTGAGGAGGTTCTCGACGACGAGGTTGCCCATGGCGGTGCGGGTCGGGACGGTGGCCGAACCGACGTGGGGCAGGAGCACCGCGTTCGGCAGGGTGAGGAGGTCGGGGTGGACCTTGGGCTCGTGCTCGAAGACGTCCAGCCCGGCCGCGAAGATCGTGCCGGAGCGTAGGGCGTCGACGAGCGCCTGTTCGTCGACGACCGAGCCGCGGGCGACGTTGATCAGGATCCCGTCCGGCCCCAGTGCCGCCAGGATCTCGGCGTTCACCAGGTGGCGGGTGGAGTCGCCGCCGGGGATCACCACCATCAGGGTGTCGACGTTCTCGGCCAGCTCGAGCAGGGTCGGGTAGTAGGGATAGTCGACGTCCTTCTCGCTGCGGTTGTGGTAGGCAACGGAGATGCCGAACGGGGTCACCCGGTCGGCGATCGCCTGCCCGATCCGGCCCAGCCCGAGGATGCCCAGGCGGCGGCCGTGCATCGTTGCCTTGGTCAACGGATAGGAGCCGTCCTGCTGCCACTTGCCGGCCCGCAGGTAGCGCTCGGCCTGTGGTAGCTCGCGGACCGTCATCAGGAGCAGGCCGAGGGCGGTGTCGGCCACCTCGTCGTCCAGCACGCCTGGGGTGTTGGTGACCACGACACCACGCTCGGCCGCGGCCGCGGCGTCGATCTGGTCGTAGCCAACCCCGAAACTGGCCACGAGCCGCACCGCCGGTAACTGGTCCAGGAACGCGCCGTCGATCACCGTGCCACCGGTGGCGACGGCAACGATCTCGTCGCGGCGGGCGGCCAGGACGGCGTCGGGATCGCTCTCCTCCCAGAGCCTGATCAGCTCACAGTGACCGCTCAGGCCGGCGGCGACGGCGTCGTGCATCGGTTTCGGCATCAGCACCAGTGGTTGTCCCATGCCCACATCCTCTGCGACCGATCCCGCCCGGACCAGGTACTCACCGCGCATTTCCCAGGCACTGGACAGGAACTGCTCCCGAAGTTCACCTCTTCAGCCCTGTTTGGAGGCGGGGCCCGTCAGCGACGATCGGGACAGGGAGGCAACCATGATCATCGACTGCGCGTACTACCAGGACGGGCGCCGCCAGCACGTCGGGGCGATGTCGGTCGGCGACGCCGCCGCGCACTGCACCAAGGGCGGATTCGTCTGGCTGGGCATGTTCGACCCGACGCCCGAGGAGCTCGCCCAGGTCAGCGATAGTTTCGGCCTGCACGAGCTGGCCGTCGAGGACGCCCAGACGTTCCACCTGCGGCCGAAGGTCGAGCCGTACGAGGGCAACATCCGCCTCGTCATCCTGCGCACCGCCCGGTACGACGAGGAGCGGGAGGAGGTCGAGTTCGGCGAGGTCAGCGTGTTCGTCGGGCCGGCGTTCGTGATCACTGTCCGGCAGGGCGTCGCGAGTGATCTGCACGGCGCGCGGATCCGGCTGGAGCAGCGTTCGGAGTTGCTGGAGGCGGGTACGAACTCGGTGCTGTGGGCGATCCTCGACCAGGTGGTGGACAGCTACGGGCCGGTCGTCGCGGAGCTGGAGCGGGACATCGAGGAGGTCGAGCGCACGGTGTTCGCCGGCTCGGTCGCGCCGACCGAGCGGATCTACTTCCTGCGGCGCGAGGTGACCGACTTCTATCGCGCCGTGCACCCACTGCTCGCCGTACTGGCCACGATCGAACGCGGTGCGCGCAACACCGAGCTCCTGCCGTACTTCCGCGATGTGCACGACCACCTGGTGCTGGTGAACGAGGAGGTGGCGGCCCAGCGCGACCTGCTGGCGACGGTGCTCGAGGCGAACATGGCAGTCATCTCGGTCGAGCAGACCAAGGTGAGTGTGCGGCAGAACGCGACCATCGAGCAGCTGACGATCCTGGCGACGGTCTTCCTGCCGCTGACCTTCGTCACCGGCTTCTTCGGTCAGAACTTCGCCTGGCTGGTCGACCACATCGGTGCCGAGTGGGACTTCCTCGCTCTCGGCATCGGCGGCCTGCTCCTGCCCTGCGTGGCCCTGCTGATCTGGTTCCGCCGCCAGCGCGCCGCCCGCCAGCCGGACCCGCTCGGGTAGCCACCAGCCGCCGGATCCGCGCGGCACTCACACCCTGAGGCCGCACGACGAATCAGCTGGTCGGCAAGACCGCACGGTGAGGCTCGAGGTCGATCTCGACGATGTGGATCTGGATATCGGCCAACGTCTCCGTGAGTCCGGCAACTGCTGTCGTCACAGCATCGGCGACCGCCTGGCCCACCTCAGCGGCCTGGTGATCGAGGCTGACCACGATCCGCACATCGACACGAAGCTGTTGACGGCCGGCGACATGGTCGACGTCGACCCCGGCAATGTCGGGCAGCGCCTTGCCGGTCGCCTGGGTCCAGGCCTGCCCCGCAAGCTGGCGTACAGGCCCCAGACGCCGGGCTGCAACCGTACGACGCCCGGCACGGCGCGCGCGGCTGTCGCTGCGGCTTCGGCGGCGCGGATCTCGGTGAGCAGATGCGACGGCACGAGACTGCCTGGTGTCCATGAGGTCGTCATCGGGGGTCCTCCGGCCGACTGGGGTCGACCCAGACATCCACGACATCGAAGTCGAGCGTTGCGAGCTCGAGCCCGATGCGTTCGGGCAGTGCAGCGGCGACTCGTCCGCGTGCCTCGTCGAGTGCCGCGACCTGCCCGGAGCCGAAGCGCAGCGCGACAGACATCGACACCGCGACCGCGTCGGAGCTGTCCGGCACGCGGGCGATGCGGCAGTGGTGGGCGCGAATGCCGTCCACGCTGTCGACGGCATAACGCAGTACGGCGGCCAGAGCGTAGGTGGAGATGTTGACCTGGCCGGTACGGCTGGGGAGCGGGATCGCCTCGCCGAGCATGAGGTCTGCGCGGACCGCTGTCATGATCGTGTCGAGGAAGCCTGCCGGTGGTGCGGCGGGGTCGTCGACGAGGGCTCGGGTGGCCTCGGTGAGTTCGTCCAGACTCGCTCGGGCAGTCGTGCAGTGCGGGCAGGCCAGGGCGTGTTCGGTGACCCGGCCGGCTTCCATGTCGTCCCAGACGTCTTCGACACTGCGTCCGCAGGGCAGCAGGTGCCCGGTTTCCTGGGTGGGTTTCATTTCCATGGTTTCATCACCTCCGCTAGCTCGGCTCGTGCTCTGGCTATTCGTCCTCTGACTGCTGTGGGTGTCGCGTCGACGAGTTCGGCGATCTCGTTGTAGGAGCGGCCGTGGACCTCGCGGAGCAGCCAGCAGGCCCGCTGTGGTGGGGGGAGCTGTGCGAGAGCCAGGGTGAGGGCTCTCATGGCTTCGCTGTTGTGTACGGCGCGGGCCGGGTCGCTGCCGGCGTTGGTTTCGACGGGGTCGTTGTGGGCGTCGAGTTCGTCGACGGGTTTGCGGCGTTGCAGGATGGTGAGGCATTTGTTGGTGGCCGTGCGGTAGAGCCAGCTGCCGAACGCGGCATCGTGCTGGATCTCCGGCAGCCGCCGCCAGGCAGTGACGAAGACTTCCTGTGCGACGTCTTCGGCTTCACCGCCGGCTCCGTTGAGCATCCGCAGACACAACGCGTAGATACGGCGCTGATAGCGGCGCACCAGCATCTCGAACGCCGCTGGATCCCGGTCGCGAGCCCGCGCGACCAGGGTCGCTTCGTCGAGCTCGACCATGCCTTCGAGCGGCGCCGAAGGCACCAGCGGTGCTGATGCCTGTGCCGCGTCCACGGGTGTCACCGATGTCCTCCTCCGAGCCTCGTCGTCCGGGCCCGTGGACCGGACGCAGTGGAGTACAGACGACGCGAGCCTTGCAGATGTCACGGTCGCGGCCGCGATCGGCCCGGTGAGGGTCGTCACAGCAAACGCCGCGTGCCGTCTCGCGAGTTGAGGTGGTCTTCCTGGCAACGCATCGCAACGACCGGAGGAGATCACCATGAGCATCACCGACAAGCTGAAGAACCAGGTCCAGGAGACCGTCGGCAAGGCCAAGGAAAAGGTCGGCGAGGTCACCGGCAACACCGACCTGCAGGCCCAGGGCAAGGCCGACCAGTCAGAGGCAGGTCTGCGTCAGGCCGCGCAGAACCTGCAGTCCGGCGTGGCGAACGCGGCCGACGCGGTCAAGAACGCTCTCAGCAAGCACTGATCAGGTAACACCCCGGCCATCCGAAGGAGATCACCGCCATGTGGGCCTTTCTGTCCCGTCGCTTCCAGCTCTGGCTCGTCCTGGCTGTCGGTGCGCCGATCGCCGCGTGGCTGCTCGGCAAGGCCGGCGACAAGCTCGAATCCCGCAACGGCCCGACCCGAATCAGCGGCGCCCTCCGCAAGACCAGCACGACCATCGGCGGCAAGGCCCGCGGTCCACTGGCCCGTGACCACGGACACACTGCCCGATCCGCCCGATGACCGTGACGAACCTTCCGGACTCGTTGTCCTACCAACGAACCGCCACAATCCCTTACCAGCAAGCGAAGGACGATCCCATGACGCAGACCAGCACCCCCGCGACCGGCACCACCCTGAAGCCGGCCGACGCGGCCGGCAAGACCGTCGTTGCCGATGGCAACCTGAACGGCAAGACGAGCATCGCCGACATCGTGGTCTCGAAGATCGCCGGTATCGCGACCCGTGAGATCAGCGGCGTCTACGACCTTGGTGGCACCGCGGCCCGCACGGTCGGCATGATCCGCGACCGGATCGGGACCAGGACGAACCTGTCGCAGGGCGTGTCGGTCGAGGTCGGCGAGACCCAGGCCGCGGTCGACCTGCAGATCATCGCCGAGTACGGCGTCGGCATCGCCGACCTCGCGACCGCGATCCGTGGCAACGTCATCTCCGCGATCGAGCGGATGACCGGCCTGCAGGTCACCGAGGTCAACATCGCGGTCAGCGACGTCCACCTCGAAGGCGAGGACGACAACTCGGCCGACTCCGACGCCGAGCCCGCTGAGCGCCGCGTCCAGTGACCACTCCGACCACAGCGCCGATCGGTACGCCGGTCCGTGAGCCCCGAACGGCCGAACTGATCGCGGCAGCCGTGCAGGCGGTTCCGGGCGTGGCAGGTCTGCACGGCGGCGCCTTCGGCGATGTCGCGACCTACCTGCCCGGTAGCCAGCTCGCCGGTGTACGGATCACCGGCGACCGCGTCCAGATCCACCTCACGACCCTGATCGGCCACCCGGTCCACACCGTGGCCGACGCCGTACGAGGAGCTGTGCGGCCCCTGACCGGGCAACCGGTCGACGTGACCATCGAAGACATCGCACTCCCGACCACCAGCTGATATCCACCACCGCCAGCAAGTACAGCGGCACCAGGCACCGAGCCCGGGCCACCCCAAGGAGACTCTCGTGAACACTTCGACCATCGGCTTGTTCGCCGGCCTGCTGATCGCCATCGCCGCGGCAGTCGGCGGTTTCGGCGGCTTTCTGCTCGCCCTCGTCCTCGGCGCCGTCGGCCTGGTCGTCGGCCGGTACCTGTCCGAAGGCAGCAAAGGCCTCGACGACCTGATCTCGCGCCCCGGCCGTGGCTGACACCGCTGCCCTCACCCGCCCCCAGCCGCTGAACACAGCCATCGCGACCACAGCGACTGACCCGGATGAGCGTGGATCCCTCGAGATCAGCCCGCGTGCCATCGAGCGCATCGCAGAAACAGCCGCACTGCAGGCACCTGCAGTGATCCGGCAAGACGCGACCTTCGGACGTGGCCTGCCGAAAGTCAAAGCCCAGCAGGCCGGACGCCGGCTCCGACTCGACGTCGAGGTCGCAATCGCGTGGGGCCACCCACTGGCCGACACCGCGGCCGAGATCCGCAACCGCGTCGCGACCACGGTGGCCGACCTGACCGGTCTGGGGGTCGACCTCGTCAACGTCGACATCTCCGCCGTCACACTCTCCACTCCCGACCGCCCGACCGACACCCCGAGGAGGGCCAATGAGCAGCAACGCCGCTAAGAAGCCGGTCGCCGCACCGGCCGCCTCTACCGTCGGCGTCATCGCCGCGATCGCAGTCGTGGCGGTCGGAGCGGTCGGCATCCGCGACACGCTCGTGGCGACCGGTGTCATCACCGGGAGCTCCTGGCTGGAATGGCTGTTCAGTAAGGCCGAGGTCCTCAAGCCGGCCGACTGGATGATCTACGCCGGAGCAGGCTCTGTGCTGATCGGTCTCTGGATTCTCATCGCGGCTCTCAAGCCGCGCCGCACTACCCACCTGGCTGTCGGCGAGGACGGCAGCGGAGTCTGGATCCGCGGCCGTGACGCCGCTCGTCTGGCGACCGACACCGCCCGCGGCATCGACTCGGTCACCAACGCGTCCACGACGGCGAAAGGCCGCAAGCTGCGCATCGACGTGACGACTCTTGCCGACGCCGAGCGGGTCCGCGACGAACTGACAACCGCTGTCGCGCGGCGCCTGAACACCGTCACACCGAACCCCCGGGTCCGTTCCCGGATCACCGTCGAGGAGCACTGACATGCGCCGCGGACTCATCGCCTTCGACCGCACTGCCGCGCTCGTGATCGCCGTACTGGCGATCGCTGCCGGAGCGGCAGCCCTGGGGTGGCGCTACGACTTGATCCCCGACGCACCGAACCGCGTCGCGATCGACGGACTGACCGATCTGGCCACGATGCCGTGGTGGCCCTGGGCAACCGGCGCCGGCGGGGTGCTGCTGGTCGTCCTCGGCCTCACCTGGCTCGCCCGGCATCTTCCGCGGCATGGCACCGGTCAGATCCGGCTGCCCGGCAGCGACACCACCGGCCGCCTCACCGCTGACGCCAAAGCCGCGGCCACCACCGCCGGGCAAGCCCTGGCCCAGACTCCCGGAGTCCGGGACGGATCGGGACGGATCGTCCTGGACCGCGGCCAGCTGGTCGCCGAACTCACCGCGACCCTCGAACCCGGCGCCGACCTCGACGCCGTCCGGGAAGCAGCCGAGCAGACCAGCCACGAACTGCACCGCATCATCGACCGCGACGACCTACGCCACCGCGTCGAGCTCAGCGTCGCCCGCAGCGACAAGTCCTCGAACGCTCCGCGCGTCCACTAGACCTCCCGCCCCATCCAACCAACAGGAGGTGACAGCAATGGGTATCGCAGACAAGGCCAAGAACGCCGCCGAAGAGCTGGCCGGTAAGGCCAAAGAGGTCATCGGCGACCTGACCGACAACAAGGACCTCGAGAACGAAGGCAAGACCGACCAGACCAAGGCCGACCTGAAGAACGCCGGCGAGAACATCAAGGACGCCTTCAAGAAGTAACCCCCGGACGTGCTGCCCCGGGCACCTGACCGACCCGGGGCAGCATCACCACCCGACCCGACGGAGCATCAGTGAGCCACCACAGAAGCATCGCCAGCCGCGCCTACAGCGCACTCGGGCGGATCACCTGGAAGGTCATCCGTCGCAAGGTCAAGACGACCACTCGCAAGAACCGGCCCGCTGCCCGTCGCCACCGCGCCGCCGTCAAACACTGACGCTGCCGCGCAGGCCTTCCGCGGCCGGACACCGCCGCATCCTCAACCCGAACCGGAGAAGAACCGCACATGATCGGATTCATCGTCGCAGGCCTCGTCATCGGAGCCCTCGCCCGCCTCTTCAAGCCCGGCAAGCAGAACCTCGGCTGGATCGCGACCCTCCTGCTGGGCCTGGCCGGATCCGTGATCGGCGGCGTCGTCGCCAACGTGCTCGGGACCGGCGGCATCTTCGAGCTCAAGGTGTTGGGCTTCGTCGTAGCCGTCATCGCCGCCGTCCTCCTGGTCGGCACCGCCGAAGCCCTCGCCTCCCGCAAGAGCTGACCAGAGGATCTCAGCTGCAATAACGCCCCAGCCGCCATACCTGGGCTGGGGCTTCGTCGTGCCGTACGCCGCGATGCCAGCGGGTGCAGTGAGCATGACTTCATCAGTCCACCGGACCGCCGGACGACTTCACGCCTTGGGACGCCCGCACGGATCGCCCCACGCGATCGCTTTGTACGCCGTGATGGGTGTGGCGCTTTGTGAAGCGGGTGGTGCGCATTCGCTGGCAGGTGATGTCAGCCGCCACCTGCGGAGCTAGCCGAGGTTGAGGTCGGCGACGGTGACGGGGTGGCCTGTGGTGAGGGACTGGTTGGCGGCGATGCCGACGGCTACGGCGTTGATGCCGTCGTTGATGTCGGCGGCGCGACCGAGTGGGTCGTTGCCGGGGCCTTGGAAGAGGTCGGCGTAGAGGAGGCGGTCGCCGCCGCCGTGGCCGCCGGCTGCTCGGGGGATCTCGACCTCTACGGCGGCGGCCCAGTGCTTCTGGAGGACTAGGCGTTCGCCGTCGGAGCGGATGTCGCCGGTGATGAGGTTTCCGGCCGGGTAGCTCGGGTCGATGTGGGCGTCGAGTACGGCGGCGCGCTCGACGACCTCCAGCTCGGCGCGTCCCTCGGTGCCGTTGACGGAGACCTTGTAGCCCTCCCAGGGTGAGTGGGCGTTGAGGGAGTAGCTCAGGCGGGCGCTGTTGGTGTACTCGGCGATGACGGCGAGGTTGTCCTCGATGGTGATGCCTGGGGCGAAGACGTCCTGGTCGCGGAGGTAGCCGTCGTACTGCTCGCTCTCGTAGTACAGGCGGCGGTTGGCGTCGTCTACGCGCAGGTCCAGCAGCCAGGGGTCGTCGGGCATAGTGTCGACGGAGCCGCGGGGTGGGCGGGAGCCGAGACCGCGAGCTGCGGCGTTCTGGTCGCCGTAGAAGGACAGGGCGCCGGAGGCGAAGACCCGGGCCGGCTCGGAGGCGATCCACCAGTTGACGAGGTCAAAATGGTGGGAGGCCTTGTGGACAAGGAGTCCGCCGGAGTTCTGCTTCTGGCGGTGCCAGCGGCGGAAGTAGTCCGCGCCGTGCCTGGTGTCGAGCACCCACTGGAACTCGACGCTGGTGACGGTGCCGATCGCGCCGTCGGCGATCAGCTGGCGCAGGGCGCTGTTGCGGGGCGAGTATCGGTAGTTGAAGGTCACGACGACGGACTTGCCGGACTCGGCCATCGCAGCGGCGATCTCGCGGGTGCCTTCGGCGTTGATCGTCAGCGGCTTCTCGACGATCACGTCGGCGCCGGCGCGGAGGAGTCGGGAGACGACGGTGGAATGGGTGTAGTCGGGGCTGGTGACGATCACCCGGTCGACGGACTGCTCCTTGACCATCCGTTCCAGGTCGTCGGCGCCGTACTGCGGGAGACGGTGGCCGCCGAGCTCTTCGACGTACTGCTGGTGGAAGTCGAGGCGACCTGGGTTCGGGTCGAGGAGGGCGACGAGCTCGGCGTCGGCGGGGTGGTCCTGGAGGATCGCGCGGACGTACTCGCGGGCTCGGGATCCGGTACCGGCGATGGCGTAGCGGCGGGGCATGGCGGGACCCTTCTACTCGTGTAGATTCTACTCGTGTAGACCGTATCATCGGGTCATGTCGCCGTCTCCTGTCACGCGTAATGACGTCGCCCGGTACGCCGGTGTGAGTACCGCGGTGGTGAGTTACGTGGTGAATGACGGGCCGCGGGCGGTGTCGCCACAAGCGCGGGAGCGAGTGCTCGAGGCGATCCGGGTGCTCGGGTATCGGCCGAACGCGACCGCGCGGGCGCTGCGGACGGGGAGCACGAAGACCTTTGGGCTGATCACGCCGGACGGTGGCAACCCGCTGTTCGCCGAGCTGGCCAAGGCAATCGACAAAGCAGCTGCTGAGTGCGGGTACGTCGTACTGCAGACGAGCGCTGATGGGGACCCGGAGACCGAGCGCACGAAGGTGGCGCAACTGCTGGCGCGCCAGGTGAGCGGACTCGTGCTGGTCACACCCGCCGAGGCTCCCGACCTGGCCGGCGCCGACCTGCCAGTCGTCATCGTCAATCGCGTGCTGCCCGGAGTGAGCTCGGTAGGCCCCCGCTACCGCGAAGGTGCGCGCGCTGCAGTTGAGCACCTCGTCGGCCATGGGCACACCCGCATCGCCCTGGTGATTGGCGAGGGAGGCGCGAAGCCAGTGCCTGAGCGCGAGCGGGGGTGGCGGGAGGGGCTGCGAGTCGCGGGACTGCCGGATGGGCCGCTGATGCGGGTGGGGTTCAGTCGGGAGGGTGGGTATGCGGCGGGGCGGTGGCTGGCGGGTTTGGAGGTCAGGCCTACTGCTGTGTTCGTCAGCTCAGATCTGCAGGCCGTGGGCGTCCTTCGAGCGTTGAGAGAAGCGGGCGTGCGAGTGCCGGAAGACATGGCCGTGGTGGCGTTTGACGGGACGGCTGAGGCGGAGTGGTGTGCGCCGGCGCTCACGGTGGTGCGGCAGCCGTTGGAGCGGATGGCGGGTGAGGTGGTTCGGCAGTTGGTGGAGGGAACGGCCGGCCGGTCTACGGCTTATGCGACCGAGTTGGTGATCCGGAAGTCGTGTGGGTGTTAGAGGGTTCCTAGGTCCTCGAAGATGAGGGCGGTACGGGTGCCCAGTACCTCGGGGATGGCTTGGAGCTTCTCGAGGACCACGCGGCGAAGGCCCTCGTTGTCGGCGGCGCGGACCAGCAGGATGGCGTCGAAATCGCCGCCGACCAGGGCCATGTGCTTGATCTCGGGGATGGCTTGGAGCTGTTCGCGCAGGGAGCGCCAGGAGCTTTGGCGGAGACTGAGCGTGACATAGGCCGAGGTGGCGAGGCCTAGTTTGAGTGGGTCGACGGTGACCGTGAAGCCGGTGATCGTGCCGGTGCTGGTGAGGCGCTCGACGCGGGCGTAGGCGTTCGCCCGGGAGATGTGGACCAGCTCGGCCAGGGCGCGGATCGAGAGCCGTCCGTCGCGGCCGAGAGCCTCGACGATCTGACGGTCGATCTCGTCGAGCGCCGGAGCGATGACCATCCGTCCAGGTCCGGCCTGATGGGGGATCTCGTCCTGGGACATTCGTTCTCCAAATCGGCCGTCAAGGAACCATTTGTCCAGGGATTTTCCCAGGTCTGGATCCGAATGGCCAGAAGGACGACGATGTGGCCACCGTCCGTCTCCTGCGCCTGGAGGGCAAATGACTACCGTCGAGGAGCAATTGCTCCCCTCCGAAGAACCCGTCCGGTTGATCGACCAGGATGGGGTTCTGCACGACCACACGTCGTACCAGCTGCCGACCGAGCAGCTTCTGCTCGACGGCTACGTTGAGTTGATCAAGGGCCGTCGGATCAACGACCAGGCCAGTGCGCTCGTCCGGCAGGGCCGGCTCGCCGTGTACCCGTCGTCGCATGGGCAGGAGGCCTGCCAGGTGGCGGCCTCGATGGTGCTCGCCGAGGGGGACTGGCTGTTCCCGACCTACCGCGACACGGTGTCGATCGTGAGCCGCGGGGTCGACCCGATCGAGACGCTGACGCTGCTGCGTGGTGACTGGCACTCGGGCTACGACCCGTACTCGCGCAACGTCGCGCCGCAGTCCACGCCGCTGGCGACGCAGCTCACGCACGCGGTCGGTGTCGCGCATGCGGCGCGGCTGAAGGGCGAGGACACGGTGGTGATGGCGCTGTGTGGGGACGGCGCTACCAGCGAGGGCGACTTCCACGAGGCGCTGAACTTCGCCGCGGTCTTCCACGCGCCAGTGGTGTTCTTCGTGCAGAACAACGAGTACGCGATCTCGGTTCCGCTGGCCAAGCAGACTGTCGCGCCATCCATTGCGCACAAGGGCATCGGGTACGGCGTTCCCGGAGAACGGGCCGATGGCAACGACCTTGCCGGACTGCTTGCCGTACTGGGACAGGCTGTCGACAAGGCGCGTGCGGGTGAAGGGCCGCAGTTGGTCGAGGCGCACACGTACCGGGTGCAGGCGCACACGAACGCGGACGACGCGACGCGGTACCGGCAGGACGACGAGGTGACGCCGTGGCTGGCCAAGGACCCGATCAAGCGGCTCGAGGCGTACCTGACACAGGCCGGGTTGCTGGATGACGCCGTACGGGAGCGGGCTGAGCGCTCGGCCACGACGGTGGCGCAGTACCTGCGCGACGGGTTGATGCCCGAGCCGGGCGTGGATCCGGAGGAGCTGTTCACGCATCTGTACGCCGTACAGACGCCGCAGTTGGCTGAGCAGGCTGCGTTCCTGCGGGACGAGCTGGCGCGAGAGGAGGCCTGACCATGACGCACGAGAAGATTTCGATGGCGCAGGCGCTGAACAAGGCACTGCGGGACGCGATGAAGGCCGACGACTCCGTGCTGATGTTCGGTGAGGACGTCGGCGCGCTCGGCGGGGTCTTCCGGATCACCGACGGGCTGACCGCGGAGTTCGGCGAGGATCGTTGCTTCGACACCCCGTTGGCCGAGTCCGGGATCGTCGGGATGGCGGTCGGGCTCGCGATGAACGGGATGCGGCCGGTGGTCGAGATGCAGTTCGACGCGTTCGGGTATCCGGCGTTCGAGCAGATCGTCTCCCACGTGGCGAAGATGCGGAACCGGACGCGCGGGAAGGTCGCGCTGCCGATGGTGATCCGGATGCCGTACGCCGGCGGGATCGGTGGGGTCGAGCATCACTGTGACTCGTCGGAGGGGTATTACGCGCACACGCCTGGGTTGACGGTTGTTGCCCCGAGCACCGTTGCTGATGCCTACACGTTGTTGCGTCGGGCAATTGAATGGCCGGACCCGGTGGTGTTCATGGAGCCGAAGAAGCTCTACTGGGCCAAGGAAGAGGTCGATCTCACCGAGGATGTGCCGGGGATCGGGAAGGCTGTTGTACGGCGGGAAGGTGCGGACGCGACGCTGATCGCGTACGGGCCTTCGGTCCCGGTCGCGTTGGAGGCCGCGGAGGTTGCTGCGGCTGAAGGGCGTCAGTTGACGGTCGTGGATCTGCGATCCGTGGTGCCGTTCGACGACGAGACGGTGTGCGCGGCTGTACGTCGTACTGGGCGGGCTGTTGTCGTGGCGGAGGCCAGTGGGTTTGCGAGTGTGTCATCGGAGATCGTTGCCCGGGTCACCGAACGGTGCTTCCACTCATTGGCCGCGCCGGTACGGCGGGTGACCGGGTTCGACATTCCTTACCCGCCGCCGAAGCTGGAGAAGTTCCAGCTGCCGGGAGTGGACCGGATCCTTGATGCTGTTGACGATCTGCAGTGGGAGGACTCGTGAACACGTTCCTGCTCCCGGATCTCGGTGAGGGATTGACCGAGGGCGAGATCGTACGGTGGTTGGTCGCGGCTGGTGATGTGGTTGCGGTTGATACGCCGGTGGCTGAGGTGGAGACGGCCAAGTCGGTGGTTGAGTTGCCGTCGCCGTACGCCGGGGTTGTTGAGGAACTGCATGGTGAGGTGGGGACGGTGATTCCGGTCGGGAAGCCGTTGATCACCATCGGGGCTGAGGTTGGTGCGGCCTACCGCGAGGAGGAGCGCGCGGGGTCGGGCAACGTGCTGATCGGCTACGGGACTGGTGAGGTGCTTGGGTCCGGTCGTCGGCGGAAGCCGCGCGGTGCTGTTGCTGTGGCTCCTGCCGCGGCTGGTGTGGTGCGGGTGATTTCACCGCTGGTACGACGGTTGGCGCGCGACGCTGAGGTGGACCTCAAGAGCGTCGTGGGGACCGGCGCTGACGGACTGATCGTTCGTCGTGACGTCGAACTGGCGATTGCCAGCCGGGTCGAACACCTTGCAGATGAATCAACCACTCTCGGCGAAGTTGTTGCCGAGAGCCCGCTGCCTGTGGTTGAGGTAGCTGGGGTTCTGGATGGGCGGACCTCTTTGCCTGAGTTGCGGCGGGAGGGGATGAGTGGGTTCCGGAAGGTTGTTGCGGCGACTTTGAGTCGGAGTCGGCGGGAGATTCCGGAGGCGACCACATGGGTTGACGTGGATGCGACCGCGTTGCTGGAGTTGCGGGAATCGTTGCGGTCGGCAACTGATGCGGGGCCGGGGTTGCTGGCTTTGATGGCTCGGTTCGTGGTGGCCGGGTTGGTGAAGTATCCGGAGCTCAACGGGTTCGTGGATACCGAGCGGGATGAGCTGGTTCAGTACGACGGGGTGAACCTTGGGCTGGCGGCGCAGACCGAGCGTGGGCTGGTGGTGCCGGCGGTTGCCAATGCGCACTGGTTGAGCGCGCGTGGTCTGGACGGCGAGATCAAGAAGTTGATGGAGACGGCACGCGCCGGGCGGCTGACGCCGGAGGAACTCAACCGTGGGACGTTCACGCTGAACAACTACGGGAGTTTCGGGGTCGACGGCAGCGCGGCGATCATCAATCACCCGCAGGTCGCGATCCTGGGCGTCGGGCGGATCATCGATCGGCCGTGGGTGGTGGATGGTGAACTCGCGGTGCGGAAGCTGACGCAGCTGTCGCTGGTGTTCGACCACCGGGTGTGTGACGGCGGGACGGCCGCCGGCTTCCTGCGGTTCGTGGCCGACGCGTTCGAGAACCCGACGTCGGCGTTCGCTGATCTGTAAGAAAGAGAGTGGCCGGCCCCCGTGGGCCGGCCACCCAAAACTCTGCTAGCTGTTGATCTCTGTGGCCAGCGTGGCGCTGTAGGTCGCGACCTCCGCGTAGACGCCCGGGTGGCCGGCTTCGGCGCAGCCGATACCCCAGGACACGATGCCGAAGAGGCGCCCGTTCAGGACCAGCGGTCCACCGGAGTCGCCTTGGCAGGAGTCCTTGCCGCCCTGCTTGTAACCAGCGCAGATCTCACCGTTGGCTACGTATCCCTCGCTCGCGTAGACGTCGCCGCAGTAGGTGTCACCGAGCACCGGTACGACGACCTTGCGGAACTGGTTCTGGATCCTGTCGTCGAAGGTGTCGCCCCAGCCGTAGACCGTCGGCTGCGCGCCGGCCTTGTCGGCAGCGGTGCTGGTCTCGAGGGGGAGCGTCGCGATACCGGTGAACGGGGTCGTCAGCGTCAGGACGGCGACATCGTGGCCAGGCACGGCGCCGTAGTCCGGGTCCACCCAGATGCTGGAGATCTTCGACGTCTTGCCGCCGCCGTTGGTCAGCTTGTCGCGGCCCTGAATGGCTGTGTAGGTGCTCCGCGGCTCGTCCATGCAGTGCGCCGCGGTGACGATCTTGTTCGCCTTCACCAGCGTCGCGCCGCACCACTGGCCGCTCGGTACCGGCGAGCCGCTGTTGTTCAGCGCGATCGCCCACGGCGTCTGTGCGGTGCTGGCCGCGGTACCACCGACGATGGGTGCCGGCGGCTTCGCCTGGGCAGTGCCGACCGCTCCGGCCGAGGCCGCGACCAGGATGACGGCGGCGAACGCGGCACGGGCGAGCTTGAGCTTTCCTGTCATGCCTCACACTCCAGGGTGGTCTCAGGAGGCCGCAGGGCGGCGCGGCCTCATAACCGTGAAGAGTCGTGTAGTCACAGGGGGTAGCACAAGCGATTGACTGGGCACAGTGGTGACGGGTCATCCCTGTGTCAGGCCGGTCAGGACAGCTGGCGTGGACGCAGGCCGACCAGAATCACCCGGAGCCCCGCGGAAAACCTGGCTTCGGGGCCGGCCCGGTTGGCGCGGTTGAGGTACGCGGCCAGACTTTCGGCGCCGACGCCGAGTTGGTCGCCGGCCTCGTTCGCCCACTGCCGCTCGGTCAGTCCGCTGCGGCGAACCATCGCGGACCAGGCGGAGTCGGTGACTGCCGAGCCGATCAGGTAGTGGAAGACGGCGGAGACCGCGGAGTCGAGGTGCTCGCCCTTGAACCGCGCCGCGACCAGGATCGACACGAGTTGGTCGGTGAAGGCCTGGTAGTTCGGGCCGAGGCCCGCGTGGGTCGCGAGCAGCTGCGGCGCCCAGGGGTGTTCCCACAAGGCCCGGTACGCCGCTGTGCAGGCGACCGTCAGGTGGTCCCGCCAGTCCCCGGTGCTGGCCTGGTTGAGCGCCGTACCGAGGATCTCGTCGACTGCCAGCTCGAGCAGGTCGTTCTTGTTCGCGATCCGCCAGTAGAGGGCGGAGGTCGCCGCGGTACCGAGGGCGGTCGCCATCTTGCGCATCGAGAACCCGTCGAGGCCGTCCTGGTCGAGGAGCTCGATCGCGGCCGCGACGATCTGCTCGCGGGTGAGGGGTGCTCGGGTCGCCTCGTTCTCGGTCCGGAGCCAGACCGAGCCGAGGGCTGTCCGTTCGTCTGCTGCTCGCACTGAAACAGTGTGTCAGATCTGAAGACAATGTGTTAGCAACCAAAGTCGAGCGGCCAGGGACGGAGGTACGACGTAAGGGTGCGGTGCTCGGCGAACACTCGGGTGCATGAGCGAATCGCGGATGGATCGGGCGCAGTTCCTGCGACGGGCGGCGGCCCTCGGATTGCTGGCCGGGGTCGGTGGGACTGCGGCGGCCGGGGCCCTGCCACCTCTCGCCGCTGCCGCCGAGGGGAGTGAGACGCAGGCCGGTTCCAGGGGTGCCGGTGAGGCTGGCGGGAGGCGGCGGCATCCGCGGCTGGCGTTCAAGGGGGTCGCCTATGACGTGGGGACGGGGTTTCTTGGGGATGACAGTCGGGCGCGGTGGAACCACGAACTGATGCGGGGGGAGATTCGGGCGGTTCGGCATCGGCTGCATGCGAACTGGGTGAGCATCTACGGGAGCAACGTGGAGCGGTTGGTGGAGACGGCGGAGGTGGCGCTCCGCCAGGGGTTAGCGGTTTCGGTTCAGCCGCGGGCGTTCGATGAGCCGCAGGCGGATGCGCTGGAGAAGTTGCGGCAGGTGGCCGTGGCGGTGGAGGGGTTGCGGCGGCGGTACGACAAGGAGGTGATCCTGGCGGTGGGGTGTGAGTTCATGTTGTTCACGCCGGGGATCGTGCCGGGGGCGGACTTCTTCGAGCGGGTGGAGTACCTGACCAAGGGTGAGTTCGACATGAAGGAGCTCCAGCGGAAGTTCCGCACGTTCACCGCGCAGATGGTGAAGGTTGCCCGGCGCAACTTCCAGGGCCGGATCACGTACGGTGCCGCGCACGATCTGGAGAACGTGGACTGGAGTCTGTTCGACATCGTCGGGTTGGACTACTACAGCTACCACGAGGATCCGGCCGGTCACACCAAGGAGCTTGCGCCGTTCAAGAAGTGGGGTAAGCCGATCATGATCCTGGAGTTCGGCTGCTGCACGTTCACGGGAGCGCCGGAGCTGGGCGGGATGGGCTGGGACATCGTCGACTTCAGCGGCGACGTACCGGTGATCCCACCGCAGTACACCAGGGATGAGCAGGCGCAGGCCGACCATCTGGCGAACATGCTCGAGGTGTTCACCGACGAGGGCTTCCTCGGCGCCTCGATGTACACGTTCATCTCATCGGATGCCCCGCACCGGCCGAACGATCGCCCGCATGATGAGGACATCGCGGCGTTCAGCCTGTGCAAGGTACGGCGGAAGGACTCCGACGACCCAGCATCGCCGTACCGCTGGGAACCGAAGAAGTCCTTCCATTCAGTAGCGAGGTACTACGCGACCCACTAGGCCACGTTGAAGGTGTCCGGGTGCGGCCCGGTGCGCTCGTCGCGGTCGAGCGGGGTGATCGTGGCGAGGTCCTCGGCCGTCAGTTCGAAGTCGAAGACGTTGAGGTTCTCCTTGATCCGCGCCGGGGTGACGGACTTCGGGATCACGATGTTGCCGAGCTGCAGGTGCCAGCGCAGGACGACCTGAGCGGGAGTGCGGTCATGCTTGGCGGCAAGCGCCGTGATGACCGGGTCGGTCAGGAGCGAACCACCCTTGGCCAGCGGGCTCCACGCCTCGGTACGGATCCCGAAGTCGGCGCCGTACGCGCGGACCTCGTTCTGCTGCAGGAACGGGTGCAGTTCGACCTGGTTGACCGCCGGCGTGATGCCGGCGACCTCGGCCAGTCGGTCCAGGTGGTCCGGCTGGAAGTTGGAGACGCCGATCGCGCGGACCCGGCCGTCGGCCAGGATCTTCTCCAGCGCCCGCCACGTGTCGACGTACAGGTCCCGCTCGGGGGTCGGCCAGTGGATCAGGTACAGGTCGAGGTACTCGAGGCCGAGCAGTTCGAGGCTGCGGTCGAACGCCTTGAGTGTGTTGTCGAAACCCTGATCGGCGTTCCACAGCTTCGTGGTGACGAACAAGTCCGAGCGGTCGATGCCAGAGGCAACCAGTGCCTTTCCGACGCCGGCCTCGTTCTGGTACGCCGTCGCCGTGTCGATGCTGCGGTAGCCGGCCTCCAGGGCGGCCGTCACAGCCTGGGTGGTCTCGTCATCCGGGACCTGGAACACGCCGTACCCGAGCTGGGGCATCTCGACGCCGTTGTTGAGCTTCACGGTGGGAATCATTGGGTGGATCAATCCTTCAGACAGCGGTGAGGACAGGTGAGGTTTCAGTACGGCGGCGGTGGTCCAGTGCCCCCGAGGTGAGGGCAGCAAGCAGACCGGCGATCGCCAGCGCGGCACCGACCCAGTTGGGAGCGGTGTAGCCGAGTCCGTGCGAGATGGTCAGGCCGCCGAGGTACGCGCCGATGGCGTTACCGAGGTTGAAGGCGGCGATGTTGGCCGCGGACGCCAGCGCCGGCGCGCCGACTGCCTTGTCCATGACGCGCTTCTGCAGCGGCGCCACGGTCGCGAACCCGGCTGCGCCGAAGATCGCGATGGTGATGGCAGCCGGCACCTTCGCGTGCGCCGTGAAGACGAACACGACCAGTACGGCGGCCAGTAGTGCGAGGATCACGTACAGACTCGGCATGAGTGAGCGATCTGCCGCCTTGCCGCCGAGCAGGTTGCCGACGACGAGGCCGCCACCGAACAGCACGAGCAGCCAGGTGACCGCGCCGGACGAGAAGCCCGCGACCTCGGTCATCATCGGCGCGATGTAGGTGAACGACGCGAACACTCCGGCGAACCCGAGCGCGGTCATCGCCAGCGCCAGCCACACCTGCACGTTCTTGAACACGGCGAGCTCGACCCGCAGGCCGGGACCCTCGGCGGTGTCCTGCTTGGGGACGAGGAAGACGATCCCGAGCAGGCCGATCACGCCGAGCGCGGTCACCGCCCAGAACGTCGACCGCCAGCCGAACTGCTGACCGAGCGCCGTACCGCCGGGAACGCCGAGCACGTTGGCCACGGTCAGCCCGGTGAACATCAGCGCGATCGCACTCGCCTGCTTGGCCTTCGGCACCAGCGAGGCCGCGACCACCGAGCCGACGCCGAAGAAGGCGCCGTGGGCCAGCGCGGCCACGATCCGGCCGGTCATCAGGACGCCGTACGACGGCGCGAGCGCGGAGAGCAGGTTGCCCGCGATGAACACCCCCATCAGCGCGATCAGCACGGTCTTGCGCGACACCTTGGAGCCGATCGCGGTCAGCAGCGGGGCGCCGACGACGACACCGAGCGCATAGCCGGAGATGAGTAGTCCGGCGGACGGGATGCTGACGCCGAAGTCGGTGGCGACCTCGGGCAGCAGGCCCATGATCACGAACTCGGTGGTGCCGATCCCGAAAGCACCGATTGCCAGAGCGAGCAGCGCCGCAGGCATAGTTTCTGGTCTCCCTCGAATGTAGTCTTACGACTGTTACCAGCGTGCGCGATAGTTGCACACGCGGGCTATTGCACAAGCGCTATGATTGCGCATGCAAACATAAAGTTCAAGTGGAGGGGTCAATGGGACTACCGGACGACGCTGCCGAGGCGCGGGCGCAGGGCTGGCGAACCCTGGCCGCTCTGCACGCCCGGATCGAGGACGAGCTGGAGCGCGCGCTGCAGAAGCAGCACGGCCTCTCTGTCAGCGAGTACGGCGTACTGGACGTGCTGGCCCGTCAGGACGAGCACCACCTGCGGATGAACCAGCTGTCGAACGCGGTCGTGCTCAGCCAGTCCGCGACCACACGCCTGGTGAGCCGTCTCGAGGACCGCAAGCTCCTCGAGCGCTACCTCTGCCCGACCGACCGCCGCGGGATCTACACCGAGGTCACCGCGACGGGTCGCGAGCTGCTCGACCAGGCCCAGCCGACCCACGACGCCGTACTGACTGCTGCTTTGCAGAAGGCGGCTGAGCTGCCGGAGCTGGCGCCGCTGGTCAGCGCGCTGGACAAGCTGCCGCTGACGGTCTGACTGTCACAGCCGAGGACGCTGTCCTGTCCCTGGCTGCATGACGGACAACGAGTTCCCCGCGCCCGAGCGCGGGTTGGTGGTCACCCAGTTCCTGACCGTGCGCGATGTCGCGGTGTCGGCCGAGTTCTATGCCGAGGTGTGCGGCGGCACGATCGTCCGCGCGAAGGATCCGGCGACCGTGCGGGTCGCGAACACCTGGATCATCATGAATCCCGGCGGCGGCCCGACGCCGGACAAGCCCGACGTCACCTTGACCGCGCCCGAGCCGGCCGACCCGGTGTCGGCGTTTCTGAACGTGCGGGTCGCCGACATCGCCGCGTTCTACGAGCACGCGCGGTCGAAGGGAGCTCGCTTCCTGACCGAACCGCTGGATCGTGGTGCCGAGATCCGGTGCTATCTGGTCGATCCGGACGGCTATCTCATCGAGATCGGACAGACGACCGGTCTGCAGTGATCGACTGAGCGAGCAGGTCGATGAACGCCGCGGCCAGTGGGTCAGGGGTGCCGCGCGTGTACGCCGTCAGCGCGCGGGTGATCGGTGGGTTCGGGCGGAGGACATGGCCGTCGTACGACGTCGGCAGGATGTTGGCGGGGACGAGCGCCGGGCCGAGTCCGGCGGCAGCGAGGGCTGGAGCTGCTGCCGTCTGTTCGGTGCGGACGGCAACCAATGGCTCGAAACCTGCTTGTGCGCAAGCGATATCGAGTACGTCGGACAGTCCGTGGCCGGCGGTGTAGTGAACCCAGGAGCGGTGGGCGAGGTCGGTCAGGTTGACGGTGTCGCCGACCGCGGCTGGATCGTCGCTCGCGAGGACGACGACGAAATCTTCGGTGCCGAGCGGGTGGACAGTGCCCTGCCAGTCGGTCGGCTCGGGACCGATCGCCAGGTCGGCCTGACCGGCGTACATGGCCTCGACGAGCTCGTCGGTGTGGCGGTGCTCGAAGAGGCGGATGCCAACCTCGGGATAGGACTGGCGCCAGCGGCGGAGCGCGGCGGGGAGGATCCCCAGGGTGATCGAGTAGAGCGTGCCGATCTGCAGCTCGCCGACTTCGAGGCCGGCCGCTTGGCGTGCGGCGCACTGCGCGCGGTAGGCGTCGGCCAGCGCGGCGCGGGCGTGCGGAAGCATCGCGCGGCCGGTCGCGGTGAGCCGGATGCTGCGCGGCAGCCGCTCGAGGAGCCGGCCGCCGGCCGAACGCTCGAGAGCGCGGATCTGGTGGGACAGGGCCGGCTGGGTGACGTGGAGCTGCTCGGCCGCCTTCGTGAACGAGCCGGTATCCACCACGGCGACCAGGTACTCGAGCTGGCGCAGCGTGGTCATAAGCACATCTTATGGGATCGGTGATCACTATGACTTGGACTTATCCACACGGTACCCACAGGCTGTGGATATGCGGAATGTGGCGTTGGTGGTCGGTGCGCGGGGTGTCATCGGGTCGAATCTGGTCGAGCACCTGGCCTCGCTGGAGGACTGGCGAGTGGTCGGGTTGTCGCGGCGCGGAGGCGTCGACGTACCGGGGAAGGTTCGGCAGCTGGCGGTGGATCTGCTGGATGCGGAGGACACTCGGGTGAGGCTGGCCGGGCTTGCCGACGTGACGCACGTCTTCTACGTGGCGTATCAGGATCGGCCGACCTGGGCCGAGCTGGTACCGCCGAACCTGGCGATGCTGGTCAACGTCGTGGACGCGATCGAGTCCGTGGCGCGTGGTTTGCGGCACGTGAGTTTGATGCAGGGCTACAAGGTGTACGGCGCTCATCTGGGGCCGTTCAAGACGCCTGCGCGGGAGGATGATCCTCCGCATCTGCCGCCGGAGTTCAACGTCGATCAGCAGCAGTTTCTTGAGGCTCGGCAGGTCGGGAAGGCATGGGACTGGTCGGCGTTGCGTCCCTCCGTCGTCGGCGGTGTTGCCTTGGGCAACCCGATGAACCTCGCGGTCGCGATCGCTGTGTACGCGTCGTTGTCGAAGGAGCTCGGGGTGCCGCTGCGGTTCCCGGGAAAGCCCGGGGCGTACGACGCGCTGCTCGAGGTGACCGACTCCGGGCTGTTGGCGAAGGCGGCGGTGTGGGCGGCCAGCGCGCCGGCGGCGGCGAACCAGGCGTTCAACATCGCGAACGGGGATCTGTTCCGATGGAGTGAGCTCTGGCCCAAGATCGCGCGCTGGTTCGAGATGGAGGTTGCGCCGCCGTTGCAGATGTCGCTGCAGGACGTGATGGCGGACAAGGCGCCGGCGTGGAAGCAGTTGCAGGTGACACATGGGCTGGCGGAAACGTCGTACGAGGAAGTGTCGTCGTGGCCGTTCGCGGACTTCGTGTTCGGGTGGGACTACGACTTCTTCGCCGACGGCTCGAAAGCGCGGCGGGCGGGCTTCCACGAGTACGTCGCCACCGACGAGATGTTCTTCGAGATCTTCGCCGAGCTCAGGCGGCAGCGGGTGATCCCTTAAGCTCCGGGCATGGCGGCGATGGGTGCGGGGCGGGTGCTGGGGCTGAACCTGCGCGCGCGACGGGACGAGCAGGGGATCTCGCTGTCCGAACTGGCCCGGCGGTCGGGGATCGCGAAGGGGACGCTGTCCCAGCTGGAGTCCGGCAGTGGGAACCCGACCATCGAGACCGTGTTCAGTTTGTCGAACGCTCTCGGGGTGCCGGTGTCGGCGCTGCTGAGCGATGCGCCGACGGCTGATCTGGTCCTCGTGCGGTCGGCGGAGATCGACGTACTGTCCGGGGACGCGATCGATCTGCGGATGGTACGGCGGCTGGAACCGGCCGGTGGGCTGTTCGAGATCTACACGCAGGACGTGCGGCCGGATGCTGTGCAGCACTCCGACGGGCACCCCGGGATCGAGCATCACATCGTGCTGAGCGGGCGGCTGCGGGTGACCTCGCGGGGCCGGACCGAGGAGCTCGGGCCGGGGGACTACCTGGCCTTCCGGGCCGGCGGGCCGCACGGCTACGAGGCGGTGGACGGGCCGGTGCGGTCGGTGCTGCTGCTGGAGTACCCGCCGGACGCCGCGCCGGCCGGCCCGGGACCGCATCTCAGCTGACCGTTGACCTCCCGAGGGGCGGCGACGTACGCTCGGGATCGTTCAGTTTAATGAACGGTCCTTCGGAGGTGATCATGCCGGATGTGGTGGTTGTGGGCGCTGGCATGGTCGGCGCCGCCTGTGCTGAGGCGCTGTCGGCGGCTGGGGTTCGGGTGCTGGTGATCGACCGGGACGGGCCCGCGGCCGGTACGACGGCGGCCGGCGAAGGGAATGTGCTGGTCTCGGACAAGGAGCCGGGGCCGGAGCTCGACCTGGCGCTGGCGTCCCGGCTCGAGTGGGAGCGCGTACTGGCGCGGCTGCCTCAGCGGGTTACCGATGTCGAGTGGGAATCCAAAGGCGGTGTGGTGGTTGCTACCGGCGACCCTGCGCCATTGAAGGCGTTTGCTGCGAAGCAGGTGGCTGCTGGGGTCTCAGCCCGTCTGGTGTCTGCGGCTGAGGCCCTGGAGTTGGAGCCTTTGTTGACTCCTCGGGTGACGGTCGCGGTGCATTATCCGGACGACGCACAGGTGCAACCGGTGCTGGCGGCAACGGCTTTGC
Organism: Kribbella sp. NPDC051587; assembly: GCF_044453945.1. Classification (NCBI taxonomy): domain Bacteria; kingdom Bacillati; phylum Actinomycetota; class Actinomycetes; order Propionibacteriales; family Kribbellaceae; genus Kribbella; species Kribbella sp. NPDC051587. The sequence continues at coordinate 352,662 of NZ_JBITDE010000002.1, forward strand.
TTGCTGCGGTTCGGGAGCGTGGGGGTGAGGTTCGGTCCGGAGTGACGGCGCTTGGTGTGCGACGGTCGGCGGCCGGGCGGGTGGTCGGAGTTGAGACGAGTGACGGCGTGATCGCGTGCGACGTCGTACTGAATGCTTGTGGGCCTTGGGCCGGGGCGTTCAGTTCATCGGCCGGCGCGCCGATTCGGGTCCTGCCGCGGCGCGGGATGGTGCTGGTGACGGCGCCCCTGCCGGAATCTGTTCGCCACAAGGTTTATGACGCGGACTATGTGGGTGCTGTCGGGAGTGGTGACGCTGAGCTGCAGACCTCGACGGTGGTCGAGTCGACGCGGGCTGGGACGGTGCTGATCGGGTCCAGCCGGGAGCGAGTCGGGTTCGACGAGTCGCTGCGGGTTCGGGTACTGCGTGAGCTGGCTCGGAAGGCTGTTGGGCTGTTTCCGTTCTTGGCTGAGGTTGCGGTGATGCGTGCGTACGGCGGGTTTCGGCCTTATGCGCCGGATCATCTGCCGGTGATCGGCCCGGATCCGCGGGTGCCGGGGTTGTGGCATGCGACCGGGCATGAGGGGGCTGGGATCGGGTTGGCTGCTTCCACTGGGCGGTTGGTGTGTGAGCTGTTGTTGGGGTTGACGCCACATGTTGCGGCGGAGCCGTTCCGGGTGGATCGGGCGGCGGTGATCGACGGATGACCGCGTTCTTCGACCGGGATTCGGTCGGTACGGCGGACGTCGTACCGGTGACTGTGGACGGGGCGCCGGTGGAGGCGGTGGCTGGGCAGACGGTTGCCGGTCTGTTGTTGGGGCGCGGGCAGGACACTTGGCGGACGACGCGGGGTGGTGGTCGGCCGCGCGGGGTGTTCTGTGGGATCGGGGCTTGCTTCGACTGCCTGGTTGTTGTGAACGGGACTCCGGATGTGCGGGCATGTCAGCGGACGGTTGCTGCGGGGGACTCGATCGAGTCGCAGAATGGCGCTGTTTTGCCTTGTGGAGCTGGGGAATCGGCTTCTGGGGAGGCAGTTGCGGCTGAGGTTGTGGTGGTGGGAGCGGGACCTGGTGGGATGGCGGCGGCGTTGGCTGCGGCTGATGGTGGGGCGTCGGTGGTGCTGCTGGATGCTGGGCGTGCGTTGGGTGGTCAGTTCCATCGGTCGGCTGCGGCGGAGTTCGGCGTACGGCGTCAGGCTTTTGTGGGTGATCGGGTGCTGTCGCATGAGCTGATCACCTATCTGCCGGAGTCGTCGGTGTGGGCGGTCGAGGGGACGCGGCTGTGGGTGCAGCGTGGTGCTGCGGACGCTCGTGGGCGGTCGGTGTTTGCGGTTGATGGTCAGGCCGTGGTGCTGGCGACGGGGGCCTACGATCGGGTTTTGCCCTTTCCTGGTTGGGATTTACCGGGGGTGTACACGGCTGGGGCGGCGCAGGCGCTGGCGAAGGGTCAGCGGGTTGCTGTTGGTCGGCGGGTCGTGGTTGCCGGGACGGGGCCGTTCCTACTGCCGGTGGCTTCGTCGCTGGTGGGGGTTGGTGCTGAGGTCGTCGGGTTGTTCGAGGCCAATCGGTTGTCGACTGTTGCTCGTGGGTGGTCGGCGGATCCATTGGTTGCTGTTGGCAAGCTTGGTGAACTCGCGGGGTATGCGCGGACGCTGGCTCAGCACCGCATTCGGTTGCATCACGGATGGACGGTTGTTGAGGCCCACGGGGATTCCCATGTTGAGGCTGTGACTGTTGCGCGTCTGGACGTCGACTGGAAGCCCGTGCCTGGCACGGAACGGCGGATCGAGTGCGACGCGGTGTGTGTGGGTTTTGGGTTCACGCCCCAGTTGGAGCTAGCGGTCGCCGCCGGGTGCGGGCTGACCGACGACGGGCTGGCGGTCGTTGCGGACGCCGACCAGCAGACCGCCACCCCCGGAGTGTTCGCCGCAGGTGAGATCACGGGGATCGGTGGTGCGGACCTGTCCGCCGCCGAAGGCCGGATCGCCGGCGAGGCTGCAGCGCGACACGCTGGCGCGGCGCGACGGGAGAGCCCGGAGGGACCGCCGGACGAGGGGGAGCGGGTGCCGGGGGTGGCGCGAGGGACCCGGCGAACTGCTTCGGCTGCGACGACAGTCGGGTGGTCGGGTCGGACTGCGACGGGATGGCGATGGTTGGTGCGGCGGGTGTTTGGTGGTTCGGGGGTTGGGCGGTTGCGGCGGTTTGCGGTGGCGTTGGGGCGGGCTTATCCGGTGCGGGAGGGGTGGAAGGCGTGGAGTGGTGCGTCGACCCTGGTGTGCCGGTGCGAGGAGGTTCAGCGCGGGGAGGTTGAGGGGGTTGTTGCTGAGGGCGGCGTTGCGGGGCGGGCGCTGCGGCTGAACAGCAGGGTGGGGCTTGGGTTGTGTCAGGGACGGGTTTGTTCGCGGAATGTGGCCGAGTTGCTCGGCGACACGACATCGATGAAACGGCCGATCGCCGTACCGGTGCGGTTGGGCGATCTGGCTGAGGCTGAGGAGGCGTTGTGACGGAGAAGCTGGACGGCGTGATTGTGGCGACGGCGTTGCCCTACAAGGAGGATGCGGAGGCGCCGGCGGGGTTGCGGCCGGACCTCGATCGGTATGCGGAGCACTGCCGGTGGTTGGTGGACAACGGGTGTCGTGGGGTCGGGCCGAACGGGTCGCTCGGCGAGTACTCGTCGCTGACCGACGACGAGCGGCGGGCGGTGGCACGGACGGCGATTGATGCTGTGGGCAACGATGGCGTGGTGGTTGTCGGCGTGCACGGGGTCGGGGCTCACCAGGCTCGGGCGTGGGCGGAGAAGGCGGCGGAGGACGGGGCGGACGGCGTACTGTGCCTGCCGCCGACGATGTACCGGGCGAACCGTGGTGAGGTGATTCATCACTTCACCGAGGTGGCCAAGGCCGGGTTGCCGGTGATGGTCTACAACAACCCGATCGACACCAAGGTCGACCTCACGCCGGACCTGCTCGCGGAGATTGCGCAGATCGAGAATGTGGTCGCGGTCAAGGAGTTCTCGGGCGATGTCCGCCGGATCCTGGAGATTCGCGAGCTGGCGCCGGAGTTGGCGGTGATCGCCGGGGCGGACGACCTTACGCTCGAGGCGTTGCTGATGGGGGCGACCGGGTGGTTCGCCGGGTTCCCGAACGTGTTCCCGGCCGAGTCGGTGCGGTTGTACGACCTCGCCGTACAGGGCAAGCTGGAGGAGGCCCGGGCGCTGTACGAGCCGCTGGTCGCGGCGTTCCGGTGGGACTCGCGGGTGGAGTTCGTGCAGGCGATCAAGTACGGCATGGACTACGTCGGCCGGTACGGCGGCCCCTGCCGCCCGCCTCGTGGGCCGCTCGTGCCCGAACACGTCGCACAACTGGAGCAGGACATGAAGAAAGCCGTCCTGTATTTAACTGGTTCGGCGCTGGCATGAGGTCGATCCGGACGATCAGCGCGATCGACTCCCACACCGAAGGCATGCCCACGCGGGTCGTCACCGGTGGCGTCGGCGTCGTGCCCGGTACGACGATGGCCGAGCGGCGCGAGTACTTCATGAAGCACCTCGACGGGCTGCGCCTCTTCCTGATGAACGAGCCGCGCGGTCATGCGGCGATGAGCGGCGCGATCCTGCAACCGCCGACCCGGCCGGACGCGGACTGGGGCGTGCTCTACATCGAGGTCTCGGGCTGTCTGCCGATGTGCGGTCACGGCACGATCGGCGTCGCGACTGTGCTGGTCGAGTCCGGCATGGTCGAGGTGCAGGAGCCGGTGACCGTTGTTCGGCTGGATACACCGGCCGGTCTGGTGGTGGTTGACGTTGCCGTGAGCAACGGTCGTGCGGAACACGTGACGCTGCGGAACGTACCGTCGTACAGTCATGCTCTGGATGCCGTGGTCGAGGTGCCGGGGTTGGGTGCGGTCACCTACGACTTGGCGTATGGCGGGAACTTCTACGCGATCCTGCCGCTGGATCAGCTCGGGATCCCGTTCGATCGCACGTACAAGGATCAGATCCTGAACGCCGGGCTGGCGGTGATGGACGCCATCAACGCGACAGACCGGCCGGTGCATCCGCTCGACCCGGGGATCAACGGTTGTCAGCACGTGCAGTTCACCGCGCCGGGTCTCGACGGTGCGCACTCACGCAACGCGATGGCGATTCACCCCGGCTGGTTCGACCGGTCGCCCTGCGGGACCGGTACGTCGGCGCGCATGGCGCAGCTGCACGCCCGGGGCGAGTTGCCGCTCGGCGTGGACTTCGTCAACGAGTCCTTCATCGGTACCCGCTTCACCGGCCGCCTCATCGAGGAAACGGTCGTCGGCGACCACGCCGCCGTCGTACCGACAGTCACCGGCCGAGCCTGGATCACCGGCACCGCCAACTACCTCCTCGACCCCGACGACCCCTTCCCCACCGGCTTCGTCCTGTAGCTCGGAGGGGCCTCAATTAGTTGAGGTGGTTCTGCCAGTCGGTGGGGACGTTGCCGGCGGGGCCGGGGACTGGCTGGTCGGCGGGGCGGGACTGGGGGTCGGCGAGGGTCGGGCCGTCGTAGTACTGGGACTCGCCGTAGTGCCAGAACCAGTCCTCGCCGGGCTCGAAGCTACGGACGATCGGGTGGCCTGTCTCGGCGAAGTGGGCCGAGGCGTGTTGGGCCGGCGACGAGTCGCAGCAGCCGATGTGACCGCACTCGGCGCACCGCCGCAGGTGGAACCACCAGCCGTCGTTGCTCAAACACTCCGCACACCCGGTCCCGCTCGGCGGCACGGTGCTGTCGATCCCAGAACTCTCCGTCATACCGCACATCCTTACCTGCCCGGGCCGCCCGGACAAGCAACGCCGATCACTCGGGCCAGGCGGAGGTTTGGATGATGTCGACGAAGTCGGTGCGGTGGTAGGTGGGGTCGAAGTGGGCGAGGACGTCGGCTTTGACGTTGCCGAAGGTGGTGGCGGGGCGGTCGATGAGGCCTTCGGTGAAGGCGGCGAGGATCTGGGGCTTGAAGTTGGGGCGGGGATGGGCGGCGACGACCGCGGCGCGTTGGGTGTCGGGGAGGAGGTCGTAGCCGAGGCCGAGGACGTCGTATTCGACGCCGCGGGTGACGAGGGCGATCTCGGCGGCCATGTGGAGGGGGATCTCGGGGGTGGTGTGCAGGGCGATGGCGGTCCAGACGCGGTCGGAGTCGAGGGTCGGGACGCCGTGGGAGTCGAGGAAGCGGCGGGCCTGGTCGGCGCCGTCGATCTCGAAGCGCTGGTCGGTACGGCGGTAGCGCTCGGTCAGACCGAGGTCGTGGAAGAGGGCGCCGACGTAGAGGAGTTCGGGGTCGAAGGTGAGTCCGTCGGCGAGACCGCGGAGGGCGCCGAACAGGAAGACGCGGCGCGAGTGGTGGTAGACGAGCGGTGTCGCGGCGTCCCGGACCAGCTCGGTGGCTTCGCGGGCCAGGGTGCTGTCGGGGATCTTGATGCCGGCGATCTCTTCGGTCATCGGGCTGCCTTTCCGGAGGTTGGGTCTCCAGCCTCGCGGCGCGGGCTATCCTGGGGCCATGTCCAAAAGGCCGGGAGAACCACAGATTCGGACATGCCGGGTCGCCTTCGTCGTGTACGACGACGTGACGCTGCTCGATGTGAGCGGTCCGCTCGAGGTGTTCCACCAAGCCAACCGAACGGCGAGCCGGTATGAGCCGATCCTGGTCTCACCCACAGGCGGCAGCGTGCGGACCTCAGCCGGTCTGACCCTCGCCGGCACCGTCACAGCGGATCAAGCCGGCCGGGTCGATACGGTCGTGATCGCGGGTGCCGATCACCTCGCCGAGCGCGTGCCGGACGACGTACGGGAGACTGCCGCCGTACTGGCTGAGCGGGCAGAACGGGTCGCGTCCGTGTGCACGGGGGCCTTCGTGCTTGCGGAGCTGGGCGTGCTCGATGGTCGGCGCGCGACCACGCATTGGCGGCATGCGGACACGCTCGCCCGCAAATACCCGAAGGTCCACGTCGAGTCCGACGCTCTGCACATCACCGACGGCCGGTATGTCACCTCTGCCGGCATCAGCGCCGGCATCGACCTGACCCTCGCCCTGGTCGAGGCCGATCACGGTGCGGCCGTCGCGCGGGAGGTCGCGCGCGAGCTCGTCGTGTTCATGCAACGCCCGGGCGGGCAGTCCCAGTTCTCGACCGCGATCGCGACCCCACCAGCCAAGAGTGACCCTCTCCGCATAGCGACCGCAGCCGTGGTTGCCGATCCGGCAGCAGACCACAGCCTGCCGAGCCTTGCCAAGCAGGTCGCGGTCAGCCCGCGGCACCTGACGCGGCTGTTCCAGACCGAACTGCAGACCACGCCGGGCCGCTGGATCGAGCGAGTTCGCCTCGACCGGGCGCAACAGTTGATCCTGGACGGACACAGCATCACCTCAGCCGCACGGCACAGTGGTCTGGGCAGCGACGAGACGCTGCGGCGAGCGTTCGCCCGTCACCTGAGCACCACGCCGACGGAGTACAAGCGGCGCTTCCAGACGGTTTGATCGAGTAGGTATACACATCAGGTCGAATGGTCTAAACGGATTTCTGGACCACTTCGCCCACGCACGTAATCGTTGACGGCATCAGGCGGCCGCCCCGCCGCCGTTCCGAGAGGACGTGTCATGCCGTCAGTCCGCCGTCTCGTCATCGCCGCGCTGGTGGCTGCCGTGGCGTTCGCTCCGAACGCACAAGCCGGTACGCCGCCGCCCATGCAGCGGCAGTCCGTCCAGGCTGCGCCTGGGATCGACTACTGGACCGAACCGTCGAGCACCAGCGTGTTCCAGGACTCCTTGCCCAGCAAGGAATCCGGCCGCGCGATCGCTCTCGACGCGGCGGCCAACGAGGAGGAGAGCGCGCAGATCGTGCTGCGCTCGTCGTCCTACGTCAACGTCGACGGCGTGTCGTTCTCGGCCCTCACCGGCAACGGCGCATCGATTGCCGCGAGCAACTTGTCGTACAACTTCGTGGCCTACAAGTACCTGAACGCCAACACGAAGTTCGGCAACCAGCCGATGTATCCGCCGGTCCGCAAGGCCCCGGGTGACTTCCCGGATCCGTTGTCCAACGCGAGGACGGCGAGTGTCGGCCCCCGGACGGCGTTGTCGATCTGGGTGACCGCCGCCGTACCGAAGGGAACCGCCGCCGGGGCCTACACCGGTACGGCGACCGTGACCACCCAAGCCGGTCCCATCGACGTACCGGTCTCGGTCGACGTCCGGGCGGTGACCTTGCCGGATCCGAAGGACCAGACGTTCGAAACGACGCTGTGGAACGTGTTCTTCGGTGAGATCTCGTGGGCGCCGGACGGCCAGACGATGGAGCAGACGTACAAGTACCCGCGGTACAGCCCGCAGTACTGGGACCTGATGGACAAGGTCGCCACCCAGATGAAGCGGCACCGGACGAACACGCTCACCCTGCCGCTGGTGAACATGCTGGTGGACGGCAATACCACCGTCACCGACAACAGCAACGCGGCCGGTGTCTACACCTTCGACTGGAGCCGGATCGACGAGGTCATCCAGTTCATGCTGGATCGTGGCGTGGTGAAGCGGCTGGAGGGCTTCTGGGTCTCGGCGGACACCTACAACTGGGGCCGGCCGCAGGACGGCATCCGCGAGGTCGAGATCATCGACGGCACCGGTGGCAAGGGCGCGCGGAACTACGTGAACTGGAACTCGGCGAAGGCGAACAACTTCATCGACCAGTTCATCCCGCAACTGAAGCAGCACCTGGACGCGAAGGGCTGGACCGAGAGCCTGAAGTACTGGATGCACGTCGGTGACGAGCCGATCGGCGACCAGGAGGAGGCGGCGTACCGCGGGATCGCGCAGCGGATGCGGTCGCACTGGCCGGACGTCCGGATCGGTGACGCCGCGTTCCACGAGCCGACCGCGGCGAACCTGTCGTCGACGATGTCGGTGATGGTCCCGAACCTGCTCAACTACGACCAGAACCGGGCGACGTACGACAACTTGCGGGCCCAGGGCAAGGATCTGTACTTCTACAACTGCAACATCCCGGTCGGCAACTACCTCAACCGCTTCATCGACCAGCCGCAGTTCAACCAGCGGCTGACGCCCTGGTACGCGTACTCGCGCGGTGCCAACGGCTACCTGCACTATTCGATGAACGGCTGGCTGGCCGACCTCGACGCGACCGAGTCGAAGGGTGACCACGAGATCGTCTGGCCGGACGTCGCCAACAACACGATCCAGTCGACGATCCGGTACGAATCGCTCCGCGACGGGATCGAGGACTACGAAGTACTGAACCTTGTCGGGAAGCGGAATCCCAAGCTGGCAAGGGATCTGGCGGCCGCGTTGACCCAGACGGCCGACAAGTACAGCCCGGACACCGGCTACCAGGCCAGGATCCGGCGGATCGCGCTGGACGCCGCGGCCGGCAAGCCGATCAGCCCGCACCTCGCGAGGAACACGACGGCGACCGCGTCGAGCGCGGCCGCCGGTCACGAAGCTGCGAAGGCGGTTGACGGTGACAGCGCGACCAGTTGGCAGCCGAGCGGTACGGGTGCGCAGTGGTTGCAGGTCGACTTCGGTCGGCAGGTCCAGCTCGACGGACTCCAACTCAACTGGTCGGGTACCGCAGCCGCTAGCTACAACGTGAAGGTCTCGTACGACGGCGCTCGGTGGAGTACGGCGTACAGCGGTGGTGGTGGAGCCTTCGCCGGGATCAACGGGAAGGCGCGGTATGTCCGGGTCGAGTTCAGTAGCGGGGTGTCCGGGCTGAACAGCCTGGAGGTTGCCGGTAGCCCGCTGGCGAAGCAGAACCTGCTCGGCGGTCGCAGCTACTCGGTCAGTCCGACGCCGAACAACAAGCCAGACAGTGGATTCGAGTCCACCGACGGTGTCCTTGCCGACGCGCATGACGACGGCCGGACCTACGGATTCGGAGCGGGGCAGGGGACCGTGACGATCCAGTTCGACCTGGGTACGGCGCGGATCGTCGACGAGGTCCGGATGCACGCGTACGAGGAGTACCCGGCGTACCGGCCGGACCAGGTGACGATCGCGACGAGTACCGACAACGTGACCTGGAAGCAGAAGGGATACCTGCCCGGTACGCCGAACGACCAGTCGAAGATCTGGTACCAGTTCGACTTCCCGCCGACCACCGCACGCTATGTCCGGGTGACGCTGAACAAGACGTTCACGGCCGACGCGTCGGTGATGCTGGTCGACGAGATCGAGGCGTACGGCGCCACCGGCCCGGCCAACCTCGCCGCAGGCGCGTCGTACACGAAGGACAACGCGCCGCACGCGAACTACCCCGACACCGGCAACAAGGAGTCGACGGACGGCGTCATCGCCGGGCACCACAATGACACCTTCAGCTACGGCTACAACTTCGGAGTCGGTACGACGGGTTGGCGCAAGGTGACCGTGGACCTGGGCTCGGTGCAGCAGCTCGGGCGGATCGAGGTGCACGACAACTTCGACGGGGTGACCAAGTACTCGCCGGACAAGGTGCGGATCTCGGCCGGTGAGACCCTGGACCGGGTGACCGAGATCGCCGCCACGAGCGTCTCGTCGGCGCAGTGGTTCCGGTTCCCTGTGCAGACGAAGGCGCGGTACGTGCAGGTCGAGTACGAGAAGTACTCACAGGGCAACGCGGCCGACTGGATCTTCGTGGACGAGATCGCGGCCTACGCGAACTGACGGGATCCCGGCAGCGGCGTCACGACATTAACCCAGTGAGACCCCCAGCGGGGGGACGATCTGGAGGTGGTGGCGTGACGATCGCGCTGACTGGGAGACCCGAGGGGTTGCCGACAACGATGAGTGACGGCGAGCTCTGGCGACGGTCGGTCGAAGGGGAGACGGAAGCATTCGGTGTCCTCTTCGACCGGCACGCCCGGGCGGTCTACAACTTTCTGTTCCGGCGGACAGCCTCGTGGAGTGATGCCGAGGACCTGACGTCGCTGGTGTTCCTGCACGCCTGGCGGCGCCGGGAGGACGTGGTTCTGGTCCACGACTCGGCGCTGCCGTGGCTGCTGCGGACGGCCGACTACGTGCTGCGCAACGAGTGGCGCAAACAGCATTTCCGGCGGCTCAACCTGCTGCGGCAGGGCCCGGCCGCCGACGTACCGGATCATGCCGAGCACGTCGCGGCCCGGATCGACGACGAGCGGGAGGCCAAGCGGCTGCGCGCGTTGCTCCGCAAGCTGCCGCGGCACGAGCGGGAGATCGTCGAGCTCTGCTTCTGGTCGGGGCTCGACGCCCAGTCGGCGGCCGTCGCCCTCGACATCCCGCTCGGCACCGTGAAGTCCCGGATGTCGCGCGCCCGCAAACGTCTTCGCGACCTGAGCGTCGCCGTCAGCACCGTGGAGGACCCGTCATGAGAGACCTGCTCAACCGCCGTCAAGACCAGCCGCTCCCGCCCGGCGTGCACGACAAGCTCCGCACCGAGCTGCTTGACGCCCTGGACACCGAACAGCCCCGTACGCCGCGCCGCGTGCTGGTCCCGGTCGCCGCGGCTGCCGCGGTTCTCGCAGTCGCCGCCGGCCTGGCCGTCGCCGTACCGGCCCTGAAGAAGGACGACTCCGGTACGCCGGTCGCCGGGCAGGCGTCGGTCCGGGACCTGTCCACCCAGGAGACCAAGAAGCTGCAGGCGGAGTGTCTGTCCGAGGCCAACCGGATCACGGCGAACGGCATCAAGCGCCCGTTCCGGGATTTCAAGGTGGTCCGGGCCGTCGAGTTCCCGGGCGTGAAGGACCCGAAGCTCGTCAACACGTGGCTGATCGGCAAGGGGACCGAGACGGTCGGAAAGCCGATCGGGGCGATTGCGGCGGAGAAGATCGACTACTACTGGCTCTGCAGCCGGACCGCCGGCGGAGTGATCAGCGAATCGAGTCTGCGGACCACCCAGCAGCAGATTCTCGGCGGTGACCCGATCCGGACGATCGCGCGCAACGCCGGCCTCTTCGCGGGCCCCGTCGATCGAGTGACCGTTCAGGTGCCGGGCCGGCCCGCAGTGGACGCCTTCCTCGTGGACGGGTTCTGGATGGCTCCCACCGAGGGACGGACCGGCTGGGGCCCGTACGACGCAGACGATCCGCTCCGGTTCGCCTATGTCGTGCGCGGGTACGCGGGTGGGCGCCAGGTCTACGACAGCTCCAAACCGGCCAAGCCTTGCTACGTGGTGTATCCCGAGCGGCCGGGCTACAAGCAGCTCTTCCCCAGCAACCAGCCGCGCTGTACAGACAGCTACCCCTGGCCGTCCTGATCAGCTGAAGAAGCGGATGCCTTGGCCGGGGCGGAGTTGGGCGCAGCCGGCCAGGGAGGCTGTGCTGACGTAGGCGATCACGGGGTAGCCGCCGGTGACGGGGTGATCGGCGAGGAAGACGACGGGGAGGCCGGACGGCGGGATCTGGATCGCGCCGAGGGCCATGCCCTCGCTGGAGAGCTCCCCGTCGCGGGCGCGCTCCAGCGGGGTGCCGTCGAGGCGGACGCCGACGCGGTTGCTGTTGCTGCTGACCTCGTAGGTCTGGCCGAGGAACGAAGACCAGCCGGCGTCGGTGAACCAGTCGCGCCGTGGGCCCGGGGTGATGCGGACGGAGACGGTGCCGGCCGCGGGGTCCGCGACCGCGGCCAGGTCGACGCCCGGCATCGGTCCACACGCGCGGCCGACCGGCAACGTCGTACCGGCTTGGAGGGGTGCCGGGCCGAGGCCGGAGAGCAGGTCGGTCGAGCGAGAACCGAGAACCGCCGGTACGTCGATGCCGCCGCGAACCGCGAGGTACGTGCGCAAACCGCTGCGGGGTGGGCCGAAGCGCAGGACCTCGCCGGCGCGCACCACAGTCGGTGCGTTCAGCGGTACGCCGGTACACGGGGCGCCGGTGATCGCGATCGTGAGGTCGGCGTCGGCGTGCAGGACCAGGCCGCCGAAGGTGATCTCGAGGGCGGCCGCGCCGGGATGGTTTCCAACCAACCGGTTGGACAGCGCGTACGACGTGGGGTCACACGCGCCCGAGGTAGGAACACCCAGCGCGCCCTGACCGATCCGGCCCCCGTCCTGAATCGTTGCCAACGGCCCCGTTTCCAGCACCGTGATCATGAACCACCCACGGAGACGAAGCGGACCCGGCGACCGGGATGGAACAAGGCGGCGGGATCACGTTGCTGGTCGAAGATCTTCAGCTCGGTCCGCCCGATCAGCTGCCAGCCCCCGGGCGACTCTCGCGGGTAGACCCCGCTGAACTCACCGGCCAGGCCGACCGCGCCGACCGGGACCTTGGTGCGGGGCGACGAACGACGCGGGATGTTCCAGTCCGACGTACCGGTCAGGTAGCCGAAGCCGGGAGCGAACCCGCAGAACGCCACGGTCCACTCCTCGCCGGTATGGCGTTCGATGACCTCGGCGGGGCTGCAGTCGAGCAACTCGGCGACATCGCGCAGGTCCTCGCCGTCGTACCGGACCGGGACCTCCAGCAGATCGCCCGCGCTCCGAGCCGTGGTCAAGGGCTGCACGCCCAGCAGATGGCGGTGCAGGGCGTCGAGGCCGCCAAGAGTCGTCACGAGCACGGTGCGAGCCGCCGGGACGATGTCGACCGCATCGACCGGCCGATCGGCGAGCAGCGCGGTGTAGTAGCCGAGCACCTCGTCGAGGTCGTCGAGCTCGACCAGCAACGCGGAGTCGCCCGCGGGCAGGATCCGCATCAGCGGCCGAACGGGCTCAGCGTGACGCCGGCATCCTCCAGCGCGGTGCGCACCCGGCGAGCGATGTCGACCGCGCCCGGGGTGTCACCGTGCACGCAGATCGAGGCCGCCTCCACGGTCAGCTCGTCACCCGCGCTGTCAGTGATCGGGCGGCCGGTGGCCATCGCCGTACAGCGGGCAGCGATCTCGTCGGCGTCATGCAGCACCGAGCCGGCCTCGCGGCGGGAAACCAGCGTGCCTTCCGGTGTATAGGCGCGATCGGCGAAGGCTTCGTGGATCACCGTGAGGCCTGCCTCGGCGGCAAGTCGCAGCCAGGCTGAGCCGGGGAGGCCGAGCACCGGGAGGGTGCGGTCGTAGTCCGCGACAGCGCCGACCACGGCCGCGGCCTGCGCCTCGTGGTGGCCGATCGTGTTGTAGAGCGCGCCGTGCGGCTTCACGTAGCGGACGCGGTCCCCGGCGATCCGGGCGAACGCGTCCAGGGCGCCGAGTTGGTAGACGATCTCGTCGCGCAGTGCGTCCGGTTCGATGTCGACGAAGCGGCGGCCGAACCCGGCCTTGTCGGCATACCCGACGTGGGCGCCGATGGCGACGCCGCGCTCGACCGCCTGGCCGGTCACCCGGCGCATGATCGACGGGTCGCCGGCGTGGAAGCCGCAGGCGATGTTGGCGCTCGTGACGACGTCGAGCAGCGCGCTGTCGTCACCCATCGGCCAGGAGCCGAAGCCCTCGCCCAGGTCTGCGTTGAGGTCCATCCTTGTCCTCCTCGGCCGGTAGAACGAGATTAGAGATTGTTCAACAATCCTGCAAGAGGATGGTTCTACTTTCCCTGATCACCTGTGGTGAGCGATGATGCGGCCATGAGTAGCGGTGAGGCAGACGGCAACCGGCAGGCGTGGTTGCGGACGGTCGCCGCGGATGTCGCGCGGCTCGACCGCAGCAGCTCCGCCGAGCGTGCCGCCGACATCCTGCGGCGCAGTATCACCGAGGGCGCCCTCCCGCCCGGTGCCCAGTTGTCCGAGGTCGAACTGACCGAGGTCCTGGAGGTCAGCCGGAACACGCTGCGCGAGGCGTTCCGGCTGCTGACCCACGAGGGCCTGCTGATCTACAAATTGCACCGCGGAGTCTTCGTCCCGGAGCTCGACGAGGCGGACGTGGTCGACCTCTATCGCCTGCGCCGGGTGCTCGAGGTGGACGTCGTCCGCGGCCTCGCCGAGCGTGACCCCGAGCTGCCCGCAGCTCGGCTCGAGCCGCTGCAGGACGACGTCGAGGCGGCCGAGGCTGCGGCCTTGGCGGACCGCTGGCCGGCCGTCGGTACGGCGAACATGCGCTTCCACCAGCATCTGATCGGGCTGGCCGACAGCGCCCGGATGGACGCGATGACCGGTCGTCTGCTCGCGGAGCTGCGGCTCCTCTTCCACGTGATCGCGACGCCGCGCGAGCTGCACGAGCCCTATATCGCCCGGAACCGCGCGCTTTTCGAGCTCCTCGAAGCCCGCCGGTACGACGACGCCGCGGTCGCGCTGAATCAGTACCTGATCGAGTCGGAAATCGCCATCCTCGAAGCCTTCCGCACCCGCTGATCCATAAGGGGTTGCGCCTGCCCGGCACGACCTGAGTTGATGGATCCATGACCGACGAGCGGACCGACCAGACGCCCAAGTCCTACCGCCCTATCGACGCCAAGGGTTTCCGCGAGTCGATCGCGCGGGGCTGGGGCGCGGTGGACCGGTCCGTCAGCGTGCCGGACGGGCTGGCCGAGGCCGCTGCCGCGCATCGGCGCAAGCTCGCCGCAGCGCTGCCGGGTCGGCGGATCGCGATCGGGGCCGGTCATGCGCCGGTGCGGTCGAACGACACCGACTATGACTTCCGCGCCGACAGCGACTTCGTGTGGCTGACCGGTTGCCAGGCTGAGGGCGCCGTGCTGGTGCTGTCGGCCGACGGTGACGCGACCCTGTATCTGCGGGAGGCGGCCGGGCCGGAGGAGGCCGACTTCTTCGCGAACGCCCGCGACGGCGAGCTGTGGATCGGCCCGGTACCGGGTCTGAAGGACTGGTCGGAGGCATTGCAGATCGCGTGCCGCCCGATCGAGGAGCTGCCGTCCGCGGTGCGTGGTGCGGTTCCGTTCATGCTGTCGATCCCGGGCGTCGACCCGATGCTCGACGCGCTCGTGCGGACCGCGCCGTACGACGGCAACGAGCTGCGGCAGACGATTGCCGAGCTGCGCCGGATCAAGGACGACTGGGAGCTCGACCAGCTGCGCGAGGCCGTCGCGGCCAGCGTGCTCGCGTTCGAGGATGTGGCACGCGAACTGCCCGAGGCGATCCGCGGTGGTGGTGAGCGTTGGCTGCAAGGCACCTTCGACCGCCGCGCGCGGACGGCCGGTAACGGCGTCGGCTACGCGTCGATCGTTGCTGCGGGCAAGCATGCGCCGGTGCTGCACTGGGTTCGCAACGACGGTGCGGTGAACGAGGGTGACGTCATCCTGCTCGACGCCGGCGTCGAGACCCGCACCCTCTACACGGCCGACGTGACCCGGACGTTCCCGGCCACCGGCGAGTACACCGCGGCGCAGCGGCAGGTTCACGACCTGGTGCACAAGGCGCAGCTCGCGGCACTTGGTGCGGTGAAGGCAGGAGCGCCGTACCGGGCCTTCCAGCATGAGGCGATGGTCGTCCTCGCCGAGGGTTTGCGCGACTGGGGCCTGCTCGATGCATCGGTCGACGAGCTGCTCGGGCCGGACGGCCAGCAGCACCGCCGCTTCATCGTCTGCGGGACCGGCCACTACATCGGCCTCGACGTCCACGACTGCGACGCGGCTCGCCCGGAGACGTACTTCGCCGGCGACATCGAGGCCGGGATGGCGCTCGCGGTCGAGCCCGGGCTCTACTTCCACCCGAACGACGAGACCGTGCCGCCCGAACTGCGCGGGATCGGGATCCGGATCGAGGACAACGTCGTCGTGCACTCCGACCGGCTCGAGATCCTCACCGAGGCCCTCCCGATCGACACCGACGGCCTCGAAAAATGGACCCGGAAGCACCTCAACAGACAGTAGTCATCCGGTCACCGAAAATTACCGGTCACCTGCAGTAACAAATCCCGGCGGCGACACGATGTAGTCGTCGGGGAGGGTCGAACTCGGCCCGGCGCGTGACAGTGGGGGGCCGCGGTCACGCGCCGGCCGGATTCGGATCCCGGATCAGGGGAGATCCACGGGGGAGTAGCCATGCATCTACGAGTGAGAGTCGTCCACTACGGCCAGGCGCACTGGTACGCCGACATCGACGACGCGGACGATCCGCAGCCCGACGACCCGTTCTGGTACGTCGACCACTGCCGCACGCACGCCCAAGCCCTGGAACGGGCCTGTGCCGAGCTGATCGCCCTCTCGAACCGAGCCCGCCGCGGCGACCACCTCCACCGCGTCCTCGAGATCACCGGCGTAGCAGTCTGATCACCCCGTCGGCTGGACCGCGGCGCACCTCGTACCGCGTCTTGGTACTGCCAGGTCGATGAGGTAGTTGTCGACCGTCGAGGTCATGCAGTTGCCTTTGTTATAGCTGCCGTGACCCCAGCCTTCGTAGGTGAGCAGTACGCCGTTGCGGCCGAGTTGGCGTTGCACGCTCTGGGCCATCGTGTACGCCGTTGCCGGGTCGTGGATGGCATTTGCCAGCAAGACTGGGGTCTTGAGGTTGTAGACGTCCAGGCGGTGCTGAGGATTGTTGGCGTTGGGGGCGCCTAGACAGAGCGAGATCGCCATGAACTGACCCGGGTACGGCATGTCCGGGTTGTTGCGGGCCAGGCGGTCCAGGAGCGCTTTGTAGTCGCGGTAGGTGCTGACCTTCAGGTTCCAGTCCTGGCAGAACGGGACGAGGGTGTTGGCGACGAGCTCACCGGTGGGCGGCGGCTGGGTGGGGATGACGCCCGACTTCAGGATGGTCGCCAAGGCGTTCCACTGCGGGCCGTAGAGCTGGCGGAAGACCACGAAGGATGCGTTGAACGGGTTGGCTGCTTGGGTTCTGAGCTCTTTCCAGCGGGCGCGGACGTCCTGGCCGTGCAGGGCGCAGGTCGTCGTTCGGTCGCACCAGTTCACGAACTCGTCGAACGAGTCCTGAACCGACGCGGCCTGCGGGTCGAGGAACTGGCGGGGTGTCGCGAGGCTGTGGTCGAGGACGCTCTCCAGGACCATCGCGCGCAGGTGCTGCGGGTAGGTCTCGGCGTACTGCGCTCCGAGCGGTGTGCCGTAAGAGCTGCCGTGGAAGGTGATGCGGGATTCGCCGAGGGTACGGCGGATGGCGTCGACGTCACGCACGGTCTGCCAGGTGTCGACGTGGTCGTAGAGCGGTCCTGTGTGGGCGCGGCAGTCGGCGGCGAGGCGGCGGTTGTAGTCGATCAGTGCGTCGAAGCCGGCCTGGTCGGGGACGAGCGGCGACGGCATCGCGGCGTACAGGCCGGTGGTGCACTTGACCGGGTTGCTGCGTGCGATCCCGCGCGGGTCGAAGCTGACGATGTCGAAGCGATCCTGCAGGTCCGGGCTGAAGCGGTCGATCCCCGTCTTGATCCGGTCGACGCCGGAGTCACCCGGGCCGCCCGGTCCGAAGACGAGTGCGCCGACGCGGTCCTTCTTCGCCGTACGGCGGGCGATCGCGAGGCCGAAGGTTGGTCCGTCCGGGTACCGCCAGTCGACGGGGAGTCGCAGGGTCGCGCACTCCGAGCCTTTGACGACGAGCGGATCTTCCTTGCCTTCGACCTTGCAGTCGGACCAGTGGACAGCGGCCGACGCCGGCAGGACGGCCAGGCTTGAAGCGGTGACGGTGAGGACCACACCCCACGTGAGCGATCTGAATCTCATCTGATCGATCCTTCGGCAACCGCTTGCTCCCTCACATCGGGGACAGACCCTCAGACCACCCCGGTCGGGGCTTGGGGGACTTGTTAGGGTCGGGCGCGATGACACACTCACGGTGGTTCCGGACGGTGGCGATCGCCGAGGCGATCTCGTGGACCGGTCTGTTGATCGGCATGCTGTTCAAGTACGTGCTGTCCGACAACGAGGCGGGCGTGAAGCTGTTCGGCCCGATCCACGGCGGCATCTTCGTCGTGTACGTCGTCACCGTGCTGGTCGTGCGGAAGCCGTTGCGCTGGTCGTGGCCGGTGACGCTGGCCGCGCTGGCCGCCAGTGTTCCGCCGCTGTTCACCTGGTTCTTCGAGATCTGGGCTAGAGGTCGCGAGCGGCAGTCTCACGCCTACTGCGCAGCACTCGGCACGGCACCTCACCGCACTTGAGCGAAGGACAAGATGCTCCGCATCGTGCCCTCCCCTCAAGCACGCCGAGCTACCGCACCGAGCACTTGCTCGCTACGGCGTGAGACCACCGCTCCCGACCTAGCGCACCGGCCGGATTGACGCCGCCCGCGAAGCCGCCGTACCGTCCTCGACGGAAGCTAATTCAACAGCCGCATGAACCCGTGCGGGAGAGACCCAGGCTGCACGTGACCTGGGCGCCGTAGGAGCAACTCTCCCCAAGAATCTCTCAGGCACCTTCACCGTACGGGCGAGGCACCTCTGGAGGACAACAGTCCAACAGAGTGGGGAGGACACCACTCTCGGTCAACGACGACCGGAAGGGACCTCCAGTATGGCGATCAGCGTCTTCGACCTGTTCAGTATCGGGATCGGCCCGTCGAGCTCACACACCGTGGGACCGATGCGCGCGGCCCGCACGTTCGTGCTCGGCCTGCAGGAGGCCGGTCTGCTGACCGCGACCGCCCGGGTCGAGTCCCAGTTGTTCGGCTCGCTCGGTGCGACCGGGCACGGGCACGGCAGCAACAAGGCGGTGCTGCTCGGGCTCGAGGGTGAGGATCCCGAGACCGTCGCCACGCACTCCGTCGACGCGCGCGTCGAGACGATCCGCGAGCGCGGCCAGCTGTTGCTGGCCGGCGTCCACGAGATCGTGTACGACGACAACACCGATCTCGTGATGCACCGGCGGAAGGCCCTTCCGTACCACCCGAACGGGATGAGCTTCGTGGCTCGCGGTGCAGATGGCGCCGTACTGCGGGAGCGCACGTACTACTCGGTCGGCGGCGGGTTCGTGGTCGACGAGAACGCGGCGGCCGGGGACCGGATCGTGCCGGACAGCACCGTGCTGAAGTACCCGTTCCTGAGTGGTGCCGAGTTGCTCGACCGCTGCCGGGAGTCGGGGCTGTCGATCGGCGAGGTGATGCTCGCCAACGAGCAGGCCTGGCGGACCGAGGAAGAGATCCACAGCGGCCTGCTGAAGATCTGGCAGGTGATGCAGGACTGCGTGCAGGAAGGGTGCGAGACCGAGGGTGTGCTGCCCGGCGGCCTGAAGGTGCCGCGGCGCGCGCACCTGCTGCACACCAAGCTCACCCGCGATCCGTGGTCGGTCGACCCGCTGAAGGTGATGGACTGGGTCAACCTGTTCGCCCTCGCGGTCAACGAGCAGAACGCTTCCGGTGGGCGGATCGTCACCGCTCCGACGAACGGTGCCGCGGGCATCATTCCCGCCGTACTGCATTACTACCGGCGGTTTATTCCCGGCGCGACCGACGACGGGTGCGTCCGGTTCCTGCTGGTGGCGGCGGCGATCGGCGTTCTGTACAAGGAGAACGCGTCGATCTCCGGGGCCGAGGTCGGCTGTCAGGGCGAGGTCGGTTCGGCGTGCTCGATGGCTGCGGCCGGTCTGTGCGAGCTGCTCGGCGGTACGCCGGAGCAGGTCGAGAACGCGGCCGAGATCGCGATGGAACACAACCTCGGTCTCACCTGTGACCCGGTCGGCGGGCTGGTGCAGATCCCCTGTATCGAGCGGAACGCGATGGCCGCGGTGAAGGCGATCAACGCGGCCCGGATGGCGATGCACGGCGACGGCGTACACGTGGTGACGCTCGACAAGGTGATCAAGACGATGCGCGAGACCGGCGCGGACATGAAGATCAAGTACAAGGAAACGTCCCGTGGCGGCCTGGCCGTCAACGTGATCGAATGCTGACGTGCATGCGCCGCTCACCGACACTGTGCTGATGACCTTCGACGGCACTGTCGTCGAGTTCTTCGGGTACACCGACGTCCACCGCTACCACGTCTGGCAGCAACCGACCTTCGAGTTCACCCAAGGTCGGATGCCCCGGCTGATCGTCCGGCTCGCAAGCGGTGGCAAGCACTCGCTGCTCTACGACCGCGACCGCCTGGAAGGACTTCAGGCGGTCGCCGCCGAGGTCGCCCGCGTCGTGGCCGAGGCATGAGCTGGTTCGCCTACTGGTAGGTCGTTCCGGGTGGGCTCGCCGTACTGGGCGATCTGCTGTCCTTCGCCAGCCTGACCCGACCACCTAACGTCCGAAGAACCGGAGACGGGCCCTCCGATCCTTCGGACGTTGCGGATGCCAGCCCCGATGCAACCGGCGCCGTCCTCCACCAGTAGCCATCTGATGGGTCCACCCATGAGATCGCGCGGCGCTGGGGGGCTTAGAGGGACTACCTGCAGTCGTTCGTGTCGGGTCAGGGGTGGGTGGTTTCGAGGATGGTTCGGGCTACTTGGGTGGGAGCGTCGTTCATGGGGACGTGGCCGGCGTTGAGGAGGGGGATCATGCGGGCGCGGGGGAGTTGGAGGTGGGCGCGGGCGGCTTGGACCGGGAGGAGGACGCGGTCGTGGGTGCCCCAGGCGATGGTGACGGGGACGTTGGGGACGTCGCCTTCGAAGGTGGCGCCGGCGCGGGCGTGGGCGGCGACGCGGTCGAAGCCGGTGCAGTCGCGGAGGGCGCGGGATTCGGCGACGACGGCGTCGGGGTCGCGCAGGGCCGGGCGGTGGTAGATGGTGCCGGTGAGGACGCGGCGGCCGGCGGGGGTGCGGGAGAGGCGCTGGACGGTGGGATCCGGCGTACGGCGGGCGACGCGGCGGAGGTTGGTGAGCAGGCCGATGGCCCAGCGGTTCTCGCGCGGCGACCAGAAGCCGGCCGGGGCGAGTGCGGTGACCGAGCGAACCAGGTCGAGTTGGCCCATGCGGAGGGAGACCAGGCCGCCGAGGGAGTTGCCGGCGATGTGCGGGCGGTCGACGTCGAGGGCTTTGCAGAGGGCGTCGACGGTGTAGGCGAGGCTGTCAAGTTCGTCCGGGACACCTAGTGGGATGTCGGGGGAATCGCCGAAGCCGGGGAAGTCGAGCGCGATCACGTCGTGGTGCTCGGCGAGTTCGTCGAGGACCGGGGTGAAGGCCTGCCAGTGGTGACCGATGCCGTGCAGAAGCACCAGCGGGTCGCCCGAACCCTTGCGGTAGTAGGCGACCTCGACGCCCGGGACGCCGGCCACGGTGAGGCTTGCGGTTGCACTCATGACCTCATCGTGAACCTACTGGCGCGTCCTGTCATCGTGACATGGTCGATGTCACATAGCTTAATAAGCTTCGACTTCGCTGGTAGCGGCGTTGCCGGTCACGGTGGGTTCCAGGTTGATCTTCCAGGACTTGTCCGGCCCGAACGCCTGGTCGAACTTCTGGAACGAGCACCCGCTCCCGAACTGGCGCCGCTCCGAACTCCACTCCGCGCCGCTCTTGTAGTACAGGTGGTACGCCCCGCCGATCCGAGTGATCGCCGCCGCCTTGCCGGCCCGGATGTATGTCATCACGTGCGGATCCCGCGGCGGCTTCCCGTCGGTGACGACCGAGATCGCGACGTCCTTCGACGTACCGTTCATGATCGACAACCGCCCGATCCCGGCTTCGCCATGACGCACGAGCGTCTCGCCGTTCGCGGGCCGCTCCGGCTTAGGAGCCGGGCCCGGGTTCGGCAACGTGCTCCCGAAGTTCAGCTTGAGCTTCGTCAGCGCCACCAACGCCGGCGTGAGGTCGGTGCGCAGCCGCCGCTGAACCTTCTGCGAGGTGTACGCACTACCACCGCAGCGCGCATCGAGCTCGGCCTGCTCCGAGTCGGACAGCTTGTACGCTGCCACTCCGATCCGGTCCTGCAACAGCTGATGTACGGCGGACAGTCGCCCCTCGACCGTCAACGCGGCCAATCGCCCGGAGGCGCCGTTCAGCGCCTTCGACAGCTCGCCCATCGCCTGGGCCAACCCCTCGGCCGTCTGCGCCCGCGAGAGTGTCCGAAGGCTTACCGCCAGCGACTTCTCGGCCTTGGTCAGCTCACTTTGGTACGCCGCCTGTCCCAGCGGTCCGCGTGGTGTCACGGGCGCGGCAGCCGCCGTACCTCCGCTCGGCGTCGGCGGTGCCGCACCGTCGACCGGAGTCGCCGAACACCCCACGAGCACGCACAGCAGTGCCCCAACTACCGCAACCTGCCTCATCCACCCCGCCCCAGTATCCCCAGCCCCGCGCCCTCCTCAAGGCTACGGGTCAACCCAACTCGGGACGACCCGGCGCAACGTTAAGAATCACGCGGCGACGGGCGGACGAACGGGAAAGCGAGTGTGGAGCGGATGTTCTGGCCGGTCAGCATCATCATCACCCGGTCGACGCCGATACCGAGTCCACCGGTCGGTGGCATCGCGTATTCGAGAGCGCTGAGGAAGTCCTCGTCCAGTGACATCGCCTCGGGATCACCGGCCGCCGCCTTCAACGACTGCTCGGTGAGCCGCCTCCGCTGTTCAACCGGGTCGACAAGCTCCGAGTACGCCGTACCGATCTCAGCACCGAACGCGACCAGGTCCCAGCGCTCGGCGAGCCGGGGCTCGGTGCGGTGCGTCCGGGTCAGCGGCGACGTCTCCAACGGGAAGTCGGTGTAGAACGTCGGCAGCGTGGTGTGCGGTTCGACCAACTCGTCGTACAGCTCAAGCACCAGCTCACCCGCGGAAAGATCGAACGTCGTATGCACACCGTGCTGGTTGCACAGCTCCCGCAGCGTCTCCACCGAAGTGTCGGGAGAGACCGGTACGCCGGCCGCCCGGGCAACCGCATCGTGCACAGTGATCACCGGCCAGTCGCCGGAGATGTCGATCTCGCCGTCCGGCCGCTGCACCATCGGCTTGCCGAAGACCGCGGTCGCCGCTTCGATCAGCAGCTCCCGGGTCAGCTCGCGCATCACGTGGTAGTCGGCGTACGGCTGATAGGCCTCGACCGACGTGAACTCCGGGTTGTGGGTCGCGTCCGCGCCCTCGTTGCGGAAGTTGCGGTTCAGCTCGAAGATCTTGCCGAGCCCGCCGACGCTGAGCCGCTTCAGGAACAGCTCCGGCGCGATCCGCAGGAACAGATCGGTGTCGTAGGCATTGATGTGCGTCTGGAACGGCCGCGCGTTCGCGCCACCGTGCACAGCCTGCAGCATCGGCGTCTCGACCTCGATGAACCCCCGCGTCTCGAACCCGTTGCGCAGGGCCCGTACGGCGGCGCTGCGGTGCCGCATCATCCGCAGCGAGTCCGGGTTCATCACCAGGTCGATGTGCCGCTGGCGGACGCGCGCCTCGGGGTCGGTGAACCCCTTCTGCTTGTCCGGCAACGGGTGCAGGCACTTGGCCGCCATCATCCACTCGGTGGCGGCGATCGACAGCTCACCGCGCTTGCTGGTCACGACCTCGCCGGTGACGCTGACGTGGTCGCCGATGTCGACGAGCCGCTGCCAATGATCCAGCGCGGCCTCGCTGCAGGCGTCGGCGGACAGCATGACCTGCAGCTGGACCAGGCCGTCCTGCAACTGGGCGAACGACAGTTTGCCGTGGTCCCGCATCCGCACGACCCGGCCGGTCACCGAGACGATCTGGCCGGTGTGGTGGTCGGCGGGCAGGTTCTGGTGCAGCTCACGGATCCGCTCGATCGTCTCGGTCCGCTTGACCGAGACCGGATACGGATCGATGCCGGCGGCAACAAGCCCGACCAGCTTGGTACGGCGGATCTGTTCCTGCTCGGTGAGTTTGCGCTCCGGCAGGGTCGGCCGCAGCAGCGTCTCCTCCTGCTCGTGGACCGCCGCCGCGAAGTGGTCACCGTCGCCGGCCTGGATCGCATGCCGCTCGCCCGCAGTCACGCTGTCGACACGGGTCCAGGGCCGCGGCGCGGGCAGGAAGCCCTCGGCCGTTCCAGCAGCCAGCAGCACCTGGGCCAGCGAGGCGCCACGGGCGTAGCAGATCAGTCGTGGCGACCAGCGCGGCAGGTACTTCTCGTTCGACTGGTAGAGACTCTCCAGCTGCCAGAAGCGTGACGCGGCCGTGAGCAGCGCGTTCGTGAGCCGGAGGACCGGGCCTGCGCCCACTCGTTCGGCGTCGCTGAAGATTTCCCGGAACATCGCGAAGTTCAGCGAGATCCGGTGCAGACCGAGGTCACCGCACGCCTCCACCAGCGACGTGACCATGAACTCCATCAGGCCGTTCACGGACTCCGGGTCGCGGCGCATCAGGTCCAGCGAGACCCCGCGCACGCCCCACGGCACGAAGGACAGCAGCCCGCGGACGTTGCCGTCGGCATCGCGGGCGATCACCATCACGCAGCGCGCGTCGGCCGGGTCACCCAAGCGGCCCAGCGCCATCGAGAAGCCACGCTCGGTCTGTGCACCACGCCACTTCTCGGCAAGCCCGACGTACTCGGCGAGGGCCTCGGGGGAGAGGTCGCCGTGCCGGACGACCTCGGCGCGGTAACCGGCCCGCTGAGCCCGCGTGACCGCCTGCCGGACCGGACGCATCGTGCGGCCCTCAAGACTGAAGTCGGCGACGTCGATGATCGCCTCGTCACCCATCGCGAGGGCGCGCAGCCCGGCGTCGACGTACGCGCGAGCTGCTTCTTCGCTGGCGGACAGGACCGCCGGGGTCCAGCCGTACAGGCGGGCTTCCTCGGTCCAGGCCTCGATCGCTCCGGGCCAGGCCGTCGGTTCGCCGAGCGGGTCACCGCTGGCGAGGCTGACCCCGTTGACCACCCGGTACGCGATCGCGGCGTCGCCGGCCGTGGAGAAGATGACCGCCTTGTCGCGGCGGGTCGCGAAGTACCCGAGGGAGTCGCGCTCACCACTCTCCAGCAGCAGACGTCGTACGCCGAGCTCCTCGGGCTGGGTGAGATAGCGCACACGGCGGGCCGACCGCAGGAAGATCGCGAAGGCGATCACCAGCGACGCGGCCGAGATCGCGCTGACGACCAGCCCGACCCAGGCGTGGCCCTTGTGCCCGTCGAGCTTGCTGTGCTGCTGGCCGAACGCGGCCACGATCGCCCAGCCGATCTTCTGCCGCTGGCCGCTCAGGGAGTTCGGGAACACCTGGGTCAGCGAGATGCTGACGGCGATCGAGATCAGCATGCCGGTGATCAGGGCGCCGATGGCGAGCCGCCGGCTACCGGGGGCCAGCTGGGCCGGGAACGCGCCGCGGATCTTCCACAGCAGCACGATCAGCGCGCTGACCACGACGACCTGCAGGATGCCGAACTCGAGCTTCTGGATCGTGATCCGGTCCAGGTCGTCGACCAGCACGGTCTCCGGATTGTTCAGCTGGACGCTGCCGAAGGCGACGTACGCGATCAGGCCGAGCAGCCACAGGCCCTCGAAGACCCAGAGCACCCACAGCAGCGCGGCCCGTTTTCCGCGCAACAGCGCGCTGCCGACCACCGCCAGGTAGACCGCCGGGAAGAACGTGTGGCCGGCTGGAATGCCGAAGAAGTCGAAGGCCTGGTCGACCCGTCGCACGTACGCCGGAGCGAACAGATGCAACACAATCGCAAGGAACGACCACACCGAGGCGAGCACGACAACGCGCCCGACCCACACCGCAGCGCGGTGCTGCCACGCCGGAATCACCTTCGTCTGTTCGGACCGCACGGTGCGATCATCCCACTCCCGGGGGCATCCGATGGTCGACTTAGGTCTACTCCAGGGGTAGACCTGAGTAGGCAGTCAGCGGGTGGCCGGGTGTGGAAGGCTTGCCCCATGTTCGCCGTCCCCGCCGGATTTCCGTACCGCCTGACCCGGAATCTCATGATCGCCGCCGGGGTCCTCTACTGCAGCCTGATCCTCGAAGCCGTCGCGGGTTACCCGCTCGACGTCCATGCCTCGTTCCTCAGCGAGCTGGGTGCGCTCGACCAGTCGACCAGCCTGTACGCGCGGGCGGGGGACCTGGGCGCGGGCGTGCTCGTGTTGTTCGCCGCTGTGCTCGCGCGGCCGGCGGCGCGGATGCACCGCGATGTGATGGGTCTCATGTCCAGCGCCGCGCTCTTCGGCCTCAGCACCTTGGCCGACTCGTTCTTCCCGATGGACTGCGCACCGTCGGCCAGTGCCGCCTGCCGGATCGCCGAGAAGCACGGGCACGACGGCGTCGAGCTGGTGATCCACGAGGTGACCTCGACGCTGGCCGGGCTCGGAACCATCGCGCTCGGCCTGTTCGCCATCCTCGTCCTGCGCCGGATCGGCTGGGCCGGGGTCTGGGGCCGGGCGGTCGCCGTACTGGCCGCGGCCGTCGCGCTCACGAACGCCTGGCTCGGCATCGCGACGGGGGTGGAAGTGGTCAGCGGCGACGACCTGCACCCGCCGGGCGTCCTGCAGCGAGTGGCGATCTTGCTCTTGTGTGTTTTGCTCGCTGTACTACTTCCCGCTCTGAAGCGAGGTTTCAGCGATGACCATCTGGCTCGTGCTGCCCGGAATGGCCGAGACCGCGGCGGAGTTCGAGTCGCTGCGTGACCTGCTGCCGGGGATCGACCTGCGGGTGATCGATCCGGCACGGACCGCGGTGAACGCCGATCCCGCCGTACTGCGGGCTGCTGCCGGCGTACCGGCCGGGATGGCGATCGGTCTGATCGGGCACTCGATCGGTGGGCTGGCGGCGTTGCGTTGGGCTTTGACCCGGCCGCAGGAGGTGGCCCGGCTCGTCCTGGTCGACTCCACCCTGCCGTCGGAGACCGGGCGGCGGTGGCTCTATCCGGGGACAGCCGCGGAGCGGGTGGTTCGGAAGACGCTCGGCTTCCTGGGCCGGACCGGTCTGCCGCGGCTCGTCGGTCCGCTGGTCCGTCGCTCGATGGTCCGGGTCGGCAGTGTACGCAATCACGATCCTTTGCCAAAGGCAACGATCAGGAAGTTGTACGGCGATTCTCGTTGCTGGCAACGGTTCTGGACCGAGCTCACGGCCAGCTGGATCGCGGCTGTTGACGTCGGCAAGCTTCTCCCGGGCGGCGCCGTACCGACTGTGTTGCTCGTGGCAACTGGTGGTAGCTCGAGCGTGGGTGCCGATACCTGGTTGGCGGATCAGCGCAAGCTGGCTGCTGCCCTGTCCGGAACCGTCGAGGTGCTGCCGGATTCGGCGCACCTCGTCCACATCGACCGCCCCGACGCAATTGTCAAGGCGGTACAGACGTTGCGTCCTTAGGTCGTGCTGGTCAGGGTCGGCGTCGGGAGCTTGCGCTGCCAGACCTCGTCGAGCGCCATCCGCATCGCGCCGGTGACGACCGCGTCCTCGGCCAGAGCGGACAGCTCCAGCTTCGGGTGGTTCAGCGTCAGCAGCCGCAGTTGGTCGGAGATGGCATCCAGCAGGACGGCACCGGCCCGAGCCACACCGCCACCGATCACCACAGCCGTCGGGTCCAGAACCAGTACGGCGGGCGCCAGCGCGCGGGCGAAGTCGCGGGCAACCTGCTGTACGACAGCCTGAGCCACCGGATCGCGCTCAGCCGCAGCCGCGAAGACGTCGGCCGTGTCGAGCTGCTCGCCTCCGAGCTCGGCGAGTCGGGACTCCGGGTGGTCCAGCGCCGCCTGGCGGCCCAGCGCTGCGATGGCCTCCGAGCCAACCGCCCGCTCCAGCGGGCCGCGGCTGTCTTCGGGGTTGATCACGTCGTCCGGTGCGGTCGCGATGAAGCCGATCTCACCGGCCGCGCCGGTCCCACGGTGCAGCCGCCCGTCGATCACGATGCCGGCACCGAGCCGCTCACCCCACTGGACCGCGAGCAGCGTGCCGGTGCCGCCACGGGCAGCCGCGATGGCCAAGGCGGCCAGGTTCGCGTCGTTGTCGAGGATGACCGGGCAGTCGAGCAGACTGCGTACGTGCTTGGTCAGGTCGACCGCCGACCAGCCCGGCACACTCGGGACCAGCTGGACCCGGCCGGTGTGCTCGTCCACGATGCCCGGGCTCGCCGCGACGGCGGCGGCGATGTCATCGGCCGGCACCTCGGCCTCCGCGAGCGCCTCGGTGATCACCTCGCTGATGACCCCGAGCAGCTCCTGAGCCGTCCAGCCCGGACCAGAACGCCGTACCAGCGAAAGCTTGCGACCGGCCAGGTCGGAGACGCCGACGGTCACCCGGTGCGGACCGACATCCAGCCCCAGCACCGGCGCCGCGCGGCCGCGCAGCGACACCCGGATCGCCGGCCGGCCCAGCGAGCGGTCCGCGGAATCGGGCCCGTGCTGCTGCAGCCACCCCGCGTCCAGCAGCTCGTCGACGGCCTGCGCGACGGTCGGCCTGGCCAGCCCGGTCCGCTCGACCAGTTCAGCGACGCGCAGCGGCGCGGGCGCGGACCGGCGGACCGCGTCCAGCACCGCGGCGACGTTGATCCGCCGCAGCATCGTCGTACCGCCGCCGCCGACCGTTCCCTTGCTCATGTCCGACCCCTTGCCTGCCACTCGCCCACTCTATATACAAAGCGAGCGTTCATAAATTACCTACTGGGGGTCAGTCTTGCAGCACGGTGCGCGCGAAACTGCTCAACGCCTCTCGATCGGGCTGTTGGGTCTTGGTCATCAGGCTCGCAACATGCTTCTCCACCGTCCGCGGCGAGATGTGCAACCGCGACGCGATCGACTTGTTCCCGATCCGATCCACCAGCAACCGGCACACCTCGTACTCACGCGTCGTGATCCCCAGCCGCCGCAGATCCGCCGGCACCTGGTCACTCCCGGTACGGCGCTGTGACACCGTCGCCCCGAGTTGCCGCAGCAGGCTCCGGCAAGCACTCGACACCGGCTGAATATTGGCCCCGTGGAAATACTCCTCAGCCTGCCGCAACCACCCGATCGGATCCCCCCACCCATCCGCATGAGCAGGCTCAGCCACGAGCCGCAAGCCGAGATGCCGAGCCATCGGGTACAGCGACGAGGACTCCATCGCCTCGGTCATCTTGGCGGTCGCAGCATCACGCTGCCCGTCACGCCCCAGCAGAATGGCATGAGCCATCTGCACGAACTGCTTGTTCCAGCGCATCCCGCCCGCAGCCGTCGCGCTGATCACTTCGAAGTGCGGCCAACCGTTCCGGCCGGCCAGCACGCCGAGGAGCAGGGCAAGTCCGCTCTTACCGGAGGTGTGGAACGCGGTCGGGTTCTGTGCGTCGTAGGCGAGTGCCTGCGCCATGTCGGACTCCGCGAGCTCCCGGTTCTCCTCGAGCAGCGCGCAGAAGGCCCGGCCGAGCCCGTAGGTGACCGGCAACTCGTACGGCGTGTTCTCGCGAGCCAGGCTGGTTGCTTCGTCGAAGGCCTGCTCCATCGCGTTCCGGAGGCCCCGATGGCCTGCGAGGATCCCCTTGTAGGCCAGGAAGAACGTCGCGATGCCGTTGAGTCGGAGGCGGCGAGTCACCTGGAAACCCTCGTCAAGGGTCGTGGCCGCGAGACTGTACTCCCCGCGCAGGACCGCCTGCAGAGCGAGAACGCAGTCGACCTCGTAGACGAGCGCGATCGCGCCGATCCGCAAGGCCTGCTGGCGAGCCCGCTCCACCTCGACGACACTGCCGGTGGCCAGACAGATGCTGCCGCCCTCGTGCACGTGCGCCAGAACCCGCTGCAGGGCCATCCCGTGCTCTTCGGCGACTTGGCGAGCGCGCTGGAAGTAGGCGATCGACTCGTCGAGATCCCGCTCGCGAGCCAGCATCCCGAGCATCTGATAGGCCTGACAGGCCACCTCTGGCAGATCGGCCTGCTCGGCGGCGGCAGCGGCCCTGGTCGCCAGTTTGGTCGCAGTGCGGAGGCGGCCGGGGTTCGTCCGGTCCAGCTCGAGATTCGCCGCCAGAATGTCGACCGATGCAGTGTCGGCCGGGTCGGCGCCGTTGCCGAGCAGTGACCGGGCCACGGCCAGATGCGTCTCCGCGGCCGCTTGGCGACCGGCCGCGTGCTCGGCGAAGGCGAGATGCACGTGCAGCTTGGCTACTTTGCAGTGGTCGAGATTGCGGTCCGCCATGTCATCGACGGCGGCCGCGTGCAGCGCCAGGTCGTCGAACTGCCCAGCCGTTCTCAAGGCCACCAGCAGCAGCCCGAGCACCTCAGCTCGCAGCGCGAGGTCGGTATCCGTGGCCAGCAGCGTATTCGCGCGCTCGAGGAGCTTCACCGCAGAGCTGATGGATCCCTCCTCGAAGGATCGTCGGCCGGTCTGCGCGAACAACTGGCCCGCTCGGCTCCGGTCGCCGCCGGTCTCGGCCAGCTCGGCCACCATCGGCGACCACTCGCCGGGCAGGCCTGGATGCAGTTCCTCGATCGCGTCCGCACACCGCCGCGCCAGCTCGGCGCGCTCGGTCGGCGTCAAGCCGGCCAGCAGCGCATCCGCGGTCAGCGGATGGCAGAACGCATACCAGTCCGGGACCGGTTCGTCCGGCCCGACCAGCTGTGCCGCAACGCCCGCCCGCAGGGTTGCCAGCAGCAACCGTTCGTCCGTGCCGGTGGCTTTCCGGACGACGCTGAGCGGAAACCGGTGCCCGATCACGGCGGCCAGGACGAGAATGTCGCGCGACTCGCTCCCCAGTTGGTCGGTGCGGCTGGTGATACTGCGGACCACCGCGGCCGGCACGTTGGTTCGCAGTCCGTCGACCACTTGAAGGCTGCCGTCCGGCCTCGCCAGAAGCTGACCGGACCGGCTGGCCTCCTGCAGCAGTTCCTCGACGATGAACGGGATGCCGGCGCTGTCCTGCCACAGGCGATCGACCAGCTCTTGCGGCAGGCTGTCGACCGGCACCTCGAGGCAGGCTGCCGCGAGCTCGACGACCTCGGCCGGCTGGAGTGGTTGGAGTTCGAGGAGGTTCGCCGAACCCCGTTGAGCGGCGATGCGCGCCAGCTCGGTGGCCGGGCAGTGATCCGGTCGCATCGTCGCGACCAGGGCAATCGGCTGGTCCTCGAGGTTGTCGAGCAGATACTCCACGACGGCCATCGTCTCCGGGTCCGCGTCGTGCAGGTCCTCGAGAACCAGTAGGCAGCCGCGGCCCCGGCCGACCAAGGAGAGCAGGCGCAGTACAGCCTCACCGAGAACAACCGGTGAGGCTGTGGCTTCATGGGCGGTCCCGTCGTCCCATTCGGGAATCAGCCGCCCGAGCACCTGCCGGTACGGGCCGAGGCTGTTCGGGTCGGGCATCTCGCCACGCCGGATCAAGGCCAGGAGCGCCTCAGCGAAAGGGCGGAAGGCAACGCTGGTCCCCAGCGCGCCGACCCGGCCGCGCAGCGCGGCCATTCCGTCGTCCAGGGCACGAGCCGTAGCGAGCGCCGCGAGGCGGCTCTTGCCGATTCCGGGCTCACCGACGAGGAACACGGCGCCCCCGTTCCCGGCGCGTGCCGTGGCCAGCATCTGAAGGAGCTGGTCGATCTCCGGGTTCCTGCCGACCACCCTGGGCGAACGGGTCTGCATGGTGGCCACTGTAATCACCGATTCTTGATACCGCAGCGGCATCGGCGACGTCGGCCGGACGGAATGTCCGGCCGACCCCGCTGATTCAAACGCTCGCTGGATGGTGCGATCAGTAGTAGCTGATCGTGGTTGTGTTGATGATGGTGCTCGGATCGCCGGTGGCGACGGCGGCTGCGGCCAGTCCGACCAAGCCGGTCAGCGCCAGCGCCCTGGCCCCGATGCGGGTGCGGGTGGGCCGGGCGATCGGACCCAGCGGGTCGGTCTCGGTCGCGGCCTGGTCAGCGTGGTCGCGACACTCGTCGTTGGTGGCGTCGTGGTTCTGGGCGGTCATGGTTCTCCCCTGGTGCGGATCGGATGATTCCAGCAACAGCGCGGACAGGGGGCGGTTCCGGCCAGACCGGTCAGCAGACCTGGAGACGGAACCGCCCGAGGTTGCGGGCCCTGCCGCTGTCCTGCAGCGAGCGATCGCTCAGTGGTCGCCGATCGTGGTGGTCTGGCAGATGGGCGATGCCACGGCCATCGCCAGCGTGGACAGTCCGACGAAGCCGGACAGGGCCAGCGCCCTGCCGCCGATCCGGATGCGGGCGGGCAGGTTGATCGGACCCAGCGGGTCGGTCTCGGTCGCGGCCTGGTCAGCGTGGTCGCGACACTCGTCGTTCTGGAAATGGTTCTGGGCGGTCATGGTTCTTCTCCCCTGTTGCGGAATGGATGTCAGCGGCTCGTGGCTCGCTTCCATCCGGTGGTTGATTCCAGCAACAGCACGGAGGGCACGCGTTCTGGGAACGCCAGTCGGAGCAACCCGTAGCCGATTCCCGCCAGACCGGTCAGCAGACCTGGAGATGGAACCGCACGAGGTGTACCGCACTGTGGTCCGTACTGCTGTAAAGCAGCGAGCACCAGCCGGATACGGTTGTGCCGTACCCCCTCAACGGCTGGGTGGTCGCTTTCGGTCAGCCACGCCAGTGGCTCGACCGCGCCGAGCTCGCCATGACACAAACTGAGGTCTGCGAGTATCGGACGTTCGGAGGCGGCCCTCAAATACACGTCGAGGTCCACAGTTTTTCCGGCCGCCAGCTGAGCCAGGGTGGTTCCGGCGTCGCCGGAACACCAGCCAGGACTGGGCTTCTGGCCATTTCGGTCTAGATCAGCTGCGATGGCAGCTGCGGCCGCGTACTTGTCGCCGGGCGTGGCGTAGCGGCCGAGCGCCCAGGCGATCCCTTGATAGCCGCGCGTGAAGCCCTGGTGGGGTGCGGCCTGACTGCTGCCGACCACCTGGACCAGCTGATCGGCGTACCCCTGAGCGAGCCGGACAGCGGCCGGTACGTCGCGGATCGCCTGCATGGCGGCGAGTCCGCCGGCTGCGCCTTCGGCATAGGTGGGGAACTCGGCCGGGTCCGGTGTGAGCTGGGCCGCGAGGTCGAGCGATGCGCGCAGCCAGGTCGACAGCTCGGCATCGCCGAGCAGCGCGGACAAGCGGTCCAGTCCGTAACTGATCCCACCGAGGCCGTGCAGCCCCGGACCGATCAGCTGCGCCGACTCCAGGTCGGATCCGAGTGCCTGTAGCAGTTGCGGGATCGGGCGGATGACATCGCGGGCCAGCTCGCAGTACTTACGCTCTCCGGTCAGGGCACCGACCTGCGCGAGGAAAAGCGCCGTACCGGTGTAGCCGTTGGTCAAGCCCGCGCCCATGGGTCGCACTGCCCAGTGGTTGTCGTCCAGTAGTTCCAGGCCGATCCAGTTCGCCGCACCGCCGGTCTCACCGATGACCTGGGCAACGATCTCGTCGGCGATGTCGGTGGCGGCGGCCAGTACGCCGTCCGGGTGCGCGTCCGTAGTGCCCAGCCAGGGCCGGGTTGTCGTGGTGCAGTGGATGATCGGCTCCGGACGAGTCGCCAGTGTGGCGGAGATCAGCCACCGCTGCCGGTGCTGATCGACATCGCTCAACGACGCGATCTTCTGCTCGACCTTGGCCAGCCCTTCAGCCGCCAGGACACCAGGGATACGCGTGCCATCTGATGCCCAGACGTCGCGGCTGCCCGGGGTGACTGTGAACAGGGGGACATCCCCTGCCCACAAGTCGTCCAGTTCGTGCGGGACGAGACTGTGGAGCCAAGAGCCGGCATCCCACAACAGGTCGAGCAGCTGACCGCGTCCGTCTGCCTCGCGCAAGGCGCTCGGATGCGTCGCCTCCTCGAGCAGACCGGCGTACAGGCTGCTGTTGCGTGGTACGAAGCGCACCTGATCGCGTGCGCAGCGGGCCAGCAATCCGTCCGGGCCCAGGAGCTCGCGGCGATTCCGGGCGATCGCCTGGTAGGCGTCCCGGAATCCCATCAGTACGGCGGTCTCGTGGTCGCGCGGCTCGATGGCCAGGCCGTCGAGGATCGGCCTGTTGTTCCCGGTGGGAACGGTCGCGGGGCGTCGAACCAGGTGCATCGAGTCCAGGCCTGCGTCGGCCCACTCGACGCGGACCGACGCTGTTGCTTCGGCATCTCCACCGAGTCCGGAGATGTCGGCTACCGAGCCCGTCGCACCGACGATGAGCAGTGGCAGCAGGGCGGTGCGGGAAACCGAGCTCCGAATGGTTTGGTTCGCCGGATCATCGCTGGTCGGGCCAGGCGGAGTCAGCGACGGATGGAAGAGGGTTTCGATGTCTACGAGGACTGGGTGTTCGCCGGCGGCGATGAGATTTTCGTAGTGCATGTCGGTGCCGTCGAGGACGTAGAGCAAGGCGAGTAGGGCGCCTTGGCGGTGGTAGAAGCGGCGGACGGCGGCGGCGTCGGTGCAGGGTTCGGCGGTGACGAACTCGAGCCAGCCGTAGCCCGGGCGGCGGGCCAGGCGGACGGTGCGGAGGTCTAGGCCGGTTTTGGTGTTGAGCCAGTCGATGATCTCGTTGAAATGGCCGTGCAGGTCCAGGGAACGCGGTTTGTAGATGAGGCGGCGGCCGTCGGCGAAGGTGAGGGTGGCGGTGCTGCGACCGCGGCAGTGCGAGTCGCCGCCGGGCTCGATGGAGATCAGGGCGCCGGGATCGCGGCCGTCCAGCAGGTCGGTGACGAGCGACTCTCGGTCCTCGGCGAGTCGTGCCAGCAGCTCGAGGTGGGCCTCGATGCTGTGCCGGCACGACTCGCCCAGGACCCGGGCCAGCACCGGGTAGGCGGCCAGGAGTTCCGCCAGCTCGCTCCCTCCGACGAGCTGGTGGGTGAAGTTCAGGAAGCGCAGCGCGGGTGTGTCGCCGGCGAGCTCACCGCGGTCGCGGGCTCGGGCCAGTTCGAGCACCAGGGTGCGGGTGGACAGCTTGACCAGGTGCAGACCGAGGCGGTGGATGAACTGCTCGGTCAGGACGCCGGTGTGGCCGGCGGCGGTCAGGTCGTCACGGGCGACGGTCAGCAGGGGTTGCAGGCACTGCATGAGCGCCTGCCGCCAGTCGTCGTTCACCTCGGCGGACGGTGTGCCCGGGGTGGCGGTGCGGCTGCGCTCGACGTACTGGGCCCAGGGCGGCGCTGCTGCGGACCGTTCGTCCGGACGCAGTGCGGCGGCCCACCAGGCGGCGTCGCACTGGTCGGTCCGGAGCGTTCCGGTGGTCGCTGAGTTGAGCACTCGCTCAGGCTGCCACCGGCAGTTGGTGCTCGACATGGGTACGAGACCCCCATATTTCCGGTTGGGCGGGCTGACTGGGGATGACAACGATGGGCAACTGCCGCGGGGCGACGACTGGGGGTTGATCACCCCGCGGCAGCAGCGCCCGGCCGGCCTTTGGTGGAAGGCGGGCCGGATCAGGTCGGGAGCGTTACTACGGCTCCCAGTTCGTTGTCTGCACTCGTCCTTGGCCTCCTCTGCCGCGAATTCTGGAAGGAACGCCGGGAACAATGCCTGACGGCTCAGGCAGACGGCAAGGGATCGGCGCCCCCATCTTTCGGGGCACCCACGGGCGAAAACATGGGGGCCGGACCCCCATGTGGAAAGGCGGACGCGCTGCGACGGTGGTCGGGTGTTATCTCCTCTGACTCCTGGTCTGCCGGTGTCTGCGCACTCGGTGCTGGACACCGTTCCGCAGCTGCCCGGTCAGTCGGCTGCGGCCGCTCTCCGGGAGACCGCGGAGGTCGCACAGGCTGCCGACGACCTCGGCTACCGCCGGTTCTGGTTGGGGGAGCAGCACGGCGTCCGGGGCGTCGGCAGCGCGGCACCTGCCGTTCTTGCCGCAGTCCTCGCAGCACGGACCGACCGGATCCGGCTGGGCTCGGCCGGCGTACTTCTGACCAACCACCAGCCGCTGGTGATCGCCGAACAGTTCGCTGCGCTCGCGGCGGCGTACCCGAGCCGCATCGACCTCGGTGTGGGCCAGCAGTTCAGTCACGCACCCAGTACGGCGGCCGCCCTCGGCGGTGGTGCCCGGGACACCTTCCCGCAGCGACTCGACGAGCTGTGCGGATTCCTCCGCGACGGCATGCCCGGCCGTGCACCAGTTGGCGACGTACGGCTGTCGCTGGCCGGACTGCCTCCGCCGGTACTCGTGTGCGCCGATCACCCCGGTGCGGCCGCGGTGGCCGCCGTACGGGGGTTGCCTGTTGTGGTGCAGCATCACAGTGCGACTGCGATGACCAGTGCGGCAGTAGCGGCGTACCGGGATCACTTTGAGGCCAGTGGGCCGACGGTGAAGCCCTACCTGATCGTGACGATCGGAGTGGTTGCTGCGGACACCGAGCAGGAAGCCATCGTCCGCTTCGCCGAGTACGTGCGCGTGAAGACGCGGCTCAGTGTGGCGTCGCCTCGTGCGACCACAGCCGACCTGATGGCGTTGCTGGAGCCGCCATTGACCGGACGCGAGCGCGGTCGCGCTGAACGGCTCCTGGACGACCCGAGCCACATTGTCGGCTCACGCACCTCTGTGGTCTCGGCACTCGGTGACCTGGTCGCCGCTACGACAGCCGATGAGCTGATGCTCGTTCCGCTCGCCTTTGACGGTCTGGTCCGCTCTTCGATCCTGCGCACGATTGCCGCCGGTCTGACGCGATCGATCCGGACAGTCCCCCGGCACGCTCCGCCGCTCATTGCCACTGCCTGACAGCGACCTATGGTGGGTACATGGACCAGGAGCAGGCTGTTGTCGAGGGTTGTCCGACTGAGCTGTTCATCGGGGGGAAGTGGAGAGCCGGTGAGGGCGGCCGGACACTGGCCGTCGAGGACCCTTCCACCGGTACGACGTTGTGTGAGGTCGCCGATGCGAGTCCCGCCGACGGTCTGGCCGCGCTGGACGCAGCGGTAGCCGCGCAGGCGGACTGGGCGGCCACGCCACCACGTGAGCGGGGCGAGATCCTTCGCCGTACCTATGAGCTGATGACCGAGCGCGTCGACGAGCTCGCACTGCTGATGACGCTCGAGATGGGCAAGCCGGTCGCCGAGTCCAAGGGCGAGATCGCGTACGCGGCCGAGTTCTTCCGCTGGTTCGCGGAAGAGGCGGTGCGAATCGAGGGCAGCTACCAGGTCGCCCCGAACGGCAAGGGCCGCTTCCTGGTGATGCGGCAGCCCGTCGGTCCGTGCCTGCTGATCACACCGTGGAACTTCCCGGCCGCGATGGGGGCGCGCAAGATCGGCCCGGCGGTCGCCGCCGGCTGCACGATGGTGATCAAGCCCGCCGCGCAGACGCCGCTCTCGATGCTGAAGCTGGCCGAGCTGATGACTGAAGCCGGCTTGCCTGCCGGCGTCCTCAACGTGCTGACCACCAGCGACTCCGGTGGCGTGATGGAACCGCTGATCCGCGACGGCCGCGCCCGCAAGCTGTCCTTCACCGGCTCCACCCAGGTCGGCCGCAACCTGATCGAGCAGGCCGCCGAGCAGGTGCTGAAGACGAGCATGGAGCTCGGCGGCAATGCACCCCTGCTCGTGTTCGCCGACGCCGACCTGGACAAGGCGGTCGAGGGCGCGATGCTCGCGAAGATGCGCAACGGCGGCGAAGCCTGTACGGCGGCCAACCGGATCTACGTGGAGACGCCAGTGATGGCGGAGTTCTCGCAGCGCCTCAGTGACCGGATGGGCGCTCTCACGGTGGGCCGCGGTACCGAGGACGGTGTCGACCTCGGGCCGCTGATCGACGCGACCCAGCGGGACAAGGTCAAGGACCTGGTCGACGACGCGATCGCCCACGGCGCTCAGGTCCTCACCGGCGGAACAGTTGCCGAGGGCAAGGGTTACTTCTACCCGCCGACCGTGCTGGCCGACGTGCCGCGCGACGCCCGGTTGCAGAAGGAGGAGATCTTCGGACCGGTCGCGCCACTGACCGCCTTCGACACCGAGGACGAAGCCGTGGCGATGGCGAACGACACGGAGTACGGGCTCGTCTCCTACCTGTTCACCAACGACCTGAACCGGGCGCTGCGCGTCTCCGAACGCCTCGAGACCGGCATGATCGGCCTCAACCAAGGCATCGTCTCCAACCCGGCCGCGCCGTTCGGCGGCGTCAAGCAGTCCGGCCTCGGTCGTGAAGGCGGCACGGTCGGGATCGACGAGTACCTGGAGACCAAGTACATCGCCATCAACCTGGACTAGTTATTCAGCGAGCCAGCGCTGCATGGTCTCGGCATCAGGGCGCGGACTGGTGCCGATGGCGTGCGGGACGAAGCGGGCGTAGTAGTCGGTGATCGGCCCGTCGGACTCGCGCACCATCATGCCGGCGGCCGAGCCGTCGACGATCCAGCTGCCCAGTACCGCCTGGTTCCCGTCGTACGACGGGAGTGGGTACCACTGCTGGTAGACCATCGTCTCCATGTCGTAGGGACCCGCCTGCGTGTGGTCCTGGTCGGCGGTGTGGATGACGATGTTGCTGCCCTCGCGGCCGTGCAGCGGTTTGGCGACCCACTCGGTCAGATCACCGGGGTGACCGAAGTACGCCGGTAGCAGGTTCGGGTGGTCGGGGTAGAGCTCCCAGAGCACCGGCAGGATCGCCTTGGTGGACAGCATGGTCTTCCAGATCGGCTCGATCCACTGCACCGGCTGCCGCTCGGTACCCGCCAGGATGAAGCGGCCGAACTCCTCGTCCAGCATGTCCTCCCACGGGTACAGCTTGAACGCCGTACGGATCTGCCGGTTGCCCCAGTCCACAAAGGCGCGCTGTGCGGAGTCCCAGCCCACGTCCTCGATCTGATGCCCGTACGTCGCCAGTCCGGCCTGCGCGGCGGTGTCCCGCAGGTACGCGACCGTCATCTCCTCCTCACCGGAGGTCTCCGCGGCCGAGTTGAAGAAGTGCGCCTCGTTGCCGGGGAAGCGGCCCGCTGCGAGCTGCCGGGCCCACCACTGCACCAGGCGGTCGTGGACCGAGTTCCACTGGTCCGCGTCCGGGAAGACGTCCTCCAGCCAGTTCCACTGGATCACTGCGGACTCGACCAGGCCGGTCGGGGTGTCCCCGTTGATCTCGAGCATCTTGGGGTCAGTACCGTTCCAGGCCAGGTCGAAGCGCGCGTACATCGACAGGTCTTCGCGCTTCAGCGACTCCTGAACCATGGGCAACGTGCCGGGCGCCAGGCCGAGCTGGGCGTCCGAGAACCGGTCTCCGGTCGCCATGACCTCGGCTGCGTGCCGGCACATCGCGTAGAGCTCTTCGGTGACGCTCTCGAGGTGCAGGACCTCGTCCATCGTCACCTCGTACCAGGCGCTCTCGTTCCAGTACGGGCGTTCGGTGCCGTCGGGCATGTCGGTCATCGGGAACACCAGTCCCTGCTCGACGACCTTGTCCCGCCAGCCGGGGCGTGGCTTGCTCGCGTGCCGCCACATCAGCCGCCGGACCTCCCATGGCTCGAGTAGCCGAAGCCACCGCGCGAAATGGTGCCGATGTCGCCACCACTCTTGGAGAGTCCACCACGCTGGACCGTCGGCGAGCCAGTACCCCCGCCGGTGCGCTCGTCGCGCTGCCGGGGCACGGTGTAGGTGCCGTTGCCTGCGTAGTACCTGCCACCGATGGCCGGTACGTACGCCGCGCTGCGAGTCGCCATGTAGAACCAGAAGAACCCCGCGCCCGAGCCGTGGTACTCACGCTCGTCCTTGCAGTTGCTGTCGTCGACCCGGGTCTCCGTCTGCGGATCGACACAGATGGCCGCATAGTCGGCGGTGTCATCGCTGGAGCACCCGGTCAGAGTGGCGGCGACCAGAGCGGTCAGGCCGAGCGTGATGCCGGCACTCCGCATCCGCCTGTTGTTCACACCAAAGCTGACGGGGTAGGCATCTCAGCGGTTCCCGTTCATGAGCTGAGTCACAGTGACCAGCTGGAAGCCGCGCGCCCGCAGCTTCTTCACGATCGGTACGAGCGCTTGAGCCGTGTACGGCGCGTTGTCGCCGCCATGCATGTGCAGTACGACGATGGAGCCGTTCTGCACGTGGGAGAGCACCTGCCTGATGATGGGCTTCGGTGACTTCGCGAAACCATCAGCACCCGGTACGTCGAGCCCGACCGCGGTCACACCGGCCGGTGCGAGCTCGTGCAACGCCGTACCGTCGTAGCACCCACCAGGGAAGCGGAACCAGCGGGTGGCGTGAGAGTCCAGCGCGTCGAGCTGTGTGACTGCCTTCTGAACGTCAGCCAGCATCTCAGCGCGAGGGACTGTTCCTAGCGTGTAGCAGTGCTTGGTGAAGGCGCGGTGGTCGTAGGTGTGCGTGCCGAGTTCGAACAGCGGGTCTGCGGCTAGCTCCTTCGTCACCTCTGGATACTGCTCCATCCACATACCGGTGAGGAACATGGTGGCCGGTACCTGCAGCTGCCGGAGCTCTTTGATCAGAGCGGCGTTGTAGTACGACTTCACCTTCCCGCTCTGCAGCCGCTTCCGCATGACCGCTGTGAGGTCGGCGTCGAACGTCAGAGCGATCAGCTTCTTGTCCCGCGGCCCGTGGTCGACCACCCGCATCAGATTGCTGGTCGGTGGCGTGAAGGGAGTGGACGGCCGTGGGGTGGGGGTCGCGGTCGGCGAAGGCCCGGTTGAGCTAGGAGTCGCCGTCGGGGCTGTGCGCGGTGGCACGACACCTCTCGACGACTCCTGATCGCCACAACCAGCCAGCATCACTACGGCTGCAAGAAGCAGCGCTGTTCCCCGTGCCCCAGTCACAATCGCCCAGTATGGCTCACTCTCCGGTCAGCAGATCGTTCGCCGAGCGCAGCACCGGTACGCCGACCCCAGCCGGAGCGTCCGCTCCGGTGACGTGGAAGGTGTGGGATTCCCCGGCGGACAGCGTGATCAGGCAGGAGTCCACCCGGGCCGCAGCGTCCAGGCGGTCCGGGAACAGCGCCAGGTCCTTGGCCAACGCGGTTGCCGTGACCGTGACGTCGTACCCGCTGTCGGTCGGCTTCACGGCTGCCGTGTAGGCGTCGGGTGCCAGCTGCAGCGCGGTGTCCTCGACGAAATACCAGTACGCCGTCGATCCGTCGTCGGCGCGCACCTCGAGGTACTCGAAGGTCGAATCCTCGCTGAGCAGCGAAACCGGGACCGTGCTGAGGGTCGCGGAGCGGGGCTCTACTTCGAGAGCGATGCTCTCGCGCGCGAACACCTCACCACCCGGCCCGGTCGACCGCCGGGTCAACGTCAGCTGGGTCGACCACGGCACGTCGGAATCGTTGTGCGCGGCAACGACCAGACCGTCCTCGCGTGGCTGAACGGTCAGCAGGCGCTCGGCGTACACGCGCTTCAAGGCGAACCACAACGGCTTGCGGATGCCATGGCCGTCGACCGCTGCCCATGACACCACCGGCCAGTTGTCGTTGAGCTGCCAGATGATCGCGCCGGTGTTCAACGGGAACAGGCTGCGGAAGTGCTCGATGCCGTAGCTGATCGCGCGCGCCTGGTTGAGCTGGGTCGTCCAGTGCCAGTCGTCCATCGACTTCCACAGCGGCAGGTGATCGCCAAGGCCACGCTCCAGTTTGAGGTTGCCCTCGTACGCCTTCTGGTGCACCAGCATCTGCTCGCCGTACGGGTCGAGCGGTTCGTCGTGCACCACCGAGGTCAGCGTCGACCAGGCCGGCGGTCCCTGGAACCCGAACTCCGACACGAACCGCGGCTTGTACTTGCGGTACGTCGAGTAGTCCACCTGGTTCCACACATCCCAGATGTGCATGGTCCCGTTGCGCTCGTCGTTCGGGTGGATGAAGTGGTCGTACGAGTACGGACTGCCTTCCGAGTACGGCGTGCGCGGGTCGAGCTCGGCGACGATCTTCGGCAGCAGTTCGAAGTAGTAACCCTCACCCCACTTGCGCCCGGCCAGCGGCGCGCGCCAGCCCCACTCGACGTACCCCCAGATGTTTTCGTTGTTGCCGTTCCAGACCGCGAGGCTGGCGTGCTTGCTCAGGCGCGTGACGGCCTGCTGTGCCTCCGCCTCGACCTCGCTCCACAGCGGCTCGTCCTCGGAGTACGCGGCACACGCGAACAGGAAGTCCTGCCAGACCAGGACGCCTTGCTCGTCACAGATGTCGTAGAAGTCGTCGGTCTCGTAGATCCCGCCGCCCCAGACGCGCAGCAGGTTCATGCCTGCGTCGAGTGCGTCCTGGATGCTGGTCTCGTACGTCGAACGGTTCAGCCGGGTCACGAAGGCGTCGTCCGGGATCCAGTTCGCGCCCCGGATGTAGATCGGTTTGCCGTTCACCGACAGGACGAACGGGCCGCCGTCCTTGTCGGGGGCAACATTCATGGTGATGTCGCGGAAGCCCACGCGGCCGGTCCAGGCGTCATCGCCGGCTGCCACGCTGACGTCGTACAGGGGCTGTTCGCCGTGGCCGCGCGGCCACCAGACGGCAGCGTCGGCGACGGTGCTGGTCAGCGTGACGGTTTCGGTGCCGGGGGCAACCGTCGCGGTGGTCGTGGTGCCGTCGACCTCGACGGTCACGGTGGTGTCGCCCGCACCTTCGCTCCAGGCGAGCGCGACGTGGGTGGTGAGGGTGCCGTCCTGGCCGGCCAGTGGGCGGACCGAGTCGATCCGCACACCCGACCAGGACTCGATCGCGATCGGCTTCCAGATACCGGCGGTGGCGAGGTCGGGTCCCCAGTCCCAGCCGTAGTTGCTGGCCATCTTGCGAATCGCGTTGTACGGGTGCTTGTTCGTGTGCGGCCACAGCCCGAGCGTCTCGGCGAACCTTTGCGCCGCCTCGACCGGTGCCGCGAACGCGACCATCAGCTCGTTGCCCTCAGCAACCAGAAGGCCGGTGACGTCGAAGCGGTAGCCGCGGTGCTGGTTCTGCGTCCGTCCGAGCTCGGTCCCGTT
This sequence comes from Kribbella sp. NPDC051587, assembly GCF_044453945.1. NCBI lineage: Bacteria > Bacillati > Actinomycetota > Actinomycetes > Propionibacteriales > Kribbellaceae > Kribbella > Kribbella sp. NPDC051587. The sequence goes on from NZ_JBITDE010000002.1 coordinate 395,048, forward strand.
CAGTGTCACGGTCGCCACCGTGTCGAGCCCGTCCGCGACAAGCTCCTGGACGGCGTGCCCGTCCGCGGCCCAGTCGAACGTCGTCCGATAGGTCCAGTCGGTCGACCCGATCCAGGCCAGCTTGCTCTCGTTGTCCCCGTCGAACGGATCCGGAATCTCGCCGGCCGCCAGCAGGTCGGTGTGCACCTCACCCGGCACGGTCGCCGTCACGGGCGCCCGGTCAGCAGACTCGACGGTCCAGGCGGCGCCACCCTCGGTGGTCAGGTTCTTGCGAGCAGTCACAGCGCATCTCCAGAGAGCGTGAACCGGTTTAGTCAGAACAAACTACCGCCCCCAGGGTGAGGCCTGGGAGCGGTGGTTCAGGGGGTGAGAACGTACGAACGCCACAGATCGGCGAGGGCCTGGTGGCCGACCGCTGACGGGTGGACGCCGTCATCTGCCAACGTGGCAGGACCGACCTCGAGCGCCAGTTTGTTGAGCTCGACATCGGCCGGCACCAGGATCGCGTCGTACTCGCGAGCAAGCTTCCGGACCACCTCGATCTTGGGGTCGAGGTCCTCCCGCCACGCGGCGTGCTCGGGCTTCACCTGCAGCAGGAACGGCTCGACGAGCACGAGCGGGCACTGCAGTGGTTCGAGCAACTGCCGGTACGACGCCTCGAACGCTTCGACCGTGGTCGGGTCGTTCTTGTCGTACCGCCGCCAGGTGTCGTTGATGCCGATCAGGATCGACACCAGCGACGGCTCGAACGCCAGGACGTCGGTGGTCCACCGCGCGACCAGGTCGACCGCGCGGTTGCCACTCGTCCCGGCGTTGACGATCCGCGGCCGGTCGTCGCCGAGATCCTGGGCGATGTCCCGGACGTAGGTGTCGCCCAGGCCGGTGGGATCGGTGCGGTGACCGCCGTCGGTGACGGAGTCCCCGGCGAACACGACGGTCCACCGGGGATCCAGTTGAAGTTTGTTCACGCGACCATCTTCACAGGGTCGCCGCGTGAACGTCCCAGTCCTCCGGCAGTACCGGCGCGACCTCGACCGTGCTCGTCACGTCGACGAACGCGCCGGTGTCGATCGACTGGGTGATGGACGACATCACGTCGACGATGTGGAACGCGAGCGCCCCGTTCGCCCGGTGCGGCCGGTCGGCCCGGATCGCCCGCGCCATCTCCAGCACGCCGGTACCGCGCTCGGCCGTGGCCTCGGTGGTCTCCAGCGTCTCCCAGTCCTCGGCGCCCCGGCGGCGGATCTTGATCTCGCCGGCGAACGCGTTCGGGTCGGGTACGGCGAGCGTCGCCTCTGAGCCGGTGATCTCGACGAACCCGGCCCGGGACAGCGGCGAGTCGAAGCTGAAGATGCTCTGCGACGACTGCCCCGACTCGAACCGTGCGATCGCGCTGACGTGGGTCGGAACCGTCACGTCGAAGTCGGTCCCGGCCAGCGGGCCCGAGCCGATCGTGCGCTTCTCCTTCGACTTCGACCCGATCCCGGCCACCGCCGCGACCGGCCCGAACAGCTGGACCAGCGTGGTCAGGTAGTACGGGCCGATGTCCCACAGCGGGCCGGCGCCTTCCTGGAACAGGAACGCCGGGTTCGGGTGCCAGGACTCCGGGCCGGGGGACTGCATCAGGGTGAGCGCGGTCAGCGGCGTACCGATCTCGCCCCGCTCGATGATCCGGCGCGACTCCTGCAGGCCCGGGCCGAGGATCGTGTCCGGCGCACAGCCCAGTCGCAGGCCGGCTTCCTCAGCGGCTGCCAGCAGCTTGCGGCCGCTCTCCTGGTCCAGCGAGAACGGCTTCTCGCTCCAGACGTGCTTCCCGGCGGCAACGGCGGCCAGTGCCACCTCGACGTGCGCGACCGGGATGGTCAGGTTGACCACGATCTCGACGTCCGGGTGGTTCAGCACGACCTCGGGAGCGCCGTGGCTCTCGATGCCGAACTGGCTCGCCTTCTCCTTCGCCGCTTCCGGCCGCAGGTCGCCGATCGCGACGACCTTGAGGTCGGGGAAGCTCTGCATGCTCTTGATGTACGCGTCGGAGATGACCCCGGCGCCAATAACACCTACGCCAACGGCACTCATGCAGGTGCGTCCTCTCCGGTGAGGAACTTGAAGCTGCCCTCGACGGCGTCGAAGATCTCGCCGGTGAAGTCGTCAAGCTCGACGACGCGCAGCGCCTGCGGAGCCGCGGCCAGGATGTCGGCGATCGCGATGGTGCCGTCACCGACAGCGGTCTGGGCCTTGTTGTTCAGGGTTCCGTCGCCGTCCTTGACGTGGATCGCCTGGACGCGGTTGCCCCACTTCTTCAGCAGGGTGGGGATGTCACCGCCGCCGACGACACCCCAGTAGGTGTCGACCTCGAGGATGACGTCGTCGTTCAGGTGGTCGACGAAGATCTCCAGCGGGTGGGCGCCGTCGATCTTGTTCTCGAACTCGAACTGGTGGTTGTGGTATCCGACCGTGAGGCCGTGCTCGGCGGCCTCGACCGACGCCTGGTTCAGCGCCTCGGCGGTCGCCTTGATGTCGTCGGCCGAGTGCCAGCGGGCCGGGTCGACGAACGGGTCGATGACGGTGCTGATGCCGAGCTGCTTGGCGGCCTCGTAGATCGCCGTCGCCTCGCCCTTGAGCAGGCCGGCGTGCGTGGTGGGCGCCGTGAGTCCGTGCTTGGGCAGCGCTTCGGCCAGTTTGTCCGCATTGCCCGGGACGCCGAACGGCTCGACCTTGGTGTAGCCGATCTCCGCGATGCGGGCCAAGGTGGCGTCGAAGTCCTCTTCGAGCTTGTAGCGGACGGTGTACAGCTGGAGGGACAGGTTGTCCACTGCGACCATGGTTTCTCCTCGTGACCGGTACGGCGCCCGCTGCCCTGGAGCCGCCGTACCGGCGTGATAGCCGAACCGGTTAAGTAACGCTGGCAACCGTATCCCACGGGAGCGCGCTCAGACTAGGGTCCGCCCAGACCTCGGGCGGTCGCGACCGGAACCGGCGAGTTCCGATATGTGAACAAAACAATCACTCTCCGCTCCTACTTGGTGACAGGCCGTGGAAACGCGCGCACACTAGAGGATTCCGGACCGACCGTCAGCGGTCCGGCCGCCCGTGAGGAGTTTGTTGTGCCCCGAGTCACCATCAAGGAGATCGCACGCCGCGCCGGCGTCTCCAAAGGCGCGGTGTCGTACGCGCTGAACAATCAGCCCGGAGTCTCCGCGGCCACCCGTGCGCGGGTTCTTCGCGTTGCCGAGGAAATGGAGTGGGTCCCGAACCGTGCCGCCCGTCAGTTGTCCGCGGCGCGCAGTGAGACCTTCGGCCTGGTGCTTGCGCGGACCGCGCAGACACTGACCGAGGAGCCGTTCTACATGGGCTTCGTGGGAGGTGTGGAGTCCGTGCTCGCCGAGCGCTCGTACGCGTTGGCCCTTCAGGTGGTGACCACCCTGGACGAGGAACTGGCGACGTACCGGAAATGGGCCGCCGAGCGCCGCGTCGACGGCGTGATCGTGGTCGACCTGCGGGTCGCCGACCCGCGGATCCCGTTGCTGCGCAAGCTCGGTCTGCCGGCCGTTCTGGTCGGCGACCCCGAGCTCGCCGACGGCCTGCCGTGCGTCTTCACCGACGCCACCGCCGCGATGAACACCGCGCTCGCCCACGTCACGTCCCTCGGCCACCGCCGGGTGGCCCGGGTCGCCGGTCCGCCCGAGTACGGCGATGTCTGGATCCGCGACCGCGCGTTCGCGGCCGCCAGCAGCCGGTTCGGCCTGCAGGTCAACGTCATCCACACCGACTACTCCGCCGACGAAGGTGCCACCGCGACCCGCGACCTGCTCGCCACAGACCCGCGCCCGACCGCGATCATCTACGACAACGACCTGATGGCGGTCGCCGGACTCTCCGTCGTACAAGGCCTCGGCGCCTCCGTACCCCGCGACATCACACTCGTCGCCTGGGACGACTCCACCCTCTGCCGCATCACCCACCCGCGCCTGACGGCGATGAGCCACAACATCGTCGGCTTCGGCGCCGAAGTCACCCACCGCCTCCTGGACCTCCTCGAAGGCGCCCCACCCCAAGCCCACCTCTACTCCACCCCCCTCCTGAACATCCGAGGCAGTTCCGCCCCACCCCAACCCACCGCCCCCACCTGCAACCGCCCACCCCGCTACGCCCCCCGCCCCCACCACACCCCTTAACGCCCACCCCAACCGACATCCCCCCAACAGAGGTCCACCCCCTGTAAGCGCGTCCAGGCAGCCCCCACCTGGACGCGCAACCCCACCGCGTCGCCGCCCCCACACGTCCCACGCCCCAGCCGCGGCGACGGCATTTGCCTGGCTAGCCACTGAAATGCGGGGTTAAGCACTCGTATGAGAGTGCCGAACCCCCGATTTGCGTGCCTAGGGAGTCAAATGCCGGTACGCCGCCGGCGTGTGGCTCGGGTTGTGGTCGCGGGGCCGGGATTTGGCTGGTTAGCCACTGAAATGCGGGGTTAAGCACTCGTATGAGGGTGCTGAACCCCTGATTTGGGTGCCTAGCCAGGGAAATGGGTCAGGCGGTGACGGTTACTGGGACGCCGTTGACGGCGGCGGTGCCGGAGATGGGGTCGGTCAGGGCGCTGTCGGTGAGGTCGTTGAGGGAGATGCCGGGGAGTTGGGACGCCACGGCCAGGTGGACGCCGGGGCGGGTGTGGCCGAAGCCGTGCGGGAGGGAGACCACGCCGGGCATCATGTCGTTGCTGGAGGCAACTTCTACGGCGAGGGAGCCGGCGGCGGAGGTGATGGTGACGAGCTGGCCTTCGGTCAGGGAGCGGTCGGCCAGGTCGGTGGGGTTCATCAGTAGGTGGTGACGCGGTTTGCCCTTCACCAGGCGGGCCGAGTTGTGCATCCAGGAGTTGTTGCTGCGGAGATGCCGTCGGCCGATCAGCAGCAGTTCGCCCTCGGCCGTTGCCTGCAACGAGTCCAGGCGGGGAAGGTCGGCGAGGATCATCGGCTGGTCGAGGTCGATCCGCTTGTTCTTGGTGAGCAGCGCCTTCGGCAGGGCCGGTTGCAGTGGTCCGAAGTCGATCCCGCCCGGCGCCTTGCGCAGCTTGCGCAGCGACAGCCGGTACGGACCGATCCGCAGGCCGGCGTCGACGATCCGGCGCGGCGCCAACCGCAGGCGGGCCTCGACCGCGATCCGCTTCCGGCTGAGCGGCGTACGTCGTACCAGGGCGATGCCGAGATCGCGAAAGATCTCCCAGTCGTGCCGGGCCGACGGCGGCTTCGCCAGTACGGCGTCGTTCCAGCGAGCCGTGTTCCGGACCGCGAACTGGTGGAAGATCACGTCGTAGTGTTCGCGCTCGAGCGGCGGAGCCGGCGGCAGGATCACGTCGGCGTGCCGGGTGGTCTCGTTGATGTACGGATCGATCGCGACCATGAACTCCAGCGACTCGAACGCCTCGTCGAGCTTGCGGCCGTCCGGTGTCGACAGCACCGGGTTCCCGGCGATCGTCACCATCGCCCGGATCTGCCCGTCGCCCGGCGTCAGGATCTCCTCGGCCATCACCGATACCGGCAGCTCACCGCCGAACTCCGGCAGCCCGCGGATCCGGCTCGACCACACGCCGATATGCCCACGGCCCAGTCCGATCAGCGCGTTCACCGCCGGTCGCGGAATCATCGTGCCGCCCGGCCGGTCCAGGTTGCCCGTGATGATGTTCAGCACCTGGATCGCCCACTGACACAGCGCACCGAACTGCTGCGTCGACACCCCGACGCGTCCGTACACCGCGGCCCGCCCGGTCGTCGCGTACTCGGTCGCGATCCGCCGGATCACCTCCGCGTCGATCCCGGTCAGCGCGGCCGCGCGCTCCGGCGTCCACTCCTCGACCGCGGCCTCCACGGCTGCCAGCCCGTCGACGTACGACGCCGGCCGCGCGTGCCCGTCGGCGATCACCTGATGGATCAAGGCGAGCAGGAACGCCGCATCCGTGCCCGGCCGGACGAAGTGATGCTCATCGGCGACCGCCGCGGTCTCGGTCCGGCGCGGGTCGATCACGACCACCTTGCCGCCGCGCTTGCGCACTTCCTTGATCCGCCGGCCGAATCCCGGCGCGGTCATCATGCTGCCGTTCGACGCGAGCGGGTTGGCGCCCAGCATCAACAGGTACGACGTCCTGTCGATATCGGGGACCGCGATCATCAGCTGATGTCCGTACAACAGGTACGACGACAACATGTGTGGCAGCTGGTCGATCGACGTGGCACTGAACTTGTTCCGCGTCCGCAGCTGCCGGACCATCGTCGGCATGTGCGTCAGCGCACCGAGGCTGTGCACGTTCGGGTTGCCGAGGTAGACGCCGACCGAGTTCCGCCCATGCTTCTTCTGTACCGCGGTCAGGTTGGTGACGATCAGTTCGTACGCCGCGTCCCACCCGATCTCCTGCCAGCCGTCGGCAGTACGTCGTACCGGGGTGGTCAGGCGGTCCGGATCCTCCTGCAGGTCACGCAGCGCGACCGCCTTCGGGCAGATGTGACCGCGGGACAGCGGGTCGGACTCGTCGCCCCGGATGTCGGTGACGTGGCCGTCCTCGACCGTCACCAGCACCCCGCAGATCGCTTCACACAGGTTGCAGGAAGTCCGCCGTACCGTGGTCGCCATCCCGCCAAGCTACCCCGGGGTAGCCGACCTCGCCATCACTCGAAGCGTGCCTCGTCCAACCGGCCGAGGATCGCGTCGACGGTCTCGCCGGCGGACAGGTCGGAGTTGTCCAGCCACAGGCCGCGGCGCGGGCTGAAGGCGTGCAACTCGTAGTCGAGCTCGTCGACCAGATGATGCGAGCCGCCGAGCCGGCCGGAGATCACGTCCGGCCGCGGCGTCAATACGACGAGGTAGCACGGGCGGGTGCGGATGCCGTCGAGGAACTCGCGGAGCAGTTCGCCGATCACGACGTCCTGCAGTACGACGGTGAATCCGGCCTCGGCGAACGAGTCGGCGGCCTGGCAGGCGAGCCGGAAACCGAGCCGCATCTGCCGCCGGGCCTCGGTCGGGTCGTCGGTCATCGAGGGGTGCCCGCTGACGATCATCCGGCGGAACGTGTTGCCGGGGATGTTGACGCCGTACTGGAAGCGTTCGGCCAGCAGTTGGGCGACCGCGGACTTCCCGGACGCCATGATTCCGCTGACGACGATGACGCCCGCGGACTCCATGCTGGTGATGGTGCCACGGTAGGCAATGTTTTAGTCAGGTTTCTGGCGAACTTGTCGTGCAGTTGGCGCGAAATCCTTGGTTTGTAAGGGGTTTAGGGCCAGCAAAGAGTCGATGTGAAGGCGAAGCAGCCGTCGGAGCCGGGTTGGCGTGGTGCGTCCGGGCTGGACGGCGGCGTGCAGGGCGAGGCCGTCGAGCAAGGCATGCAAACGCTCCACCTCGAGCCGCAGGTCCAGGCCGTCGCGCAGTGACCCCGCGTCGGACAGCGCGGTGAGCAGTTCCGCGCACAGATCGCGCAGCCCGTCGTGCACGGCCTGGACGTTGTCGTGCAGCGCGCCGGCGCCGGTCTCGGCCTGGGCCTGGGCCATGAAGGCGAGCCAGACGTCGAACTCGGCCATCCGCTCGACGTCGAGCGGGAGGACCTCTTCGAGGTACCGCAGGACGACGGTGGTGGCGCTGCCCTTGGTGCCCCCACGCGCGGTCAGCGCGGTGATCCGCTCGCCGACGCGGCGGGAGACCAGGTCCATCGCGAACTTCAGCAGTCCGTCCTGGTCGGGGAAGTAGTAGCGCACGGCGCCCGCGGACCAGCCGGCCTCGGCGGCGATGGTACGGACCGAGGCGGCGCGGATGCCGTCGCGGCGGACCACCCGCCACAGGGCCTGGGCGATCTCCTCGCGGCGGGCGTCGTGGTCGACGATCTTCGGCATGTGCTCTTTTTAGCACACCTGTGTTATCGTCGTTCACGACACGGTCGTACTAAAAAGCTCGAAGGGATGGATCGCTGTGCTGCTCGCTGTGATCGCCGCGTGTGAGATCGGCTTCTGGGTGCTGCTCGCCGCCGGGATGGCGACGCGCTACCTGTTCCGGCTGCCGAAGACCGGGATGATCCTGCTGATGATGGTCCCGCTAGTGGATGTGGTGATGCTGGTCGCCAGCGTGATCGACATCCATCGGGGCGCAGCGCCGTCGTACAAGCATTCGCTGGCCGCGATTTTCATCGGGGTCAGTGTCGGATTCGGGCACCAGACGCTCAAGTGGGCCGACGGCTGGGCGTCGTACAAGCTCGCCGGCGGACCGCGGCCGGTGAAGCCGCCGAAGGGTGGGCGGGAGCGGGCTCGGCGCGAGCGGTCCGGCTGGTTCCATCACCTGCTCGCGTACGTCGTCGGTGTCGGCATCATGATCGCGCTCGGTCTGCTGTCCGGTCACGGGTACGACGCGGCGCTCGCGCCGGCCGGTGGCTGGACCGTCGTCCTGGTGATCGATGCCATCGTGTCGTTCAGCTACAGCTTCGACCGCTCCGATGAGAACCAGACGCCGCGCGTGAAGCAAGACGCCTGACCTCCCGGTTCCGCCCGTCCGGTCGTCGTAGATTGCAGCTATGACGACCGGACGAGTGGTGTCTGCGATCACTGCGGCTGTCGCCCTGGGGGGCGTGGTGCTCCAACTGGTGGTGTCGCCGGTCTGGAACGTCTTCGCCTACTTCACGATCCAGTCCAACCTGCTGCTCGGCGTGACAGCGTTGCTGCTGGGTCAGCGGAGCACGCTGTACAAAGTGCTCCGGCTGAACGGCGTTCTCTGCATCGCGGTGACCGGAATCGTCTACCACGCCGTACTCGCCGGCACGGACGACTTGTCCGGCTGGGCAGCAGTGGCGAACTTCCTGCTCCACACCCTGAGCCCACTGCTCGGTGTCCTCGGCTGGGCATTCTTCGGCCCCCGCGGTCTGACCAGCTGGCGGATCGCCGGGCTGTCGGTCATCTACCCGCTGGCGTGGCTGGCCTTCACGCTGATCCGCGGTGCGGCCGACGGGTTCTACCCGTATCCGTTCGTGAACGTGACCGACCACGGATATGGACAGGTCCTGCTGAACTGTCTGCTCGTCGCGGTACTGTTCCTGGCTCTGGCGGCCGGGGCCACAGCCCTCGATCGCCGACTCAGCAGAACCGTCGAAAGGTAAGACCCTTGCTGGTGACCTCTCGCTCGTACGCCGAGTACGAAGCGATGTTCGACCTGACCGAACTCCCCGCCTCCGTGCTCGACTGTTCGGCCGGCGGATCGAGCTTCACCGCCGAGGCTGCCGCGCGGGGGGTCGACGTGGTGGCGGTCGACCCGGCGTACGAGTTGTCGATGCCGGAGCTCGTGGACACGGTACGGCGCAGCCTGCCGGTCGGGATGGAGATCATCGACGCGAACGAGGGCCGGTTCGTCTGGACGTGGTACGGGACGCCGCAGCGGCGTGACGACCTCCGGCTGGAGGCCGCGGACCGGTTCCTGCAGGACATCGGCGAGGCTCCGGACCGGTATGTCGCGGGTGGGCTGCCGGAGTTGCCGTTCGAGGACGGGACGTTCGAGCTGGCGCTGTGTTCGCACCTGCTCTTCACCTGGGCCGACACCTTCGACCGGGCCTGGCATCTGGCCGCGCTGCGCGAGCTGATCCGGGTGAGCAGCAAGGAGGTCCGGGTGTTCCCGCTGGTGCTGCAGGGGACCGGCGATCCGGTGCCGTTCCTGCCCGAGGTGCTCGACGAGCTCGACGGCGTCCGCTGGGAGATTCGCAAGGTTCCCTACGAGTTCCAGACGGGCGCCGACGAGATGCTCGTCATCACGCACTCCTGAGGGGTTCGAGTGCGCGCCGGTCGGTGTTACGGGAGGAAGCGCCCGCAGACCGGCCACGGCGAGTTGCCGCGCTGCGCGTAGAGCTTCTTCGCGCGCATCAGCTGCTCGGCCGCCGAGGCCTGGGCCGGGCTGCCGCTGCCGCCGACGCTGCGCCAGGTCTGCTTGTCGAACTGGAACAGGCCGAAGTACTTGCCGGTCGGGTTGACGGCGCGGGGGTTGCCGCCGGACTCACAGTTGGCGACCTTGCGCCACGCGGCGCTCATGCTCACGGATCCGCTGTTCGACGGGCGCTCGGCGGAACGGTTGGCCCGCGGCTTGCGCACGGTCTGCTTCGTGACGACCTTCTTCTTCGTCACGACCTTGGTCTTCGGAGCGACCCGCTTCGGGGCGGTGGCCTTGGCCGTGCCGTCCAGCGTCAGGGTCTGGCCGATCAGGATCAGATCGGGGTCCTTCAGGTTGTTGAGCTTCGCCAGCTGGTGCCAGTCGGCGCCGTTCGCCTGCGCGATCTCGGAGAGCGTGTCTCCGGCCTTCACCTTGTAGTCGGTCGCGAACGCCGCGCCGGTGGCGGCGACGGTGATGCCGGCGCCGAGACCGGCGACGGTGAGAGTCCGGACCACCCGGCGAGTACTTCGCCGGGGGCGCGCATGTCGGGCTTTGGACATCGGTAAGGCGCTCCTTGTGAGCTTGGGCATGGTGGAGAACACCAGCCCCCCAGGCAGGGGAGGGGGCACCCGGACAGGTAACGAAAGGGAGTCCGGATGATCACGTCCAGGTCACGACGCGATGTGAGTCATCCTGTGTGACGACTGCCCCGAACGCAAGGCCAGATCGGAATCTGCCCCGATTTTTTCTGTCCCTTGACGTACCGAAAGCCCAACAACAGAACGGTTTCCGAGCCATAAACCGATCGGTTTCAGCTCATCGGTCAGCGCCGGAAATACCGCGCCGGAACCAGCTCGATCGTGAGTTTCCGGACCAGATCACGGTCACTGTCCGGCCAGGAATCCCACACCTGGGCAGCCCAGGTCAGCATCGCCTGCTCCACCTCTGCCGGACCGCCGGCGGCCAGTACGTCGGACGCCGTCAGCGGCCCGACCTCGTCGGGTGCGGTGGGCCGGGGCCAGTCGTCGAACGAGTTCGCCATGATGCCGTGCGCGGTGCGGACGTCGACGTTGCCGGAACCGCGCTCGAGGAACATGTAGAGACCGTTCAGCGCGAAGACCGGGCCGATCCGCGGAGCGTCCTGGTGCACGTGCTGAGCGTGATAAGCGTCCATCCGGAGCTGGTGCAGATAACCGAGCTCGACCTGGTGCTCGAGCTCGAAGCCGAGCAGGTCACCGACGACCTTCAGGCACGCCGCTGAAGCGTTCGACTTCGGGTTCTCCGGCCACGCAGTGACCGGCAGCTCGACCCGGCAGCCGGGGCAGCGGGTGGATTCGTGCGTGTCATCTGCGGAGTTCACTCGTTGATGGAAACACGGGCACCGCCGTCCGGCAGCTGGTTTTCGCCGTGGGGGGTGGTGGCCGGCAGATGAGGCGACGGACGTGATGGGGGCATGCGTTGATCCGAGTGGCTCTCGGCCACCGCGGCACGATGGTGCGAGGCGCACTGGCCGCGGTGCTGGCAAGGGAGACGGACATGGAGGTCGTGGCCGAGCTGGACCGCTCGGAGGACGTTCTCCAGGTGGCCGGCCGACGACCGCACGTCGTGCTGCTCGATCCACAGCTGCCCGGCCGGATCCGGATCGAGGAGCTCTGCCGCAAGCTGACCGGCCGCGGAGTGCTGGTGGTGATCGACCACGAGGCGATCGCCGCGACCAGCCTCGCGCTGGTCAAGCAGGCGCCACGGATCGGCCTGATCGCGACGGACTCGACCACCGACCAGTTGGTCCAGGCGGTTCGTGACGTGGCGAAGGGGCTGCCGGTCGTCGACGTCCGGCTCGCGGTGGCGGCGCTCAAGGCGGGTGACAATCCGCTCACCGATCGCGAGTGCGAGGTGCTCCGGCAGGTCACTACGGGAGCAACCGCGCAGGAGGTCGCGCGGACGCTCAGCCTGAGTGCGGGCACGGTGCGCAACTACCTGTCCCGCATCCTGGCGAAGACCGGTTCCCGCAGCCGCATCGAGGCGATCAACAAGGCTCAAGACGCCGGCTGGATCTGACCGGGCCGCACCGGGTGGTGAGCCGTGCTGGGGCGAGATCTGCTGCGCTCGATCTCGGTCACCATCGGGTTCCAGTTGCCGTGGAGATCGCGGTACAGGCTGGAGCTGCGCATCAGGGCTTGGTGCGTGCCGAGGGCGGCCTGGTTGCCGTCGAGGACGAGGATCCGGCGGGCTCGGAGTGCCGAACTGATCCGGTGCGCGATCACCACCAGCGTCCCGCCGCGCTTGGCGAACGCCTCCTCGGCCTGCCGCTCCGCCTCCGGATCGAGGAAGCAGGTTGCCTCATCCAGTACGACGAGTGGCGCCGGCGACAGGTAGGCCCGCACGAGCGCGAGCAGCTGCCGCTCGCCAGCGGAGAGATCACCAGGCTTCACGACTGCCTCAAGGCCGCCGATCCGCTCGATGAGTGCAGTTGCGCCGATCGTGTCGACGGCCGCCTGCAACTCCTCGGCAGTCGCATCGGGGAGTAAATAGGAGAGGTTCTCCGCGACGGTCCCACTGAAGACATAAGCCTCTTGAGGAATCAGTACGCGCGTCTGCGCCAGTCGCTCGGTGGTCAGCTCGGTCGGCTGCGCACCGCCCAGCAACAGCTGCCCGCCGGTCGGCGTCAACATCCCGCAGATCAAAGCGGCCAAGGTCGACTTCCCAATCCCGCTCGGTCCCACCACCGCGAGGTGGTCGCCCTCGGGAATCGACAGTTCGAGCCGATCGAGCACAGGTTCAGCCGCCGGCCCATACGCGAAAGTCAGTCGGTGGATGCGGACGTCGTACCCGGAGATGACGTCGACTGGCCGCACGGGCTCGTCGGGCTGGCTGACATCCAGGATCCGGCCCAGCGTGATGACGAAGCGCAGGCCGCTGTCACCCAGTGCGCCCATCACTTGGCTGAGTGCCGGTTGCAGTCCGATCAGCACGTAGGTGAGACCACCGAGCAAGGTTCCGGTGCTCACGCCGCGTCCGACGAGCCACGGTCCGGCCGCGAGCAGAATCAGCAGCGGCAGCCAACCGCCGACCGCGAAGCAGACCGTCCGCAGCGCCGCTACCTTGGCCAGCGCTCGCTCCGCCGCAGCGTGCGCCTCGATCGGTTGACCGACCAGGAACTCGGCGTACTCCTCGGTGCCGGTGGCGGTGATATCGCGGACCCCACCGAACACCATCCCGGCCGAAGCCGCCAGATCCTCATCAGCCTGCAGCGACGCCCGGACCCGATCGGATGCCATCCCCAGCACGGCTACAGACAATGCGAACCCCAGCAGGAACGGCGGTACGACGAACGCCGCCACCATCGGCGCCAAAGACAACAGGCCCACCAGTACGCCGAACAGGGTGACCGCGAAGCTCCTGATCACCAGCACGAGCCCGGCGAAGGTGTCCCGGACGATCTCGACCTGCCGGTTCAGCCGCGCGACCGCGCTGTCATCTCCCGTCCGCAACGCCCCGGCCACAACCCGCCGTACCAGGTCGTCCCGAACAGGCTCGACCAAGTCACCGAGCCGCGTGTAGACCTGCCGCGCGCCTGCAGCGCCTAGCCCGGCCGTCGCGACCAGTCCGCCGAGCCAGGCGATCCCCTGCCAGACATGACCGGCCAGGAAACTGTCCGTCGCCCGCGCGACCGCAACTCCGTAGATCGCGGTCGGCAGGATCTCCGGCACCGACCAGGCGACCAGCTTGATCGCAGCCCGCTTCCGCAGTGAAGCGCCGCCGTACTTGAGCTCGCGCCTCATCCCGTCCACGCCTCAAAGCCCCGCCGCATGGTGCGGAGGGGCAGGTTGGGGTGGACGGGAGGATTCACCCGAAGACCTCCCGGTACGACGTGTCGTTCCACAGGTCGGCGTGGGGAGCAACCGCGCGGACCTGGCCGTGGTCGAGCCAGACGACCAGGTCGGCCCGCGCGGCGGTGGCGGGGCGGTGGGTGACGATCAGGCGGGTGCGATGGTGACGGTCTTCGGTCAGGGTTCGGCCGATCTGCCGTTCGGTGGCGGTGTCGAGGCTTGAGGTCGCGTCATCCAGGACCAGTAGGCGCTCGGCCGGCCAAGCCCGAGCCAGGCCGAGGCGTTGTCGCTCGCCACCTGACATAGGGGCCCTGCGCAACGAAGTGAAGTATCCGTCGGGCAGTCGGCTGACGAAGTCGTGTGCGTGGGTGGCCCGGGCTGCGGCCAGGGTCCGGACCGGGCTGATCGCGTTGGGTGCGATCGATTCGCCGATGGTCCGGCCGACCAGTTGCGGCCGCTCGAAAGCGCAGCCGACTGCGCGCCGCAACGCATGCCGGCTGACAGCCTGGAGCGGCACGCCGTCCAGCGAGACGTGACCCGTGGACGGATCACGCAGCCTCGCAGCGACCGCTGCGAGAACCGACTTGCCGGCGCCGCTCGGCCCGACGACTGCAACGGTCAGTCCACCCGGCAGATCCAGGTTCACGTCGCGCAGCAGCATGTTGCCATCCGCAACGACGCTGACGTGATCGAAGGTCAGGTGCCCCGAACCGCTTGGCAGCGCCAGCGACCCATGCGGCACTGTGGCGATCGCGTCCACCTCGGCGGACCGCTGAACACCGGCCTTCGCTCGCGCGATCTCACCGATCACACCGGTCAGCGTCCCAAGGCCAGCACCGAGTACGGCGTACTGCGAAGCGGCGAACAGATCGCCGGCGGTGATGTGACCGGCGACCAGCTGGACCCCGCCGACGGCGAGCACGGCGACCAAGACGAGCGGACCGACGATGGCGGCCTGCGCTCCGGATCGCGCCAGGATGCGCCAAGTGACGACACCTTGTTTGTGCAGCTCAGGCAGGAGACTGAGGATGCGTCGCTCCTCGCGCCTCGCCGTACCGGCGGCAGCGATGGTGCGGATTCCGGTCAGGGACTCGGACAGCCGAGCAGCGATCCGCCCCTGCGTCTCCTGGTAGGCCAGGCTCACATCGGCCGTCCGCTTGGCGAAAGCGAGCAGGACGAGGATCACCAGCAGGACACCACCGAAGAACGCGGCCGCGAGCCACGGGTCGATCAGAGCCAGCAGCACCAGACTGCCGACCGGCGGTGCGATGGCCGCGATCGCGGTCACTGCGGCCGGACCGGCCTGTGCTGCGTCGTTCGCGTTGGCCGAGACTCGGGTGACGAGGTCACCGGTCTCGAAGCCACGGCTGCCGTCGGGTCCACCCCGAACGACCTGCCGGACCAAGCGATGCCGCAACCAGGCGGCCGTTTCGGCAACGCAGGCGGCGCCGGCGAAGGCGTCGATCAGACTGGCCACGATCCCGAGACCGATAGCGGCGGAGGCGATGATCAGCCAGCGGGTGTAGCCGGTCCCGGCGACGATCGAGTCCACTGAGCGGCCGAGGATCGTCGGCAAGGCCAACGTGACCGCGCTGCCGATCAATGCGTTCAGCCCGATCAGCGGCAGCCAGCCGCCGCCACGCTGTGCGACCGACTTGAAGGTGATCACGACGACACCCGAAGGCCGGTGCGGTCCGCCAGGAAAGCGAGCATGTCCGCGGCCAGACCGATGCCCTGACTCGCGGAGCCGCCGGCATGACCGGCATCCGGATCCAGTCGCACCATGACTGGTCCTTCACTCGCGGTCGCGTGCTGTAAGGCCGCGCACAGCTTGCGGGAGTGCAGTGGGTCGACGCGGGTGTCGTTGCCGAACACCGTGAACAGCACGGCCGGATACTTCACACCCTCGCGCACCCGGTGGTACGGCGAGTAGGACAAGAGGTTCTCGAACTGCGCGGCGTCTTTGACGGAGCCGAACTCCGGCACCCAGCGCGCACCCAGCCCGGACAGCTCGTAGCGCAGCATGTCGGTGAGTGGCGCCGAGCAGACGGCAGCGGCGAACAGTTCCGGCCGCTGAGTCAGTGCGGCCGCAACCAGCAAGCCACCATTGGATTCGCCGCACAACGAGAGCTGCTCGGCCGTTGTCCAGCCGGTAGCGATCAGGTGCTCAGCTGCCGCGATGAAGTCGTCGAAGACATCCTGCTTGCGATCCAGGGTCCCGGCTTGATGGGAGTCCACGCCGCCGCGGGTGTTGGCGGTGACGAAGATGCCGCCGGCCTCGACCCAGGCGAGTGCAAACGCCGAGTACGTCGGAGTAAGCGTCTGCCCGAATCCGCCGTACCCGTAAAGGAGGGTGGGTCGTGGGCCGCGGTCGCCGGGCCTGGCGATCACCAGGAGTGGCACCTCGGTGCCGTCGGGGCTGGTCGCGACGAGTTTGTGCGACTCCGCCTTCGCGGTCACACCAGGAGCCTGCGACCAGAGCGTTGCCTGGCCGGTGATGTGGTCGTAGCAGTAGACGGCCGACGGAGTCACGCTGTCCGTGTAGCTGAACCAGGCCTGCGGTCCGCCGTCCGGGAGTGTGGTCAGCGAGCCGACCGAACCGGTACCGGGCAGCACGACATCGCTGACGTGCGCTCCGGTCTGCAGGTTGTGGACGGCGATCCCCGTCGGGCTCGCGAGCAGCAGAGCGTCGTCCAGAATCGCGAGACCGGTGAGCGGCGCGCTCGGAGTGACCAGGTCCTGCCAGATCAGCGGATTGTGTGGGTCGCCGACGCAGACCCGGCCGGTCGGCGCATCCTTGGTCGTGACGACGTACAGGCGGCCGTCCGGGCCGACCGACATCACCGTCAGCGCGTCGATGCACTGCTGGATCGGGCGCGGTGATTCGGCGCTCTCGAGATCCTGCAACCACAGGTCGTTCGCCCCGCCGCGAGCGGCGGAGATGGTCAGCCAGCGGCCGTCCGCACTGAGCTCCAGCCCGTACGACGCCTCGGCCGACAGCTCGATCGTGTCGTCGGGAAGGTCGAGGTGCCGGCGGCGAACCTGCCGGAAACGCACGTAATAGAAGGACTTCCCGTCGGGCAACCAGGCGACCGGGGAGTAGCGGCAGCCGTCGATCGGATCACCGAGGAGCTCACCGCTGTCGACGTCCAGGAGGTACAGGACGGACTGTTCGGTGCCACCGCGGGAGGTTTGATATGCGACCAGGGATCCGTCCGGCGAGGGCTGCCACGCGTCCAGGGTGGTGAGCCCGGAGGGGTCGAGCGCCATCGGGTCGAGGATCGCGCGCCGGCCGTCGTACAGGACCGGGTGCTGTTGTCCGGGGTCGCGGCGGAGCGTGAAGCAGCGCCCGCCGTGCCAGGACGGGGTAGAGACAGTGCCGACGTTCGAAAGGGCCTTCACCCGGTGACGGAACTGGAACCGGCCGGACAGGGTGGCCGCATGGTTCAGCCAGAGCTCGTCCTGGGCCGCGAGCCAGCGCTTGGTCTCGGAGGACTCGGGGTCCTCCAGCCAGCGGTAGGGATCCGCGATGGTGTGGCCGTGCACCTGCTCCACGAGCGGTAGCCGCTCGGCGCATGGATAGGACTGCACGGAATCGGACAACAGAGCTCCTTCCGTCGGTCGGGACGGACCGGATCTGGAGACAGGTTCGGCCCTGGGTGGGTATGCCGCCCACCCAGGGCCTCCGGAACCTGGTCACCCAGGATCCGATCAGTGGCAGAGCAGAAGGCTCAGGTTGCTCGGGGTCTGCGACGCGCAGCCGAGCACGGTCAGCGTGGAGCCGCCGTGGCCGTGACCGCCGTGGCCGTAACCCGGGGTCTCGAGACCCTGAAGGTCGAGAAGTGCCATGTTCTACACCTCCTTCGAAATGTCTGGTAGGGATGGGGACTCGGACCACTGGGGAGGTCCGAGGAACGGGAGGGACGTGGGCGCCGAGTGCAGCGCCGATCCCAGGGCCAGCAGGACGCCGGCCGATCCGGTGGCCAGATCCATCGACAGGCGAAGGAGCTGCTGACCGGGGAACGCGAGGCCACCTGCGTAGGGCATCGCGTGCCAGCCGAGTCCGGACACGAGGTCGTCGACCGTCGCCTGCTGCGCACCGAGTGAGGCTGCGGTGAGAAGCAGACCGGCGCGACCCATGAACAGGCCGGGCTGGACATAGAAGGAGCAGCGCGCCACCCGCTCGAGCTGGGCGAGGACCGCCTGCAGCTCGTCGGTCGGGCGATGCTTCAGGTAGCGCGCGAGAGCGAGGGCGATCCCGGCCGAACCTTCTTCGAGGTACGGCAAGGTCCGCCAGCCCTGGTTGACCTGCAGCATCGCTCCATCGGGGGAGACCGAGCAGCGTCGCAGATCCTGCCGGATCGCGATCTCGGCCAGGTCGAGCAGACCGGTGTCACCCAGCTGCTCGAACGCTGCGATGAAGAGCAGCGCCGGTCCGGACGAGCCGTACATCAGGCCGGCGTGCGGATACTGCCCGCCGCTGATCTCCGGTACGTCGTTCACGTCGCCGAGCCGGTCTGCGACCAGATCGAGCACCCGGACCGCCTTGGCCCGCAGAGCGGGCTCGGTGTCGAAGTGCAGGAGGTTGAGGCCGATGCCGGCCAGGCCCGAGTGCAGCCCGAGCTCGCGGGTGCTCCAGTCGTCGGCCAGAGTGCGTTCGACCAGGTCGAGTGCGTGCTGGCGATGACCGAGCTCGTCGAGCACATGCGCCACCCCGTGCAGGCCGTCGTACAGGCCGGGGCCTGCCTCGGTGCTGAGGCTTCGCTCGCGCAGCCAGTCCTCGTACTGCTCGAAGCGGCCGGCGCCGGTCTTGGCCAGTGCGTAGAGGACACCGGCGGCGCCGGTCGCGAGGTCGATCCCGCCGCCACCGTGGAACTGGGCGATGTCACCGGGGAACAGCCGGTCGGTGCGCTCGGGCGTTGCCGAGGCCACGATCGCCTTGGTCAGCGCGGCGCGGACGTCGGTCCACTCGGCCTTGCCGGGCAGGGCGAGCTCGGCCATCTCCGGGTCGCCGGTGACGTCGGGGCCGACGACGGCGCGGACGGCCTCGTCGATCGTTGCCCTCGGCACCGGGAAGGTCTCGGTGATCATGTCGGCGAGCTGGAACGCCTTGCCACGATGGAGATTGAGCAGGATCGTCGTCTGCGGCGCGTAGACCCCGAGGCCGATACAGGCCAGTGCGTAGCGGTCGACGTCGACACCCTGGCGATCCGCCGGTGCGGCGTACCCGGGGTGGGCCAGCGTGGAGCGAGCCTGGTCCTCGGCGAGCGTCGCCACCTCGAAGTCGATCAGCACCATCCGGCCGTCGACATCGAGCAGCACGTTGTCCGGATGCAGGTCGCAGAACACCACGCCACGCTCGTGCAGCTGGGCGACGGCCTGGCCGACTCGCTCGACGGCCTGCGTCGCCCACTCGGCGAACGCGGCTCGGTCTTCCTCGGTGGCATCGGGCTTACTCAGCGGGTAGCGACCGACCAGCTCGCGTTGCAGTGACACCGAGTCGATGTGCTCCTGCACCATGAAGTGGTGCTCGCCGAGCTCGAGGTGCTCGTAGACCTTCGGGATGACGTCCAGGCCTTCGAGGCGCTGCAGGATCTCGTACTCGTGGGCGATCCGGGTGACTGCGTCCCGGCCGGCCAGGTCGAGGCCTGCGTACGGACGGCCTTCCTTCAGGACGACGCGGTCACCGGACTCCTTGTGGTGACCGAGGTAAACACCGCCGCCGTTGGAGAACTGGATGACGCTCTCGATCGTGTAGGCGAGATCGTTGGTGGAGACCGCGTTGCGGGCCTCGAGATGCGGCTGCAGGAAGCTCGGCAGCGCCACCCAGGACGGCAGGCTGAACGTCGGGCCGCGGTGGTCCGGCACGAGCCGGCCGTGGTCGTCCTCGAGGGCGAGCACCCGCTCGCCGCTCGGTGACAGACAGAAGCGGCTCACGAAAGCGCCGTACCGGACGAAGAGCGCACCGTCGCCGTAGCGCAGGTCGCTCAGGATGTACGGACCCCGGACGCCGTCGAGGACGTCGTCGAGCTCCTTGAGGACCAGCTCCAGCTGCGCCTCGTCGGTCGGGTAGATCGTGACCAGCTTGCCGCTCGAGCCCCGCGGTGCGGCCTTCGAGTTCGCCATCACCAGTACGGCTTCGTTGCGGAGGAACTTGAACGCGATGCCCCGGGGTACGCAGTACTCCCAGACGGCCTCGAGCGTCCGCTCGACATCCGCGAGCCGGGCGGAGACGTGGATCTTCCAGCCCTGGGCCGGCAACTGCAGACCCTCGGGTGCGTAGTGCATCCAGGTGTCGCCGGCGACGTGCTGCCAGCCTTCGGGCACTGGCCGCGTGGCCGGCTCGAAGTCCGGATGCTCCACACCACGATTGGTGGGTGTGTCGTAGAACGTCCGGTCTGCCAAGCAGTAGAACTCGTAGCTTTCGTGCGCTCCGTCACGCATAACTGACCAACCCCCTCTCGTGGTGCTCCGCCATCTTGGGCGGCTGGAGAGGGGTCGGCGTAGTGCACGATGTCATCACTCTGATGTGAAGAACGCATGCACTACGAGTGGGTAAGTAAACACTCTTTGTTACCTGTCCGCGCATTCTGAGCGTGAATCGGGCTGTTACAAGATGTCAATTCGTGGCAGTGACGTCACGGCGCGTAACTTAATTCAGGATGCTTCGTCACTCCCCATTCATACGTTTCAGTTCCAGTTGTCCTGCTGAGGAGTGTCGGCCGGCGACGACCACCAGTGATGCCGCGGCAGGCCGGTCCCTGGGGCGAACACGTGGAGTTCTGCGTCGAAGCGAAGACCGTCCGGATCGCCGGTCGGCGTGACCTGCGTGCCCGGAGTGACGGTCGTCAGATCCTTCACAGTCGGTACGCCGGTCTGCGGCACGCGGATCCTGATGAGGTGCTGGTCGGAGGCCCGGCGGACGTAGATGACCGGGTTGCCCGCAGCATCGGCGTACCCGGCCGGACTGCCAGTGGCGGTGACGCCGGCTTCGGTGGTCAGGTCGCGGGTGGTCGGGCGGTCGCCGTCCAGGTCGAGGGCCCACAGCTTGAGCCGGCCGGTGGGGTCGACGACTGCGAGCGTCTGTCGCGCGGTGAGGACGTCGCGGCTCTGGGTGTCCTTGCGCGTCCCGTTGGTGGTCCAGCCGGCGATCTTGGTGTTGGCGGCCACTGGGATGCCCAGGTCCTCGCGCTGTACGTCGCTCGTGTCGGTGGGCTGCCACCACCAGCGCTGCAGGTTGCCGTTGGCACCACGGGCGTAGACGACCTGGGTCCGCCCCCAGACGAAGGCAACCGGCGTACCGGTGATCTTGCCGCCCCAGCGGTCGCCGTGGATCTTGGCGTCGCCGGGTGAGTACCAGAGGTGAGTGAGGTTGCCATCGGTGTCCGCACCGAACACGTGTCGCTCAGCGCCGTAAGAGAAGCCAGCCAGGTCGCCACCCAAGTTGAACGTGCCGAAGCCGTTGGCCTGCGCCGCTGCGGACCAGTCCGTGGTCTTCCAGCCAGTGCCACTCAGGTACGACGTCTCGCGGACGGTGCCGGTGGTTGTGCGAGTGAAGGCGCTCAGACGGCCGTCTGGGTTGGTGAAGGCGAGTGGGCGTCCAGTGACCGAGTTGGCCGGCAGCAGGTCCTCACCGACCTGTCCCTGTGCTTCAGACCAGAAGGAGTGACGCAGAGCGCCGGTGGGCGACGTGGTGAAGAGCTGCTGCGACGCGTTGAAGCGGACCGCCGGTCCACTGGGTGTTGCGCCCAGTCCGACATCGCCGAGCCTTGGGGTGTCGAGGACGCCCGGTGCGCGTCCGACCGCGTTGATGGTCGGCAGCGCATCGGCGTACTTGGAAGCGACTGGAGTGGTGCCCCATGCCTTCTGGGCGAGTGGGCGCAGCCGCACACTCAGGTCGCGCTCCAGCCGACCGGCGTCGTACACAGCACCGGAGGTCCAGACGCAGAACTGCAGACCAGCTAGATGCGGGTCGGTGGCGCCACCGGGCAGCTTGAGTCCGCCGTGGAAGGTGCCGGTGTCGAACTCGTTCCAGATGCGGTCCGGCGGGTTCTCGGCGGTGCCGAGGTTGAAGTAGAGGTAGCTCAGGTTCGAGTTGATCACCATGTTGCCGTTGGCCGCGAGCTGCGTCGGTGTGAGGCCGTAGTTGATCCAGTGCATCATCACGAGGTCGGCGTCCGGCTTCACCTTGGTCGCCGCGGTGATGTCGTCCGACCACATGCGGGTGGTCTTGCCCTGAGCCTTCAGGACGCCGTTCGTCTTGTTCATGTAGGCGCGGAAGGTGTCCTGGACGGCACCGGCCTCGTTGTACGTCGCCTGGGCGCGGTTGTAGAGGCCGGGGTAGTCGTTGATGGTCACCTTGTCGGCGCGCAGGTTGTACCGCGGCCACTCGTCGCCACCGATGTTGAACGTGTCGGACGGGAAGCGGCTCGCATGGCGGTCCACCTCCGTGTTCGCCCAGGTCACTCCGGCCGCGTTGGTCGTGTCGAGGTTGATCGGGTCGGTGGCGCCCGCCTTGTCGACCAGCCGGTACTGCGCCGGAATGTAGCCGGTGGCGAACTTCGGTGCGTTCACCCAGCCGATCAGCTTCACGTGCCGCCGCTGCGCGATCGCCTCGACCGCAGTGATGTCGGCGTCGGTCATGTTGAGACTGTTGAGGGTGAGCTCGTTCAGCTTCAGGTAGCTCATGTCACGGAGGATGTTGTCCAGCCAGGACACAGGCATCCGCGCAATGCTCAGCAGCAGGCCGCGGGACTTGTACTGCGGTGCGTCCGCGATCACTCCGGCAGGCAGCGTCGGCTGGCGCTTCAGGAGCTGCAGCATCGTCCGCGTACCCCAGTAGACGCCCACAGCTGTCTTGGCGGTGATCGTGGTGGTCGCTCCGAGAGTGACCGTGTACGCCTCGTCCCCGGTCGCGTTGGGGTCGAGTCGGAGGACAACGTCACCAGTGGTGGCAGGGGCATCCGCCACGACTGGCGCCGTACCGAAGAGGTAAGAGAGGTCTTCGGCGAAGGTGTCGGCATCAGCCCGCAGTTCGGTGCTCTCGACAACGATGCGCGACTCTGCAAGCCACTGGTACTGGCCGTTCGCGGCCGGCTGCCAAGAACGCACAGCCGGTAGCACCGCAGGTAGCGGCGTGGCCGCACTTGCTGGGCTGGTGGTTGGTGCCACCAGCGTGACGGCGAGAAGCAGGAGCGCTAGAACGCTGCGGACTGATCTGGGCACCCTGCGAGTATCTGACCGCTCAGCCACCTCCGCCGCCTATTCGAGTCAGGCCGAAACCCAGGTGCTCACGGCTGATTCATCCCGACGGGAGAACTACACCGGGTAGGTGGTTACTTCGGTGGCTTTGAGGGTGGCGTGGAGGGGGAGGCCGGGGGTGGGGTGGAGGTCGGCGAGGGCGGCGGGGGTGATGTCGGCGAGGAGGGTGGGTGGGCCGGTGGGGGTGGCGTCGAGGGTGATGCGGACTGTGTGGGCGTGTTGTTCGAGGGCGGTGACGGTGGCGGGCCAGGTGTTGCGGGGGCTGCCGGTGGGGGGCGTGGGGTAGAGGCTGACGGCGGTGGGCGGGAAGGCTACGTGGACTGGGCCTTGGGCTGGTTCGGCGAGGTTGATGGTGCCGCCGGTGGGGAGGGTGACGGTGGTGCCGTTGGCGGTGCCTCGGTAGAGGTTGAGGCCTACTAGTTGAGCCACGTAGTCGGTGCGGGGGTGGCGGGCTATGTCGGTGGGGGTGCCGGACTGGACGACGCGGCCGTTCTCGATGATGACCAGGCGGTCGGCGAGGACCATGGCGTCCAGGGGGTCGTGGGTGACCAGCAGGGTGCGGCCGGAGAAGCGCTCCAGGTGCTGGCCGAGTTCGGCTCGGACGTGCAGCGTGGTGCTGGCGTCCAGTGCGGCTAGGGGTTCGTCCAGGAGCAGTACATCGGGGCTGGTGGCGAGGGCGCGGACCAGGGCTACGCGTTGGGCTTGGCCACCGGAGAGTGCACGCGGACGGGTGCGGGCGTAGGAGGAGAGGCCTACGGTCTCCAGCCAGCGGGCGGCTTCGGTACGGGCTTGGTGTTTGTCGACGCCGCGGGCGCGGAGGCCGAAGGCAACGTTCTCCAGGCAGGTGAGGTGGTTGAAGAGCAGGTAGTCCTGGAAGACGACGCCGATAGGACGCCGGTCCGGTGGACGAAACGTATGGGGCGGTTCGTCCCACGTCTCGTCGCCCAAGGCGATACGTCCACCTCCCAGCGGGAGCAGGCCGGCGATGGCGCGCAGTGCGGTGCTCTTGCCGGCGCCGTTGGGTCCGAGCAGGGCAACGACTTCACCGGGAGCGATGGTGAGGTCCAGATCAAGGTCGAAGGATCCACGGGTCACCCGGAGGTCGGCGTACAGGGTCATCGCAGCCCACTGATCCAGCGCTCGCGTAGCGACGCCAGCACGACGACAGACACCAGCAACAGCACCAGACTCAGGACGACGGCCACATCCGGATCCGTCTCCAACGCCAGATACACGGCCAACGGCATGGTCGTCGTACGGCCAGGGAAGTTGCCGGCGAACGTGATGGTGGCGCCGAACTCACCTAATGCGCGGGCCCAGCACAGAACAGTGCCTGCGACCACGCCAGGTGCAATAGAAGGCAGTGTGACCCGGCGGAACGTCAGCCAGCGGCCAGCGCCGAGTGTTGCGGCCGCCTCTTCGTAGCGCGGGTCTGCAGCGCGCAGTGCACCTTCTACGGAGATCACTAGGAACGGCATCGCGACAAACGCCTCAGCAACGATCACTCCGGCAGTGGTGAACGGCAGTGAGAAGCCAAACCACGTATCGAGGTGCTCACCGACCAGTCCGCGCCGTCCGAGGACCAGCAGCAACGCAACCCCACCAACCACCGGTGGCAACACCAGGGGCACTGTCACCAGCGCCCTGATCAGCCCGCGCCCCGGGAGCTCACCTCTGGCCAGCAACCAGGCCAGCGGAATCCCCAGCAGCAAACACACCACCGTCGCCGCAGTCGCACAGACCAGAGACAGCCGCAGCGCCGTCCACACGTCCGCGCTGAACAACTTGCTCGGCAGAGTCGACCAGGGCGCTCTAGCCAGCAGTCCGACCAGTGGGATCAGCAGAAACGCCAGACCGATCAACGCAGGCAGCAGGAGCACGAGAGGCAGTCGCCCCGTCGTGCTCCTGCTGCGACGGCTCACGGTGCGCCGAAACCTGCGGCGGACAGAACGGCCTTGCCCTTGTCGGACAGGACGTAGTCCACGAACGCCTTGGCGCCGGCCGCGTTCGGGGCCTTGGTCAGCGTGGCGATCGGGTACTCGTTGATCGCCTTGTCCGCCTCAGGGAACTCGATGCCGTCCACCTTGTCCTTGGCCGCGAGGACGTCGGTCTTGTAGACCAGCGCCGCGTCGACCTCACCAAGGCTGACCTTCGTCAGCGCAGCCTTCACGTCCTGCTCCAGGCTGTCCGGCTGCGGCGTCAGGCCGACCGCCTTGAAGACCTTGTCCGCCGCGGCACCACACGGCACCTGCTCCGCGCACAGCGCGATCTTCTTGCTCTTGTCGGTGAAGTCCTTCAGCCCGGTGATCTTGCCCGGGTTGCCCTTCGGTACGGCGATCTCGAGCGTGTTCTGCACGAAGGTGGTCGGAGTGCCCTTGTCGGTCACCTGGTCCATGTTCTTCGGCGCTGCGGACGCGAACACGTCAGCCGGCGCACCCTGGTTGATCTGCTGCGCCAGAGCCGAGCTGCCGGCGAAGTTGAAGAGAACCTTGGTGCCCGGGTGAGCGGCCTCGAAGTCCTTGCCCAGCTGGGTGAACGTCCCGGTCAGCGAGGCTGCCGCGAACACGGTGACGGTCCCGGAGATTGCCGCCGTACTGGAGGTGGAGCTGGACGGGGACGACGCGGCCGGCTGGTCGGACCCGCAGCTGACCAGGGTCAGTGCGGCAACGGCGGTGAGCGCGGCGAGCGCAGGACGGCGGAACATCAGGCCTCCGGGATCTCTACGACGACGTGCGTGGACTTGATCGAGGCGACGGCGACCACGCCCGGTTCCAGGCCGAGCTCGTCGGCGGCCTCGCGGCTCATCAACGACACGACGCGGAACGGACCTGCCTGCAGCTCGACCTGAGCCATCACGCCGTCCTTGACGACGCGGGTGACGATCCCGCGCATGCGGTTGCGCGCCGAGGCCGCAGTGGTGTTGCCCGGCTCCTGGGCGTCGGCCAGCTCCTGGGCGAACGCGGCCAGCACCTGCCCGTCCACCGCCATCCGGCCGCCGTCCTGGATCGACGGCAACCGGCCCTGATCGATCCAGCGCCGGACGGTGTCATCACTCACCCCGAGCAGCGCTGCTGCTTCACTGATCCGCAGATTCGGCACGGCAGACAGCGTACAGCCGCAACTGCGTCTGCCGAGGGGGTTTTCCAAGTTGTCCACAATCCGTAATCGGTCACCGAAAGTGGGCACGGATCCGCATATGTTGTGGGTATGAGGACATCGGGGATGCGGGACTACCTGGACGGGCCGCACAAGGCTGCCCGCGACGTGGTGCGCGCCGGGCTGGCGGCGAACACCGAGCTGTTCGAGTTCGCCGTGCGGCAGCCGCGCGACGAGTATCGCGAGACCGTGCTGGAGATGCTGCAGGCGATCACCGCCGAGGGCCACCCGGCGCGCGGTTTCCCCAAGGAGTACGGCGGCGAGGGTGACCTCGGCGGCTACATCGCGGGCTTCGAGACGCTCGCGTTCGGGGATCTGTCGCTGATGGTGAAGGCCGGGGTGCAGTTCGGCCTGTTCGCGGGCGCGATCCTGCACCTGGGCACCGAGCGGCATCACGAGGCCTACCTCGCCGACGCCATCGGCGGCCGGCTGCTCGGCTGCTTCGCGATGACCGAGACTGGCCACGGCTCGAACGTCCAGGCGCTCGGCACGACGGCGACGTACGACGCCGGGACCGACGAGTTCGTCATCCACACCCCGTCCGAGGCGGCCCGCAAGGACTACATCGGCAACGCGGCCCGGCACGGGCGGATGGCGGCCGTGTTCGCCCAGCTGGTGGTCGGCGGCGAGACCCACGGCGTGCACTGCCTGCTGGTGCCAATCCGCGACGATGCCGGTACGGCGCTGCCGGGCGTCACGTTGTCGGACTGCGGACCGAAGCTCGGGCTGAACGGTGTCGACAACGGGCGGATCGTCTTCGACCAGGTCCGGGTGCCGCGCGACGCGCTGCTCGACCGCTATGCCCAGGTCGATGCCGATGGCAACTACCACAGCGAGATCGAGAATCCGGACCGCCGGTTCTTCACGATGCTCGGAACCCTCGTCCAAGGCCGGGTGTCGGTCGGCGGCGCCGCGATCACGGCGAGCAAGGTCGCACTGGAGATCGCGATCCGGTATGCCGCGCAGCGGCGGCAGTTCGGTGCGCCGGGGAGCGACGAGGAGACGCTGCTGCTCGACTACCGCATGCACCAGCGTCGGCTTCTGCCGCTGCTCGCGCGGACCTATGCGTTGCACTTCGCCCAGGGTGAGCTGGTCGACGAGTTCGTCCGGGTGTTCGGTGACGGCAGCAGTGAGCACGACCGGCGAGCGCTGGAGGCGCAAGCCGCCGGGACGAAGGCGCTCGGGACCTGGCATGCGACCGAGACGATCCAGGTCTGCCGGGAGGCGTGCGGCGGCGCCGGCTACCTGGCGGAGAACCGGCTGGCGACTCTAAAGGCGGACACCGATGTGTTCACCACCTTCGAGGGTGACAACACCGTCCTGCTCCAGCTGGTCGCGAAGGGGCTGCTGACCGACTACCGGGAGTCGTTCGGGAAGCTCGACCCACTCGGTACGGCGCGGTTCATCGCGGCGCAGGCGGTGGAGATCGCGGTCGAGAAGACGGCGCTCCGGCCGCTCATCGACCGGCTGCGCGACGTCGTACCGAATCGCAACGACACGAGTGATCCGGATGCCGGGTTGCGTGACGATGCGTATCACTCCGGGCTGCTGCGGTTCCGCGAGCAGCACATGCTGTCCGGGGTCGCGCGCCGGCTGAAGGCGGGGATCGACGCCGGCGACGGTGCGTTCGAGGTGTTCAATCGCTGCCAGGACCACGTCATCGCGGCCGGCCGGGCGCACGTGGACCGCGTCGTACTGGAGGCGTTCCAGGCGGGCGTCCGGAATGCGCCCGAGGACCTCCAGGAGGTGCTGAAGGACGTCTACGACCTGCATGCCCTGTCGGCCATCGAGGCCGAGCGGGCGTGGTACCTCGAGCACGGACGGTTGTCACCGGCCCGGTCGAAGGCGATCACGGCCCTGGTGAACGAGCTGTGCGGCGTCGTCCGGCCGGTCGCGGTCGAGCTCGTGGCGGCTTTCGGCGTACCGGGCGCGGCGGTGGAGGTGCCGATGGTTGTACCGTCACAGCATGAGTGAGTCGATCGAACCCGCCTCGGCCGCCGAGGCCGCCCGCGAGCTCGCCCGGGTCCTGCTGGAGCAGGCCGATGCCCTCGACCTGCACGATCTGCGGGCCACCACCGCGATCGAGAACGTGCGCGTCCAGGCCAGAGTGCTGGCCAACGCCGTGAACGAACGGGGTTGGGGCGACATCTTCCTCGGGATCGACTCCTACGACCCCGACGAGCTGGACGACATGCCGCTCGGGCCGGACGACTTCGACGACCCCGAGGACTACCGGGAGATCGTCGCGGGCGACGACCTGGACGAGCTCGAAGAGGTGCTGCTTCCCGAGGACGGCGTCCGGGTCAGCTACCAGGCCCGCTACGACTTCGTGGTGACCGATCCCGAGGCGTTCGTGCGCTACGTCCGCAGCCGCGCGGACGAGGCCCAGAACGACGAGGTCGTCGACGACATCGAGGACGCCCAGTCGGCGTTCGAGCTGCTCTGCTACCTCGACGGCCTCGGCTCCAAGGACTACGACCAGGCCGGTCTCACCCCGGCCGGCGGCGAGGAGTCGCACAAGATCGTCGAGTTCTCCCTCTGGGACCTCGACCCGACCCGCCGCGACGACACCTACCCCTACTGACCGATCAGAGGCACTGCAGGCGGTCCTGGATGCGCTTGCTCTCCGCCGCCTGCGCGGCCTCTTCGGCAGCGAGCTCAGCTGCGCTCTTCTCGCTGGGGCTCGCCACGGGTCTTGTTGTTGCGGAAGGCAACATATCGACGCAGTGTAGTTGAAAAGATACTCAGCGTTGTCTTGTTCAAAGGCAATGCAAATGTTTGAACCGACCAGTAGTCGGTTCTGGTGCTCCCGTGACAACGTTCAGTTGTCAGCGACGGACGGGTCGCGGACACAGGCTCCAGGCGGAAAACCGATGTACTCCCGTCCGCGACCGGAAATGTACCTCCCCTGCCGGTTACGGAATGAGACGACGGTTCCGCCCTCCTTCGGGCCGACTGCCCTCTCGGGGCAACAGCAGGACGCCGGTCGTGCCATAAAGGTGCCGGTCGCCAGTGAGGTGGCGACCGACACCCGGCACGGCCGGCGTTTCTTATTCCGCGAAACCCGCAAAACCCGCGGACGGCGTACTGGTGCAACTGGGGACCAGTACGCCGGACGCGGGTGAGCCGCTAGGCGAGTTCCAGCAGGGTGTTCGAGCGCTGGGTGACTTCGCCGTAGGTCGTGGTGCGTTGGCGGGCGGGGCGGTTGGCGGCGGTGGCCATCGCGGTGAGTTCTTCGATGGACTTGCGGGAGCCGTGCTTGGAGCCGGCCATCCGGCTGATGGTCTCTTCCATCAGGGTGCCGCCGATGTCGTTGACGCCGCCGTTGAGGACGGCGACGCAGCCGTCGACGCCGAGTTTCACCCAGGAGCACTGGATGTTGTCGATCCGGCCGTGCAGCATGATCCGCGACATGGCGTGCACGGCGCGGTTCTCGTCGTAGGTCGGGCCGGGGCGGGCGACGCCGGCCAGGTAGATCGGCGAGTTCTGGTGGATGAAGGGGAGCAGGACGAACTCGGTGAAGCCGCCGGTCTGGTCCTGGACGGCGGCGATCGTGCGCAGGTGCTGGACCCAGTGGTGCGGCGCGTCGACGTGGCCGTACATCATCGTGGAGCTGGAGGGCAGGCCGACCTTGTGGGCGGTCGTGATGACCTCGATCCAGCTTGCCGTCGGCAACTTTCCCTTGGTGAGGATCCAGCGCACGTCGTCGTCGAGGATCTCGGCGGCGGTCCCCGGGATGCTGTCCAGGCCGGCCTCCTTGACCGAGATCAGGAACTCCTCGATCGACAGGCCGGTGCGGACCGAGCCGTTCAGGACCTCCATCGGCGAGTACGCGTGGACGTGCATCTGCGGGACGCGGTCCTTGATCGCGCGCACCAGGTCCGCGTACGCCGTACCGGGCAGGTCGGGGTGGATACCGCCCTGCATGCAGACCTCGGTCGCGCCGATCACCCACGCCTCCTCGGCGCGCTGGGCGACCTCGTCCATCGAGAGCGAGTAGGCGTCGGCGTCGGTACGGCGCTGCGCGAACGCGCAGAACCGGCAGCCGGTGTAGCAGACGTTGGTGAAGTTGATGTTCCGGTTGACCACGTAGGTGACGTCGTCCCCGACGACCTCCTTGCGCAGGTCGTCGGCGATCCGGGCCAGCTCGTCGAGCGCCGGGCCGGTGGTGGTCATCAGGGTGAGCGCTTGCGCGTCGGACAGGCCGGCCGGGTCGTGCTCGGCGGCGGCCAGCGCGGCCTTCACGTCGGCATCGATCCGGGTCGGCGCCGAGGCTCCGAACCCGGCGTCGATCGGGAGGGAGGTGCCGGCGGCGCGACGGGCGGCGACGTCCTCGCGGACCGCGTCCCAGTCGCCGTACGCCGCGTCGAAGTCCGAGCGCGTTTCGGTACGACGGCCTTCGGTGTCGATCGCGGTGTGGAGATCGGTGCGGCCGACGCTGTCCCAGCCGCCGTCGGGCTCCTGCCAGGGGAGGCCGACCGGCATCGCGGACTCGTTGGCCAGGCCGGTCTCCGGGTCGACAAGGGCCTCGACGTGGGAGATCAGGCGCGGGTCGAGCCAGGGCTCACGCAGGTACTCGGGGTGCGCGGTCAGGCGCTCGCGCAACGTGAAGCCGGCGTCAGCGGTGACCTTGGCCAGGTCGTCGATCTGCGGCCAGGGGCGCTCGGGGTTCACGTGGTCCGGGGTCAGCGGGGAGACGCCACCGAAGTCGTCGACACCGGCGTCAAGCAGTGCGCGGCACTCGGCGAGGTCGACCAGGTTCGGCGGTGCCTGGACCCGGACGCCCGGTCCGAGCACGACCCGGGTGACGGCGATCGCGGCCAGCCACTCGTCCAGCGGAACGTCGGCGTCGTTGCGCATCGCCGTGTCCGGCTTCACCCGGAAGCCCTGGATGATGACTTCCTGGATGCCGTTGTACTGCCGGGCGATCTTGCGCAGCGCGAAGATCGAGTCGGCCCGCTCGGCCAGGTTCTCGCCGATGCCGATCAGCAGGCCGGTGGTGAACGGGACGTTCGACCGGCCCGCGTCCTCGAGGACGCGGAGCCGGATCGCCGGGTCCTTGTCGGGCGAGCCGTAGTGCGGCTGGCCCTTCTCCTCGAACAGGCGGCGCGAGGTGGTCTCCAGCATCATGCCCATGCTCGGTGCGACCGGCTTGAGTCGCTGCAGGTCCTGCCACGACATCACGCCCGGGTTCAGGTGCGGGAGCAGTCCGGTCTCCTCGAGGACCCGGATCGACATCGCCCGGACGTAGTCCAGCGTGCTGTCGTACCCGGCCTCCTCCAGCCAGACCCGCGCCGCGTCCCACCGCTTCTCCGGAGCGTCGCCCAGCGTGAACAGCGCTTCCTTGCAGCCCAGGGCCGCGCCCTGCCGGGCAACCTCGAGCACCTCGTCCGGCGACATGAACGGCGCGTGCACGCGGCCGGGTGTCGTCGCGAAGGTGCAGTAGTGGCAGCGGTCCTGACACAGCCGCGTCAGCGGGATGAAGACCTTCTTGGAGTACGTGACGATGCCGGACCGGCCGGCGTCGGCCAGCCCCTGGTCGCGGACCCGGGCCGCGGTCGCCATCAGGGTGGTCAGCGCCGTCCCCGAGGCGGTCAGCAGCACCTCCACCTCGGCCGGATCGAGGGTCTTCCCGTCGTCGGCCCGCTTCAGTGCGCGACGCATCGCCGTACTCAGCTCGTTGGTTGTCACGTCACCAAAGCCTAGAGGCCGAACCCCGGCCGATCCCGCGATTCCGAGGGCCAAAAACAATCCGTACGGCTGTCCTGCTAGTTTGCGCTGCATGACCGCCGACGGCCGCCGAGTCCGCGGTGACCTGCGGAGAAGCGAACTTCTGCAGGCCACTGTCGAGGTGATTCGATGCGACGGAGTCGCAGGTGTGAGCCATCGGGCGGTCGCCGCGAAGGCCGATGTGTCGGTGGCTTCGATCACCTACCACTTCGCGACCCTGGACGATCTGCTCGTCGCGGCGCTGACCTGGGCCGCCGACGACCTGGCGACCGAACTGCACGGCTGGGGCAGTGAACTCGGCCCCAGACCGACCGATGAGCTCGCCCGGCTGATCGAACACAACCTGGTACGACGTCGCGGTCGCACGCTCGCGCTCTACGAGCTCTACCTGTACGCCGCTCGCCGTCCCGAACTCAGATCCGCCGCAGCCGCGTGGCTGGAACCGATGACCGACATCGCGCGCACCTTTACCGCCGACCCGCGCAAGGCGCAGCTCCTGGTCGCTGCTCTCGACGGTCTCCTGATGCAGTGCCTGATCGCTGCCCGCGAGGTCGACCGCGCCGACATCGCAGCGCTCCTCGACGTACTGCGGTAGCGCACGAGCTACCGCTGCCCGGGTGCACAGGCCAGCGCGATAGCGGCTGCGGCCCTGTTGGGTTGTGACCATGCTCAGGTTGTCGGTCGGTGCTGTGCGGGACAGGTGGCAGTTGTTCGCCGGAGCGGTCGTTGCGGTGGCTCTCGGCGTCGGACTGGTCCAGTCGGGTCTACAGATGCTGGCGGCGACTGGGCACCCCGTGATGCCGGCCGGACTGTCGCCGTACCAGCGTGCACAGATCCGTGAGGGCTATGTGGGCGCCGGAACGCTGCTGGGGATGTCTGTCATGCTCGCGGTGTTTCTGACCGTGTTCATCGTCAGTACGACGTTCGGCTTCACCGTGGTGCAGCGTCGTCGCGAACTCGGGCTTCTGCGGCTGGTGGGTGCGCAGCGCGGCTACTTGTGTCTGATGCTGGTGTGCGAGGCCGCACTGCTCGGTGTGCTGGGGACTGCGGTCGGCGTCCCGATCGGACTGGTCGCGACCTGGGCCCAGTCGGTGCTGATGATCAAGCTCGGGATGCTGCCGGACTGGTTCGCCGCACCGTGGAGTCAGGGCGCGATGTGGGCAGCCATGGCGGTTGGAATCGGTACGGCGCTCACCGGCGTACTGGCAGCGGCCTGGCGAGCGTCTCGGGTCAACGCGCTGGAGGCGCTGGCCGAGAGCCGTGAGTCGCAACGGGTGATGACGGGCTGGCGCTGGTTCTGGGGGCTGTCGGCAGCGGCCGCCACCGTGGCGATGGTGATCGCGGCCCAGGCTGCGCGGGATCTGGTGGCCGGCCTGCTGATCGGGCTGATGGTGTTGGTCAGTGGTTCGGTCGCACTCAGTCAGCTCAGCCCCATCGTGGTTCCGTGGGCGGGACGGCTGCCCGCGGTGGTCCTCCGCGGTCACCTGGTCGCAGACCTGGCTCGGACGGGCGTTCTCCATGCAGTACGGCGGAGCGCGGCGACCGCGGCACCGTTGATCGTGCTGGTCGGGCTGGTGGTCGGGTTGTGGGGAACGTTCGGTTCGCAGGCGAAGGCGGTCGGGGTTGAGCAGGAGCGGCTGATCACTGCGGACCTCGTGGTCGATCGTGCGGTCGCGGCCGGGCCCGGGATCGCGGTCGTCTCGCCACAGACCGCCGTACCGGTGGTGGTTTCGCGGGGGAAGAAGACGGTCTATTCCGAGGCGGTGGGGATTGATGCGGCTGCTTATCAGCAGACGCATGTGTTGCGGCCGCGGAAGGGTTCGCTGGATCAGCTGACCGGGCGGACGATCGCGATCGGGCCGGGGATGGCGGCCGAGGGGTACAAGCTCGGGTCGACGCTGACGGTCGCGATGGGCAAGAAGAAGGTTGCCGTGAAGGTCGTTGCGATCATGCCGGAGACGTTGGACGTCAGCGAGAACTTCTTCGTCCCGCTGTCGTTGCTCCCGGCCGGTGGGCGGACCGAGACGTTGGTGAAGGTTGCCCAGGGCACCGATCCGGCAGCGGTCGGGGCGGGGTTGCAGGGTGAGGTGCGAACGGTTGGCGAGTGGGCGAAGGCGCGCGGGGATGCGCAGCAGCGCAACAACACTGGGCTGTTCGCCGCGCTGATGGGGTTGGCGGGGATCTTCACTGCTGTTGCTGTCGTCAATGCAGTGGTGATGTCGACGGCGGATCGGCGACGGGAGTTCGCGCTGGCCCGGATGGCTGGGCTCACTCGGGGGCAGGTGATCGCCGTTGCTTTGACGGAGTCGGTGACGGTGGTGCTGACCGGCGTACTGCTCGGAGCGGTTGTCGCTGGTGCTGCCCTGGCTGGGATAGCGGCTGGGCCGTACGGGCTCGCCGCGGTGGCGATCCCGTGGCGGCTGCTCGGATCGATCCTCGGCGCCGCATTGCTAGTGGTGGGCGCGGCCGCCGCCTTCACCGCCCACCAGGCAACCAAGCAACGCCCCATCGCCCTCCTAGCCGCCCGCTGATCCCCTCACTCCCCTTCCATCAAAGGTGGTTCGGGGTCAGTTGAAGGGGAGGGTGGTGCCGGGGGTGAGGGTGTCGGCGGTGACGGTGAGGGGCGGTTGGTTGGGGAGGCTGAGGGAGGTTAGGTAGAGGGTGCCTTCGCGGACGTGCAGGCCGTTGGCGTCGAGGGTGCCGAAGGCGTTGCCGGTGGACCAGAAGTGGGTGCCGGGGGTGGTGAAGCGCATGGTGCCGGTGCGACCGTCGTAGTCGAAGCCGGTCAGGGCGATGACTGCGCCCCAGCTGGCCATGGCGCGGGCGTAGTGGTGACCGCATTCGGCTTCGTCATAAGGGTTGCGGCGTTCGCCGTCGTACCGGGCGCGGATGTCGGTGATGACCCGCAGTCCCTCGTCGACCAGGCCTTCCTGGATCAGGCCGACGGCGAGGATGTGCTCGAAGCCGGTCATCACTTCGCTGAAGTACGGGAACGGGCGCTCGGGGCGGTTGCCGCGGGGATAGCTGCACATCAGTACGGCCGTCTCGTCGCCGAGCACGTAACTGCGCATGTGGTTGAAGTGGCCGTGGAAACCTTCGAGACGGTTGTGGCGGAGGATGCTCTGCAGGGTCGTCTTGACCCGCTCGGTGTCGACGAGGGTGCCGAGGTCGGCGATCCGGGCGAGGTGCTGGCCGGCCAGTTGGTCGATCAGGCAGCCGTCGCCGAGCTGGAGCACGGGGTTGGTCGGGTCGGCGGCGCCCATCCGCTCGCGCAGGCCGTCGGCGATCTGGTCCAGGGTCTGCGGCCGGATCTCGTGGCGGTAGTACTCGCCGTTGAACAGGTGCTCGTCCATCCACGCGCTGCCGTAGTCGAAGAGCCGGCGGCAGTCAGCGGCGAGGTCGTTGTCGCCGACGTGGCGGGCCATCTCTTCGGAGGCGCGGAGAGCGGCGAGGTACCAGGACTGCATCTGCGGGTTGGGGCCGTAGTACTCGACGTCCATCGTGTTGTGCTGGCAGCCCTCCATCACGCCGTCGCGGTCGGCGTCCCAGCCGCCCTCGATCCAGCAGAACTCCAGTGCGCGCCGGGCTGCGGGCCAGAGCGATTGCAGCAGCTTGTCGTCGCCGCTGAGACGCCAGTCGCGGAACAGCTTCACCAGGCAACCGAGCTGTCCGTCGGCGGCGGCGACCCGCCAGGCTTGGGCGTTCGTTTCGAGCGGTAGGCCGACGCGGAAGCTCATCAGGCCTTGGTCGTCGGTGGCGTGCGCGAACTCGACCTCGCGGAGCGAGCGTGCGATCTCGCCGAACAGGTACGGCGTGGCCTGCTCGTAGTTCCACACGTGGGTGCAGCTCCCGAAGCAACTGCCGACGTGGTCCGAACACCCCTCCCAGCCGAAGAACCGGCCGTCCGGCGTGCGGAAGACGGTCTGCGTGCGCAGCGTGCTGAGGTTGAACAGCGCTGCCTCTTTGACCTGCTCAGGAAGGTCGCTCGCGAGGAAGTCGGAGACAAATCCGACGGTACGGCGTTCCAGCGCGTCGAGCTGTGCTGCGAACCGGCAGACCGTGGTCCACGCGTCGTCGGCGAGCGTCGTGTAGTGGTTGCCGACCACCTGGTCGGTCGTCTCCCACGCGATCCGGTTCGGGAAGTGCCAGCCGAGCAGGAACGTGAAGTGCTCGGTCGCACCAGCAGCCACGGTACGACGATCCGCGACCGAGGCGATGGGGGTCGCGGACTCGCTCTCCCGCTCGTCGAGTCGCCCGTCCGCACTGAAGTCGTCCCAGAAGTCCAGCAGACTGTCGCCCCAGGTCCGATCCGCCCATCCAGTACGCCGAGACACGTCCTGCCCGTCCAGCACAGCAAGCGCAACAGTCCCGAACTGCTCGGCATCCGGCGAGACCCCGCGACTGCCCATCACCACACCGTCGATGGCGGCACCCACGGCACTCTCGTTGTAGTTGCCCTTGGCAACGTCGATGGTGCCGTCGCGGCCGATGAAGTTCTCCAGGGAGCCGGCCAGGGAGACGACGAGCGGCTCGTTGGTGGGGTTGGTGACGGCGTAGCGGAGGACGGCGACGGGCCAGGAGCTGGCTTCGACATCGGTGGGGATGAACGGGGTGAACGCCTCGACAGCGAGATCCACAGGTACGTCTGAATCTGACAGTGCGAGGCGGGCGAAGGGGTACGCCGTACTGAAGGTTGCTTCGCGGAAGCGGGGGAGGCTGTGGGACTGGGCGGCGCTGCCGTGGGCGCCTTCGTACTCGCTCAGGTCGAGGGGGCCTTCGGCGGCGCGGGTGGTGACCACGCCGTCGGCCGATTCGGTACGGATCGCGAAGAACGCCGTACCGGGATGGAAGCCCTTGGCGGGGCGGTTCACGACCTCCCAGTCGCGGAGGTTGCCGCGGCCGCCGAAGCTGACCGTTCCGGTACCGATCCCGCCGAGCGGGAGGGCGATCCGGCGTAGCTGGCGGCCGGTGTAGGTACGAAGCAGGGGCCACGGCGAGGTCGTCATGCTTATCGACCCTAGATGCCGTGGCCCCTTGGCGAAACGGAGTTGGCTAGACCAATCAGGCGTCGGCGACGGTCAGTGCCTCAGCCTCGACCTTGGAGTGGTTCGCGGGGATCCGCAGGTGGGCGAGCGGCTTCCAGCCGGTGGCGAGAACGCCGACCGCGAGCAGGACGGCGAAGGCGCCGACGTAGAACGGCAGCTGGATGTTGACCTCTTCGCCGAGCTTGCCGGCCAGCCAGGGGGCGACGGCGCCGCCGGAGAAGCGGACGAACGAGTACGCCGCGGACGCCGTACCGCGCTCGACCGGAGCCGCGCCCATCACGGCCTCGGTGATCAGGGTGTTGTTCACGCCGAGGAACAGGCCGGCGACGATCACGCCGATCGCGAGGACCGCCTTGTGGTGGGCGAAGACACCCATCAGCGCGAGGTCGGCGCCGAACAGCAGCAGCGACGTCATGACCACCGGCAGTGTGCCGAACCAGCGCTGCAACCGCGGTGCCACGAAGACCGAGGTGACCGCGAGGCCGATACCCCAGCCGAAGAAGATCAGGCCGATCTGCCGGGCGGACATCGCCAGCGGGAACGGGGTGAAGGCGAGCAGCGTGAAGAAACCGAAGTTGTAGAGCAGCGCGGTCACGGCGACCGTCGCGAGGGAGCGGTGCCGCAACGCCTTCAGGGGCTCAAGAATCGACGTACGGCGGGCTTCGGGCGGCGTCGACGGGAGCAGGAAGGCGGTCGCGCCCAGGGCGATCGTCATCAGGACGGCGACGCCGAAGAACGGGCCGCGCCAGGAGATCGTGCCGAGCTCACCGCCGACCAGAGGACCGGCAGCGATACCGACACCGAGGGCGGCCTCGTACAGGATGATCGCCTCGGCGACCGAACCGGCGGCCGAGTTCACGATGGTGGCGAGGGCGGTCGCGATGAAGAGCGCGTTGCCCAGACCCCAGCCGGCCCGGAAGGCGACGATCATGCCGATCGAGTTCGACAGACCGGCGAGCGCGCTGAACACGACGATGATGGCCAGACCGATGAGCAGGGTGCGCTTGGCGCCGATCCGGCTCGAGACCGCGCCGGTGACCAGCATCGCGACACCGATCACCGCCATGTAGCTGGTGAACAGCAGCGACACCTGCGACGGGCTCGCGTGCAGCTGCTCGGCGATCGGCTTCAGGATCGGGTCCACCAGGCCGATGCCCATGAACGCGATCACACAGGCGAAGGCGACCGCCCAGACGGACTTGGGTTGCTTCAGAAACGACGACGTACCGCTCACCGGGGCGAATCCTCCAGGACATCGAGGGTGAGAATCTTGTGCATGACGGCGGCCGCGGCCCCGAGGGTTTCGAGGTCGGCCGCCGGAAGGTGACGGAGTCTGGCCGCGAGCGCGGCACCCGCCTCCTGGCGGGCGCGCTGCAGTTCGGTCAGGCCTGTCTTCGTGAGGCTGATCAGGCTGGCGCGCGAATCGGACGGATCCGGCTCCCGCCGCACCCACCCCTGCTCCTCCAGGCGCTGCACCAGCGTGGACATGGTCGGCTGCGAGGTCCGGTCGGCCTTGGCCAGATCACTGATCCGGGTCGGCCCCAGCTCGTCCAGCCGTCCGAGCAACCGCATCGCCGCATGCGGCAACGCACTCACATCCCGGCTCGCCAGCCGCGTCAACCGCGCCGCCGCGACGACGACATCAACACCCAGCTCGGTCAGGTCCACGCCTCCCAATATACATAGGAATGCTATGCATCTCCAGGTGAAGCGCGTCACTGGATGCGGGGTGGACCGGTTCTGGACCGGTCGCCTCTAGCGTCGGGAGGTATGAGGAGACAGCGGATCGCAGCCGTGCTCGCCGTGCTGGCGGTCGGCGCCGTACCGGCCTGCTCAGGCGGCGCCGAGCGGCCGGCTGCGGCTCCGCCGACGAGCAGTAGTCCGACGCCGACGCCGACTCCGGTGATCTCCGAGGAAGAGGTTGCGAAGGCGATCGGCGACTACTACTCGGTGCGAAACCAAGCGGCGAGCAGGTACGACGATCGGCTGATCAAGACCGTCGCGAGTGGACCGCTGCTCACGCAACGCCTGGCCGACCACAAGATCAACCGGATCCTGAAGACCAAGGTCCCGGCGATCCGGGTCAGGAACACTCTCGGCACCGTGACCCCGCCCGGGGTGTCGCCGCAGCGCCTGGTCGTCGAGACCGAACTGCAGGTGAAGGACTACCCGCGCCTGACGGCGTTGGCCGAGCGAAAGCGTCCTGGCTTGCCGTGGAGTTGGAGGTACGCGGTGAACCTCGGGGACGAGACCGTCATGCAGTTTCTGACGACGAAACCGGGCCCTGGTGACTCCACGCTCCGCACGCCGACGAAGGCTGAGCTCGCGCGGCTGAAGATGTCACCGGCCGCTGCTGTCCAGAAGCTTGCCCAACTGCTGTCGACCAAGACGATGGACGACACCTTCGCGCCGTTCCACATGGCGGGAACCGCCAAGTCCTACACCGACGAGCTCGTGTGGGACACGGTCGCCGAAGAGGACAAGCCCAGCACACTCGCGTACGTCGACGGTCCGATCGTGGCTTTGCAGTCGTCGTACGACAAGGTCCTGGTCTTCGCCACCATCAACATCGGCTGGAGCTACTACGCCGAGCCCGGGATGACCGTGCAGTGGCCGCCCGGACCCCGTGCGGCCCTTGCTGTGAAGGGCCGCGCGTACACCACAGCGGTCATGTACTTCGAACAACTGCAGGTGGTGATCGGGCTCCCGCCGAAGGGCCCGGGGATTCCCGACGTCTTCGGGATCGAGCCTCAACTCACCGGCGTCGGCGGGTACTGAGCTCGGAAGAGTCCGTTCGCAAGGGGTTCGGCCAGGCCCGAAAGGCCGTGACCGGGCCTGGTAGGGGCGGGTAGAACTGGGGGCGTCATGTCGTCGGAGATGCGGAGAAATCTGATGCACGAGGAGACGGACAAGAAGGAGTACGAGCGGCCGACGCTCACCCGGCACGGTGAGTTCGGCCAGGTGACGGCCGGGCGGACCGGTAAGTACGAAGACGGGTCCGGCGGGCGGCGCGGACTCTGATCCCTGCCGGTGAGCAGCCCGTCCGGGGGACCGGGCGGGCTGTCCGCACGTCGTGGTTCGTGGCGCTGCCGGATGTCGACGCGGCCGAGGTGAGCGCTGCGCGGGTCCGGTCGGAGGCTGACCACGAGATCTTCTATCCGTCGGGACGCCCGTTCGTGCTCGCGTGTGCCGACGAGGTAG
Source organism: Kribbella sp. NPDC051587 (assembly GCF_044453945.1). NCBI lineage: Bacteria > Bacillati > Actinomycetota > Actinomycetes > Propionibacteriales > Kribbellaceae > Kribbella > Kribbella sp. NPDC051587. Next base: position 435,153 of record NZ_JBITDE010000002.1, read on the forward strand.
CGATAGATCCGAGGGACGGGCTGCGCGTCGTCTTGGGTGAGGGCGCGGCCATCCGGAGCGGTCCGGGCAGCGTGCACGTGCTCGAGGCGGTCGACGGTGGCGTCTGGGTTCGCGGTACGGCGTCTGGGCTGCGGCGGGTGTTCCACGCGCGGCTGAACGGTGTGAGGATCGCGTCCGATCGGGCGGACGTGCTCGCCGGGCTAGTGGATGCGGCGCCGGACCCGGTGGGGATAGCGCTGCGGTTGTTGTCGCCCGGGGCGCCGTGGCCGCTGGCGTGGCATTCGATGTGGTCCGGAGTGACCGCCGTACCGCCTGGGCACTCTGTCGATCTGATGTCGGGGCGGTGCGAGCGGTGGTGGTCACCGCCGGAGCCGGAGTTGTCCCTGGCCGCCGCGGCCACGGCATTGCGGGAAGCACTGGAACAAGGGGTGCAGATTCGCCAGCGGGGTAAGGCGAAAGTGGCCTGTGATCTCAGCGGCCTGGACTCCAGCTCGCTGTTCGGGCTGGCCGTGCAAGGCGGGCCGGTGGTCGGGCTGACCTATCAGGCCGACGACCCGATGGATGAGGATGTCGCGGCCGCACGCTGGCTGGCTGAACACTTCGGCGCTGAGCACGACGTCCTCGCGGCCGAGGCCGCACCGCTGCCGTTCGACGGTGTGCATGGCGATCTGTTCGACGAGCCGACTTGGGTGTCGGCCTACCGTGCGCGCATCGGTACGGCGAGTGCGCGGGCGGCGGCGTACGGGGCGGAGCTGAGGTTCGCTGGGCACGGTGGGGACGAGCTGCTGATGCCGCCACCGGTCTGGCTGACCGACATCGCACGCCGGCAGCCGCTCCGGGCGGCTCGATTGGCTCGTCGAGTCCAGGCGAAGTACCGGCTCCCGGCCGGTGCGATTGCAGCTCTGCTGACGGACCGTACGACGTACGCCGAGTGGTTTGCGACGAGCCTGGCGCGACGGCAGTCAGCAGAGATGCACGTCCTCGGCTGGGGAGTTCCGCCGAACCTGCCGTCGTGGTTGACCAGTGATGCGGTCGCTCTGGTGCGAGACGCCGTGGCTGGGTGTGAGGTGGAGCCGTTGGCCTCGACGCGCGGGATGCACGCGACTCTCGAGTTCGTCCATAACGGTGCCCTGGCGGCACGGCATGTGGCACAGCTGGGAGAGGTGGACGGCGTACCGGTCGCATCACCGTTCTTCGACGACCGCGTGCTGGAGGCGGCGCTCGCCGTACGGCCCGAAGAGGCGATCGACCCACGGCGCTACAAGCCGCAGCTGGTGAGTGCAATGGCAGGTGTGCTTCCAGAGCGCGCGCTGCTGCGCACCAGCAAGTCAGACATCTCCATGACCGTCAGCAAGGGGTGGAGCAGGCATCGCAGCACTCTGCTGGGGTTACTCGACGACTCCGAGCTTGGTCGGCTCGGACTGGTCGACGTGGACGCCGTACGGCGGATCTGTCGCGGACCGTATGACGTGGAGAGGTGTGGGCCGGTGCGGCAGTTGCTGGAGGTCGAATCCTGGTTGAAGGGACTGCGATGAAGCTCAGAACGGCAGTGACGATGGTCGAGACCGACTACGGCTGGGTGTTGCTGGACGAAGACACCGGCGGGTTCTTCAGCCTGAACCCGTCCGGTGTGCTGGCCGTGCGGACGATGCTCGACGGTGGCGGGGTCGACGAGGCCGTCGCGGCGATCACCGGCGAGTACGCCGTGGATGCCGGTACGGCGCGCGCCGATGTCGATGAGCTGCTGGATGAACTCGATGCGGCGAAGCTGGTCACGCGATGAGCGTCAGTGGCGTGATCACCTTCGACCCGAATGTTGTGGCGTGGCGATGGCGAGTCGCTGTGTGGCTCGTCGTACCGGTTACTCGGGTACTGGCCGGGCAACCGCCGGGGCGGCTGCGCAAGGTGATGCGCCTGCTGGCCAAGGGATCCCGGCCCGCGAGTGAGCAGCTCACCGCGCGGGCCAGGGCCGCGGTCGTTGCTGTCAGCATCCATTGTTCCGGGCCGCAGGGTTGCCTGCCGCGGTCGATCGCGACCGCACTGCTGTGCCGGGCGCGCGGGCAGTGGCCGGTGTGGTGTGTGGGCGTCCGGCGGCACCCGCCGTTCGGAGCGCACGCCTGGGTCGAGGCCGCGGGGGTGGCGGTCGGGGAGGAACACCCGGCCGGCTACTACTCACGGCTGTACGCCGTCGGTCGTGCGGAAGAGGCTGACCGGGATCGGGCCGCGGTGGAGGATGTGCGGGATGTCGGCCCAGGGGAAGAGCGGCTCGGTGGAGTTGAGGGTTCGTAGGCGGTGGAGGGCCTGCTCGGACGGTTCGGTGAGGGTGGCGACGGTTTCGGGTGAGTAGGGGATGAAGTCCTCACGCGGCTGCGGTCGAAGTGCAGGGTCGTGGCGCTTGAGGAGGATGCAGGTGGTGGCGGGATCGAGGAGTTCGGCGTCGATGGTCCAGTAGTCGACGACGACGCGGCCGATGCGGCCGGACTCGTGCATGGCCTCGAAGAGTGGCGCCGGATGGACCGGGGAGAGGAAGACGACATCGGTCCAGGTGCAGTTCAACGGATAGACCGGGTAGCCCATCGTCTCGGGACGCATGGCGTACTTGGTGGCCTCGCGTTCGTACAGGTCGGGGTGCTGGTCGCGCAGCAGGTTGAGCGGTAGGACGGCGTCGCCGCGGAGGTCGTGGATGGCGGCTCGGTACAGAAGTGTCGGCATACACGAAAGCCTCCGTCCACAGGAAGTCTGCGGCGGAGGCTTTCACACATTCTACTGGGTACCGGGGGTCAGTGAGGAAACGGTTGATCGTGACGGCGGCCGCGGCGGCCGTGTATCTGGGGTTGACGGTGACGATGCTCGTCCTGCGGATCTGGCCGGCGGCGGTTCTGTTTGCCGTCTTCGCCGTCGGGTGGTCCACCCGAGTAGTGCTGATGCTGCGGCGGTTCGAGGTCAGGCGGTACGCCACCACGCTTCTCGCCGTGCAGTTGACGTGCTGGCTGCTCGCGGCGGCGTACTACCTCATCACTCGTTACTGGCTGGGTCTGTTTGTCGCGGTGATCCTGGCCGGAACCGCCTTCGGCTACAGCCGATTGGCGAAGAGCCGGCCTATCGACGCTTGAGGTCGGTCGTCAGGACCTGGGCGATGTTCCGTTCGGCCAGGGCGGTGATGGTGACGAAGGGGTTGACGCCGAGGCTGCCGGGGATGAGGGAGCTGTCGGTGACGTAGAGGCCGGGGTGGTTGCGGACGCGGCCGTAGTTGTCGGTGGCCTTGCCGAGGAGGGCGCCGCCGAGCGGGTGGTAGCAGAAGTCGGCGGCGAAGGCCCGGTTGCCGGTGAAGAGGTCGCGTCGGTACGTCGTACCGATGGTCTTGTTGATCTTGTCGAACAGAGCCTGTGCGGAGCGGATCGACGGGGTGCTCTGGTCGGCGGACCAGTGCAGGTCGGCGCGATCGGTGCCGTGGTTGTAGGTGAAGCGGCCGCGCTCGGGGTTGACGGTGATCGCGAGATAGAGGCTGGCCCAGGTCTCCAGGCCGATCGGCAGTGGGGCGATCTCGGCGAACGCCGGGTGCTTCGGGTCGTTCCAGTTGTCGATCGCGAGGGTGGGGATGGTCGACTGGAGGGAGCCGGTCGGATCCCAGAGGTGATTGGCGCGGGCCGTCATCACGTTGCCGTTGGTGCCCCAGCCGGTGCCGATCACGGCCGGCAGGTCGGGCAGCGTGCCGGTTTCCCTTGCCCGCAACAACAATTCCGTCGTACCGACGCTGCCGGCGCCGAGGAACAGCGACCCGCAGGAGATCTCGCTGCGCCGGATCACCTTGCCCCAGGCATCGATCTGCTCAAGGCCGACGAGATATCCCTTGCCCTGCTGGTGAATCGTGGTCACGCGCGTGAGGGTGCGGATGGTGACGTTGCCGGTTCCGAGAGCGTCGGCAAGGTAGGTCTTGTCGAGTGACTGCTTGCCGTGGTTGTTGCCGTAGATGACCTCACCCGCGAGCGCTGATCGCGGTACCTGCTTCTTCTCCTCGCGACGCAGGTAGTTGAAGTCATAGACGTTCGGTACGACGCTCGTCCTGAAGCCGGCCTGGTGAGCATGCCGCCGGGAGACGCGCGCGTACTTGTAGACCGGCGTCTGCTCGAGATAGCGCGGATCGATCGTGTTCACCCCGAGCATCCGCCGGGCCAGTGGGAAGTACCGCTTGTACATCGCGTCCGCATCCACCTGCGGCAGAACCTTCTCGAAGTACGTGCGTTGCGGCGTCGGCGCCATCCCGCCGTTCACGAGCGAACCGCCGCCGACGCCGCGACCGACGTACACGCCCATGTTCGGGAAGTCGATCCGATCCAGTACGCCGGCGTACGGCGTACCGAGGTCGCGGTTGACCACGTCGAGCCAGAGGAAGGTGTCGAGCGGTGCTTCGGTACGGCGGTTGAACCACATCGACCGGCGGTCCGGGTTCAGCGTCGAGCAGAACACCTTCCCGTCCTGGCCGGGAGTGGTCCACAACTGGCCCATCTCGATCATCGTGGTCTTGATCCCGGCGGCCCCGAGGCGCAGCGCGGTGACGGCGGCGCCGTACCCGGTGCCGACGACGAGGGCGGGAACGTACGGCGCCGCGGCGGCGGGGCCGATCCGGGTGAGGCCGGTGGCGGCCGCCGCGGTGAGGGCGGTCAGGCCGGCGAACCGGCGGCGGGTCATTGTGGACGGATTGGTCTCGAAAGTCACTGACGCACCGTAGTTGAGCAATTACTCCAGTGCAGCCGAACCGGCATGTCGCCTACCTTGGCCGCTGCGGGCCCGGTTCCATCGCCGGAAGTAGCCGGATCGTGCCCCTAAGTGCAGGGGTGCAAAAGTGAGCAGCTAATAGTTTGCAGTGAGTGCAAGAACCTGCCTACGCTGATCAGGTGAGGCAGGGTGAGGGTGGGTTGCGGGAGCGGAAGAAGCTCCAGACCAGGGCGGCGCTGACGGAGGCCGCCCTGCGGCTGGCGTTGGCGAAAGGTCCGGACAATGTCACGGTCGAGGAGATCGCCGAGGCGGCCGACGTGTCGGTGCGGACCTTCTTCAACTACTTCCCGCACAAGGAGTACGCGATCCTCGGGCGCAACCCCGCCCATCTCGAGGCCGCGCTCGAGATGATCGCCACGGCGCCGGCGGAGCAGTCGCCGCTGACGACGATGTGGCTGATCGTGCACGACGTCCTGCAGGACCTGCTCAGCGAGGGGTCGCTGACCCGGCGCGGTGAGCTGATCATGACCTCGCCGAGCCTGCTGTTCCACCTGATGCTGTCCAGCCTCGACGACGAACGGCAGCTGTCCGCGGCGCTGACCGAGCGGATCGGTGATCCGTTGCGGGCCAAGCTGATCGTCAGTGCGGCCGGGACCGCCTGCCGGGTCGCCGTCGAGCTGCACAAGGACACCCCGGACAGCGCGCCCGGCGACCTGGTCGACGCGGCGTTCCAATTACTTGCTCAGGGCATCGACCCTGACTATCAGAAAGGTCACTCATGACGACGACCTCGGCCGAGGGGACCGGAGCCGGCGCGGCGCTGACGCCGCGGCAGACCGTGCAGGCCATGTCCGGTCTGATGATGGGGCTGTTCGTGGCGATCCTGGCCGGCACCGTGGTGTCGACCGCGTTGCCGCGGATCATTCACGACCTGGGGGCGAGCCAATCGTCGTACACCTGGGTCGTCACGCTCGAGCTGCTCGCGATGACGGCCACCGTGCCGTTGTGGGGCAAGCTCGCCGACCTCTACAACAACAAACTGCTCGTCCAGCTGTCGCTGGGCTTCTTCGTCGTCGGCTCGCTGGTCGCGGGCTTCGCGCCGAACATCGAGGTGCTGCTGGGCAGCCGGGTGCTGCAGGGTCTGGGCGGTGGCGGTCTGACCGCGCTCGTCCAGATCGTGATGGCGGCGATCATCCCGCCGCGTGAGCTCGGCCGGTACTCCGGAATCTTCGGTGCCGTGTTCGCCTCCGCCACTGTTGGTGGGCCGCTGCTCGGTGGATTCCTGGTCGACTCGCCGCTGGGCTGGCGGGCCTGCTTCCTGATCGGCGTGCCGTTCGTCCTGGTCGCGATCTTCCTGCTGCAGCGGACGTTGCACCTGCCGACCGTGCGCCGAGAAGTGAAGATCGACTGGTGGGGCGCGTTCCTCATCACCGCCGGGGTCAGCACGCTGCTCGTCTGGACCACCTTCGCCGGCAAGCGGTTCGACTGGGTCTCCGGCTGGAGCGTCCTGATGGTCGGCGGTGCGCTGGTCGCCTTGGTGGCCGCGGTGCTCGTCGAGCGCCGGCACCCCGAGCCGATCATCCCGATGGACCTGTTCCGCAACCGCACGGTCACCCTGGCGATCGTCGCCAGCGCGCTGGTCGGTGTCGCGATGTTCGGTGGCTCGGTGTTCCTGGCGCAGTACTTCCAGGTCGCGCAGGGCTACTCGCCGACCAAGGCCGGTCTGATGAGCCTGCCGATGATCATCGGCATGATGGGTGCGTCGACAGTAGCCGGTGGATTGATCACCAAGTACGGCAAGTGGAAGATCTACCTGGTCATCGGCAGCGTCCTGCTCCCGATCGGACTGGCGCTGTTCGGCACCATCGACGCCCACACCTCGAAGTACATGCTGTGGGGCTTCATGCTCGTCCTCGGTGTCGGCATCGGCCTGGTCATGCAGAACCTGGTGCTGGCCGCACAGAACGACGTACCGGCTCGGGAGCTTGGTGCGGCGACCTCCGCCGTCAGCTTCTTCCGCAGCATGGGCGGCACCATCGGCGTCAGCGTCCTCGGTGCCATCCTCGCCAACAAGGTCATCGACGGCCTCGGTGGCGGCGGCTCCGGCGGTGGCGGCGGCGCCGTCCCCAACGTCGCCGAACTCCCGCCGCCCGTTCGCGCCGTCGTCGAGAACGTCTACGGCAACGCCACCGCGGACCTCTTCATGATGTCGGTCCCCTTCGCCGTGCTGGCGCTGATCGCCGTCGTCTTCATCAAGGAGAAGCCGCTCCTCACCACCACCGGCGCCGAGCGCCGCGCCGCCGAGGACGACGCCCCGGCGCGCCCGCAGGACCAAGTTGGTGGCACGCTGGACGCATGATCGTCGCATTCAGCATCAGCCCACTCTCGGGTGACGAGACCGGAGGCGTGAGCGAAGCGGTGGCCGAGGCCGTCCGCGTCGTTCGCGCCTCCGGTCTTCCCAATGAGACCAACGCCATGTTCACCAACATCGAAGGTGAATGGGACGAGGTGATGGCGGTGGTGAAGCAGGCCGTTGAGGCGGTGGCTGCGGTGTCGCCTCGGGTGAGTTTGGTGTTGAAAGCGGACATCCGGCCAGGGTTCACGGGGCAGTTGACGGCCAAGGTGGAGCGGATCGAGCAGGCGCTGGCCGACTAGCGGCTAGTGGGAGTTGACTGCTGCTACCGCTTCGGGGTGGCGGTTCTCGCGTTCGGCGGCGCGGAGGAAGTGGACTCGGTCGACGAGGATCTCCTCGACGTCGGGGTTCTGCTGGAGGATGGCGATCGACTCGTCGACGTACTCGTCCAGCGGCATCCAGGACGGGTCAGGCGTGCTGCCCATCAGTTCTGTCTGTACGGCGGGTGGGACCAGTTCGATGACCTGGACGGCGGTGTCGGCGAGCTGTAGGCGCAGGCTTTGGGTGTAGCTGTGGATCGCGGCCTTGGTGGCGTTGTACGTCGGGGTGAGGGCCAGCGGGACGAAGGCCAGGCCGGACGAGACGGTGATGATCGTCGGGTCGGATTGCTGTTGCAGGTAAGGCAGGAAGGTCGTGATCGACCGGATCGTGCCGAGCAGGTTGATGTCGATGGTCGCCTCGCTCGTGGCCAGGTGGGCCGGGTCCTGGAGGTTTTCGGGGCGCATGATGCCGGCCATGGTGATCAGGACCTTCACGTCGTGCCGGGCGGTCACGTCGGCGAAGGCGGCGGCGATCGAGGCCGGGTCGGCGACGTCGAGGACGACGCCTTCGAGGTGGTCCTCGGCGGCGAGCTGGTCGAGCAGGTCCTTGCGGCGGCCGCTGATGATGACGGTGTTGCCGAGGTCGCGGAACCGACGGGCGAGCTCGAGGCCGATACCCGACGTACCGCCGGTCATGAAGATCGTGTTCCCGGTTGTTTTCATGGCTCCAGCCTGGAACCGGATGCCGGAGGCAACCAGGCCCGGCGCAACCACTGCTCGGCAAGCAGTGGATAACTGCGGACGGGCGAGCACACTGGAGACATGGAGTACGCCGATCTGTCCGATTTCCTCCGCAAGCGCCGGGAGACCCTGCAGCCCGAAGACGTCGGGATGCCGCGCGGCCGACGACGCCGTACGCCGGGACTGCGGCGCGAGGAGGTCGCCGTACTGGCGTCGATGTCGACCGACTACTACAGCCGGCTCGAAGGTGGGCGGGGACCGCAGCCGTCGGTGGAGATGCTCGGGTCGATCGCCCGTGCGCTCCGGCTGACGTTGGAGGAGCGCGACTACCTGTTCGTGCTGGCAGGGCACGGTACGCCGCCGCGCACGACCCGGGCGTGTCACGTCGATCCCGGGATGCTGCGGATCATGGATCGGCTGCAGGACACCCCGGCGTTGCTGGTCAACCGCTGCGGCGAGGCCGTCGCGCAGACGCCGGCACATGTCGCGATGGCCGGTGAGCTGACGAACTTCGAGGGGATGGAGCGCAGCGAGTCCTACCGCTGGTTCCTGCAGCCGGAGACGCGGATCCTCTATCGCGAGGACGAGCAGGACCGCCACAGCCGGTTGCTGGTCTCGATGCTGCGGATGACGGCGACCGCCGACGGGCCGAAGTCGTACGCCGCCTCGATCGTGACGGCGTTGCAGAAGGCCAGCCCGGAGTTCGCCGAGATCTGGGAACGGCATGAGGTGGTGCCCGCGCACAGCCGGACCAAGCACTTCCGGCATCCGCTGGTCGGTGAGTTCGACCTGTACTGCGAGGTGATCAACAACGCCGACCAGCAGCAGATCCTGGTCGTCTTCACCGCCGAGCCGGGCAGCGAGAGCGCGGAGAAACTGCAACTTCTCGGTGTTTTGGGAAGCCAGACGATGAGCTCTGGACAGGACTTTCGTCGGGAGTTAATTTAAGTCCTGGATCTCGGAATGCCCTTTCCGGGATCGACTCTCCGGAAAGGACCGCCCCATGCCTTCCGCTCGCTTACGCCTGCCTGCGCTCGTCCTGGCCCTCCTCGTGATCGTGGCCGGTCTGACCAGTTCGGCAGTGGCTCACGTTCAGGCGACCTTCAATGTGCTGGCCTTCTACGACGGCAACACCGAGGACGCGGCGCACAACGACTGGGTGAAGGAGGCCAACCAGCGGTTCCCGCAGTTCGCCGCGCAGAACGGTTTCACCTACACCGCGACCAACGACTGGAACCGGCTGAACAACCTGCAGGCCTCGCAGTACCAGGTGGTGATGTTCCTGGACAACCGGCCGTGGGCCACCTCGCAGCAGACGGGTTTCCAGCACTACATGGAGAACGGCGGCGGCTTCTTCGGATTCCATGTGAGCAACTACAACGACTCCAGCCAGGGCTGGCCCTGGTTCAACAACACGCTGCTCGGCACCGGCCGCTTCGTGTCGAACACCTGGCTGCCGTCCGCGGTCACGCTGCGGACCGAGAACCGTTCGCACCCGTCACTGGTGAACACGGGCGCGACGTTCCGGTCGTCGGTCAGTGAGTGGTACAGCTGGCAGAACGACCTGCGGCAGAACCCGAACATCCAGGTGCTCGCCTCGATCGACCCGTCGAGCTTCCCGGTCGGCAGCCAGAACGGCAACATCTGGACCTCTGGCTACTACCCGATCGCGTGGACCAACAAGAACTACAAGGTCATCTACGCGAACTGGGGCCACAACGGGATGAACTACCAGACCAACACCCGGACCTCGTCGACGTTCGACAGCCCAGCCCAGAACCAGTTCATGATGGACTCGTTGAAGTGGCTGGGTGGCGGCGGTACGACGACACCGCCGGTCGACCAGCCGGACCCCGGCACCTGGTACTCGGCGGCGAACAAGGCCAACGGCAAGTGCGTCGACGCCCGCGCGGCCGGCACGGCCAACGGCACGGTCATCCAGCAGTACAGCTGCAACTCGACCACGGCCCAGAACTTCCAGTTCCAGCCGACCACGGACGGGTTCACCCGGGTCAACAACCGCAACGACGCCACCAAGGTCATCGATGTCTCCGGCGTCTCGACGGCCGACAATGCCGGGTTGCAGCTGTGGACCTACAGCAGCGGTACCAACCAGCAGTGGCAGGCGGTCTCCGAAGGCGGCGGCTACTTCCACTTCGTCGTCCGGCACACCAGCAAGTGCCTGACCGTCCCCGGTGGGTCGACCGCTGACCAGACCCAGCTGGTCCAGTCCACGTGCAACGGTGGAACTGCTCAGTCTTTCAAGCTGACGGCAGCCTGATCGCCCCGTAGATTGCGGCCCATGAGAATCCTGCGTGTGGCCGCAATCGCGGCAGGAGGTCTACTGGCTATGTCGTCGTTGACACCGGCTCAGGCGACCGGCGGGCCGTCGTACAAATGGAGCATGACGCCGACCGGAAGTACGGCGCAGTTCCGCGGGTTGTCGGCGGTCAGCAAGGACGTCGCCTGGATCGGTCGGACGGCAGGGCAGGTGCTGCGCACCGTGGACGGGGGCAAGCACTGGCAGAACGTGAGTCCGGCCGGAGCGGAGACCGTCCAGTTCCGCGACGTGCAGGCGTTCGACGCCCAACGCGCGGTCGTCCTGTCGATCGGGAACGGTACCGACTCGCGGATCTACCGGACCGTGAACGGCGGCAAGAGTTGGACCCAGACGTTCGCCAACACCGATGAGAAGGCGTTCTACGACTGCTTCGCCTTCAATGCCGGCGGGCACGGGCTCGCACTGAGCGACCCGGTCGACGGGAAGTTCCGGATCGCCGCGACCAGCGACGGTGGCAAGTCGTGGAAGGTGCAGTCGAACGCGGGGATGCCGGCCGCGCTGCCTGGCGAGTTCGCGTTCGCCGCGAGCGGCACGTGCCTGGTTGCGGGACCTGGCCGTACGGCGTGGTTCGCGACCGGCGGCGGTGATCGGCCGCGCGTGTTCCGCACGTTCGACGGTGGCCGGCACTGGACGGTCGCGGACTCACCGATGGCCAGTGGTGAGGCCGCCGGCATCTTCAGCCTTGCCTTCCGTGGCCCGCTGTTCGGTGTCGCGGTCGGCGGTGACTTCCTGAAGCCGACCGAGGCGGTCAAGGCTGCTTCAGTCACGTACGACGGTGGTCGCACCTGGAAGCTCATCCCCGCCGACAAGGCGCCGAAGGGGTACCGCAGTGGATCGACGTACCTGCCGGGCTCTTTGACCACGGTGGTCGCGGTCGGCCCGTCCGGGAGCGATGTCAGTCGTGACGGCGGTCGGAGCTGGAAGCAGTTCTCCGACGCCAACTTCGACAGCGTCGAGTGCGGCGGGCACGGCGTACAGGCGGGTTGCTGGGCGTCGGGTGCGAAGGGTGCCGTCGCGCGACTGGTGGTCGGCCGATGAGGCGCGGGCTGGTGGTCCTGGTCGCGTTGCTGATGGTGATCCCGACGATGGCTGCCGCGCAGCCGGACCGCGGTCGGCCTGGCCGGGACGTGACGGTCATGACCTACAACATTCACCATGGCGCCGGAATTGACGGCGTACTGGATCTTGAGCGGATTGCCGCGCTGATCGAGCAGAGCGGCGCGGACGTCGTCGGTCTGCAGGAAGTCGACCGGCATTGGAGTGAGCGGAGTAATTGGGTCGATCAGCCGGCCTGGTTCGCCAAGCGATTGAAGATGCATTACGGGTACGCCGCGAATCTCGATCTGCCGCCGCTGAACCCGGGGGAGCCGCGCCGGCAGTACGGTACGGCGATCCTGTCGAAGTATCCGATCAAGGACTTCACCAACACGTTGCTGCCGCTCTACCCGACCGGTGAGCAGCGTGGACTCGCGGTGGCGACGGTGAAGATCCGCGGCGCGGAGCTGCGGTTCGCGAACACGCATCTGACCAGCAACAACAATGCCGAGCGGCTCGAGCAGGCGAAGAAGGTTGTCGAGCTGTTAGGGGAATCGCGAAAGGCGACCTTGCTGGTCGGTGACCTGAATGCGCGACCGGATGCGCCGGAGATCAAGACGCTCACCGCCGTACTGGATGACACCTGGGCCGAGGTCGGCGTCGGGCCCGGCTACACGATCGAGGCGGACAACCCGACCGCCCGGATCGACTACCAGTTGCACAGTTCGCAGCTGGTTCCGCTGAAAGCTGCAGTCCCCGTGAGCTTGGCGTCCGACCACCTTCCGGTGGTGGCCTCGTTCACCCTGCGCTGACCGTCCTTCAGCGCACAGGCACCCGTCAACTTCGGTTGGCGGGTGCCTTTTCTTGGAATTACAAGCTTGTAGTTTGTCAAGTCGACACGCAGGTGAAACAAAGATACTTGTGGGAAAAGTGTTCCCAATGGGGCCACAGGCAACTAGTGTCACGTATGTGGTCCAGGAGGACCAAAATGGCGGAAGGGACCCCTGATGACGGCCACTGGGAAGACCGGTAGGGCAGCGCTCTCCGGCGTGCTGGCGGTCTGTCTGGCCGGCGGGATGCTGATGGTTCCGGTCGACGCCCAGGCCAAGCCCAAGCCGCCGGTGATCCCGTCGCAGGCCGCGGTCGATCGCGCCAAGAAGGCTGCCTCCGACAAGGCCGGTCAGGTCAAGGCGATCGAGCAGCAGCTGGCCGCGGCCGAGGCTCGGCTCGAGCAGCTCGGGATCCAGTCCGGGATCGCCGACGAGGCCTACAACGGTGCGGTCTACCGGCTCCAGCAGGCCAAGAAGGATGCCGCCACGGCAGCGGATCGCGCGGCCAAGGCCGAGAAGTCCCTGACCACTCAGCGGCAGCAGATCGGCCGGTTCGCGGTCGCGTCGTACCAGGGTGGTGGCGACATCGCGAAGCTCGGGCCGCTGTTCACCGCGGAGGGTCCGCAGCAACTGCTCGACTCGGCCGGTACGGCGCACACGGTGTCGAGCGCGATGCAGGGTTCCTACCTGCGGTACTCGGCGGCGCAGGTGGTGACCAACCTCTTCAAGGTCCAGGCCGACCAGGCCGTGGTGAAGGTGAAGCAGGCGACCGACGAGGCTGCCAAGGCCAAGAAGGCCGCCGAAGCCGCCGAGGCCGCGCAGTCGGCCGCGGTGACCGCGATGGGTGTCCAGCGGCAGAAGTCGATCGCCCAGCTGGCCGTCCTGCAGAACACGTCCATCCAGGTCGCCAACCGGCGGCAGCGGGGGCTCGAGGAGCTTGCGCGACAGCGCGCCGCCGCACTCGCCGCGAAGAAGGCGGCCGAACTACGCCGCAAGATCGAGGCCCGGGAGGCCGCCGAGCGCGCCCGGGAACGCGCCGAAGAGGCCCGCGAACGCCAGCAGGGCAAGAAGAATCCGAAGAAGCACCGGCCGAGCACCGGCGGCGGCAACAGCGGTAACGGCGGCAATGGTGGTTCGGGTCGCGGCGCGAGTGCGGCGATCAGCTTCGCGCTCTCCCAGCTCGGCGACATGTACCTCTGGGGCGGCACCGGGCCCTCGCGCTGGGACTGCTCAGGTCTGATGATGGGCGCCTGGAAGCGGGCCGGCGTTCAGCTGCCGCACTACAGCGTCGCGCAGTACGAGCAGACCCGGCACATCGACGAGGACGAGCTGCGGCCGGGCGACCTGATCTTCTGGGCGCTCAACCCCAACGACCCGGGCACCATCCACCACGTCGCGATGTACATCGGCGGCGGCCGGATGATCCACGCCCCGCGGACCGGCAAGCCGGTCCAGATCCAGAGCGTCTACTACTGGGAACCGCCGGACTTCTTCGGCCGGCCCTGAGTCAGTTGCTTGCGGCAAGTGAGGCCTGCCGGAAGCGTCCGCAACCTAGATCAGCCGGTGTCCGCCGTCGGCGTGCAGGACGGTGCCAGTGATGAATCCATTGCGTAGCAGGGCAATGATCGCTTCCGCGATGTCCTGGGTGCGGCCGATCCGGCCGACCGGCAGGCGGGCCGCCATCGCGGCCAGGGTGGCGGGAGCCTCGTCGCCCGCGACGTCCTGCCAGATCGGGGTGTCCACCCATCCCGGGGAGACCACGTTGACCCGCAGTGGTGCCAGCTCGACCGCCAGCGCGGCGGCCAGCGAGGCCAGGGCGCCGTTGAGTGCCGCCAGCAACGAGGCTCCCGGCCCGGGCCGGTACGCCGCGATGCCCGAGGTGAAGACGATCGAGCCACCGGGCTCGAGTACCGGTGCGGCGTGTTTGGCCAGCAGTAGCGGACCGAGCAACTTGGAGCCGATCGCCGGCCAGGACAACTTCACGTCGTACTCCCTGATCGGCTGGTAGGCGCCGCCGACATCGGCGGCCGTGGTGACGACGTGCCGGATGGGTCCGGTGCCGGCGAAGAGCCGGGCGACATCGTCCTCGACGGCGAGATCCATCGCGACGGTGTGCACGCCGAGCTCGGCGTGGATGGCGGCGAGGCGGTCGGGGGAGCGGCCGGCCACGGTCACTTCGCTGCCTTGGGCAACGAGTTCGGCAGCGAGTGCACGACCCATTCCGGAGCTACCGCCGATGATCACTACATGTTCTTCGGTCATGCTCCGAGCCAACCAGTACGGCGCTCAGCCAGCCACGACTTGTTGCCTCACTGGCGTTAGTCCCGGGCTAACGATCATCGCCTGCAGTACGGGGTTGTGTGAATCGGTCCGCCAGATTGCGGCGTACCGGGCGACCAGCGGGCGGCCGGCGAGGGGTCGCCAGACGACGTCCGGCGTGGCTGCGCGGCGCGAGCCGAGGCTGATGGCGTTCCGCTTGACCAGGAGCGCTGACCGGAGCTGCGAGTGGCTCATCGTGATCTCGCTGAGTCGCAGTTCGCCGCCGATTTGCCGCAGCGCCTCGTCGTGGAACTCGGGGGCCGCGGCGCGTGGAATCCAGATCAGCTCGAGGCCGGCCAGGTCGTCGGTGCTGATCTCGGTGACGGCCGCCAGCGGATGGTCGGCGACCAGGAGCACGCCGAGCTCTTCCGCGGCCAGTTCCGTCGAGATTGTTGCTGAGGGCAACGTCAGGGGCAGCCGGACCAGGCCGAGGTCGATCTCGCCGGCGGTGAGCATCCGCACCTGATCGGTGGTGGTTCCGGCCTCGAGCGTGACGGTCCCGGCCGGGAAGCGTTCGGCGGCGAGCTGCTCGAGAGACGCGGGCAACCAACCCGGTACGCCGTTCAGCAGTCCGAGCCGGAGGACAGGCTCGTCCAGGCCGGCCGCCCGCCGAGTGTCCTTCACTGCGAGCCCCGCCGCCTGGATGGTCTCCCGGGCGCGGGCCAGGAAGACTTGGCCCGCCGGGTTCAGTTCCACCCCACGGCTGTGCCGGATGAGCAGCGTCGTACCGACCGTGCGCTCCAGCTGTTTGATCTGCTGGCTGAGAGTCGGCGTGGAGATGTACAGCCGCTCGGCGGCCCGCCCGAAGTGGAGCTCCTCCGCGACAGCGACGAAGTACCGCATCTGCCGGAGCTCCACCCTCCAACCTTAGGTGGTGGCGACCAGCCGGCCGAGCACGGCGCGGCTGTCGAGCGCACGGTGGAGCGGCCGGGCGCACGTGGGTGCGGTCCCGGCGGTTGGCTGGAGTGTCAGTGGCCTTCGGTCTTCAGGCGCTCGAAGGAGGCCTTGATCTCGGCCTCGGCGTCGGCGCGGCCGACCCAGGTGGCGCCCTCGACGGACTTGCCCGGCTCGAGGTCCTTGTAGACCTCGAAGAAGTGCTGGATCTCGAGGCGGTCGAACTCCGGCACGTGGTGGATGTCGCGCAGGTGCTCCTGGCGCGGGTCACCGGCGGGGACGCAGAGGACCTTGTCGTCCGGGCCCTTCTCGTCGGTCATCCGGAACATGCCGATCGCCCGGGCCTTGATCAGGCAGCCCGGGAAGGTCGGCTCGGTCAGCAGGACGAGCGCGTCCAGCGGGTCGCCGTCCTGGCCCAGGGTGTCCTCGATGAAGCCGTAGTCGGACGGGTACTGAGTGGCCGTGAACAGGGTGCGGTCGAGCCGCAGCCGGTTCGTCTTGTGGTCCAGCTCGTACTTGTTGCGGGTGCCCTTGGGGATCTCGATGAAGACGTCGAACTCCATACGGCAGATACTGTCACGGTTCGGACCGACCAAATGACAGGAGCAGCCCGGTGGCCCGTCCTCCTCGTGCGGCGTTCGTCACGCTGCTCGCCTCAACGCTGTGTCTCGGCCTGGCGGGTGGAGCGAGCGCCGTACCGGTTTCTGTGCAGGCAGCACCACCTGTGCTCGCACCAGCGAAGCCGGAGGGTGCTGCCCCGACTACGGCCGGTGTGCAGAAGGCGCTGGCTGGAGTGCTCGCGGATCCGTCGCTGGGCAAGCACCACGGTGTCTACGTGTACGACGTGTCCCGTGACGAGCTCGTCTACTCCAGCGGTACGGCGACGCCGTACACGCCGGCTTCCACGCTGAAGCTGCTCACGACTGTCTCGGCGCTGTCGACGCTCGGCCCGGAGCACCGGTTCACCACTCAGGTGGTGAGCGCGGGCAAGGGCTCGATCGTGCTGGTCGGTGGCGGTGACCCGCTGCTGGCGGTGAAGCCCGGTCCGGGCTATCCGACGCGCGCCACGCTCCAGGCGCTCGCTGCCAGTACGGCGAAGGCTCTGAAGGCGCAGGGTGCCACCAGCGTCACCCTCGGGTACGACGCCTCGCTGTTCACCGGTCCGGCCGGTAACGCGAACTGGGAGTCGAACTACCTGCCGGAGGGTATTGCCGCCCGGACGTCCGCGCTCTGGGTGGATGAGGGTCGGCTGTCGGCCGGAATGGCCAAGCGGGCCGACTCGCCGGCGCTGGCCGCAGCAGCCAGCTTCAGCAAGCTGCTGGTCGCCAACGGCATCAAGGTCGTCGGAGCGGCCAAGCCGAAGGTCGCTCCGGAAGGTGCCGCGGCGCTGGCGAAGGTCCTGTCGCCGACGGTCGGCCAGATCGTCGAGTACGTGAACCTGCACAGCGACAACGACGGTGCCGAGGTGCTGCTGCGTCAGGTCGGGCTGGCGACCAAGAATGGCGGTTCGTACGCCGGAGGCGTCACCGGGGTCGAGCAGACGCTCACCAAGCTCGGACTGCAGGTCGGGAAGGCGCAGATCTTCGACGGCAGCGGTCTGACCCGGTCGAACAAGGTGCCGCTCGACCTGCTCGCCGGTGCGGTCCGTGTGGCGGCCTCGAAGGATCACCCGGAGCTACGGCACCTGCTGACCGGACTGCCGATCGCAGGCTTCAGTGGGAGCCTCGAGGAGCGCTTCAGCGCCGGAAACGCGGGTGCTGGGACCGGACTGGTTCGGGCGAAGACCGGAACGCTCACCGGGGTGCACGCCCTGGCCGGAATCGTCAGGACGCGGAGCGGCACAGTGCTGGCGTTCGCCGTGGCCAGCGACAGCGTCCCGGTACCCAAGACCCTCGACGCCCGAGCAGCCCTGGACAGGACGGCAGCCACACTCGCCAACTGCGGGTGCTGAGCTTGCCCCTAGGACTAGGGTCGACTTATGAGTACGGCGGCAGGTGGGACCGAGGGCAGGGCCACGACCGAGATGGTCGATTGGCAGCTGGCGACCGGTGTGGCGCGCAAGCTGCTGCGCCCGGGGCCGGTGGTCAGCCGGGCCGAGGCGGACCAAGTGGTCGCCGAGCTGCGTCAGTTCGCGGCCGACTCCGAGCACCACGTGCGCGAGTTCACCGGTCTGCAGGCCACGTCGGCGACCGCGCCGGTCGTGATCGTGGACCGGCCGGGCTGGGTCCAGGCGAACGCTGACGGCTTCCGGACTGTGCTCCAGCCGCTGGCTGACAAGCTGCAGGAGAAGGCAGACCGGACTGGTGGGCTGTCGTCCGCCGTCGGCTCCCGGGTGACCGCGATCGAGGCGGGCGCGCTGCTGGCGTTCATGTCCTCCCGCGTGCTCGGTCAGTTCGACCCGTTCTACCCGGCTGAGCCCGATCCGGCCCGTCCTGATCTGACCGGGCGGCTGCTGCTCGTCGCTCCGAACGTCATGCAGGTCGAGACCGAGCTGGGCGTCGTACCGCGGGACTTCCGGTTGTGGGTGTGCCTGCACGAGGAGACGCACCGGGTGCAGTTCACCGCGGTCCCGTGGTTGCGGGACCACCTGCGGTCGGAGATCGGGTTGTTCCTCGACCAGGCCGAGCTGGACGCGTCGGCGTACGCGGCAATGTTCCGTGAGGCCGTGCAGCGGCTGGGCCGGTCGGTGCGTGGTGAGGCCGAGCTGAGCCTGATGGACCTGATGCAGTCGCCGGAGCAGCGTGCGGTGCTGGACCGGCTGACCGCGGTCATGTCGTTGCTGGAGGGCCACGCGGACTTCGTGATGGACGGGGTCGGTCCGTCGGTGATCCCGACGGTGGACGCCATCCGGTCCAAGTTCACCTCGCGGCGGCAGAGCGGGAACCCGCTGGACCAGCTGCTGAAGAAGCTGCTCGGTCTGGACGCCAAGCTCAAGCAGTACAAGGACGGTGCCGCGTTTGTCCGGCGGGTCGTCGAGCAGGTCGGCATGGAGGGGTTCAACCGGGTCTGGACCGGGCCGAACACGCTCCCCACCAAGAACGAGATCGCGAACCCCGATGCCTGGGTCACCCGACTCCACGGCTGAGCCCGGCTCCACCGAGGAGCTGGTCGCCGAGCGTCGCGGCCGGCTGCACCCGGCGGTCGCCCGGACCCGGGAGGCAGTGCGAGCTGCCCTGTCCGACCTGCCCACCGGTACGACGGTTCTCGTCGCCTGCTCGGGTGGGACCGACTCACTCGCGTTGGCGGCCGCAGTCGCCTTCGAGGCACCGAAGCTGGCACTTCAAGCCGGGGCGGTCATCGTGGACCACGGTCTGCAGGCGGACTCCGCCCGGACTGCTGAGATCGCCGCGGAGCAGTGTCGCGGCCTAGGGCTCAACCCGGTCCAGGTCAGCGCGGTAGAGGTCGGCGGCGAGGGCGGTCCGGAGGGTGCGGCCAGAACAGCCCGGTACGACGCGTTGCGGGCGGCGGCCGACGAGTTCGGGGCGGACGTCGTACTGCTGGCGCATACCCGGGACGATCAGGCCGAGACTGTCTTATTAGGGCTGGGACGCGGTTCTGGCGCCAGATCGCTCGCAGGGATGGCGGCGGTCGCCGGACTGCTCCGGCGGCCGTTCCTGGAGGTCCCCCGTGCGACCACGGCGGCAGCCTGTATCGCCTCCGGCCTGCGGCCCTGGCACGACCCGCACAACGACGATCCGTCGTACACGCGAGTCCGCGTCCGCCATGAGGTGCTGCCGGTGCTCGAAGAGGCACTGGGACCCGGCGTGATCGAGGCGCTGGCCCGGACGGCCGGACTGCTCCGGGCAGACGCTGATGCGCTCGACATGTTGGCGGCCGACCTCGCTGAGACGGCAGTACGGCGTACTGACGATGAGGTGCACTGTGATGTCGGGATGCTCGCCGACGAGCCGGCTGCCCTCCGCACGCGAGTGCTGCGGCAGGCGGCTCTGGAGGCCGGCTCCCGGGCCACCGACCTGAGCGCCGGTCACGTCGCCGCGGTCGACGCGCTGATCACCGACTGGCGCGGCCAGCGCTGGATCGACCTGCCCCAAGGAGTCCGGGCAGTACGCCGGGGCGGATTCATAATCCTGGGCCCAAGGCCGTAACCGGCAACCCCACGCCTACGGCGTGGAATTACCGGTCACGACCTGGATGTGACAGGCTGACGCCCGTGGATGCGGCGGACATCGAGAAGGACCTGACCCAGATCCATTACACCGAGGACCAGATCCTGGCGAAGCTGCGGGAACTGGCCGGTCGGATCGAGGAGGACTACCAGGGCAAGGATCTGTTGCTGGTAGGCGTTCTGCGCGGGGCGGTGATGGTGATGGCGGACCTGGCCCGGTCGTTCACGCGGCACGTGGAGATGGACTGGATGGCGATCTCGTCGTACGGGTCCGGGACCAAGTCGTCGGGTGTGGTGCGGATCCAGAAGGACCTGGACACCGACATCACCAACCGGCACGTGCTGATCGTCGAGGACATCATCGACACCGGCCTCACGCTGAGCTGGCTGGTCAGCAACCTGGAGTCGCGCAAGCCGGCCTCGCTCGAGCTGTGCACCGCGTTCGTCAAGCCGGGCGCGGCCAAGATGCAGGTCCCGGTCAAGTACGTCGGTCTGGAGCTGCCGGACGAGTTCGTCGTCGGGTACGGGCTGGACTACGCGGAGAAGTACCGCAACCTGCGCTGCGTGGCCACCCTGGCGCCGCACGTGTACTCCTGAGCCGTCCGTAAGGGCAGACTTGGTGACGGCCTGTACAACAGGTCGTACCGTCTATCGGTGACCCTCGTGGTCGGCAGGCTTGCCCGGCACGAGACACTTGGACTGGTAGTACCGTCTCAAGCCCGCAAAACCCGGGCCTGCCGAGCTAGGAGGGACGGGGCGTAGGCCTCGATCATGGACGTGAAGCGCTTCTTCCGCGGACCCCTGTTCTGGATCATCCTCGCCTTTTTGATGGTGCTGGTGATCGGACAGCTCCTGACCGGCTCGACCGGGTTCAAGGCCGAACCGACCGGTGAGGTCGTCAAGGTGATCAAGCAGGCCACCGACGCACCGGCCGGCCAGAAGGTGATCAAGTCGATCGTGCTCGTCGACCCCGACCAGGAGATCCGGGTCGAGAAGGCCGACGGCACCAAGATCCGCGCCTTCTGGGTGGACGGCCAGGCGAACACGCTGGGCACGTCGCTGCAGGACCTCTACCAGAACGGCAAGATCGAGAAGTACAACGTCGAGAACCCGAAGCCGAGCTTCATCGGCCAGGTGTTCCAGACGCTGATCCCGTTCCTGCTGATCGCGGTGGTCTTCATCTTCTTGATGAACTCGATGCAGGGCGGTGGCTCGCGGGTGATGAGCTTCGCCAAGTCGAAGGCCAAGCTGATCACCAAGGACACCCCGAAGACCACGTTCGCCGACGTGGCCGGCTGTGACGAGGCGATCGAGGAGCTCGGCGAGATCAAGGAGTTCCTCCAGGAGCCCGGCAAGTTCCAGGCCGTCGGCGCCAAGATCCCCAAGGGCGTGCTGCTCTACGGCCAGCCCGGTACCGGTAAGACCCTGCTGGCCCGCGCGGTCGCGGGTGAGGCCGGGGTGCCGTTCTACTCGATCTCCGGTTCGGACTTCGTCGAGATGTTCGTCGGTGTCGGTGCCTCCCGGGTCCGCGACCTGTTCGAGACCGCGAAGACCAACGCCCCGGCGATCGTCTTCATCGACGAGATCGACGCCGTCGGCCGGCACCGTGGTGCGGGGCTCGGCGGTGGCCACGACGAGCGCGAGCAGACGCTGAACCAGTTGCTGGTCGAGATGGACGGCTTCGACGTCCGCGGCGGTGTGATCCTGATCGCAGCCACCAACCGGCCCGACGTACTGGACCCGGCGCTGCTGCGGCCCGGCCGCTTCGACCGGCAGATCGCCGTCGACGCGCCGGACCTGCCCGGCCGTGAGCAGATCCTGAAGGTGCACTCCCGTGGCAAGCCGATGTCCCAGGACGTCGACCTGCGGGCGGTCGCCCGCCGGACGCCGGGCTTCACCGGTGCCGACCTGGCCAACGTGCTGAACGAGGCGGCCCTGCTGACCGCCCGCTCGAACATGCAGGTGATCGACAACAAGGCGCTCGACGAGGCGATCGACCGCGTGATCGCGGGGCCGCAGCGCCGTACCCGCCTGATGTCGGACAAGGAGAAGGTGCTCACGGCGTACCACGAGGGTGGACACGCCCTGGTCGCCGCGGCGCTGCCGCACTCCGACCCGGTGCACAAGGTGACGATCCTGCCGCGCGGCCGCGCCCTCGGTTACACGATGGTGCTGCCGGACGAGGACAAGTACTCGACCACCCGCTCGGAGATGCTCGACAAGCTGGCCTACATGCTCGGTGGCCGCGCGGCCGAGGAGATGGTCTTCCACGACCCGACCACGGGCGCCAGCAACGACATCGAGAAGGCGTCGGCGCTGGCCCGCGCGATGGTCACGCAGTACGGCATGACCGAGCGGCTCGGCGCGATCAAGTTCGGCTCGGACAGCGGTGAGCCGTTCCTGGGCCGCGACCTGGGCAGCCAGCGCAACTACTCCGAGGAGATCGCGGCCGCGGTCGACGAGGAGGTCGGCAAGCTGATCCTGAACGCGCACCAGGAGGCCTTCGACATCCTGGTCGAGAACCGTGCGGTGCTGGACCACCTGGTCGAGGAGCTCCTGGAGAAGGAGACCCTGGACAAGGCCCAGATCGCCGAGGTCTTCGGCCCGATCGTGAAGAAGGAGCGCCGGCCGGCCTGGACCGGGTCCTCGACCCGGGTCCCGTCCGACCAGCCGCCGGTGATGCCGTTGCCGACCCGGGCCGAGCAGAACGGCTCGCTGTCCGACGTACTGCCGGGTGGTTCGGTCGGTCCGGACGAGAACGTGAACCCGCCGAACTACGGTGGCGGCCCGACCCCGCCGCTGCCGAACGAATGATCTGATGCACGCAGCCCCGCCATCCGCCCGGATGGCGGGGCTTCTGCTTACCCTGGCGCCATGACGTCGCCGAAGTTCGACCATGCCCGGGCGGAACGGGCCGTGCGGGAGCTGCTGATCGCGATCGGGGAGGACCCGGACCGCGACGGGTTGCGGGACACCCCGGCCCGGGTGGCGCGCTCGTACGCCGAGATCACCGCGGGGCTCGGTCAGACGGCCGAGGAGGTCCTCAGTACGACGTTCGACCTCGGGCACGACGAGATGGTCCTGGTGAAGGACATCGAGGTCTGGAGCGTCTGTGAGCACCACCTGGTGCCGTTCACCGGGGTCGCCCATGTCGGCTACATCCCGAACCGCGACGGCCGGATCACCGGCCTGTCCAAACTCGCCCGCCTGGTCGACGTCTACGCCAAGCGCCCCCAGGTCCAGGAGCGCCTGACCACCCAGATCGCCGAGTCCCTCGTCGAGCTGCTCGAACCGCGCGGCGTGATCGTCGTGATCGAGTGCGAACACCTCTGCATGACCATGCGCGGCGTCCGCAAGGCCGGC
The DNA here is from genome assembly GCF_044453945.1 of Kribbella sp. NPDC051587. Taxonomy (NCBI): domain Bacteria; kingdom Bacillati; phylum Actinomycetota; class Actinomycetes; order Propionibacteriales; family Kribbellaceae; genus Kribbella; species Kribbella sp. NPDC051587. The sequence continues at coordinate 458,191 of NZ_JBITDE010000002.1, forward strand.
GCCAAGACCATCACCTCCGCCGTCCGCGGCCAGCTCCGCAACCCCGTCACCCGCGCCGAAGCGATGAGCCTGATCGTCGGCTGAATGGCACCATGTGTCGTATCACTAGCTGAGGAGGGTAGATGGCGATCACGGCCTCCGCGGCACGCAAGGATCTGTTCCCGCTGATCCAGCAGGTGAACGAGGATCACACTCCGGTCGAGATCACCTCGAAGGGCGGCGATGCGGTCTTGATCTCGCTCGGCGACTATCGGGCTCTGGAGGAGACGGCACACCTGCTGCGTGTCCCCGAGAATGCACGGCGGCTGTTGGAGAGCCTGCAGCAGGCGCAGCGAGGCGAGCGCGAGGAGCACGAGCTGATGTGATGCTCGTCTTCACTCCCAACGGCTGGGAGGACTGCGCCTACTGGCAGCACGTCGATCGGCAGGTGAAGCGGATCAATCGACTGATCGAGGATGTGCTGCGGGATCCGCAGAGTGGCATCGGGAAACCCGAGCCGCTCAAACACATGTTTCAGGGTGTCTGGTCGAGACGGATCGACTCCGAGCATCGACTGGTCTGTCTCGTCGACGGCGACGATCTGGTCGTCCTTCAGGCGCGCTTCCACTACAGCAAATAACTCCGCGCGTAGCTCCTTGCCGCCTCGCTCGTTGGGGATTGTGAGCTGGTAGCTGTGGACAATCCGTTGCAGAACGTTTACTTTCCGTAAGGGCGTTCGTTCGACGGGGACCGGGCGCCGGCGGTGAGGAGGACAAGGAATGTCGGGGCGTTACCGGGTCGGCGCCGCACTCGCCGGCGCTGCGATACTGACCGCTGCCGGACTGGTGGCGGCGAACTGGGCCACCGCGGACGAGGGCAAGCGACACACCACCGAAGGGCCGCGGGTCGAGCCGACGAAGCTGGTCGGGGCGCCGGGCACCAAAGCTTCGCTGCAGGCCGAGACGTTGCGGACCGAGCTCGGGTCGCGCGCGGTCGGCAGTTACTACGACAGCGCGGGCGACCTGGTGGTCGCGGTCTCCGATGAGGCCACCGCCGCACTGGTCCGGGCGGCCGGCGCGGTGCCGAAGCTGGTGCGCTTCACCGCCGCCGAGCTGAACTCCGTGCAGTCCGAGCTGAACCGGCTGGCCGAGAAGTCGCGAGCCGGCAAGGTGCGCTCCTGGTATGTCGATCCGATCAGCGGCACCGTGGTGGTGAGCGTTCCCAAGGGCGCGCACGACATCTTCACCGAGCGGTTCGTGGAGCGGGCCAAGGAGCACGGTGACCAGGTGACGGTGAAGACCGTCTACGGCACGGTGAAGCCGACCGCCGACGACTTCAGCCTGCGCGGCGGGTTCCAGGTCGACAAGAACACCGGCTACGTCTGCTCACTCGGCTTCAATGCCCGGACGAGCAAGGGCACCCGGGTCTTCCTGACCGCCGGCCACTGCACCTCCGGCAAGCCGTCGTTCTCCCGGAACGGCTACATCCTCGGCAACACGGTGTACTCGAGCTTCCCGGGCAACGACTACGGCAGTGTCGATGTCATCGAGGGCTGGGACCAGCAGGGCTACATCGAGGGCTGGGGTTCCGGCAGCGTCGCGGTGCACGGGGTCGCGAGTCCCACGGTCGGATCCGAGCTGTGCAAGTCGGGTAAGAGCACCGGCTGGACCTGCGGCCGGATCGTCGCCAACAACGTCACGGTGAACTACGGCAACAACAAGATCGTGCGCGGTCTCTTCCAGCACACGGCCTGTGTCGAGTCCGGTGACTCGGGCGGTGCCAACATGACCGGCAACTACGCCCAAGGCATCACCAGCGGCGCAGCGCTGATCGACGGCAAGTGCCTGGACAAGTACAACCGCTCCAACGAGTCCTACTCCCAGCCCATCGGCGAAGCCCTCCGGGCAACCCAGACCGAACTGGTTATGGGTAGCTGATTCCGGCATTGTCCGACCCGCCCACTACGGTGGGCGGGTGGGAATCGGGTCGTGGGGTCACGTGGACGGGCTGCCGGTGCTGGACCGGAGCCTCGTCATGGGTGTCGTGAACGTGACGCCGGACTCGTTCTCCGACGGCGGTGAGTGGTTCGAACCGGCAGCCGCGATCAAGCACGGTCTGGATCTGCTCGCCGAAGGCGCCGATCTGCTCGACGTCGGTGGGGAGTCGACCCGGCCGGGCGCCGAGCGACCGTCGCAGGCGGAGGAGATCCGCCGCGTGCTGCCGGTGGTCGAGGCACTGGCTGCCGCCGGTGCACTGATCTCGGTCGACACCATGCGCTCCGAGGTCGCCGCGCTCGCCCTCGAAGCAGGCGCCACGATGATCAACGACGTGTCCGCCGGCCAGTCCGACCCGGACATGCTCGCGCTGGTGGCCGAACGCCATACGCCGTATGTCGCGATGCACTGGCGTGGGCATTCGATCGACATGCAGAACAAGGCCGAGTACGACGACGTCGTGGCCGAGGTGATCGCGGAGCTGGCCGAGCGGCTCGAGGTGATCCGGGCCGCCGGGGTGGACCTGAACCGGGTCGCCCTCGACCCCGGGCTCGGGTTCGCCAAGAACGCGGACCACAACTGGGAGATCCTGCGCCGGCTGCCGGAATTCGCCGTACTGGGCCGGCCGTTGCTGATCGGTGCGTCCCGCAAGACGTTCCTCGGTAGGCTGCTCGCCGATGAGGAGACCGGTGCGCTACGGCCGGCCGTACGACGAGACGACGCGAGCCTGGCTGTGAACGCCCTGGTCGCCGCCGCCGGTGCCTGGTGTGTCCGGGCCCACGTGGTGGCGCCCACCGCGGACGCGGTCCGAGTGGCGAAGAGATGGGGAACCGGATGACCGAGGGACCCGCCCGGTCGGGCGAAGGCGCGCGCGGGACGACCGTCGAGGACGTCGTGCTGAACGCCAACACCGCGTTCTACAACGCGTTCGAGGCCGGCGACCTGGATCTGATGGCGGCCGTCTGGCTGCCGGAACCCGACCCGGTCTGCATCCACCCCGGTAACGCCGCGATCTACGGGTACCCGGAGATGATGCGGGCCTGGGCGATGATCTTCGCGAACACGCCGTACATCCAGTTCTTCCTCACCGACGTCCAGGTACGGGTGGATGAAGACGTGGCCTACGTCACGTGTACGGAGAATGTCCTGTCGTCGGGTGACGGTGCTCCGGAGGACGGTTTCGCGGGCGGCAAGGCGCTCGCCACCAACGTCTTCCGCAGAACTTCCTCCGGCTGGCGGTTGTGGATCCACCATGCCTCCCCGGTACTGTCGTCTGGGGGTCAACAGGAGGAGGCGCCGTGAGCGAGCGGAGCGAGCTCACAATCGAGCACAGTGTGCCCCGGAGTCTCGGCCGCGCCCGGAACGAAGTGAGGACGTGGATGAGCGAGCCCGTGACCCCTCCTGACGTGATCGAGATCCGCGGCATCCGCGGCTTCGGGCGCCATGGAGTCTTCGATCACGAGCGGGCCGACGGGCAGGAGTTCGTCGTGGATGTCCGGCTGGAGCTGGACACCCGGCCTGCTGCGGCCTCCGACGACCTGGCCGACACCGTGAACTACGGCGTGGTCGCCGAGCAGGTGCACCAAGCGATCGAGAGTGATCCGGTGGACCTGATCGAGACCCTCGCCCAGCGCATCGCCGACCTGTGTCTCGCCGACCGGCGGGTGACAGCGACCGCGGTGACTATCCACAAACCCTCGGCGCCGATCTCGGTGCCGTTCGACGACGTTGTCCTGACCGTGCAGCGCAGAGCCGGAGAATCCTCGTGACCGAGACCCCCAGTCCTTACGTCATCGACGCGGACACCCTGAGCGGCGGCCTCAAGCCGATCCGCCAGGTGATCCTGTCGCTCGGCAGCAATCTCGGCGACCGTGAGGCGAACCTGCAGGGCGCGATCGACGCGCTGCGGGACACCCCGGACGTCGTCGTGGTCGATGTCTCGCCGGTCTACGAGACCCAGCCGATCGGCGGGCCGGACGAATCCGGCCCGTACCTGAACGTCGTCCTGCTCGCCGACTCGACGCTGTCGGTCGACCTGCTGCTGGACCGCGCGCACGCGATCGAGCAGGCCTTCGGCCGCGAGCGCAGCGTGCCGGGCGCGCCCCGGACGCTGGACGTCGACCTGATCACCTACGGCAAGAAGACGATCGAGACCGACGAGCTGACCATCCCGCACCCGCGGGCGCACGAGCGCGCGTTCGTGCTGGCCCCGTGGCTGGACATCGAGCCGGACGCGGTCCTGGTCGGGCACGGCCCGGTCGCGGAGCTCCTGGAGAAGGTCGGCACCGACGGTGTGACCAAGCTCGATCTCGAGCTCCAGTAGTGGCCTCCGGCGGTCCCGAGTCCGGCCGCGCCCCTGGTTCCGGCAAGGAACCACAGCGCCCGGGCTCGGTGCGGCCGACCTCACGGCGGTTGCTGGTGGCAATCGCCGTACTGGGGGCCGCGATCGGGTTCACGATGGTCAAGGCGATCGAGGCCGGCGATGGGGTCGCGCCGTCGATCTCCTGGCTGACGCTGGTGGCCTGGGCGTTCCTGGCCGCGCTGCTGTTCGCCGCGGCCCGCAACACACAGCAACGGGTTCAGGTACGGCGGGAGCGGGTCGAACCGCAGCGTGCCGTCTTCCTGTTGCTGATCGGGAAGGCGAGTGCTTTCGTCGGCGCGTTGTGCACCGGTGTGTACGCAGGGTTCGCGTTATCCTTCCTGCGAGGCGTGAGCGCCTCGGGTCCTCGTAACAGAGTGATCATGGCCGGTCTCGCCGCCGTGATCTCGGTGCTGGTCGTCACGGCCGGATTATTGCTGGAACGTGCGTGTCGTATTCCCGATGACCCCGACGAGACCGCCTAACATGACGGTCCATGGGGTCAAGGGGTAGCCGCCGTCGAACCAGGACCACCGTTCTCACCGTCGCCAACGCTCTGTTGATCGTTGTGTGCCTCGGTGTCAGCGTTGCGCTGTTCACTCAGAACACCTGGATTCTCCGCGGAGCAGCGATCGCTGCCGTCGCGGTGGCCATCGCTGCCTCGGTGCTCTTCCGTCACCAGTTGCTGGTCGAGCGGCTCGCGCACTCCGACGAACGCGCCACTGTCGCGCAGGAGTACTCGCGGATCACCAGTGCCCGTGTGGTCGAGAACGCGGAGTTCGTCGACCTGATGCAGCGTCGTCTGGACAAGATCGATGCGCGCCTCGACAAGATCGACGAAGAGGTCGCCACGGTCGTTGCCGCCGGCGACAAACACTCCCAGGCCGATGCCCCGACCGTCGTGGATCTGAAACTGCGCGGCCTCGCTGCCTCCTGATCGCGTAGGTTCTACCGTGTGGACCTCGCTCAGCTGCTGAAAGTCGCCCAAGCCGCCGTCGACCAGGGCCGGACGGTGACGGATACCCGTGGCCCCGGGACGCTCACGTTCAAGAGTGACCGCGACATGGCCTCCGAGGTCGACTACGCGGTCGAGCGGAAGATCCGCGAGTTCCTGGAGCGCGAGGCGCCGCAGATCGGTATCCAGGGCGAGGAGGAGGGCGGCCCGACCGAGGGCACCCGCTGGGTGCTCGACCCGATCGACGGGACGGTGAACTTCGTCCACGGGATGCCGTTGTGGGCCATCTCACTGGGCCTGATCGTCGACGACCGCGCCGTACTCGGAGTGATCGACCACCCGCCGCTCGGCACCCGGTACGCCGCTGCCGAGGGGCTGGGCGCGACCTGTAACGGCAAGGCGATCCAGGGCAGCGGCTGTACGACGCTGAACGAGGCCCTGATCGCGATGGGCGACTTCGCGATCAGCGAGGACGCGGCCGAGATCAACCCGCGCCGGCTGGAGCTGCACAGCCTGCTCGTCCCGCGGGTGCAGCGGCTGCGCCAGATCGGTACGGCGGCGGCCGCACTGACGTTCACCGCCAACGGCTTCTTCGACGCGACGATCATGTACTCCAACAAGCCGTGGGACACGATGGCCGGTGTCTCGATCTGTCGCGAGGCCGGCCTGCAGGTGCTCGACCTCGACGGCAGCCAGCACTCGCCCGCCTCCCGCGGCACCTTCGCCGTGGCCCCGGCGCTCGCCGAAGAGCTCACCGAACTGGTGATCCGCTCCGGCGTCTGAAATACCCTCGCCCCTTCCGGGGTTGTCGCTAGGTATGAGCACCCTGGGCATCATCGGAAGTGGAAACATCGGGACCGTGCTGGCGAAGCTCGCGGTCGCAGCTGGATATGACGTAGTACTGGCGAACTCGCGCGGTCCGGAGAGCCTGCGCGAGAAGGCCACTGAGCTGGGTGTGCGAGCCGGTACGACGGCCGAGGCGGCGGAGGCTGGTGACATCGTCGTGGTGACGATCCCGCTGGGCCGCTACGCCGACGTCCCGGCCGAGCCGCTGGCCGGCAAGGTCGTGATCGACACGATGAACTACTACCCGAGCCGCGACGGCCGGATCGAAGAGCTCGACAACGAGACGGTCAACACCGCCGATCTGCTGCAGCGCCACCTGCCGGAGTCCCGCACGGTGAAGGTCTTCAACAACATCACCGCGGTCAACCTGCTCAACCTGGCGCGGGCCGCCGGTGCCGACGACCGCAGCGCGCTCCCGCTCTCGGGCAACGACGCGGAGGCCCGCCAAGCGGTTGCCGAGCTGCTGGACAAGCTCGGGTACGACGCCGTCGACGCCGGACCGCTGAGCGAGAGCTGGCGGCACGAGCGCGAGACGGCCCTGTACGTCGATCCCTACGTCTCCGAGGGCAGTTCGCTGGAGCGGATCATGGACGGTTACGACGACCCCGGCAAGCCCGCCCCGGCCGCCGAGATCGAGAAGCTGCTCGCCACCGCGCACCGCCCGCCCGTCAAGGACCTGCAGTTCTAGCCAACCCCTAGCGTCCGAAGGACTCGCAGATACCGGCCGCGTGTCCTTCGGACGTTATTTGTCGATGTCGCCGACGACGAAGAACATGCTGCCGAGGATGGCGATCATGTCGGGGATCATCGTGCCGGGTAGCAGGGCTGGTAGGGCGGAGATGTTGTTGAAGCTGGCGGAGCGGAGTTTGAGGCGCCAGGGGGTTTTGTCGCCGCGGGAGACGAGGTAGTAGCCGTTGATGCCGAGGGGGCTCTCGGTCCAGGCGTAGGTCTGGCCTTCGGGGACCTTGAGGATCTTGGGCAGCCGGACGTTGACGGGGCCTGCCGGCATCGACGAGAGCTTGTCGAGGCAGGCGTCGACCAGGTCGAGGGAGACCTTGACCTGCTCGAGCAGTACGGCGAAGCGCGCGAAGCAGTCGCCGTCGGGTCGAGTGACGACGCGCAGGACGTCCTGGAGCTCGCCGTACGCGAGGTAGGGCTCGTCGCGGCGGAGGTCGGCGTCGACACCCGATGCGCGCGCGATCGGCCCAGAGACGCCGTACTGGGCGACTAGCTCGGGGGACAGCTTGCCGATGCCGACGGTGCGGGCGCGGAAGATCTCGTTGCCGAGGATGAGGTTCTCGATGTCCGGCAGCCGTTTGCGGACGGCGGCGGACGCGGCGGCGGTGCGGCCGAGCCAGCCGTACGGGAGGTCTTCTTTGAGGCCGCCGACCCGGTTGAACATGTAGTGCATCCGGCCGCCGGACAGCTCCTCGAGCACGGCCTGGATGGTCTCGCGCTCGCGGAAGGCGTAGAAGACCGGCGTGATCGCACCCAGCTCGAGCGGGTACGAGCCGAGGAACATCAGGTGGTTCAGGATCCGGTTGAGCTCGGCGAGCAGCGTGCGCAGCCAGACCGCGCGGACGGGGACCTCCAGGCCCATCATCCGCTCGACCGCGATGACCACTCCGAGCTCGTTGGCGAAGGCGGACAGCCAGTCGTGCCGGTTCGCCAGCACGATGATCTGCCGGTAGTCCCGGACCTCGAACAGCTTCTCCGCGCCGCGGTGCATGTAGCCGACGATCGGCTCGCACCCGGCGATCCGCTCACCGTCCAGGGTCAGCCGCAGCCGCAGTACGCCGTGCGTCGCCGGGTGCTGCGGTCCGATGTTGAGCACCATGTCGGTGGTCGGCAGGTCCGAGCCGGCGCCCGTCCCACCCCGCTCGAACGCCGGGTCGAATCCAGCAGCTCCAGCCCCGACACCAACCACCTTCTCGATACTCATGACCCAAGTGTGCCGTGCGCACTGGAGCTCGGCGCTGCTGACGCCCAGGCACGCACCTCGCGGGCCTTGCGGAACAGCCACGATGGACCCCGCATCGAGGCTGCCCCTCAAGCCCCCCGATGCACGCACCTGGACGCCACCATCGCTCAAGCTCCAGCACGCACGGCACACTTCGTGACAGGCTGGTGTCGTGGACGACCTCTTTGCACCTTCCGATGTCAGCTGGACGCCGGTCTCACCGCAGCTCGCGTCGGTCCGGCGAGTCTCTGCCGCGATCCTCGCGGGGGTGACCGGGCTCGCCCTGCTGCTCGCGCTCGGGCTCACGCTGGGCTGGCTGTACGGCGTTCTCGGGCTGATCGTGGTCGCGGCCGTGTTCGTCTGGTCGTGGGTCCTGATCGGGCGCAACCAGCGGTCCTGGAAGTACGCCGAGCGCGAGGACGAGCTGATGGTCAGCCACGGGATCATGTTCCGCGAGCTGGTCGTGGTGCCGTACGGGCGGATGCAGTTCGTCGACGTGGCCGCCGGTCCGCTGGAGAGGGCGTTCGGCATCGCTACGGTAGAGCTGCACACGGCCACACCGGCGACCGACGCGAAGATCCCCGGTCTGCATCCGGACGAGGCCGCCCGGCTGCGTGACCGGTTGTCCGCGCTCGGTCAGTCGCAGGCGTGGGGCCTGTGACCGAGCCGACGCCGGCACCCCGGGTGGAGCAGAAGGGGGCCCGGCTGCACCCGCTGACGCCTTTCGTCAAAGGCTGGATCGTCTTCGTCGCCGCAGCCCTCGCGCTGGTCAACAACGAGGGCCTGCGCGAGAACCTCAAGCTGGCGGGGATCGGGCTCGGTGCCGCGCTCGTCGGCGGTGTCCTGCTCGGCACGCTGTCGTGGTGGTTCACCACGTGGCAGCTGACCGATGATGCGATTCGGGTGGACAGTGGCTTCCTGTTCCGGCGGACCCGGATCATCCGGTTCGACCGCATCCAGGCCATCGACGTCGCCCAGCCCTTCGTAGCCAGGCTGTTCGGCATGGCCGAGCTGCGGATGGACGTGGCTGGCGGCGGCAAGAGCGACGGCCGGCTGAGCTACTTCAAGTACACCGAGGCCCGTGAGCTGCGCACGACCCTGCTGGTCCGGGCCAAGGGCGAGCAGGTTGCTCAGCAGCAGGAACACGAGCAGGAGCACGAGCCGGAGGCGTTGCTGGTCGTTCCGACCGCCCGCCTACTCGGTGCGACGCTGCTGTCGTCGACAGTCGTCGCCAGCGCGGGCGCTCTGATCTGGCTGATCGTGGCCACCATGGTGTTCGACTTCCACATCGGTCTGTTCGCCGGTCTACCGCTGCTGCTCGGTGTGGTTCAGCCGATCTGGAAGCAGGTCGTCGGCAACCATGGCTTCACCCTGTCCCAGACCGACCACGGTCTACGGACCAAGCGCGGTCTGTTCGACGTACAGCGACAGACCATCCCGCCGGGTCGCGTGCAGGGCCTACTGGTCACCGAGCCGATCATCTGGCGGATGCTGGGCTGGTCCCGGGTGGAGCTGGACATCGCTGGTGTAGCGGGCGGCAAGGAGGACGGCGACGACCACCTGGAAGGCGCACAGCTGCTTCCGGTCGGTGAACGCGGCGAGGTAGCCGCAGTGCTCGCCAGGGTGTTGCCAGGCTTCAACCTCGATGCCATCGAGATGCAGCGCGCTCCCGAGCGCGCCAAGTGGCTGCGGCCGATCGGCTGGCGCTACCTGGCGTACGGCGCCGACGCGCAGGTCTTCGTCACCACCGCCGGCTGGGTGAGCCGCCGTACGTCGATCGTCCTGCACCACAAGACCCAATCGGTCCGGCTGGCCCAGGGACCGATCCAGCGCCGCCTCAACCTGGCCGACGTGCACATCGACACCCCGGTCGGCCCGACGAACGCAGTCGCCCTGCACCGCTCAGCCGACGAGGCCGCCTGGCTCACCCAAGCTCAAGCCCACCAGGCACGCCAAGCCCGCCAGGCCATCGAGTCCAACCGCCCCCACGAGTCCTAGGACAACTTCTGCGGGCGGCTCTGCATCGTGGTTGGCATGCAGACGAAAAACATGTTCAAGCGAGTAGCTGCGGCGGCGGGGTCCGCAGTACTGCTGGGGAGCCTGGCCGTGACCACCTCGGGGACGGCGACCGCCGCATCCACCGCTAGCTGCACTGTTCCGCTGCAGGCGATCACCAGCGCCGGCGAGCTGAAGGGCGTCACCGTCACCGGCACCAAGCCTCCGACCAGCGCCAGCGGAACGCCTCAGCACGAGTTCACTGCAGGTGCCGCCAAGCTCGCGTCCAACTGGAGCTTCAGCGCGCTGCCGGCCGGCGCCTCGCTCGAGGCCTATGTGGTTCTCGGTACGTCGCTGTACGCCGTGAGTGACGTCTACTCCGAGTCGACCGGCCAGTGGGAGCACAAAGAGACCAAGGTCGGCATCAACTGGGACAAGTTCAGCATGATCGAGGAGTCCTGGGCCGGGCTGAGCTCCAGCTCCCGGAACGCACGCTACGGGTTGCGGAACGACGGTGTGCTGTTCCGCTGGACGAACGGCTTCCAGACGGTCGCCTCAGCCGCCGGCTTCTCCGACATCAAGGCGATGACGCTGATCAGCCAGACGGCGACGTACGACACGTTCCTGGCCACGACCAAGGCCGGCGTGCTGGAGACGATCCGCATCCCGTCGACGGCGCCGCTCAAGCCAGTCGTGAAGACTGTCCGCGGTTCGACCTGGCAGGGCTTCGAAACCCTGGTCGCGAACAGCTGCGGTACCGGCACGCTGCTCACCGCGATCGATAAGGACACCAACTCGGCGTACGTGTACTCCATCGGTCACGCGACCGGCACGACCACGCCGATCACGAACCTCGGCAAGGTGTCCGGGACCTTCGCTGACCCGGTCTACTCGCGCTACCGGTCCGAAAACGACCCGATGCTCGCCGGGGAGTGACTGAGCACCCAGCCGAACCCGCCGAGTCCTGACGGGTCCAATAGCTCGGCCGCCTCACCTGCCGCAGACAATGCGGCCAGGTAGGCGGCCGAGTCGCTGTGGGCCAGGTCCAGCGGCGGTCGTTGCGCCGAGACGCCCAGCTGCATCAGCATCTCGCGCTGGCTGCGCACCTCACCGCCGAGCGAGTCCAGCGCGACGTGGGCAGTGATGTCGCAGCTGCCGTCCAGCACCGGCTCACACTCGCGTCCTGCCCGGAAGCCGGTCAGAGTCCCGTACGGCGGCCTGTCGTCGGCCAGGTGCCCGTAGTCGATAGCCAGCGCGGTGCCGTGGTCGATGCGGTCGACCACACCGGCCCAGGCCTCGTCCCGGGCGAGTCCGATCTCGGCCCGATCACCCGGCTCGCCAGGCCACCACTGCCGCAACCACTCCAGATCGTTGCCCTCGACAACATCACCCAGTGTCAGCTCGGCGGTCAGATAACGCGGTACGCCGTCCTCGTCCCACTCGGCCAGCTCACACGGGATGTTGTCGAGCCACTCGTTGGCCACGACCAGTCCGGTCAGGCGGTCGGGCAGTTCGTCGTCCAGCTCGATCTCGACCACCTTCAGGCCCTCAGCCCGCAGCACTCGGCCCAGCTCCCCGGAGCCGGCCCCGATGTCGGTCACCTGCTCAGCACCGACCTCACGCGCCAACCGCGCGATCGCCCGGCCAAACAGGTCCGACGCGTGCACCGACGTACGGAAGTGTGCTGCTGGTCGCTCACGCCGGTAGAAGCCGTCCGGGCCGTAGAGCGCGTGCTGCCAGGCGGTGCGATAGTTCATGGCTGCCGTTCGAAGAGGTATGGACCGGAGTGATTCTAGGATCGCCTCATCATGCCGAACCTTCCTGACGAGCTGGCGGTTCTGTTCACCGGAGAGCCGGTCTTCGACATCATCGGTGATCAGCCGCCGTTCGCCTTCACCCCGGAGTGGTTGGAGGACCGGCAGGCCCGGGTCACCGAACTGGTGAGCCGTGCCGAGTTCGGCACGGTCGGCACGGGCGTCGGTCATACATTCCTGCAGCCGGACGCGCCACCGCTGGCCAACGTCGTCTACCAGGCATTCTGGAGCCTGCTGCCGACGGTGGGGATCCTGGCGGGCACTGCACCGACGCTGCATCGGATGCTCATCGACCGCTACCTGCTGAAGCCTGCTGCGCTGGAGACGGATTCCGACCGGTGGCGGCAGGGGCCGACAGCGTTCCACCTGCCGCTGATCCTGCTGTCGCGAAGCGCCGGTGAGCTACAGGACCAGGTGCTGGCGGTGGCTCGGGAGGCCATGGACGTGCTGTCCGGAATTCCGCTACTGGAGCCGCGGCGGACCGTGATGGCGAGGATGCTGGACGAGGTACTGTCCGATCCGGACCTGCTCGCGGCGCACAGGTCGCTCAACAACGCCGCCCTGGTCAAGCGGTGGGCGACGAAGTTCACCGACGACGAGGTGAGGTCGACCTTCCCGGCCCTGTCAGGCAACCCGCTGGACCTGCTGGCACCCGGAGTCGAACGGTTGCAGGCGGCGTACGAGACCATCGCGGCGAAGACGCCAGAAGCCGAGCGGCCGTTCGCCGAGGAGCTCGCCGAGCTGGTCCGGCAGGTCGGTCGGCCTGACCTTCCAGCCGGGCTGTCGTTCACCGTGCTGGGCCCGGCCGGAACAGCTGAGGTGCAGGAGGCCTTGGAGCGGGCGACCGGGCAGCACGACCGGGCTGCCTGGCGACGTCGACGGGTGAGCTGGCTGCTGCGCGCTGTCGAGGCCGGAGCGGCTTTCCAGGCTCGGGAGTGGCTTGCTGCGGCGTACCAGGTCGGTGCGGTCCTCAACGGCCTGCCCGACCAGCCCCAGCCGTCGAAGGACCTGTACATGACCGCGACCTTCCTGCGCGCCCTCAGCAGCCTCTACACCGCCCGGCCAGGGCTGGTGACGAGTGTTCCGAGTACCGGCGAGCCCGCCGGGAACGAGGAGCCGGCCGGCTCCGGCGATCCGATCGCCGAGCTGAACGCGATGATCGGGCTGGGGCCCGTCAAGACGCGCGTACTCGAACTTGTCGCCGAGGCCCGGCTGGCGCAGATCCGGACCGAGGCCGGGCTGCGGTTGCCCAAGCCGATGGGGCACCTGGTGTTCAGCGGCAACCCGGGGACCGGCAAGACCACCGTGGCCCGGCTATTGGCCGAGGTCTACCGCGACCTCGGCATGCTGTCGTCCGGGCATCTCGTCGAGGTCGGCCGGGCGGACCTGGTCGGCACCTACATCGGGCAGACCGCGCCGAAGGTGATCGAGGTTGTCGAGCGGGCGCTGGGTGGCGTCCTGTTCATCGACGAGGCCTACGCGCTGGCCAACCCGTCCGGCCGGGACTTCGGGCACGAGGCGCTCGCCACCCTGATCCAGCTGATGGAGACGCATCGCGACAACCTGGTCGTGGTGATGGCCGGGTACCCGAGTGAGATGTACTGGCTCGTCCAGAGCAACCCTGGGATCGCGTCGCGGATCCGTAGCTTCGTGAACTTCCCCGACTACCTGGACACCGAACTGCACGACATCTTCCTGCAGGCGGTCGAGCAGGCCGGGTTCGAGATCACCCCGGAGGCCTCAGAGCTGGTGCTGGCCTCACTGCGCAAGGTCCCGCGGACCCGCGGGTTCGGCAACGCCCGGACGATCCGGACACTGCTGGAGCGGATCGCTACCCAGCAGGCCGTCAGACTGGCTGCGGTGGAGTCGCCGACGCACGAGCAAGTGCGGGAGCTGATGTTGGCCGATGTCACCGGGCTGGCCACCGCCGGCCTGCTGCAAGCGCGGCAGGATGCGAACCCCCAGGCGCAGCTGGCGCAGATGATCGGCCTGGCCGAGGTGAAGGCGACGGTGGAGCGGCTGGCCTCGGAGGCGAAGGCGGACGTCCTGCGAGCCAAAGCCGGGATGCCACCGGCCGAGCGGTCCCGGCACATGGTGTTCGTCGGCAACCCGGGGACCGGCAAGACCACAGTCGCCAGGCTGCTGGCTGAGATCTACCGGGACCTCGGACTGCTCGGTGTCGGGCAACTGGTGGAGACGACAGGGCTCGAGCTGGCCGGCGAGGCCTACGGGAAGACCGGACCCCGGGTACGGCGGATTGTCGAGCAGGCGCTCGGTGGGGTGTTGTTCATCGACGAGGCGTACGCGCTGGTGGAGCTGGACGAATTCGGCAAGGACGCGGTGGCCATGCTGATCAAGCTGATGGAGGAGCACCGCGACGACCTGGTCGTCATCCTTTCCGGCTACACCGAGCCGATGGAGAAGCTGTTCAAGCTCAACAGCGGGCTGCGCTCCCGGGTGCCGACGACAGTCGAGTTCACGGACTATTCGGTGCCGGAGTTGCAGGAGATCTTCCAGGCCCAGGCGGCCGCCGGAGGGTTCGTGCTCGCCGACGGTGTGCTCGACCGGGTCGGCCGGTTGCTGCAGCCGTTGCTCGCCGACGACGAGTTCGGCAACGGCCGCAGCGTGCGCAACCTGTTCGAGGCCACTGTGGCGCGGCAGGCGGTCCGGATCGTCGAGCTGACGGACCCGGCGGTCGAGCAGATCCGTGAGTTCACCGTCGACGACCTGCCGGACTCCTTGGAGACCAAGCCTGCGGAGGCTTCCACCGGCTTCTGGCTCTAGCCGCCCAGGGCGACGGCGCCGAACTGGCTCCAGACGCCGTGCTCGTCGTCGCGCCAGAGGCCCAGCTCGGTCAGCGTGACCACGGGTGCCGGCTCGGCGGCCAGGGCGGCTTGAGCGTCGGCGACGACGGCCGGTCCGCCCTGGGCGGACGAGGAGATGGTCAGATGCGGGTGCGGCTCCGAGAACTCGCCGTTGTACGGCGGGTAGTCGGGGAAGGCGGCGGCGACCTTGCGGATCAAGGCCACCACCTCGTCGAACGGCTCGGGGCGCAGCCAGGCGGTTCCGTTCGGGAACTGGCCGGCCGCGGGGAAGCTGAGCTCGAAGGGCTTCACGTCGGCGACCGCGGCCCGCACCTTGTCCAGATCGGCGTCGGTGGGCTCCGGCACCCACGGCACCAGCACGGTGACGTGCGGCGGGATCAGCTCGTTCAGTGGGACGTCCGGCCGCATGCTGGTCCGCGACACCGACCGCCACCGGTCCGTGTACGCCGCCAGCTCCGGCACTGTGATCAGAATCGCGGTCAATCCGCGTCGAGTAGCCCAGGCATCCTTCACCACGCCATCCTCGCATCGCCTAGGCTGACTGGGAGATCGTCTGGTACCCCACCGTGGGACTGGAACGACGGAGAGAGTGAGTATGGAACGGATCGGCTTGATCGGAGCCGGCCGGGCCGGAACCGCCCTGGGAGCAGCCATGGCGGCCGCCGGGTATCCCTTGGTCGGAGTCTCCGCGCGGTCGAGCGCGTCACGTGATCGCGCCGCCCGCCTCCTTCCGCATGTGCCGGTGTTGTCACCCGACGAGGTCACCGGCCGCGCCGACGTCGTACTGGTCGCTGTACCGGACGAGGCGATCGCTGCGGTTGCTCACACGCTCCCGCTGACCACCGGGCAGTACGTCGTTCATCTGTCGGGTGCACACGGGCTCGCTCCACTGCAGGGGCTGCCGGCGACCCCAGTGGCGTTGCATCCGCCGATGACGTTCACCGGTGTGGATGCTGTTCAGCTGCAGGACCTGGTTTTCACCGCGACCGCGCCAGCTGCGGCCAAGGCGGTTGTGGAGCGACTGGTGAAGGCGCTCGGGGCACAGGTGCAGTGGGTGGCAGAGGCGGAGCGTGCGCGCTACCACGCCGGCCTGGTGCACGCCGCGAACCACCTCACCACCTTGCTGTCCCAAGCGTTCGCCGTACTGCAGGAAGCAGGAGTTGCGGATCCGTCGGCAACACTCCGGCCACTGCTGACGGCAACCCTCGACAACACGCTGCGATCCGGTCATCATGCGCTGACCGGGCCGATCGTGCGGGGCGATGTCGACACGGTGGCAGCACATCTGGCCGGTCTGCACGGTCGCACGGCGAGTACGTACGCCGAGCTGGCCGGCGCGACGGTGGAGCTGGCGGTGGCGGACGGACGGCTGGACGCGGGCACGGCGGCCCGGTTCGGCGAGGTGCTGGAGCGGTATCGAACAGGGGAGGCACCGCGATGAGACTCACCCAGACGAAGGCCGAACTGCGGGCGGCGACGGCGGTCCGGCCGCGAGCGGTGGTGATGACGATGGGCGCGCTGCACGAGGGGCATGCGGCCCTGCTGGCCGAGGCGCGCGAACGCGTCGGACCCGATGGCAGTGTGGTGCTGACGATCTTCGTGAACCCGCTGCAGTTCGGGCCGACCGAGGACTTCGACCGCTACCCGCGCACGCTGGCCAGCGACCTGGCGATCGCCAAGAACGAAGGCGTCGACCTGGTCTTCAACCCGTCCCGCGACGAGCTGTACCCGAACGAACCCTCGGTCACCGTGCATCCCGGTCCGTTGGCCGACGAGCTGGAGGGCCAGGTGCGCCCCGGCCACTTCGGTGGCGTCCTGACGGTGGTGTCGAAGCTGCTGCACCTGACGCAGCCCGATCTGGCGCTGTTCGGCGAGAAGGACTACCAGCAGCTCACGCTGATCCGCGAGATGGTCTGCGACCTGGACTGGAACGTCGACATCGTGCCGGTACCGACAGTGCGGGAGGCAGACGGCCTCGCGATGTCCTCACGCAACCGGTACCTCGACGAGACCGAGCGTGACGAGGCTCTGGTTCTCTACCGCGCTCTAACGGCCGGTGCGAAGGCCGGCATGAACGGTCCGGACGCCGTACTGGCCGCTGCGCACGCGGAACTGGAGGCGGTCCCGTCGGTCAAGATCGACTATCTGGCGCTCCGGGCACCTGACCTGGGTCCGGTGATCGGCCCTGGTGAGGCGCGCATGCTCATCGCTGCCCGGGTGGGTCAGACTCGTCTCATTGACAACATTTCCATCACGCTGCGATGAATTCGGTTGATACGGTCCTTGAATGACCGCACCTGCTGTCCCGCAACGGCTCGCAGCACCTGAGCCGGGCTGGACCGACACAGTCGACGTGGTGGTGATCGGCTCGGGCATTGCCGGGCTGACTGCTGCACTCAAGGCCCGTGAGCTCGGGACCGTGCTGGTGGTGACGAAGGACGTTGTCGCCTCCGGCTCGACCCAGTGGGCCCAAGGCGGTATTGCCGCCGCACTCAGTCCCGAGGACTCACCAGAGGACCATCTGCAGGACACTCTGGTCGCGGGAGCCGGGCTGTGCGACCCAGACGCCGTACGGGCTTTGGTGACCGAAGGGCCTGACGCAGTACGGGATCTGATCGAGCTGGGTGCCCGCTTCGACACCATGGCCAACGGCGAGATCTCACTGACGCGTGAGGGTGGGCACCACCGAAACCGCATCGCACACTCTGGTGGTGACGCGACCGGTGCGGAGATCGAGCGTGCGCTGGTCGCTGCGGTGAAGCGGCTGCCGGACATCCGTCTGATCGAGCATGCGCTCGTCATCGACCTACTGCGGGCTGACGACGGCGCTGTGGCCGGCGTGACGCTGCACGTGATGGGTGAGGGCCAGCTCGACGGTATCGGTGCGATCCGTAGCCGGGTAGTGATCCTCGCGTCCGGCGGCCTCGGCCAGCTGTACGCCGCTACTACCAACCCGAGTGTGTCCACGGGTGACGGGATGGCGCTGGCACTGCGGGCCGGCGCGAAGGTGCGCGACCTGGAGTTCATCCAGTTCCACCCGACCGTGCTGTGGCTGGGCAAGAGCGCGAAAGGCCAGCAGCCGCTGGTGTCCGAGGCGGTCCGTGGTGAGGGCGCGTTCCTGGTCGACCACGAGGGCAAACGTTTCATGCAGGGTCAGCATGAGCTGGCCGACCTGGCGCCGCGGGACATTGTCGCGAAGGCGATCACCCGGCAGATGATTGCCGGGGGCAAGGATCATGTCTACCTGGACGCCCGGCACTTCGGTGATGAGAAGTGGCGGGTGCGGTTCCCGACCATTCTGGCGTCCTGCCGTTCGCACGGTATCGATCCGGTCCGTGAGCTGATCCCGGTCGCACCTGCCTGCCACTACTCGTCCGGTGGGGTGTGGACCGACCTCAATGGGCAGACTTCGGTGCCAGGTCTGTATGCCTGTGGTGAAGTCGCCTGCACCGGTGTGCACGGCGCCAACCGGCTCGCGTCGAACTCCCTGCTCGAAGGACTCGTCTTCGCGCGGCGCATAGCGAACCACCTGGCCAAGGGCCTTCCGGAGCAGCGTGAGCCGGCCGTGGACACCCGAATCCCCGGTCTGGTCGACGCGGACGTCGTACCGGAGCTGCAGCGGGTGATGACCGTTGGTGCCGGAGTGATCCGGAGCGCGCACAGTCTGGACGAGGCAGGTGCCGCACTGGCCAAGCTGATCGAGCAACCGGCCGGTGAGCCCGGCACTCCGGGCTGGGAGGCGACGAACCTGGTGACGGTCGCCTCTGCCCTGATCGCCGCCGCAACCGTGCGTGAGGAGAGCCGCGGCTCGCACTGGCGTGAGGACTACCCGGATCGCGATGATCAACACTGGTCGGGCAATCTGGACCTGACACTGCCCGCCGACGGCGAGCGTGCCCGCCCTGGAGCGACCTTCGTTCCACAGAGCAAGGAGAATCGGCAAGATGGATGACACCGTCGACCGGCAGTGGGTCGGTGACCTCGTGCGAGCCACGCTCGAGGAGGACCTTGCCGGTGGTGTGGACGTCACGACGACCGCCACGGTCGACCCGGACCAGGTCTCGGTCGCCGAGTTGGTCGCTCGCGCCGACGGCGTGGTCGCCGGGCTGGAGATTGCCGAACTGGTGATTCGGCAGGTCGCAGCGCCCGGAGAGGTCGAGCTGGAGTACTCCGTGACCGATGGCGCGTCGGTACGGCGCGGCGACGTGCTGATGACGATTCGCGGGAAGACGCAGCAGCTGCTGACCGCCGAGCGGACGACACTCAACCTGCTCGGCCACCTGTCCGGAGTGGCGACGCTGACCCGGCGCTGGGTGGATGCGGTCGAGGGGACCGGCGCGGTCATCCGCGACACCCGCAAGACGATGCCGCTGTTGCGCTCGCTCGAGAAGTACGCCGTGCGCTGTGGTGGCGGTAAGAACCACCGCATGGGGCTGTCGGATGCCGCACTGATCAAGGACAACCACGTGATCGCGGCAGGAGGCGTGGCAGAAGCGTTCCGGCTGGTGCGCAAGGCCTATCCGGAGATCTCGGTCGAGGTCGAGGTGGACTCCGTGGACGACGCCCTGATCGCCGTCGACTCCGGTGCCGAGCTGATCCTGCTGGACAACATGGATGTCCCCCTGCTGCGGGAGGCCGTCGAGAAGGTGGCCGGCCGCGCCAAGCTGGAGGCGTCCGGTGGGCTGACGCTGGACAAGGCCCGGGAGGTCGCCGAGACCGGTGTGAACTTCCTGGCGGTCGGTGCACTCACGCACTCCGCACCCGTGCTGGACATCGCCCTGGACCTCAAGGCCGTCTGATGCTGCTGGCCGTCGCCGTCGAGAACACCAGGACCCTTGTGGGCCTGGTGTTCGAGGGCACGGTCAAACGCCACTGGTGGGTCGGGACCGACTCCCGTCGTACGGCGGACGAGTGGGCGGTCCTGATCCAGGGGCTGCTCGCAGGTGAGGCCCCGGTCTCCGGGATCGCGGTCTGCTCCGCCGTACCGCAGGTACTGCACGAGTTCCGCGACCTGGTCACTCGCTACTACCAGGACGTGCCCAGTGTGGTGGTCGAGCCCGGCGTGAAGACCGGACTGCCTGTTCTGGTCGACAACCCGCGTGAGGTCGGCACGGACCGAATCGCCAACGCACTCGCAGCCGTCCAGCTGTACGGCGCTCCCTGCCTGGTCGTCGACGTCGGTACGGCGATCACCATCGACGTGGTGAACCCGTCCGGCGCGTTTGCCGGCGGAGTGATTGCTCCCGGCATCGAGACCGCCACTGACGCGCTAGGTGATGTGGCGGCTCAGCTCCGCCGGGTCGAGCTGGTCCGTCCGCGCGCTCTGGTGGCCAAGAACACCGTCGAAGCACTGCAGTCCGGCGCCGTTCACGGCTTCGCCGCCATGATCGACGGACTGGTCACCCGGATCCGTGAGGATCAGTCCTTCGCGGCGGAGACTCCCGTCGTACTGACTGGTGCCCTGGCATCGCTGGTACTCCGCGACCTCACGACCCCGGTGCACCACGAGCCCCTGCTCACACTGCGCGGTCTGCACCAGGCGTTCACCCGTAACAACTCCTAAGCGGTATATCGTGCAGCCCGTCGGTTGTGAGGCAACTGAGGTGAGGTGGTCCTGTGCGGCGCAGTTTCGCCGTGGCGCTGGTGCTGGCGACCGGTGCGTCTGTGCTGACCGCTTGTACGGGTGAGCCGTCGCCGTCCGACGTGGCGGTGGCTTGGTCGGGGGCGGGGAAGAGTTCCGTCCGGGTGACCTGGAAGGACGGTAACGCGCCCAACCGGATCACCATCGAGGGCGTGCTCAGCGAGGGGCCTTCGTACGTCCACTATCTGCCGGCCGAGCAGGACAACAGCTGGGACATCCCGACGTCGGCGTTCCCGCCGGACGGGAACTACCGGGTGGTGGTGATGAACGGGACGACCAAGGACGGTCTGACCGGCAAGCCGGCCAAGTCGCCGGTGTTCGACACCGACGGGCCGGTGCGGCCCAGCTCGGCGTTCGCGGTGGCGCAGGGGCGGGGTGTGCTGATCCGATGGACGGTGCCGCCGGCGCCGCAGGACTTCACCCCGCACGACCCGCTGGACGTCGAGGGCACGAAGGTGCAGAAGTACGTGCCGATGATCGGCAAGCCGGGCACGCAGCCGGCGCCGATCGGGCCGGGGACGACCTCGGCGCGGCAGGTCATCAACAGCATCCAGCCGCCGTTCCTGTTCCAGCTGCGGACCGAGAACGAGTGGTCCAGCAATGTCGGCGGGCAGGTGGTCGGGCTGACCAGCTCGGCGACGGTGTTCGTGCCGCCGAAGGCGCAGTACAGCCTGCCGATGCGAGTGCGTGGCCGCGTGGTGCTGCAGGAGACGTACTGCGCTGCCGAGGCGGCCTGTGCGCTGCAGCAGACCACCTCCGCCGGTATCCCGCTAACAGTGCTGACGCAGGTCACTCCCAAGGCGCGCTGGAGTCCGGTCGCTCATGGGAAGACCACGGCCGGCGGTCACTTCGACATACCGGTGGTCACTGCGGGTAGCCGGCCGTACAAGGTAGTGGCGAGTCGCTACGCCAAGCCGGGGGTGCTGACGGGAGAGTCGAGCAGTCCGGCGGTCTTCACCCGCGGAGTGGTCCGGCTGCTGGCCGGCGGCTACTTGGGCGGCAACAACAAGAAGCGCGGCGAGATGGTCACCGTCTTCGCCAGAGTGGCTCCGGCCTACACCTCCGCGGCGACGCTGCAGCTGTGGAACCGGCAGTCCCGCAAGTGGGTCTCGGTGAAGCTGGTCGCGCTGCGCCGCGGGCAGGCCGTCTTCGGGTTCAAGGTGAATGCCGTCGGCACCTATTCGTACCGTTGGGTGCTGCCGCAGGCCGCCTCCGGCGGTCGCAACATGGACGGCCTGACCACGCCCGCTCTGGACCTGCGGATCCGGCCCTAGGCCTCGGCGGACTCGGCCTCGAGGCCGAGCTCCTCGGTGCGGTGCCGGCGGCGCAGCTTGTAGACGACGTAGGCCCCGACCGCGGCGACGCCGATCGCCACGAGGGCCCAGACCGACACCTGGCCGAAGATCTTGTCCGCGTTGTCACCGATGTGGAAGGCAACGATCCCGATCGTGGCCGACCAGGCGATGCCGCCGGCGGCGTTCGCGATCAGGAACTTCGGGTAGGGCATCCGGAGGGTGCCGGCCATCGGGCCGGCGAAGATCCGGAGCAGCGCGACGAACCGGCCGAAGAAGACCGTCCAGACGCCGTACCGGTGGAAGTACTTCTCGGCCCGCGCGATCCGGTCGGGCGAGAAGTGCTTGAACCGGCGGCTGAGCCGGTCGAACAGGCTGCGGCCGGCCCGGTGGCCGATGAAGTACCCGATCGAGTCGCCGATGATCGCGCCCGCCGCGGCGGCCCCGATCACGAACTCGATCCGCAGGTCGCCCTGCGAGGCGAGCAGGGCCGCGGCGATCAGCGTGGTCTCGCCCGGCAACGGCACGCCCATGCTCTCGACGCCGATGACGAGCCCCACCACCAGGTACGCCACGATGGCCAGACCGCCGGTCGGTATCGCGATTGCTAGCGCTTCCCCCATGTACCCATAGTTACATTGCTCGGCA
Organism: Kribbella sp. NPDC051587; assembly: GCF_044453945.1. Classification (NCBI taxonomy): domain Bacteria; kingdom Bacillati; phylum Actinomycetota; class Actinomycetes; order Propionibacteriales; family Kribbellaceae; genus Kribbella; species Kribbella sp. NPDC051587. The sequence goes on from NZ_JBITDE010000002.1 coordinate 480,499, forward strand.
ACCAATTAGCTGACCGGAGAGGTACTTCGGGGGAAAATCAGGGTTGTGGTGCCGCACCGGACGGTACGACGGTGAACATGATGTGGACCGAACGGGTGTCGTCGGGGTGCTCCGCGGCCGTCCGTCCCTTCCGGTAGCCGTCGACGAGCTTCTGCAGGTCGGCGCCGAGCTGCTCGGCCTCCTCGTGGGTCAGCCAGACCCGGGACCGGCTCATCGCGCTGACGTCATCCCAGGGGTCGTCGCCGTCCAGGTCGTCGAAGAGTTCGAGCATGCGGTCGGTGGCGACCCGCATCATCGCCTGGTTGGCCGTCCGGCCGGAGACCGTGGGCTGGGACGTGATCACCATGCCCTGCGCGGGCGCTCGCCACGGCCGCTCCCGGCCGTCGGTGGACTCGGCCCGCTCCACGATGCCCCAGCGCTCCAGCGCCCGGAGGTGGTAGCTCATCGCGGACGGTGTCAGCCCGGCCAGCTCGGCGCACTCGGTCGCCGTCAGCACCCGGCCGCTGTAGAGCTCGTCGATGACGAGCTGCCGAGCCGGGTGCGCCAGCGCGCGGATCGCCCGCGGATCGGTCAGCACCACCTTGTTCTCGGCCACGGTGTCAGCGTAGCGAGCCTTGACGCCGAAAGATATGAAGGGTTTACTTCACATTTATGAAGCAAACCCTTCAGACTTCCCTCTGGTCGCACCGGGACATCCGGCTGGTGCTGCCCGCCCGCGCGATCTCGTACGCCGGTGACGCGATCGCGATGCTTGCGCTGATGCTCCGCGTGAAGGAGTACGGCGGGCCCGGGGCGGTCACGCTCCTGCTGCTGGCCTTCGCCGTACCGACGGTGGCGATGATCCCGGTGGCCGGGCGGATCGTGGACAGCTACGACTCACGCGCCGTACTGGTGTGGGCCACGTTGCTGCAGGCAGTTGCTGGGGTGGCGCTGGCGTTCAGCCACGACCTGGGGAGCACGGTGGGGCTGGTCTGCTTGCTGCAGGTGGGGCAGGCGGTGGCCGGGCCGTGCTGGGGTGCGCTGATCCCGCGGATCGTGGGGGAGGACCTGGTCGGTCGGGCGACCGGTACCAGCCAGGCGCTGATCGGCGTGGCCATGCTGGTCGGGTCGGCGGTCGGTGGGGTGCTGGTGCAGTGGATCGGCGGCCGGGATGCGCTTCTGGTGGACGCAGCCACGTTCGGGCTGCTGGCACTAGTGGCTGGGTTGGTGCAGACCCGGCGCAGGCCGGAGCCTGGTGCTGCCCGGGAGCCGGGCGGGTTGATGGCCGGACTGCGCCATCTGTTCGGTGACCCGCTGCTGCGGATCCTGCTGATGTGCCTGTGGGGTTTCGTGCTGGTCGGTGAGGCCGTCAACGTGGTGGAGGTGTTCCTGGTGACCGACGTCGTCGGGCTGAGCGCCGCTTGGTACGGCTGGCTGCTCACCGGGCAGGGCGCCGGCACGATCCTCGGCGCCTGGGGCACCGGCCGCCTGTCCACTTCGGCGTCCCGCTCCCGGGCAGTGATGGGCGGTATGGCGGCTATCGGCGCCGGCATGTTGCTGATGGGCGGCTCGAATGGCGCAACCCCGCTGCTGGCCGGGGCTGTGCTGAGCGGGATCGGTAGCGGTCTGCTGAACGCAGCGGTGAGTACACTGATCGTCACCCGCGTCGCCGACGCGGTCCGCGGCCGGGTGGTCGCTGCGCTGTCCGGGACCGTCCGGGGCTGCAGCTTGATCGCATTGCCGCTGGGCGGCCTGGTTGCTGCGGTTCTCGGTCCGCGGATGACGTTCCTGGCGTGTGGGATCGTCTGCGTGCTCGCTGCGGGAGTGGGCGCCGTACTGGTGGCCAGAACAAAGGATTCGGTTGTGGAGGCGGTCAGTCACTAGCCTTTGGCTTATGACTGATGCACACGTGGACCCAGCGAACCCCGACACCGGGCAGGACGACCTGCCCGAGCAGATGCGGGTCCGCCGGGAGAAGCGTGACCGCCTGCTGGCGGAAGGAGTGGAGCCCTACCCGATCTCGGTACCGCGGACGCACCTGCTGAAGGACCTGCGCGCGACGTACGACGGGCAGGAGCTGGAGCCTGACACCAAGACCGGCGAGCAGGTGTCGGTGGTCGGCCGAGTGATCTTCCTGCGCAACACCGGCAAGCTCTGCTTCGTCCGGCTGCGGGAGGGCGATGGGACCGAGCTGCAGGTGATGCTGTCGCTGGCCGACCTCGGTGAGGAGGAGCTGGCCCGGTTCAAGGCGCTCGTCGACATCGGCGACCTGCTGGCCGTCCAGGGTGAGGTCGTGACGAGCCGTCGCGGCGAGCTGTCCGTGCAGGCGACCGGCTGGCAGATGGCGGCCAAGACGCTGCGCCCGCTGCCGAACGAGCACAAGCCGCTGAACGAGGAGGCACGCGTCCGGCTCCGGTACGTCGACCTGATCGTGCGGGCCGAGGCACGGGACATGGTCCGGGCCAAGGCCGGCGTGCTGAAGTCCTTGCGGGCCACGTACGACGCGCACGGCTTCATCGAGGTGGAGACGCCGGTCCTGCAGCTCACCAACGGTGGTGCGGCGGCCCGGCCGTTCAACACGCACCTGAACGCCTTCGACCAGGAGATGAAGCTGCGGATCGCGCTCGAGCTCGATCTCAAGCGCGCGATGATCGGTGGCGTCGACCGGGTCTTCGAGATCGGCCGGACCTTCCGCAACGAAGGCCTGGACTCGACCCATGCCGCGGAATTCTCGATGATCGAGGCCTACCAGGCCTACGGCGATTACGACACGATGGCCGAACTCATCCAGGAGCTGATCCGGAACGCGGGCGAAGCGATCGGCCGGTCGGTCGTCACTGCGCGCGACGGTTCGGAGATCGACTTCGCCCGGCCGTTCCGTCATGCGACGCTTTTCGGGCTGCTGTCGGAAGCGGTCGGTGAGAGCGTCGACCAGACCACCGATCTGGCCGCGTTGCTGAAGTTGGCCGAGCAGCACGACGTCGAGCTGCAGCCCGGCCGGAATGCCGGTGAGATCGCCGTCGACTTGTTCGAGAAGCTGTGCGAGCACACGCTGATCCAGCCGACCTTTGTGCGTGACTATCCGGAGTCGGCGCGGCCGTTGGCCAAGCCGCACCGGGAAATCCCGGGCCTGGTCGAGGCCTGGGACCTGTTCGTCAACGGGGTCGAGCTCGGGGTGGCCTACTCGGAGCTCAACGACCCGGTCATCCAGCGGGATCGCCTGGTGGCACAGTCGTTGCTGGCCGCGGCCGGGGATCCCGAGGCGATGGAACTGGACGAGGACTTCCTGCGCGCAATGGAGTTCGGGATGCCGCCGGCCGGCGGCATGGGGATGGGACTGGACCGGTTGATCATGCTCTACACCGGTGCCGGTATCCGGGAGACGATTCTGTTCCCCTTGCTCCGGCCGGAGTGATTTCTTGAACTGGGCCGCGGGTGCTGCATAGCACACCCGCGGCCCTCTGTATTTTCTGGGGCATTTGAATACGCAAGGTCACGACGCGGCTCCCGCCACTTTGTGGAACATTCCGTGCGGAGAATGACAAGTGGGTGGTTTGTGCGGTACAAATCAGGTGCAAACAATTCGGCAGGGGATTGTGCCCGGTGACGGGTGCAGGAAGGATTGTCATCGATGGCGCAAAGGGTGCAGGTGGTCCTGGAGGACGATCTCGACGGCGGTAAGGCCGACGAGACCGTGACCTTCGGGCTGGACGGGACGACGTACGAGATCGACCTTTCCAAGAAGAATGCCGCCAAACTGCGCGACGCCCTCGCCGGGTACGTCGGCTCGGGCCGCCGGGTGGCCGGTCGCCGCGGTGCGGTCGGACGGGCCCGCGGTCGCGGCCGGTCCGCCTCGGACTCCGCCGACATCCGGGCCTGGGCCAAGGAGAACGGCTACGAGGTCAGCGAGCGCGGCCGGATCTCGGCCGAGGTGCGCGCGGCGTACAACGAAGCCAAGTAATTTCAGTAGGCTCTTGCGGTCCCGGTACCCTTGGGGTATCGGGACCGTCCGCATTCCGGTTGTTTCAGGATGTGGACGTGTCGCGATCGGAGAGTGCGGGCGGTGCCTGACCCGGCAGTCATCGACGGAATTCGCTGGTGGCGAACACGCTGTCCGATCGTGGTCAGGCGGGAACACCCTGGAGATCCGTGGGGTTGTTCCCTTGTGATGCCGCCCGGGTGTCCGATCCAACAGTGATTGTTTGTTCGCCCAGAGCGAGCTTGTCGGTACCGGGGACTAGCATGCATGTACGGGGGTCGGCCCACACGGCACGTCCGACTCCTCTGAGGCAAGGAGCGCTTTGGCGATGTTTGAACGATTTACGGACCGCGCCCGTCGGGTAGTCGTCCTGGCTCAGGAAGAGGCCAGGATGCTCAGCCACAACTACATCGGGACCGAGCACATCCTGCTCGGCCTGATCCACGAGGGTGAAGGTGTCGCCGCCAAGGCTCTCGAGAGCCTGGGTATCTCGCTCGAAGCTGTTCGCTCCCAGGTCGAGGAGATCATCGGCCAGGGACAGCAGGCACCGAGCGGGCACATCCCGTTCACCCCCCGCGCCAAGAAGGTGCTGGAGCTCTCCCTGCGCGAGGCCCTGCAGCTGGGCCACAACTACATCGGCACCGAGCACATCCTGCTCGGCCTCATCCGCGAGGGTGAGGGTGTCGCAGCGCAGGTCCTGGTCAAGCTCGGTGCGGACCTGAACAAGGTCCGGCAGCAGGTCATCCAGCTGCTGAGCGGTTACCAGGGCAAGGAGCCCACCAGTGCCGGGGCACCCACCGAGGGGGCGCCGAGCAGCTCCCTGGTGCTCGACCAGTTCGGCCGGAACTACACCCAGTCCGCTCGTGAGGCGAAGCTCGACCCGGTGATCGGGCGCGAGAGCGAGATCGAGCGGGTCATGCAGGTGCTGTCCCGGCGGACCAAGAACAACCCTGTCCTGATCGGTGAGCCGGGTGTCGGCAAGACGGCGATCGTGGAGGGTCTGGCTCAGCAGATCGTCCGCGGTGACGTCCCGGAGACGCTCAAGGACAAGCAGATCTACTCCCTCGACCTCGGCGCCCTGGTGGCGGGTTCCCGCTACCGCGGTGACTTCGAGGAGCGCCTGAAGAAGGTGCTGAAGGAGATCCGCACCCGCGGTGACATCGTGCTGTTCATCGACGAGATCCACACCCTCGTCGGGGCCGGTGCGGCCGAGGGCGCGATCGACGCGGCGAGCATCCTGAAGCCGATGCTGGCCCGTGGAGAGCTGCAGACGATCGGTGCGACCACCCTCGACGAGTACCGCAAGTACGTCGAGAAGGACGCCGCGCTGGAGCGCCGCTTCCAGCCGATCCAGGTCGCCGAGCCCTCGATCGCGCACACGATCGAGATCCTCAAGGGTCTGCGCGACCGCTACGAGGCGCACCACCGGGTGACCATCACCGATGCCGCCCTGGTCAACGCCGCGCAGATGGCCGACCGCTACATCTCCGACCGGTTCCTGCCCGACAAGGCGATCGACCTGATCGACGAGGCCGGGGCCCGGTTGCGGATCCGCCGGATGACGGCTCCGCCGGACCTGCGCGAGTTCGACGAGAAGATCGCGACGGTCCGCCGGGAGAAGGAGTCGGCGATCGATGCTCAGGACTTCGAGCGCGCCGCGGGGCTCCGCGACGACGAGAAGAAGCTGATCAACGCGAAGGCCGAGCGGGAGAAGCAGTGGAAGGCCGGCGACATGGACGTCGTCGCCGAGGTCGACGAGGAGCTGATCGCCGAGGTGCTCAGCACCGCGACCGGTATCCCCGTCTTCAAGCTGACCGAGGAGGAGTCCTCGCGGCTGCTGGACATGGAGAAGGTGCTGGCCAAGCAGTACATCGGCCAGGTGGACGCGGTGAAGGCGCTGTCGCGCTCGATCCGTCGTACTCGCGCCGGTCTGAAGGACCCGCGCCGCCCGAGCGGCTCGTTCATCTTCGCCGGCCCGTCCGGTGTCGGTAAGACCGAGCTGTCGAAGGTGCTGACCGAGTTCCTGTTCGGCGACCAGAACGCGCTGATCAGCCTCGACATGTCGGAGTACTCGGAGAAGCACACGGCCTCGCGGCTGTTCGGCTCGCCTCCGGGGTACGTCGGCTACGAAGAGGGTGGCCAGCTCACCGAGAAGGTCCGGCGCAAGCCGTTCTCCGTCGTGCTGTTCGACGAGGTGGAGAAGGCCCACCCGGACATCTTCAACTCGCTGCTGCAGATCCTGGACGAGGGTCGCCTGACCGACGCCCAGGGCCGCGTGGTCGACTTCAAGAACACGGTCATCATCATGACCACCAACCTGGGCACCAAGGACATCTCGAAGGGGGCGCTCGGGTTCTCGCAGACCTCGGACACCTCCGGCTCGTACGAGCGGATGAAGTCCAAGGTGACCGAAGAGCTCAAGCAGCACTTCCGCCCGGAGTTCCTGAACCGTGTCGACGAGATCGTGGTCTTCCACCAGCACAGCAAGGACGACATCGTCAAGATCGTCGACCTGATGCTGGCCCAGGTGGAGGAGCGGCTGAAGGACAAGGACATGGGCATCGAGCTCACGCCGGCAGCGAAGGCACTGGTCGCCGACCGTGGCTTCGACCCGGTGCTGGGTGCCCGTCCGCTGCGCCGCGCTCTACAGCGCGACGTGGAGGACGTCCTGGCCGAGAAGATCCTGTTCGGGGAGCTGCGGCCCGGCCAGATCGTCCTGGTCGACGTCGCTCCGGACGACACGGTGGACGCCGATGGCCTGCGCGAGTACTTCACCTTCACCGGAACGCCGAAGTCCGGCGCCTCCGAGCTGGAGCTGACCGACCTCGCCGCCGGCGGCACCTCGGGTCTGCAGGACTCGTAGGACGTCAGCAGTTGTAGCCAGAGCAGTTGACGAAAGGCCCCACACTTCGGTGTGGGGCCTTTCGCCTTGTGTGCAGGTTTTCCCTCGTGGTCCTGACAAGACTTTCGATCCTGGTCGAAAGGTGTCCGGATCCGGTCTCGGAGCGCATTCGCGCTTCTACACTGCGCATATGCCGTCGGGGCTCCGGATCGATCTGCTCGGACCGCTCACCGTCCGCAGCGGTGACGCGGAGATTTCGGTCGGCCCGTTGCGGCAGCAGGCGATGTTCGCCGTTCTCGCGCTGAATGCCGATCGGGTGCTCACTCCGGAACAGTTGCTCGATCTGGTCTGGGACGACGATCCGCCGCCGACCGGGATCAAGGTCGTGCCGACCTACGTGTACCGGATCCGGAAGTCGCTGCCGCCGGGTTCGCGCCTGGAGCGGACGACCGCCGGGTATGTCCTGCGGCTCGATCCTGAGGTGCTGGATCTGGAGCGGTTCGAGACGACCGTGCGCGCGGCCGGTCAGCACACTGATCCGGAGCAGGCGCTGGCACTGCACGATCAGGCGTTGGCGTTGTTCCGTGGCCAGCCGTTGAGTGGTTTGCCCGGGCAGTACCTGGCCGGGCAGCGCCGCCGGATCGCTGAACGCCGGGAGAAGGCGCTCGGCACCCGGATCCAGTTGCAGCTCGCCGCCGGCCGGCACGTCGAGGCGATCCCGGAGCTGATCGGGCTGGTCGCCGACCACCCGTTCGACGAACGGTTCGCGGTGTTGTTGATGAACGCCCTGGCCGGGAGCGGCCGGCAGGCCGAAGCGCTCGAGACCTATCAGCGGGTACGCCGAACGCTCGTCGAGCAGCTCGGGATCGAGCCCGGCCCGGAACTGCGCGCTGCCCAGCAAACGCTGCTGCGGGTCGAGGCGCCCGCCGTACCGGCACGCAACGAACTCCCGTACGGCGGGGCCGCGTTCGCCGGGCGGGCTGCGGAGCTGGCCGAGGTGGTGGCCGCCCTGGGAATCTCAGCGCCGCGAACCTCAGCGCCGCGAACCTCGGCGCCGCGAACCTCGGCGAAGGCGGCGCCGCCGGTGCTGGCGATCGACGGGATGGCGGGGATCGGCAAGACGGCGCTGGCGGTTCAGGCCGGACACCTGCTGGCGTCGCAGTATCCGGACGGTCAGTTGTTCGTCGATCTGCACGGGCACACGCCGGGGCGCGAGCCGCTCGGGATCGAGCAGGCGGTCGACCACCTGCTCCGCGGCATCGGCGTACCGGCGGATCAGATTCCCGGTTGCCTGGAGGATCGGCTGTCGTTGTGGCGAGTGAGGTCGTCACGGCTGCGGTTGCTGGTCGTGCTGGACAACGCTCCGGACGCGGCGATCGTGCGGTCATTGTTGCCTGAGGCATCGGAATGTGCGGTGCTGGTGACGAGCCGCCGGCTGCTGCTCGAGCTGGATGCCAAGCGCCGGCTCGGGCTCGGGTTGCTGGCGATGGATGACGCGACCGCGTTGCTGACCGAGATCGCCGGGCCGGATCGCCATGGTGGCGACGAAGCGGCGGTACGGGAGTTGGCCGAGCACTGCGGCCGGTTGCCGCTGGCGTTGCGGATCGCTGGTGCGCGGTTGCTGCATCGGCCGGCCTGGTCGATGCAGCACCTGAACGAACGGATGCGCGGCCGGCGTCGCCTGCGCGAACTGGACGGTGACTCGAACGGGGTCCGGTCAGCCTTCGCGGTGTCGTACGAGCAGCTGCCAGCGGATCAGCGTCGATTGTTCGCGTGCCTCGGGTTGTTCCCGGGCAAGGACTTCGACGCGAACGCGGCGGCTGCGCTGGCCGGGATCGACGTACCGGTGGCGGAGGGGTTACTGGAGAGCCTCGTGGACGCGAGCTTGCTGCTGGCGCCGCGGCCGGGGCGGTACGAGTTCCACGACCTGCTGCGTGGATATGCCGCAGAGGTTGCCGACGACGGCGAGGCGGTCGGTCGGCTGGTCGAGTACTACCTGTCGGTGTCAGGGCCTGAGCTTGGTCCGGATCTGACCTGGGCGGATCTTGAGCGGCCGAATCTCCTTGCTGCGTTGGAGGTTGCGGAGGATGTGGCCGCGGTTCCGTTCGCGTTGGTGCTGGCGCCGTACCTGCATGGGCGAAGCCGGTTGGACGAGCTGGACGCCGTACTGACGACCGGTCTGGCCGCTGCCGAGCGGCGGCACGATGCGGAGGCTCAAGCGCGGCTGCTGTTCCTGCGCGGGAATTTCGGGCAGTTCCGTTGTGGGCCGCAGAAGGGCTTGTGCGATCTGCGGCGGGCCGCAGAGCTGGCGCCGGACGACCAGCCGGGGCTGCGGTCGCGGATCCTGGGGTCGCTCGGGTACACGCAGGGCACGCTGGACCCGTCGTCGAACCATGCCGAGTTGCTCCGTACGTCGTTGCGTCTCGCGCAGCTGGCGGATGACCGCGAGGCAGTGGTCGAGACGTTGAGTCGGCTTGCTGCGCTGGCGGTTCGGCAGCACGGGTTCGCGATGGCGCTCGAGTACTACGAGCGTGCATTGGATCTGGCGCGTGAGATCGGTGATGAGCGGCTCGAGCCTGAGCTGCTGAATGGCATTGCGGTGTGTCGGCTGGCCGAAGATGAGCCGCTCCCTGCGCTTGAAGCCACTCGCACCGCGCAGCGCCTGGCCGCCGTCCACGAGCTCGACTTCTCGATGAGCTACGCCCCCTGTCATCAGGGTGAAGCGCACCGCCGCCTCGGCCGAACCAAGCTGGCTGTGGAGATCCACGAGCAGGCGCTCACACTGGCGATCGGCAACTGCACCCACCTCGACGAGGTCGACGCGCGTCTGCACCTGGGCCGCAGCCTTCTCAGCGCCGGCCAGGGCGAGGCCGCCGCCGAACAGTTCGACCTCGCCCTCCGCCTCAGCCAGGACCGCAGCCACGCCCTCGGCGTCGTCGGAGCCCTCACCGGCCTAGCCGACTGCACCCCTCATTCGGCCCGAGCCGACCGCCTCCTCCGCCAGGCCCACGAACACGCCCACAACGCCGGCTACCTGGCCCTAGCCACCCGCCTCGAACACCGCCTGGACCGCACCCCCGCCATCCACAGCTGATCAAAGCGTTGCGTCCGAAGGTCCGCAGTGCGTGGTCGGCGTGTTTTCGGACGCAACGGGGGTTATGGGGTCGCGGCGTCTGAGGTGGGCGATGGTTTGGGTGATGATGTCGGGGTCGGGTGGGTGATTGTTGCGGTGGGCAAGTAGGTGGGCTGCGGTGGTTAGGAGCCAGCAGGTGGCGGTTGCCAGGGCTATGGCTGGGCCTGGGCCGGGCCAGGTGTCGCCTAGGGCTTCCAGCTGACCGGCTTGGTAGGCGCCGGCCAGGAAGAGCAGGGTGATGACTGCGGTGACTCCTGCGACGGCTTGAGCTTTGTGGCCGGGTTTGAGGACCAGTACGGCGACTGTGGTGGCTAGGCCGACCAGCCAGGTGAGAGCGAGCTGGGGCTGGGTTTCGATGCCTAGTTGCCAGACAGACAGGCCGAGTCGACGGCTGTAGGTCCAGGGGAGCAGCAGGGTGAGTCCGGTGGCCAGTGCGGCGAGCAGACCGGCACGAGCCAGCCAGCGGTGTTCGGCAACGGCCAATGCCTGCTCGGCCTTGGCCAGACGCGCAGGCAGTTCTTCATCCGGGAGTGCGCTCATCGGGCAGCCTCCACACGGACTACGTCGTTCCCCAGCTCGAAGTACAAGGCCTGCCCGATCACTGTCACCTTGTCCGCGGCTTGCGGGACACCCTGCGTCGGACCGGCGAGCACAGTCACCCGGCCGGCGTCGACGCGCAGCAGGTGGACGGCGTCGTACCCCCAGAGCTTCCCATCGGGTCCGGTAAACCACAGGCCGGCTGTCTCACCGGCCACGCTGCTGGTGCGTCCGTTGGTATCCGTCAGCACCAGTCGGTCGCCGAGACGCGTCACGGTCTGCCCTGAGGGCAGCAGGACAAGCAGATCTCCCTTCACCGCAAGACGTCGTACGCCGTCCGGTCCGTAGTAGTTGCACAACCCGCCACCGATCGCGGTCACCAACCGGTCCCCGGCGGCCGCAGCAAACTCCGCCTTGGGGTTGTCCGGCAGCGGCTTCTGATCCCGTTGCACCGTGGTCCGGCCACGTACGAGGTGTACGGCGCGCTCCGGGCCCGGCTGGTCCGCCAGCGTCCACCACACGCCGCCCTGTCCGTCCGGTGCCGAACTACGCGCCGCCAGCGGCAACCGAAGGCGCGCCAACTTGCCGTCGGCATCCAGCCCGAGCAGCGAGTTCACGCCAGGCGAACCCTGATGTGGGTCCACGGTCTCGACGGCGGGCAGCACAGTCGCCCGGAAGTCCGTCGTACCGCGGACTGGCTTGCGTCGATCGCACCGCGGCAGTGGATCAGGTGCAGCCGGGTACGTCGCTGCAGCGCTAGCCGCATCGGTGATCTGCAGGATCTGACTCCCACCACCAGGTGAAGTCCCCAGCAGCACCGAACCGTCTGGCCGCGCCTCGATGCTGCTGATCCCGTCGGCTCCACCGGGCAGCTTTCGCATTACGCCGTCTGGCGTGATGACCGACGTCGGCGCACCACCGCCCAGCCACACGTTGCCGCGCACATCGACCGCGAACGCATCCACCGTCATCGACGAGCTGGCCGCATCACTACTCAAGAGGCAGCCAGCTGGAGCGACTCCGGTCAGCTGCTGCGTCGGTCCGCCCCGACGAGCCATGGCCAGCCCCGTCTCGCTGGTCCGCCAGGCCGTCGTACCGTCTGGCCCGCTGGACAGCGCATTACCCGGTGCGCCAGCTCCCGGGTCCACCTCGAAGTCCTGAAGTCGCATGCCGGGGCGGAGCTGGTTGGCGGGGATCTGCCAGGTCGTCGCACCACCCCACACCACGATCGACCGGTCCGCGTTCCGGTGGCTGAGCGCCGGGCCGACTCCAGAAGCGAGCACCTCGACGCCAGGCGTCACGTAGTACTGCCCGTCGGGGTCCTTGTGGCTGAGGCTGAGGTCGGCCTGTGGCAGATCGAGTGGGACCGACAGGATCGCCCACGGCTTCCCGCCCGCACCACCGGCCAGCACGACCAGGTGGTTGTCGGTAACACCCCACACCGCCGGTGCGGTTGGCCCGTGGTTCAGCGTGACCTCCGGGAGGGCGACGCCGTCGTCGTATGCGAAGACAGTTGAGCTCTCCGAACCTGTCCGGCCCAGCAGCCACTGTCCCGGCGAACCGTCCAGAGTGCTCGCAAACGAGTCGAGCGGATCGGAGGTGCCGATAGCGACCCGCATCCCGAGCCTGTCGACCAGCTGGCCGTTATGCAGATCGAGCAGCCGGTGCGGCACGCCCACGGTCGGCTCTGCCGCGTACGGCGTACCTGTCGCTGAGGGGACGAGCAGTCCGACCACTCCGCCGACCAAGCCCAGCAGAACCAATAGGCGGCCACCAATCAGCCCGGCGGCGATCAGAAGAACGCCCAGCGCTAGAGCGGTCCACGCGCCGATGCCGGGGCGGTAGCCAACACCGTTCGGCAGCAACGGCGGCAACCAGAGCAGATGCGCGGCCAGCCCGGCGACGGTGACCGATCCACACGTGACGGCGGCCAACCGCCGTACCAGCCCGCGCGTGGCCAGGGTCGCGACGGCGAGCGCACAGACGACCAGCGCCCAACTCCGGGCCGACGGGATCTCCCAGAGCTGCACCCGGATCAACCCGGCCTCCGCGAGACCGACCGCGACCGGGTCCCGGAGTTCACGCCACGGAAGAACAGTTGAGAGCAAAACCAGTACGGCGAGAGTGCCGGTCGCGAACGGCATCAACCAGCCCCGAGCTGGAGCCCAACTCTCGATCCGATCGAGCATTCGGACAAAGAGTGCCCGCAATTCGGACTGGTTGAGCGGCTCAGCGGACACGTTCGGCAAGTCGTCGACAGAAGTTGGCCGCGGGGTCATCGGGCCCCGGAACAACTGGGTGGCCCAGTAGCCCGCAACGGCGGTGGCGAGGGTCCCGCAGGCCAGGGTTCCGATCACAGCCGGTGAGAAAGCACAGGTCGGCCGGTCCTGCTGGACGAATCCGGTCCAGGCCGCCATGGTGACCGCCGCGAGCACCGCCGTACCCCAGCCTCGGACCTGTCGGCTTAGGCCGAAACTCTCGGCAGACAAGCGATCCGCGAGGATCAGCAGCACCATCGCGACCGGCAGGATCAGGGCCGCGGTCCGGCCCTCGACCGGCTGGGTGGTGGCCCGCCAGAGGTAACAGCCTGTGCCTGTCCGGCCCGGGACGAGGACAGCGAGCAGAGCGCCGGCGGCGAGACCTGACAACACGAGACCGGGTTTGCCAGTGCGCCGTAACGTCCTACGATGCGTGAGCAGTTCGGTACGGATCAGTGCCGTTGCCGCCTGCGATTCGGTCGGTAGATCGCGCAGCGGCATGAAAAAGAAGTTACCTGGCACCCCTGTACCGCGTTGTAACCCTGTGACCACGTTGATGGGACCCGGACTGTCGGAAAGGGGGCCGAGGATGGAATCATCTCGTCGCATGGACGCGCCGCGTCTGCCCCTGACCCAAGAACCGGTCGCCGACACCGGTTCTTTTGGTGTGCGGCAAGCGGGCGGCGTGCTCGAGCGGGCACAGCGGATCGCGGACACCCTGCGCGAGCAGGCGGAGTACGAGAACGACCTGGCCCGCGAGGACGCCGAGCGCGCCCGGGCCGAGACCGAGCAGCTCCGCGCCGCTGCTGACGCGGCCGCCCAGAAGCTCCGTGCCGACGCGACCTCGTCGGCCCAGCGACTCCTGAACGACGCCGAGCGCGCAGCCGAACAGCTGCGCGCCGAGTCCACTGCCGAGGCGGACCGCGTCCGGTCCGAGGCGCAGGACGCCGCCGAGCGGCTGCAGGCCGAGTCCACTGCCGAAGCCGAGCGGGTACGGCGGGAGGCGGCGGAAGCGGCTGAGAAGCTGCGCGTGGAGTCGACGACCGAGGCGGAGCGCGTGCGTTCCGAGGCGACCACTCTGTCGGAGCGGATGACCGCCGGCGCCGAGCGTGCGGCCGAGCAGTTGCGCGTGACCGTCGCCGAGGAAGTGGCCAAGCGGCGCAGCGAGTCTGAATCGGCCGCCGAGCAACTGCGGAACGAGAGCCAGGCGGCCGCCGACCGGTTGCGGGCCGAGTCGCAGGCCGCGGCCGACCGCCGGATCGCCGCAGCTGAGGCCGAGGCGGCCCGCGTCACCGAAAGCGCCGAGTCCGAGGCTGCCCGCCTGAAAGCGGAGTCCGAGGCGGAAGCCGCCCGGATCAAGGAAGAGTCCGAGGCCGAGGCCACCAGGGTCACGCAGGCCGCCGAGATCGAGGCCGCCCGGCTGAAGTCGGAGTCCGAGTCCACGGCTGCCCGCTTGAAGGCCGAGTCCGAGGCTGCAGCTGCGGCGCTGAAGGCAGAGTCCGAGGCCGAAGCTGCTCGACTGAAGTCGGAGTCCGAGGCAGCGGCTGCGCGGTTGAAGTCGGAGTCCGAGGCCGAAGCCACTCGGGTGAAGGATGAGGCCGAAGAGCTTCTGCTGGGGGCTCGGGAGGCTCGTGAAGCGGCTGACCTGATGGTCGACCGCGCTGGGCGCGAGGCACAGCAGCTGGTGGCCGATGCGGGTGAGCAGGCCGCGCTCGTGTCCCAGGCCGCCGTACAGAACGAGGCCGAGCTGATCGCTCGCTCCGAGACCGAGGCCGCCGAGCTGCGAGCCGCGGTCGAAGTGGAGGTCGAGGCAGCCCGGGAGAAGTCGCGGGCCCAGATCGCCGAGGCGCATGCCGAGATCGAGCGCCTCCGGGGCGAGAACCGCGCCGAGCTGGAACGTCGTACGGCGGAGCTCGAGGAGACCGAGCGGGCCAAGCTGGCCGCGATCTCGCTGGAGATCGACAAGCTCCGGGCCGAGGCGATGGCCGAGCTGTCCGAGCGCAAGGCCGAGGCCGAGCTGTCCAACGAGCGGCTGATGGCCGACGCGCGGGCGCAGGCCAAGCTGGTCGTCGACTCCATCGAGGCCGACCGGCGGAACGCGACGATCGAGGCGCAGCGGATCGTCGACGACGCGAACAAGGCGGCCGAGACGGCACTCGCCGAGGCCGAGAAGCAGACGCTGTGGAGCAAGAAGACCGTCGATGAGCTGATCGGCACGGCCGAGGCCGAGGCGCAGACGATCCGCGAGCAGGCGGCGTACGAGGCCGGCAAGATGATGCTGGAGAAGCGGGCGCACCTGCGGCGCGTGATCAGCCGCTCGACCAGCCGGCTGAAGCAGACCCAGGAAGCGATCGCCAAGGAGAACGCGGAGTACACCGCGCTCGCCGAGAGCACGCTCGAATCCGCGTCCGCGCAGGCCGAAGCGACGCTGTCCTCGGCCCGGTCGGAGGCCGCGAAGGTGACGGCGCAGGCGCAGTCCCGGGCCGATCGGCAGAAGGCGGCGGCCGAGCTCGAGGCGAAGGAGATCGTCGATCGGGCGACCCGGCGCGAGACCGAGGCACAGTCCAGCACGCAGGTCCTGCGCGAGCGGGCGGCCAAGGATCTCGCCGACGCGCAGCGTCAGTCCCACGAGCTGATCCGCAAGTCCCGCGCCGAGGCGCAGCAGCTCGAGGCGCAGGCCCGGGAGCACGCGGACGAACTGCGCGCCCAGGCCCGTAAACTACTCGCCGATGCCGAGGCGAGGGTCGCGGCTCTGAATCAGCGCCGCGACGAGATCACCAAGGAGCTCACCCAGCTTTCGGGTGTGATCGAGGCACTCGCTGTACCGGGGTTCCGCCCAGGTGGTGGAATGTCTTCCAGTGAGGGTTCCACGGGGGAATCAGGATGAGGACGTGACAGTCAGATCCTTGTCAGTGACAATGTGTGATCCACCCACCCAATTAAGTGAGTATCGGAAAACATGAGCAGTGAAAGCCCAACCCCGTTCCGTACCGTTCTGCGTGGCTACGAGCCCGCTCAGGTGGACCAGCACATCCGTGAGCTGACCACCTCGCTGACCGCGCTGCAGCAGCAGTCGGAGCAGCTCCAGCGGCACGTGCAGGAGCTCCAGCAGCGCACCGACGCCGCGGAATCGGCCGTGATCTCCGCCCAGGAGGACAACAAGGACCGCGCCCCGACGTTCACCGAGTTCGGTGAGCGGGTCGCGAAGATCCTGTCGCTGGCCGACGACGAGGCCCGTGACCTGGTGACCCGCGCGCGCACCGACGCCGAGGCGATCGTCGCCGACGGTGAGTCGCACGCGAAGAAGGTCCGCAAGGAGGCCGAGCAGTACTCCCTGGACTGGAAGAGCGAGGTCGACGCGGAGGCGGCTCGCATCCTGGAGGAGGCCCGCACGCAGGCCGACGACATGCGCGACGAGGCCGAGCGCGACGCGACCGCCCGCCGGTCCGAGGCGCAGGCCCTCTACGAGCAGGAGCGCGCCAAGTCCGCCCAGGCCGCCGCAGCCTTCGAGACCACCCTGGCCGAGCGCCGCGGCAAGGTCGAGCAGGAGTTCGCCGCCCGGACGGCACTGGCCGAGCAGCAGCTCGCCGCTGTCACCGATCGCGCCGCCCAGGTGCAGCGCGAGGCCGACCGGTCCCGTTCCGAGGCCGAGCGGCTGTCCCAGCAGCAGTTGGCCGACGCGAACCGTCAGGCCCAGGAGATCGTCGCCGCCGCGAAGGACAAGTCCGAGCGGATCCGCGCCGAGTCCGAGCGCGAGCTCGCGGCCGCGACGCAGCGCCGGGACAGCATCAACGCGCAGCTGACCAACGTCCGCCAGATGCTGGCGACGCTGTCCGGCCAGCCGGCGATGCCGCTCGACCTGCTGGCCGACGACGACGAAGAAGCCACCACCGGCAGCAAGAAGAACTGAGTACGACCTAGCTGGGGCCGGTCTTTTCGGACCGGCCCCAACTGTTTTGTCGAAAGGCAGCGGAGCGCTTCGTAGCAGGGGTGAAAGACAAACCAGCTACCAAGGAGCACCCCAGAAATGACTGCCACCTTTACCTTCGACATCTTCTCCACCCTCGACGGCTTCGGCGCCCACAACGGCGACTGGGGCGGCTACTTCGGCAAGCAGGGCCCCGAGTTCCTGGAGCACCGCGCGGCCCAGTTCGCCGAGAAGCAGCGGATGGTTTACGGCGCCACGACCTACCTGGCCAACGCGGAGATGCTCTCCGGGGATGCGATTCCGTTCGAAGCCCTCGACAAGTGGGTCACGCTGATGCGCGATCTGCCGGCCACTGTGGTGTCGTCGAAACTGCAGGGACCTCTTGACTGGCCCGACGCGACCATCGCCAGCGAGGACGGCGTCGCTGCGGTCCGCCGACTCAAGGAAGAGTCCGACGTTCCGTTGCGCTCTCACGGCAGCCTGGCGCTGAACAAGTCGCTGCTCGCAGCCGGCCTGGTCGACCGCGTCCAGGTCACCGTCTTCCCGGTGATCGCCGGTCAGACCGGTCTGTGCCCCGTCTTCGGAGGGGTCGCGGATCTCGACCTCGAACTGCTCGAGAGCCGGACGCTCGACGGCAACACCCAGGAGCTCATCTACCGGCCCACACTGCACGGCTAGGCTGGCAGCCGGTACCTGTTACGCGGGAGCGGTTCCACCAGTCCGTCAGCGACCAGACCATCCAGAGCACGCTCCCGCTGGATCTGGTCCTGCCAGCACGCGTCCAACGCCTTCTTCGGTACGGCGCCGTGCTCGGACCGCAGTACTGCGAGCAACCGACCGCGGACCTGGCGGTCGGTGCCCTCGTAGGTCTGGCCCTTGCGAGGAGGGCCGTCGTACGGCGGACTCCCGGCCAGCACCCAGGCGCATTGGCTGCGGATCGGGCAGTCGGCGCAGCGCGGCGTACGGGCTGTGCAGACCAGTGCACCGAGCTCCATCGAGGCGACTGCCCAGCGGGCTGCTGTCGCCTCGTCTGCCGGTAGTGCGGAGACTGCGAGCCGTTGGTCGGCCGCAGTGGGGGAGATGGTCGGCTGTGCGATGCCGGTGATCGCTCTGGCGAGCACTCGGCGGACGTTGGTGTCCACGACGGCGTGCCGCTGCCCGAAGGCGAAGGAGGCGATCGCCGCCGCCGTGTAGGTGCCCACACCGGGCAGAGCGAGCAGTGCGGCGTGGTCACTCGGGACCTCTCCACCATGGCGCTCCACAATCGCCTGTGCTGCCGCGTGCAGCCGCAGGGCGCGCCGTGGGTACCCGAGCCGGTCCCAGGCCCGCACAGCCTCGCCTGACGGCTCTGCGGCCAGGTCTGCGGGCTGAGGCCACCGCTCCAACCACCTCTGGTACGCCGGGAGCACGCGGGCGACTGGTGTCTGCTGCAGCATGAACTCGCTGACCATGACTGCCCACGGACCCGCAGCTGGGTCCCGCCACGGCAGTACGCGCGCATTGACGTCGTACCAGTGCAGAACGGGGGCGTGAAGCGGCGAGCCTGTCTGGTGGAGCACAGACCCGATATTAGGGTGCGAGCATGAGCAGCCTGCTCCATCCGGTCGGGCACCTGCCCGCCAGCGTGTACTGGTTCCGTCGTGGACTGGTGCTGTTTGTGCTGGCGCTGCTGTTCTTCTTGATCTTTCAGCTGTTCCCGGGCGGGGACGACCCGAAGAAGTCGGCAGCCGTCAACGAGCCGACGCGGACCCCGACGCCCACGAGCAAGCCCACGAAGGCGCCGACCCCGACTCCGAGCGGGAAGTCGAGCGACAAGCCGACGGCCAAGCCGAGTGAGACGCCGTCGAAGACGACGCCACCTCAGGACGCGAAATGCGCCGCGTCGAACCTCAAGATCGAGGCGTTGCCGGCCGTTCGGCGGGTCGTCTCCGGTGCGACGCTGAACTTCGTGGTCCGGCTCGACGCCGTCTCCGACGAGTGCAAGGCGACCGTCGCCCCGGACTCGCTGACCGTCTCGGTGACGTCAGGTTCCGATCTGATCTGGACCACGAGCCATTGTGGGCAAGCGATTCCGAAGGCCACCCTGGTGGTTGCCAAGGGCAAAGAAGCCGCCAGTACCGTGGTCTGGAACGGGCACCGGTCCGGCCCCGGCTGTCTGCCTGGACAGCCGGTGGCCAAGCCGGGAACCTACGTGGTCAAGGCCGTGTTCGCCGGCCGGGAATCATCCGCGCAGGCCTTCACGATCACCTGACGCCGTAGCCGCGGTCGGCGGCTGCCGCCGTACTGGCCTGGCGAAGCAGAGCGCTGCGATCAGGCCGATCACCAGCACGCCGGCCGGCAGCAACAGCGACTGTGCCATCGCATCGCTGAAGCCCTGCTGCGCGATCTCCGGCAGCTTCCCGCCGGCCGCCGCGCCCTCGCCGCCGACGCTGCCGCTCATGCCGGGCAGGTAGTGCGCCAGCCGCGCCTCCATCAGCGCGGCGATGCCCGCGCTACCGAGCACTGCGCCGACCTGGCGGGTGGTGTTGTAGACGCCCGCACCGGCGCCGGCCTGATGCATCGGCAGGTTCCGGGTCGCCGTACTTCCGATCGGCGCCCACATGAAGCCGTTCGCGACACCCATCAACGCCATCGGCAGCAGCAGCTGCCAGATCGGCAGGTCGGGCGAGATGATCTGGCTCAGCCAGGTCATCGCCACCACGTTGCAGGCCAGGCCGAAGCCGGCGATGTAGCGCGGCGGCGTCGTGTCGACCAGCCGGCCGACGAACGGCGCCAGGGCGCCGGAGATGATCGCCATCGGTGCGAGCAGCAACGCGGCCTTGGTCGGGCTCAGGCCGCGGACGACCTGTGCGTACAGCATCAGCGGGATCGCCATCGCCGTCACCGCGAAGCCCACGGTGGTGATGGCCACGTTGGCCAGTGAGAAGTTGCGGTCCCGGAAGAGGGCCAAGGGCAACAAAGGCTCGTTGCGGTTGCGCGCCTGCCAGACCACGAACAGCCCGATCACCACGACACCCGCGATGATCATCAGCCAGACGGTCCCGTCCCAGTTGTGCTTCTGTCCTTCCTGGATGCCGAACACCAGCAGGAACAGGCCGATCGTGCTGAGGGCGACCCCGAGCAGGTCGAACTTGTGCTTCTGCGTCGGCAGGTTCGGGACCAGCCGCATCGCGAGCACGAACCCGATCACGCCGACCGGGACGTTGACGAAGAAGATCCACTGCCAGCCGAGGCCGTCGACCAGCACGCCACCGAGGATCGGGCCGACCAGGACGGCCACACCGGCGGTCGCGCCCCACAGGCTCATCGCCTTGCCGCGCTGGTCCGGCGGGAAGATCCGGGTGATCACGGCCATCGTCTGCGGGGTCACCATCGAGGCGCCGAGCCCCTGGACGACGCGCGCGACGATCAGCATCGCGATCGAGTTCGTCAGGCCGCACCACAGCGAGGCGAGCGTGAACACGGTCAGACCGGTCAGGTACATCTTCTTCGGCCCGATCCGGTCGCCGAGCCGCCCGGTCACCAGCAGCGGAACGGCGTACGCGAGCAGGTAGGCACTGGTGACCCAGATGACGTTGCCGACGTCGGTACCGAAGTCGGCCAGGATCGACGGGGTCGCGACCGACACGATGGTCGAGTCGACCAGGATCATGAAGAACCCGACGACCAGCGCCCACAGCGCCGGCCAGGGCCTCACTTCTTCTTGCGGGGATGCCATGGCAGGTCCTTGCTCTCTATCCGTTCGATGGTGGTGCTGAGCCAGTCGCGCTCCGCGGCGAGCTGCGACCTCAGGTACCCGAGGGTCAACCAGAAGGGCTCGGGGACACCGCGGGCACGGACCTCGGCCTCGTGCCCGTCCTCTTCCGCGATCAGCCGGTCGAGCGCTTCGACGCGCCGGCGCAGCCGCAGGACGGCGTCGTCCTGATCGAGATTGTGTGCCTCCGCGAGCACGACCGGGAAGAGCGGGTACTCGTAGGCGTAGGTCTCGAGGCCGCTCTCGACGCGTTGGCGCAACGCGTCGGCGCCGGCCTCGGTCAGCTCGTACGTCGTGCGCTCCGGGCGATTGCCGGATCGCTCGATCCCGGTCGCGCGGACGAACTCCTGCCCGGCCAGCCGCTCCACGGTGTGGTACAGCGAGCCCGGCCGGGTCTTCACGATCCGGTGGTTGTGGCGGTGGAGCAGCAGTTGGTACATCTCGTAGGCATGCATCGGCCGCTCGTGCAGCAGCGCGAGCACCGAGATCGCCAGCGGCGTCAGCTCAGCCATCTTCTCCCACCTGGATTGTTCCGCACCAAATGTTCCATGTGGAGTATTGCGCGCCGAGGCCGGAGAACGCAAGCGACCCCCACCTCCGACGGGAGGTGAGGGCCGCTGTCAGGCCTGGGGTCAGACGTAGCGTTCGAGGATGCTGGACTCGGCCAGCCGGGAGAGTCCCTCGCGGACGGTCCGGGCGCGGTTCTCGCCGACGCCTTCAACGGTCTGCAGGTCGTCGATGCTGGCGGCCAGCAGCTTCTGCAGGTGGCCGAAGTGCTCGATCAGACGGTCGATCACAGCGCCGGGCAGACGCGGGACCTTGGCCAGCAGCCGGTAGCCGCGCGGGGTGACCGCGGCGTCGAGCTGCTCGGCGCCACCGAGCTGCAGCGCCCGGGCGACCTGGCCGATGTCGAGCAGGTCGGTCGGGCTGACCGCGTCCAGCTCGAGCAGGACGTCCTCCGCACCCTTGGCGCGGCGTCCACCGGCCAGCGGCAGATAATCCCGTACGACGAGTTCGCGCTCACCGGCGACACCGGCGACCAGTTCGTTGAGTTGCAGCGTGAGCAGCCGGCCGTCGGTGCCGAGCTCGACCACGTAGCCGTCGATCTCGGTCGCGATCCGGCGGACCATCTCGAGTCGCTGGGCGACCGCGGCCACGTCGCGAACCGTGACCAGGTCCTCGATCTCCAAGGCGGAGAGCGTGCCGGAGACCTCGTCGAGTCGCAGCTTGTAGCGCTCGAGAGTGGCCAGCGCCTGGTTCGCCCGGGACAGGATCGCTCCGGAGTCCTCGAGCACGTAGCGCTGGTCGTCGACGTACAGGGCGATGATGTGCATCGACTGCGACACCGAGATCACCGGGAACCCGGTCTGCCGGGCGACCCGGTCGGCGGTGCGGTGCCGGGTGCCGGTCTCGTCGGTGTGGATGGAGGGGTCCGGCATCAGGTGCACGGCCGCCCGCATCAGCCGGGTGGCGTCGCGGTCGAGGACGATCGCGCCGTCCATCTTGCTCAGCTCCCGCAGACCGGTCGCGGTGAACTCGATGCCGATCTCGAAGCCGCCGGTCGAGATCGAGTCGACGACCTTGTCGTTCCCCAGGACCAGGAGTGCGCCGGTACGCCCGCGCAGGATCCGTTCCAGGCCTTCACGCAGTTCGGTACCCGGTGCCACCGCCGCGAGGGTCGCGCGCATCCGGGCGCCGGTGCTGTTCTTGTCGGAGTTCGGGGCCACGGAAGGTGAGTCTATGCGGTTGTGCGGATGCCATGGGTGCTAAGTCCCCGCGGAGCACTCTCGCGGGGACCCTCGATCCGGTTGACCTTGCAGGTGCGCGTGCACGCGCTCGTGCATCCGGACCGTGCAATTCCGGATTACGCGGGGACCTGCCCCGAAACGGCAGGGCCCCTGCGGCGTCAGGGGGTGCGGACGACCTGTCCGGCGTACGAAAGACCGCCGCCGAATCCGAACAAGAGCACCGGCGCGCCGGACGGGATCTCGCGCTTCTCGACCAGCTTCGACCACGCGATCGGGATACTCGCCGCGGAGGTGTTACCGGACTCGACCACGTCCTTGGCGACCACCGCGTTGACCGCGCCGAGGCGCTTGGCCAGCGGCTCGATGATTCGCAGGTTGGCCTGGTGCAGGACGACGCCACCGAGGTCCTCGGGCTTGATGCCGGCCTTCTCGCAGACCTGCTGGGCGATCACCGGCAGCTGCGTGGTGGCCCAGCGGAAGACGCTCAGCCCCTCCTGCTGGAACGAGCCGTCGCGCCCCTCGATCCGGACCGCGTCGGACATCTCCGGCACCGAACCCCACACGACCGGGCCGACCTGCGGCTCGTCGCTCGCGACCAGTACGGCGGCGCCCGCGCCGTCGCCGATCAGCACGCAGGTGGTGCGGTCGGTCCAGTCCGTCCAGTCGCTCAGCTTCTCGACACCGATCACGATCGCCTTCGTCGCGGCACCGGCCCGGATTGCCTGGTCGGCGGTCGCGAGCGCGTAGGCGAAGCCCGAGCAGGCGGTGTTGATGTCGAGCGCGGCCGGGTGGCCGAGGCCGAGCCGGGCGGCGACGCGGGCGGCCATGTTCGGTGACCGGTCGATCGCCGTACAGGTCGCGACCACGATGTAGTCGATCTCGGCGCTGTCGATGCCGGCGTTGGCCAGTGCCTTGTCGGCGGCCCGCCAGGCCATCTCGTCGACCGACTCGTCGGGCGCCGCGATCCGGCGCTCCTTGATCCCGACCCGGCTCTGGATCCACTCGTCGTTGGTCTCGACCATCGTCGCCAGGTCGGCGTTGGTGAGCACCCGCTCGGGCTGGTAGTGGCCGAGCGCGACAACTCTGGATCCGGTCATCTGATGCTCCTGCGGTCATCCGGCGTACGCCGGGCGGGTCACGGGCTCAGCACTGAACCCGGGGGGCCACCCCAGCGTACGTTCCTCCCTCGGCTCGCGGGCATCCCTCGTCTCACGCCCCGGGTGCGGGTGTGGGCAGGAACACAGCCCCGATCAGGCGAGGCCGGCGGCCATCAGGGCGGAGCGGATGTCGGGGGCGGCGAAGGTGCGCAGGCCGTACTTGGCCTGGATGTCCATCGGCTTGGGGTCCTTGCTGCGGTTGGGGACGTCGGCCGGGATGATCGCCTTGGTGAAGCCGAGGCGGGCGGCTTCGGCCAGGCGCTTCTCGAGGCCGCCGACGCGGCGGACCTCGCCGGCCAGGCCGACCTCGCCGATGGCGACCAGGCCGGGGTGGATCGGCTTGTCCATCTCCGAGGAGGCGACCGCGATGGCGACGGCCAGGTCGGCGACGGGTTCGGTGATCTTCACGCCGCCGACAGTGGCGACGTACACCTCTTTGTCGTGCAGTTTCAGACCGGCGCGGTTGCCGAGCACCGCGAGCACCATCGCGACCCGCTGAGATTCGAGGCCGGACGTCGTACGGCGGGGTTGGGGTGCGGCGGACGGGCCGACCAGCGCCTGGACCTCGGCGAGGAGTGGGCGGCGGCCCTCCATCATCACGGTGACGCACGTCCCGGCGACGGGCTCGGCGTGCTCGGAGACGAACAGGCCGGTCGGGTCGGTGACCTCGACGATGCCGGTGTCGACCATGTCGAAACAGCCGACCTCGTCGGACGGACCGAACCGGTTCTTGGTGGCGCGGACCATCCGGAAGCCGGAGTGCCGGTCGCCGTCGAAGGCCAGTACGACATCGACCAGGTGCTCGAGCATCCGTGGTCCGGCGATCGCGCCTTCCTTGGTGACGTGGCCGACCAGGACGACCGCGATGTGCCGCTCCTTCGCCAGCCGCACGAGCGCGCCGGTGACCTCGCGGACCTGGGTGACCCCACCGGGCGCACCGTCGACCTCGGGATGCGCCATCGTCTGCACCGAGTCGATCACCAGGAACGCCGGCTCGACCGCGTCGACGTGACCGATCACCGCCCCGAGGTCGGTCTCGGCCGCCAGGTACAACTCGTCGACCAGAGCATCGGTCCGCCCGGCGCGCATCCGCACCTGGGCCGCCGACTCCTCACCCGACACATACAGCGTCCGGTGCCCACCGCGCGCGGACTGTGCCGCGACCTCGAGCAGCAGCGTCGACTTGCCGACGCCGGGCTCACCGGCCAGCAGGATCACCGCACCCGGTACGACGCCGCCGCCGAGCACCCGGTCGAGCTCCCCGATCCCGGTCGGCCGCGACTCGGCCTCGATCGCGGACACCTTGGCGATCGGCATCGCCGGCGACGTCACCGGCCCGGCCGTGATCCGGGCCGCCTTCGCAGCCCCGACCTCCTGCACGGTGCCCCAGGCCTGGCACTCGCCGCACCGGCCGATCCAGCGCGCCGAAGTCCACCCGCACTCCGAGCACGCGAACGCCGACTTCCCCTTAGCCGTCACCACCTTCGCCATACCCGCCAACCTATCCGCCCCCACCGACAACCCCGCCCCGCCGACCCCATTTCCCTGCCTAGCCACCGAAATGGGGGGTTAAGCACCGTGGTTAAGGGTGGAGAACCCCCAATTTGAGTGGCTAACCAGGCAAATGGGGACTTACGGGAAGGGTTTGGACCAGAGGTTGATGGCGTAGTCGACTTCGGTGCCGGAGTGGGAGGCGATGATGCGGTCGGCGTCGGCGGGGGTGAACTCGATCCGGATGACGGCTTCGAGGTCGGCCCGGGTCTTGAAGCGCCAGCCCATGTCCAGCGGGGTGCGGTCCCAGCCGTGCAGGGCCCAGAAGCGTTCGACCTCGGGCGGCTTGATCATCGGGTAGCACTCGCTGAACCAGCGGCCGAAGGTCGAGCGGCTGCCGTCGTTGTCGATCACGAAGGCGGTTCCGCCGCGGCGCATCACGCGGTCGAGTTCGGTCAGGCCGGGTTCGCAGCCGGGGCCGAAGAAGTACGCCCAGCGGGCGTGCATCACGTCGATGGACGAGTCCGGGACCGGCAGTCGTTGAGCGGTACCTTGGCGGACCTCGACGTTCGGCAAGTCCTTGGTACGGCGTTGGGCCGCCTCCGCGAGTGCTCCGTGCGGCTCGACCCCGATCACCCGGGCCGCGGTCGCGGCGAAGCGCGGGAGGTGGAAGCCGGTCCCGCAGCCGATGTCGAGCACGGTGGAACCGGCCCAGTCCCGGATCGCGCGCATGGCCGGCTCGATCACGCCGTCCGGGTCGACCGCGTGGTTCTCGACCTCGTACACCTTCGGGTGGTGCCAGATGTTGGGACTTGGGATCCCGCCTTCCGCGATGCTCACGTCGTAGAGGGTATTGACTGCCTGGTCGTCGCCGCGAGCAGGGCGACCGGGATCAGGAGCAGCCCGCACAGTACGGCGAGCCAGTGGAACCCGAAATGCGCCAGCACCGGACCAGCCGCCGTACCGGAGAGTGAAGCGAGCACGCCCATCGTGAGGTCGGACAGTCCTTGGGCCGAGGTGCGGATGTCGTCAGGGACCGAGCGAGACAGCAGTGTGGAGCCGGACACCAGACAGGCCGACCACCCGAGTCCCAGCAGGACCAGAGCAATCGCAGTGAGACCGTGAGCGTTGTCCGGCGCCAGGGCTGCCACAGTCATCGCCAGAGCGAGTACGGCGAGCCCGATACCGATCGTGGGGATGCGGCCGAGGCGGTCCGCCAGCCAGCCCATCACCGGCGACAGGGCGTACATCCCGGCGACATGTCCGCTGATGACGAAGCCGACGATCGTCAGCGAAGCGCCATGGTGCTGCAGGTGTACCGAGGTCATCGACATCACGCCGACCATCACCGCATGAGCAGTAGCGATCGCCAGCAGACCCAGGCGCGCATGGGGGATCGCCACCACGCGCCGGAAGGTCACCGCCAGCGGCTGCCGTTCGATCAGGGCGGTCTGCGGTCGAGGGAGCCGGCGGAGTCCGAACCAGATAGTGGCGAGGCTCAACGCCAGTGCGACCACCGAGAACACATACGGACCAGCCAGCGGCAGGATGCCGAGTGAGTCGCCGACAGTGGCTCCGGCCCCGGTCAGGTTCGGTCCGATGACCACACCGATCGTGGTCGCCCACACGACGAGCGACAGGGCCCGTGCGACACGGGCCGGGTCAGCAGCGTCAGTAGCGGCGTACCGGGACTGCAGGTTGGAAGCAGTACCGCTGCCGAACAGACACCCAGCCAGAAGCAGCAGAGCGAGTGAGCCGACCTGTGCGGCGACGATAGTCAGTACGGCGCCCGCCGTGCCGATCACATAGCCGACGGTCAACGCGAACCGGCGGCCACGAGTCCGGGCCAGCCGAGCCAGCGGTACGGCGAGGGCCGCGGCCCCGAGCGTGGTCGACGTGGCCACCAGACCGGCCATCGAGGTGGACCCCGAGATGCGCTCGGCGAGCAGTCCGGCGACGGCGAACCCGCTGGCCATCGCCACGCCACCGAGTACGTTGCTGATTACCAGAACCCGGACTGTCGTTCGCTGCAGGTCGGCGGTCACCAGGTCACTCTCTCATCTACCTGACAGCGCAGCGGAAACAATTTTAGAATAGGGTTGCATAAATACCCCTGGCTGCTTGGGAGCTGCTCAGATGCCCGACATCGCGATCGTCCCCGCGCCGCGCGAACTCACCGTCGCCGACGCCCGCTGGCTCACCGCGGACCCGGTCGCCGAGGCGATCCGCGACGTGGTCGAGAATCTCGGCGAGACCGAGTACCGGATCGAAGTGACCGCGGACGGGGCCCGGCTGACGGCCGGCTCCGAGGACGCGCTCCGGCACGCCGAGACGACGTACGGGCAGTTGCTGGACGCGGCGGAGCCGGCCGCGGACGGGAAGGTCGCCGTACCGGCGGTGCAGATCGCGGACGCGCCGCGGTTCGCCTGGCGTGGGGTGATGCTCGACGTCGCACGGCATTTCATGCCGAAGGACTTCGTGCTGAAGGTGATCGACGTGCTCGCCCTGCACCGGCTGAACGTGCTGCACTTCCACCTCACCGACGACCAGGGCTGGCGGGTCGAGATCGAGGCCTACCCGAAGCTCACCGAGGTCGGTGCCTGGCGCAACGAGACCATGGTCGGCAAGATGTCGCACCAGCAGCGCCAGTTCACCTACGACGGCACCCGGCACGGCGGTTTCTACACCAAGGCCGACCTGCGCGAGATCGTCGAGTACGCCGCCGACCGCGGCATCGCCGTGGTCCCGGAGATCGATCTGCCGGGGCACATGCAGGCAGCGATCGCGGCGTACCCGGAGCTCGGCAACTTCCCGGACCACCAGCTCACGGTCCGGCAGGAGTGGGGGATCAGCGACGACGTCCTGAACGTCAACGACGAGACCGTCGAGTTCGTCCGGACTGTGCTGCGCGAGGTGCTCGACATCTTCCCCAGCCCGTACATCCATCTCGGCGGCGACGAGTGCCCGTCGGTGCAGTGGCACCTCGCCGAGAAGGCCCAGAAGCGCCAGGCCGACCTCGGCCTCGAGCACGCCGAGCAACTGCAGGGCTGGTTCACCGCGCAGGTCGCGAGCGTGCTGGAGGAGGCGGGCCGGCGGTTGGTCGGTTGGGACGAGATGGTCGAGACCGACTGCCCGAAGGACGCCGTCATCATGGCGTGGCGCAGCGCCGAACGCGGTGAGGTCGCGGTCAAGGCCGGCCACCAGACGGTGATGACGCCGAGCGAGTCGGTCTACTTCGACTACTACCAAGGCGATCCGGCCACCGAACCGCTGGCGATCGGCAACTTCATCCCGTTGGAGAAGGTCTACGACTTCGAGGTGATCCCGGCCGGTCTGAGCGCCGAGGAGGCCGAACTGATCATCGGCACCCAGTGCAACGTCTGGACCGAGTACATGGAAGGCCCGGAGCAGGTCGGCTACATGCTGCTGCCACGGCTGTCCGCCCTGGCCGAGCGCGCCTGGGGTTCCCCCAAGATCTCGTACGACGAATTCCTCACCCGCCTCCGTCCGCACCTGGTGCGGATCGAGGCTTTAGGTGTGAACTACCGTCCGTTGGACTGATCTTTCCTGAGCTTTCAGTTGCTGAGGGGATAACAAAATTCCCCTCGGCACGGTTAGCTGGGATAGACGGGAGCGGAGGTGCTCATGACTGCGGTGGGACCACTCGATGCGATGTTCCTGCTCGGCGAGAGCCGGGAGCAGCCCATGCACGTCGGCGGGCTGATGCTGTTCGAGCTCCCCGAGGGGGCCGGCCGGGATCATGTCTTCCCCGAGGGGACCCGAGATTTCGTCTCCCGGCTGTACCACGAGGTGCTGGACGGGCCGACGGTGAATCCGGTCTTCGCCCGCCGGGTGCGGAACCGGGCGCTCGACCTCGGCTACTGGTCCTGGGAGCACGAGGACGACATCGACCTCGAGTACCACGTCCGACTGTCCGGGCTGGCTCGGCCAGGGCGGGTCCGGGAGCTGTTCGAGCTCACCAGCCGCCTGCATGGCACGCTGCTCGACCGGCATCGGCCGCTGTGGGAGATCCACCTGATCGAAGGCGTCCAGGGTCGCCGCTTTGCCGTCTACAGCAAGATCCACCACTCGATGATCGACGGCGTGACGGCGCTCAAGTGGATGCAGGACACGCTCACGACGGACCCGACGAAGACAGAGATGCCCGCGACCTTCGCCTTGCCCAGCAAGTCGCGCTCAGTGGTGGACAGCGGTCCCGGCCTACCGACCGTGACCGACCTGCTCGCAGCCATCGGCCGGACGCCGGGTCGCGCGGCGAGTGCGGTCGGCGGGACTGCACGGCTGCTCACTGACCTTGCGGGGCTGACCCCGGTGGGATTGAAGAGCTTGCTGCGGGAGCACTCCCCGGTCGCGTTCCAGGCGCCGCGGACGATCTTCAACCAGGGCATCACCGGCGCTCGGCGGTTCGCGGCGCAGTCCTGGCCGATCGAACGGTTGGAGAAGGTCCGCACGATCACCGGTGCGACGCTGAACGACGTACTGCTGGCGATGTGTTCCGGTGCCCTGCGCAACTATCTGCTCGAGCAGAACGCCTTACCTGACAAGCCTTTGACGGCCATGGTGCCGGTATCGCTCCGAGGTAAGGACGATGCTCCTGGTGGCGGCAATGCGTTGTCGACGCTGATCGCCGACCTCGCGACCGACGAGGCCGACGCCGAGCGCCGGATCAAACGGATCACGGCGTCGACGTCGTACAGCAAGGGTGTGCTGTCCGGGCTCAGCCCGGTGCAGAACCTGATGGTCGGCGCGCTCGGCTTCGCCGCTGCCGGCCCGTCCGCCGTGCTGCCGGGAGTCGCCGGGCACACCAATCCGCCGTACAACCTGGTCATCTCCAACGTGCCCGGCCCGGCCGAGAGCCCGCTGTACTGGAACCGCTCGAGACTCCTCGGCATGTACCCGGCGAGCATCGTGATGAACGGTCAGGCGCTGAACATCAGCGTCACCAGCTACGACCACGAACTCCACTTCGGCCTGGTCGGCTGCCGCCGTACCGTCCCGCACCTGCAGCGCCTCCTCGGCCACCTGGAAACGTCACTGGCCGAACTCGAGAACATCCACTAGATCCGTACGACGCCGGCCGGGGTCTCGAAGTGGGCGGCGATCAGGCCGGGCTGGCCGTTCGGGCCGGCCCACTGCACGTCGAGGTCGTCGAGCAGGTGGTCGGCCGGGTGGCCGATCCAGTCGGTGACGCGGATCGGGTCGCCGGCGATCTCCAGGGCGGTCAGGCGCAGGTCCTTGCCGCCGACCGACGGGTGCTGGGTGAGGTCGTCCCAGTGGATGAAGAACGGCAGCTGCGGGTCCGCGATCAGGCCCTTGACGCCGATCTGGCGCCAGGTCAGGTTCACCCCGTCGGGGCGGTGCCGGTTGCCGGGCACGGACTCGCGGCCGAGCCGCTTCTCCATCCGTTCCATGTCGCGGATCGCGACCACCCAGCCCAGCCAGCCGCCGCCGAGCTCCTTGCGGGCCCGGACCGCCTGGCCGAACGGCGCCTTGTCCGACGCCGGGTGGTCGAGCACGTCGACCACCTCGATGTAGCGGTCGTTCTCCAGCGGCAGGATGTAGTTGATCGTGCCGAACCGCGGGTGCACGCCCCCGTCGACGAACTCCGCACCTAGCTGCGCGGACAGCCGTTCGACCGTCGCCAGACACCCATCAGGGCCGGCCGCGTACGACAGATGATCCAGACGCATGCCAGCATTCTTGCCCCAAACCCCGACCTTTGTGGGGGATCTGCGTGTCGTTCGGACGAAGAATCAGCGCGAGGCGGGGTGCGGCAGGATCGGGCGGGCCGCTTCCAGCCGCTGCTTGCAGAGGTCGGCGAGGATGTCGTAGGCCTTGAGGCCCATCAGCGTCTGCAGCTCGACCTTGCTCGACTCGAAGACCGCCTCGACCCCGATGTGCGCGTCGGTGTTGCCGGTGCAGTACCAGTCCAGGTCGTGGCCACCGGCGCCCCAGCCGCGGCGGTCGTACTCACCGATGCCGACCTCCGTGTACGACGTCCCGTCCGGCCGCTCCACCTCGCGGAACGTGCGGCGGATGGGCAGCTGCCAGCAGACGTCGGGCTTGGTCTCGACGAAGTGCACGCCCTTCTTGAGCGCGAGTCCGTGCAGTGCGCAACCACCGCTGGTGCCGTTGAAGCCCGGGCGGTTCAGGAAGATGCAGGCACCCTCCCAGACTCGGGTCTTGCGGTCACCGTCGTCATCGGTCTCGACCCAGCCGTTGGCCTTGCCTTCCTTGCGGAACTGCCAGTCCTCCTTGGTCAGCTCCTTCACGTACTTCTTGACACGCTGCTCGTCCTCGTCGTCGGAGAAGTGCGCGCCGAGCGTGCAGCAGCCGTCGTTCGGCCGGCCCTTGTAGATCCCGGCGCAACCACCGCCGAAGATGCAGGTCCAGTTGGACGTCAGCCAGGTCAGGTCGCAGCGGAAGACCTGGTCGGGATCGTCGGGATCGGTGAACTCGACCCACGCACGCGGAAAATCAAGAGAAACCTCAGGCACTCGTGCAGCGTACGCGCCCGGTGCGGCGAACAGCGAACGGCAACTCCGAAACACCCGATACACCTGGAGTGAAGTAGTTTGTCGGGTATGCGGCTCGGCGTACTCGACGTAGGTTCCAACACCGTCCACCTGCTCGTGGTGGATGCGCACCGCGGTGCCGCACCGCTGCCGGCGTACTCGCACAAGACGGAGTTGCGGCTGGCCGAGCACCTGGACAAGGACGGCCGGATCGCCGACGAGGGCGCCGACGAGCTGGTCGCGTTCATCTCCGAGGCCGCCGAGCTGGCCGAGGACAAGGGGTGCGAGTCGGTGATGGCGTTCGCGACCTCCGCGCTGCGGGAGGCGCCGAACGGCGAGAAGGTGCTGGCCCGGGTGCGGTCCGAGAGCTCGGTCGATCTGCAGGTGCTGAGCGGGGTGGACGAGGCGCGGCTGACGTTCCTCGCCGTCCGGCGGTGGTTCGGCTGGTCGTCCGGCCGGCTCGCGGTGTTCGACATCGGTGGCGGTTCGCTGGAGATCGCGGCCGGTTCCGACGAGGAGCCGACGGTCGCGGTCTCGGTGCCGCTCGGCGCTGGGCGGCTGACCCGCGAGGGTGTGCACCAGGACCCCCCGGACAAGGACGAGGTCCGCGCGCTGCGCAAACGGATCCGGATGGAGATGGCCGCGGTGGCCGGCGGCGTACTGCGGGCCGGCAAGCCGCAGCGGTCCGTTGCCACCAGCAAGACCTTCCGGTCGCTGGCCCGGATCTGTGGGGCCGCGCCGTCCGACGACGGCCCGTACGTCCCGCGGACGCTGAACCGCGACGACCTGGCCGAGTGGACGCCCAAGCTGATCAAGATGACGTCGGCCGAGCGCTCCGACCTGCCGGGGGTCTCGGCCGGTCGCTCCTCGCAGCTGGTCGCCGGCGCGCTGGTCGCGGACGCGGTGATGGACCTGTTCGATCTGACCGCCCTCGAGGTCTGCCCGTGGGCGCTCCGTGAAGGCGTCATCCTGTCCCAGCTCGACCAGCTCCAGCCCCGGTGAGCCCCATGCCGTCTCAGACCGCCGCCAAGATCGGCCTGTCCACCGCCTCGGTCTACCCCGAGACCACCGCCAGTTGCTTCGAGCTGGCCTCCCGGCTCGGGTACGACGGTGTCGAGGTGATGGTCGGCATCGACCCGCTCAGCACCCAGATCGACGCGATCCAACGACTGGTCGATTACCACCAGTTGCCGGTGCTGGCGATCCACGCGCCCTGCCTGCTGATCACCCAGCGGGTCTGGGGGACTGACCCATGGGAGAAGCTCGAACGGTCCGCCGCGGCGGCAAAGGACCTTGGCGCGGATGTCGTCGTCGTCCATCCCCCGTTCCGTTGGCAGCGCGACTACGCTCGCGGTTTCGTCGACGGGATCGCGCGGCTCGAGGACGAGACCGGTGTGATCTTCGCGGTCGAGAACATGTACCCCTGGCGCGCGCCTGGCAAGGGCCTGCAGGCGTACGCGCCGAGCTGGGACCCGACCGAGCAGACCTACGCGCACACCACCCTCGACCTTTCGCACGCGTCGACCGCCGAGCAGGACTGTGTCGAGCTCGCCGGGACGATGGGCCGGACGCTCAAGCACATCCACCTCACCGACGGGACCGGTTCGGCCAAGGACGAGCACCTGGTGCCCGGCCGTGGGACCCAGCGGGCGGCGGATCTGCTGACCACGCTGGCGAACCAGGACTTCCGCGGCCACATCATCATCGAGATCAACACCCGGCGCGCGACCAGCCGGTCCGAGCGTGAGGTCGACCTGATCGAGTCGCTCGAGTTCACGCGTAAGCACTTCATTCGCACCTCCCGCCGTTCGTCGTCGTTCGCGGTCACCCCGGAGGGGGAGATCTCGGAGCTGACTCCGTGAGTCCCCGCCGTACGACGGAGACTCCGCGCGCCGGGCGTCGTCCCGGCGGACCGGACACCCGCGGTGAGATCCTCGAAGCGGCCCGGAAATCCTTTGCGGACAAGGGATTCACGGCCACCTCGATCCGCGCGGTCGCTCGCGAGGCCGGGGTCGACGCGGCGCTGGTGCACCACTATTTCGACAGCAAGGACGAGCTGTTCATCGAGTCGATGGCACTGCCGGTCGACCCGCGTGACCTCGCGGCCACGGTGCTCGACGGTCCGCGCGAGGAGATCGGCCGGCGGATCGCCACCGTGTTCCTCGGAGTGTGGGAGTCGCCCGACGGGCAGCAGCGGATGCGGGCGATCTTCCGCAGCATGGTGGGCAGCGAAGCCGTCGCCCGGGCGATGCGTGAAGGCATCACGCAGCTCATCCTGCAGCCGGTCTCGAAGGCTCTGGGTGCGCCCGACGCGGAGCTCCGGGTCAGCCTGGTCGCGACCCAATTGATCGGGATGGCGATGGTCCGCTATCTGATCGAGTTGGAGCCGGTCGCCTCGGCCGACCTGCAGACCCTGATCGACCGGCTGGCCCCCGTCCTTCAGCACCACCTCACCGGGTGATCCCGACCGACCGCGAGATCCTCGCGATCCACCGAGACGCCGCGCCGACCCAGGCCGACTTCGAGTCGGTCTACACGCATTGCCAGCTCGTCTGCTCACTCGCCGAGCAGTTCTTCGCCGGTCTCGACGTCGACACCGATCTCGTCCGCGCCGGAGCATTGCTCCACGACCTCGGCGTCTATCGAGTCGCCGGTACGGCGTACATCCGGCACGGCGTACTCGGCCACGAAACCCTTGCTGGGCTGGGGTTCCCGGACGAGATCTGCAGGTTCGCGTCGTGTCATACCGGCGTCGGGATCACGCGGAACGACGTACTGACTCAGGACCTGCCGATCCCGGTGGCGGACTATCTGCCGCGGACCCGGGAGGAGGAGTTGGTGATGTACGCCGACAAGTTCCACAGCAAGCGCACACCGCCGGTCTTCGTGAGCGGCGACAGCTACGAGGTGATCGTCAGCCGGTGGGGTGCGGCCAAGGCGGCGACCTTCGCGGACCTGAGACGCCGGTACGGCGACCCGGCGCTCGACGCCTTGAGCGCCGACACGGGGCATGCCGTGGTCTGAGGTGTTGCGTGAACGCCGGTCCTGGTGGGTTAATTCATCACATGGTGACAAATGCGGTGAGCTGCCGGGACGTCGGCGTGGTGCGCGGCGACCGGGAGGTCCTGCGCGGGGTGAGCTTCGAGCTGCGGACCGGCTCGGTGACCGGCCTGCTCGGGCCGTCGGGGTGCGGGAAGACGACGCTGATCCGCGCCATCGTGGGCTTGCAGGCGCGCGTCTCGGGCTCGGTGTCGGTGCTCGGGTCGCCGGCCGGCGCTGTCGGGTTGCGCGGGCGGATCGGGTACGTGACCCAGGAGCCCAGTGTGTACGGCGATCTGACGGTCGTGGAGAACCTGCGGTTCTTCGCGGCGGTCCTCGGGGTCCCGGCCTCCGACGTCCAGCGGGTTGTCGATGCGGTGGACCTGCGCTCGCACGCCGACGTACGGGTGGATCGGTTGTCGGGCGGGCAGCGGTCGCGCGCCTCGCTGGCGGCTGCACTGTTGGGGTCGCCCGAGTTGCTGGTTCTCGATGAGCCGACGGTGGGGTTGGACCCGGTACTGCGGCGGGACCTGTGGGAGCTGTTTCACCGGCTGGCGGGGGAGGGGGCGACCTTGCTGGTGTCCAGTCACGTGATGGACGAGGCGGGGCGCTGTGACCGGTTGCTGCTGATGCGGGACGGCGAACTGCTGGCGGACGAGACGCCGCGGGCGCTACTGGACTCCGTGGGCACAGATGACATCGAGCAGGCGTTCCTGACGCTCATCGACCGGAAGGCGGAGGCGCGATGACTCTGCGGGTAACGCTCGCGATCGCGGGCCGGGTGCTGGCGCAGCTGCGGCGGGATCACCGCACGGTCGCGATGCTGATCGTCCTGCCGGCCTTGCTGGTCACGCTGATGTGGTGGATGTTCCACGACTCACCGACCACCTTCGACCGGGTCGGCGGACCGCTGCTGGCGGTGTTCCCGGCGATCATCATGTTCATCGTGACCTCGGTCGCGACGCTGCGTGAACGATCGAGCGGGACGCTGTCGCGGCTGTTCACGCTGCCGATGGGGAAGCTCGACTTCCTGCTCGGGTACGCCGTCGCGTTCGCCGTGATCGCCGTCGTCCAGGCTCTCGTCGTGGTCTCGATCGCCTTGTACGCCTTGGGTTTGGACATCCAAGGCGCGGCCTGGCAGCTAGGCGTGGTCGCTGTTCTCGACGGAGTTCTCGGTACGGCGCTGGGTCTGTTCGCGAGCGCCTTCGCGGCCACCGAGTTCCAGGCGGTCCAGATGATGCCGGCCGTGATGATCCCGCAGATCCTGCTCTGCGGACTACTGCTCCCGCGGGATCACCTACCGGGCGTGCTGCATGCGGTGAGCACGGTGCTGCCGTTGTCCTACGCCGTCGACGCGGTGGTCGGAGTTGCCCAAGGCAACAGTCCGGTCGTGGACATCCTGGTGGTGCTGGCGTTCATAGTGGCGGCGCTCGGACTCGGCGCCGCCACCCTCAAACGCCGTACGGCTTAGTGGCTGTAGTCCTTCACGATCTTGCCGTTCTTGTCGTACGCGAACAGCTTCGGATACTCCTGCGGCTGCCGCGTGGGCGTCTGCCAGACGACGGCCCACCAGCCGTCGTTGACCGGCTGGGTGTGCGACTTGCCGTCCAGTGACACCTTGACCGAGACGGCATTCGCCGGGGCACGGCCCCACTGGGCGTAGCCGTCGTTGTAGCACTTCCGCAGCTTGTCGTCGCACGAGGCCGCCGTACCGGACCCGCCGGCGATCAGTTCGGCCCACTTCTCACCCTTGCCCGGGACCAGGATCGGATCGCTCGACCCCAGTTGCTGCATCCGCATGAACAGCGTGTTGTCGGACCGGGACCCGAACGGGTACCAGGTCGGTGCGGCGTAGATCGCGCAGGCCATCGCACTCCGGCCCGAGGGGGAGAGGGCGACGACCTCGGCGGTCCGGACGGCCTCGTTCCGGTCGGAGGCGACGATCCGCCAGCCGGTGACGTCGACCCAGGTCTGGATCGAACAGTTGCGGAGCAGACCGGCCTCCGTCTTCGGCAGCGGGTCCGCCTTGGACTCCGCGATCATCTTGGCCGTCGGCCGGTCGCCGCCGGGAATCTGGCAGAGATTGTCGCCCCTCGTCCCAGGCTTGAAGTCGAAGGACAGGCGATTACCGACCCGGTACGAGTCTCCCTTGAGCTTAAGTTTCGCGCCCGGGTTCCGGAGTGCGCAGAGCTCCGTGACCTGTTGCTTCGGGAGGTCCTTGAAGAGGGCTTCCTCGCCGCGCGGCAGGCCGGGCACCGGATCGAACTGGGACTGCTCGGCCGCCACCGGCGGACCGGCCTGAGTATTTCCGGGCAGGAACGCCGCGGCGACGGCGATCGCGGCGACGCCGGCGATTCCGCCTCCGACGCCGAGGAGCCGGCGGCGGCGCAGGCCGCCGCGGCCGCGGGCGAGGACGGCGTTGGTGTCGAAATCGGTCAGGGGTTCGGCGTGGGCGAGCCGGTGCAGTTCGTTGCCGACCTCAGGGTCGTTGTGGTTCATCGGGTTCTCCTTCACAGCGCCGGGCTCGTCCGTCGCATGGCCTTGCGGAGAGATTCGAGGCCGCGGGCCGCCTGGCTCTTGACCGTGCCTTCCGAACACCCGAGGGCCTCGGCGGTCTGCTCGACCGACAGGTCCTCGTAGTACCGGAGTACGACGCACGCCCGCTGGCGGGGACCGAGTGAACGCAGGGCTTCCAGCACCTGGTCCCGATCGGCATGGCCGGACGCGAAATCACCGGTCGCCTGCCGTTCGGGAATCACCGCGGTCGCCACCTCCCGGCGCCACGGCCGCCGCCCACCGTCGTACGCGGTGTTGACCACCATCCGGCGGGCGTAAGCGAACTGGTTACCCGCCCGGGCGACCTTCGGCCAGTGCAGGTAGAGCTTGTAGAGCGCCTCCTGAACGATGTCATCGGCCTTGTGCCGATCCCCGCTGATCAGGTAGGCGGTCCGCCGCAGCGACGGACTCGCCTCCTCGACGAACTCCACAAACGCCTGGTCCCGCTCGCTCATCCGCGCCTCCCACTCTCCATGTCCTCCCCAAGACGGAAAGCCTGCTCACCCAGGTTGCACCCTTAGAGGGCCGGTTTTCCCGGCTGGTAGACCCACGCCTGGAAGAACGCGCCGAGATCGCGGTGCGTCAGCCGCTCGACGTACTGGATGAACATCGTGGTGGAGACGTTGCTGTGCCGGTGGGTGGTCGGCCACTGCTTCAGGACCTGGAAGAAGGCCTTGTCACCGATCTTCAGGCGCAGCGCGTGCAGCGTCATCGCGCCGCGGGTGTAGACGAGGTCGTCGAAGATCTGGTCGCGGCCCGGGTCGGCCACCTTGCCGGTCCAGTTGTCCTCGCCGGCGTAGGCCTCCTCGAAGCTCTTCTGCGCCGGGACGCCCTTGAACTTCTCCTGGTAGAGCCACTCCGAGTAGGTGGCGAAGCCCTCGTTCAGCCAGATGTCGGACCAGCGCACCGGGGTGAGGCTGTCGCCGAACCACTGGTGGCCGAGCTCATGTGCGAGCAGACCGCCGCTGACGTTGCTGCTGCGCTGGTCGTACACCGGCCGGCCCTGGCTCTCCAGCGCGTAGTGGACGCCGATATCGCCGATGACCCCACCGGTCGAGCCGAACGGGTAGCGCCCGTACACCGATGACTCCCACTCGACGATCTGCGCGGTGGTCTCGTTGAACACCTTGCCCTGACCGGCCTTGGTGTCGACGGACTTGCCGATCGCCGTGATGTTCTGCCGCCCGTCGGACAGCTGGCCGTGCGTGACGTTGTAGTTCCCGATCGCGAGCATGCTCAGCTCACTGGCCATCGGCTGGTTCATCTGCCAGCGGAAGGTCGTGTGCTTGCCGTGCGTGGTGGTCCGGCCGGGCTCACCGTTGGCCAGCACGGTCAGACCGGTCGGGACCGTGATGGTCTGCGTGTACGTCGCCTTGTCGTCCGTCGTGTCGTTGACCGGGTAGTAGGTCGCCGCGCCGATCGGCTGGTTGAGCGCGACCGCGCCGTCCTTGGTCGCGGCCCACCCGGAGATACCGAGCGCCGGGTCATCGATCTTCTGCGGTACACCGGCGTACGTCACCGAGACGACGAACTTGCTCCCACGCCACAACCCGTGCCGCGGCGTGATCACCAGTTCCTGCGCGCCGGTCCGCTTGAACGACGCGGCCCGCCCGTTCACCGTCAGCTTGCTGATCTTCAACGGCCCCTGGAAGTCCAGGTCGAACCGCGAAAGGTTTTGGGTGGCCCTGGCAACGATCGTCGTCGTCGCGTCGATCGCCTTGGTCTTCGGATCGAACCCGAGCTTGATGTCGTAATGGCTGACGTCGTACCCGCCGTTCCCCATGTCCGGGAAGTACGGATCCCCAGCTCCGGCGGCTCCCGGCGAGAACGGCGTGGCGTTCGCCGTCACACCCGATGCTCCCGCCAACCCCACTGCCAAGATGACCGACAGCACCCCACGGCGACGTCCCACAAGTCCTCCTCGATAGTCCACAACCGGCACGTGCAGACTAAGCGACGAGGGACTAGCCCGAGAGGTGGGCGACGTTCTCCCAGGCGGGGTCCTGGGTGGTGGTGACGACTACTTTGCCGTGGGTCCAGCCGGGGGTGGCAGCTTTGAGTTGGGCGACGGCGGGCGTGGTGCCGTCGGTGTAGTAGTGCAGGAGGCGGGTGCCGGCGGAGGTCTCGTGGGCCAGCAGGTTGCCGGATCCGCCGAGGCGGGCGGTGAGATGGTCTTCGAAGGCACGGAGTTCGTCGAGCATGTCGGACTCGGGCAGGCCGTCCTCACGGACGACCGGGTAGCCGACGGAGATCTCGACGTGGGTGTCGAGGTGCGGGCGGCGGATCGAGCGCAGCGGGTATTCGGCGGTCGCGATCAGGCGGTGCCCGTCACGGGTACCTTCGAGCATCTTCCACGCCGGGCTGCCGTCCTCGAGCGTGTGCTCCGCAGCGAAGGCGGCAACAGCCGGCAGCAGTGCCGAGATCGGCCGCGGCTCCGGCGGTACGACGTCCAGCGTGTCGATCGCGCCGATCCAGGTCTCGACCATCTCCTCGCCGAGCACGAGATCGAGGATCAGGAACGTCACCCGCTGCCGCACGTCGACCGGTAGCTCCGGAAACGCCGGGTGATAGACCCCGACATGGATCGACGACGCATCTGGGTCGACCTCGACGACAGACTGCTCGATCGGTACGGCGGGCAGTCCCTCGAACTGGATCGTGCTGACCGGACCCGGTCGCCGCAGGTCGGCGTACTCCCAGAGGTGGTCCGACGCCGGGGCGGAGCGCAGCCAACGGCGGGCGGTCGCGCGGCGGCTCGGGTTGCCTGCGGCGGTGACGATCAGGGCGTGCTGGGCATGCAGGCCCGGGCCGAGCTCCCAGTCGAGCTCGGGGTGGACGCGGTTGACCCACTCGCTCAGCGTGGCGCCGATATCGGCGGGCTGCTTGCGGGCGATCGCGTCGGCGACCAGTTCCGAGCCGACCGAGGTCCACCAGGACCAGAACGCGCCGATCGGGTCGGCCTCCACGACGGCCGCCTTGCGACGCTTGAAGATGGGCATACGTCCTATCCTCCCTCGCTCGGGGGAGCAATACGTTCTGTGACCGGACCAGTACGCCGCTGGTGTGGTTCCGGCCACAGGATTATGGAGCGTCGTGTTCAGGCGCGTAGCCTGCTGACACCACTGGCATACGGGGCCGGGTGGCTTCGAGGAGGAGAACAGAAGTGCTTCGGCGAGTCCTGCTGGGCATGTCCCGCAGCCCCCAGATCAAGAAGGCCGTGTCGGCGATGCCGGTCTCCAGTGGCATCGTGGCGCGCTTCGTGGCCGGCGAGACCGCTCCGGAGGCCGTGCTGGCCACCGAGAAGCTGGTCAGCAACGGCCTGAACGTCACCCTCGACCACCTCGGCGAGGACGTCACCGACGTCGCCGCGGCGACCGCCACCGCGGATGCCTACCTCGAACTCCTGAAGCAGCTCTCGGCTGCGGGCCTGACCAAGAACGCCGAGGTGTCGGTCAAGCTCTCCGCGGTCGGCCAGGCGCTGCCCGGCGACGGCGAGAAGATCGCGCTGGAGAACGCCCGGACGATCTGCCACGCCGCCCGCAACGCCGGTACGACGGTCACCCTCGACATGGAGGACCACACCACCACCGACTCCACGCTGGGCATCCTGCGCGAGCTGCGCCAGGACTTCCCGGAGACCGGTGCGGTGCTGCAGGCCTACCTCCGCCGTACCGAGGGCGACTGCCGCGACCTGGCGCACGCCGGTTCCCGCGTCCGCCTCTGCAAGGGCGCCTACAAGGAGCCCGAGTCGGTCGCGTTCCAGGACAAGCGCCAGGTGGACAAGGCCTACGTCCGCGCGCTGAAGATCCTCATGAACGGCACCGGCTACCCGATGGTCGCGTCGCACGACCCGCGGCTGATCAACATCGCCGGCGCCCTCGCCGAACGCGCCAACCGGCAGCCGGGCTCCTTCGAGTTCCAGATGCTGTTCGGCATCCGTCCCGAGGAGCAGCTCCGGCTGGCGGGCCTCGGCCACACGATGCGCATCTACATCCCGTACGGCGAGGACTGGTACGGCTACCTGGTCCGTCGCCTGGCCGAGCGCCCCGCCAACCTGCAGTTCTTCGCGCGCTCGCTGATCAGCAAGAAGTAATCAGCAGGGCGATCCGTACTCGGTCCCGTACCAGCGGGACCAGTCACTCCAGTTGCGGGTGGCGCCGTCCTTCAGCTCGTACAACCGGAAGCGCACGCACTTGCCTTCCTCGTGGTCGTAGTTGCAGGTTCCCCAGCCGTCGGCCGACGGCAAGGCCTGGCAGTAGCGGTCCTTGCCGTAGTTGGTCTGGACGTGGACGACCGCCGCCCACCCGTTGGTCCAGCCGTCGAAGACCCACTGCACGTCGCCCACCCACTGGAAGCAGGTCGAGCCGACGTTCGTCCCACCGAACCGGCAGTTGTCGTAGTTGGGCGGTCCGGCGGCCTTGGTGGCTTTGAGCGGATGAGTGGCGTCGGCCTCCGCGGCGTTGGCCTCGGTCAGGCTGGTGCTCAGCAGGAGCAGTGCGGCGGCCGCGGCGGCCAGGGGACGGCGAATGCGCATGGGCGGTTCCTTCACGGGCGGAGACAGAGGTAGGACATCCTATGAGTCGTCCGTGGACAAATGGTCAGAGGCCTGGGCGGATCATCAGTAACCTGTGGGCATGACTGACCAGGTGGCCATTCTCGGGGCCGGTGTGATGGGCGAGACGTTGTTGTCGGGGCTGATCCGGGCCGGCCGGCGACCGGAACAGCTGCTGATCACCGAGCGGCGTGCGGAGCGGGCGGCCGAGCTGCGCGAGCGGTACGGCGTGGATGTCGTGTCCAACCTGGATGCGGCCGCGAAGGCCGACACCTTGGTGCTGGTCGTGAAGCCGCAGGACATGCCGGAGCTGCTGGCCGAGATCGCCCCGGTGGTGAAGCCGTCCCAGACCGTGGTGTCACTGGCCGCGGGTATCTCGACCACCTTCATCGAGTCGCGGCTGCCCGAAGGGGTCGCGGTTGTCCGGGTCATGCCGAACACTCCCGCGCTCGTTGACGAGGGGATGGCTGCCATCTCTCGCGGCGCGCACTGCGACGAGAGCCACCTCGTGCTGGCCGAGGGCCTGCTGTCCGCGACCGGCCGGGTGATCCGGGTCCCGGAGAAGCAGCAGGACGCGGTGACCGCGATCTCCGGGTCCGGACCGGCGTACATCTTCTTCGTGGTGGAGTCGATGATCGAGGCCGGCGTGCACATGGGCCTGCCGCGGACGACGGCGACCGACCTGGTCGTGCAGACCCTGGTCGGGTCGGCCAAGCTGCTGCGCGAGACCGGTGAGCACCCGACCGTACTGCGGGAGCGCGTGACCTCACCGGGCGGTACGACGGCCGCCGCCGTACGGGAACTCGAGGACCACAAGGTCCGGGCCGCGTTCCTGTCCGCGATCGAGGCGGCGCGTAACCGCTCGCGCGATCTCGCCGCCGAATAACACCTCCGGTGGTGCTGGCGTTATTGTGAGGGCCGCAGTTCTGTCAAGGGAGTCCCGCCTGTGGCTAATCGTTCGGCGCAGAAGAGCCCCGAGCAGCTGAGCCCTGCCCCGGAACCGGTGGCAGAGCTGCCGGTGCTGCCGTGGCGGGTCCCGGTCGATCCCGCACCGTGGTGGGCCTGGGCGCTGTTCGTGGCGCCGTTCGTCGCCGTACCGGCACTGAACTCCTGGCTCTGGATGGGCGCCCGCGACATCCTCGCTGTCTTCCTGCTGACGATCATCGGCGCCTCCGTGGTTCGCGTCGCCGGTGGTGTCGTGCTCTACCGGGTGATGCTGACGCCGACCGCCCTCAAGGCGCGGACGAGCATGCTGATCCGCAGCCTGCCCTGGCAGGACGTGGACAAGATCGAGGTCGGCGACGACAACGTCGTCCTGACCCGGGGCAAGGACGAGAACGAGATCAACGGCATCCCGACCGACCGCACCACCGAGGTCGCCGCCGTGATGGAGGCCCTGCGCCGGCAGGCCGCCGGCCGCCCCGCCCGTCGCGCGACCCCGCGCCCCGGCATCGGCGCCCTGCTCGTCCTGCTCTACCTCGTGCTCTCCATCGGCTCTTTCCTGCTCCGCTGGCACCTCGTCTGATCCGTCGCCCGACGTAGGGTCGAGGCCATGGACTTTTCCTTTTGGCCGAACGCCGGTCGCACCTGGACCGAGATCCTCGAGGGCGCCGAGTACGCCGAGCGCACCGGCTGGCACGGCGTCTGGATCGCCGACCATTTCATGAAGAACGACGACGATCTGTCGATCCCGGTGAACGAGGCGTTCGCGCTGCTCGCCGGTCTCGCCGTCCGGACCGAGCGGGTGCGGATCGGTTCGATGGTGCTGGGCAACACCTACCGGCACCCGGCCGTCGCCGCCAACGCGGCCGCGACCATCGACCAGATGAGCAACGGCCGGTTCGTCTACGGCATCGGCGCCGGCTGGCAGGTGAACGAGCACGAGGTCTACGGCATCGAGCTGCCGCCGGTTAAGCAGTTGCTGGCCCGCTTCGAAGAGGCCTGCCAGGTGGTCACCGGTCTGCTCACCCAGGAGCGCACGACCTTCGACGGCAAGTACTACCAGCTCAAGGACGCCCCGCTCGAGCCCAAGCCCACCAAGCTCCCCGTACTGATCGGGGCCTCGGGGGAAAAGGTTGCCCTCGGCATCGTCGCCAAGTACGCCGACGAGTGGAACCACTGGGGACGCCCGGATCTCGCTGCCCACAAGGGCAAAGTCTTCGCCGAGCACTGCGAGCGCATCGGCCGCGATCCCAAGTCGGTACGGCGTTCCGCCCAGACCTTCCTCGAAGTGATCGCCCCCGGCGACACCGAGGCAGTCGCCCGCAAGGAGAACTTCGAGTCCCGTGGCCTGCACGTGATCATGGGCTCGGCACAGGAAGTCCTCGACATCGTTGCCCAGTACCCCGAAGCCGGCATCGACGAGATCCTCGTCCCCGACCACTGGTTCGGCTCCGGCGCCAAGCGCTTCGAAACCCTCGAACGCCTCCGCGAAGAGGTCT
The DNA here is from genome assembly GCF_044453945.1 of Kribbella sp. NPDC051587. Lineage (NCBI taxonomy): Bacteria > Bacillati > Actinomycetota > Actinomycetes > Propionibacteriales > Kribbellaceae > Kribbella > Kribbella sp. NPDC051587. The sequence goes on from NZ_JBITDE010000002.1 coordinate 524,429, forward strand.
TCAACAAGATCTAGAGGGACAGCGTGGCCATCACGGGCCAGTGATCGCTGGGCAGCCGTCCGCCGGGACGGAAGTGCGAGACGGCTGCCTCGGTCACGGTCCACGCGGGGCTGATCAGGATGTGGTCGATGCGGTCGTCGTCCTCGGCGCCGGTGAAGTCGTGCCAGCTACCACCCGCATCAGCCGGTACGGCGTACCGCAGGCCGGCGTTGGTGAGGGCCTTCAACGGTGGTGAATCCGGGGTCGCGTTGAGGTCGCCCATCACGATCCAGGGCAGGTCACCGGCGGTCCATTTCGCGACCAGGCGCGACGACTGGAGCTGCGCGACCTCGCCGGCGTGGTCATAGTGCGTGTTCAGGACACCGATCGTCGTACCGCTGCGGTGCCGGAGCCAGACGAGTGTCGCCACTCGGGTCAGGTCCGCATCCCAGCCGACCGATCCCGGCGTACCGGGGTCGTCGGACAGCCAGCGGGTCTCGGAGCGCTCGATCCGCCAGTCGCCGGCGCGGACCATGACCGAGGAGCGTTCGCCGGCGTCGATCCCGTCGTCGCGGCCGACGCCGACGATCTCGTACTTCGGGAAGCGGAACCGCAGGTACTCGAGCTGATCGGGCAGCACTTCCTGCAGCCCGACCACGTCGGCGTCGAGGAGTTCGATCGCCGCCACCGCCGCACTCCGTCGTACCGGCCAGGCGTTGTCGCCGTCCGGGGCGGAGGAATTGCGAAGGTTGAAGGTGGCGGCTCGGATCTTCATGGCATTGATCCTGCCAAACCGATGGCTCGCATCGCTGCTTGGAGTCGGGGTGTGCTCGCTTCGAGTGCCCGGTCTCGCCCCTGAGCGAGCAGTTCGTCGATCGCGCCGGGGTCGGTCGCGAGCCGGGCGTACTCCTTCTGCAGCGGCTCGATGACGGCCAGTACGGCGTCCGCGACGTCCCGCTTGAGATCGCCGTACGACGAGTACGCCGCGGCCAACGCGACCGGATCGCCGTCGGTGCACGCGGCCAGGATCTCCAGCAGGTTGGTCACTCCTGGCTTGTTGTCCTCGTCGTGGCGGATCTCGTTCTCGGAGTCGGTGACGGCCCGCATGATCTGGCGACGGATGACGTCCGGCGGGTCGAGCAGCCGGATGGTCCCGACCGCGTCGTCGGAGTCGGACTTGCTCATCTTGGCCGTCGGGGTGGTCAGGTCCTTGATCCGTGTGGCCAGCGCCGCCTTGTGCAGCTTCGGTACGACGAACGTCTCGCCGTACTCGCGGTTGAACCGGATCGCGACGTCCCGGGCCAGCTCCACGTGCTGGTCCTGGTCACCGCCGACGGGCACCTGCTCGGCGCCGTACAGGAGGATGTCGGCCGCCATCAGACACGGATAGGTGAACAGGGACGCCCGCGTCATCGGGCGGCCGCCCTTCTCCTTGTACTGGATCATCCGGCCCAGCTCACCGACGTACGTGGTGCACTCGAGCAGGTAGGCGAGCTGGGCATGCGTGGGGACGTCGGACTGGACGAAGACCGCCCCCGGTGGGATGCCCGCGGCGAGCATCAGCGTCGCGCACTCCCGGGTGAGGGCGGCGAGCCGTCGTGGATCGTGCCGGGTGGTCATGGCGTGCAGGTTCGCGACGAAGTAGAAACCGTCGGGGTCGGTGAACCGGGACAGGGCGCCGAGGTGGTTGCCGAGGGTTAGGCGGCCGGACGGCGTGATGCCGGAGAGCGAGGTCATGATCTGTGCCTTTCGGGTGAGTTGGGGTCTCACCGGGGCACAAAAAAGGCCGTCTCGGCGAGACGGCCTCATGGATGCGCGTGAACGCTGGGTGACCGCCCTAGACGGCCCACCACTGCTGCAGACGAGTGTTCACGGGCCCAAGCGTAGCCCGGGACCCGGCTCCAGGGCCAGTGCAGGCTCACTCTGGGCGACAGATCTGCTTTCTCTTGCAATTCTTGTAACGCTTTGCAGTCCAACCGCGATGAACCGGCTGTTGGACCCGCTGCTGACCCAGCGCTCGGGCGGGCCGGCGCAGCCTGGGAGGGGTGTTGCGCCGCCCGCCGTACCGGGTTTGTCAGGATGAGGTCATGACGGTGCGGGTACGGCGACTGGCCGAGGACGATTGGGAAATCCTGCGTGAGGTCCGGCGGCGCGCCCTGCTCGAGGCGCCGGGATCCTTCTACGAGACGCACGGCGACTCGATCGCGCTGACCCCGGCCGACTGGCGCGCCCGGCTGAGCTCCGACACCAAGGTGACCCTGCTGGCCGAGTCCGACGGCGCACCCGCGGGCATGGTGATCGGCGTACCGGCCGGTCCGGACGAACGGGACCCGGATGCCGCCCTGATGCTTTCGATGTGGGTCGACCCGTCGTTCCGCGGCGTCGGAGTGGCCGATGCGCTCACCACCTCGCTGCTGAACTGGTCCCGGGGGCAGGCCTACAAGCGGCTGCTGCTCTGGGTGTACGACGCCGCTCCGCGGGCCGCGGCCTTCTACCGCCGGGCCGGTTTCCGGCCGACCGGGCGCATCGAGACGTTCTACGACCCGACGCGCCCGCTCACGCTGATGTCCCAAACGCTCTAGGGCTCAGGCGGTCGGCTTGAGGCTGACGTCGATCGCGTCCAGCTCGGTGTAGCACTCGCCCTTCTTGAAGGTGACCGTGTTCGTCCCCGCCTTCAGATCGAGGTCGACCGCGGAGGTGCCGAGCAGGTCCCAGCTGTACGACTGGTACGTCATCGTGGCCGGCGTCCCGCCGTTGGCGTCGACGATGTGCGTGCAGGGCGTGCCGATCCCGTTGGCGCCGCGGGCCCGGATCCGATAGGTGCCGGCGGCACCGACGTCGAAGGTGAACTTGACGAAGCTGGTCGATAGGTCGATGTACCCGACCTTCGCGCCACCGGACGCGGAGATGATCTGCGTCCGCTTGGTCGGTGCGCCGCTGATCGTCGCGTTGGCGGTCTGCTCGGCCTCGAACCGGGTCACCTCCAGCCCGGTCAGCGCGGCGTACCAGCGGACCGCGGCCTTGGACGCGGCGCCGTAGTTCGGGTGCCACATGTCGACGAAGTCGTAGGGCTGGAACAGGCCGGAGTTCGCGTCCAGATAGCCGACATGCTTGCCGTTAGCAACTTTCCCGGCGACGATGCCGGGAATCGTGGAGTTGAAGGCGGAGACCCGGGTGTAGTACGTGGCGTTGGCGAGCTGCGGGATCGCGCTCACGAAGACCTTCACGTTCGGCAGCGTGCTGGTCATGGTGTCGATCAGCGCCGACAGCTTGCCCGGGGCGGCACCGGCGTCGGCGTCGCTGTACATGTCGTTGGTGCCGATCTGGAGCGTGATCACGTCGGGCTGGTAGGTGTTCAGCCAGCCGACGACATTGGCCTGGATGTTGGCGATGGTCCAGCTGCCGTGGCCCTCGTTGTCGGGGTCCATCAGGTTCGCCGGCCCGTTGACCTGGGAGCCGACGAAGTCGATCGGCCGGCCGTCCGCCCGCAGCAGCTGCCACAGGTCGGGCCGGTACGACGCCGCGCCGTTGCCGGTGGAGTTGGCGGTGATCGAGTCACCGATCGGCATGATCTTGGTCGGCGTCGCCCGGTTGATCGGTACGGCGGGGGCGTCGGCGGCGGGTGCGGCCGTCGTACTGGTGGTGAGGGTTCCGGCGGTGACGCCGGTTCCGATCAGCGCGGCCACGCTGAGCAGCGCGGGCAGGGCACGGGCGATCGCACGCATGGAGGTCTCCTCGAAACTGGACGGGTGCGCCTTGATCGTCAGTCGCCGCCGGGGGACCGGCAAACCTTTCGACCGACCCCGAACCTCCGAGTGGACCGTTAAGGTCGGATCCATGACTGGTGAGGCGAGATTGGTCTACGAGGATGCGCTGACCGGCTACGACTTCGGCCGTGGGCATCCGATGAGCCCGATCCGGGTGCAGCTGACCATCCGCCTGGCCCGGGAGCTCGGGATCCTCGACCACCTGCCGATCGTCCCGGCGCCGGTGGCGAGTGACGACCTGCTGCGCACGGTGCACACGGCGGAGTACGTCGAGGCGGTCAAACGCGCTAGCGACGATCCCGACGTACCGGATCTTGCGCATGGACTCGGGTCGGACGACACGTACAACTTCGCCGGGATGCACGCGGTGAGCGCGCAGATCGCCGGGGCCAGCGTCGAGGCCGCGCGGTCGGTTTGGGAGGGCGAGGTGCTGCACGCGGTGAACATCGCCGGCGGCCTGCACCACGCGATGCCGAACCGGGCCAGTGGGTTCTGCGTCTACAACGACCCGGCGATCGCGATCCAGTGGCTGCTCGATCACGGCGCCGAGCGGGTCGCGTACGTGGATGTCGACGTGCACCACGGGGACGGCGTACAGGAAGTCTTCTACAACGATCCGCGGGTGCTGACCGTGAGCCTGCACGAGTCGCCGACCACGCTCTTCCCAGGGACGGGTGGATCGGGGGAGATCGGTGGGCCGGATGCGCAGGGGTCCGCGGTGAATGTGCCGCTGCCGCCGGGGACCGGGGATGCGGGATGGCTGCGGGCGTTCCACGCGATCGTGCCGGACGTGGTTCGCGCGTTCCGGCCTTCGATCCTGGTGACGCAGCACGGGTGTGACTCGCATGTGGAGGATCCGCTGGCGCATCTGACCAAGACGGTTGATGGGCAGCGGGCGGCGTACCTGGCTCTGCACGATCTGGCACACGAGGTCACCGACGGGAAGTGGGTCGCGACCGGGGGCGGGGGCTACGCGATCATCGACGTCGTCCCGCGCGCGTGGAGCCATCTGCTGGCGATCGTCGCCGGGAAGCCGGTCGATCCGCAGACTCCGGTGCCGGAGGCGTGGCGGGAAGAGGTACAGATCCGGTTCGGGCGGGTGGCGCCGCTGCGGATGACGGACGGGCGCGACCCGGAGTACATCGACTGGTCGACCGGTTACAACCCGGACACCTGGTTGGACCGCTCGATCAAGGCCACCCGGGACATCAGTTTTCCGTACCTGGGCCTCGACCCTACGTACTGACTTCGTCACAGGATCGAGTCACACGAGTCCCCCTCTTTCCCATTCGCACCAACAGCCACTACCCTCGACACATGCACGGACGGAGGTGCCGGAGGGGAAGCCGGCGCACGATCCGTGCTGGAAGTGCGGTGCGCAAATGGCATCAAAGAAGTCCGGTGGTGAGCAGCCGCTCGCAGAGGTGAAGTTTCTGACCGTGGCAGAGGTTGCCACGGCCATGCGCGTGTCCAAGATGACGGTGTACCGGTTGGTGCATTCCGGTGAGCTGCCCGCGGTGCGGGTGGGTCGTTCGTTCCGGGTGTCGGAGGACGCAGTGCACGACTACCTCAAGGGCGCCTTCTTTCAGGCCGGATAACCACGAGAGAGGCGGCCGGATCCCTGTCTGGGGACCGGCCGCCTCGTCATGTGTCCAGTCCTTGCAGCGTTCGCAGTACGGCGATCGCCTGCCGGACCGTTTCGTCGGGGTACCCGTCCCAGACCTTGTGCTGGGCCGCGGAGCTGGCGACCACAGCCTCCTCGGCCGCCTTGACCCCGTCCGCGGTGAGCCGGATCTGCGTGCCGCGGCCGTCCTCCGGATCAGGCTCGCGGTCGACGTAGCCCCGCCGTACCAGCTGGTTGATCACGTTGCTGGTGCGGCTCAGGTCCGACGGCTTCTGCCGGTACGGCGCTCCCTCACGCCGCAGCGCGACGATCACGTCGTACTCGGCCGACGTGAGGCCGAGCTCCCGTAGTACCGGCCGGCCTGCTCCAGACCGCGTCCACGTCGCCTGAGCTTCCGGGCTATGGCTGGATCTGTACGGCGGGGTGGTTGCTCGCCATTCCATCTGCGGCCGGGGGCGTGGGTTCATGGTTGCTCGCCGCTGCGGCCGGCTCACAGAGACGGGTGGCTGGCGCCCGGCGCGTGGCTGAGGGAGATGGACCCGTCAGCGACCGCGTCCACGTCGCCTGAGCTTCCGGGCTTCGGTTGCCGCCGGTAGCGAGCATGCCTGCAAAGTGGCCCACCGCGCCGAACACCCCCACAGGCCCTCACCGGCCATCCCCCATCTGATGGGTTCACCCATCAGCTTGTGGGTTCTGCACCCGCATGCGAGTCCAGAACCCACCACCTCACGGGCTAACCCACCAAATGGCGGCCGCAGGGATCGCCGGGAGTACTCCCGCGCCCGGCGACCCTCACCGGCCATCCTCATTTGATGGGTTCACCCATCAGCTTGTGGGTTCTGTACCCGCATGCGAGTCCAGAACCCACCACCTCGTGGGTTAACCCACCAAATGGCAGCCGCAGGGGTCGCTGGGAGTACTCCCGCGCTTGGCGGCCCTCGCTAAGTGGTGGATTTTCGTCACCGGGTCCCCACAACTCCCCAACTACCGCGACCCACCCCCGCACCGGGGACCGCCTGCTCCTTACCAGTGAACTTTTCGGCGCCTAGACCCGAAAAGTTCACCCATAACGCGAAACACGCCCCTGCCGGTCGCGCCCGTTCGCTGGCTGGAACGTTTTGTCCACATAGCGACCTGACCGTCTACTCGGCGCCGATCTCGAACCTCAGCCACAGCCCGGAAGCTCAGGCGACGGGAACTGCGGTCGCCGACCGCGCCATCCCCCTCAGCCCCGCGCCCACGCCAGCCACCCGCCACTGTAAATCGGCCGCAGCGGCGAGCAACCACAAACCCACGCCCCCGGCCGCAGACGGAATGGCGAGTAACCACCGCGCCATACCGGACGGCACCCCAACCCCCGCCCGCATCCCCTGATGCGTTTGAACGGATATCCCCTGAAATGGTCCCTTCTCACCTCGGATTTTCAGGGGAGAAGGGACCAGTTGCGGGGTTATCCGTTCAAATTGCCGGAGGCGCGAGCGCGGGGGTGGTTAGCGGGTGAGGAGGTTGTGGAGGGCGGTTAGGACTTCGGTGGGGGACTCTTCGGCTAGGAAGTGGCCGGCGGTGGTGAGTTGGTGGTGGAGGTTGGGGGCCCAGGCTTGCCAGCGGGCGGTGGCGTCGAAGCCTAGGGCGGTGCCCCAGTCTTGCTGGATGACGGTGACGGGCATGGCGAGTTTGTTGCCGGCGGCAAGGGATTCGGTGTCGTGGGTGACGTCGATGGTGGCGGAGGCTCGGTAGTCGGCGACGATCGAGGGGATCGCCTCGCGGGAGGCGGTGAGGTAGGCGGAACGGACTTCGGCGGGGATGGCGGTCGGGTCTTTGGTCCAGATGTCGAGGAAGTGGCCGAAGAAGGCGTCGGGGGCGCCGGCGATCAGCTTCTCCGGGAGGCCGGGCGGCTGCGCCATCAGGTAGAGGTGGAAGCCGATGGCGGCGGTGGTGCCGTGCATGACTTCCCACATGTCGAGAGTCGGCAGTACGTCGAGTGACAGCAGGTGGGTGACCGCGTCCGGGTGGTCGAGGGCGGCCCGGAAGGCGACCAAAGCGCCGCGGTCATGACCGGCCAAGGCGAACGTCGAGTGGCCGAGCGATCGAACCGCTGTGACGATGTCCAGGGCCATCGTGCGTTTCGAGTAACCGTCGGCCGGCTTGGAGCTGTCGCCATAGCCACGCAGGTCAGGGCAGATGACCGTGTGTTCGGTCGCGAGCTTGGTGGCGACGTGACGCCACATGAGGTGGGTCTGTGGGAATCCGTGCAGCAGGACAACCGGCGTACCGGAGCCGCCGACTGCGACGTTGAGGGTGATGCCGTCGGCGCCCGGGAGTTGGAGGTAGTCGAATCCGTTGATCTTCACGCGTTCAGGCTCGCGCGGGCGGATGAGCGCTGGATGAGCACGTTACGGTGAGCGGGTGGAGTTCGGGGTGCTCGGGTCGGTGGTGGCTTGGGATGACGCGGGAGAGCTGGTCGCGCTCAAGGGCCCGCGGCATCGCGCCGTACTGGCTCGGTTGATCGTCGCGCGGGGGAGGGTGGTGCCCGCGACGCGACTGGTCGACGATCTGTGGGTAGATCCGCCGGAGGGTGCGTTGAGCGCCGTACGGACGTTTGTGGCCGCGCTCCGGCGGTCTCTCGAGCCGGAGCGCGCACCGCGGACCCAGCCGCAGTTGCTGGTGACCGAGGGGCCTGGGTACGTGCTCAAAGCAACGTCTGTCGACGCCTGGCGCTTTGAGGACGCCGTGAAGGCAGGGGAGTATGAGACTGCCCTCAAGCTCTGGCGCGGTCCCGCGTACGCCGACTTCGCCGGAGAGCCGTGGGCCCAGGCGGAGCGAGTCCGGCTGACCGAGCTGCGGCTGCTGGCTGTGGAGCGGTTGGCGGAGGCACGACTGACCGCCGGTCAGGCCGCGACGGCAGTGGCTGAGCTGGACGCGCATGTGACCGACCACCCCTGGCGTGAGGAGGGCTGGCGGCTCCTGGCGCTGTCGCTCTACCAGTCCGGTCGGCAGGCCGACGCACTCGCCGTACTGCGACGTGCCCGCGCCATGCTGGTCGAGCAGCTAGGCATCGACCCCGGTACGGCGCTAGTGCGGCTCGAGGCGGACATCCTCAACCAAGCCGTGGAGTCCGCGTCGGTGTGGTCCGTCACCGCAGCCGCCTACCAACGCACCACCGGTGCAAAAGCGCAGCTGGAGTCAACGGTTGGGATGCTGCGCAGTCTCGCGGTCACCGGCGAGCTCGCCGAGGTACGCCGGCACCGCTTGGCGGCCATCGCCGCAGCCGAGCAGCTCGGGGATCCGGACCTCGCTGCGCGAGTGATCGGCGCGTACGACGTACCGGCGATCTGGACGCGGTCCGACGACGAGGCGGAAGCCGCAGCGATCGTGCGCGCCGCCGAGCGGGTCCTCCCGACCCAGGACCACCCTGCGCTGCGCGCACGCCTGCTCGCCACGATCGCCTTGGAATCAAGGGGATCCAGTGCCGCCCGTCCCTTGGAAGCTGCTCGTGAGGCTGAGCAGATCGCCCGCACGCTGGACGATCCCGCGATCCTCGCCTTCGCGCTGAACGGCGTCTTCATCCAGTCCTGTCGCCAAGCCGGTCAGTCGGAGACCCGCGACGGGATCGGCGCCGAGCTGACCGCACTCGCCGCCCGCCACGCGCTCCCGGCGTACGAGATCCTCGGGCACCTCATCCGCCTGCAGTCCGCGTGCGCCATCGCCGACCACACTGCCGCGGACGAGCACGCAGCCGCGGCCGATGCGCTGGGTGCCCGACACGACTCACCGCTCGTCGGCGTCTTCACCAGCTGGTACGCCGCCCTCCGCGCCGACACCCCGACTGCCTACACGCAAGCCGCGACCCATCACCCCGCGACCGCCATGCCTGGCCTCGATCACGGCCTGCTCCCACTCGCTCTCGCGGCCCACAGCCTCCGCCACGAGCTCCCCATCTCGCAGAATGCCGACTACGGTCCCCACATGCCGTGGATCCAGCCGCTACTCATGATTGCCCAGGGCAAGTATTCCTACGCGGCTCGCTTGCTCAGCCACGTCGCGCCCCCACCCCCAGGCCTGCTCCTCGAAGCGCACTGGGCTCTCCTCGCTCAAGCCGCCAAAGCCGCAGATCACCAACCTCTGCTGGCGAAAGCCCAAGCTGCCCTCCGTCCGGCCGCGGCCGAACAGGCCGGTGCCCAGTCCGGCTTCCTCACCCTCGGTCCAGTCGCCAGCTACCTCTAGAGGTTGTCCGGCGAACCAGCCTCGGCCCGCCGATCACTCGCGACGCGCTGCTCCTGGTGAGCGTGATGCGAGGTTGGCCGATAAGCCTCCTCGTACGCCGCCACTGCCCCGGCCAGGCCCGACCCATGCCCGCGCCCCTTCGCCCACCGCGCAAACACGGTGAGCCCGGACAGCACCACCACCAGACCACCGACGAAGATCACGTAGGCCATGACTTCAGGCTCGCTTCCTCGCCCGCACCGCGAGGGAATGCGGTACGCCGGGGCCCTCTGGCTCGATGAATCGCTCGAGGGCGAGACCGGTGCTCAGGAACGCGTTGAGGTAGTCGGCGAGCGGGACGTGGCTCATCCCGATGTGCTGGCGGATGCCGCCGTCACCCCAGTACGGCGCGGGCTCGTGCCAACCGGGTTGCCGGTACGACGTGTGCGCCGTCCGGCTGCCGTCGTCGTTGTACACGACATGCGGCCCGTTGAAGCACGGATGCACGCCGTACTCGATGAAGACGCCGCCGGGCCGGAGGACGCGAGTGGCCTCCCGCAGGACGTCTCCGAAGTCGTCGACGTCGGTGGAGATCCACATCACCATCACGGTGTCGAAGGACTCGTCCGGGAACGGCAGTGCGGCCGCGTCACCGACCATCAGCGGGCCGTCGGTTCGGGTGCGCGCGAGGCGGAGCTGGTCGGACGAGTAGTCGAGACCGACCACCTCGCGGCCGCTGGCCCGGATGGTCTGGAAGTTGCGTCCGGTCCCGCAGCCGATGTCCAGGCAGGGGCCGGAGCCCTCGCCGAGCAGCTCGAGCAGGCCGGGTTGATGCGGCTCCGCGCCGTTCACGAAGCGGTCGTCGTACCAGTCGGCCAGACCGTCGTACCGAGCCTTGGTGACAGTGTTCATGGCGCCTCCCCAGACGTGATCTCCACCCTACCCAAGGCCCGCTTTAGGTCCACGACGATACGTACGGGTAAGCTTTGCCGACGTTCTCTTTGAGTTTGGATGGTCCACTGTGGGTTCTGTAATCAAGAAGCGCCGCAAGCGTATGGCGAAGAAGAAGCACCGCAAGCTGCTGAAGAAGACGCGGGTTCAGCGCCGCAAGCTCGGTAAGTAGCCGTAGTTCCCGCCGCGCCCGGCGATCTGAGGTGGCGCGGCGATCGGTGGGGTTGCTGTCTGGCTGGGGGCTTCTCGTGGCACAGGTGGTAATGGTGACCGGCGTCTCGCGAGATGCCGGTGCTCGGTGTGCCCGCAGACTGGCCGACGATCCGTCGATCGGCACGGTGCTCGGCGTCGACGTGGTTCCGCCACGGGCCGAGCTGGGCCGGGTCCGGTTCGTCCGGGCGGACATCCGCAATCCCGTGATCGCGAAAGTGATCGCCGCCGAGGACGTCGACACCGTCGTCCATACCGGCGTGGTGGCCACCCCGGGCAGTGCCGGCGGCCGGTCGTCGATGAAGGAGATCAACGTCATCGGCACCATGCAGCTGCTCGCCGCCTGTCAGAAGGCGTCCGGCGTGGCCAAGCTGGTGGTGAAGTCGTCCACCACGGTGTACGGCGCGGGTCCGCGGGATCCGGCCATGTTCACCGAGGAGATGGCGCCGCGGGCGATCCATCAGACCGGTCTGAGCAAGGACGCGGTCGAGGTCGAGGGGTATGTGCGCGGGTTCGCCCGGCGCCGCCCCGATGTCTGCGTGACCACGCTCCGGATGGCGAACTGGATCGGCCCCAAGACCGACTCCCCGATGACGCGCTACTTCGGCATGCCCGTCGTACCGACCGTCTTCGGGTATGACGCCCGTCTGCAGTTCCTGCACGAGGACGACGGCGTCGAGGCCATCCACCACGCGACGGTGAACGATCTGCCCGGCACCTTCAACCTGGCCGGCGACGGCGTGCTCGCCCTCTCCCAAGCGATCCGGCGGCTCGGCCGCCCGACGCTCCGGCTCCCTTCTTTCACCGCATCCAGTACGGCGGCCGCCGTACGGCGCGCGCGGTTGGCCGACTTCTCGCCGGACCAGATCACGTTCCTGACCTACGGCCGGGTCGTCGACACCACGCGGATGCGGAGCGCCTTCGGGTTCGAGCCGCGGTTCACCACCGCCGGGGCGTTCGACGAGTTCCGCCGGTCGCTCGGTCCGGGCGCGGCCAGCCAGATCGCATCGGTGCTGTCGACCGGACTCGGAGCGCTGCGTGGCTGACGCGGATGTGATCCCGATCGGTTCCGGTGGACGCCCGGGTCGAGGCAGCGGACGTCGTACGACGCCGTCCGCGGCTGCGCGCGCTCTCGCGGGACCAGGAGCGGCGCGGTCGTCCAAGAAGAAGAAGGTCAAGACCGCAGAACCGGATGCCGTCGACGAGACGGTGACCGAGATGCCGCGTTCGGACGGCGCCTCCCAGGCTGAGGGCGCGCCGAGCGTCGAAGGCGGAGCGACCTCCACCCGGACTGAGCAGCGGGCACCGGACCTGGGCGGCCTGGCCGCGGGTCTGGCCGGACTCGACTTCGCCGCGCTCGAGCGGATCGTGCGCGACATGTTCGGTGCCGATGGTGAACGACGACTGGCAGAGTGGTTCGCGTTCCTGCGCCGGCGGTTGTCGGGGGAGTACGAGGTCGACGAGTTCGGGTTCGACTCCGACCTGACCGATCAGATCCTGCTGCCGATGCTGCGGCCGCTCGCGGAGAAGTGGTTCCGGGTCGAGGTGCGCGGGGTGGAGAACATCCCGGAGACCGGGAGCGCGCTGATCGTCGCGAACCACTCGGGCACGATGCCGCTCGACGGCCTGATCACCCAGCTGATCGTCGCGGACCACACCAACCGGCCGCTGCGCACGCTCGCGGCCGACCTGGTGTTCCGGACGCCGTTCGTCGGTGAGTGGTCCCGCAAGGGCGGCGCCACGCTGGCGAACAACGACGACGCCGAGCGGCTGCTTCGCCAGGGCAACCTGGTCGGCGTCTGGCCCGAGGGGTTCAAGGGACTCGGCAAGCCGTTCAGCGAGCGCTACAAGCTGCAGCGGTTCGGCCGGGGTGGATTCGTCAGCGCCGCGATGCGGACCGGCGTACCGATCGTGCCGTGCTCGATCGTCGGCGCCGAGGAGATCTACCCGCTCGTCGGCAACCTCTCCTCGCTGGCCCGCCTGATGGGCGTTCCGTATGTCCCGGTGACCCCGTTCTTCCCGCTGCTCGGGCCGCTCGGCCTGATCCCGCTGCCGTCGAAGTGGCTGATCGAGTTCGGTGAACCGATCCGCACCGACGAGTTCCCCGAGGGCGCCGCCGACGACCCGATGCTGGTCTTCAACGTGACCGACCAGGTCCGCGAAACCATCCAGCAGACCCTCTACACCCTGCTCGTCCAGCGCCGCAGCGTCTTCTTCTGAGGCACCACAACGAAGAAGCCCGGCCGCGAGGGCCGGGCTTCCTTGGTGGTGCAAGGGGTGCTGTTACTTCCAGGGCGGGAGCAGGGTCTGCAGGACGCCCGGGACGTTGATCAGCGGTGGGAGGCTCAGGCTGGGAAACGGCCAGGGCCAGGACGGGCTGGTGGTCGGGCCGGTCGGGGTACCCGTAGGTGTCCCGGTCGGCTTGGAGCCGGACGGTAGCGGAGGGGTCTTCAGAGCGCTCGGTGGCGGCGTCTGGGACTCCTCGACGATCGTCGTGTTCGGCACCTTGCTGGGGGCCGCGGACGGCACACTGCTGGGACCCGATGACGGCTTGGTCACCGGCGGGGTCTTCAGCTTGCCGGGTGGCTTGGTCGACTGCTCGACCGTCGTCGGCACCTGCTGGTTCTTCGCCGGCTTCGGCTTGTCGCACTTCGGGCAGGCCGTCGTGGTGTGCTGAGCCAGGTCGTCGATCGTGGACAACGCCTCGACCGCCGACTTCAGCGACTCCGGTGGCAGCTTCGGCCCGAGCTCGACCAGTGCCTGGCGGGCGCTGGTGATGAACGTCGTGACCGCGGTGATCGCACTCGCGTCGCCGTCCTGCTGGTACGACGCGACCAACCGGGTCACACCCCTGCGGGCCTGCACCGAGAAGTCGTCGAGAGTGCCGTTGATGGTGGTCGCGGACCCGCCGTTCTCGGCGAGCGCCCGGACCTCGGACAGCCGGGTCTTGGCGTGATCGAGCTCGCGCCGGCCGCGGGAGTCGTCGCCGACCCCGACATTGGTGGCCACGTTCTCGATACTGCGCTTCATCCCGTACAAAGTGTCGCCGGGCATCGCCTGCTGAGCGGCAGCGGCAGAACCGATGCCACCTCCCAGCAGCACCAACGCGGCGGTACTGGCCACGAGCCGGATGCGCCGGCCATGACGATGGCGGATATCTGTCACGGACGCGTCGACGTCCTCGCCACTCGGCGGGTCGTCGGAGCTGTCAGGAGTGCTGCGCACCATGGTCGGAGTACTGGTCGCCGCGCGGGCGGCCGCCTGCTCAAGCAGACGGTGCCGCAGCTCGGCGCTGAACTCCGGTCGGGGTGCGACTGCGCCGGCGGTCCTCAGCCGTCCGACGAGTTCTACAGCCTCTTCCAACTCCGGGTCATCGCTCAGTCGCGAAGAGTGACGGGGCCCGTGATCGACGGCGTGCGCGAAGGTCTCCGCGCGCGCTCGAGCCCTGTGTAGGTCACTCATGGATCTCGTTCTCCTCAATGGCCAGTCGGGATTACCGACAGGTCCTCACGAGGGAGAACGACGAAACTGCCTGACGGGTTACGGAAGACGCTCGTTGTCATCCGTCTCACCTCAAGTCCTTCGGGATAACCTTCGCCAAGTGCCGGACGGCCCTCAGTTGCAGTTGCTTGACGGCGCCTTCGGACTTCTCCAGCGCCCTGGCCGTTTCCGCGATCGACAAACCGGCGAAGAACCGCATCGTCAGGCAGTCGCGTTGTTCGTCGGGCAAGCCCGCGACGGCGTCCCGCAGGACCTCGGCGGTGGCGGCGGCCAGTACGTCGACCTCCGGCCCCTCGGTCTGCCGGTCGTGCGTCTCGATCTCGTCCGTGACCACCTCGAGCCGGACCCGGCCCGATTTGTAGTGGTCGGTGATCAGGTTCCGGGCGATGGTCACCAGCCAGGCGCCGAAGTCCCGTCCCTGCCAGCGGAACGAGTCCAGCGCGCGCAGCGCCCGGACGAAGGTCTCGCTGGTCAGGTCCTCGGCGAGTGCCGATGAGGACACCCGGGCGTAAATGTAGCGATAGACGGTGAGCGAGTACTCGTCGTAGAGCTCACCGAAGGCACCGACGTCACCTGCCTGAGCGCGATCGACGAGCTCTGCCCGTCTCATCCCGTCCGGACTTGGCTCCGGCGTCGTCAAGATCTCTCCCCGTTCGAAAGACACGTCGTCTGACACATCCGCGCATGGCCACAGCGGCTGACGACGTGGGCGAGCACTGAGCGTTACGCCCAGAGCACTCGCTGTCAACAGCTTGCGGCGTGCCGCCTTCCCGTCGGTCGTTCGTCACGAAACGAATGCGCCAGCGGACCGCTCCCGTCACCACCTGATGACGCAATGCAGCCTGCTGTCGGGGTTGTCGCGCATGGTCTCCCCGGACGTGGACGGGGTTTCTGCAGTGTGAGGTTCAGCAGAAGCAACATCCACGAGTTCACCTGTATATCTCCCGTTACGCTCCGCTGCAACCATTCCGGCCAAGCCGGCTGCTCGGTGAGCGTGGATCGGCCATGGCAGACTCAACGGGTGGACTTCAATTTCGCGGACCTGCTTCGTGACACAGCGCGACGTCACGGCGATCGGGTCGCGCTGGTCGACGGCGACCGGCGACTGACCTGGACCGAGCTCGACGCGGCCGTCGAGACCGCTGCCCGGGGGTTCGCCGCGGCCGGTCTGGTGCCCGGCTGGCGGGTCATCCTGCTGGTTGCCAACAGCATCGAGTTCGTCACCTCCTACCTGGGCGTTCTTCGCTCGGGTCTGGTCGCGGTGCCACTGAACACCGGCCTGACCAAGTCCGAGGTGGATACCGTCGTGGCGCACTCCGGAGCCCGCCTCGCGGTCACTGACGCGGACCTGGCCGGGCTGGTCGAGGGGGTCCGGACAGTGCGCGCCGGCGACCTCGAAGGTGACGCTGTGTTACAGCCGACGATCGACCCCGAGACCCTCGCGGTGCTCCTCTACACCTCGGGCACCAGTGGAGATCCGCGGGCCGCGATGCTCACGCATCGCGCACTCACGGCCAACGTGAAGAATCTCTCCGAGCTCGGCCCCGACAGAATGGGACCCGAGGACGTGGTCCTCGGTGTCCTGCCGATGTTCCACGCCTTCGGCCTGAACGCCGTCCTCGGCTGGACCGTGGCGACCGGCGCGGCCCTGGTCATCGACCAGCGTTTCGACGCCGCGCACACCCTCGAGCTGGTCAAACAGCACGAAGTCACCCGGCTGCCGCTCGCGCCGCCGGCCCTGCACGCGCTGCTGGCCCAACCAGACCTCCGTACGGCGCTCGCCGGCGTGAAGGTCGTGTTGACCGGCGCATCCGCGTTGGAGCGCAGCCTGGCTGACCGCTTCGAGCAGGTGACCGGTCTCTATGTGCACCAGGGCTACGGCCTGACCGAGGCCTCTCCAGGTGTGACCACCACCCTGGACGAGGAAGAGCCGAAGCCCGGCTCGGTCGGCCGCCCGCTGCCGAACGTCGAGCTCCGGATCGCGGACGAACAGGGTGAGGACGTCGAGGGTGACGACCCCGGCGAGATTCTGATCCGCGGCGCGAACGTCTTCTCCGGCTACTGGCCGGACGGTGTGGACGGTCCGGACGCCGACGGCTGGTACCGGACCGGTGACGTCGGCTTCCTGGACTCGGACGGCGACCTTTTCCTGGTGGACCGGTTGCGCGAGCTGATCATCGTGTCCGGGTTCAACGTCTTCCCCAGCGAGGTCGAAGACGTGCTGGTCGCGGCCGACGGCGTACTGGAGGCCGCGGTGATCGGCGTACCGTCCGAGGACACCGGCGAGGCCATCAAGGCGTTCATCGTTCCCGAGACCGGTACGACGGTGGATCCCGAGGCCGTGGCCGCTTATGCGTCCACCCGGCTGGCGCGGTTCAAGTGCCCGAGCGAGCTCGAGGTCGTCGAGCAGCTGCCGCACTCGGTCACCGGCAAGGTGGCCAAGGGCCGGCTGCGGGCGGAGGGATGAGCGCTCGCGTCACGCTCTACGGGAAGCCCGGCTGTCACCTCTGTGACGACGCCCGGGTGATCGTCGAGGCGGTCTGTGCCGAGCTCGGCGTGGAGTGGACCGAGGTCGACATCACCCAGGACGACGCCCTCTTCACCCAGTACGGCGAGCAGATCCCGGTCACGCTCGTGGACGGCAAGCAGCACGACTTCTGGCGGGTCGACCCGGCGCGACTGCGCAAGGCGCTTACTGCTTAGTGCTGTCGGTCACCCTGGGGTTCGCCGATTTTGTTCTCACGTTCACAAGCTCCTAGAGTAAGAGGAGCCGCAGGGTACTGAACGCGGCTGATGAGAACCACCCCCCAGGAGAATTGTGACGCGTGCCAGCAGCCGTCGTCCCGGCCCGCCGACGAGAACCGAACGCGGCATCCCCGAGGCGACTGTCGCGCGCTTGCCGGTCTACCTGCGGGCGCTGACCGCGCTGTCGGACAGTGGTATCGCGACCGCGTCGAGTGAGGACCTGGCCACCGCGGCCGGGGTGAACTCCGCGAAGCTCCGCAAGGACCTGTCCTACCTGGGCTCCTACGGCACCCGCGGCGTCGGGTACGACGTGGAGTACCTGCGCTACCAGATCGCTCGCGAGATCGGCGTCACCCAGGACTGGGCGGTCGTCATCGTCGGGATCGGAAACCTGGGTCACGCGCTGGCGAACTACTCCGGCTTCGGGACCCGCGGGTTCCGGATCGTCGCCCTGCTCGACGCCGACCCGACGCTGGTCGGCGAGCGGATCGGTGACATGGAGGTCCGCGACTTCGCCGAGCTCGAGCACATCGTCGAGACCGACCGGGTCTCGATCGGCGTCATCACCACGCCCGCCGGTCCGGCCCAGGAGGTCTGCGACCGGCTGGTCGCGGCCGGGGTGACCAGCATCCTGAACTTCGCGCCGGTGGTGCTGTCCGTGCCCGACGGCGTCGACATCCGCAAGGTGGACCTCTCGATCGAGTTGCAGATCCTGGCGTACCACGAACAACGAAAGTCCGGAGAGGTGGCGCTCCCCCAGGTGCCCGAGCTACCAGCGACCAACGGTCTCGCTTCCGATCTGCCCGCCGTGGGTGGAGGTGTGAGCGCATGAGTTATTTGGTTGTCGGGATCAGTCATCGCTCCGCGGACATCAATGTGCTGGAGCGGGTCGCGCTGGATCCGGACGCGGCGATCAAGCTCGCGCTGGCCGTGCAGAACTCGCCGGCCGTGACGGAGTCCGCCGTACTGGCGACCTGTAACCGCACCGAGGTGTATGCGACCGTCGACCGCTTCCACGCGGGCATGGACGAGGTCACCGCGATCCTGTCCGACGTCACCGGCGTACCGCTGATCGATCTGGCCGAGCACCTGTACGTGCACTTCGAGGAGGGCGCGGTCGCGCACCTCTTCCAGGTCGCGGTCGGGCTGGACTCGATGATCGTCGGCGAGAGCCAGATCCTCGGCCAGGTGAAGGAGACGCTGCGCGTCGGCCAGGACCTGGAGACGATCGGCACCGACCTGAATGCCCTTCTGCAGCACGCGTTGCGGGTCGGCAAGCGGGCTCGCACCGAGACCGGGATCGACTCCGCCGGACGTTCGGTCGTCTCGGCCGGGCTCGACGCGGTCGGTGGCTTCGAGGGTCGCCGCGCACTGATCGTCGGCGCCGGTTCGATGGCCTCGCTGGCCGCGCAGACCCTGATCAACAACGGCGCCAAGAGCGTGGTCATTGCCAACCGCAACTATGACCGTGCGGTCGCGCTGACCGAACGCATCGGCGGTACGGCGATCCAGCTGGCCAACGTCCCGGACGCGCTCGCCGAGGCCGACCTGGTGGTGTCGTGCACCGGCGCTCGTGGTGTGGTGCTGACCGCCGAGATGATCCAGAACGCCAGTGACGGAAGGCCTTTCGGCGTACTGGATGTGGCGCTGCCGCGCGACGTCGCGCCCGAGGCCGCCCGCATTCCTGGCGTCACGCTGGTCACGTTGGCCGATCTCGCGGGCACTGCTGGTGGCAGTGCGCACGACATCGAGGACGTACGGCGGATCGTTGGCGAGGAGACCGGGGTGTTCGAGGCGACCCGGCGGGCCGCCTCGGTGGCGCCGACCGTTGTCGCTCTGCGGACGATGGCCAGCGAGCTCGTCGATTCCGAGCTGGCCCGGCTGGACCGCCGGCTGCCCGGCCTGGACGACAACCAGCGCCACGAGGTGGCCCGGACGATCCGCCGGGTCGTCGACAAGGTGCTGCACAACCCGACCGTTCGGGTGAAGGAACTTGCCGCCGATCCCGGCGGACCGACGTACGCGAACGCGCTGCGCGAACTGTTCGCCCTCGACCAGGCGACGGTCGACGCGGTGACGACGCCCAAGGCGCGCGGAGGTGAGCACGCATGATCCGACTGGGGACCCGGCGGTCCGCACTGGCGACGGTCCAGGCAAACCTGGTGGCCGACCAGTTGCGCGCCCTCGGGCACGAGGTCGAACTGGTCCCGATCGTCACCACCGGCGACGTCAATCTGGCGCCGATGCAGCAGATCGGTGGCACCGGGGTCTTCGTCAGCGCCCTGCGCGACGCCCTGATGGCCGGAGAGATCGACATCGCGGTGCACTCGCTCAAGGATCTGCCGACCATTCCGGTCGAGGGCCTGATGGTCGGCGCGATCCCGGTCCGCGAGGACCCGCGCGACGTACTGGTCGCCCGCGACGGACTCACGCTCGGTGAGCTGCAGCAGGGCGCGCTGGTCGGGACGGGTTCGGCCCGCCGGGTCGCGATGCTCGAAGGGCTCGGTCTGGGGCTGGAGCTGACCGGGATCCGCGGCAACGTGGACACCCGGATCAAGCTCGTCACCGACGGTAAATTGGACGCAGTGGTGCTTGCGAGGGCAGGGTTGGCCCGGTTGGGACGGCTCGCCGAGGTGACCGAGACCCTGGATCCGATCCAGGTTCTGCCCGCTCCGGGACAAGGTGCCCTGGGCATCGAGTGCCGGGCGGACGACGCCGAGGTGCTGGCCGCCCTGGCTCCGCTGGAGGACCCGGCCACCCGCGCGGCGGTGACAGCGGAACGGCAGATGATGGCCACACTCGAGGCAGGGTGCTCGGCTCCGGTCGGAGCCCTCGCCGAGGTGGTCGAGGGTGAGGACGGTCCCGAGCTCTGGCTGCGGGGCGCGCTCGGCCAGGACGACGGCGTACGGCGGCTCTCCGCGAACGGGCCGGTGGACGACCCGGTGTCCCTCGGCATAGCGCTGGCGAACGAGTTGCTGGAGCGCGAATGAATCCACCGGCACAAGGCACGACGACAGCCAAGAAGACAAGCACCACGAGGACGAGGGCGAAGGCAGACGTGAGCAGCGCACAGACAGCAGCCTCCACCGCGGTATCCGCGACACCTCAGACAGTGCCGGCGAAGGCTGCCGCGACCAGTACGGCGGCCAAGGCGGCCAGACCGCTCGGCCATGTCACGTTCGTCGGCGTCGGCCCGGGTGACCCCTCGCTGCTGACACTGGCCGGACGCGACGTCCTGGCCGGTGCGGACGCGGTCGTCGTCGAGGGCCCCGAGCACGACGCCTTCCTGACCTACTGCAAGCCGGGCGTCGAGGTGATCGACGGTTCCGGCGCCGAGGGCAGCCGCGCACTGCGCGTCGCGGCCCGCGGCCGGCTGGTGGTGAAGACCGCCAAGTCCGCGGCGAACGTCGTCCGCCTGCTGACCGGTGACCCGTTCACCTTCTCCAGCGGTGCGGAGGAGGCGGCCGCGTGCCGCAAGGCCGGGATCGGCTTCAACGTGATCCCCGGGGTCAGCGAGGTGAGCGCGGTCCCGACGTACGCCGGGATCCCGCTGACCATGAAGAACGACCGCGAGGTCACGGTGCTCGACCTGGCCGAGACCAAGCTCGACCTGAGCCGCCTGCACGCCAAGCAGACGCTGGTCCTGCTGAACGCGACCGACGTCCTCAAGGACACCGTCGCCGCGCTCGTCGAGGCCGGCTTCGACGCGTCGACCCCGGTCGCCGCGACCGTCGGCGGCACGACGACCGCGCAGACCAGTGTGGTCGGCACGCTCGAGACGATCGTCGCGGACCTGCGCGCCGCCAAGGTCACCGGCGAGGCCGTGATCGTGGTCGGTGCCGTGGTCGAGCAGCGCGAGGCGCTGTCCTGGTTCGAGACCAAGCCGCTGTTCGGCTGGCGGATCCTGGTGCCGCGCACCAAGGACCAGGCCGGTCCGCTGATGGACCGCCTCCGCCGGTACGGCGCGATGCCCGAAGAGGTCCCCACGATCTCGGTGGAGCCGCCGCGCAACCCGCAGCAGATGGACAAGGCGATCCGCGGGCTCGTCGAGGGCCGCTACGAGTGGGTCGCGTTCACCTCGGTCAACGCGGTCAAGGCGGTCCGGGAGAAGTTCGACGAGTACGGGCTGGACGCGCGGGCGTTCTCCGGGCTGAAGATCGCGGCGGTCGGCGACAAGACCGCCGAGGCGATCGGTGCCTGGGGCATCCGTCCGGACCTGACCCCGACCGGTGAGCAGTCCGCCGCCGGCCTGGTCGAGGACTGGCCGCCGTTCGACGAGGTGCTGGACCCGATCAACCGGGTCTTCCTGCCGCGTGCGGACATCGCGACCGAGACGCTGGTTGCCGGACTCACCGATCTCGGCTGGGAGGTCGACGACGTCACGGCGTACCGGACCGTCCGGGCCGCCCCGCCGCCCGCGCCGACGCGCGAGGCGATCAAGTCGGGCAAGTTCGACGCGGTCGTGTTCACGTCCTCCTCGACCGTGCGCAACCTGGTCGGCATCGCCGGCAAGCCGCACGCGTCGACGGTGATCGCGGTGATCGGCCCGGCCACGCTGAAGACGGCCGAGGAGCACGGACTGCGCGTCGACGCGATGGCCGATGCGCCGTCCGCCGAGGAGCTGGCCGACGCACTCGCCCGGTTCGGTGCGGACCGGCGTGACACCATGGTGGAGGCGGGCGAGCCCGTCACCCGCCCCTCGGAACGTCGTGCAGGATCCCGTAGGAAGAGCTAATGCTGTGACTGGATTCCCGGATGTGAGGCCCCGTCGGCTGCGTCAATCGGCGGCGATGCGCAGGCTGGTCGCCGAGACCACGCTCGAGCCGCGGCAGCTGATCCTGCCGATGTTCGTCCGGGAAGGGGCCCGCGACCCGATCGCGATCAGCTCCATGCCGGGGGTCTACCAGCACACCCGGGACACCGCGCGGAAGGCCGTCGCCGAGGCGGCCCGGCTCGGGCTCGGCGGCGTGATGCTGTTCGGGGTCCCCGAGGAGAAGGACGAGGTCGGTTCGGGTGCGCTCGACCCGAACGGCATCCTGAACGTCGCGATCCGCGATGCGGTGCACGAGGCCGGTGACTCGCTGCTGGTGATGTCGGACCTGTGCCTCGACGAGTTCACCTCGCACGGGCACTGCGGCGTACTGGATTCCGAAGGCCGCGTGGACAACGACGCGACGCTGAAGATCTACGCCGAGATGGGCGTCGCGCAGGCCGAGGCCGGCGCGCACATCGTCGGCCCGTCCGGGATGATGGACGGCCAGGTCGGCGTCGTACGGCGGGCTCTGGACGCGTCCGGGTTCGTGGACACGGTGATCCTGGCCTACGCGGTGAAGTACGCGTCGAGCTTCTTCGGGCCGTTCCGGGAGGCTGTCGGCTCGTCGCTGCAGGGCGACCGGAAGACGTACCAGCAGGACGGCGCGAACGCGCGCGACGCCATTCGCGAGGTCGATCTGGATGTCGCCGAGGGCGCGGACATCGTGATGGTGAAGCCGGCGCTGGCGTATCTCGACATCATCCGGCAGGTGCGCGACCACGTGACGTTGCCGGTGGCGGCGTACAACATCTCCGGTGAGTACGCGATGGTCGAGGCGGCCGCGGCGAACGGGTGGATCGACCGCGAGCGGGCGATCGTGGAGACGCTGACGTCGATCCGGCGGGCGGGTGCGGACCAGATCCTGACCTACTGGGCGGCCGAGGCCGTCGAGCTGCTGGCGCGTCGCTGATCCGTCGTTCGGATACGCTCGGGCTGTGTCCACGGAGCCGAACGAGCAGTCGAACCACGCCCTCGAGGCAGCGCGCGACCAGTTGCAGGCCGCCCGCGCCGAGCTGCAGAGCGCGGAAGAAGCTCTCCGCGCTGCGCTCGCCGCTGACGAAGAGGCCGGGGGCAACGAATGAGTACGCCGGCGCAGGAGCAGCAGCGCGCGCAGGAGCGGGCGGCCTGGCTGGCTGAGACGGCCGCCAACGCGCTGTCGGCTGCCCGGTCGTCGCTCGGGCGGGCCGCAGACGTCACGCGGGATGTGGACAACTTCCTGCGGCGGAGCGAGCAAGAGGTCTTCGAGCTGCCGGGTCAGGCGAACCGGATTGCGGTCGAGAGCGAACCGCGCCCTTGGGTGCGGAACGTCCAGCAGTTGGCTGATCAGGCCGACCAGCGGGTCCGGTACGGCCAGCAAGGCATCAACGAGGTGCGTGACCGCCTGTCCGACGGAGCCCGTGCGCTGAAGGCCGGCCGGGACGCGCTCACCGAGTTGTCCGAGCTTCCCGTCGAGCACGACCAAGCTGCGATGTCGCGACTCTCGAGCCGGATCGACGCCCTGGACCGGGCGGTCGTCGACTTCGGCGAGGGCATCGACAACGCCGACCGTCGCCTGGTCGCCACCCGCGAGACCCTCGACCCCCTGATCAACTCCAGCGCCAACGTCCAGGACCGCGACGCCACAGCCGCCGGCATCACGAACGCCGCCCAGACCGCCGACTCCCAGCTCATGCACACCCGCGCCGGCCTCAACACCCTCAACCAGGCCTTCGACAACACCCAGGCCGACTCGCACCACGCCGCCGCCGAATCAGCCGACCTCGCCCGCGCCTTCCACGCAGCCGCCAACCCCACCCCCCGCACCGACCAACAAACCCAACCCGCCGCCGCCGACGAGGCCCACCACCCCAAGTCCGACATAGCCTCCCGCCTCCGCGACCTCTAACCGCTACAGCCCCACGCACGTCGTACGAGCTAGCCGCCTGAGCCCCCCGCACCCTCTAGCGGCTTCAGTACCACGCCGCCCGGCCGCACGTCGTACCGGCTCGCCGTCCGAGCCCCGCACCCTCGAGCGGGTGCAGGCCCACGCCGCCCGGCCGCACGTCGTACCGGCTCGCCGCCCGAGCCCCGCACCCTCTAGTGGGTTCAGGCCGACGCCGGCGGGCGCACGTCGTACCGGCTCGCCGCGCGAGCCCCGTCACCTCTAGCGGGTTCAGGCCCACGCCGGCGGGCGCACGTCGTACCGGCTCGCCGCCCGAGCCCTTCTGCCCTCAGCCCTCGCCGCCGCGAACCTCAGCCATCCTCTCCACGCCGCTGTCCTCGGCGCCGTCTGCCCCTGCGCATTTGACCGGATATCCCCTCAATGTGCTGGTTCTCCCCTCGAATTTCGGGCGGAGAAGGGGCAAGCTCCGGGGATCTCCCCTGAAATTGCCGTCGGTGGGGGAGGGGCGGTGGGGCGTGAAACGTTGGTGATATGCCGCAGGGGCATGGTGGGGTGCGTGGATGATCCAGCGGGGTTTCGGGCGGTGGATGCTGCACGGGGCGACTACTTCGTGCGGTTCTTGGACGCGCGTGCGGAGGTGCCGGCGGAGCTGGTGGTCAAGGGGGGTGATCGCCGGGCTGCTGGATGTCCGGGTGGGGATGGCGGTGCTGGATGTGGGATCGGGGACAGGGGACGACCTGATCGGCATCGCCGCTCTGGTGGAGGAAGGTGGCCGGGCCGTCGGGGTGGATGTGAGTACGGCGATGGTTGCCGAGGCGAGGCGGCGTACGGCGGAAGCGGGGGTGCCGGCCGAGTTCGTCGTGGGGGACGTGACCCGGCTGGAGTTCGCCGACGCCTGCTTCGACCGGGTACGGGCGGAACGGGTGCTGATGGCGATGGCCGACTGGAGCAGGGCGAGCGCGAGGGCTGGCTGTGCTCTGGTGGGGTCTGCTTTACCGCGGTGGGCTATCGGACGACGGTGTAGTCGGACTGGACGAAGCCGGCCTTCAGCGTTCGGGTGGCGTTGTGGACCAGAGTGATGTCGTGGTCGAGGTCGCCGAACAGGCGTAGGCCGGAGCCGATCAGGACCGGTGCCGTGGTGATGGTGAGCTCGTTGAGCAGGCCGGCCTGGAGGAAGGTCTGGATGACCTTGCCGCCGTCGGCGTAGATGCGCTGCGCGCCGCGGTCGGCGAGAGTCTCGACCAGGCCGTCCAGCGTGCGGTGGACGATGACGCGCTCGTCGACGTCGGGGTCGAGCGTTGTACTGAGGACCTCGACGTGTTTGCCTTCGTAGGGCCAGAAGTCGAACGAGAGGACCTTCTCGAAGGTGTTGCGGCCCATCACGACGGTGTCGATCGACGCCATGAACTCGTCGTACCCGGTGTCACCGGCCTGCTCGCCACGGTCGGTCAGCCACTCGATCGAACCGTCGGTCCGCGCGATGTAGCCGTCGAGGCTGGTCGCGATGAAAACCGCCACATGGAAGCTCACACCCCCAATTGTAGGGTGGGAGCACCGATCCGCTCCGACGCACCAAATAAGTTGCCTGCGGCAACTACTGCCGCTGGCGTGATCACCGGTACGTCGGTCCGCGTCGCCGCGACAGAACGCCGTGACCCTCCGACGTAGTACTGCGCGACGTTGTTCCGTACACCACCCTTCCGGGGTCGAGCAGGTTTTCCTCCGCGCACCTCCGTGACTTTGTCGAGTTTGCCTTTCGGACGTGTAAAGGTCAGGGTGGGTGGGCAGGTTCGAGACGTTTCCGGATTCGCCTCCCCGTTCGGGGCCGGGAACCGGTAGCCTCGTGCCGCCGTACCAGTCAGCCCCGCCGTCCGCGACGGAACTGCCGGAGTGCCCAAACCGGTCAGGAGACCACGTCTTGCAGGAGAACACCAGCAACACCAGTACTGGCGAACTGGCGAACGTACCCCTCACCGGGGCGGACAAGGTCGCCTACGCCTTCTACGCCACGGCGGCCGCGGCCGCCCTCGTCGGTCAGGTGTGGGCCGGTGTCACCCACATCCCGTGGCCGGACAGTGGCTTCTCGCCGTTCCTCAAGATCGTCCTCGTCACTCCGGCGGTGGCGGTCCTCGAGCTCGGTGGTGTCGCCACCGCCGCGCTCGCCGACCTGCGGCGGCGCAAGGGTGAGACGGCCTACGCGTACCGGGCGATGTCGTTGTTCGCCGCGGTCGTCGCGGTCGTCTTCAACGTGATCGGTCACTGGCGGCCGGAGGAGCGCTTCCTGGCGTTCGGCTTCGGCGGCCTGTCGGCGTTCGCCTATGTGCTGTGGCTGATCCACAGCTCGGCCCGCCGCCGCGACGCGCTGCGTCGCGCCGGGCAGATGATGACGACCTCACCGGTGTACGGCGTGGTGCAGTGGGCGCGGGAGCCGAAGGTGACCTGGCAGGCGCGGTCGCTGGCGATCGAGCACGGCTACGGTCTCTACGAGAGCCTGCACGCGGCCCGGCACCAGATCCGGAACAAGACCCGTCGGGACGCGATCGCGAGCACGGTCGCGGAGTACATCCGTTCCGAGCACCAGGACGAGCGGCTGGCGAAGATCGCCGAGACGACGTACGACCCGGACCGGCTGGCCGGCATGCTCGAGGACCGGATCAACTACGAGGTCATCACCAACAAGCTGACCAAGGCGATCTCCCCGCCGCCGGAGCCGGAGGAGACTCCGGACCCGGACCTGCGCGCGGCCGTCTGGGTCGTCGAGGGCGAGGCGCCGCGGGCACGCCAGATCCGCGCCTCCGACACCGGCGTCTCACTGCGCGACGAAGGCGCCTGGGGCGACGCGATGACCGGCGAGCTGATGGCCGTGGACTACCTGCCCTACGACCGCAGTACCGACGAGTCGGTCGCCGAGGCGATCGTGGTCGAGGACCAGAGCGAGCAGAAGCACGTCGTACAGAACGGCAAGGCCAACGGCAAGCTCAAGGCGACCGCTCCGAAGGAGAAGGTCGAGCCGGTCGTGCAGAAGCCGGCCGCGCCGTCCCCGTTCGCTGAGCCGACCGACAACGAGCCCCCGGCCCTGATCACCACCGCGACCGAGTCGAAGGCCAAGGACGAGTCGCCCAAGGGTGACGACGAGCCGGAGCCGACCGCCCTCGAGAAGAAGCGGATGCGCGCCTGGGCCCTGCTGGCCGACTGGCCCGAGGACCGCGAGCGCACCGCGCAGTCCCTCGCCGCCGCGATCGCCTCCAGCGAGCCGATGGCCGCCCGCTTCATCCAGCAGTACGACGTCGAGCACGGCCTGGCCACCACCTCGCCGAACTGACCCGATCGTCCCCGGAGCCCGCGCCGATCCCCGGCGCGGGCTCTTACGTTTCCCAGACCGGCACTGACGGCAGTCCCAACCGCGCGCGAGCCGCGTCTGTGAGTCGCTGGACGACCTCCGTCTTCGCAACGGTGTAGTCGAACCCGCTCAGCCCCTCAGCAGCCAGCCGCCGCTTCAGATCGCCGTACTCCTGTACGGCGGCCGGCGTCTCCCGCAGGTAGTCGCGCAAGATCCGCTGGTTGAGCCCACCCCACACCTCCGCCGGAAACACATGCAGGTTGTGCGTCAGCACCCCATCCACAACCCGCGTATAAGTACGCCGCCCAGGCGGCCCCGCCGGCTCATGCACGAACCCAAGCCCCCGCAACTCCGCATCCCGCCGCGCAACTGCCTCCAGATCCTCAGCCGCCGCCGCGACATCGATCACCGGCTTCGCCACCAACCCCGGTACGGCGGTACTCCCGATGTGCTCGATCTCCCTCACCGAGTCCGCAAGCGCCGTCCGCAACGCCCTCGCCATCCCCGCGAACTGCTCAGCCCAAGCCTCGTCGTACTCCGCCAGCACCGTCATGCCCGGAGGCTAACCGGCCGAAGGTGCGCCGGTAGCCGGTCGGGGTGATGGCGAAGGCCTTCGTGAAGTGCTGCCGGAGCAGGACAGCGGTGCCGAAGCCGGTGCTGGTGGCGATCTGATCGACGGTGAGCCTCGTAGTCTCGAGGAGCTCCTGCGCGCGCGTCAGGCGCTGCCGGATCAGCCACTGCAGGGGAGTCGTCCCGGTCTGGGCGCGGAACTGCCGGCTCAGCGTGCGGGTGCTCATCGCCGCGTGCGCCGCGATCGTGGCGAGGGTGAGCTGCTCGGCGAGGTGGTCGCGCATCCAGCGCAGCACGGGCTCCAGCGAGTCGTTGCCTGCGGCAACAGGTGCGGTGACGAACTGGGCTTGGCCACCGGCCCGGTGCGGCGCCATCACCAACTGCCGGGCGACCGTCGCCGCGACCGCCGAACCGTGGTCGCGACGGACCAGGTGCAGACAGAGATCCAGGCCGGCGGTCACCCCGGCCGAGGTCAGAACGTCTCCGTCGTCCAGATAGAGCGCGTCGGTGACCACCTCCACCGCTGGGTAGCGGCGAGCCAGTTCGCCCGCGTGCGCCCAGTGGGTGGTCGCTCGGCGTCCGTCGAGCAACCCGGCGGACGCGAGCACGAAGGCGCCGGTGCAGATCGACGCCACCCGGATGCCGCGGCGATGGGCCTCGCGGACGAGCTCGACGGCCTCGGGCGCGGCCTCGAAGGCGGCCGGGACGATCACGGTGTGCGCGTCCAACGCCGCCCGCAACGGGTACGGCGGGTCGGCCTGGAAGATCGGCTGTCGATGCGCCACGACCGTCGTACGACGCGAGCCACACACCTGGACGTCGTACAGGGCGGCGCCGGTGCGTGGGTCGGCCGCGGTCGCGAACACCTGGCAGGCGCCGGCCAGCTCGATTCCGACGCTCCCCTCGAGGACGAGCGCGGCCACGGTGAGCATGGCGCGAATCTACTGGATCATGTCTTTCCAGCCACTCTGCCGGCGGGTCCCGCCGCGTCAGGGTGGACGGATGCGAATCGACGTACTGATGTTCGAGGGAGTCGCCGAGGTGGATGCGCTGGCGACGTACGCCGTCTTTGCCAACGCGAAACGGCGTGGTGTCGGAGTGGATCCGCGGCTCGTCACCGCGGATGGCGCGACCACGGTGAAGGGTTGCTACGGCACGACGTTCAGCGAGCTGGAGCCGTGGTCACCCGAGACGGCCGGCGTGCTCGCGGTGTCCGGTGGCTGGATCGAGGAGGAGATTGCCCGCGGAGTCATCCCGGCGCAGCTTGCGGCCGCCAAGCAGACCGCTGGCCCCGGGATGATCCTGGCGGGGATCGACTCCGGCGCGATCCTGCTCGGTGCGGCCGGTCTGATCGCAGGGCGCCCGGCGACGACGCATCGTCCCGGCTACGACCTCCTGCGGGCGTACGCCGAGGTCATCGATGCCCGCGTCGTCGACGACGGTGACCTGGTCACCTGCGGCAGCGGCTGGTTCGCCGGAGTGGATCTCGCTTGCTGGCTGCTCGAGCGTGAACTGAACGCCACGTCCGAGGTCGTGGCCTTGGAGCAGTGGATCGGGCGGGACCGGCAGGGGACGGTCTGGCGTCGCTAGAGGGTCCGGCCCGGGGTGCCGGTGCCATCGACACCGGCGGACCCAAGACCGCCTGATCCCCATTTGATGGGTGGACCGCCGAAGTTGGAGGTTCCCCCACCGGATTCTCGGGTGGGAACCTCCCGTTTGGTGGGTGCACCCACCAAACGGGAAGCGGGAAGCCGGGGGCTACTTGGTGGCGAAGGTGTAGATGGTGCTGGTTTTGTAGGTCTGGCCGGGGCGCAGGACGGTGGAGGGGAAGTTGGGCTGGTTGGGGGAGTCGGGGAAGTGCTGGGTCTCGAAGGCGAAGGCGTCGCCCTGGCGGTAGGCCTTGTGGCCGATGCCCCGGAAGGTGCCGTCGAGGAAGTTGCCGCTGTAGAACTGGGCGCCTGGCTGGTCGGTGTGCACGGTGACAGTGCGGCCGTCCTCGGGCTCCCAGAAGCGGGCGGCGAACCGCAGGCCGTCTGAGCCGATCTTGCTGCTGAGCACGAAGTTGTGGTCGTACCCGCGGCCGACGACGAGCTGCGGGTGGTCGCCGCGCAGCCGGGCGCCGATCGCGGTCGGCTTGGTGAAGTCGAACGGCGTCCCGGCGACCGGGGCGAGCTCACCGGTCGGGATCAGGCCGGCGTCGACCGGGGTGTACTTGGTCGCGGCCAGCTCGAGCACGTGGCGGTCGATCGGGCCGCTGCCCTCACCGGCCAGGTTGAAGTACACGTGGTTGGTCAGGTTCACGATGGTCGGCTTGCCCTTGACCGTCGCGTGGTAGTCGATCCGCAGGTTGTCCTCGCGGTCGAGCGTGTAGGTGACGGTCGTGGTGAGCTCACCGGGGAAGCCCATCTCGCCGTCCGGGCTGACGTAGCTGAACGCGACGCCGACCGCCTTGGAGGTCTGCACGGTCTTGGCCGACCAGACCCGCTTGTCGAAGCCCGTCGTACCGCCGTGCAGGGCGTTCTCGCCGTTGTTGATCGGGATCTGGTACGACGTCCCGTCGATCGAGAACTTGCCCTTCGCGATCCGGTTGCCGTAGCGGCCGATGGTCGCACCGAAGTACGGGCTGAGCGCCGCGTAGTCGGGCAGGTTGTCGAAGCCGAGGCTGATGTTCTTCACCCGGCCGCGCCGGTCCGGCGTCTCGATCCGCTGCAGGGTGGCGCCCCAGGTCAGCATCGAGATGGTGACCCGGCCGTTGGAGAACGTGTAGACGTCAACCTTCTTGCCGTCCGGGGTGGTACCGAACGGGTCCTTGCGGATCTCCAGCTTGCCGTGGTGTGCGCCCATGGCCGCCAACTTATCCGGCGTTGCGGTCGCGGCCGTCGCGGTGCTGCTCAGGGCACCGGCGGCGGCAGCGCCCAGGCCGAGGGCTCCGGCCGTCCGGAGTACCTGACGGCGAGGCAGGTGATCGGGCATCGCATTCCCCTCACTGAAAGTCGGCTTCGGTAGCGGGAGCGTTTCCACGCCCACCCCGCGCACTGTAAGCATTCCGGTCCAGTGTTTGGAATAGTTCGGAACGGTGTGAATTCGTCCGACCTCTCCAACGTTGTGAAGATGCCCGGTACGGCATGACCGGATCGGTCCGCTGCCCGCCGCGATCGGGCCTACCCGGTACGGCGACGGTCGGTGACGATGGAGCCATGAGCCGAACCGCACTTCTCGTCGTCGACGTCCAGGAATCCTTCCGGGTCCGCCCGAGCTGGCAGCTCGTGAACCACCCCGATATCGCCGATCGGGTCGGCCGCTTGGTGACCGCCGCGCGGTCCGCCGGCGACCTCGTCGTCTGGGTCCTGCACACCGAACCAGGCACCGGTACGACGTTCGACCCGGCCGGCGGACACGTCCGGCTGATCGATGGTCTGGAGCCGATCGAGGGCGAGCCGGTGATCACCAAGACCGCGCACAACGCCTTCACCACCACGAATCTGCAGCAACTCCTCACCCAGCAGAACGTCGACCGGATCGTCGTCAGCGGCATCCGTACCGAGCAGTGTTGTGAGACCACCGCCCGGATCGGCTCCGACCTCGGGTACGACGTCGTGTTCGTCACCGAGGCCACCGCGACGATGCCGCTACCGCACTGGACACTGCCCGCGGATGCCACCAACGAGGAGATCCTGGCCGACCCCCGGACGCTGTCCGCGGAGGCGGTCACCGAACGTACCGAGTACGCGCTCGCGGGCCGGTTCGCCACCATCCGGACCATCGACGACATCGCCGCCGTACCCGTGTCATCCTGACCGGATGGGGAGTATCCGGGTCGTCTTCGTCCTGGTGCCGAAGCTGCACCTGCTGGACCTGGCCGGGCCGGCGCAGGTCTTCTCGACCGCCGAGACCCTCGGCTACGGCTACGAGCTGACCTATGTGGCCGAGGCCGATGAGGTGATGACCGCGCAGGGCGTGCCGCTGAAGACACAATCCGAGTGGCCGGAGCTCGGTCCGGACGACCTGATCGTCGTACCGGGCTGGCGGTCGCCGCGACTGCTTCCGGTACCGCCGATCGGCCCCGAGACGCAGCAGCGGCTGCGCGATCATCACGCGGCCGGGGGATCGGTCGCGAGCGTCTGCTCCGGAGCTGATGCCCTTGGGGCGGCCGGGTTGCTCGACGGCCGCCGCTACACGACCCACCACGACCTGACCGAGATGATGGCCGCTCGCTACCCGCGGGCGATCATCGTCCGGGATGTCCTGTACGTCGTCGACGACCGCGTCATCACCTCCGCCGGCATCGCCAGCGGGATCGACCTCGCCCTGCATCTGGTCGCGGTCGCTCGGGGTGCCGAGGCGGCGGCGCGGGTCGCGCGCGAGATGGTGGTCTACGCCCGTCGCAACGGCGACGAACTGCAGGAGAGCGCGATGCTGCGGCATCGCGGTCACCTGAGCGACCTCGCTCATCGGGTCCAGGACGTGATCGATGCCCGGTACGCCGACCGCCTGCTGCTCGCGGATCTCGCCGACCAGGCCGGCGTCAGCGAGCGCACGCTGACCCGCATGTTCACCACCGCAACCGGCCTCACCCCGTTGCGCTACCAACAGCTCCTCAGGCTCGAACGGGCCGAGCACCTGATCGGCCACGGCAGCACGATCGAGGCCGCCGCCCGCGCCGTCGGCTTCGAAGACGCGCGCATGCTCCGCCGCCTCCGCTCCCGCACCCTCACCTAACGTCCGAGTTGGTTGCAACGTCCGAAAACTCGCCGACCAGCGCCGGCGAGTCTTCGGACGTTAACTACTTCGTCTTGTACGCCGCCGTCAGCTTGACGACCGCCGTACCGAGCTGGCCGGACAGTGCCGAGTGTTCGGCATCCGAGGTCAGCTTGGAGGTGGGCTCGGTGATGTTCTGGCCGATCTTGTTCTGGGCGATCCACCGGGCTGCGCTGACGACTGCGTCGCCTTCGGCGAAGGTGTCGACCTTCGTGCGGTCCAGGAGCTTGGCCGACTGCTCGAGAGCAGCCAGGGCGATGGTTGCCTTCGGCCCCGACCAGTCCTTGGTCTGGAGCGCGACCTCGGCCGCGACTGCGGCCGCGAGGGCGTAGACGTCGTGCTTGCGGAGCAAGGTGTTCCGGGCATCGGTCAGCTTCTGCCGGGCCGCCGCCTGCGTGGTCAGACCCCACCCGAACGGGTACTGCGGGTCGTACGACGCGTCGCCCACGTTGATCGGCGCCTGCGCCTCGGTCCGCGGCCAGCTGACCGGCAACCGGCCACTGAACGGCTTCTTGCCGAACAGTACGTCGGCCACACCCGCGCCCTCGGTTCCCGGCAGCCACGACGCGACCAGCGCGTTGATCTTGCCGAGCTGGTCGGACACGACCTCCGGCCGTCCGGAGACCGTCAGTACGACGCACTTCATCGCACCGCAGACCTTGTCCACCGCGGCCTTGTCGGCAGCCGTCAGCAACTGGTCGTGCCCGTTGCCCACGTCACCGACTCCTTCGGCGTACGGGCGTTCGCCGACCACAACGACTCCCACGTCATGCCCCTCGAGCGGGGCCGAGGCGTCCGCGGAGAAGGTTGCCGTCGGCACCACCTGCTTGATGCCGTCCAGGATCGTCGTACCGGTGGTGGAAGCACCGGACTTGCCCTGCCAGGTGATACTCCAGCCGCCGAGCTGATTGCCCAGGTCGTTGGCGTTGCTTCCGGCAACGTAGACCTTCGATGTCGATGCCAGTGGCAACAGATTGCCGTCGTTCTTCAGCAGCACCTGGGACTTCGCCGCGGCCTCCCGGCCGACCGCTCGGTGCGCGGCCGAACCGACCGTGCTCAGCTGCGTCGGGTCGGAGTATGGGTGCTCGAACAGGCCGAGCTTGAACTTCTCCCCGAGGATCCGCCGGTTCGCGTCGTCGATCCGGCTGAGCGGCACCCGCCCGGCACCGACCTCGGCGGTCAGCCCCTGGGTGAACTCCTGGTACCGCGACGGCACCATGATCATGTCCAGGCCGGCGTTGATCGAGGTCCGGATGTCGCTCGGGTAGTCGCCCGGCAGCTGGTCGATCGCCTGCCAGTCACTGATCACGAACCCATCGAAGCCCATCCGCTTCTTCAGGACCCCGTTGATCAGCTCGTCGTTCCCGTGCATCTTCACCGGCGGCGCGCCGTCGATCGAGACGCTCGAGAACGACGGCATCACCGTGCCGACACCGAGGTCGACCGCGGTCTGGAACTGGGCCAGGTGCAGCCTCTCCAGCTCCTCGCGGGTGACCTGGGTGATGCCCTGGTCCAGCTTGTAACCACCGGTCGTCGACGACCCGTACGTCGTACCACCGTCGCCGGCGTAGTGCTTCGCCGACGCGAGGACGCGGTCCTTGTTCTTCAACTGGCTGCCGTCGGCCTTGCCCTGCATGCCGGTGATGACGGTCGCCATCGAGTTCACCAGTGCCGGGTCCTCACCGAAGCCCTCGTACGCGCGGCCCCAGCGGTCGTCGCGGACCACGCACAGGCACGGCGCGAAGTCCCACGGGATGCCGGTCGCGCGTACCTCGGTCGCCGTCACTTCACCGGTACGGCGGGCCAGGTCCGGGTCACGAGTCGCGCCCAGGCCGATGTTGTGCGGGAGGATCGTCGCGCCGACCACGTTGTTGTGACCGTGCACGGCGTCGACCCCGTAGATCAGCGGGATCTGCAGCCGGGTGGCCTGCGCGCTCCGCTGGAAGGTGTCGATCATCGCGGCCCAGGAGGCCGGGGTGTTCGGCGACGGCACCGAGCCGCCACCGGACAGCAGCGAGCCGAGCGCGTACGTCGAGATGTCGCTGCGGGACTTGAGCGCGTTCCGCTCGGCCTGGGTCATCTGGCCGATCTTCTCCGCCAGCGTCATCCGGGAGAGGAGATCGTCGACCCGCTTCTTCACCGGAAGCTTCGGGTTGAGGTACGGCAGGTCGTGCGCGTCGATCACCACGACCGGCTGGGTCACCGGCGACTTGGCCCCGGTGACGGTCAGGTTCACCGGGATCGTCTCGGCGACCTCGGCGGTCCGGTCCTTCTTGGTCACCACGGTCACGGTCTGGCTCGTGCCGGACGCCGTACCGGCCGGGAAGGTGAGCGTGCCGGAGACCGGTGCGTAGTCGTCGGCACCGGCGGTTCCGCCGCCGGCGGTGTAGGCGACGGTGACCGGCTCCTCGAGCGGGGTGCTTCCGGTGGTCGCGACGGCGACCTTCACCTGGGCGCTGCCGCCCTCCTTGACCGGGTAGACCTCGGCGTCCGTGCTGACGCTCGCCTTGAGCGCGGGGTCGGCCTTGCCGTAGGTCTCGACCTGGTCGATCTCGAACTGACCGGGTGAGCCGACCGGCATCGTGAACGCGTAGCCCCACATCTGGGTCAGTCCCAGGACGTGGTCGATGCCACCCACCGGTTGGTAGTCACCGCGGTACACGAAGTCGCTGAACGGGATCTCGACCTGCTGCCAGCCCTGCCAGTCGTCGGTGAAGCTGGTGTTCCACAGCTCCGACGCCTCGGCGTTCGCGCCGCCGTCCTTGATCTCGAGGAAGATCCGCTTCCCGGTGCCGGGCTCGGTCTGGGCGGTGTTCTGGCCGTACCACCAGAACCGGATGCCCTTGGACGCCGACCAGTTCCCGGGGTTCTGGTCGTACGTGATGTCGTGGCTGAAACCGCCGTACCCGCTGATGTTGTACGTGCCGTGCAGGACTGAGCCGCCTGCCGGAGCGTCCGCGCGGGTCTGCAGTTCCATCGTGGGCGGGTCGTCGGCGTCACTGCCCCAGCCGAAGATGCCGGCGTTCGGCGGGGACGCGAACGGTTCGGCCCCCTCGAAGGCGGCCAGCGTGATGGGTGCCGGGTCGTCGGCAACGGCCGGGCTCGCCACCAGCGAGCCGGCCAGCAACGCGGCAGCGGTGATCACGGCCGTTCGTCGTCGGGTACTACGGACAATGGGCCACCTGGGCATGGGCGACTCTCCTGAGCTCCAGCGCGGGCGCGCGCCCGCGTCGCGCCCGACTCTGGGCGCTCCGGCCGCTCAGATCAAGACCTGGCCGCTTCCGGAACTAGAGCGCTCTCATAGATCAGGGCCGGCGGTCATCGCGCCAATGACCGGGGAAGGTGCAGAGCGTCGATGCCGATGCCGAGATCGCGCAGCAGGACCACGAGTTCCGAGTGGCGTTGGCTGGCTCGGTCCTGCTCGCCCAGGGCCGCGTGGACTGCAGCGAGTCGGGCCAGGTCGTGGGCGAGTTCGAGTCGGACGCCCTCGCGCTCATGTCGCAGCAAGGCTTGCTGGAGCAACGGGGCCGCCTCAGCTGCTCGACCACGGATGAGCAGGATGTCGGCGCGCAGGCGCAACTCCTCGTCGGTCGGCTCCGCGCCCGGTACGCGCGGACCGCCTGCAGCGGAGCTGTCGTCGAGGATGTACTCGGCACGAGAGACGTCATCGGCGCGCAGCGCGATCGCCGCCCGGGTGTGGGCGACGTCGAGAAGGACGGTGCGGTCCTCCAGGCTCTTGGCGAGCTGTTCGGCCTCGTCCAGCGCTCGCTCGGCCGCCGCCACGTCACCGGTCAGAGCGAGGCAGTCGGCGTAGGCGATGAGCCAGATGCTCAATCGCCGGGATGGCCCGCGCTCCCGTTCAGCTTGCAGATTCTCAGCGATCAGCGCCGCACCACGGACGGGGTTTCCAGTGCGCGCCAGCAGTACGCCGAGGTGTCCGTGTGCCTGGGCCACCATCATGGTGTCGTCGCGGTCCATCGCCCGGGACGAGGCTTCCTCGAGCCGTGCCGTCGCCTCCTCGAAGCGACCGAGCTCGCGCAGTGCGCAGCCCAGCTGGACCAGGGCGTTCTGCTCCATCGACCCGGCATCGAGCTTGCGGGCGACGGCGAGCTGCGACTCTGCCAGTTCAGCCAGCTCGGAGAACCGGCCGACCTCGGCAGCTGTGTGGAACAACGACCGCAGGACGCCCCAGCGCAGTACCAGGTCCGAACAGTCGACGACCCGCCGCAGCAGGCCGGCGCGGACGTGCGTCTCGCCGCGGACCACGAGGTAGCCGTCCGAGCGCAGTGCGAGCGCGGCCGCCAGATCGAGCTCACCGGCGCGGGCCAGCGCGTGGACGAGGTCGCGGATGCTGCCGATCTCCGCGTCGAACCAGGCTGCAGGTTGTTCCGCCGCGACGGTCACCCGACGAGGCGGGAGACCTGCCGGGATCGTCGTGCCGTCCGGACCGACCACCGGGCGCAGCCCATGGCCGAAGCCGTCGTCGGCCTGCGAAGCCAGCCCCAGCCAGGCCATCGCGGCGGCACGGCGACAGCCTGCGACAGCACCCGCGTCCTCCTCACGGGCAGCGCGCTCGCCGGCGAACGCCGCCACCAAGGGATGCAGAGTGAACCGGAGCTGTCCCGCGGCATCGCGACCGCAGGGCTCGACGAGATGGACGTCGACAAGTTCGTCCAGCGCCCGCGAGCCCAGCAGTACGTCGTCCTCCAGCAGCACGCCGGCGAACCACGCCGGCCAGGTCGTCACCGAAACGGCGGCGACTCGTCGGAGCAGCTGCTGAGCGGGCCGGGACAGGTGCCCGTCGTACGACAGCGCGATGCTCGCCCGTACGTCGACGTCCCCGATCGCGAGCTCGTCCAACCGCACGTGCTCCTCGCTGAGGTGGTCGACCACCTCAGCCAGGTCGACGACACCGGACGCCAGCCGGGCGGCGACGACCATCAGCGCGAGCGGGAGGTGACCGCACAGCTGCACGGCAGACCGGGCGAGTCCCGGTACCGGATCGGTGACGTCTCGACCTGCCTGCAGCAGATCGACGGCGACCTCGGTCGACAGCGTCGGTACGTTGCGGCGGAGTACGTCGTCGAGGCCGGCCAGCCGGTGACGTGAGGTGACGATCGCGGCCGAACGCGGCGACGGTGGGAGCAGGTCGCGCACCTGTCGTTCGTCGAGGGCGTCGTCCAGCACCACCAGTACGCGGCGGTTCGCGATCGCACTGCGATAGAGCGCCAGCCGCTCCGCACGTTGAACGTGGGCCGGGGGAGCGGTGGCGCCGAGCGCGCGGAGGAACCGGTCGATGATCTCGTCGGGGTCACGTGGGTCATGCGAGGTGCCGTCCAACTCGGCGTACAGGGTGCCGTCGGGGTACTCGTCCTGGATGCGGTCGGCGAGAACGACAGCGAGCGAGGTCTTGCCGATGCCGCCCGCTCCGACGAGAAGCACCGTGCCCGGACGTGGTTCAGGTGTCCGTAGGACCTCGGTCAACTCGACGAGGAGCTCGTCACGTCCGGCAAGAGCGATCGGGCGGGGCAGCTGCCGGGGCACGTGGCGAGGAGACGCCGACGGCGGTTCGACGTCTCGCAGAAGGTTGGAGTGGGTCTCCTGGAGATCCTGCCCTGGCTCGACACCGAACTCGGCGACGAGCCGGCGACGCAGGTCCTGGTAGGCGCTCAGAGCCTCGGTACGGCGGCCGCTCCGGGCCAGGGCACGCAGTCGCAGGTCGTGCAGGCCTTCGTGGAGTGGATCGGTGGCCAGTAAGACCTGCACCGTCTCGAGGACGCCGGCGTGATCATGCGTGGCGAGCTGCGCCTGGGCGAGTGCTTCCCCGGCCGCAACCCGCTCACGGTGGAGCGACTCGCGGGTCGCCGCGGCCCAGTCACCGGACAGGTCCGCGAGGGCGTCCCCGCGCCACAGCGCCAACGCAGCGTCCAGCTCGGTCCGGGCGTCGTCGTACTGCTCGTCCTGCAGGTGCTCGCGCCCACGGAGGACGGACAGCCGGAAGGTGTGCAGGTCGAGTCCGTGGTCGGCGAGCCTGAGCTGATAACCCAGCGGACGGGTCACGATGAGGGCCGCGTCCAGCTTGTGGCGCAGCCGGGCGATCAGGTTGTGCAGCTGCTGCCGGGCCGACTGCGGGGGTTGAGTCCAGACCGTGTCGATCAGCCGGTCGGACGGCGTGACCCGGTCGGCGTTGATGAGCAGCATCGCCAGTACGAGCCGCTCCCGGCTGCCGAGAGCGATGGGCTGGGCGCCCACCTCGACCGGTCCGAGTACGCGAAAGTACACGCTGCATTCTCGGTCAAGATCGGGCGCACGTATACCCACGCCCCCGACAACTGGGGGTTAGTCGGGGGCGTGGGGCTCAGTGGGGTGCTGCTCAGCCCTTGAGGGCCAGATGCCACAGCGGCTTGTCGACGATCTTGGTGCAGGTCCACTTCCAGCCGTAGTACGGGTTGGACGGATTCTGGGTGATGTTCTTGCCGGCCTGGCTGCAGGCGCCGGGGCTCGGGTAATTGCCGCCGCTCACGACGGTGGCCGACGCGATGCCGGTGGTGGCGACGGAGACCGCCAGGACTCCGGCGGCGAGTGCACCGGTCAGCGCAGCAGACTTGCGGAACGTCGACATCGTGGCTCCTTCCTAGGGTCCGTCGGGGCGGCGGACCAGAACGTGATGACGCGCACAGGTTCGCCGAGCGCCCTCACCATCGGCTAACCGTTCGCTCACAACGTCACCGGCCGCATGTGCGGGCGATCACCGCCGACCAGGCGGAACCGGACCAGCTCGGCTGCCGGAATCACCAGCTCGTCACCCGCCAGCGACCGCCGCTCCGCCACCCAGTTGATCAGCTTCACGGGCTCGGGGATGTCGCCCGTGAAATGCAGCAGGTTCGAATACCAGATGTCACGCCGTCCGTGCGGCCGCTCGAACCACGCGTCCGGACCCAGCTCCTCCGTGAGCCGGTCCAGGTACTCGTCAGCCGCCGAGTCCACCGCCTCCACCGAAGCCATCACCGAACCCGCGGGCGTGTTCGCCGGCGGCGATCAGGGGTGCGGCCTGGTCGAAGAGCTCGTCGAACTTGATGGTGTGTCCTCCTCGGATCGGGTGCCGGCAGGTACGACGCCATCAGTGATTCAGAAGTTCTGGTGCTCCGATTGAGAACGAATTAGACATCCCGCTTCATGGACCGCAGGGCCTGCGCGTGGAAAGGATGGAGACCATGACTACACGTTTCGGATTGTTCGTGCCGCAGGGCTGGAAAATGGATCTGGCGCAGATCGCCGATCCGGTGGAGCAGTGGGAAGCGATGACCGCGGTGGCCAAGCGGGCCGACGAGCAGTCCTGGGACTCGATCTGGCTGTTCGACCACTTCCACACCGTGCCCGAGCCGAGTGACAACACGACGTTCGAGTGCTGGACGGCGACCGCCGCCCTCGCCCGCGACACCCAGCGGGTCAATATCGGCCAGATGGTCGGCTGCAACGGCTACCGCAACCCTGCCCTCTACGCGAAGATCGCCTCCACCGTCGACGTCGCCAGCCACGGCCGCCTGTACGCCGGGATCGGCGCCGGCTGGTACGAACACGAGTGGAAGGCCTACGGCTACGAGTGGCCGGACGTGAAGCCGCGGATGGCGGCCTTCCGCGAAGCCACCGAGATCATCCACCGGATGTGGACCGAGGACCGCCCGGTCGTCAACGGCAAGTACCACTCGATCGACGGCCCGATCAACCTCCCCAAGGGCGCCGGCAACAAGAAGCCCAGCCTCTGGATCGGTGGCGGCGGCCCCCAGGTCACGCTGAAGCTCGTGGCCCAGTACGGCGACGCCGCGAACATCGGTGGTGGCAACCCCGAGGTGATCCGCGAGAAGGTCGCCGTCCTGAAGGAGCACTGCGACAAGCTCGGCCGTGACTACGACTCGATCATCAAGTCGACCGGCATCAACGTCTTCCCGATCGACAAGGGCGACGACCCCAAACTCGCCACCGACAAGGCCCGCGGCCCGATCAACTGGGACCGCTTCTCCACCGAGAACAAGATCGAGACCGAGGACGAGATCGCCCTCCGCGTCGAGGCAGCCCTCGAGGCCGGCGCCGACTACGTCATCTTCTACATCCCCGGCGTCGCCTACGACCTCAACCTGGTCGACCGCGTCGAGCAGGTCGCCAAGCGCTTCGCGTAATGCGGTCCTGACCACTTTCGGTCATGGCGTGGACAGGACAGGGAGAGCGGCTGCGGGCGACCCCCGGCAGCTGAAAGCCTGCTGACGACGGCCTCGCGAGGGTCGGGGCGTCGGGAGGTCCCCCCTGTGAAATCCCGCCTGTTCCGCCTCGCGTCCGGCCTCACCGCGATGGTGCTCGCCAGTTCCCCGTTGCTGGCGAGCACCACCGCACAGGCCGCCGCGCCGCTCGCTACGGCCCAGCCCGGTACGACGCAGCCCGGTACGACGCAGCGTGTCACGCTCGTCACCGGCGACGTCGCCGAACTGAGTACCAGCTCCACCGGCCAGGTCTCGGCCCGGCTGGTCGGCGACGAGCCCTACTACTTCGGTTCCTTCGACGGGGACCTCAGCATCGTCCCCGCCTCGGCCTACCCGTTGCTCACCGAGAACCGGCTCGATCGCCGCCTGTTCAACCTCACCGAACTCGTTGCGCAGGGCTACGACGACAACGCCACGCCTGACCTGCCGCTGATCCTCACCACGCCGCGCAACACGATCGCGGCCGCGACCGTCCGTCGAACCCTGCCGAGTGTCGGTAGCACCGCGGTCACCGTGTCCAAGGCGAACGCCAAAGCCTTCTGGAAGACCGC
Source organism: Kribbella sp. NPDC051587 (assembly GCF_044453945.1). Classification (NCBI taxonomy): domain Bacteria; kingdom Bacillati; phylum Actinomycetota; class Actinomycetes; order Propionibacteriales; family Kribbellaceae; genus Kribbella; species Kribbella sp. NPDC051587. Next base: position 565,578 of record NZ_JBITDE010000002.1, read on the forward strand.
GGTCACCAGCCGTTCCGCGCCGGCCAAGATCTGGCTCGACGGCCGCACCCACGCCATGCTCGACCGCTCCACCCGGCAGATCGGCGCACCGACCGCCTGGAAGTCCGGGTACGACGGCCGCGGGGTCAAGGTCGCCGTACTCGACACCGGTTACGACGCCGGCCACCCGGACCTCGCCCAGCAGGTGGTCGCAGCGGAGAGCTTCGTTCCCGGTGAGAGCGTGCAGGATCGGCACGGACACGGCACCCACACCGCCTCGACGGTGGCCGGCCTCGGTACGGCGTCCGCCGGCAAGCGGAAGGGGGTCGCGCCCGGCGCTGACCTGCTGATCGGCAAGGTGCTCGACGACGCCGGAAGCGGATCGGACTCCGAGGCGATCGCCGGCATGGAGTGGGCGGTCAAACAGGGCGCCAAGGTCGTCAGCATGAGCCTCGGCGGCTGGCCGTCGGACGGCACCGACCCGATGAGCCAGGCGGTCGACGAGCTTTCGAGGTCGAGCGGCGCGCTGTTCGTCATCGCAGCCGGCAACGCCGGTGCCGAGGAATCCGTCGGTAGTCCGGGGTCCGCGACCGAGGCACTGACCGTCGGTGCCGTCGACCGGGACGACCAGCTCGCGAACTTCTCCAGCCGTGGTCCGCGGCTCGGTGACGGCGCTCTCAAGCCCGAGGTCACCGCTCCCGGCGTCGAGATCGCCGCGGCCCGCGCCGCCGGTACGACGGAAGGTCACGTGCTCGACCAGTACTACACCGCGATGAGCGGCACCTCGATGGCGACACCGCATGTCGCCGGAGCCGCCGCGATCCTGGCTCAGCGGCACCCCGACTGGACCGGTTCGCAGCTCAAGGCGGCGTTGACGGCGACCGCCGTACCGACCAAGGGCGTCCGGCCCGATCAGCAGGGGCTGGGACGGATCGACATCCCGAAGGCACTCGACCCGCAGATCCTCCCGGACACCGGCAATCTGTTCTTCGGTACCGGGACCGCCCAGAAGGTTGCCTACCACAACAATTCGAAGCGGGCGGTGACTCTGGACCTGACCGTCGGCGCGACCTCGCCGGCCGGTGTCGCGGCGGCGATTGCGGTCCGTCCTTCGCGGCTCCTCGTTCCGGCCGGTGGTACGGCGTCGGTCACGGTCACGCTCGACCTCGCCAAGACCCGGGCGGCTAACTACGCCGGCGTGCTCACCGCGCGCGCCGGTGGTACGTCGTACCGGACTGGGGTTGGTTTTGCGGCGACCGGTCCACTGCACCAGGTGACCGTGAAGGCGATCGGGCGTGATGGTCAGCCGGCCACCACACGTGCGGGGGCCAGTGGCGTTCAGCTGTGGAACCAGGACACCGGTGGCGTCACCGCCGTCGCGTTCGACGCAACGGGAAGCCGGACCATCGGCGTACCGACCGGGCGGTATGCGGTGATGGCGTATGCGATGGGCGGCGACGAAGCCGACTGGACCAACTCGGTGACGTTGCTCGGCGATCCGGACGAGTGGATCGACGGCGATCGGTCTTACACCTTCGATGCGCGGACGGCGCACAAGGTGACGGTGAAGACGCCGCTCCGGGCCGATGCCCGCAGCGTCGGGATCGCCTGGCATCGCCAGGTCGGGCAGCGCGATGCGGTCTCCGGCTGGTCGTTCAGCGGACGGGTCGCCGACGGTGTCTATGTCCAGGACTTCGGAAAGGTTGCCCAGGGCACCTTTCAGGTCGTGCAGCGCTGGGATCTCGCGCAGCCCAAGCTGACCGCGGACGTGACCGGAGCCGGGCAGTCGTTCCGGCTGCCGACGCCTGACGAGGGTTCGGCGCGCAACGTCTTTGTCGGCAAGGCGAAACTGCCCCTCGCCGACGGCGGCGACGGTACGCCGGACGAGCTGGCCGGCGTGAAGGACAAGGTCGCGTTGATTCGCTGGCGCGGTTATGAGGAGACCCCGGCGCAGGTCCGGGCGGCCAAGGACGCCGGGGCGAAGGCCGTGTTCATGTACAACGAGGCGCCCGGCTGGTGGTCGACCTCAGCTGACGAGGGCATCCCGTTCTACCTGCTGCGCGCCGAGCAGGGGAAGCAGTTGCTCGACCTGTTGGGGAAGGGGCCGGTGACACTGCAGCTCAATGGCTTGCAGGACAGCACCTACCGGTACGACCTGGCGGTAGGGCCGTCGACGGTTCGCGGACCGCTCACCTTCGACATCGGCGCGATGCGGCCGGCGGTGGTCACGACCGCCTTCCAACGCAACGACGCCTGGTTCCTGCATACCGACCAGCGGATCGCCCACCTGCCCGGGATCGCCGCCGGCCTGACAGCAACGCGAGCGGTCACCGGCCCGGTCACCCGAACCGACTACCTGGCCACCGACCTGCGCGGCGTCACCTGGGAGGACAAGACCTCCGCGGGGGAGTGGAACGAGTCCGGCACCGAGTCCACGATCGCGCGCGGCTACCGGCCGGGCGAGCACGTGACACGCGGCTGGTGGGAACCGCTGATGCGCCCGGCCGTTCCCGCCGTCACCGGCGAGGAGCCCGAAGGCTGGCCGCCTGCCCGCTTCGAGAACGCCCTGCGGATCGCCATCCCGCAGTACGTCAACGGCGACCGCACCATCTACGGCTGGGCCGACCGCGGCGACACCACCTCGATGAAGCTCACCAGCAACGGCATCGACCTCGGCAACGCCACCTGGTCAGTGGCCCAGTTCGCCGTACCGGCCAAGCCGGCCTGGTACGACCTGACCCTGAACCAGCAGCGCGGCCCGACCAGTTGGGCCAAAACCTCCACCGCCACCCAGACCACCTGGCACTTCTACTCCCAACCCGCACGCGGCCGAGGCGTCCTGCCCCTCATCCAAGTCGACTACCAACGCCGAGGCGACCGCCTCGACCTCAAGCCCTCCTACCAACCCGGCTATCACGGCACCACCCGCTTCCACACCACCGCCGACATCTCGTACGACGGCAAAACCTGGCACCCCCTGACCCCCAACACCCACCTCAACCCAGGCCCCGCAGCCGCCCTCCGAGTCAAAGTCACCGACCACCAAGGCAACACCCTCACCCAATCAATCGAAAACCCCTGGTAGCAGTTCGAGGACGTGCGGACCGCCGCCACTCACCAAGTAGGGCTCCTCCCCGGAACTCACGCTCAGGGAGACGCCGCCGAGGCAGCTCAAAGGCAGTTGGTGAGTGCGGGCGGTCCGCCCCGAGCCGCGACGGAGGGGAGGGCGTGGTCAGGTCACGGGGGATATGACAGGGCGACGCCACGGAGCTGGGGGGGAGTAGCTCCGTGGCGTCGCCAGGCGCGCCTAGGGAGGGGTGGGGGCAGGCGCGCCGTCTGGGGTGGCGGGGGTCAGCCGCCGAGGATTCCGGTGCCTAGGACTCCGAGGAGGCCGAGGAGGGAGAGCAGGTTGCGGATGACCTGGTCGACTGCTTTGGTGCCGCCGGTCTGGTAGGCCGTGACGCACTTCTGCAGTTGGGACTGGGTCGGTTTGGTGATGGTGACCTTCTTCATCTCCGACTGGCAGTAGGTGGTTGCCTTGGACAGCTCGGTGACGGTGCTGCCGACGGTTCCGACGATCAGGCCGACTGCTGTTTGCAGGGTGGCCACTCCCGGGGCCGGCGGCTTCGGGGAAGTCGTCGGCGGCTTGGGTGACGGGGTGCCGGGCTGGGTCGGCTTGGAGGTCGGGGGCTTCGAGGTCGTCGGCTTGCTGGTCGGCGGCTTCGTGGTCCCCGGCGGGGTCTTGGTCGGGTTGGTGCCCGGCTTGCCCGGCTGCTGGACGGGACCGGTGGTCGGCGTGACCACGGGGTACGTCTCCTGGTCGCTCGCCTGCGGCAGGTTGTTGTCGGCCGGGGCGTCGATGGTCGGGTCGTTGACCTGGTCGCCGGCGCGGTCGATGCCCTGGTCGCCGTCCTCGGTGCCGTTGCCGACGGCGATCCAGCTGCCGGTCGCGTACGCCTTGGCGATGTTCATCACCAGGTTGGCGTAGTCGGTCGAGTGGTTGTAGCGCAGCAGGGCCTTGGTCAGGTCACCGGACTTGGCCATGTCGGTCTTGCCGGCGCAGAGGTACACACCGGTCGACATCGCGGCGTCGTCGATGTCCTGCGGGTTCCGCACGCCGTCGCCGTCACCGTCGACGCCCATCGCACGCCAGGTGCCCGGGATGAACTGCATCGGCCCGACCGCGCGGTCGAAGGCGCTGTCGCCGTCGTACGCACCGGCGTCGGTGTCGTTGATCTTGGCCGTCTTGGTGCCGTCCAGCCGGGGTCCGAAGATCCCTGGGACGGCGACGCCCTTGCTGTTCAGCATGCTGCCGCCGAAGCGGCCGTGGTTCGACTCGACCCGGCCGATCGCGGCCACCAGCGTCCATGGCAGGTGACAGGTCGGATCGGCCTCGCCCACCAGCTGCTGGGTCCGTGAGTAGGCCTTCAGGGCCGCCTTCGGAATGCCGTTACGGGACAGGCCGGACACCACCTGGTTGGCCGGCTCACCCGGATCGACACCGTGCCCCACCACGCCCGGCACCGGCACGTTGGCCGGGCCCGCGATCGGGGTGTTCGGTACGACGACCGAATCCTTACCTGACAGTCCTTGCTCCAGCGACGCCGTGGCGACCGCCGGATTGTCGGTCGCGCTGACGGTGAACGCGCTCGCGAACAACGCCAGTGGAATGAGCGGCGCGACTGACCGCCACCCGTTTCCCGTGGCGCGGCGCTTGCCCTTCGCCATCGATGATCCCCTCCGTGACTCATCGACCTGTCCAGCCCCACGCTGCGGACAGGTCATTTCGTCGGTGCCGGTAAAACCGTCGCACTGGGTACAACGTCCGCCCCGCTGCGTGGGTTACGCGCCGGACCTCGACCGTGTACGTGCAGTTACCGGGTACCCATACTGGCCCGTAACAACGCGCCTGTGAACCCCCTGGGTACCGTAATCCTGCCGCCCGCCCACCAGACGCACTGGTCTGTCGGGAAGAATGGCGGCCGTGCCCGACCACACAGAACAGTCCGCCGCGCTCTTCGACAGGGCTTCCGCCGTTACTCCCGGTGGCGTCAACTCTCCCGTCCGGGCGTTCCGCGCCGTGGGCGGCGTGCCGCGCTTCATGACCAGTGGTGACGGAAGTCACATCACCGACGTCGACGGCAATCGCTACCTCGACCTGGTCTGCTCCTGGGGACCGATGCTGCTCGGCCACGCGCACCCCGAGGTGACGGCCGCCGTCCAGACCGCGGTCGCCCGCGGGACGTCGTACGGGACTCCGACCGAGCCGGAGGTGCTGCTCGGTGAGGAGATCGTCGCGCGGACGCCGGTCGACAAGGTGCGGCTGGTCTCTTCCGGGACCGAGGCGACGATGTCCGCGCTCCGGCTGGCGCGTGGGTTCACCGGCCGGGCGAAGATCGTGAAGTTCGCCGGCTGCTACCACGGTCACGTCGACGCGCTGCTGGCTCAGGCCGGCTCCGGCGTGATCACACTCGGTATCCCCGGTACGCCGGGAGTCACCGAAGCGACCACCGCCGACACGATCGTGCTGCCGTACAACGACCAGGCCGCCGTCACCGAGGCGTTCGCCCAGTACGGCGACCAGATCGCGGCCGTGATCACCGAGGCCTCGCCCGGCAACATGGGCGTGGTCCCGCCCCGCGACAACTTCAACGCGTTCCTCGCCAAGACCTGCACCGACAACGGCGCGCTGTTCATCTCCGACGAGGTGATGACCGGATTCCGGATCACCAAGTCCGGCTGGTACGGCGTCGACGGCGTCCGGCCCGACCTGATGACGTTCGGCAAGGTGATGGGCGGTGGCTTCCCGGCCGCGGCCTTCGGTGGCCGGGCCGACGTCATGGCCCACCTGGCCCCCGAGGGCTCGGTCTACCAGGCCGGAACCCTGTCCGGGAACCCGATCGCGACCACCGCCGGTCTGACGACGTTGCGGCTGGCAACCGACGAGGTCTACGCCAAGCTGGACCGCACCTCACTGGCCATCCAGGGCCTGGTGAAGGCCGCGCTGGACAAGGAAGGTGTGCCGCACGTCATCCAGTCGGCCGGGAACCTCTTCAGTGTCTTCTTCGTGGAGTCTGAGGAGAATGCTGTGATCAAGAACTTCGGTGATGCCGGTGCACAGGTCCTGCCGAGGTTCGCGGCGTTCTTCCATGCCATGCTGGACGGCGGTGTGTACCTGCCGCCGAGCGCGTTCGAGGCGTGGTTCGTGAGCAGCGCCATCGACGACGACGGGCTGGCCGAACTCGAGTCCGCTCTCGCACCGGCGGCCGCCGCAGCAGCCGCCGTACAGAACTGAAGGGAACGTCCCGGTGACCGAAACGACGGTCGTGCACCTGATGCGTCACGGCGAGGTGCACAACCCGACCGGTGTGCTCTACGGCCGGATACCCGACTTCCACCTGTCCGAGCTCGGCCGCGCGATGGCCGACCGGGTCGCCGAGCACGTCAAGAACCGCGACGTCGTGCACCTGGTCAGCTCCCCGCTGGAGCGGGCCCAGGAGACGATGGAGCCGATCGCCGCGACGTTCGGGATCACCCCGGACATCGACGAGCGGGTGATCGAGGCGGCCAACCTGTTCGAGGGCAAGAAGTTCGGGGTCGGCGACGGTGCGCTGAAGAACCCGAGCGCCTGGTGGCTGCTGCGCAACCCGGTGAAGCCGTCCTGGGGTGAGCCGTACCAGCAGATCGTCCGGCGGATGCGGGACGCGATCGAGACCGCCCGGCAGAAGGCCGCCGGGCACGAGGCGCTGATCGTGTCGCACCAGCTGCCGATCTGGATCGTCCGGTCCGCGATCGAGGGCCGCCGGCTGTGGCACGACCCGCGCAAGCGGCAGTGCAGCCTGGCCAGCCTGACCTCGTTCACCTTCCACGGTGAGTCGATCGTCTCGGTCGGCTACTCCGAACCGGCCAAGGACCTGCTGCCGGTGAAGAACCCGAAGAAGTTCGTCGGCGGCGCATGATGCTGCGTCACCCATCGAAAAAGTTTGCCCGTACGGCGGCAGTCGTGGCCGGTGTGCTCCTGATCGCCGGGTGCTCGACCGGTCAGGACTCGGCGCAGAACCGGAAGGGCCAGTCCGGCTTCGTCAGCGGCACCGGCAACGTCTCGGTGTTCGCCAAGGCCGACCGCAAGCCGGCCCCGCCGCTGAGCGGCAACACCCTCGACGGCAAGAAGTGGACGCTGTCCGACCAGCTCGGCAAGGTCGTCGTCCTGAATGTCTGGGGCTCGTGGTGCCCGCCGTGCCGTCAGGAGGCGCCGGACTTCGTCAAGGCCGCCAACGAGCTCGGGCCGTCGGTGCAGTTCATCGGACTGAACACCCGCGACAACGACCCGGCGCCGGCCAAGCGGTTCCAGCAGGAGTTCAAGGTCCCGTACCCGAGTGTGTACGACCCGGCCGGCAAGGCGCTGCTGCGGTTCCGCGGCCAGATCTCGCCGAACGCGATCCCGACCACGCTCGTGATCGACAAGGACGGCAAGGTCGCGGCCCGCGCGATCGCGCCGATCACCAAGGACACGTTGCTCGGCATGGTCAAGGACGCTGGTTGAGCTGATGGGTCAGTGGTTCGCCGAGTCGATGACGGGCTCGATGCTGGTGGCACTGCCGATCGCGGTGCTGGCCGGTGCGATCTCGTTCTTCTCACCCTGTGTCGTCCCGCTGCTACCGGGCTACCTGTCCTACGTGACCGGGCTGTCCGCGGCCGAGCTGGGTTCGAAGCAGCGCGGCCGGATGCTGGCCGGTACGGCGCTCTTCGTGGCCGGGTTCTCGGCCGTGTTCATCCTGACCGGCGTGGTGTTCGGCAAGGCCGGTGACCTGCTCATCGACCACCAGGGCCTGATCACCAAGGTGCTCGGCGCGCTGACCGTCGTACTGGGTCTGATCTTTCTCGGCGGATTCGGCTTTATGCAAAAGGATCTGCGGGTGCACCGGGTGCCGGCTGTCGGGATCGCGGCCGCGCCACTGCTCGGCGTACTGTTCGGCTTCGGCTGGACGCCGTGTATCGGGCCGACGCTCGGCACCGTGATGACGCTGGCGGCGACCGAGGGCAGTGCCGGGCGGGGCGCGACGCTGGCGCTCGTGTTCAGCCTCGGGCTCGGGATCCCGTTCATCGTTGCTGCGTTGGCGTTCCGGCGGATGCTCGGCGCGGTCGCGTGGGTGCGCAAACACCAGTTGCTGGTGATCCGGATCGGTGGGGTCTTGATGATCGCCGTCGGTCTGCTGCTGTTGACAGGAGTGTGGGATGCGATGACCGCGGATCTGCGGCAGTGGGTCGCCAACTTCGGATCGGCGGTCTGAGGTGACCGAGGTCGAGGAACGGATCGCGGCGGGCTCCAGCCCGGACGGACGCCCGGAGTTGCCGGCGCTCGGTGTGAAGGGCTGGCTGCGCTGGGCCTGGCGGCAGCTCACCTCGATGAAGACCGCGCTGGTGCTGCTGTTCCTGCTCGCGCTGGGCGCGGTCCCTGGTTCGCTGGTCCCGCAGACCGGCGTCGACCCGATCAAGGTGGCCGATTTCCTCGAGGCCCACAAGAAGCTTGGCCCGCTCTACGACAAGCTCGGCCTCTTCGACGTCTACAAGTCGGCGTGGTTCTCGGCGATCTACCTGTTGCTGTTCATCTCGCTGATCGGCTGTGTGGTGCCGCGCCTCGGCGTGTACCTGAAGGCCGTCCGGTCCCGCCCGCCGAAGCCGCCGCGCAACCTGAATCGCTTGCAGGGTTACGAGAAGTTCACCGTCGAGGACGACGCTTCCGCCGTACTGGCGGCCGCGACCGCCGAGCTGCGCCGCCGCCGTTTCCGGATCGAGTCGTACGACGGTGCGATCGGCGCCGAGCGTGGTTATCTCCGCGAGGCCGGCAACCTGCTCTTCCACTTCTCCCTGATCGTCGCGCTGATCGGCGTCGCCTGGGGTTCGCTGTTCGGCTACAAGGGCAGCGTTCTGGTCGTCGTCGGCGGCGAGGGCTTCGCGAACTCGATCGCCCAGTACGACGACTTCACCTCCGGCGCGGCGTTCGACACCGAGAACGACCTGCCGCCGTTCGCGCTCACCGTGAACGACTTCAAGGCGACGTACCAGCAGGACGGACCGCAGAAGGGCGCGGCGCGGGAGTTCAACGCCGCCCTCACCTACCAGGCGACGCCCGACGGTCCGGAGAAGTCCTACGACCTGCAGGTCAATCACCCGCTCAAGCTCGACGGCAGCACGGTCTACCTGCTCGGGCACGGGTACGCGCCGAAGATCACGGTGAAGGACGGGACCGGCCAGGTCGCGTTCTCCGGCCCGGCGCCGTTCCTGCCGCAGGACGCCAACTTCTCGTCGTTCGGCGTGGTCAAGGCCCCGGACGCGCGGCCGGTGACACTCGGCTTCGAAGGCTTCTTCCTGCCGAGCGCGGTGATCGACGACCTCGGTCCGCGCTCGATCTTCCCCGACGTCCTGAACCCGGCGCTGGTGATGACGGCGTACTACGGCCGCCCGCAGCCGGAGACCGGGAAGCCGGAATCGGTCTACCAGCTGGACAAGTCGAAGCTCACCCAGTTCGAGAAGGACGGCGACAAGCTGCGCTTCCAGCTCAAACCCGGTGACAGCCTGACGCTGCCCGACAAGGCCGGCTCGATCACCTTCGACGGCTATACCCAATGGGTGAAGCTGCAGGTCAGCCACACTCCGGGCCTGTACGTCGCCCTGGCCGGGGTGCTGTTGATGATCCTGGGCCTGATGGCCTCGCTGTTCATCCACCCGCGGCGTACCTGGGTTCGGGTCCGCACCGAGGACGGGCGTACCGTGGTCGAGGTCGCCGGCCTGGACCGGGGACCGGAGCGTGCCCTCGGCGACGAGATCGAAGCCATCGGCAAGGTCATCAAGAAGCAGGAGCAGGTATGAATTCGTCCACGCTGGCGTCGGTGTCGAATCTCTTGATCCCGACCGCGACCGTCGTCTACGCCATCGCCCTGCTGGCGCACACGGCCGAATGGGCCGCGGGGCTGAAGGTGACCCGCAAGGCGGACCAGAAGGTCCTGGTCGGAGCCGGTGGTCCCGAGGTTCCGGTCGAGCCCGAGGTCGAGGAGACTCCGTCGGTGCGGGCCGAGCAGGCCAGCCGGATCGGTGTCCTGCTGACGATCCTCGCCTTCGCGCTGCACGCGGCCGGCGTACTGACTCGCGGTCTCGCTGCTGGGCGGGTGCCGTGGGGCAACATGTACGAGTTCTCGATCACGGCCTCGCTGGCCGTCGCCGCGGTCTACCTGGTACTGCTCAAGCGCCAGCGGCTGCAGTGGCTGGGGCTCGGGGTCACGTTCGTGATCGCCGGCACGCTCGGCCTCGCCGTACTGGCTTTCTATGTTCCTGCTGGTGATCTGCTGCCGTCGCTGCACTCGTACTGGCTGGTCATTCACGTGTCGGCCGCCGCGATCGCCGGTGGTGGATTCACCATTGGTGGCCTGGCGTCCGTGCTCTACCTGATCAAGGCCCGGGCCGAGCGTCGCGCGACCGAGGACAAGCCGATGCCGGCCGCACTGCGCCGCGTCCCTTCCGCCTCGGCGATCGACGCGGTCGCCTACAAGGTGCACGCCTTCGCCTTCCCGCTCTGGACCTTCGGTGTTCTCGTCGCCGGACCGATCTGGGCGTACTACGCCTGGGGCCGCGCCTGGGGCTGGGATCCCAAGGAGGTCTGGTCGCTGGTGACCTGGGTCGTGTACGCCGGTTATCTGCACGCGCGCGCGACGGCGGGCTGGCGGGGTCGCCGGGCCGCGTGGGTCGCGATCGTCGGCTGGTTCGTGTTCCTGTTCAACTTCATCGGCGTGAACCTGCTGCTGTCCGGTTTCCATGCCTACTCGGGGCTGTGAGATGAAAGAGTTCGCCGTCTACACCGGTCTGCGGGCCGGCCTGTTCGCGATCTGCTTCGCGATCCTCTACTTCCCGCTGAAGAGCCAGCTGGGCGTCTTCCCGCTGCTACTGGTCGCGCTGATCATCTCTTCGATCCTGTCGATCTTCGTCCTGCGCGCCTGGCGGGACCGGCTTGCCGGGAAGATCGAGCACCGCGCCGGCCAGATGACCCAGCGCATCGAGCAGGCCCGGACCGCCGAGGACGACTGACCCTTCGAGTTGCCGTCAAACCCCGCTTCGACCGATCCGGTCGGGGCGGGGTTTTTCGTCGTACCAGCTGGTCGACTGGTACGCAGAGTGACCTAGCTCACCTGAGGAATCTTCAGAAAATCCTTTGTGCATTCGTTCACATAAGGCGTAGCTTGGGTGATGAAACGAAACCGTTTCGTTCTATCAGCAACCGAACGCTTACCCAGGGTGATCATGATCGATGCAGTCGGAGCGCGGCAGCGGCCGCGCGTCGAGGGTGGCCGCGAGGAGGAGATCCTCGATGCGACCGTGGCGGTGGTGGCCGAGCTCGGCTACGACCGGCTGACCATGGACGCGGTGGCGACGGCGGCGAAGGCCAGCAAGGCCACGCTGTACCGGCGCTGGTCGACCAAGGCCGACCTGGTCGTCGACGCGATCAGCCGGACCAAGGGCTGCCCGATCCCGGAGGACGTCGACACCGGCAGCCTGCGGGGTGACCTGATCGCCATGTCGTGTGGTGAGGGCGGGTTCACCGACGAGCTACCGATGTCGGTGATCGCCGGGCTGGTGACGGCGCTGCACCGCGACCCCGACCTGCAGAAGGCGTTCCGGGAGCGGTTCCTGGCGCCGCGGCAGGACATCACCGCCGGCGTCTACCACCGGGCGGTCGCCCGCGGCGAGATCGGGCCCGGCGTCGACATCGAGATGCTCTCGATGACGCTGCCGGCCGTGATCGTGCACCAGGCCTACATCCTCGGCGAACAGCCGACCGAAGAACTGATCCTCCGAGTGATCGACAACATCATCCTGCCTGCGGCGCGGGGGTCGCAGGCAAGCTGACCGGCGAGGGGCTGGTCGGCGCATCCGCACGGCAATGCGCAAAAGGGGAACATTCATGTCCGAAGACGTCGTGAAGGGCGATCGCCCGGTCGACACAGGGACCGAGCCGGCTGGGCACGGTCACCGCAATCTAGGCATCGCGCTGGCGTTGATCAGCATGGCGCAGCTGATGGTGGTGCTGGACGGCACCGTCGTCAACATCGCCCTGCCGCACATCAAGGACGCACTGGGCTTCACCGACGCCACGCTCACCTGGGTGGTCAACGCGTACGCGCTGGCCTTCGGTGGTCTGCTGCTGCTCGGTGGCCGGATGGGCGACATCCTCGGCCGCCGCAAGGTGTTCGTGTTCGGTGTCGTGCTGTTCGGGGTGGCGTCGTTCGTCGGCGGTATCGCGCAGAGCGAGGGCGTGCTGCTGGCCAGCCGGATCCTGCAGGGTGTCGCGGCGGCCGCTGCCTCACCGAACGCCCTGGCACTCATCACCACGACCTTCCCGGCCGGTAAAGAGCGCAACCGCGCGATGGCCGTGTACGCCGCGATGTCCGGGGCCGGTGCCGCTGTCGGCCTGATCCTGGGTGGCGCGCTGACCGAGCTGTCGTGGCGCTGGACCTTCTTCATCAACACGCCGATCGGCCTGATCGTCGCCGTACTGGCCTTCCGTTACCTGGGCGAGTCGGCCCGCCAGAAGGGCAAGTTCGACCTGCCGGGTGCGATCACCGGCACCGTCGGTCTCACCTCGCTGGTCTACGGTCTGACCCGCGCCGGCTCCAAGGGCTGGGGCGACACCTGGACGCTGAGCTTCATCGGCGCCGGTCTGCTGCTGCTCGCCGTGTTCCTGTTCATCGAGGCTCGCTCGCGGCACGCGCTGATGCCGTTCCGGATCCTCGCGAACCGGACCCGTGGCGTCAGCTTCTTCGTGATGCTGATCGTCGGTGCGGCGATGTTCTCGATGTTCTACTTCCTGGGCATCTTCGTGCAGATGATCATGGGCTACAGCGCGATCGTGACCGGTCTGGCCTTCCTGCCCTTCAGTGTCGGGATCGTGGCCGCCGCCCAGCTCGCCTCGGTGCTGATCGCCCGGATGGACCCGCGCTGGATCTCCGGTGCCGGTGGGCTGTTCGTCGCGGCCGGGATGTTCGGCTTCAGCCGGCTCGAGGTGACCTCGTCGTACGCGCCGGATCTGCTGCCCTACATCCTGCTGCTGTCCTTCGGGATGGGCCTGATCTTCGTCCCGCTCACGCTGACCGCGGTCAGCGGCGTCGCGAACGAGGACTCGGGGGTGGGTTCCGCCGTACTGAACACCGTCCAGCAGATCGGTGGTGCGATCGGCCTGGCGCTGCTCGGCACGGTCTCCACCAACGCCATCAAGGACAAGTTCACCGAGCTCGCCCCGGGCCTGCAGAAGGCCGCCGAGGCCGGACAGTCGCCGGAGCAGCTCGGCCAGCTGAAGGACCAGTTCACCGCGGTGGCCACCACGCACGGATTCACCCGGGCGTTCCTCTGGTCGACCTTCCTGGCCCTCGGATCGGCGATCATTACCCTGATCGGTCTGTCGGTCAAGCACAAGGACCTCGCCACCGACAGCAGCGCGCCGGTGCACATCGGCTGATCGCCGCAAGCTGAAAGGCCCGCTTCCCGGGAGGGGGGAAGCGGGCCTTTCTCTGTGTCTACAGGGCCTTCTGCATGATCGTCTCGCGCAGGACGCGGTCCCCGTCGACCTCTTCCAGGCTGCCGGTCGCGACGTACCCGTGCCGTTCGTAGAGGCCGATCGCCTTTTCGTTGCCTTCAGCAACCGTCAGCTCAAGCGTGTGCGCGCCGGCCGCCCGAGCTCCCTCCTCGACCCAGCTCATCAACAGGTCGCCGACACCCTTCCCGCGACCGGCCGGCGCCACCCACATCGAGATCAGCCCGACCACGCCGTCCGCCTCCGCGGGAACGCCGGTCGCCATCCCCACCGCCGTACCGTCGCTAGCGGCCATCGCGTTCCGCGCCCCCGGCATCTCGAGCCGAGCACGCCACTTCTCCTCCGGCGCATCCACCCAGTCGGCCAGCTTCGACCCGAACGCGTACGGCGCCTCCGCGAGCGCCGCCAACCGCAGCTCCCGCCAAACCCTCCAGTCGTCCGAGCCCAGCTCAACAATCTCCATCACCCGCCCAGCATCTCCCGCCACCCCCCTCACCGCACCCCGTTTCCCACCGCCCGCCCCCTCCCCAGGCCCGGCCCCTCCCGCCGCCCGGCCCCCCAAGGCCCAGCCCCTCCAAGGCCCGGCCCCTCCCAGAGCTCACTGCTGCCCACCGCCCTCCCACCTGGCCCCCGCCTCCCCTCGCGCAATTTCAGGGGATCTCCCCTCAAGTGGTCGCTTCTCCGGTCGAAATACGAGGGGAGAACCGGCAACTTGAAGGGATATCCGCTCAGATTGCCCGCGGGGCGAGACGGTTCGGGTGGGCGGGTCAGGCGGGTTTGGGGCGGCGGGTGGTGAGTGGGGGAGTCAGTAGAACGGGGTGTTCGCGATCGCGAACACCCCGTCGCTGAACGCCTCGAGGCGGCTGGTCTTCAGCAACCCGTCGGCGGCCTGGTTCACCGCGGTGGGCGCAGCTTGTCCGAGACCCAGTCGCGGACGCCGCCGAGGCCGTCGCCGAGGTCACGCAGGAGCTTGGCGAGCGGGTCTTGCGAGCGGGCGAAGGCATCGCCGTACGACTTGGCGGCGTTCTTGGCCTCCTGCGACATCGAGGCGCTGTCGTCGTCCTGGCGCTTGGGGTAGTCGCCGGAGACGATCGTCGTGTACTCGCCCTCGTCGACCCAGCGACGCAGCTCGTGCGCGCGAATGACGGCGAGCGGGTGCGACTGCGCCTCCAGGAGCAGCAGCTTCAGCACGCTGTCGCGCAGGTCGCCGGAGCTCTCGTACTCCGTGCCCTGGGCGAGGAAGGTGGTGGTGTCGAGCTCGCCGAGCTGACCACCGCTGGCCAGCTTCATCTGCACGCGCAACGCAACAGCAGGATCCTGTACGGCGAGGAGCCCGGCGCGGTCACCGGACAGCTCGGCCTTGCGGGACCACTCGTGGAGCGCGGCGATGATCGCCCGGATGCCCAGGGCGCCGATCGGCATCCAGTTCATCGCACCGGTCAGGCGCATCAGCCAGAACAGCAGCGACTGGTACAGCGCGTGCCCGCTCTGGGCGTGGCCGAGCTCGTGACCGAGGACGAACCGCAGCTCCTCCTCGTCGAGGCCCTGCATCAAGGCGCTGTTCACGACGATGATCGGCTTGTCCAGGCCGATCGTGAACGCGTTCCAGATCGGGCTGTTGGTGATGTAGAGCTCGGGCAGCTGCCGGACGTCGAGGGTGGTGCCGGCCTCGGTGTAGAGCCGGTGCACGGTCGGGAACTGCCGCTCGTCGACCCGGATCGCCGACCCGAGGAACTGCAGCCGGACGGCGCGCTCGTCGATCAGCCCGGAGATCTTCCGCAGGACGAAGTCGAACCCCTTGAGCTGCCGCAGCGCCACCAGCGCACCGCGGTCCGCCGGGTGCTCCCACGCGCGCGAACTGATGTCGGTCAGCGTCACCCGCGGTCGCGTCGGCCGCTCGCCGTTCTCAGTCATTGTTCCCCCACAGGTCGGTTGGTGTGTCCCAAGGTAGCCCGATCCGAGGGTCTGACCGAGTTTGGCCGGATTGCTGGTTCGTGCAATCCGCACCGGTCACGCTGGAAGCCAGCACTCTCCAACCGCCCCTGGAGGACTTCATGATCCGTCCTGCCCTCGTCGCGGCCGCCGCCCTGGCCGCTCTGACCCTGGCGCCCCTCGCGCCGGCCGGTGCCGCTGGCGCCGCCGTACCGGATGAGACCGCCCCTGCTCCGCAGAGCTACATGGCCCAGCGGGCCGCCCTGCAGACCGGAAAGGCCGCCTCGACCATGTCGACGCTGGCGCGGCCGCTGCTCCGCGTCCCGTTCCGGTGTGGCGAGAACTGGTCCGGTGCGAGCCGCTCCGGCCACAGCCCGTCGTACTACGCCGTCGACCTCAACTGGGGTTCCGGCACCGCCGACCTCGGCAAGCCCGTCATCGCCAGTGACTCCGGCACCGTGGTGCGGTCCGCGTACGACGCCGGCGGGTACGGCAACTACATCGAGCTCGCGCACGGCGACGGCTGGCACACCCTGTACGCGCACCTGCAGAGCCGCGGGGTCGCGGTCAACGACCACGTCGCCGTCAACCAGCAGATCGGCCGCGTCGGAGACACCGGCAACGTGACCGGACCCCACCTGCACTACGAACAGATCCACGACGGTGCCGTGGTCCCCGCCCTGTTCGGCACCAGCACCTGGGTCGCCTACCCGGGCCCGGCGACGTACAGCCGCGCACGCGACTGCTGACTCGCTGACCCAGGCGCGGAATACCCATTTCTTGACGGAGCACCTAACCTGCTGCGCATGAGTGACAGCGGTATGTGTCGTGAGGTGGATCGTCGGGACGAGAAGGCCCGCGCCTGGGTGTCCGAGGCGGTTCGTATCGTCGAGGCGGATGCGAACCGCAGTGCGGACACGCATCTGCATGTGTTCCCGATGCCGGCCGTCACCGGTGTGGACCTGTATCTGAAGGACGAGTCCGTCCACCCGACCGGTTCGCTCAAGCACCGGCTGGCGCGGTCGCTGTTCCTGTACGCGCTGTGCAACGGGTGGATCAGCGAGGGCACGCCGGTGATCGAGGCGTCCAGTGGGTCCACCGCGGTCAGCGAGGCGTACTTCGCCCGGCTGCTCGGGCTCCCGTTCGTCGCGGTGATGCCGGCGTCGACCAGCCCGGAGAAGATCGAGCTGATCGAGTTCTACGGCGGCCGCTGCCACTTCGTGGAGCGCTCCGGGCAGATCTACGCCGAGGCCAAGCGGCTCGCCGAGGAGACCGGCGGCCACTACATGGACCAGTTCACCTACGCCGAGCGCGCCACCGACTGGCGCGGCAACAACAACATCGCCGAGTCGATCTTCAGCCAGCTCGCGCTCGAACAGCACCCGGTCCCGACCTGGATCGTCGTCGGCGCCGGCACCGGCGGTACGTCGGCCACCATCGGCCGCTACGTCCGCTACCAGCGCCACGACACCTCGATCGCCGTCGTCGACCCGGAGAACTCCTCGTTCTTCCCCGCCTTCGAGTCCGGCGACAACGACTTCGCCACCGGCCGCCCCTCCCGGATCGAAGGCATCGGCCGCCCCCGCGTCGAACCCTCCTTCATCCTCGGCGTCGTCGACCGCATGATCGCCATCCCCGACGCCGCCTCGATCGCGGCCATGCAGTTCTGCTCCCGAGTCACCGGCCGCCTGGTCGGCGGCTCCACCGGAACCAACCTCTGGGGCTCCCTCCGCCTGGCCGCCGAAATGCGCCGTACCGGCGTCCGCGGCAGCGTCGTCACCCTGCTCTGCGACAGCGGCGAACGCTACGGCAACACCTACTACGACGAAGCCTGGCTCCGCACCAGCAACATCGACATCACCCCCTACCTGGCCACCCTCGAAACCTTCGCCACCACCGGCGAATGGAGCGAACCCCACTAGACCTCCCGGGTCCTCCGCGCTTTGTGTGCATCTGCTGCCATAGAGCGGCAGTAGCTCACCGCAAAGGCGGCCACTCCCCGCCTCGCACCAGGTCACGCGACCACCGAGGGCGGACCGCACGAGAGTGTCCTTTAGGTGAGGCGGGCGGTGATGTCGTCGACGAGTTTGTTGAGGAGGCGGGTCAGGTCGGTTCGGTCCTGCGTGGGCCAGTCGGCGATGACTTCGCGGAACCAGCCGAAGATGGTGGCGGTGTAGGCGCGGGCCGCTTCGGCGCCGGTGGGGGTGGGCTCGATCAGGCTGACGCGTTTGTCGTTCGGGTCGGCGACGCGTTGGACGAGACCGCGCTGCTCGAGGGCCTGGACCTGGCGCGTGACGTGGGGACCGACGACCTGCATCCGGTCGGCGATCTCGCCGATCCGCATCGGGGCCTCGGTGGTGGCGAGCGTCATCAGGATCGTCATGGCCGGGCGGTCCAGGTTCAGGCCGGTCGCTTCGGTGGCCTCCTGAACCAGGCGGCCGCGGCCGAGGGCAGTGCTGATCTGGCCCAGCCGGGGGAGTACGTCGAGCAGGTCGTCGTCACCGGACATTGATTACCTAACTTAGGTATGTATATGCTGAAGGAGATCGATACCTAAAGTACCTATCTTTCTCGGAGGATGCATCATGACTCGCAGTGTGCTGATCTCCGGTGCCAGCATCGCCGGCCCGGCCCTCGCCTACTGGCTCGACCGGTACGGCTTCGACGTCACCGTGGTGGAGAGGAACGACGGCGTCCGTGGTGGCGGCTATCCGATCGACATCCGCGGTACGGCGCGGGAGGTGGTCGACCGGATGGGGCTGCTGCCGCAGCTGACCAAGGCGCACGTCGCCACCGAGGGCATCTCCTTCGTGGAGCCGGACGGGGAGCTGATCGCCACGGTCAGCAACGACGCGTTGACCGGCGGAACCGAAGGCGTCGACCTGGAGGTCCGGCGGGGTGATCTGACCGACGCTCTCTACGCACCGATCCGCGACCGGGTGACGTTCCGGTTCGCTGACTCGATCGCCCAGCTCGACGATCGTGGCGACCGCGTCGACGTGGTCTTCGCCAGTGGTGACGAGCGGACCTATGACCTGGTCATCGGCGCCGACGGCCTGCACTCGAACACACGCCGGCTGGTCTTCGGTCCCGAGGAGGAGTTCCACCGCTACATCGGGTACGCGTTCGCCGGCTTCACCCTGCCCAACACCTTCGGCCTCAGCCACGAAGGCGTGATCTGGAACAAGCCCGGTCGCGCCGCCGTGTTGTATGCCACCAATCCTGAGCAGCCCGTGCACGGCTTCCTCAACTTCGAGCTGGAGGAGCCGCCGTACGACGCCTTCCGCAACCCGGAGGCTCAGCGGGAGCTGGTGGCGTCGACCTTCCCGGAGACGGACTGGTACGTGCCGCGGCTCGTGGAAGCCATGAAGGAAGCGGATGACCTGTTCTTCGACGTGGTCAGCCAGATCCACATGCCGACCTGGTCGAAGGGCCGGGTCGCGCTGGTCGGGGACGCGGCCTACGCGACCTCGTTCATGTCCGGGCAGGGGTCGAGTGTCGCGCTGGTCGGGGCGTACGTCCTCGCGGGCGAGCTGGCCACGCACGCTGATCACACCGAGGCCTTCACAGCGTTCGAGCGCCGGATCCGGACCTTCGTCGAGCAGAACCAGGCGCTGGTCGACAAGGGCCGCAGTGGGCTGACTCCTGGGACTCAGGAGCTGATCGACGCGCGCAATGCGGCGCTGCGCAGCGGTGCGATGTCGAACGACGAGCTGGCCGAGGCCAAGAGTGCGCTGGACCTGCCGGACTACGAGGCGATGAAGAGCCCGATGGTGAGTCCGACGGCGTAGACGAGCTCCGTCAGGCCAGTGCCTTGCAGCACTGGGATGAGGGCCGGGCCGACCGCGTCGCTGAGCACAGTGCGGGTCGCCTTGATCGCCAGCGGTACGGCGATGAACGCGACCAGCGTCCACGGGGTCGCCAGCGCCGACACGGCGGCCAGGATGAACGCCAGCGCGATCAGCCCGGCGTACAGCTTCCGTGAGTTCGCAGCGCCCAGTACGACGGCCAGGGTGCGCTTGCCGGTGACGGTGTCGGTGGGGATGTCGCGCAGGTTGTTGGCGACCAGCAGGGCGCAGGCGATCGCGCCGACCGACACTGCGCCGGCCACTGCGACCCAGCTGAGCTTCTCGGCCTGGACGAACGTCGTACCGAGCACTGCGACCAGTCCGAAGAACAGGAAGACGCTGACCTCGCCCAGCGCGCGGTAGCCGTAGGGGCGCTTGCCGCCGGTGTAGAACCACGCTCCGAGGAGTGCGGCCGCACCGGCGACCAGCAGCCACCAGCTGGAGGTGGCGGACAACACAATGCCCAGTACGGCGCCTACGCCGAAGCAGGTGAACGCTGCGGTCTTCACCTGTCCCGGAGTGGCGACCTTGGAGCCCACCAGGCGCAGTGGGCCGACCCGGACCTCGTCCGTACCGCGGATGCCGTCGCTGTAGTCGTTGGCGTAGTTGACGCCGATCTGCAGGGCCAGGGCGACGCCCAGGGCCAGCAGGGCCTTCCACCAGACGAAGGCGTCCAGGTACGCCGCAGCGCCCGTTCCGACCAGGACGGGGGCGACGGCGGCGGGGAGTGTGCGGGGTCGCGCGCCTTCGATCCACTGCGCAGGGGTGGCCATGGACAGGGATTCTTTCAGCCGTACGCTCGGACTGTTATGTCTACCCTCCATCTGGTCCCCGGTACGCCGGACGCCGTGCTGTCGGCCGTGACCGCCGTACTGGATGGCAGCGGGCCGCCATTTGCCCCGGTGCCGGACGATCCGGCCGCTGCGGAGCGAGTACGGCGTGCTGCGGCACCGGACCAGCCGTTGGAGGACGACTGCGCTGTGGTGCTGACCACCTCGGGGTCGTCCGGCGAGCCCAAGGGCGTCCTGTTGTCCCGGACCGCGCTGGTCGCGTCAGCGGAGGCAACGCACGAGAGGCTGGGCGGACCGGGCCAGTGGCTGCTCCCGATGAAGTCCTACTTCGTCGGCGGCCTGCAGATCCTCACGCGCTCGGTCCTGGCCGGTCAGACGCCAGTGCTGCTGGGGGACAGCTTTAGTGAGTCCACTGCCGCCATGACCGGCTCCCGTCGCTACACCGCGATGGTGCCGACCCAGCTGGCTCGCTACCTCGACACGGACGTGGACGCGCTGCGCGCCTTCGACGCGATCATCATCGGTGGCGCGGCCACTCCGGCCCCGCTGAAGGCCCGGGCGGTCGAGGCCGGCGTCACCGCGATTCCGGCGTACGGGATGACTGAGACCGGCAGCGGCTGCGTGTACGCCGGTCAGCCGCTGAGCGGTACTGAGATAGCTCTCGACGACGGTCGCATCCTGATCAAGGGCAGCACGCTGTTCTCCGGCTACCGCCTGCAGCCGTCGCTCACCGCAGAGGTGCTGAGAGATGGCTGGTTCCGCACACAGGACCGCGGGGAGCTCACAGATGGTCTGTTGCGAGTCATCGGCCGCATCGACGACGTGGTGATCTCCGGGGGAGTGAACATCACCCTGCCGACAGTGCAGGCTCGCCTGCTCGAGCACCCGCGGGTGAAAGACGCTGTGGTGCTCGGGGTGCCCGATGCGGAGTGGGGGACCCGAGTGATCGCGTACGTCGTGGGGGAGCCGAGCCAAGACGAGCTGCGGGACTTCGTGGCTGAGGTGCTGCCTAGAACGTGGGCGCCCCGCGAAGTGCGCCACCTGGACGCCCTGCCGATGCTTGCCTCCGGCAAGGTTGATCGGCAGGCGCTGCTGTGATCACCTACTCGGTCGGGCTCAAGAACAAGTTCCGTGGCATCACCGTCCGCGAAGGCATGCTCTTCGAAGGCCCTGCCGGCTGGGCCGAGTGGAGTCCGTTCCTGGACTACGACGACGCCACCGCCGTCTCCTGGCTGCGTGCTGCCCACGAGGCCGCGTACGACGGTTGGCCGGCGCCGCTGCGCGACGTCGTACCGGTGAACTGCACTGTCCCGGCAGTCGGTCCGGAGAAGGCCGCAGCGATCGTCAGAGCATCCGGCTGTCGCACAGCCAAGGTGAAGGTCGCGGAGCCCGGCCAGACGCTGGCTGACGACATAGCTCGGATAGAAGCCGTCCGGGATGCGATCGGCGACGGCCAGGTGCGCATCGACGCCAACGGTCTCTGGTCTGTGGACGAGGCCCTGCACAGCTTGAAGGAACTCGCCCGCTTCGATCTCGAGTACGTCGAGCAGCCGTGTGCTGCGGTCGAGGACCTGGCGGCGGTCCGACGGCGTACCGACGTTCTGATCGCAGCCGACGAGTCGATCCGTCGCGCTGAGGACCCCTTGCTGGTCAAGAAGCTCGAAGCGGCTGACATCGCAGTGCTCAAGGTGCAGCCGATCGGCGGAGTTCGTGCGTGCCTGGAGATCGCGGAACAGATCGGTCTCCCGGTCGTCGTCTCCTCCGCGCTGGAGACCTCCGTCGGTATCGCCGCCGGCGTCGCGCTCGCCGCTGCCCTTCCTGAGCTCCCGTATGCCTGCGGCCTCGCTACGGTCTCCATGTTCACCAGTGAGGTCGTCAGCGAGCCGCTGCTGCCGGTGGACGGTTTCTTACCCGTGAAGCGGGTACAGCCCGACCAGCTCGAAGCGAACCGCGCTGACGCGGAGCGGACTGCAGTGTGGGAACAGCGCCTGTCCAGAGTGCAACAGAGGAGTGCCGGATGAACCCGTCCACTGCGTTTGCCACCGTGGTGGTCGACGAGCTGATCCGCTGCGGCGTCCGGGAGGCCGTGGTCTCCCCAGGCTCGCGCAGCGCCCCGCTGGCACTCGCCTTCGCCGAGGCGGACCGCGCCGGTCGGCTGCGGCTACATGTCCGGATCGACGAGCGTACGGCGGGCTTCCTGGCCGTCGGACTGATCCGGGGAACCGGTCTGCCGGTGCCGGTCCTGACAACCTCCGGTACGGCGGTCGCCAACCTGCACCCGGCTGTCCTGGAGGCCTCGCACAGCGGGCTGCCGTTGATCGTGCTGAGCGCTGACCGACCGCCCTCACTACGTGGTGCCGGTGCGAACCAGACCACTGATCAGCTCAAGGTATTCGGCTCAGCTGTGCGCCTGTTCCACGAGCTGGGCACTCCGGTCCGAGAGATCGGTCAGGTCGCCTACTGGCGCTCACAGGTCGCACGGGCCGTGGCCAACGCGACTGGTGCCCGGTCGGCCGACCCGGGCCCGGTGCAGCTGAACTGCCCGCTGGCCGAGCCGTTGGTGCCGACTGGTGGTGAGGACTGGCCAGAGCCGTTGGACGGTCGCAGCACCGGCCCGTGGACCGCCGTACACGCTGCAGCTGGTCAGCCCTCGACTGTCGCGCCTGGACCGAAGACCGTGGTCGTCGCAGGTGACGGCGCATCACAGGCAGCGCGGCTGGCGGCGGAGGGCGGTCGGTGGCCGCTGTTCGCGGAGCCGTCCAGCCGGGCCAGGACCGGGCCGGCCGTCATCTCGGCGTACCGATTGTTGCTCCAGGCAAGCGACCTCACCACTGAGATCGAGCGGGTGATCGTGTTCGGGCACCCGACGCTGTCCCGGCCGATCTCGAAGCTGTTGGCGCGCGCCGACGTCGAGGTGATCGTGGTTGCGCCGACCGGCCTGTGGCCGGACCCGGCTCGCCGTGCCGCGGCCGTGATCACGGGACTCGAGGTCGCCGGGCCGGACACCACCGACTGGCTGGAGCGCTGGCAGCACGCTGACCAAACGGCTCGCCCGGCGATCGACAAGCTGCTCGCAGACGACCTCACGGGGCCGGGCGTCGCCGCACTCGTCGGTGCCGCGGCCGGTGCCGACGGGATGCTCGTCGTCGCGTCCTCGAACGCGGTCCGCGATCTCGACCTGGCCCCCGTCGTCCCGATCCGCACCATCGCCAACCGCGGTCTCGCCGGTATCGACGGCACGATCTCCACCGCCGTCGGCGCCGCGCTCGCGAACGCCGGACCGACGTACGCGCTGATCGGTGACCTCGCCTTCCTGCACGACTCCAACGGGCTGGTCATCGGCCCGGACGAGGCGCGGCCGGACCTGCGGATCGTGGTGGTCAACGACAACGGTGGCGGGATCTTTTCCACGCTCGAACAGGGCGACCCGACCCACGCGTCGCACTTCGAGCGCGTCTTCGGTACGCCGCACAACACCGACCTTGGTGCACTCTGCGCGGCGACCAGAACGCCGTACCAGCTGGTGGAGAACGCAGCGGACCTGCAGGCTGCGCTGGCCGCGACAGTGGCCGGTATCGACGTGGTGGAGGCCCGCGTACCGCGGTCTACGCACCGACCGTTGGCTGAGGAGCTCGTTGAGGCCTTGCGCGCACTGGGTGGAGACTCCGCAGCCGGTTGAGCAGCGGGGCCACGGCCGCGATCACCAAAGCGGTCGTGGTGAGGATCGGAATGGTCGCACCGCGCAGTGAGGAGTTCAGCGGCGCTGCGATCGTGAAGATCAGGCTGACTGCCGTGATGGTGGTGACCAGCCGTCGTCCGGGCCGCGCTACGGCCAGGAACGGCAGGCACCACAGGAAATACCAGTCATGGGCGGTCGGACCGAGCAGGACGATCGCCAGCAGTGCAATGCCGACCGCACGGGCCGCATGGTGGATTGACGACCGCAGACTCAGTACGGCGATCAGAGTGATCGCGATGAGCATGCCGGCGAGTTTTACCACCTCTAGCGACTGCTCGGCCGCAGTGTTCTGACCGAACAGCCCGAGGATGCCGTGAGCGGCGTCGCCGACCAGGTTGGCGATCGAGAACGGCGACCGCACCAGCCCCGGTACGTCGAGTGCGTTCAGCCAGCCGGAACCGACACCGGTCAGCGCGCCGACCGTTACCAGCGACAGCACGGAGACTGCACCCGCCAGAGCAAGACTGGCGAACCGGGAGAGCCGCCCTCCCATCGGACTCATCACTGCGGCGATGGCTATCACCACCAGCCCACCAGGGAGCTTCACGGCAGCAGAGATGCCGGCCACGACAGCCGCCGTACCCCAGTGACCAGTCAGAGCGAGTGCGAAGGCAGCGCAGGCCAGGCCGAGCATCAGGATGTCGTTGTGGGCCGCGCCGATCCCATGCATCAGCAGCATCGGGTTGGCGACCACCAGCCAGGTGGCGAAGACCGGATCGACCCGGCAAGCAGTAGCGAGCCGCGGTACCGTCCAGGCGATCAGCGCGATGCCGATCACGGCCAGCAGGCGATGCGCGAGCATCAAGACGTACGGGTCCATGGTGAGGTGCGCCATCAGACCGCCGTACGCGAGTGGCAACGGCCCGTACGGCGCTGGGGTCTCCATCCAGCGTGGATCGACCGCCTCCACGATGTGGCCGGACAGCGCGGCCGGTCCGACCGCATAGGGGTCAAAGCCCTTGGCTACCAGTGCACCCTGGGCCGCATAGCTCCACGCGTCCCGGCTGAACAGTGGCGGGATCAAGAGCAGCGGCAGACTCCAGTACGTCGCCACTCGCACCAGCCGGGGTCGTTGGCCAGCCATGACGTTGCGGCCGATCTCCAGCCACGCCCACGCCATCAGACCGAGCCCGGCCACCATGAAGGCCAGTGCGATCATCCGCCCGGCCAGTGTGGTGCGCAGGTCACCAGTGATCGGGAACGTCGCCACCCACGACGACGGCGGCACTGTAGAGGTCACCAGACTGGTCACGGCGACGACGACAGAGCCGACCACTCCACGAACCACCGGCGAGCGCACAGGCGGACGTTACTCCGCCCGTGCGACGCCCTGATGAACAGAAAGCTAAGCGGATTCTTTCCTGAAGGTACGAGCACCGACAGCCAGTCCGACGACTGTCAGCAGCACGACCCAGAACAGCCCCCAGAGTGCTGCACTGCTGGCGACCTCACCCCGGAACATTGCGCGGACGCCGTTGACCACGTGCTTCAGCGGACTGATGTCGGAGAGCCGCTGCAGCCAGGTGGGGCCGATCTGCATCGGCAGCAGGATGCCGGACAGCAGCAGCAACGGCATGGCGATCCCGTTGAGCAGCGGAGCCAGTGCGTCCTCGCTCTTGGTGATGAGCGCCACCGAGTACGACAGCGAGGCGAAGGTCGCGCCGAGCAGCGCCACGATCACCAGTGACAGCAGCACACCCTTCCATGGTGCGCGCAGCCCGAGCGGTAGTGCCGCCACGAGCAACAGCACCGACTGCACGACCAGTACGACGACATCCCGCAATACCCGGCCTGCCATCAGGGCGATCCGGGACGCCGGCGTGACCCGGTCGGCCTCGATCACGCCGGCGCGGTACTCCGCGATCAGACCGAAGCCGACGAACATGGCGCCGAACATGCCGAGCTGGACGATCAGACCAGGGATGAACACCTGGTAGGCGTTGGTGGTCGCGCCCTGGCTGATCTGCGCTGTGATCGGCTTCAGGAGCGGGCCGAACAGGAACAGGTACATCAGCGGCTGGCTGAGCATCAGGATCGACCACATCGGGTTCCGCAGCGACAGCCGCATCGCCCGGTTGAACACGATCCACGTCTCCCGCAGTACCGTCATGCCGCCGCCCCCTCGTCGCGCAGCGACCGTCCGGTCATGGTGAGGAACACGTCGTCCAGCGTCGGCCGATGCACCTCGACCCCCTCCAGTTCGATGCCCTGTGCGTCGATCGACCGCAGCAGTCCGGGCAGCACCGAGCCGCCACGCGGGATGCGGAAGTTCACCGTCACACCGTCGGTCTCGATCGCCACCGCGCCGTCCAGCTCCGCGACGATCTTGGCGACCGCCGGTGCCTGCGCCGCGTCGGCCAGGTCGAGCCGGACGCCGTCACCGGAGACCTGCTGCTTCAGCTCCTCCGGACTGCCCGAGCCGACGATCTTGCCGTGGTCGATGACCAGGATCCGGTCGCAGAGCGCGTCCGCCTCGTCCAGGTAGTGCGTGGTGAGGAAGATCGTCGCGCCCCGGTCGCGCAGCCCGCGGATGTGCTCCCACAGGTTGGCGCGGGCCTGCGGATCGAGCCCGGTCGTCGGTTCGTCCAGGAAGATCAGCTTGGGGTCGTGGATCAGCCCCATCACGATGTCGAGCCGGCGCCGTTGACCACCGGACAGCGTCTTGCACTGCCGCCGCCACAGCCCCGGTAGGTCCAGCTCCTCGAACAGCGCCTGACCACGAGTCGCCGCCTCAGCCTTCGGTACGCCGTACAGCCGGGCGTGGTCGACGACCTCGTCGCCGGCGATCGCCTCGGGCAGCGTGGACCCACCCTGCGGCACGTAGCCGATGCGGCGCCGTACGCCCACCGGGTCCTTCGCCAGGTCGCACCCGGCCACCGTCGCGGAGCCGCTGGTCGGCTGGATCAGCGTCGCGAGCATCCGCATCGTCGTCGTCTTGCCGGCCCCGTTGGGCCCGAGGAAACCTACGATCTCGCCGTCGGCGACCGCCAGGTCCACCCCCTGTACCGCCTCCACCGGCCCCCGCCGGGTCTTGAACGTGCGGACGAGTCCGCGAGCTTCGATCATCATGACCTCAGTCTGCGCACTCAATCTTGATTAGTCAAAGTTGAATGGTGACCCAAAATCGCACAGCGTCCGAACGATCCGAGGGCGTGGTCGGCGTGTTTTCGGACGCTACGGGGTGGGGCGGTCGCGCCATTGGGCGATGAGGGCGGGGTCGGGATCCCAGTCCGGGGGTTCGCCGGCGAAGGCGTAGTCGCCGTTCGCCACCCGGTCGCGGAACTCTCGGGTCCACTGGAGTTCGCCCTGGTCGCGGGCGGCCGCGATCCGGAACATCTCGACCACGTGGTTCGGCGTCGACCGCTCCTCCAGGATCTGCCGCTCGTTGAACGGCTGCGCCGACATCCGGGCCTCGATCTGCACGATCCGCGCCTCCAGCGCGGCCAGCACCTCGTCGCGCTTCAACGACCACGCGAAGCTCAGCGCGGCCTGCATCTGGTCCGGGTGGAACCCGTTCACCGTCCACAGCATCTGCCGCAGCAGAGTGAAGTACTCGGTCTCGCCGTCGGCGGTCAGCTTGTACGACGTCCGCCCCGCGCGATCGCCCTCCTCCTGCTCGATCTCCTGGAGAAAACCGTGCTTGGCCAGCGTCCGCAGACCCGTGTAGATCGAGCCCGGATTGATGTTGGCCCACTCCTGCACGTTCCAGGTCAACAGCTCGCGGCGCAGCTGGTACCCGTAGGCCGGCTGGAAGATCCGGACGATCCCTAGCAGCAGCAACCGCGTGGTGGACATGGTCGCAGTGTAAATCGGCGGCCGGTTGTCCCCCGGGAGGCGTAGTCTCGTCCGCGTGCACGTCCAGGTGACCAGTGACCCCGCCAATTTCTCGCAGCTCGCCTTCCCTTTCCTGCAACAGGATCCGGTGCTGAACACCGTCATCCTCAGCAATGTGCACGAAAGGGCAGTCGGCATCCGGCCGGTCGACGACATCCCGCCACACTTCGTGTCGGTCCATGACGGTGAGGTGATCGGCGTCGCGATGCGCACCCCGGGTCGCGGTGTCTACCTCGGCTCGCTACGGACCGACCTCGTCGACCTGGTCGCCGACCAGTACCTCGACCTGTACGACGGAGTCGTGTCCGAGGGCCTGTACGACGATGCCGTACCGGGTGGGGTCGCCGGTGACGCGGCGGCGGCCGAGCGGTTCGCGGAGCGCTGGTGCGAGCGGCGCGGTTGCGACGTGCAGGAGGTGATGCGGACCCGGCTGCACAAGCTGGAGACGCACACCCCGCTGACCGCCGAGGTCGGGGTGCCGCGGCTGATGCGGTCCGAGGACATCGAGCTGGTCGCGGCCTGGGGACAGGACGGTTTCCCGGAGCTGGGCGACGACACCATCGACTGGGCCGAGCACAAACTCGACGAAGGCACGATGTGGATCTGGGAGGTCGACGGTGAGGCGGTGAGCATGGTCGGCTACCACCGGCCGATCTTCGAGGTCTGCCGGGTCGGCCCGGTCTACACGCCGCCCGAGCATCGCCGGCACGGGTACGCCGGTGCGCTCACCAGCCACGTCACCGCGGAGATCCTTGCGAGCGGCAACCAAGCCTGTCTCTACACGGACCTCGCCAACCCCACCTCGAACAAGATCTACCACCAGGCCGGCTACCGCCCCCTCGCCGACTTCGTCGTCCTGGAGTTCATCGAATGATCGCGCGGACGTCGTACGACGCAGCTGCCTTCCAGGGCCTGGTTTTTCCTTTCCTGCAACGCGATCCGGTGCTCAACACGCAGATCCTGACCAATGTCGCCGATCGGGTTCGCGGCATCATGAACGACCCCGAACCACCGGTCTTCGTCTCGGTGCACGCCGACGACGACAAGGTGATCGGAGTTGCTGTCTGGACCGCGATGCGTGGGATCGCGCTGGGCGGCCTGCCGGTCGAGCTCGTGCCGCCGGTGGTCGACGTACTGGCTGAGGCCGTGCCGCAGGCCCGGAGTGTGCATGGGACGGAGGAGGCGGCGAAGCTGTTCGCCGAGCAGTACGGCGCGCGCACCGGCCGCTCGTTTGCTGTCGTCGACCGCTCGCGGTTGCACGTGCTGGTCGACTTCGTCGCGAAGCAGGCTGACGGCGCACCGCGTCTCGCGACCGAGGCCGATCTCGATGTTCTGACGCCGATGTTCACTGCTTATCGGCTCGAACTCGGACACCCCGTCGAAGGTCCAGCGGTCGACCGCTGGTTCTTGCAGCAGCGGGTGGAGCGCGAGCGGCTCTGGCTTTGGGAGGATGCCGGTCGGGTGGTCACGTTGGTGGGTCACCAGAGTCCGGTCTTCGGTGCTGTTCGGGTCGGTCCGGTCTACACGCCGCCCGCCGATCGTGGCCACGGCTACGCCAGTGCGCTCACTGCTCATGTCACTCAGCTGTTGCGATCAGCTGGCGATGAGGTCTGCCTGAACACCGACCTGGCCAACCCGACCTCGAACAAGATCTACGCCGCGATCGGGTACCGCCCGGTGCAAGACTTCGTCGGCTATGCGTTTACCTGAGCACCTTGCTCTGCTGGAAGAAGTCGACCAGGGCGGCACTCTCGTCGAGGTCCCCGGCGGCTTCGCCGTAGCCCGCGAACCCCGCGGCATCCGGCTGGGCGACGTACCGGATCCGCCGGACGCCTTGGTTGCCGCGCTCCTGAAGGTCGCCCCGCATGCCACCGCCATCGAAGGCGTCTTCACCGAACCAGTCGCCACCGCCTGGTCAGTTGCCACCGGCAAGCAGTTTCGCGAGGTCGGCGGCGTCCGCCTCTACCGCCTTGCCGAGCTGAAGCCACCCCACCCGGTCGGCACACCCCGCCTGGCAGTCTTGTCCGACGCCGAGCTGTGCGCCGACTGGCTGTCGGAGATGGCGCGTACCGAGGATTCCCGCCGGGGTTGGGTTCCCGGCGACCGAGCGGTCGACCTGCTGGCCGCCGTACAAGCGTTGATTGCGGCAGACCGCCTGTGGTTGCTCGAAGACGGCGGCCGCCCGGTGACCCTTGGCGCACATCGCCCGGCGCTGCAAGGCGTCGTACGGCTGGGCCCGATCTACACGCCGGCGGAGCGCCGGCGGCACGGGTACGGCAGTGCGATGACCGCGCATCTCGCGGGGCTCTTTCACCCCGAGGCCGAGGTCTGCTTGCGCACAGACCTCGGCAATCCGGACTCGCACCAGGTCTACCAACGACTCGGGTTCGAGCCCGTCGTCGATCTCCGCCGCTTCAGTCGATAGTCAAGGAGTCGCCAGGGGCGAGCTTGTTGTAGGGGCGCTCGTCGCTGTTGAGGAAGCGCGGCATCATGCCGAGCCCGATCTCCGAGAGCAGCCCGTCGTGAATGCCCACGAGCTGCTCGGCCTTCACCGCGCGCGCGTAGTCCACGGCCGGCGGCAGCGAGAACCAAGGTCCCGAGATGGGAACCAGGTTGGTGTGGACGGCCCGGTCGGGTTGAGTGAAGGAGTCGCCCGGGTGGTAGACGGCGTCGTCGATCAGGAAGCCGATGTTCTCGCAGGGGACGCCCCACTCGGGCAGGATCACGGCGTGGTCCTTGCCGTAGGCACTGATCGAGAAGCCTGCCGCCTCGAAGGACTGGCCGCCTTCGACGACGTGCACGAGGTCACCGAGTTCGGTGAGCTGGGCGGCGACGCCGGCGTTGGTGTAGACGGCGACGTTCAGCGCCTTCACGCGCTCGATGTCGAGGTGGTCCTGATGCTCGTGCGTCACCAGTACGGCGTCGGCGCGCTCGAACACGGCGTCCTCGCTGAACGCACCCGGGTCGACCAGCAGCGTCTTCCCGTCCTTCTCCAACCGAACACAAGCGTGCGCAAACTTCGTGAGCTTCATCAGTCTCCTCAATACGTGCTCACCGGAACTACATCCGCATCCGCGACCAGCCTAGTGACCCGCAGACAGTGATCAACCGCTCCTCGGCCATCGGTGCTGCCTGTGCGGCGCTGGCCAGTCGATGGATCCAGGCTGGTGCGCGGCACTCACCCATCGCTTCGTGCACTCCGCGCGCCCACGCCCCCCGCACTCCGCGCGCCCGACGCACTCCGCTCGCACCACTCACCCCGCTCGCTGCTCGCTCCGTGCACCCGTGCACCCGTGCACCCGTGCACCCGTGCACCCGTGCACCCGTGCACCCGTGCACCCGTGCACCCGTGCACCCGTGCACCCGTGCACCTCCGCATCCGTGCACCGCGCACTCCGCACCCGTGCACCTCCGCACCGGTACCCGCGCACCGTGCACTCCGCACGCGCGCACCCGTCTACCTCCGCACCCGTGCACCGCGCACTCCGCACCCGTGCACCTCCGCACCGGTACCCGCGCACTCTGCACCCGTGCACCCGTGCACCCGTGCACCTCCGCACCGGTGCACCCGTGCACCGCACGCTCTGCGCCGCGCCTCCGTGCCCGTGCACCCGTGTACTGCGCCTCCGCACCCGCGCGCCTCCACACGCGCACCCGCGCGCCTCCACATGCGCACCCGCGCGCCTCCACATGCGCACCCGCGCGCCTCCATACGCGCGCCCGTGCACCGCGCACGGCACGCCGCCCTCCCCCCGAAGCGGGTCAACAACCTGCCCGACCCAGCCAGGCTCCCAGCTGGGGTGGGCAGCACCCCATGCAGCACGGAGACCGTGCGCGGGTGGGGGGACCACTCTCCCCACCGAAGCGGGTCAGCAACCCGCTCACACCAGCCAGGCTCCCAGCTGGGGTGGGCAGCACTCCGTGGACCACGGAGACCGTGCACGAGTGGGGGGACCGCCTCAGTCGCCGAGGGCGTCGCGCATGGGGACGAGCTTGGCGTTCGTCTCGGCGAGCTCGGCGATCGGGTCGGAGCCCGCGACGATGCCGGCGCCGGCGAACAGGCGCATCTTCCGGCTGTCGTCGGGGTCGGCCTGACCGCAGCGCAGTGCGATGCACCACTCGCCGTCCCCGGCCGCGTCCATCCAGCCGACCGGTCCGCTGAACCGGCCGCGCTCCATCCCCTCGATCTCGCCGATCAGGTCGCGCGCCACGTCTGTCGGCGTACCGCAGACTGCCGCCGACGGGTGTAGTGCGGCGGCCAGGCCGAGGGCGGACGCGCCGTTGTTGGCGACGCCCGCGACGTCAGTGGCGAGATGCATCACGTTCGGTAGGTGCAGCACGAAGGGCGTCTCGGGGACGTTCATCGACTTGCAGTGCGGCTTCAAAGCATCAGCCACCGACCGTACGGCGAACTCGTGCTCCTCGAGGTCCTTCGACGATCGCGCGAGTGACGCGGCGAGCGCGAGGTCGTGCGCGTCGTCCCCGCTACGGCGGATTGTCCCGGCCAGCACGCGGGACGTGATCAGCCCCTTCTCCCGCCGTACCAGCAGTTCGGGCGTGGCGCCGATCAGGCCGTCGACGGAGAATGTCCAGCAGTTCGGGTACGACTCGGCCAGCCGGCGCAGCGGCCAGCGCAGGTCGATCGGTTGCTCGGCGATCGCGATCAGGTCACGGGCGAGCACCACCTTCTCGAGCTCACCGGCGGTGATCCGCTGCACGGCGTCGGCCACGATGCTCGACCAGTCCGTCCCGG
This sequence comes from Kribbella sp. NPDC051587, assembly GCF_044453945.1. Classification (NCBI taxonomy): domain Bacteria; kingdom Bacillati; phylum Actinomycetota; class Actinomycetes; order Propionibacteriales; family Kribbellaceae; genus Kribbella; species Kribbella sp. NPDC051587. The sequence continues at coordinate 598,033 of NZ_JBITDE010000002.1, forward strand.
ACCGCGCTCCGTCGGAGAATGTCACGTCGTACACGGGGGAGGCCTCGTGCGTGACCAGATCGGGTGGTGCGGCCAGCGATGCCTCGGAGATCGTGGTCACCCAAGTGGTGCCACCACGGCGGCCGACGATCACCTCGGGGATGACCAGTTCGGCCGGATCCGAGTCGGTGAAACCGAACGATCCGAAGCAGACCAGTCCGGAGCCTGGTACGCCGATCTCGTCCCGTACGACGGCGGCACCGACCAGCTGCTGCCACCACAGCACGGCGTCCTGGAAGCGGTTGCCACCGGCAACGTCGAGGCGAGCCGCGACTCCCCAGCCGATGTGACCGTCGCCACGTCGCACCCAGCTCAGCCCACCCTCGGCCGGCAAGTGATCGATCAGCTGCTTCGCCACCCCTGTCACCGGCTGGCTGCGAACGACCAACTGCGGTGCCGGCTCATGACCGGATCGGACCGGGTCAGACAGACTCACTGCACCACTCCTCGCTAGCGCTCAGGCGCCGGATCACGGCAGCCGCGAATGCACTCACGAGATGCAAGCGTACGACTGCCGGATGTCCAGCGAATTTCAGCGCCTGTCGCAGCCGTGACGAACCTCGCGTCCCACGCCCCTTTGGTGGGTTCACCCACCAGGTCGGGGGTTCCGTGCCGGCATGCGGGGGCGGAACCCCCAAGCTCGTGGGTGAACCCATCGAATGGGGGCGGGGGAGGGGTGCGCGAGACTGGGGTGGTGACCCGCGCCGACTTGAGTAAAGACCCGCATGCCGTGGCCGCCATGTTCGACAATGTGGCGGAGGGGTACGACCGCACGAACGCGGTGGCGACGATGGGGCTGGAGAAGCTGGTCTGGCGGCCGGCGACGCTGGCCGAGATCGCGCCGCGGAAGGGGATGAAGATCCTCGACCTGGCGGCCGGGACCGGCGCGTCGAGCATCAAGCTGCGCGAGGCAGGCGCCGAGGTGGTGTCGTGCGACTTCTCGGTCGGGATGCTCCGGGTCGGCAAGCGGAACCACCCCGAGTTGGATCTGATCGCGGGTGACGCGCTGCACCTGCCGTTCGCGGACGAGACCTTCGACGTCGTCACGATCTCGTGGGCGCTGCGGAACGTGAACGATGTCACTGTCGCGCTCACCGAGATGCTCCGGGTGACCCGGCCCGGTGGCCGGCTGGTGATCCTCGAGCAGTCGCACCCGACCTGGAAACCGTTCCGGGTCGTCTACCTCGAGTACATGATGCGCGCCGTACCGGCGGTGGCGAAGCTGGTCTCGACCAACCCGGAGGCCTACGAGTACCTGGCCGAGTCGACCCGGGCGTGGCTGCCGCAGGAGCCGCTGGCCCGGACGATCGAGGCGGCCGGCTGGACCCGGGTGCACTGGGCCAATCTGACCGGTGGTCTGGTGGCCATCCATCGAGCCGTGAAGCCGGCTTAATTACGCAACGAAAGCTGCGCGTAATTTGCTTGCCTGCAAGGGGGTTGGGGCGAGTTTCGTGTCCGCGTCAGGCAGTCCTAGACTGTCGGATGACCAGGCTTAGTGAATCCCTTCACGAGCCATGCAGCCCCCAACTTCAGGTCGGGATGAGATGAGCCAGGACGTGTCGGCAGGGCCCCAGGCCGAGACCGCGGACGTGATTGTCGTCGGCGCCGGACCAGCGGGTTCGTCGGCGGCGTACCACCTGGCGAACGCCGGTCTCGACGTACTGCTTCTGGAGAAGACCGCGTTCCCGCGGGAGAAGGTCTGCGGCGACGGGATCACTCCGCGCGGGACCAAGCAGCTGATCAACATGGGGATCGACATCTCCGAAGAGGCCGGCTGGATCCGCAACTACGGGCTGCGCATCCAGGGCGCCGGGCACCAGCTGCAGCTGGACTGGCCGGATCTGGCCAGCCACCCGAACTACGGCCTGACCCGGAACCGGATGGATTTCGACGACCTGCTCGCGCGGCAGGCGGTCAAGGCCGGCGCGCGGCTGCGGGAGCGGACCAACGTCACCGGCCCGATCCTCGACGACAAGGGCTTCATCGTCGGGGTGACCGCGAAGCCGGTCGACGACAACGGCCGCCGCGACGGCGCCGACATCCAGTTCCGGGCGCCGCTGGTGATGGCGGCCGACGGCAACTCGTCGCGGCTGAGCGTCGGGATGGGCCTGCACAAGCGCGACGACCGGCCGATGGGCGTCGCCGTCCGGACGTACTTCACCAGCCCGCGGCACGACGACGACTACCTGGAGTCCTGGCTCGAGCTGTGGGCCGACGACCCCAAGCAGCCGGACCAGAAGCTGCTGCTGCCCGGCTACGGCTGGATCTTCGGCATGGGCGACGGCACCGTGAACGTCGGTCTCGGCATCCTGAACACCTCCGAGGCCTTCGGCAAGGTCGACTACGGCGACCTGCTGAAGGCGTGGCTGAAGAACACGCCGGAGGAGTGGCAGTTCCGCGACGAGTTCCAGACCATCCCGATCCGCGGGGCGGCGCTGCCGATGGGCTTCAACCGGCAGCCGCACTACACCCGCGGCCTGATGCTGCTCGGCGACGCCGGCGGCATGGTCAACCCGTTCAACGGCGAGGGCATCCCGTACGCGATGGAGTCGGGGATGTTCGCCGCCGAGGTCGCCGCCCAGGCGCTGCACCGGCAGCCGAACCAGCGCGAGCGTGCGCTGTCGGCGTACCCGAAGGCGCTGAAGCAGGAGTGGGGCGGCTACTACTCGCTCGGCCGGGTCTTCGTGAAGCTGATCGGAAACCCGGAGGTGATGCGGCTCTGCACGAAGTACGGTCTGCCGCGCACCACCTTGATGAAGTTCACCCTGAAGTTGCTGGCCAACCTCACCGACCCGCGCGACGGCGACGTGATGGACAAGATCATCAACGGGCTCACGAAGGTCGCTCCGTCGGCCTGACCGGCGGGGCGAGTGAGCCCAGTCACTCCGGTACTGATAACACAGTGTCGGTTGCAACGAACACCACAAACACAGACCACCGGCTGAAGGAGGGAGCACCGAGCGATGCACCCCTACGTACCGATCCTCGCTCTCGGTGTGCTCGCGGCGCTCTTCGTCTTGGGCAGCATCGTCACGAGCGCCTTGGTCGGCCCGAAGCGATACAACCGGGCCAAGCTCGACTCGTACGAGTGCGGCATCGAGCCGACGCCGCAGCCGGTCGGCGGTGGGCGCTTCCCGGTGAAGTACTACATCACCGCGATGCTGTTCATCGTGTTCGACATCGAGATCGTCTTCCTCTACCCGTGGGCGGTGGCCTTCGACCAGATGGCGCTGTTCGGGCTGATCGAGATGGTCATCTTCATCGTCACCGTCTTCATCGCGTACTCCTATGTGTGGCGTCGCGGTGGACTGGAGTGGGACTGATATGGGTCTAGAAGAACAGCTTCCGGCCGGCGTACTGCTCGGCACCGTCGAAGGCCTGCTCGGCTACATGCGGAAGGCCTCGTTGTGGCCGGCAACCTTCGGGCTGGCCTGCTGCGCGATCGAGATGATGACCACCGGTGCGCCCCGGTACGACGCCGCCCGGTTCGGCATGGAGGTCTTCCGGGCGTCGCCGCGCCAGGCCGACCTGATGATCGTGGCCGGCCGGGTGAGCCAGAAGATGGCCCCGGTACTGCGTCAGATCTACGACCAGATGGCGAACCCCAAGTGGGTGCTCGCGATGGGCGTCTGCGCCTCGTCCGGCGGCATGTTCAACAACTACGCCGTCGTCCAGGGTGTCGACCACATCGTCCCCGTGGACATGTACCTGCCCGGCTGCCCGCCGCGGCCGGAGATGCTGCTGGACGCCTTCCTGAAGATCCACGACCAGATCCAGCACAGCAAGCTCGGCGCGCACAAGAAGGCGCTGCAGTCCGAGCAGGAGGCCGCCGCGCTGACGGCCGCCCCGACGCTTGAGATGAAGGGTCTCCTTCGATGAGTGACTCGCAGCCGGAGAACCTTCCGGCGACGTCCGCCGCCGGCGACGCTCAGACGCCGGGTGCGGAGGTGATCGACCAGCGCGAGGGCATGTTCGGTGTCCGCGGTACCGGTGACACCTCGGGCTTCGGCGGCCTGCGCCGCCAGGTCGCACTGCCCGGCGGTACGCCGAAGCCGTACGGCTCGTGGTTCGACGGCGCCACCGAGCGCCTCGAGGGCCTGGTCGGTGGTGACGCGATCGAGAAGGTCGTCGTCGACCGCAACGAACTGACCCTGCACGTGGCCCGCGAGCACCTGGTCACGGTCTGCCAGCACCTGCGCGACGACGAGGCCCTGCGCTTCGAGTTCTGCTCCGGCGTCAGCGGTGTGCACTACCCGCACGAGACCGGCGCCGAGCTGCACGCGGTCTACCACCTGTTCTCGATCACCCACAACCGGCGGATCCGGCTCGAGGTGTCCTGCCCGGACGCCGACCCGCACATCCCGTCGGTGGTCTCGGTCTACCCGGCCAACGACTGGCACGAGCGCGAGACCTGGGACTTCTTCGGCATCGTCTTCGACGGGCACCCGGCGCTGACCCGGATCCAGATGCCGGACGACTGGCCGGGTCACCCGCAGCGCAAGGACTACCCGCTCGGCGGCATCGACGTCGAGTACAAGGGCGCCGTCATCCCGCCGCCCGACACGCGGAGGTCGTACAACTGATGACTGAGACTCAAGATCCTTATGCGACCACTCGCGACACCACCGAGGGCAAGGTCTTCACCGTCACCGGTCAGGACTGGGACTCGGTCGTCGCCGGCCTCGGCGACGAGCCCGAAGAGCGCGTCGTCGTCAACATGGGACCGCAGCACCCGTCGACCCACGGCGTGCTGCGGCTGATTCTCGAGCTCGACGGTGAGACGGTGACCGAGGCCCGCTGCGGCATCGGCTACCTGCACACCGGCATCGAGAAGAACATGGAGTTCCGCTCCTGGACCCAGGGCGTCACCTTCGTGACCCGGATGGACTACCTGTCGCCGTTCTACAACGAGACGGCGTACTGCCTCGCGGTCGAGAAGCTGCTCGGGATCGAGGAGCAGATCCCCGAGAAGGCCAACGTGATGCGGGTGCTCCTGATGGAGCTCAACCGGATCAGCAGCCACCTGGTCTGCATCGCCACCGGTGGGATGGAGATCGGCGCGCTGACCGTGATGACGATCGGGTTCCGCGAGCGCGAGATGACGCTGGACCTGTTCGAGCTGATCACCGGCCTGCGGATGAACCACGCGTTCATCCGGCCCGGCGGTGTCGCCCAGGACCTGCCCCCGGGCGCGCTGGACAAGATCCGTGAGTACATCACCTGGATGAACAAGCACCTCCCGGAGTACGCCGAGCTCTGCAACGCCAACCCGATCTTCAAGGCGCGGCTGAACAATGTCGGCTACCTGGACCTGGCCGGCTGTATGGCGCTGGGCATCTCCGGACCGACGGTGCGCTCGACCGGCTACGCGCTGGACCTGCGCAAGACCCAGCCGTACTGCGGTTACGAGACCTACGACTTCGACGTACCGACCTGGGACACGTCGGACTCGTACGGCCGCTTCCGGGTCCGGCTGCAGGAGATGCACGAGTCGCTGAAGATCATCTCGCAGTGCGCCGACCGGCTGGAGAAGATGGACGGCGAGCCGGTGATGGTGGCCGACAAGAAGATCGGCTGGCCGAGCCAGCTGGCGGTCGGCAGCGACGGCATGGGCAACTCGCTCGACCACATCAAGCACATCATGGGCGAGTCGATGGAAGCCCTGATCCATCACTTCAAGCTGGTCACCGAGGGCTTCCGGGTACCGGCCGGTCAGGCCTACGTGGCGATCGAGTCGCCGCGGGGCGAGATGGGCTGCCACGTCGTCTCCGACGGCGGCACCAAGCCGTACCGGGTGCACTTCCGTGACCCGTCCTTCGCAAACCTGCAGGCGATGCCGATCATGTGCGAGGGCGCGCAGGTCGCCGACGTGATCGTCGCCGTCGCCAGCCTTGACCCGGTGATGGGTGGAGTGGACCGATAGATGGCCAACGATCACGCGACTGCGACCAATGTCCCGGTGCCCTACAGCACCGGTGACTCCGCGATCACCGAGACGACGATCGCGGAGATGCGCGAGCTGGCTGCCCGGTACCCGGTCGGCCGCTCCGCCCTGCTCCCGATGCTGCACCTGGTGCAGTCGGTCGAGGGCCGGGTCACTCCGGAAGGCATCGAGGCCTGTGCCGACGTGCTCGGGCTGACCGGCGCCGAGGTCTCCGCGGTGGCGACCTTCTACACGATGTACAAGCGCCGCCCGGTCGGCGACTACCACGTCGGGGTCTGCACCAACACGCTGTGCGCGGTGATGGGCGGCGACCTGATCTTCGAGCGGCTGAAGGGCCACCTCGAGGTCGGGAACGACGAGACCACCGAGGACGGCAAGATCACCCTCGAGCACATCGAGTGCAACGCGGCCTGCGACTACGCACCCGTGGTGACGGTGAACTGGGAGTTCTTCGACGACATGACGCCGGAGTCGGCCACCCAGCTGGTGGACGACCTGCGCGAGGGCACCGAGGTGAAGTCGCCGCGCGGTGCCACCATCTGCAGCTGGCGCGAGGCCGAGCGCGTGCTGGCGGGCTTCCCCGACGGCCGCGCCGACGAGGGTCCGACCGGTGGCAAGGCTTCGCTGGCTGGTCTCCGGCTCGCCCGCGAGCGCAACTGGACCGCACCGGATGGCAGCGGCTCGAACGGCCGCGCCGCCGAGACCACGGTCTCCCCGGAGGCCGCGGCCGGTCCGCGTCCGGAAGACCAGCCCGGCAAGGAATCCCAAGCCGTCGACGGCGACGATTCGCGGAAGGAGGACTGACCATGCTGACCCCGGTACTGTCCGACAACTGGGACCAGATCAACGCGTGGCAGCTCTCGTCGTACCAGCGCACCGGTGGGTACGACGCCCTCCGTACGGCGCTGGCGATGCAGCCGGCCGACGTGGTCACCGCCGTCAAGGACTCCGGTCTGCGCGGCCGTGGTGGCGCGGGCTTCCCGACCGGGATGAAGTGGTCGTTCATCCCGCAGGACAACCCGAAGCCGAAGTACCTGGTCGTGAACGCCGACGAGTCCGAGCCGGGGACCTGCAAGGACATCCCGCTGATGATGGCCTCGCCGCACACGCTGGTCGAGGGCGTCATCATCGCGTCGTACGCGATCCGTGCCAGCACGGCGTTCATCTACGTCCGCGGTGAGGTCCTGCACGTGATCCGCCGGCTGCAGCAGGCCGTCCAGGAGGCCAAGGACGCCGGCTTCATCGGCACCGACATCCTCGGCACCGGCTACGACCTCGACGTCATCGTGCACGCCGGCGCCGGCGCCTACATCTGTGGCGAGGAGACGGCACTGCTGGACTCGCTGGAAGGTCGGCGCGGTCAACCTCGGCTGCGTCCTCCGTTCCCGGCGGTCGCCGGTCTGTACGGGTGCCCCACAGTGATCAACAACGTGGAGTCCATCGCGTCTGTTCCCGCCATCATCAAGAACGGCGCGGACTGGTTCTCCTCGATGGGCACCGAGAAGTCCAAGGGCATGACGCTGTACTCGCTGTCCGGACACGTCAAGCAGCCCGGTCAGTACGAGGCCCCGATGGGGATCACGCTGCGCCAGCTGATCGATCTGGCCGGTGGGATCCGCGAGGGTCACGAGCTGAAGTTCTGGACGCCGGGTGGGTCCTCGACGCCGTTGCTGACCGCCGAGCACCTCGACATCCCGCTGGACTACGAGGGTGTCGGTTCGGTCGGCTCGATGCTCGGGACCAAGGCGCTGCAGATCTTCGACGAGACCGTGTGTGTGGTCCGGGCGACGCTGCGCTGGACCGAGTTCTACAAGCACGAGTCCTGCGGCAAGTGCACCCCGTGCCGTGAGGGCACCTGGTGGTTGGTGCAGATCCTCGAGCGGCTCGAGCACGGCCAGGGCAGCGAAGAGGACCTGGTGACTCTGCTCGACCTGAGCGAGAACATCACCGGCCGCTCGTTCTGCGCACTGGCCGACGGTGCGACCGCGCCGATCACCAGCTCGATCCAGCACTTCAAGGACGAGTACCTGGCGCACTTCACCCACGGCGGCTGCCCGTTCGACCCGATGGCAAGCACCGTCTTCGCGACCGCTGGAGCAAGCGCATGACGATCCAAGCGAACCCTCCGGCCGGAGCCGAGGTGGAGCGGACCGACCTCATCACCGTCACCATCGACGACATCGAGGTCAAGGTTCCGAAGAACACCCTGCTGATCCGGGCGGCCGAGCAGATCGGGATCCAGATCCCGCGCTTCTGCGACCACCCGCTGCTCGACCCGGTCGGCGCCTGCCGCCAGTGCCTGGTCGAGATCACCGACGCCGGCAACGGCCGCGGGATGCCGAAGCCGCAGGCCTCCTGCACGATCACCGTCGCCGACGGCATGGTGGTCCGTACGCAGGTGAGCTCGCCGGTCGCGGACAAGGCTCAGCACGGCCAGATGGAATTCCTGCTGATCAACCACCCGCTGGACTGCCCGGTCTGCGACAAGGGTGGCGAGTGCCCGCTGCAGAACCAGGCGATGTCGAACGGCCGGGGCGAGACCCGCTTCCACGAGATCAAGCGGACCTACCCCAAGCCGATCAACATCTCGTCGGAGGTGCTGCTCGACCGCGAGCGCTGCATCCTCTGTGCGCGCTGCACCCGGTTCTCCGAGCAGATCGCCGGTGACCCGTTCATCGCGCTGATCGAGCGCGGTGCGCTGCAGCAGGTCGGCATCTACGAGAAGGAGCCCTTCGAGAGCTACTTCTCCGGCAACACCATCCAGATCTGCCCGGTGGGTGCGCTGACCAGCGCGGCGTACCGGTTCCGGTCCCGGCCGTTCGACCTCGTCTCGGTACCCTCGGTGGCCGAGCACGACTCGTCGGGTGCCGCGATCCGCGTCGACTACCGGCGCGGCAAGGTGATGCGCCGGCTGGCCGGCGACGACCCGCAGGTCAACGAGGAGTGGATCTCGGACAAGGACCGGTTCGCGTTCAACTACGCGAGCACCGGTGACCGGCCGACCCACCCGATGATCCGCGAGGACGGCGAGCTGCGGCCCGCGTCCTGGCCGGAGGCGCTGACCTTCGCCGCGGAGAAGCTCACCGCGGCCCGCGGCAACGCCGCCGTACTGACCGGTGGCCGGCTGACCCTCGAGGACGCCTACGCGTACTCGAAGTTCGCCCGGGTCGCCCTCGGCACCAACGACATCGACTTCCGGGCCCGCCCGCACTCCGCCGAGGAGGCCGACTTCCTGGCCGCCGCGGTGGCCGGCACCGGCCTCGGTACGACGTTCGCCGACCTCGAGAACGCGGGATCCGTGCTGTTCGCCGGGTTCGAGCCGGAAGAGGAAGCGCCGTCGGTGTTCCTGCGGCTGCGCAAGGCCGTCAAGGCCCACGGCACCAAGGTGTTCACGGTCGCCGCCTTCGCCTCACGCGGGGTCGAGAAGCTGGGCGGCATCGTCGTACCGGCTGAGCCCGGCACCGAGGCCGCCGTACTGTCCGGTCTGAACGCCGACGTCAAGGGTGTGCTCGGCGCGGACTCGGTGATCATCGTCGGCGAGCGGCTCGCGAGCGTTCCGGGTGCGTACTCGGCGGCGCTGCGGCTGGCGCTCGACACCGGTGCGCAGCTGGTCTGGATCCCGCGTCGTGCGGGTGACCGTGGCGCGCTCGACGCCGGTTGCCTGCCGGGCCTGCTGCCCGGTGGCCGTCTGGTCTCCGACCCGCAGGCGCGGGTCGACCTGCAGGCCGCCTGGGGCGTCGACAGCTTGCCGTCGGCAACGGGTAAGGACCTGACCGAGATCCTCGCGTCGGCGTCCTCGCTCGGTGCGCTGGTGGTGGCAGGCGTCGAGGTCGACGACCTGCCCGACCCGGCTGCCGCACTGGCCGCCCTGGCCGCGGCGCCGTTCGTGGTCAGCTTCGAGGTCCGCAACTCGCAGGTCACCGAGCACGCCGACGTCGTCTTCCCGGTCGTTCCGCCGGCGGAGAAGGACGGCACCTTCGTGAACTGGGAGGGTCGCGAGCGGCCGTTCCCGGTCGTGCTCAAGGTGCCCGCCGCGATGCCGGATGTCCGCGCCCTGGCCGCACTGGCCCAGGAGATGGACAGCACGCTCGGGTTCACCACGCCGGCCGGCGCCAAGCGCGAGTACGACGAGCTCGGCCGCTGGGACGGCGACCGCGCCCAGGAGCCGACGTACCAGGCCGGTCCGGCGCTGGGTGCGTTCGACTCCACCCGCCTGGCGACCTGGCGGATGCTGATCGACGACAGCCGCGCCTGCGACGGCGAGCCGCACCTGACCGCGACCGCGCGCAAGCCGGTCGCCCGGGTCTCGGCCACCACCGCACACCGCGTCGGCCTCGCCGACGGTGACGAGCTGGTGGTCAGCACCGACGCCGGATCCGTCCGGCTCCCGGTCGCGATCACCCCGATGACCGACAACGTGGTCTGGCTGCCGAGCAACTCGGTCGACTCCCACGTCCGTCGTTCACTGCACGCCGATCACGGTTCGATCGTGACGATCGCCGGAGGGAACGCATGACTTTCATTCCGCTGGCCGCCCCGCCGGACGCGGGTGTGGGGCATGACCCGTGGTGGGTGATCGGCCTCAAGGTGCTGATCATCTTCGTGCTGCTGGTCCTGCTGACGCTGTTCAACATCTGGTGGGAACGCCGGGTGGTGGCGCGGATGCAGCACCGGGTCGGACCGAACGTGCACGGGCCCTTCGGTCTGCTGCAGTCGCTGGCCGACGGTGTGAAGCTGATGCTCAAGGAAGACCTGATGCCGAAGGGCGTCGACCGGTTCGTCTTCGTGCTGGCACCGGTGCTCACCGCCGTACCGGCCTTCCTGACCTTCGCCGTGATCCCGTTCGGGCCGACGGTGAAGATCCCGTTCACCGACACCTACACGCGCCTGCAGCTGACCGACCTGCCGGTCTCGGTGCTCTACGTGATGGCGATCGCCTCGATCGGCATCTACGGCATCGTGCTCGGCGGCTGGTCGTCCAACTCGACGTACTCGCTGCTCGGCGGTCTGCGCTCCAGCGCCCAGATGATCTCCTACGAGGTCGGCATGGGGCTGGCCCTGGTCACGGTGTTCCTCTTCGCCGGCTCGATGTCCACCTCGGAGATCGTCGCGGCGCAGAGCACGCACCAGACGGTGAACCTGTTCGGCGTCGACATCCCGATCCCGGGCTGGTACGCGTTCCTGCTCTTCCCGTCGTTCGTGATCTACGTGGTCTCGATGATCGGTGAGACGAACCGGGCGCCGTTCGACCTGCCCGAGGCCGAGGGCGAGCTGGTCGCGGGCTTCCTGACCGAGTACTCCTCGATCAAGTACGCGATGTTCTTCCTGGCCGAGTACATCAACATGGCGACGGTCTCGGCGCTGGCCACCACGCTGTTCCTCGGCGGCTGGCAGGCCCCGTGGCCGATCTCGCTGTGGGACGGCGCGAACTCCGGCTACTGGCCGGTGCTGTGGTTCTTCGGCAAGCTGATGGGCTTCATCTTCTTCTACATCTGGTTGCGCGGAACGCTGCCGCGACTGCGCTACGACCAGTTCATGAAGCTGGGCTGGAAGATCCTGATCCCGGTCTCGCTGGGCTGGATCCTGCTCGTCGCCACCGTCCGCGCGGTCGGCCGGGAGGCCTCGACGCCGCGCACCTGGCTGCTGGTCGCGGCCGGGATCGCGGTCGCGCTCGCGCTGATCTCGATGCTCTTCCCGGGCAAGAAGACCGACCAGACCACCGAGCTTGCCGAGGGCAAGGAGTTCGACGCCTTCGCCGGCGGGTTCCCGGTGCCACCACCGATCGTCGATACCGCGAGCGAGACAGACAGTCGTAGCAAGGAAGGCAGCCGTGGCTAGCGTCAAAGAAGCTCTCTGGGACCCGGTAGCCGGGTTCGGGGTCACCTTCCGGACGATGTTCCGCAAGGTGTTCACCGAGGAGTACCCGTTCGAGAAGAAGCCGACCGCACCGCGCTTCCACGGCCGGCACCAGCTGAACCGCTGGCCGGACGGTCTGGAGAAGTGCATCGGCTGCGAGCTGTGCGCCTGGGCCTGCCCGGCCGACGCGATCTACGTCGAAGGCGCGGACAACGTCGACGGCGACGACTCCGCGCGCTTCTCGCCCGGCGAGCGGTACGGCCGCGTCTACCAGATCAACTACCTGCGCTGCATCCTTTGTGGACTGTGCATCGAGGCGTGCCCGACCCGGGCGCTCACGATGACCAACGAGTACGAGCTGGCCGACTCCAGCCGCGCCTCGCTGATCTACGAGAAGAAGGATCTGCTGGCCCCGATGCTTCCGGGCATGCAGGAGCCGCCGCACGCGATGCAGCTCGGCACCACCGACAAGGACTACTACCGCGGCCTGACCGGCGCGGCAGCCACCGACGGTGGTGACGCGAAGTGACTCCGATGGTCGTCGGTTCCCAGGTCGCGTTCTGGCTGCTCGCACCGGTGATGGTGCTGGCCGCGATCGCGATGGTGCTGGTCCGCAAGGCCGTGCACTCCGCGCTGCTGCTGGCCACGGTGATGATCTGCCTGGCCGTCCAGTACGCCGCTCAGGACGCTCCGTTCCTGTTCGCCGTACAGATCATCGTCTACACCGGCGCGATCCTGATGCTGTTCCTGTTCGTGCTGATGCTGGTCGGTGTCGACGCGTCCGACTCCCTGGTGGAGACGATTCGCGGACAGCGGCTGCTCGCCGGTGTCGCGTTCCTCGGCTTCGGCATCCTGATCGTCGCCGCGGTCGGCAACGGCATCTACGGCAACCCGATCGGCCTGGCCGACGCGCAGCCGGACGGCAATCCCAAGGGCATCGCCCAGTTGCTGTTCGGCAAGTACGTGTTCGCCTTCGAGGTCACCTCGGCGCTGCTGATCACCGCGGCCCTCGGCGCGATGATGCTCGCGCACCGGGAGCGGCTGACCAAGAAGCGCACCCAGCGTGACCACGCCGAGGAGCGGATCCGCAAGTACGCCGAGCAGGGGGTCCACCCGGGTCCGCTGCCGACTCCCGGCGTACTGGCCCGGCACAACGCCGTCGACACGCCGGCCCTGCTGCCGGACGGGTCGATCGCACCCACCTCGGTTTCGCGCGTCCTGCAGGCTCGTGGCACCGTGTTCCCCGAAGCTGAGGAGCGCGACGAGATCAACACCGTGCTCGAGATCAGCGAGGGCGACCCCGGTGACAAGGTCCGGTCCGATGCCGAGAGCACCGACCAGACCGGGTTTGGCGAAGGAGGCAAGGCATGAGCACCGAGCCGTACATCGTGCTCGCGGCGATCCTGTTCAGTATCGGCGCGCTCGGCGTGCTGGTCCGCCGGAACGCCATCGTCGTGTTCATGTGTGTCGAGCTGATGCTGAACGCGGCCAACCTGGCGTTCGTCAGCTTCGCCCGCCAGCACGGCAACCTCGACGGCCAGATCGCCGCCTTCTTCGTGATGGTGGTGGCCGCGGCCGAGGTCGTGATCGGCCTGGCGATCATCATGGCCATCTTCCGCACCCGTCGTTCGGCCTCGGTCGACGACGCCAACCTGCTCAAGTACTGAGGTCTGAAACCGATGAGTCATGAGCTGACGTGGCTGCTGGTCGCGATTCCGGCGGTGTCCGCAGCGATCCTGCTGTTGGGTGGCAAGGCCACCAACAAGTGGGGTCACCTGCTCGGCACCGCGGCGTCGCTGGCCTCGTTCGTCTGCGGCGTCCTGCTGTTCGTCCAGATGCAGGGGCTGGGCGGCGAAGAACGGTCCGAGGCGGTTCGCCTGTTCGAGTGGTTCACGGTCGGGAACGTGAAGGTCGACTTCACGCTGCTGATCGACCCGCTCTCGATCCTGTTCGTGCTGCTGATCACCGGTGTGGGTTCGCTGATCCACATCTACTCGATCGGCTACATGGAGCACGACGTCCGGCGGCGCCGGTTCTTCGCCTACCTGAACCTGTTCATCGCGGCGATGCTGCTGCTGGTGCTGGCGGCGGACTACCTGCTGGTCTTCGTCGGCTGGGAGGGCGTCGGTCTGGCGTCGTACCTGCTGATCGGGTTCTGGCAGCACAAGACTTCGGCCGCGGTTGCGGCCAAGAAGGCCTTCGTGGTGAACCGGGTCGGTGACATCGGTCTCTCGCTCGCGGTGATGAGCATGTGGGGCCTGTTCGGCTCCTCGGCCTTCGCCTCGGTGAACGCCGGTGCCGAGGGCCTGTCGGGCACCTGGGCCACCCTGCTCGGCCTGATGCTGCTGCTGGCCGCGTGCGGTAAGTCCGCACAGGTGCCGCTGCAGTCCTGGCTGCTGGACGCGATGGAGGGCCCGACCCCGGTGTCGGCGCTCATCCACGCGGCGACCATGGTCACCGCGGGCGTCTACCTGGTGGTCCGCTCGCACGCGATCTTCGAGATGTCCGAGGCGGCCTCGACCGCCGTCGTCATCGTCGGTACGGTCACGGCGCTGGCCGGTGCGATCATCGGTACCGCCAAGGACGACATCAAGAAGGCGCTCGCCGGTTCGACGATGAGCCAGATCGGCTACATGATGCTCGCCGCGGGTCTCGGCCCGGCCGGGTACGTGTTCGCGATCTTCCACCTGATCACGCACGGCTTCTTCAAGGCCAACATGTTCCTCGGCGCCGGTTCCGTCATGCACGGGATGAACGACGACGTGAACATGCGCCACTACGGCGCCCTGCGGACGCCGATGAAGATCACCTTCGTCACCTTCGCGTTCGGCTACCTGGCGATCCTCGGCATCCCGCCGTTCGCCGGCTTCTTCAGCAAGGACAAGATCATCGAGGCGGCGTTCGCGCACAACATGGTGATCGGTCTGTGCGCGCTGCTCGGCGCGGGCATCACAGCGTTCTACATGACGCGCGTGATGCTGATGACCTTCCTCGGCAAGAAGCGCTGGGCCGACGACGTGCACCCGCACGAGTCGCCGAAGGTGATGACGATCCCGCTGATCATCCTGGCGGCGCTGTCGCTGGGTGGTGGCGCGCTGTACTTCGCCGGGCACTGGATCGAGCACTGGCTCGAGCCGATCGTCGGGGCCGAAGAGGAGCACCCGCCGCTGGCCCCGATCCTGATGACCGTGATCACGCTCGCGGTGGTTGCCGTCGGCATCGTGATCGCCGTCGCGAAGTACCGCCGCGACATCCCGCGGGAGGCCCCGGCCGGTTCGCCGCTGACGGTCCTCGCCCGGCGTGACCTCTTCGGTGACGCTCTGAACGAGGCGGTCCTGATGCGCCCGGGCCAGTACCTCACCCGGACGCTGGTCTGGCTCGACAACCGCGGCGTGGACGGCCTGGTGAACGGGCTGGCCGCACTGTTCGGTGGGCTGTCCGGCCGGCTCCGCCGGTTCCAGACGGGCTTCGTCCGTTCGTACGCACTCAGCATGGTCTTCGGCGCCGCATTCGTGGTCGTCGCCCTCCTCGCGGTGAGGTTGTCGTGAAAATCGGTTGGCTGACCCTCTTACTGCTGCTGCCCTTCGTGGGCGCCCTGGCCACCATGCTGGTGCCCAAGGCGAAGGCACTGCTGTCCAAGCAGGTGGCCCTCGGCTTCTCGCTGGTGACGCTGGTGCTGACGGCGATCGTTGCCGTCGGCTACCACCAGAACGGTGCCGAGAAGTACAACGAGACGCACACCTGGATCAAGGCCTTCGGCGCGAACTACGCCCTCGGCCTCGACGGTGTCGGCATCGTGCTGGTGGTCCTCACCGCACTGCTGACCCCGATCGTGCTGATCGCGTCCTGGAACGACGCCGACAAGGGCCGCTGGTCGGAGAAGTCCTTCTTCGCCTGGATCCTGGCGCTGGAGGCACTGTCGATCGGTGTCTTCTCGGCGACCGACGTGTTCCTCTTCTACGTGCTGTTCGAGGCCACGCTGATCCCGATGTACTTCCTGATCGGTGGCTTCGGCGGTCCGCAGCGCTCCTACGCCGCGGTGAAGTTCCTGCTGTACTCGCTGCTCGGCGGTCTGCTGATGCTGGCCTCGGTGGTCGGCCTGTACGTGCTCTCCGCGCGCGCCGGCGACCCGTCGTACCTGCTCAGTGACCTGATCAAGCTCGACATCGGCCAGAACACCGAGCGGTGGCTGTTCCTCGGCTTCTTCTTCGCCTTCGCGGTGAAGGCGCCGATGGTGCCGTTCCACACCTGGCTGCCGGACGCCGCCGGTGAGGCGACGCCGGGCACCTCGGTGCTGCTGGTCGGCATCCTGGACAAGATCGGCACCTTCGGGATGATCCGGTTCTGTCTGGGCCTGTTCCCGAACGCGTCCGAGTGGGCCACCCCGGTGGTCCTGGTGCTCGCGCTGATCTCGGTCCTGTACGGCGCCCTGGTGGCGATCGGCCAGACCGACATCAAGCGGCTGATCGCCTACACGTCGATCTCGCACTTCGGCTTCATCGTGATGGGTATCTTCGCGCTGACGTCGCAGGGCCTGACCGGCTCGACGCTCTACATGTTCAACCACGGTCTCTCCACCGCGGCGCTGTTCCTGGTCGCCGGGTACCTGATCTCCCGGCGCGGGTCCGCGCGGATCGCCGACTACGGCGGGGTCGAGAAGGTCGCCCCGGTGCTGGCCGGAACGTTCCTGTTCGCGGGTCTGTCCAGCCTGGCGCTGCCCGGTCTGTCGCCGTTCATCTCCGAGTTCATGGTGCTGGCCGGAACCTTCAGCAAGCACAAGGTGATCGCGGTGATCGCGGTCGTCGGGATCGTGCTGGCGGCGCTGTACATCCTGCTGATGTACCAACGCACGATGACCGGGCCGGTCCGTGAAGGCATCGAGAAGCTGAAGGACCTGAACAAGCGGGAGATCCTCGCGATCGCCCCGCTCGTGCTCCTGATCGTCGGCCTCGGCATCTTCCCGAAGCCGATCGTCGACATCATCAAACCCGCGGTCGAGTCGACCATGCAGCGTGTCGGTGTCACCGACAAGGCTCCGCAGATCCCCGTGACGGAGGGACAGAAGTGATCGGCCTGATCCTGCCGGCGGCAGACTTCGTCGCGCCGAAGATCGAGTACAACGAGCTCGCACCGATGCTCGTGGTGTTCGGCGCGGCCTGCGTCGGCGTTATCGCCGAGGCGTTCCTGCCGCGGCCGCTGCGGCACGCTGCGCAGCTGGCGATCACCGTGGTGGCGCTGCTGGCCGCCGGGGTGCTGACCGGGTTCCTGGTCAACGACAACAAGGAACTGATCGCGGCCCAGGGCGCCATCTCGGTCGACGGCCCGGCACTGTTCACCTGGCTGATCCTGCTGGCGCTGACGCTGATCAGCGTGCTGCTGTTCGCCGAGCGCTCGCTCGACGGTGGCCTGTCCGCCTTCGCGAGCCAGGCGGCCGCCGTACCGGGGTCCGAGGCCGAGCGTGAGGGCACGGCGGCCCGGATCGAGCACACCGAGATCTTCCCGCTGACCCTGTTCGCGGTCGGCGGCATGATGCTGTTCGCGTCGGCCAACGACCTGCTGGTGCTGTTCGTCGCGCTCGAGGTCTTCTCGCTGCCGCTGTACCTGCTCTGCGGCCTGGCGCGTCGTCGCCGGCTGATCTCGCAGGAAGCCGCGATGAAGTACTTCCTGCTCGGGGCGTTCGCCTCCGCGTTCCTGCTGTTCGGGATCGCGCTGCTCTACGGGTACGCCGGAACCATGTCGCTCGGCGGGATCGCGGACGCACTGGCCAAGGACACCGGCTCGGAGACCATCCTGCTGGCCGGGACCGGTCTGATCGGGGTCGGCCTGCTGTTCAAGGTCGGCGCCGTACCGTTCCACTCCTGGACGCCGGACGTCTACCAGGGTGCGCCGACGCCGGTCACCGGGTTCATGGCGGCCTGCACCAAGATCGCCGCGTTCATCGGCCTGATGCGCGTCTTCTACGTCGCCCTCGGCGGTACGCGCTGGGACTGGGCGCCGATGATGTGGATCGTCGCGATCCTCACCATGGTGGTCGGTTCGATCGTCGCGATCACCCAGACCGACGTGAAGCGCATGCTGGCCTACTCGTCGATCGCGCACGCGGGCTTCCTGCTGACCGCGTTCGTCGGCCTGGCCCAGGTCGGGAACGGTGTCCACAACGGCATCACCTCGACCCAGGCGGTGCTGTTCTACCTGGTCTCCTACGGCTTCCCGACGATCGGTGCCTTCGCGGTCGTCACGCTGGTCCGCGACGCGGGCGGCGAGGCCACCCACCTGTCGCGGTGGGCAGGCCTCGGCAAGAAGTCGCCGCTGCTGGCCGGGATCTTCGCGTTCTTCCTGCTCTCCTTCGCCGGTATCCCGCTGACCGCGGGTTTCACCGGCAAGTGGGCGGTCTTCAGCGCGGCCTGGACCGGTGGGGCGTGGCCGTTGGTCGTCGTCGCCGTCCTGTCCAGCCTGGTCGCCGCGTTCTTCTACGTCCGCGTGATCGTGCTGATGTTCTTCTCGGATCTGCCGGCCGACGCGCCCGACGTGGCGCTGCCGGGCTGGCAGACCACGACCGCGGTCGCTCTCGGTCTCGCCGCCACAGTGGTTCTCGGACTGGTCCCCGGACCGGTGCTCGACCTGGCGGCCCGCGCGGGTGAGTTCATCCGTTGAGCCCGACCCCGCCGCTGCCGGCCGAGAGCCTGGGCTTCGCGTTCGCCGATGAGGCGCTCGAAGCCCGGGTCCGCGCTGGGCTGGAGGCTGTCGAACAGGCGCTGCGCGACTCCACCGAGTCCGAGGCGCCGTTCGTCACCGCCGCCGCCCAGCACGTCATGGTTGCCGGCGGCAAGCGGTTCCGGCCGCTGCTGGTCCTGATCGGGGCCGAGTTCGGCCCCTCACCGGCCTCGACCGACGTGGTGCTGAATCGTGATGACGTCGTCAAGGCAGCCGTGGTGGTCGAGCTGACCCACGTGGCGACCCTGCACCACGACGACGTGATGGACGAGGCCGCGCTCCGCCGCGGCTCGGCCACCGCGAACGCGCGCTGGGACAACTCGGTCGCGATCCTGTCCGGCGACTGGCTGTTCGCCCGCGCCTCGGACCTGGTCGCCGATCTGGGACCGGACGCCGTACGGATCCAGGCCCGCACCTTCGGCCGCCTGGTCGAGGGCCAGATCCGCGAGACGCTCGGCGTCAGCGAAGGCCAGGACCCGCTCAAGCACTACCTCTCGGTCATCGCCGACAAGACCGGCTCGCTGATCGCCACCTCCGCCCTCTTCGGCGCCCGCTTCGCCGGCGCCTCCGAAGACGTCCAGGAATCCCTGCGCGCCTTCGGCGAAGAGATCGGCATCGCCTTCCAGCTCGCCGACGACATCCTCGACATCGCCGGCGACTCCGGCCAGTCCGGCAAGACCCCAGGCACCGACCTGCGCGAAGGCGTCCCCACCCTCCCGGTCCTCATCTTCCGCGCCCAGGCCGACCCCTCGAACCCCGACGACGCCAGGCTCTTGGAGCTTCTCGACTCGGACCTGACCGACGACGCGCGCCTCGCTGAGACCCTGGAACTCCTCCGCGCCAACCCCGCCTTCACCCAGGCCGAGGACGACGTCCGCCGCCGAGCCGCCGACGCCCGCAAACTCCTCACCTCCCTCCCCGAAGGCCCCGCCCGCCAAGCCCTCGACTCCCTCTGCGACCTGGTGGTCACCCGCTCCGTCTGAGCTACAGACGAGGGGCTGCGCGTGGCCCTACGGTGAGCAGATGGATTCGACGGTTGCCGTCGCGGCGATGGGTTTTGTCGCGACGATCGGTGGGGTGGCGCTCTCGGCCTACTGGCAGCGCTCGAGTGCACGCGAGGCTCAGATGCTCGCCGCTCAGGTGCAGGTGTACGGCGCCTGTGTGGAAGCACTTCACGAGTACGAACGCGTGATGTTCAGCCGCGTCCGGGCTCGGATCGAACAGCGGCCTGACGCCGAGCGGGAGGCGCTCCGCCAGGAGGCCTACCGATGCGATACGCGGGCACGATCCGCGATCGGCCAGGCAATCTTCCTGAGTGGTGACGAAGGACTCGACGAACAGCTCGACGACGTGCGCGACAAGGTCGAGGCCTTGAACAGAGTGGACGCTCTCCCGGACCTCTGGCACCGCCACGACGAGATCCTCAAAACGCTCCGGCAGGTCCTGAGCCGAGTCCGCAAAGGCCTACCGCACTAGCGGTCCAGCGGACCTTGAGCACCCCTCAGCCATTCCTGCATGCAAAACGTGGTTGGTCGGTGCACAAAGCGAGGCAGTACGGCGACTTTGTGCACGGCGCGGTCATGTGTGGGGGCTAGGCGGTTGATGGGTGCTCAAGGTGGGTGAGGGGATGGCGGTGGGTGGTTAGCGGTTTTGCCAGGTGGGGCTTTCGGCGTAGTGGTTGTCGTAGAGGTCGCTGGTGGCGGCTACCTCGGTCCAGGGGGTGTCGCCTCGGTAGGCCTGCTCGAGGAGGCGGTAGTAGCCGAAGCGGGGTTTGGCGTGGGTGAGGACGAAGAGGACCTCGGCGTTCGACGTACCGGCTGCTTCGAAGGCGTGGGTGGTGCTGGGCGGTACGACGAGGAAGTCGCCGCGTTCGAGGACGATCAGCTCGTCGTCGAGGAGGACGCGCAGTTGGCCGGCGAGGACGAAGAAGAGCTCCGAGGCCTCGTGGTGCTGGTGCGGGGGAGCGCCTTCCTTGCCGGGCTGGAAGGTCGAGCGGTGGCTGGTCAGCTGACCGCCGGTCTCCGGTACGTCGGCCAGCAGCGTCACGCCACTCGCGGACAGCACCTCGCCATCGGTCGCGCGAACCAGGACAGGCTTGGTGAACGTCATGATGAAGCTCCTTTGTGGATGTCGAATGTCCAGAATTAAGGCATGGAACAACAGCTAGGACTTGAGGTTGGCGAAATGCGTGCGGGTGTTCTCCGGCGCGGCCGGGAACTCGGCCAGCACCCGCTCGGCGATGTCCGCGATACTCTGGCCGGCGAGCTCGCGCCGGTAGGTGAGCTCGGCCGCGCGCATCGCTCGCGAGATGTGGCAGGTCTTCACGTAGTCGGTCTTCGGGTTCGCCGCCGGCCCGGCCTTCAGGATCTCGGTGCACCGGAACGCGTCGTCCGCCCCGTCGATCGCCACGACGATGTCGAGCAGACTGATCTTCTTCGGGTCCCGGGCCAGCTGGAACCCACCCTTCGGACCCGAGGCCGAGGTCAGGATCCCGGCCCGCGCCAGCGCCTGCAACTGCTTGTTCAGGTACGCCGTCGGCAGCTCGTAGAAGGCGGCGAGGCGCTTGGCGGTGACCGCCTCACCGGGGACCCAGCTGAGGTTCACGCAGCTGTGCATCGCCCATTCGACGCCCTCGTTCATCTTCATAATCTGGATATTAGACGTCCAGAATAGCCGCAGTCAAGCCGCTTCGGCCGAACCGCCAGGGTCAGGCTGCCGAGGTGGCCAGGGCTGCGCGCTCGAGGGCGATCGAGCGGCGGCGCCGGTTCAGGCTGTCGAAGGTGAAGAGGGTGAGCGCGAGCCAGACCAGGCCGAAGCCGGCCCAGCGCATCGGCGACATGTGCTCGTGGAAGAGCGTGACCCCGCAGATGAACTGCAGGATGGGCGCGATGTAGTTCAGCAGCCCGAGTGTGGTCAGCGAGGTCCGGGTCGCGGCCGCGCCGAAGAACAGCAGCGGTACGGCGGTGAGCGGGCCGGTCAGCAGCACCAGCACGAAGTACCCGGCGCCGTGATGCGTGACCGTCGACTGGCCTTGCGCACCCAGTACGGCGATCGCCGCGACCGCCAGCGGTACGACGGTCGCCGACTCGACCGCCATCCCCTCGATCGCCCCCGCGTCCGCCTTCTTCTTGACCAGCCCGTAGAAGCCCCACGAGAACGTCAGCAGGATCGCGATCCACGGCGGCCGCCCGTTCTCGATGGCCAGGCCGAGAACCGCGATGAACGCGATCGCCAGCGCCACCCACTGCACCACCCGCAGCCGTTCCTTCAGTACGACGACGCCAAGGAACACCGCGAACAACGGAGTGATGAAGTAGCCGAGCGACGTCTCCACGACATGACCGTGGATCACGCCCCAGATGTACGTCCCCCAGTTGACCGAGATCAGCAGTGCGGCGCCCATCAGCGCCCAGCGCTTCCGCGGTTGCCGGAGCAACTCCTTCACGGCGCCGAACTTCCGCAGTACGGCGACCAGGGCCGCGATCGTGAGCAGTGACCAGACCACGCGATGCGCGAGCAGTTCGATCGCGCCGGACTTGTCGAGGAGTCGCCAGTAGATCGGGAACAGACCCCACAGCAGATAGGCGACGAACCCGTAGATGAACCCTTTTCGCTGATCCGGCACGTTCTGCACTCTAAGTCCGAATGTCAGTGGCATCCAAGAGCTTTGCTCATGACTTGAGACGGTGACCGGGATCGCGTGGGCGCCGTTGGCCCGATGAGGTTGGATAGAGGTGTGAACCTGAGGAGGCACCTGTGGGTGTGAGGACCGGTCTGGTCTCGGTGACGTTCCGTCAGTTGCCGGCCGACGAGGTGGTGGAGGTCGCGGCACGAGCCGGCCTGAAGGCGATCGAATGGGGTGGCGACATCCACGTCCCGCTCGGTGACCTGGTCGCCGCCCGGCGGGTGAAGAACCTGACCGAGCTGCACGGTCTGGAGACCGTCGCCTACGGCTCCTACCTGCGCGCCGGCGCCGCCGACCGCGAGCAGATGCGCGCCACCGTCGCCACCGCCGAGGCCCTCGGCGCCGCCCGCATCCGCGTCTGGGCCGGCACCGTCGGTACGGCGGAAGCCGGCGTCGGTGATCGGATGGCTGTCACCCGTGGTCTCGCCGAACTGTCGGACGTGGCCGCGAGCTCGGGGATCGAGGTCGCCCTCGAGTTCCACCGCAACACGCTCACCGACGAGGTCGACTCCACGATCACGCTGCTGATGGACGTGGGCGCCCCCAACCTCACGACGTACTGGCAGCCCCCGGTCGGCATGGACGACGACGAATGCCTGGAGCAGCTGGATGCGCTGCTGCCCTGGCTGACCACCGTCCACGTCTTCTCCTGGGACCCCGACGGCACTCGCCGCCCCCTGGCTACCAGGGAGCGGCTCTGGCGCCAGGTCCTCGCCAAGCTCGCGGCAGACCCCCGCGAGCTCAACGCGCTGCTCGAGTTCGTCCCCGACAACAACCCCGAGCAGCTCGTCAAAGACGCCGCCGACCTGCACGCCTGGCTCTAGTCCGGCAGGTAGATCGCGATCACCAGCGAGCCCCCGGTCGGCTTGCCCTCGGCGACACGCATCGTGGCCTTCTCCGCGGGGGCAGCCGGGAACGGTTCCTTCGAGACTCCGAGATCACCGTTGCTCTCGGAGTCGACCCCCGCGCCGCTGGGCGTCAGGGTGCCGACTTGTCCTTCGCTCCGGAAGTGACCGCGGCCGAGGCCGGTGCCGCCGTAGGCGAGCACGAAGTTCTGGTTGGCCGGGGTGTCGATCGAGACGCGCTTCGAGGGACCAGGTGCGGACTCGACCGTCGCGAGCCGGTAGTTGATGCCGCCGAGCTCGATGCGCTCCTCGAGCTTGACGCCGCCGACCACACGTCGCGGCCCCTGGGCGTAGATGCCCAGCCCGAGGTAGCCGTCGGTAGGAACCGGCGGGCTGTTCTTGTCCATGGGGACCAGGCGCGCCACCGCCTCGACCTCGTCGCCAGCCGGCGCCTGCTCGTCGCCGGAGATCGTGCCGCCGGAGGTTGCGGCATCCGTCGAGTTGCCGGAGCAGGTCATCTTCGTTGCCGGCTTGCCGTTGAGGGTGACTTCGATCCAGTACGGCGGATTGCCGGTGATCGCGCCGCTGTTCGCGGTACAGAACGGGCGGAAAGACAACAGTGAGCCGTTCGGCCGGAACTTGAAGCGGACCTCGTTGCTGCGAGGGCCCGCGACGCCTGCACCGAGCAGGGTGTCGCCGCCGACCTGCTTCCGGTAGACGAGGCCGTTCTGCTGGAAGTCGTTCGGCCCTGCTGCCGGCGCGGCGGGGCCTCCGATGCGAGCCGCGTCGGTGGTGGAGTAGATGCCGACCTGGGCTCGTACGGTCACGGTCACCGGCTTGCCGCTGTCGGCTTCGACGACCTCGGCGGAGACCGTTGTCGCCTTGCCGACCGGTGTGGTGAGCCAGAGGGCGGAGTCGGCGAGGAAGGTGCCCAGGGGACCGGTATCCTTCTCGGTCTCCACGCCGGAGTTGTCGCAGTAGGAACTGCCGACATACCGGTCGCCGATCTTCACCCTGACCTCTGTCGGGCCGGTGGTGCCGCGGCCGTCGCACTTGGCGTACACGGCGATCTTGTCGGTGGTCGGCGTCCAGGCGAAGCTGAACTTGTTCTGGCCGGGTTCGCCGATCCAGGGCTTGAGGAGTCTGTCGCCGTTGACCATGCCGGGCAGCGTCCAGCCGTTCTGCGTGTAGTCCTGCGGCGGTGTGTTGTCGGCCGGGTCCGGTGCCGAGTTGTTCACCACGCCCGGGACGACCGCGATGGCGATCGCGGCAACGGCGGCGACCGAGGCCAGAGCTCCCGCCGTACGGCGTTGTTTGGTACGGCGGATCTTGTGGCGCACGCCGGGCAGGAGGTCGGGCTGGCGGTCGGCGGCTTCGTCGGCGCGGGTGGTGAGCTCGTCGCGCAGGTTTTGGAGGTTCATCGCGGGGTCTCCTGAGTGGCAGGGGCGCCGGAGAGGAGGGCGGGGTCCAGGCGGAGTTTCGCTACTGCCTTGCTGGCTTGGCTTTTGACGGTGCCGACCGTGGTACCGAGGAGGCGGGCCGTTTCGGCCTCGGTGAGGTCCTCGTAGTAGCGCAGGACGATCACGGCGCGCTGGCGGCGGGGGAGCCGTTGCAGCGCTTCCCAGAGGTCGCCCTGGTACTCGGGTCCGGAGGTCGAACCGGTCTCGGGGAGCTCGTCGCTGGGCACCTCGTGGTGCCAGCGGCGGCGCCACCAGGACGAGTACGTGTTCACCATGATCTTGCGGACGTACGGCTCGGGGTTGTCACCCTCGATCCGGGACCACGCGAACCAGGCCTTGGCGAGGGCGGTCTGCACCAGGTCCTCGGCCAGCGCGTGGTCGTGGGTCAGGAGGTACGCCGTTCGCAGCAGCCGCCCGGAGCGGGCTGCGACGAAGGCGTCGAATCCCTCGCTTGCTGTCACCGGGGGCCCCGTTTCTCCCGCACGCAGAGTGAGCGTGCTGTGCTTGATGGTCACATCTTGCCTGACCAGGTGTCCCCGGGATTTGGTTGCCTGTTCGGTACAAAGTTCCTTCTGAGGCCTAGGCAACCGGTGATTTCTGCCGCCATGCTGTCGGGCAGACAAGTCCCTTCACCGCCCCGGAGGTTGTCATGTCCCATCTGATCGGCCGTCCGCTCCCGCGGATCGCCGCCCTGCTTCTCCTGTTCGCCGCGATGCTCACGACGACCGTCGTCGCCCAGGTCGTCAACCCCACCGCGGCCCACGCCGACGGCTGCTACACGTGGGGCCGCTCCCTCGCCCAGGGGACCAGCGGCGCCGACGTGACCCAGCTACAGATCCGCGTCGCCGGTTACCCCGCGTACGGCGCTCACATCGCCACTGACGGTGTCTTCGGGCCGGCCACGAAGGCCGCCGTACAGAGGTTCCAGTCGGCGTACGGGCTGACGGCGGACGGCGTCGCCGGGCCGGCGACGTTCAGCAAGCTCTACGCGCTGCAGGACGACGACTGCACCCCGATCCACTTCACGTACGCCGAGCTGGATGACGGGTGCGGCGGATCCGGGTACGACGGCGGTCCGCTGAGCGAGGCGGCCACCAAGGCGAACGCCCTGCAGACCATGTGGCAGCTCGAGGCGCTGCGGCACGCCCTGGGCGACCAGCCGCTGAACATCTCCAGCGGCTTCCGCAGCATCCCGTGCAACCGTTCGGTCGGTGGCGCGAGCAACAGCGAGCACCTCTACGGACGCTCGGCCGACCTGACCGGTGTCCACTCCTTCTGCACGATGGCCAAGCAGGCCCGCTACCACGGTTTCGGTGGCATCCTCGGCCCGGGCTACCCCGACCACAACGACCACACGCACCTCGACATCCGCACCAGCAACTTCTGGAGCGCCCCGAACTGCGGGATCTAGAGCAGCTGGCTCACCGAGTGAATTACTAGCCCCACCAGGGCTCCGACGACGGTTCCGTTGATCCGGATGAACTGCAGGTCGCGACCGACGTGCAGTTCGATCCGGGCCGACGCCTCGCGGCCGTCCCAGCGGGCGATCGTGTCGGAGATGACCGAGACGATCTCGGTGCCGTAGGTCCGGATCACGTAGCTGACGGCCTCGGTGGCGCGGTCGTCCACCTTGCCGCGCAGGACGTCGTCGGTCTGCAGCCGCTGACCCAGATCCTGGATCACCTTCACCCCGCGGACGCGGAGCGTGCTGGCCGGGTCCTGGATCGAGTCGATGAGTGCCGTCCGCAACGAATCCCAGACCGCGGTCAGGCTGGAGCCCATGTCGGGGTGAGTGAGCATCCGGGCCTTGAAGGCCTCGAACCGCGCCATCGTCTCGGCGTCGTTCTGCAGGTCGGTCGCGAGCTTGCGCAGCAGCCGGTCGATCGCTTGCCGCGCCGCATGATCCTGGTTGTCCCGTACGTCGGCCAGCCACGCGAGCGCCTCGCGATGAATCCGGTCGACCACCAGCCGATCGACCCACATCGGTGACCACCGCGGCGCCCGCGGGCCGACCACGTCGGCGAGGAGTTCGCGGTTGTCGCTCAGCCAGTCGTATGCCTCGATCATCAGCAGGTCGAACAGCGCGTGATGCGCGCCGTCGTCGACGACCGACTCGAGGAAGTGCCCCGCGATCGGGCTCAGCGGTTCCTTGACGAATCGCGGCAGCAGCGACCCCCGGACGAACGCGGTCACGTCCTCGTCCCCGAGCTTCGGCAGTGCAGCCCCGATGGTCCGGGCGCCCTCGGCCACGATCCGCTCGGCGTGGTTACCCGCGGCCAGCCATTCGCCGGCCCGGCGGCTCACGTCGGCCGACTTCATCTTCTCCGCCACCACCTCCTCGGAGAGGAAGTTCTCGGTGACGAACTGCTCCAGGCTCTCGGCCAGCGTGTCCTTGCGCGTCGGCACGATCGCGGTGTGCGGGATCGGCAGCCCGAGCGGATGCCGGAACAACGCCGTCACCGCGAACCAGTCCGCCAGCGCACCGACCATCGCCGCCTCGGACGCCGCGTTGACGTACGCCCATCCGCCGTCGCGGTGCAGCGTGACCACGTAGATCACCGCGGCCAGCACCAGCAACGACAGCGCGACCAGTCGCATCTGCCGCAGCCCACGCCGCCGTACGAGGTCGGCGGCGCCCAACGTCACTGTTGCCATACTCCGATCCAACCAGGTGATACCCAGGGATCCGGTCAGGCAGTGACCTGAGTAACCCCTGATTTCGCCGTACGGCGGTCCATCAGGCCCGAGATGATCGCGAAGACCAGCCCGGCGACGGCCAAGGCGGCACCCACCCGGCTCGGCCATTCGTAGCCGTAACCGGCAGCCAGTACGACGCCGCCGAGCCAGGCGCCGAGTGCGTTGGCGATGTTCAGGGTGGAGTGGTTGAGGGACGCGGCCAGCGACTGACCCTCGTGCGCGACGTCCATCAGCCGGGTCTGCAGGGCCGGGATCAGGATGCTCGAGGAGAAGCCGAGTGCGAACACCGCGATCAGGGCGGTCGGCTTCGTGTGCGCCATCCACCCGAACACGCCGAGGACGACGGTCACCGCGACCAAACCGCCGTACAGGCTGGGCATCAGCGCACGGTCGGCCAGCCGGCCGCCGACCAGGGTGCCGCAGGTCATGCCGACGCCGTACGTCGCGAGCACGAGGGTGATCGCGGTCGTGGAGAAACCGGCCAGTTCCGTCATCGTCGGGGTGATGTAGGAGTAGGTCGCGAACATGCCGCCGAACCCGACCATCCCGACGAGCAACGCCATCCACACCTGCGGGCGAGCCAGTGCGCTCAGTTCGCTGCGGACGTTGGTCTCACTGCCCACCGGTTGCGGCGTCACCCAGAACCAGACGGCCACCAGGGTCAGCAGCCCCAGCCCACCGACCGCGAGGAACGGCGCTTGCCACCCGAGCTTCTGACCGAGGAGCGTCGTGAGTGGGACCCCGATGATGTTCGCGACCGGGAGTCCGACCATGATCATCGACACCGCCCAGGCGCGGCGATTGGTCGGCACCATCGAGGACCCGACCACCGCACCGATCCCGAAGAACGCGCCGTGCGGCAACCCGGTCAGGAAGCGCGCCGCCATCAGCATTTCGTAGCTGGAGGCAACGGCCGACAACACGTTGCCCAGGACGAACATCGCCATCAGCCCGAGCAGCAACCGCTTCCGCCCGGTCCGCGCCCCGAGCGCCGCGATCACCGGCGCCCCGACCACCACCCCGATCGCGTACGCCGAGATCACGTGCCCCGCGGTCGGGATCGAGATCTGCACCCCGTCCGCGATCTGCGGCAACAGCCCCATCGTCACGAACTCGGTCGTCCCGATCGCGAACCCACCGGTCGCCAGCGCGAACAGCGCCAGCCCCACATGCCTGGAGGTTCGCTCGTCAGCAGTCACAGCACTAGTCACACCTGAGTCTCCCAAACCCTGCCCCGGTCGACCCACAAACCTCCCACTCGACTGTCAACTTACCCCGCACGCCGACTTCACCCCGCCGCACGGTGAACCCACTCACCGCCGCACACCGGCTTCGCTCGCACCCCACGCTGGCTTCACTGGCGCCCGTGGGTGAAGCCAGTCTGATCCGACTCGAGTGTGGGTACCGTGCTGCCGGAAATCGTTATCCGGCGACACTCTGCCTTCACTCGCGTCCCATCTGCACGGTGGCTTCGGTGGCGGTGCACGGTGAATTCACTGGCGGCGCACAGTGGCTTCGGTGGCGAGTGGGGGGCTGGCAGCGAGTGGCTTCAGTGGGCGGGGTGGCTGGTCGGCTTTGCGGGGTGGTCGGCGGGGTGGGTGGGGCGGGTTCTGTGCAGGGCGAGGGCGATCACGGCGACGGCGATGAGGGCGAAGATCGCGTTGCCGATCAGGTCGGCGGTGTGGGAGGCGGCGAAGATGGGGGACTCGGGGAAGGCGTGCCAGGCGTAGGTGAGGAGCGCGCCGCCGGCCGCTGCCATCGCGCGGCGTTGCGTCCAGCCGGCGTGGCGGGACCAAGTCACGAGCAGGGCCGCAGCCAGTACGTCGATCGCCAGCATCACGGCCGCGCCGATCCACGCGTTGTGGATCATGTCGTTGGCGAGCATCCACGCCGAGCTCAGGACGAGCCCGCTAAGCCCTGCCAGCCAGACGGCCGGGACCGCGCCGCGCGCCTGTGTGCGCTGCTTGGTGCGGTTGCCGACCCAGGCGGCGAGGGCCACCAGTACGACGATCGCTACCGCGACGCCCGCGAACTGGGCCGGCTTGGCGACGAAGGGGTCGTTGGAGATCGCGAAGGCGGTGGTCGCGACCACGCCGACGAGGACGAACAGAACGCCGTACACGGAGAGGGCGACCTTGCCGAGCCACGGTTCGCGGGGACGGCGGGAGATGGACTCCATCAGCACGATCGGGACCGTGATGCTCCAGACCGTGTGCAGGCCGAGGACGAAGATCGTCCAGGGCGCGCCCATTCCGAGCCCAGGGATATGCCCCTGGTCCAGGAGCCGCAATCCGGCGTAGTTCGGGTTGAAGAGCGACATCGTGGTGACGCCCTCCTCGAGCACGCCGTACGCGAGGGCGAGCAGGACCACGCTCGGGTAGCCCCAGCCGCGGCGACGGACGAGCTCGCGGATCAGGACGGCGCCACCGCCGTACAGGGGCGCCAGCATCAGGAGCGCGTAGAGCGCGGTGATCGGGATGTTGCCCAGCACGAACTCGGCGACCAGGGGTGCCAGGAAGAAGAGTCCGAGGGCGGGGAGCGTTCGCTTCAGCATGCTTCCAGCCTGGCGGCGGACGGAGCCGGCCGCGGATGCGATCCATCCTGATCCCGGGCTGACGGACGGCGCGGGCGGGGGCTGACGGATGTCATGGGCGGCTCAGGGTTATTCCCTATACACCGTATAGGGAATGTCGGCTTCAATGATTCTCATGCGTGAAGTGACGACGAAGGACCGGATCACCGCGGCCGCGACGTACCTGCTCACCGAGCACGGTGCCGACGGGGTCTCGATGCGGAAGGTGGCGGCCGCGGTCGGCATCACGCCGATGGCGATCTACCAGTACTTCCCGGACCGCGAGACGCTGCTCAACGCGGTCGCCGACGCGGCGTTCACCAAGCTGGTACGGCGTTGGGAGTCGGCCGAGCGTCCGGTCGCGGCCGACGAGCAGATGCGCGAGATGCTGGCCGACCACGTCGACTTCGCGCTCGCCCAACCGCGGATCTACGCGTACATGTTCGTCGAGCGCCGGGATCAGGCGCGCACGTTCCCTGCCGACTTCGAGGCGCGCAAGTCGCCCACGCTCAACCTCGTCGCCGACGCGATCACGCTCGGCATCGAGCAACGCCTGTTCCGCCCCGAGCTCGACCTCTGGGAGACGGCCCTGCTGTTCGCCGCGCTCCTGCACGGTCTCCTGCAACTCCACCACGGCGCCCGCATCGGCATGCCCGACGCGGCTTTCCGCTCGCTGTGCCTGCGCCTGGGCGAAAGGATCATCGATGAAATCCGTCTCTAGCTGGTACGGCGTACCAGCGGCACTCGCGACGGGAGCGCTGCTGTACTTCGGGTCCGGCCTCTCGACGTTGCCCGCGCTGATCTGGTGGGCGCCGCTGCCGGTGTTGTTCGTCGTACCGCGATTGCGGGTGGGTGCTGCCGCGCTGACCGCCTTCGGGGGTTGGCTTCTGGGGCTGATGAATCTCGTGCCCTATCTGCTGAACGACCTCGAGTTGCCGCCGGTCGCGCTGTCGTTCTTGCTGTTGATGGCGGGGTTGTTCACGCTCACCGCGCTGTTCTTCCGCGCGCTGGTGGTTCGCGGGCATCCGTTGGTTGCTGCGGTTGCGGCGCCAGCGTTGTGGGCCGCGCTCGACTATCTGGTGGCGACGGTTTCGCCGCACGGCGCGTTCACGAGCCTGGCATATACGCAGGCCGACGTCCGCCCGGTGAACCAGATCGTGTCGCTGGTTGGGCCGTGGGGGTTGAGCTTCCTGCTGCTCTTCGCCGCGGCCAGTCTCGCCGCCCGCCGCTTCATCCTCCTCGCCACCGTGGCAGCCGGTGTCTGCCTGTACGGCGTTGTGCAGCTGCACCGAGCGCCCGGTGGTCCGGTTGTGAGCATTGCCGTGCTGTCGGCGGAAGGGGCCGATGATGCAGGTTGGCCCTCGGCCGGTGGTCCGGCGATCGTGGAGAGGTATCGGCCGCTGATCGCGGATGCGGCTCGTCGTGGTGCGCAGGTGGTACTGCTTCCGGAGAAGGTCGTCGACGTCCAGGCCACGGCGCTTCCGCAGCTGTCACAGCAGTTCCAATCGCTTGCCAGTAGCAACAAAGTTGAGTTGGTCGTCGGGATGACCGTGCTCGGGGACGGGGACCACAACCGGGCGTTGATCTTCCATCCGGACGGGACCGCGCCGACGTCGTACGACAAACAGCATTTGATCCCGGGGCTCGAGCCGTATACGCCGGGTACCCGGTTGGCGACGTACAAGGATTGGGGGTTGCTGATCTGCAAGGACCTGGACTTCCCGGCGCTCGCGCGGTCATACGGCAAGCTGGACACGGACCTGCTCGTCGTACCGGCCCTGGACTTCGAGAACGACGGCTGGCTGCACAGCCGGATGGCGATGCTCCGCGGGATCGAGAACGGCCTCCCGATGGCTCGCGACGGTAGCAAGGGGCGGTTGACCCTGACGGATGCGAACGGCCGGGTCGTCGGTGAGGCCACCGCTCCTGGGAACGCCTCGGTGAGTCTGATCGGGAAGTTGCACCCGGGGCGGGTTCACACGCTCTACACCGCTTGGGGTGACTGGTTCGCTTGGTTCTGTGCGCTGGTCGCGCTCGCGGGGGCGGTGCGGTTGAGGTCCGGTGGGCGGCGTGAAAGCATCCGGCATGGCCAACTTCGGTGATTTTCAGCTGCAGATCTACCTGCAGGGGATGCTGCAAGGGACCACGCCGGAGATCACGACCGACCTGGCTCGGCTGGAGTCCCAAGCGGCCGCGACGCTGTCCGCCGAGGCGATGGGCTACATCGTGCCGAGCGCCGGCAACGGGTCGACCGCGCGCGCCAACCTGGCCGCCTTCGACCGCTGGCGCTTGGTACCGCGGATGCTGCGGGGGAGTGTCGAGCGCGACCTGAGCTGCACGATCCTCGGTACGGCGATGCCGGCGCCGGTGCTGGTCGCACCGATCGGTGTCCAGACGCTCGCGCACCCGGAGGGTGAGCTGGCGACTTCGCGGGCCGCGGACACGCTCGGACTGACGTACACGCACTCGACGCAGGCGAGCCACGCCATCGAGCAGATCGAGGCGAAGAGCAAGTGGTACCAGCTCTACTACCCGACCGATCGCGACGTCTGCCTCAGCTTGCTGCAACGCGCCAAGGCCAGCGGGTACGGCGTACTGGTGGTGACGCTTGATACCGGCACGATCGGTTGGCGGCCGGCGGATCTCGACCGCGGGTTCCTGCCGTTCCTGAAGGGTGAGGGGCTGGCGAACTACTTCAGCGACCCGGCCTTCCAGTCCAAGCTCGCCAAGCCGATCGCCGAGGATCCGGGGGCCGCGGTCATGCAGTGGGCGCAGATGTTCCCGAACGTCGGGCTGAGCTGGGACGACCTCGGATTCCTGCGCGACAACTGGGACGGCCCGATCGTCCTGAAGGGCATCACCGCGGTCGAAGACGCGAAGTTGGCCGCGGAGCACGGGTTCGAGGGTCTCGTGGTGTCGAACCATGGTGGCCGTCAGGTCGATGGTGCCGTTGCCGCGCTGGACGCGCTGCCCGCGATCGCGGATGCGGTGGGCGAGCAGATGACCGTGCTGTTCGACTCCGGCGTACGGACGGGCGCGGACGCGGCGAAGGCGCTCGCTTTGGGTGCCAAGGCGGTCCTTCTGGGGCGACCGTTGATGTACGGACTGGCGTTGGCTGGTCAAGCCGGTGTCGAACACGTCCTGCGGTGTTTCCTCGCCGAGCTCGATCTCACGCTGGCGTTGTCCGGCTACGCCAACCACCGCGAACTCAACCGCGACTCGGTCACCCGCGCGTGAAGGCCGTCATCTTCGACCTCGACAACACCCTTTTCGACCACACCGGTTCCGCCGAGGCCGCCGTACGGGCTTGGCTCCCGTCGCTGGGCGCTGACCCTTCGGATGCCTTGGTAGCAGAGTGGTTCGCCATCGAGGACCGCGTCTACCCCCGCTGGCTGGCCGGCGAACTCACCCATCAAGGCCAACGCCGAGCCCGCCTCCACGAGTTCCTCCCGCTGGTCGGTCATCCGGTACCCGCCACCGAACCCGAGCAGGACGAGTTCTTCACCGGCTACCTGAACCTGTACAAGTCGCACTGGTCGGCTTACCCCGACGCCCGCCCAGCCCTAGAACTTGCCCAAGGCAACGGTTGGCGCATCGGCGTCCTCACCAACGGCAGCACCGTCCAGCAGAACGCCAAACTCGAAACCATCGGCCTGGCCCCGCTCGTCGACGTCGTCTGCACCACCGAGTCCCTCGGCGTCAGCAAACCCGACCCCCAGTCCTACCTCCAAACCTGCGCTCACCTCGGCGTACACCCCGCCGAAACCCTCATGATCGGCGACAACCTAGCCCTGGACGTAGAAGGAGCCCAAGCCGCCGGCCTCACCGCCCGCCACCTCAACCGCCCCGCCGGCAACCTCCTCACCGACCTGCTGCCCCGGACCTGGAAGCGGTACGACGAGGTCGCCGACGTGCTGCGCCCCCGCACCGACGCGGATTGGCCGACCGACCGCGACCGGATCAATCAGGACGTCGTCAATCCACACCAGGACAGATAAGCCAACGGTCCGCGTTCCGCGGACCGCCACCACTCACCAACACTTCCGTAGTTGCATCGCCCACGCCTGACGGGTGCCTGGATCCGGACATTCAGAGGAGTTACTGAGTGGGGGCGGTCCGCGGCAACTGTGATGCAGGGGGAAGTAGCTCGATGACTTCCGCGAGGCCACCGATGGGGCGGCCCTCGTGCATGGTGATCAGGTCACCGGGTTTCAGGTGCTGCCATCGTGCGGGCCGCAGAGGCGCCAGCCGGACGGACGCTGTCTCTCCAGGGCCAAGGGTCGGCGCGAACTCCACCCACAGGAGTGCGACGTCGAGATCCGCTTGCCCATCTGCGGTGCGGTTGCCGATGTCCCACAGGGGCCGGAGCTCCCCGTGCCCAGCGAACGGTGTCTGTCGTAGGCCCTGGTCTGCATCCACCAGTGTCAGGGTTGCGCGGATCGTGCCGTGCTGAACCTCCCAGGCGCGCCACTCGCACCAGCGGCGGTCGCCGTCCAGATCCATCTGCCGTGAGGACTCGGCGAGTAGTTCCCAGAAGGTGAGCGGTGCGGGATTCGTATCGGCGATCTCGATGAGGACGGCGAGCGCCATCTCCCACTCGGTGTATCGGATCCAGTCGCGGACGTCCTCAATCGTGACGCCGTTCTCCGCCGTGGCGTCCTCGGGTAAGAGGTCGACGGCTTGCCGGATGAGCTTGAACGCGTCGTCCATGGGCCGATTGTCACCTGCCGGCGGAGCACGTGTCACCGGCAGGTGGGGGGGCGGACTGTTAGTTGACGGTCCAGGTGTCGGTGCCGGTGATGAGGGACTGGAGGTCGCCGTGGCCCTGGGCTTCGGTGGCGGTGGTGATTTGTTGGCGGACCAGGTCGTCGTAGGCGGGGCGATCGACCTGGCGGAAGATGCCGATGGGGGCCTGGTGGAGGACGCCGGCGTCGGTGAGGCGGGAGAGGGCGAAGGCGTAGGCGGGGTCGGGGGTGTGGGCGTCGTGGATGACGAGGTCGGCCTCGCCTCCCGGGAGGTCGGCGATCTCGCGGACGGCCAGGGAGGCGAACCCGTCGCGGACTACGCCTAGGTGGCCGTCGGTGCCGAAGCGGATGGGGGCGCCGTGGACCAGCGGGATGATCGCGTCGTCGCGGGTGGCGGGGTCCTTGATGGCGTCGAAGGCGTTGTCGTTGAAGATCGGGCAGTTCTGGTAGATCTCGACGAACGAGGTACCGCGGTGTTCGGCGGCCGCGCGCAGGACCGAGGTGAGGTGCTTGCGGTCGGAGTCGACGGTGCGCGCGACGAAGGTCGCCTCGGCGCCGAGCGCCAGCGAGACCGGGTTGAACGGCGTGTCCACCGAACCCATCGGGGTCGACTTGGTGACCTTGCCCGGCTCGGAGGTCGGCGAGTACTGACCCTTGGTCAGACCGTAGATGCGGTTGTTGAAGAGCAGGATCTTCAGGTTCACGTTGCGCCGCAGGGTGTGGATCAGGTGGTTGCCACCGATCGAGAGCGCGTCGCCGTCACCCGTCACGACCCACACACTCAGATCCGGCCGGGCTGTCGCCAGGCCGGTCGCGATCGCCGGCGCTCGCCCGTGGATCGAGTGCATCCCGTACGTCGACAAGTAGTACGGGAACCGTGATGAGCAGCCGATCCCCGAGACCATCGCGATGTTCTCGCGCTTGATCCCGAGCTCCGGCAGGAACCCCTGAAAAGCAGCCAGTACGGCGTAATCCCCGCAGCCCGGGCACCAGCGGACCTCCTGGTCCGACACGTACTCCTTGCGGTTCTGCGGTGCGTCCGCGACCGGCACACCCTTCAGACCGCCGGGGAGTCCGAGATCAACCGTGCTCATCGCACACCTTCCGTCTGCTCCAGCTGGTCGCGGTGGTCCGAGTTCGCCGCCGCGGCGGCACCCAGGTGGCGGGCGTCGTCGTCGATCCCCTCGGTCTCCTCGACCAGGTTGCCGATCACCTCGGCCAGCTCGGCCGCACCGAGCGGCATGCCGCGGACCTGTGCGTACGACACGACGTCGATCAGGTACTTCGCCCGCAGCAGCATCGCCAGCTGACCCAGGTTCATCTCCGGGACCAGCACCTTGTCGTAGCTGCGCAGCACGTCCCCGAGGTTCGACGGGAACGGGTTGAGGTGCCGCAGATGTGCCTGCGCGATCTTGCCGCCGACGCGCCGCACCCGCCGCACACCGGCCCCGATCGGCCCGTACGTCGATCCCCAGCCGAGCACCAGGACCTTCGCCGTACCGTCCGGGTCGTCGACGTGCAACGGCTCGATCGTCTGGGCGATCCCGTCGACCTTCGCCTGCCGGGTCCGGATCATCAGGTCGTGGTTGGCCGGGTCGTAGGAGATGTTGCCGGTCTTGTCTTCCTTCTCCAGACCACCGATCCGGTGGTCGAGCCCCGCCGTACCGGGGATGGCCCACGCGCGCGCCAGCGTCTCCGGATCGCGCAGATACGGCAGGTACGTCGGCTTGCCGTCGGCGGTGGTCCCGTTCGGCTCGGTGGTGAAGGCGGGGTCGATGGTCGGCAGCGACTCGACCGACGGGATCAGCCACGGCTCGGAGCCGTTGGCCAGATAACCGTCGGACAGCACGATCACCGGCGTCCGGTAGGTGACCGCGATCCGGGTCGCCTCGACGGCGATCGCGAAACAGTCCGCGGGGGACTGGGCGGCGAGCACCGGCAGCGGTGCTTCGCCGTTCCGCCCGAACATCACCTGCAGCAGGTCGGCCTGCTCGGTCTTCGTCGGCATCCCGGTCGAGGGCCCGGCGCGCTGGATGTCGCAGACGACCAGCGGCAGCTCGAGCATCACGCCGAGCCCGATCGTCTCGGACTTCAACGAAATCCCCGGCCCGGACGACGTGGTCACGCCCAGCGCCCCACCGAACGACGCACCAAGCGCAGCACCGACACCGGCGATCTCGTCCTCGGCCTGAATCGTCGTCACGTTGAACCGCTTGAGCTTCGACAGCTCATGCAGTACGTCGGACGCCGGGGTGATGGGGTAAGCCCCCAGCACCATCGGCAGCCCGGCGCGCTCGGCGCCCGCCACCAGGCCGTACGCCAGCGCGAGGTTGCCCGAGATGTTCCGGTAGGTGCCGGTCGGCATCACGGCCGGCTTCACCTCGTACCGGACCGAGAACTCCTCGGCCGTCTCACCGAAGTTGAAGCCCGCCCGGAAGGCCGCGATGTTCGCGTCCCGGATGTCCGGCTTGCCGGCGAACTTGGTCTGCAGGAACGTGATCGTCGAGTCGACCGGCCGCTGGAACAGCCAGGAGACGAGACCCAGCGCGTACATGTTCTTCGCCCGGGACGCGTCCTTGCGGGACAGCCCGAACTCCTTGACCGACTCGACCGTCATCCCGGTCAGGTTCAGCGCGACCACGTGGTACGCCTCGAGCTCGCCGTTCTCCAGCGGATTCTCGTCGTACCCGATCCGCTTCAGGTTCCTCGGCGTGAAGTCCGCGGTGTCGACGATCACCGTCGCGCCGCGCGGGACGTCCTTGAGGTTCGCCTTGAGCGCGGCCGGGTTCATCGCGATCAGTACGTCGGGCGCGTCGCCCGGCGTCAGGATGTCGTGGTCGGCGAAGTGGAGCTGGAAGGAAGAGACGCCCGGCAGGGTTCCGGCTGGTGCCCGGATCTCGGCGGGGAAGTTGGGCAACGTCGACAGGTCGTTGCCGAACGACGCGGTTTCCGCGGTGAACCTGTCCCCCGTGAGCTGCATCCCGTCACCGGAGTCACCGGCGAAGCGGATCACCACGCGGTCGAGCTGCTTGACCTCGATGGTCACTGTTCTCGTCATCTCCAAGTCTGCGCTTGGGCCGGCTGTCCCCTCGTGAGTTCCAGCCGCGTCCCCCCAGGGCAGGGCGGTAACCCCAATATTAGTTCGCTTTCGACCCGGAGCCACGGGCCGGACCCGCCGGTCCACAGCCTGGGACGCGGTGTTATCCGGGCGGTGCTTCGCTACCCTCAGCAGCCGCGCGGTTGCGGAGACGGAGCACCAGCAGGCACTGTGTCTTCCATGCTTCGTCCCCTGGTGACCGGAACCGCCGCGTGCCTGCTGCTCGCACTCACCGCCTGCACGGCTCCGGCTGCGCCGTCCAGCGGCGAGCTGAGCCTGTCCGGCACCGACCAATCAGCCGGTACGACGTCCGCTGTGCTTCCCGCCGCCGCGGACGCACCGACTCGTGGCGCGAAGATCACCGGGATCAAGACCACCAACGCGACCAGTGGGCAGATCACCGTGACCGGCACGGTGACGCCGGCCCCGGCGAACGGAACCCGGATCCGGCTGCACCAGTGGATCCCGACCACGAAGAAATGGCAGGAGATCGGGTACGGCCTGTCGTCCGGGACCGCGGTGACGATCAAGGTCACCCAGCCGGGATCGGTCCGCGACTACCGCCTCAACGTGTACGCCCAGGCGCCGTACCCGGCGGCGACGTCGAAGCCGATCACCTTCCAGCACTTCGTCTGGCGTGGGCTGTTCAAGCGTGGCGTGCTGGCCTCGGGCGGGAAGGCGAACCCGCAGTTCACCGTCATCCCGCCGAACGAGGGTCCGCGCCGCTCCGAGGCCGACCTGCTCGCGGACAAGGGCGGGTTCGTCTGGGGCGAGGTCGACTCGACCGGCTGCCGCGCGTTCAAGACCTGGCTCGGCAATCTGACCGACGGTACGGCGCGTCTGTCGATCCACAACGGTCCCCGGGCGAAGGCGATCGCCTCGGTCCGGCAGCTGCAGGAGACCGAGGGCAACCTCGCGGCCAAGATCGACGGTGTCACCCGGCTCCGGCTGCAGGCCACCGACGTCAAGTCCGGCTACGGCCCCTACATCTCGGTCGACTCCTACCTGCTCTGCACGAACTAAGCTTCGACCTGTGTCGGAGAGCTATGGCGTTGTCGCCGCGATCGTCGTCCTGGGTCTGCTGGGACTGATCGGTGCCTTCGCGCTGAACAAGTCCCTGACCGTCACGTACCCGACGGCCGGCAAGCTCACGACGTACGAGTCCGGCGTCGACCCGGTCGGCGAGGGCTGGGCGCAGGTCCACATCAGGTACTACCTGTTCGCCTATCTGTACGTGATCTTCGCCGTCGACGCGGTCTACCTGTTCCCGTGGGCGACCGTCTTCGCGAAGCTCGGCGTCGCCACGCTGATCGAGATGTTCGTCTTCCTCGCCTTCGTCGCGGTCGGGCTGCTCTACGCCTACCGCAAGGGCGTCCTGCGCTGGACCTGAACCGTTTTCGGTCGCGCTCCGTATTGGTGGTACGGCCGGTCTCGTTGCGGCAGAGGTGACGGAAAGTCACCTTTCCCTGCGCCTTCTGTTGTTGCTCGATCACCGTATGTATTTGCATCAGGCAACGATTGGGGCATGATCACGATGATCATCACGGAATGCGTCCACGCTGTCGCCAAACCGGATGATTCGTGGTTATCGTGACTACGCCGGGGTACCACAGAGGTAGAGGGTGGTGAGGCAATGATTTGGCAACTGTGGGTGGCGATCGGCGTCGTCGCGGCCGCTCTGCTGCTCTTCGCCGTCACCCGGATGCGGCACGCTCAGCACGTATTCGACGACATCACGCACGTCGAGCGTCCGGCGACCGCCGCGCACGTCGACGAGCTGGCACATCGCCGCTCGCACCGGCCCGCGCCCGACTCAGCCCGGCATCGAAAGCACGGCTGACCCCCCAGTCCGGAATGTCCCGGTCCCCACACCGGGCTCCGCCCAGCACCGCTCATGATCGGTGGCCCGCACAGCGCCGATCGTGGGCGGTGCACTCTGTGTCGTAGGTCAATCGTTCGACCAGGCAACAGTCCGTGCTGGATCAGTCGCTTGTTGAAGGCAACTGTCCGTCGTGGGTCAACCGCTTGCTCCGCAACGTCCGAAGGAACGCAGTACCTGGTCGGCGGGTTTTCGGACGTTAGCGGGATTCAGTCCAGCAGGCCGTCCCGCCGGGCTACGGCCGCGGCTTCGGTGCGGGAGCGGACGCCGAGCTTGCCGAGGATGTTCGACACGTGCACGCTGACCGTCTTCTCGCTGATGTAGAGCTCGCGAGCCAGTTGCCGGTTCGTCCGGCCTTCGGCCAGCAGCTTCAGCACCTCGGTCTCCCGAGCGGTCAGTGCGCCACCGCCCAGCCCCGGTCCTTCGGCACCACCGAGCTCGTCGAGCAACGGCTTTGCCCCGAGCTGCCGTGCCGTCTCCGCCGCCAGCGTGACCTGCTCGTTCGCCTCGGCGACCCGACCGGCCGCCCGCAAGGCGTCGGACAGCCGCGCCCGCGACCACGCCTGCTCGTGGACGTTCCCAAACCCGAAGGACTCCATGGTCCGCTGCCACACCGCGACGTGCTCCTCGGGTGACGGCGGGTCGATCCCGGTCAGCCAGCGCAGCCGCTCCCACTCGGCCTCGAGCCGCGACAGCCACGACAGGCCTTCGACGCCCATCAGCCGCCCCGGCGGCAAGCCCTTCTCGGCGGTCGCATGACCGGTCGCGACCAGCTCGGCACCCTGCTCGATCAGGTCCTTGGCCGCGGACGGCTCCCCGACCGCGCGGTGGCAGAGCAACTGCAGCCCGAGCGTCGAGAAGCGGACCTGGCCGGTGAACCACTCGGTCTGGAAGATGTCCTGGCACAGGGTCGACACATCCGTGATCAGCTTCTGCGCCTCGGGGATCCGGTCCAGTCGCCGGTACGCGTCGACCGCGGGCTGGAGCCCGATGATCGGCGTCATGATGTCGAGCTCCCACCACTTCCGCAGCATCTCGAGCTCCTCGGCCACGGCGTCGTCCCCACGACCACTGCGCACGTTGAACTCGACCGCGCGCAATGCGGCCGACGACGCCATCGGCGTACCGGCATCGACGCGGGTGGTGACCGTCGACGCGTCCCACTCGCCGAGGATGAACTGCACGAGCCCGAGCATCCGCCGGGCATCGAACCCGTACGCCGCCCATTGCCGCCCGAGCTCACCGGCCCGCTGGCCAGTGGTGGCGAAGGTGGTCTTCGCGGCCTGTAGATCTCCTTCCTCGTACTGGATCGAGCCGAGCAGGAACCGGCTGCGCACCTCGGCCGCGGCATCGCCCGTCAGCTGGGCCCGTACGGCGGCCTCCTCCATCTGCCTGGTGGCAGTCGCCGGATCACCGGCTCGGCGACGAAGCTGTGCGAGCGTGATCCCGGCGTCGCCCGCGGCCGACTCCTCGCCGGCCTCCCGGGCGATCTCGAGCGCCTTGTGTGCCCAGCGCTCGGCCTCCATCGAACGACCGAGACCTGCGGACACCCGTGCGTACAGGGTTGCGATCTGGGCCTTGAAGACCGTCGACGGCTCGTCGGCGACCAGCTTGAGCGCCTGCGTGGCCGCCTCGTTGGCCTCCTGGTCCTGGTCGATCACCAACGCGATGTCGGCCAGTGGCAGCAACAACTGAGCCCGCTGGACCTTTGGTGCGTCGGACGGCAGATCGGCGAGCGCCTTGCGGAGCAGCTTGAGTGCGCGCAGGTGCTGCGACGACAGCGTGGCCGCCATCGCGGTCTCGGCGATCAGCCAGGTCTTGTCGATCGTGTTGTCCGGAGCCGCGTTCGGCAACAGCTCCAGCGCCATCTCGTAGTGCTTCAACGCCTCCTGCGGTGCAGCGACCGAGATCGCCTCCTCACCGGCCCGGACACGAGCCTCGAACGCGGTCGCCAGATCATGCGAGCGGGTGGCATGCCCCGCCAGCTCAGCCGCCGTACCCGCGACGGTCTGGTCCTTGAGCGCCTGCACATACGCCGCGTGCTGGCGAACTCGCTCGCCCGGCAGCAGATCGTCGTACACGGCCTCGGCCAGCAGGGCATGGCGGAAGTAGTAGCTCGCATTGCCCGGTACGTCGATGATGTGCGCGTCGATGAGCTCACGCAGCGCGAGGTCGAGCTGACTGTCCGGCAGCCCGGCAACGGTGGTCAGCAGCGTGTGCGGAACCCGGCGCCCGGCCACGGCGATCACCCGCGCGACCTGACGCGCCTCGTCGGACAGTGGGTCGAGCCGGACGAGCAGCAGATCGGCCAGGTCAGGCGGTACGGCGGCTGAGTCGCCCATCGAGGACGCGGCCACCAGTTCCTCGGTGAAGAACGCATTGCCTCCGGCGCGGTCGAGAATCCGCCGTACGTCGCTCTCCGGGAGCGGCTCGGTGAGCAGGGAGTCGAGCAGTGAGCGGGACTCGGTCGCATCCAGGGGGAGCAGGTTGACCCGGCGGACGCGCGGGTTGCGCGACCACTCGGCGATCGGGCGACGAAGCGGGTGCCGGCGGTGCAGGTCGTCGCTGCGGTACGACACCACGAGGGTGAGGCGCTGCGCAGTGAGGCGGGTGATCAGGAAACCGATCAGGTCCCGGGTGGAGTCGTCGGCCCAGTGCGCGTCCTCGACGATCACCAGCAGCGGTTCGCTGGTCGACAGCGCGGTGAAGGCGCCGAGCACGGCGTCGAACAAGGCTGCGCGATCGAGCGGACCGTCCTGTGGGGTGGGCTGTGCGCCGATCAGGCGGTGGGTGGGGAGCAGTCGGCCGATCGCCGGGAAGTTGGTGAGCACGCTCTCGACCAGGTCCGGGCGGTCGCCTGCCAGGCGGCCGAAGATCTCCGAGAACGGCAGATAGGGCAGGCCGGCGTCGCCGAAGTCGGTGCAGTGCCCGACAAGGACGCCGAAGCC
The DNA here is from genome assembly GCF_044453945.1 of Kribbella sp. NPDC051587. NCBI lineage: Bacteria > Bacillati > Actinomycetota > Actinomycetes > Propionibacteriales > Kribbellaceae > Kribbella > Kribbella sp. NPDC051587. The sequence goes on from NZ_JBITDE010000002.1 coordinate 640,514, forward strand.
CCGCTCGTGCGCACCGGTGGCCACCTCGTCCAGCAGCCGGGTCTTGCCGACGCCCGCGTCACCGGACAGCAGAACTGCACCGGCGCGACGCGTTTTGGCGTCGTCGACGGCGCTGAGCAGGGCGGCCATTTCGGTCGAACGGCCGACGAGAGGTGTCGAGGTCCAGGGCACGTCGTCCATCTTCGCCCCTGGAGCCGACACAAATCGACGGCATTCCGTCCGATGAGCGCCACCGGCAACAAAAAAGCCGTCCCTGACCTGGACTATCGGGTCAGGGACGGCGACCTTGGCGCTCATGCGGCCGTGGTGAAGGACCGGCGGGCGTGCCGCGGAGCGGGCTTGACGGCCTGCTCCGGACGCGTCCGGCGGGTCAGCCTGCGGAACTCACGCTTGGTGCGCTCCTGGCGGTAGGCAGTCTCTGCCTGAGCGATCTGCGGGGTGATGAACATGGTGTACCTCCCTTCAGGCTTTCCGGCCGAACAAGTGGGTGAGGGTCCGGCGAGCTCCGGTGCTGCGGTGCTGCCGGTAGTCACGGGTGAGGCGCTCCCTGCGGTAGGCGACCTCGGCCTTGACCGTTTCGTTCGTGTACATCGCGTTCTCCTTTGTCGTCGTCGGCTTCCTGCCGACATCACTAACTCTGTTCTTCTGAGGTGGTCCCGCACATCGGAACTCCTCCCTATCCGGACTCCCTAGGACCTCCTAGGGAGTCCGGACGATGCTTAGGGGGAGGTCACATCGCGGGGCGGGCGCGGAGTTCAGGGGCGCAGGGCTCAGGGCGCTGCGTCTTCGGCTTGCGCTGGAACCAGAGCGGGCGCTGGTACGAGCGCCGGAGCTTCTCCTGGCGGTACCGGGCCTCGGCCTGGATTGCTTCTGGCGTGTAGAAGGACATGACCAGAGAGTGCTCGTCTGAGGGGGAGGGCCACATCGGCACAACTCCCTATGCCGGCCTCAGGAGGTTCCGTAGTCCAAGCTGAGCTCGAAGTAGGAGGGGTCTAAGAGGCACTCTGAGTGTTCGGCGAAGCGGTCGTCGGCGGTCCAGCTGGTGCGCTCGGTATGCAGGAACCAGGAGCCGGTACGACGCTTGAGCAGCTTGGCCTCGGTGGGGTCGAGTGCACGGCCGTGGAGGCGTTGGCGGCAGTGGTCCGGGTGGAGGCCGGCGCGGGTCAGAGTGAGGGCGATCGAGTCGTTCACGAGGCCGCGTTTCGGCAGGTCGCGCAGGCTGTCGAGGGCGGGGATCCAGCTGCGTTCCCAGGCAATCGGTTTGTTGGCTGCAACCTGCAGTCGCTCGATCACGATCAGTTTCTCGCTCCGGTCCGTCCGGTGGGCGGTTTGTTCGTGGGCGATGCGGAGGGTGCGGAGCTCGACCTCGAGGTCCGGGTCGGCGGGGGAGTGGGTCCAGCCGAGGCGGCCGTCGAGGGGACGGCCGTCGAAGATGACGAACGAGCCTTTACCGGAGCGGGTGGTGATCAGGCCGTCCGCGATCAGCTGGGACAGGGCCGCGCGAACGGTGTTGCGGCTGACCGCGAAACGGCGGGCGAGTTCGACCTCACCGGGCAGGCGGGCGCCACGTCGTACCAGCCCGGCTTTGATCTCTCTGGTGAGGACGGCCGCGACTCGCTCGTGTTTGAGCCCCTCTGGCATTTAGGCGAGGGCCTCTTGGTGGCGGACGGCTTTGGCGCCGGCGAGTCGTTGGACGACGAAGCCGAGGACCAGGGCGACGAGCACGCCGAGGTTGGCGTAGGCCCAGGCGCCGTCCTTGGCGCCGAGGCCGAGGGGGTGCAGTAGGTAGCCCTGCCAGCTCAGCCAGGAGGCGTAGGTGTTGACGACCAGGCCCCAACCGATGCCGGTGGCAACGATCATGGTGATGACCGGCAGCCAGCGGATGTCGCCGTACCGGCCGGTGCTGTCGTAGAGGTCGCGCTCGGTGTAGTCGCGGCGGCGGGTGGCGATGTCGGCCAGCATGATCCCGCACCAGGCCGCGATCGGGACGCCGAGCGTGATCAGGAAGCCCTGGAACTGCCCGAAGAACTCGGTGCCGAAGAACACCACGTAGATCGTCCCGGCGATCATCACCACGCCGTCGATGAGGGCGGCGACGTACCGCGGGGCCGGGAGCCCGATCGACAGCAGCGCAAGCCCGGACGAGTAGATGTCGAGGACGGCACCGCCGACCAGGCCGAGGACGGCGACGATCACGAACGGGACCAGGAACCACGTCGGCAACGCGGCGGCCAGCGCACCGATCGGGTCGGCACCGATCGCCCTGCTGAGGTCCGCGGAGGAACCGGCCAGCAGGAGACCGAACAGCAGCAGTACGACGGGCGCCACCGAACCACCGAAGGTCGTCCAGCCGACCACACCCCTGCTCGACGAGCCGCGCGGCAGGTAGCGCGAGTAGTCGGCGGCCGCGTTCACCCAGCCGAGCCCGAAGCCGGTCATCACGAAGACGAGGGCGCCGATCAGTTGCTGGGTCGATCCGTGCGGGATGGCGGCGACGGTGCTCCAGTGGATCTTGTCCGCGACCAGTGCGATGTAGACGACCGTGAGGACGCCGGTGACCACGGTGATGATCGTCTGGGCGCGCATGATCAGGTCGAAGCCGAGCACCCCGCAGGCGACGATCAGTACGCCGACCACGAGCAGCGCGATCACCTTGGTCACGGCGCCGCCGCCCCAGCCGAGGCGCTCGAACACGGTCGCGGTGGCGAGGGTCGCGAGGATCGTCAGCACGGTCTCCCAGCCGACCGTCAGCACCCAGGAGACGAGTGACGGGAGTTTGTTGCCCCGGACCCCGAAGGCCGCGCGGCTGAGCACCAGCGTCGGGGCCGAACCGCGTTTGCCGGCCAGGGCGATCAGCCCGCAGAGCAGGAACGAGAACGCGATCCCGATCGCGCCGGCCACGACGGCCTGCCAGAACGAGATGCCGAACCCGAGCGCGAAGGCGCCGTAGCTGAGCCCGAGCACCGACACGTTCGCGCCGAACCACGGCCAGAACAGCTGGCTCGGCCGGCCCTTCCGGTCGGCGTCGGCGATCACGTTCAGCCCGTTGCTCTCCACGGTGAAACCGCGGGACTCCACCTGCTCGGACATGCCATCTCCTACCGCTCTCCGACTGGCGCGCTCCGCGCGAGGGAACCTGTTCAGTCCTGTTCAATCACGGTAGATCAGAATGGGGCGTATGCGAAGCGCAGCGGTGGACGGATTCGAGCTCGAGTACGACCGGTCCGGCGAAGGCCCGGCGGTGGTCCTGCTGCACGGCTGGCCGGGCGACCGCACCGACTACCGCGTGCTCGCGCCGATCCTGGTCGAGCGTGGATTCGAGGTCGTCGTGCCGGACCTGCGCGGGTTCGGCGGGTCGTACGTCGCCGGCATCGATCCGACGGTGGTGGACTCACCGGCAGCCGTCGATCCGACCCAGTACGGCGCGGTCGGCCAGGCGCGGAGTGTGGTCGGGCTGATCGAGGAGCTCGGGCTCGATCGGCCGGTGCTTGCCGGGTACGACGTGGGCAGCCGCGTCGCGCAGGCGATCGCCCGGACCACCCCGGAGCTGATCGACGGACTGGTGGTTGCGCCGCCGCTGCCGGGCATTGGGAAGCGGGTGTTCTCCGAGCATGCGCAGCGGGAGTTCTGGTACCAGTCGTTCCACCGGCTGCCCCTGATCGAGGAGCTGATCGACGGCAAGCCGGACGCGGTCCGGTCGTACCTGAACCACTTCTGGCAGCACTGGTCCGGGCCGGGCTATGTCCCCGAGCTGGATCACCTGGTCGAGGTGTACTCGGTCCCGGGCGCGTTCACCGCCTCGCTCAACTGGTACCGCGGTGGTGCCGGGGCGGTCGCCGTGTCCGCGGCCGAGACGGCGCCGGCGTCGTACGAGCGGATCAACGTGCCGACGGTCGTGCTGTGGCCGGAGTTCGACCCGCTGTTCCCGCGGGCGTGGTCGGACCGGCTCGACGACTTCTTCAGCGACGTCCGGCTCCGGACGGTCGACGGGGTCGGACACTACGCGCCGCTGGAGTACCCGGAAATCCTCGCCGAAGAGATCGCCGGACTAGGGTAGGTCCATGTCCCAGACCGACCTGCCGTTGCCGGCCGTGCGCCCGGCCGTTGGTGCGCTGGCCAAGCTCGCGCCCACGCCGGTCCGGTACCTGCTGAACTGGGGCCGGAAGTACTCCCTGTGGGTGTTCAACTTCGGACTCGCCTGCTGCGCGATCGAGTTCATCGCGGCCTCGATGGGACGGCACGACTTCATCCGGCTCGGCGTGATCCCGTTCGCGCCCGGCCCGCGGCAGGCCGACCTGATGGTCGTCTCCGGCACGGTCACCGACAAGATGGCGCCGGCCATCAAGCGGCTCTACGACCAGATGCCCGAGCCGAAGTACGTGATCTCGTTCGGCTCCTGCTCGAACTCCGGCGGCCCGTACTGGGACTCGTACTGCGTGACCAAGGGCGTCGACCAGATCATCCCGGTCGACGTCTACGTCCCCGGCTGCCCGCCGCGCCCGGAGGCACTGCTGCAGGGCATCCTCAAGCTGCAGGAGAAGATCGCCGGCGAGAAGCTGGCCGACCGGTACGACGAACCCTCGGCCGCCGCCCTCACCCGCGACCTGGTGCTCCCCGAATGAGCGATGCTCTCGAAGCGCTGACCGCCGCCGGGATCGAAGCGGTCGCCGCGGACAGCTTCGGTCCCACGGCCATCGACGTACCGGCTGCTGCTTGGGTCGCCGCGCATGAAGTACTGCGGGACGGGGTCGGCTTCACGTTCTTCGACTTCCTGTCTGCGTCGGACGAGCTGACCGACGGCTTCCGGGTCGTGACGCACCTGGCTGACTTCTGGGGTGGTGCGCACGTCGACCACGTGCTGGTTCGCACGCTGATTCCGCGCGACAAGCCGCAGCTTCCTACGCTGTCCGACCTGTACGCCGGGGCGAACTGGCACGAGCGCGAGACGTTCGAGATGTTCGGCATCACGTTCGACGACCACCCGAACCTGGTCCCGCTGCTGCTGCCGGACGGCTTCGAAGGAAACCCGCTCCGCAAGGAGTTCATCCTCGCCGCCCGCGTGGCCAAGCCCTGGCCCGGTGCGAAGGAGCCAGGCGAGTCCGACACCGCCGGCGCTCCGAGCCGTCGTCGTACCCTCCCGCCCGGCGTCCCCGATGCGGAGTCGTGGGGCCCACGCCCACCAGGCTCGCCGGACCCAGACCCACTCGCGCCCGCCCAAGCCGCCGCAGCCCCGGCCCGACCACGCCGAGGCGCGCCCGGCGAACGCCGTACCAGAAAGCAAGCCGAGCCCGCGCCGGCCCCCGCCGTACCGGCTGAACCCACGCCGCCACCGGCTGAGCCGGCTGACCCTCCCGGGGCTGAGGATTCGTCTGCATGACCATTACCGCGGTTGAGCTTGCGACCTTCACGCTGGAGCGACAGCATCCGCTGACGCGTACCTGGGTGGACGACGAGACGCGGTTGCGGTTGCTGACCGAGATGCACGAGGACCCCGATGTCCTGCTCGCGAACTCGCACGAGATCGCCGCGTTGCGGGCCGAGCGGTTCGCGCCGGGCAAACCGACCGAGTCGATGCTCAACCACTGGCTTCCGGCGGGCGAGCTCCAAGCCATGTTCAGCATGCGGTTCCAGGGCGGGGACGCGACCAAGCCCTTCGTGGACGCGACGGCGATGACGCGCTCCCCACAACCCGAAGACCTCGCAGCGCTCAAAGCGACGGCACTCGAGATCTACGGCATGCACCACCCGCGCTACCTCCGCCTCTGGAGCTCCGACCCGGAACTCCCCGGCACCGAGCCCGACCGCCGCTTCCTCGCCGCCCCGATCCACGAGCTCCGGCCGACCGGCGTACCGGCTGGTCTCGAGCTGCGGCAGGCGACGATCGCCGACCACTACGACGAGGCCAAGCAGGCGTACGACGATGTCGACGCCGACCACCCGCATCACGTCGAGGAGTCGACCATCCAGGACCGCGAGGACCTGCAGGAGGCAGCCGGGGAAGGGCTGCTGTTCGACGTCATCGTTCACGACGAGTGGGCCGGCTACGCAGCGGCCATCGTCAAGCCTGAGGACGCGCTAGGCCTCCCCGCCTACGTGGTCCGCGAGATCATCCTCAGCAAGAAGCACCGAGGCAACGGCTACGGCCGCCACCTCAGTCGCCTCCTGGCACAGTCCCTGCCCGAACCCACCCACGTCCTCATCGGCACCATCCACGCCGCCAACCGAGGCGCCCGCACCGCAGCCCTCCAGGCCGGCCGCCACGAAATCGGCGCCTGGCTTCAGCTCCCGTTGGAGTAGCCGTAGGCGTTGTACGTCGTCTGCTCCGCCTTCGTGCCGGCCGTGTCGACGACGGTGGTCCGCACCGAGATCGTCCGCGCGCCGGCCGGTGTCGGGAAGGTCGCCTGATAGCCACCGCGTGCCTTGACCACAGTCGCGGCTCGCCAAGTGGCACCGCCGTCACCGGAGATCTGCACGCTCTTCACCTCGGCAGCGACCACGAGCGGCAGTGTGCTGACAGCCGTCCGCTTCGCAAGGTTCTGGCTGTCGACAGCCGGCCGATAGCCCACCGTCGGCAGGTTCACCTTCCCATCGGCACCCGACGAGAACGTCGCCGCGTAGTCGACCCGATCGGACCAAGGCGCGACCGACGGACGAGTCATCGACGTCTCGTAGCGCACCGTCCCCGGCGCCACGTCTGCCTCGAGCGCGCCGTACTGATCGCTCGACGCGATCACCGCACCGTCGCGAAGCAACCGGCTGCTCGACGTGTCGACGAGCGTGTCACCAGGATGCCCGTCGGCATCGGACGTCGTCGCCATCGCGATCGTCAGCTTCCCGTTCTGCCGGGTAGCCGTCGCCTGCGCAGGTCCGTACGCGACCGCGTTCCACCGATGCTGCGTCGTCGACCCGGACCGGTACGACGCCGGCTCACCTGCCAGCACGCTGACCACCTGATCGAAACCGTCGGGCGTGGGGCGCGTCTCCGTGACCGTCTGGGACCAGCTCACCGGCGCCGGTTCGAGGTGCTCGACGATCGTCGCCGGGGTCGTGAACACGATCGGCACCAGTGGGAACTCATACCCGTCAAGGCGTCCCGTCGTGGTCAGCTGGACCGCCGTACCGGCCCCGCGATTGATGCTCGTGGCAACAGTCGCCAGCTGCCGATCGCGGACCGTCCGCCGGTACCCGGTCGGAATGACCCCGTCGACCCGATCGGCCAGGTTGTACAGGTACGGCGTATCGCGGAAGTCGCCGTCCGGCCCCGGGACACCCGACTGCGAGTAGACAAAGGTCTTCAACTGATCCGCCGGCAAACTCGGTCCCTGGCCAAGGGTGTACAGCGTCTTCGGGCCCATCGATGCCAGGTACTCCGCGAACGAGCGCGTCCCGTCCGCCGACGTCCGCAGGTAGTCGAGAGACTGGTACGCCGTCCGCGCATCGGCCCGCGGCAGCTCGACCGCCACCTTCCGTGCGTCGCGTGCATCCAGTACGACGGTGGTGTCCTTCGTGACCTGGATCATCGGCTGCGCCAGCGCGTACTGGGCATCGCCTGCGAGGAACTGGGTGTCGGCGGCATAGTCGCCACGCAGGACCCGGCGCTTGAAAACACCGTCCTGGCCGTAGTCGAAGTCCGCTTCCGGACGGTCGATCGAGAACAGCGACAGACTCGCCTCGGCAGCCGGTGCTCCGTCCGGCCCGATCGCCTTCACGGTCAGGTCGTACATCTCGGGATCCTTCGTCACCGTGAGCGGGATCCGGACCGCCGTACCGTCCACTGCCTTCGCCACGATCAGACCGACGTACCGGCCGTCGGGACCGCTGTGGTTGGTCGAGGAGGTGGCCTTGACCGTCGCGGTACCGCCTGCGGCGACGGCCACCTGGCTGGTGCTCAATGTCAGCGCCTGCGCGGGGGCCGGGGCTCCGGTCGGTCCGGTCAGCTCGGTGGTGAGCGCCAGAGTGACCGGGGCGCTGCTGCTGTTCCGGTAGGTGATGTCTTTGACGACTGGAGCATCGTCGCTGTGCGGCCAGCTGGCGTTGCCGAGCGACAGGCTGGACTGGTCGGCGGTGACGGTCTGCGTGATCGCGTGCGCGACGTCGATCCGGCCGGTGCCCTGCTTGAACAGGTCCAGGCCGGCCGTGGGTATCGCCGACGACATCAGCGCGCTCTTCAGCTCGGCCGCGTGCCAGTCCGGGTGCTGCTGAGCCAGCAGGGCCGCTGCGCCTGCGGTGTGCGGCGCGGCCATCGACGTACCGGCCTTCGCGACGTAGTCGCCGTCGCCAGGGGACTGCCCCGAGCGGGCGGCGACGATGTCGACGCCCGGCGCGGTGACGTCGGGCTTGAGCTCGGCGGTACCCCACCCGGGTCCCTGGCTGGAGAAGTCGGCCAGTTGGTCATCGCGGTCCACCGCGCCGACGGTCAACGCGGCAGCCGCCGTACCGGGGGAGGTGAGGGTCTGGGTGCCGTGCTCGCCGAGGTTGCCGGCGCTGACCACGAACAAGGTGCCGGTCTGGGCGGTCAAGGTGTTGATCGCCTCCTCGACCGGGTCGACCTCGGGGGTGTCCGGCGTACCGATGCTGATGTTCACGACCTGCGCGTGCACCTCGGTCGCGGCCCACTGCAGACCGGCCAGCATCATCGAGTCCGAACAGCCGATGTCCGTGCACACCTTGCCGTCGTACAGGTCGGCGTCGGGCGCGACCCCGCGGTACTTGCCGCCGGAGGCCGCGCCGGTACCGGCGACGATCGAAGCGACGTGGGTGCCGTGGCCGAGCTGGTCACCGGGCAGCGTGTCGGCGAAGTTCTTCACCCCTTTGACCCGCGAGGCCAGGTCCGGATGGGTCGCGTCGACGCCGCTGTCCAGCACCGCGACCCGGACGCCCTTGCCGGTGTAGCCCGCTTGCCAGGCGGCCGGGGCGCCGATCTGCGGGACCGAGTGGTCGAGCAGCGGCTTGCGCTTCCCGTCCAGCCAGATCTTCCGGAAGCCGTTCCCGGCGGTCGTCAGGAAGTTGGAACCCTTGGCGACCGTGCCCGCGGTCGCGTTCACCACTGGCAGCCGGCGGCTGATGCTCAGCCCGGTCGGTGCCGAGCGCGCCTGCGCCTGGGACTGCGTGACCAGGATCGGGATCACCTTGGTGTGCGCGTCGTCGTACCCGGAGTCGATCAGGCCGGTCACGTCGAAGAGCCGCCGGTCGAGTCGTCCGGAGCCGACCAGCGCGCGCACGTCCGAGGGGATGACCGTCAGCCGGCCATTCACTCTGGTACTGCTGAAGGTGAGGTTGCGCCGACCGGGACCCGGGCTGATCACCGGTGCGCCCTTGCCGTCGCCCACGCTCACCCGGTCGCCGGTGATCAACGTGACGGACGTGAGCGAGCGCGCGGTCGGCGCAGCGGGCACTGTCTTGGCGACCGCCGCTGGTACCGGCGCGGCCAGGGCGGTGGCGAGGGCGAGACCGCCGGCGATTCGTTTGAGCTGATTCACGACCTGATCTACGGGGTGGTCCGCCGGGAAGGTTGCATCGCTCGACCTCGACGGTGGGTCAGGTCGAGCAGGAGTCGATAGGGTGACGGTCATGCTGGAGTTCGTGGTGCGGGTGGTCGGCGTGATCGTCGCCTTCCTGGTGGCGCCGCTGGTGGTCGGTCAGGCCGAGCACAAGGTGATGGCGCACATGCAGTCACGGCTCGGCCCGATGTACGCCGGCGGGTTTCACGGCTGGGCGCAACTGGTCGCCGACGGGGTGAAGTTCGTCCAGAAGGAGAGCGTCGTACCGGCCGCGGCGGATCGGCGGATCTTCGAGTGGGCGCCGTTCGTCGCGATCCTGCCGTACATGGCCGCGCTGGCCGCGATCCCGATCGCGCCCGGCATCGTCGGCGCGGACCTCGACTCCGGGCTGTTCTTCGTGCTCGCGGTGATGAGCGTCGGCGTGCTCGGTTCGCTGATGGCCGGCTGGGCCAGCGGCAACAAGTACAGCCTGCTCGGCGGCCTGCGGGTCGCGGCGCAGCTGATGAGCTACGAGCTCCCGTTCGTGCTGTCCGCGGCCAGCGTCGCGGTCGCCGCCGGCTCGCTCAGCCTGACCGGGATCGCCGACGCCTGGAACCCCTGGTGGTTGCTCTGGCAGCTCCCCGGCCTGGTCGTCTTCTTCATCGCCGGCCTCGCCGAGCTGCAGCGCCCGCCCTTCGACATGCCGGTCGCCGACTCCGAGGTCATCTTCGGCCCCTACACCGAGTACACCGGCCTCCGCTTCGCCCTCTTCCTGCTCGCCGAGTACGCCGGAATCGTCATCCTCTCCGCGTTAACCGCCGTCCTGTTCCTCGGCGCCTGGTCCGGTCCCGGTCCCGACTCGATCGGCTGGATCTGGACCATCCTGAAGACCGCCGTAGTCGCCTTCGTCGTGATCTGGGTCCGCGTCTCGTTCCCCCGCATGCGCGCCGACCAGCTCCAAAAGCTCGCCTGGCAGGGCCTCGTCCCGGTGGCACTCATCCAGCTCGCGCTCACCGGCATCGGCGTCGTCTTGACCTAGACCGCACTCCAGCAGATCAGGACCTGGCGAGGAACGGCGCGGGGTCGCCGTACCCGAGATCGGTCATGCCTGCCTTCTGGAACGCGTCGACGACCAGCAGCCGCCGTACTGCGGCGAAGGTGAGCACGTGGGCGATCATGCTTCCGTAGCTGGACACGGTGGGTGGTGCGCAGGTCGAGTCGACGAAGGTTTCGTCGAAGGTGTTCTCGGCGCTGACCCGGCGGACCAGGTCGAGGAACCGTGGGCCGGCCACCTCGTAGCGATCGCGCAACTGGCCGAGAGAGACGGCGCGGCCGCTCTCCGGGAACTCGAACGGTTCAGCGGCCACGGCGGCCAGCCACATCTCGAGTTGCCAGACCATGCGGTCCAGCATTCGCCGCGGCGTGATCGGCGGCTCGTCCAGATCGGGTGCGGGGATCGCGCCGTCGAGGACCTCGGGGGAGATGTCGCGGGCGCGGTCGATCAGTTCGCCGAGCAGACTCACGTGGTGATCGGCGAGACCGGTGACGATGTCCATGCTGGTGACCTTTCGTCGGGCCGGCAGGCGGAGGCCGGCCGGTGGATGGAAATGGACGCCGCTCGGGGCATCGAGGAAGAACGGGTGCGTCGGCTGCCGGCGCCACTGTTTCGGCGTCGTCCCGTACGACCGGGAGAAGGCCCGCGTGAACGCCTCGTGCGAGCCGAACCCGGCATCGACCGCGATGTCGAGAATGCCGCGATCGGTACCGGCCAGCTGGTACGCCGCCCGCTCCAGCAGCAACCGCCGTCGGAGAGCGATCGGTGTCTCGCCCGCCACGGCTGTCGCGATCCGGTCGCAGTGGAACCGCGACAGATGTAACCGCCGAGCCAGTTCGGCCCCGGAAGCGGACGGGTCGTCGAGGCTGTCGCCGACCACGTCCACCAATGCCACGAACAGATCCATACCTAGATCCTGCCGATCCGCGGCCGGCTCAGTCTTGACCGCTTTTGCTCACTGTCTTCTGAGATTCACCTCCGCGCCACTGCTGAGCCGTTGATCTCGCGCGCGCTCTTTGATTTATTGGTCCGGACCAATAAACTGCCCCCGGAGGAGCCCGTGAACCGCCCCCTCGCCATCACAGCTTTGGCCATCGCAGCCGCGACCAGTCTGCTCGCCGTCCCCGCCTTCGGTACGGCGGACGCCCCTGCCGCCCGTCCGCAGAAGGTGCTGGTGATCGGCATCGACGGTGCGATGCTGAGCAAGATCCAGGCCTTCGACACCCCGGCGCTGAAGAGCCTGATCAGCTCCGGCTCGGCCGCAAAGACCTCCTTGTACGCCTCGCCGTTCGCGCCGACGCTCTCCGGACCGGGGTGGGCGACCAACGCGACCGGTGTCTGGCCGGACAAGCACAAGGTGAAGAGCAACAGCTGGGGGACGGGGACGAACCTGACCCAGTACCCGGACTTCCTGACCCGGTTGGAGCGCGCCCGCCCCGAACTGTCGACGTACGCGATCGCCGACTGGACGCCGCTGACCACCAACAGCGCCGGGCAGGCGATCTTCAGTGACGCGGTGCAGAAGAAGGTCACGTACGACGGTGACGCGCTCGGATGGGCCGCCGCCGACGCGCGGATCGCGACCGAGGCTGCGGCGTACCTGAAGGACACCGGGCCGGACGCGTCCTTCGTGTACTTCGGGAACGTCGACATCGCCGGCCACAGCTGTGGCGCCGCCGGTGCCTGCTACCGCACCGCCACCGAGCAGACCGACAAACACGTCGGCACTTTGCTGGATGCGGTTCGCGCGCGGCCGACGTACGCGAATGAGGATTGGACGATCCTCGTCACCGCCGACCACGGTCACACCGAAGCCGGCGGTCACGGCGGCAGTTCGGTCCCCGAGCGGTCGTCGTTCATCATCCGCAACGGCCCCGGTACGACGCCCGGTACGCCGGCCATCGCGCCGAAGAACGTGGACCTCGCGGCGATCGTGCTGAGCCGGTTCGGCGTGACTGTCCCGGAGCTCGACGGGGTGGCGACGACGCCTGCGGATCCGTTCGACTCGCTGGTTGGTTCACTGCAGTCGCGGCTCGATGAGACCGGCGTACCGACTGACGTGAAGGGCTGGACACACAGCGCGCCGACGGGGTGGACGATCGACAACGCCGGCCTAGGCACTGGCGGTGTTCGCGAGTGGCAGGGCTGGTCGTTCACCACGGACGACTTCTGGACCCGGGCAGCTCCGGACCAGCAGCGTGAAAGCAACGTCCGGGCTCGCGGGGTCTTCGCCGTCGCCGACTCCGATGAGTGGGCGGACAAGACCCGCAGCGGTCTGTTCAACAGCAAGCTGGTCTCACCTGCGTACGACGTCAGCGGTTCCGGCAGCGCGACGGTGAGCTTCTCCTCGCACTATCTGAAGAGCGGCAACGAGACCGCCACCGTCCTCGCGTCGTTCGACGGCGGCACCCCCAAGCCGATCCTCACCTACACCGCGGACGTCATCGCCAAGCAGGAACGCCTCACCGTTCCCGTCCCTGCCGGTGCCCACACCCTCAAGCTCACCTGGTCCCTCACCAACGGCGACAACGACTGGTACTGGGCCATCGACAGCCCCCAGGTCACCTCCTGACGACAGGGCGTATACGTCTGAGACGGCGCCCGCACGATGATCCCCCGCGGGCGCCGTCGTCTACGTAGACGACTACGTCCTGTCGATCTGCGGGCATCTCGTTCGTTCAGGGGGTGAGACTAGGGAGCAGGAGGTCATGATGACGCGGTACTTGCTGAGCATTTATCAGCCGGACGGGCCGGTGCCGGAGCCGGCGGCGCTGGCGAAGATCATGGGTGAGCTGCAGGTGGTGAGCGAGGAGATGCAGGCGGCGGGCGCGTGGGTGTTCGCGGCCGGGCTGCATCCGCCGGAAACGGCGACCGTGGTGAAGGCTGCCGGCGGGGAGGTCCTGGTGACCGATGGGCCGTTCACCGAGGGGAAGGAACACCTGGGTGGGTTCACGGTGATCGAGGCCGAGGATCTCGACGCGGCGCTGCTTTGGGCGCGGAAGGTGGCCGCCGTGCTGGAGCCGTTGTCGATCGAGGTGCGGCCGTTCCAGGGATGACCATCGCCGAGGTGTTCCGGGCTGAGCACGGTCGCGCGGTGGCCGTGCTGACCCGGGTGTTCGGCGATCTCGAGATCGCCGAGGACGCCGTCCAGGACGCGTTCGCCGCGGCGGTCGAGAAGTGGCCGGAGACCGGCGTACCGCCGAGTCCGGCCGGCTGGATCATCACGACCGCGAAGAACCGGGCGATCGATCGCCTGCGCCGTGAGGACAAGCGCGACGACAAGCACGCGCAGGCGGCGCTCATCCATGCGCAGAACGAGCCCGAGGAGGTGGGAGCCGTGTACGACGAACAGTTGCGCCTGCTCTTCACCTGCTGCCACCCGGCCCTCGCGCTCAACGTCCGGGTCGCGCTCACGCTGCGGATGCTCGGCGGGCTGACCACTGCGGAGATCGCCCGAGCCTTCCTGGTACCCGAGCCGACCATGGCACAGCGTCTGGTCCGGGCGAAGACGAAGATCCGCGCGGCCGGCATCCCGTACCGGGTCCCGTACGAGGCCGACCTGCCCGAACGCGTCCGCGGCGTCCTCGCCGTCGTCTACCTGATCTTCAACGAGGGGTACGCCGCCTCATCCGGCGCAACCCTCGTGCGCGACGACCTCGCGGTCGAGGCGATCCGGCTGGGCCGGGTCCTGGTCGACCTGATGCCCGACGAACCCGAGGCGCTCGGCCTTCTCGCGCTGATGCTCCTCCAGCAATCCCGCCGCCGAACCCGCATCGACGCCGACGGCGCTCTCGTCCGCCTCGCTGACCAGGACCGCTCCCAATGGGACGCCGACCTGATCACCGAAGGCCAAGAGCTGGTACGGCGTTGCCTCCGTCGCAACCAGCCTGGTCCGTACCAACTGCAGGCCGCGATCAACGCCGTCCACAGCGACACCCCGCCGACCGACTGGACCCAGATCCTTCAGCTCTACAACCACCTGCTCACCCTCGAGCCAACCCCGATCGTCGCCCTCAACCGAGCTGTCGCCCTGGCCGAGGTCGAAGGCCCGGCCGCAGCGCTGAGCCTGGTCGACCAGCTAGACCTGACCACCTACTACCTCTTCCACGCCGTCCGCGCCGACCTCCTGGCCCGCCTCAACCGCCCCACCGAAGCCCGCGAGGCCTACACAACAGCACAAAACCTCACCGAGAACGCCGCCGAACAACGCTTCCTTGCAGCCCGCGCCGCAACTCTCCCCAGCACCTGATCGACCGGAGCCGGCGCCCACTCCCTGGAACTCCGGTTCCCGCGCCCGCTCGATCAGTAGGGTCTGCGGCATGCCGGGATTCGAACTGATCTGTGAAGTGGAGCCGCCGACGCGCCCCGACCTCAAGAAGGTGCGGCACCAGATCGGGGTGATGAGCCCGATCGCGGACGCCTTCCTGATTCCCGACAACCACATCGGCCGGGCGACCGTTTCGAGCGTCGCCGTCGCCAACGAGGTCCAGGCGATGGGCTCCCGCGGGATCGCCTGCCTGAACTCGCGCGACCGCAACCTCCTCGGGTTCCGCCGCGACCTGCTCACGGCAGCGGCGTACGGGGTGGAGCAGTTCCTGTTCGTGCATGGCGACGACCCCGCCGAGGGCGCCCGGACCAGCCAGCTCACGGTTCGCGCGATGATCGAGCAGACCCGGGCGACGTCGTACCCGGGTCTGGACCCCTTCCAGGTCGGCGCCACCACCCGGCTCCGGCCGATCCCGCGCTGGAAGGCCGAGGCCGACTTCCTGTTCGTCCAGATCAGCTACGACGTCGACGAACTCCTCCGCTGGCGCGACACCGTCGACCTGACCATCCCCGTTTATGCCGGGGTGATGGTGCTGGCCAGCGCCACCATGGCCCGCAACCTGGCCGCCCTGCCCCAGCTCACCATCCCGGACAGTTTGGTCAAGGCGGTCGACCAGGATCGCGACGCCGGCATCGACCACGCCTGCGAGCAGATCCTCCGGATCCGTGACTCGGGGGCCTTCGACGGCGTTCA
This sequence comes from Kribbella sp. NPDC051587, assembly GCF_044453945.1. NCBI lineage: Bacteria > Bacillati > Actinomycetota > Actinomycetes > Propionibacteriales > Kribbellaceae > Kribbella > Kribbella sp. NPDC051587. The sequence continues at coordinate 656,067 of NZ_JBITDE010000002.1, forward strand.
CCTGATACCGGTGAGCCGTTATCGTCAGGTCGCCGCCCGCCTGGAAGCAGAGCTCTGAGGGGCGTGGTCGCACCGGATCAGGGCGGAACCGACTAGTGTCCTGCTAGGACAGGATCTCGACGGGGAGGTGGAGCGTGGGCGTACCGGGTAAGGGTCTGATCGATGGGCTGAAGGTCACCGCGAAGACCTTGGGCCGTCGGTCGGTCACCGAGCAGTATCCGGACGTGCAGCCGGAGCTGCCGCCGCGGTCGCGCGGAGTGATCGCGTTGATGGAGGAGAACTGCACCTCGTGCATGTTGTGCGCGCGGGAGTGCCCGAGCTGGTGCATCTACATCGACTCGCACACCGAGACCGCGCCGTCGGTCGGTGAGCAGGCCCGCGAGCGCAGCCGGAACGTGCTGGACCGCTTCGCGATCGACTTCAGCCTCTGCATGTACTGCGGGATCTGCATCGAGGCCTGCCCGTTCGACGCGCTGTTCTGGTCGCCCGAGTTCGAGTACGCCGAGACCGAGCTGCTGAACCTCACGCACGAGAAGGACAAGCTGCGCGAGTGGATGTGGACCGTCCCGGCGCCGCAGCCGATCGACCCCGGGCCGGCGGTCACCTCCGTGGAGACTGCTGTCGTGGAGGGCAAGGCGTGACCACTGCTCTCTTCGCTGTCGCCGGTGCGGCGGCGGTGGCTGCCGCTGTGATGGTGGTGACCTCGCGCCGGATCGTGCACGCGGCCTTGTGGCTGGTCGTCACGCTCGGCGCGGTGGCAGGCTGCTTCGGGGCCCTGCATGCCGAGTTCGTCGCGCTGGTGCAGATCCTCGTGTACGTCGGCGCGATCGTCGTCCTCGTCCTGTTCGCGCTGATGCTGACCAAGGCGCCGACGAACCCGCTGCCCGATCTGACCACCGGCCGCAGCCCGTTCGCGGCGACCGTCGCGGTCGTCCTCGCGCTGCTGCTCGGTTCCGGCGTAGTGCTTGCCTTCGGCAACCAGAAGATCAAGCCCGTCCCGGCCGGTTCCGCCAACGCCCTCGGTACGTCGATCTTCACGACCTGGGTGCTGCCGTTCGAGATCCTCTCGGTGTTGCTGCTGGCCGCGCTGATCGGAGCGATCGCGTTGTCCCAGCGGAAGAAGGAGGACTGAGATGCCGCTGGTCCTCCCGCTGCTGCTGGCGGTCGTCCTGTTCTGCCTCGGCGTGTACGGCGTGCTGTCGCGCCGCAATGCGATCACCATCCTGATGTCGCTCGAGCTGATGCTGAACGCGGTGAACCTGAACCTCGTCGCGTTCGACGCCTGGCACCTCGACGGCCTGGCCACCGGTCAGACCCTCGCCGTCTTCGTGATCACGCTGGCCGCGGCGGAGATCGGGCTGGGCCTGGCGATCGTGCTGCTGCTGTTCCGCGGTCACGGTCACGTCGACGCGGACGCCGCCCGCGACCTGGTCGAGCACGAGGAGTCCCCGACGTGATCGCGACCGTCTGGCGGGTGCTCGGTGTCGGGTTCTCGCTGCTGCTCCTGCTGATCGCCGGCCTCCTGTACGGCGCCACTCCGGACCAAGCGTCGTTCCTGAACTCGCAGATCGGCGACCTGACGATCGGGTTCGCCGTCCGTACCGACGACCTGACTGTGTTGCTGCTCGCAGTCGTCGGGGTCGTCGCGACCTGCGTGCAGGTCTACTCACTCAGCTACCTGCACGAGCGCGCGGCGTCGTACCACGCGCTCGTCACGCTCTTCACCGCCGCGATGGCGACCGTGGTCGTCTCGGACAGCCTGTTCCTGCTGTTGATCGGCTGGGAGGTGATGGGCGCCTGCTCGTACCTGCTGATCAGTCACTACTGGGAGCGGCGCGAGGCGCGCTCCGGCGCGGTCAAGGCGTTCCTGATGACCCGACTTGGCGATGTCGGCTTCCTGTTCGGCATCTTCGTGCTCGGTGTCGGCGCGGGGACCTTCCGGATCTCCGAGCTCGACCCGGCCCGGATCTCGCCCGGTGTACTGACCGCCGGGACGCTGCTGCTTCTGGTCGGGGTGGTCGGCAAGTCGGCTCAGGTCCCCTTGCAGACCTGGCTTCCGGACGCGATGCCCGGCCCGAGCCCGGTCAGCGCCCTGATCCACGCGGCGACCATGGTGGCCGCCGGTGTCTTCCTGATCGCCCGCCTGTACGACGTTTTCTCGGCCTCCGCGACCACGATGACCGTGCTCGCGGTGATCTCCTGCGTGACCATGCTGTTCGCCGCGTTGTGTGCCATGGCCGCGGTCGAGGTGAAGCGGGTGCTGGCCTGGTCGACGGTCAGCCAGCTCGCGATCATGTTCTCCGCGCTGTCGCTCGGCACGCGGGAGGGGCGGCACGCCGCGCTCTTCCACCTGGTCACGCATGCGGCTTTCAAGGGTTTGCTGTTCCTCTGCGCCGGTGTGCTGCTGCACCAGGTCGGCAGCGCCGCGTTCGTGGTGCTCCGCCGGTATACGCGTCGCGGGAAACTGCGGAACACGCTGCGGGTGACCTTCCTGACGATGACGGTCGGCCTCGCGGCGTTGGCCGGCGTACCGGGGTTTGCAGGGTTCTTCTCGAAGGACACCGTGCTGGAAGCTGCCTGGGATCACGCGCATGAGGATGGTTCGGCGATCGGCTGGGTCGTGCTCGCGTGCGTCGGGCTGACGGCGGCGTTCACGGCGTTCTACTGCACCCGGCTCTGGCTCTGGGTGTTCTTCCGGACGCCGGCGCTGGCTGGGGCGATGGGTGCGTTCGAGCAGGACGACCCGATGGCAGACCTTGAGGATCCGGACACGTCCAAGCTCAAGGACGCTCCTTGGTTGATGCTCGCGCCGCTCGTGCTGCTGGCGGTGGGCGCGATCGGGCTCGGGTACGTCGACGGTCTGCACATCAACTGGGTGATCGCGCTCGGTTCGACGGTCCTCGTGCTGTTCGGCGTGCTCCCGGCGTACTCGCTCTGGTCGCGTGGCGCGGACCCGCGGCCGGCTGTGCTGGAGCGTGAGTTCGGGGTGGATCGGGTGTACCACGGGCTGTTCGTGGTGCCGGTGCGATGGCTGTCCAAGCTGAGTGTGTTGGGGGACCGCGACGTGATCGGTGCCTACGTGCGAGCCGCCGGCCGGGCCGGGACGCTGGCGTCCCAGGGGCTGCGGTTGCTGCAGACCGGCAACGTCCAGACCTATCTGACCGGAGCCGTCGTCGGTGTCGTCGCCCTCGCCATCCTGGCCGGGGTGATCGCCCGATGAACGCGATCCTGTTGAGCATCCTGGGCCTACCGCTGCTCGCCGCGCTGGCGCTCTGGGCGCTCCCGATCCAGCTCGGCGATCGGGTGGCGGCGGCGTACGGCGCGGTCGTCTCCGGGCTCGTGCTGATCGGCTCGATCCTGCTCTGGCCCATCGGCAACCAGCTGGAGGGCGAGGCACACCTCACCCTCTTCGCGAACTCGAACGTCAGCGGCCTGCGGCTCGACGCAGCCACCGACGTGCCCTGGATCCCGTCGCTGGACGTGCGCTTCCACATCGGCATCGACACGATCTCGCTGCCGCTGATCATTCTGACCGCGCTGCTGACGTTCCTCTGCTGCATCTACTCGCTGCGGATCACCCCGCGGATCGGCCGGATGCGCTCGCTGATCGCGTTGCTGCTGGTGATCGAGGCGGGCGTGATCGGCGCGTTCTCGGCGATGGATCTGGTGCTGTTCTTCGTCTGCTTCGAGATCGTGCTGATCCCGATGTGGCTGATCATCGACATCTGGGGCGACGACCACGACCCGGCCGGGCGGAAGCGGGCCGCGACGACGTTCGTGCTGATGACGGTCTTCGGGTCCGCGCTGATGCTGCTCGGGTTCCTGCTCATCCACCGGCAGGCCGGGACGTTCGACATCGCCCAGCTGACCAGTACGCCGGTCCTCGGTGCGCACGGCGTACCGCTGGCTGCGGCGCTGCTGGTCGCGATCGGGCTCGCGGTGAAGGTGCCGCTGTGGCCGCTGCACATCTGGCTGCCTGACGCGCACGCGAAGGCGCCGACGGTCGGCTCGGTGATCCTGGCGGGCGTCCTGCTGAAGCTCGGGACGTACGGCCTGATCCGGATCCTGGTTCCGATCCTGCCCGACGCGACCGTGACGATCGCGCCGTACCTGGCCGGGTTCTCGACTGTCGCGATCATCGCCGGTTCGCTGGCCTGCCTCGGCCAGACCGACGTGAAGCGGCTGATCGCGTACTCCAGCGTCGGTCACATGGGCTTCGTCGGCCTCGGCATCGCATCGCTCTCGGACGCCGGGATGAAGGGCGCGCTGTTCGCGAACATCGCCCACGGCATCATCACCGGCCTGTTGTTCTTCCTGGCCGGCGCGATCAAGGACCGCCACGACACCAGCGACCTGCGCACGATCGGCCGGGCCCTGTACGCACGGTTGCCGCGGATCGGGGCATTGCTCACCTTCGCCTGCCTGGCCTCACTCGGGTTGCCGGGGCTGGCCGGGTTCTGGGGCGAGATGCTGGTCCTGCTCGGTGCGTACGACCCGGCGGCCTCGTTGCCGCGGGCAACCTACTTGGTCTTCATGGCGGTCGCCGGCATCGGGACGGTGCTGACCGCGGCCTACTTCCTGCGGCTGGTCCGCAACCTCTGCCAAGGCGATCCTGCTGAGAACCCGGCGAGTGCGTTCGCCGTGGATCTGAGCCGGATCGAGCTGATCACCTGGACGCCGCTGGTCGTGCTGACAGTGCTGCTCGGGGTCTGGCCCGGTCTGCTTCTGCACCAGTGGGGGAGCCTGTGACGCTCACGTGGACCGACTGGCAGGCGCTCGCCGTACCGCTGGTGCTGGCGATCGGCGCGGTCGCCGTACTGCTCATCGACGCGTTCTGGCGCAGTGCTTCGGCACAGCTCCGGCATACCGTCGTCAGTTTGCTGACCGGTGTGGTGATCCTGTTCGGGCTGGTGTTCGTTTGGGCGCAACGCGACGACTTCAAGCCGGCCTTCTGCCGTCCGGTGGTCGAGGGCCCGGCTGAGTGCAGTCTGGTGTTCGAGCCGCTGACTGCCGGGTTGTGGGGAGTGCTGCTGATCGGCGGACTCGGGGTCGTCGGACTCTCGGCGTACCGGCTGTTGTCCTCGGACATCCCCATCGGTGAGTACCACTTCCTGCTGCTCAGCGCACTGGTCGGCGCGACCACGCTGGCCGGGGCGCGCGACCTGGCGACGGTGGTGATCGGGCTCGAGGTCGTCTCGCTGCCGAGCTTCGCGTTGGTTGCGTTGAGGCGTGATCGACGCGGGTCCGAGGCGGCGCTGAAGGCGTTCCTGGTCTCCGTGTTGTCGACCGCGGTGATGCTGTTCGGCATCTCCTACCTGTACGGCGTGACCGGGTCGCTGCACCTGACCACGATCGCGAACCGGCTGAGCGGGCTCGACCCTGAGATGCGGCGGGTCGCGTTTGCGGCCGGGCTGTTCGTGGTCGTCGGGTTCGCGTTCAAGATCGCGGCGGTGCCGTTCCACGCCTGGCTCCCGGACACGTACGTCGGTGCGCCGATCGAGGTGACGGCCTTCCTGGCGGTGGTGTCGAAGTCGGCCGGGGTCGCCGGACTGCTCGTCCTCGTGGTGACCGGGATCGCGCCGGCCGGGTCGGACCTGCAGTTGGTGATCGCGATCCTCGCGGCCGTGACGATGACGGTCGGCAACCTGGCCGCGCTGCGGCAGCGCGAGGCCGTGCGGCTACTCGCGTGGTCGTCGATCGGTCAGGTCGGCTTCCTGCTTGCCCCGCTCGCGGTGGGCGATGCTCAGGCAGTCGTCGGATACCTCGCCGCGTATGTCGTTGTGACGCTCGGTGCCTTCGGCTCGGTCGCGATCGTGCAGCGGCATCGACCGCGTGGACTGCTGACGGACTACCGCGGGATGGTTCGGTCGGAGCCCGGGCTGGCGGTCGCGTTGATCTTCTTCCTGGTCGTGCTCGCGGGTCTGCCGCCGGGTCTGGCCGGGCTGTTCACCAAGTTCGCCGCGTTCCAGGCCGTGATCGACGCACACCTCGGCTGGCTGGCGATCGTGATGGCGATCAACGTGATGATCGGCCTCGCGGTCTACCTGCGCTGGGTCGCCGAACTCTTCCTGCTCCCGGCCGACGACCCGTTCTCGGTCGACATCGAGACGCCGGCCGTCGTGATGGTCTCGCTGTTCGCCGCGGTCGCCGTGGTGGTCTCGGTGCTGCCCAGCACGCTCTTCGCGCTGGCGACCTAGTAGGTGACGGTCACGTCGTGGCCGTCCAGCTTTAGCGTGCCCACCAGGCCCGCCAGCTGTCCCGTCCCCGAGCCCGGGACGAACTCGTAGTACAGGATGCTCTCGTCGGTCATCGTGCCGAACTGCTGCAGTACGACGGTGCCGTCGCGCCCGTCGACGGTTCCCCGGAACACCTCCAGCGCCACGTAACCCGCCGTACCGGCTTGGGGGTCACCTGCCGACAACATCAGGCCGGTACTGGTACCGGCCATGCCGCCCGTCCAGTCCTTCGTGAAGTCGAAGCGACCTGTTGCCTCTAGCAACGGTTCGGCGGGCTTGAGGTCGATCGTGAACGCAGCTTTGGTCTCAGGCATGCTCCGGAGCCTAGCCGGGCCTCGGAGCCGGCGGCTTGTAAGAACGCGACAGGTCAGCCAGATGCTGCGCCAGTCTTCGCGAGGAAGTCCTTGTACTGCGTCCACACTCGGCGCCACAACGCGTCGCGTTGCGCGGCGTCGTACTGGGGGAGGGGGAGGTTGAACTCGTCGGCGAGGATGGCGAAGTAGTCGGCCGGGGTCTCGATGATGGTGGTGTCGACGTGGTCGGCGAAGGTCTCCATGCGGCCGACCGAACGCAGTACGACGATCGAGGCGGGCTTGCGGCGGAAGGCGGACGCCGTACGGCGGAACGGGGACTCCGGATTGGTGGAGAGCTCGGTGTGCTTCGCGGTGAAGGCGTCGAGTGTGACCGGGGCGTCCTCGAAGTCCATGCCGATCAGGCTGGCGCGGGGATCGTGGTCAAGACGCCAACCGGCGGTCTTCTCGGAGCGGCGAAGGTGCAGGTCGAAGGGGGCCTGGTGGGTGGTCCCGACCTCCAGCGGGATCGGGCTCCTGAGGCCATCGCCGAGGCCGGCGTCCACCACCCAGAAGCGCTCCGGATCCTCGGCCAGGCCGCGCACGGTGAGGACCAGGTGGCTTGCGTCGACCTCGCCGTCCCGGTTGACGGTCTGGACGCCACCGCGGTGCATGCGGACCTCGTAGCCGAGCTCGGTGAGCAGTAGGCCGAGGACGCCGTTCAGCTGGAAGCAGTAGCCGCCGGCCTCGCGGTCGATGATCCGGCGAGCGGTCTCTTCGAGATCGAGCGGCGTACCGGGTTGCAGTTGGTACTGGATCGACTCGTAGGGCACCTGGTCGACGTAGGCCTCGTGGATGCGTGACAACGCGTCGACGCTGGGCTTCTCGCCGGGTTCGACGCCGATCCGGCGGAGGAGGGCTTCGGTGTGCACAAGATCGAGGTTATGTCAGTGGACACCGGAGTGCCGGACGCGGAGTGACCTGGCAGGGTAGGGGTTATGACCTCTGAGCGGATCTATGTCGGCAGCTACACCAATCAGCCCGGTGGCGGCGAGGGGATCGGGTTCGGTTCGCTGGACGGGATCGCGGTGGCGGCGACGACCGCCGACCCGTCGTTCCTGGTCCGGTCCGCCGACGGCCGGTTTCTCTATGCGACCAACGAGGAGGAGACCGGCCGGGTCAGCGCGTTCGCGATCCAGGCCGACGGTGGGCTGGAGTTCCTGAACGACCAGCCGACCGAGGGCCTGCACCCGTGCCACCTCGGCATCGACCCGACCGGCAAGTACCTGCTGTCGGCCAACTACAGCTCCGGTTCGATCGCGATCCACCCGATCGGTGACGACGGCTCACTCGGTACGGCGACGCAGATCCTGCAGCGCGAGGGCACCGGCCCGAACCCAGATCGCCAGGAGGGTCCGCACGCACACCAGGTCGTCTTCTTCGGCGACTTCGTCTTCGACGTCGACCTCGGTACGGACACCGTATACACCTCGACGCTGACCGGGGCCGGCCGCCTCGAAGCGGTTGACCTGCTGCGCGTCCACCCCGGCGCCGGTCCGCGACACCTCGTGTTCCACCCGGGCGGCAGCGCGGCGTACGTGATCAATGAGCTGGACTCGACGCTGAGCGTCTGCAGCTACGACGACAGCAAGCTGCAGGTCGTGCAGACGGTCTCCACGCGACCGGCGGACTCGCCGGGGGAGAGCTTCCCGGCCGAGCTCCTGATCTCCGCCGACGGCCGTTTCCTCTACGGCTCGAACCGTGGCGACGACACCATCGCCGTCTTCGCCGTCGCTGCGGACGCGTTGTCGGTCGAGCTCGTGCAGACCATCGACTCCGGTGGCAACTGGCCGCGCCACCTCGCGTTCAGCCTCGACGGGACCCGCCTGTACGCCGCCAACGAGCGCTCGGACACGATTGCGACGTACACGGTCGTGGACGGTCTTCTGGAGGCGGTTGGCGATCCGACGAGCTGGCCGAAGCCGGTCTGCGTCCTGCCGGTCTAACCCGTGATGTCGGCGGCCAGTTTCTTCGCCGAGTCGCTGGTGAAGTTGCCGGTGATCTGCACCTGGCCGCCGCTGATCACGCCGTTCACCATCGGCGCGGACACGACCTGATCGTTGACCACGATCGCGAGCTGATTGGCTGGCTCCTGCTGCTTCACCAGGTCAGCGGTCAGGGTGGCGAACGTTGTGGTGCCTTGAGCATCGAGGGTCAGGTTGACGACCCAGCCCACACCCTGGCTGTTGACGACGGCCTGCACCTCGGTGACGTGCGTGCCGTCCAGCTCGACCTTGCCGAGCGTGTACCGCGTTCCGTCCGAGCTGCACCGCACGTTGGCCGTGGTCGGTGCCTTGGTGCAGGCGTTCGGCTCCACCTTCACCACCCGCCGGAACTGCAGTGTGCCGGCCGCCGCGTGCTTCGGCTCGGACGGATCGTTCGCCGTACCGTTCGGGCCTTTGAGCACGATCAGGACGATCCCCACCACTGCCACGACCAGCACGACCACCAGGACCAGGAACAACACCACTGGCCCACGGCTGCGCTTGGTGGGCACTCCGAGCTGCGGGGGCGGGTATGACTGAGCCATGGCACCGGATGCTAGCGGGTGCCATGGCTCAGATTGCTCAGACGAGCTTCTCGAAGAAGAACTCGTGCTTGAGGAACGAGACGTCGTACTCGTGCCCCGGCTGCGGCGGCAGCAGCTGTGCTGCCTGGAACAGCCGCCAGCCGTCCTTCAACGCATCCAGCCCGGTCGCGTACGGCGGTACGTCGCTGTCCCCCGTGGTCGGAGACGTCTCGCCTGTTCCGTCGTACGTCGACCAGCCGACCACGCGGGCGTCCAGCGCGGAGGAGGCGAGGTACAGCACCAGCACCTGCTGCCTCAGGGTCTGCTGAGCAGTCGTGGTCATGCGATCACCTTCTTGGCGTGGGGGTTGACGCTGCGCTGGGAGACCACGCGCTGCGGACGGTTCGACACCCGGGTCACCCAGAAGTCCGGGTCGAAGGTGTCGTCACCGGTGAGCGCCTGCCAGAGCTTGACGCGGTTGTAGATCTCCAGCCGGCCAGTGGCGTTCTCGTACCACGGGAACGACTGGCTCAGCTCGCGCGCCACCTCCTCGTCGTACAGGTCCTCGAGGTTCCAGAGGCGGACCTGGCGCACGGTGGGGTTGAAGCGGATCTTGAACATGTACCGGTCGATCGCACTGTCGTTCTTGCGGCCGCCGTGCCAGATGCCGTGGTGCAGGAACTGGACGGTGCCGGCCGGGCAGACCAGTCTGGTCTGGCCGAGCAGGTTCTGGTACCTGCCGGTGTCGGACTCGTTGGTACGGCGCAGGTGGCTGCCGGGGACGCTCAGCGTGCCGCCCATCTCCAGCGTGACGTCCTGCGGGTAGTACATGAGCTGGACGTCGAAGGCGTCCTCGCGGACGTCGATGATCGCGTCACCGTGCAGGTTCTGCGCCTCACCCTCGTTGGCGCGGCGGATGTGCACGGCGTGGTGGTCGACCGTCGGCTCCGGACCGACCAGGCTGTGGATCGCCCCGGCCACCTCCGGCAGTTGCACCAGCCGCTGGACGAATTCGCTGTCCACGAACGCCTCCGACAGCGGGGTGCCGTACGGGACGCCGGGGATGCCGTTGTCGAGGACCTCGATCGCCTGCCGGTTCATCTCGTCGGGCACGACGGCGTCCATCCGGAGCGCCCCCGTCGCCACGAAATGCGCCATCTGAACCGAGCTGAGCAGGTTCTTCTGATGCGGATGAGGCATGGTTCTCCCTCTCGGGGTGGTGGTTGCTACTCCACAACGCTAGGTCCCCTGTTCGTGCTGGCGCGTGGGTTGTGATCACCACTGGTGGTAATTTTTCACCATGATCGCGTTGCCATTAGCCGCGCCGCCGGAGGTTGTCAACGTCGGGTCGGGGATCCACGGCACCCGATCGCTGCGCGACGTCTTCCAGCTCCCGGACCTCTGGCAGCTCCACCTCTACACCTACTCCTGCGACCTCACCGTCGCCGGTACGACGTACGCGGTGGCGCCGGGCTACGTGTCACTCACCCCAGCCGGGGCTCCGGTGCAGTTCGACTACCGCGGTCGGTCCGAACACCTCTACGCCCACTTCCGGCCTTTGGATGTGGGCTCGCCGTCGTACGTGCCCGTCGTACAGGATGCGGGGGAGACCGCTCCGGTGCTGACCGGGTTGATGCGGTCGGCCATCGAGGCGTCCCCGTCAGGCTCTGCGCGGGTTGCTGCCGAGATCTGGACGGTGCTGTGGCGCATCGCCGACCTGGCTGCGGCCACGCCTGCTGGTGACCCCCGGCATCCAGCGGTCGCGGCGGCAACGGCGTACATCGAGGCCAACCTCAGCCAGCCTCTGAGCGTCGCCGGGGTGGCGCGGGTGGTTGGCGTCTCTCACAACCACCTCACACGCCTCTTCCAAGCCGAGACTGGCTCCACTGTGATCAGCTACCTCCGGCACCGCCGCATGAACCGGGCCCGGCACCTCCTGGTGGCGTCGACCCTGTCCATCCCCGCCGTGGCTGCCTCCGTCGGCATCCCCGACCTGCAGGCCTTCAACAAGACCTGCCACCGCGAACTCGGTGCCTCCCCACGCGCCATCCGAAATGAGATGACCACGGTCGTCGCCGGCCGCTAGCGTGCTGAAGGTGCTGATCCCCGCTGCCGACGCTCCGCAGTACGACGCCGAGGCCTCCGAGCGCTTCGCGGAGGGCTGGCCCGAGTTCATCTTCCACGACGCCGAGGCGTCGGTCTGGAACGCGCGACGAACCCAGTACTTCGCGGACTGGGAGTTCTACTTCGTGCTCGAAGACCGCCTGGCCGCCGGCTGCTGGGGAGTGACGCTCGCCTGGGACGGCGCAGTCGCCGACCTGCCCGGCGGCTATGCGGACGCGCTCGGGCGGGCAGTCACGTCGTACGAGGCAGGCGTCGTCCCGAACACCTTCGTGCTGATGGCCGCCGCCGTACTGCCCGAATTCCGCGGCGCCGCCTCAGCCCTGATCACCGCCCTCCGCGACCGAGCCGTCGCCGCCGGCCTGGGGGTGATCGCCCCGCTCCGCCCCACCTGGAAGCCCCGCTACCCCCTGACCCCCATCGAGACCTACATGGCCTGGACCCGCCCCGACGGCCTCCCCTTCGACCCCTGGCTCCGCACCCACGCCCGCCTAGGCGCCACCGTCCTAGCCCCCGCCCCCACCTCCCAAACCATCAAGGCCCCCATCGCCGACTGGGAGTCCTGGACCCACATGTCCTTCCCCTCAACCGGCCCCTACGTCATCCCCGCCGGCCTCTCCACCCTGCACATCGACCACCCCACCAACACCGGCACCTACGTCGAACCCAACATCTGGGTCCGCCACGCCTAACCCCGCACCCAAGCACACGTACTAGTCGCCCCTCCGACTTCCCCGCCCCCACCCAACGTCCGAAGGATCGGAGAGCCCGTCTCCGGCTTTTCGGACGTTAGCTTCGCCGGGTACGCAACGTCCGAAGGATCGGAGGGCCCGTCTCCGGGTTTTCGGACGTTGGCGTCGTGCTACTCCTCGTCGTCGTCCTCGGCCGGTCGCCGCCGTGCGCCTTCGGGCGTGAACAACAGCGACTCGACGAACTGTCCGCCACACCGTCCCGCCAGCAACACCCTCGTCGTTCCCGGTGTGGAACCACACGATCGGCTCACCCGGCGTCCGTATCCGAGCGATTGGTCGCCGATCCCGCCAATCCGCACCGACGGCTCTCCGAAGCGAGCGAGCACGTCGGCCCGGGTCCGATCGACTGCACACCAGGTGGCGAGCTCGCTGTGGAGGTCGCCGTACTCGTCGCTCGTCAGCACCCGGTCAAGCGTCAGCCACCCGTGTTCACGCGCGTAGTCGGCATACACCGAAGCCGCCGCACGCTGTTCGGTCTCCGGCATCAACTGCCTGACCGCCCCACTGACCCCGATCGACGACCAAGCGCCCCGCTCCGCCAACGCGTCGCTCCACTCGTCGTCTGTCTCCATCACGTACGTGACGTTGGACATGGCGTAGTGGAGGCCGACCTCACCCGGCCCGTACAACGCCGGCCTCCGGATAGCACCGTTCAGCACCTCGATGAAGTGCTGCTGGATCTGCTCAACGGTCAGCACCTACTGCACCGCCAACGCGGCGAGGCCGGTGGTGAGGATGCCGCGGGTGATGGCGACGCACTTCTCCCGGTCCGGACCGGTGAGCGCCTGGTGCGACCAGCCCACCACGTCTTCGCGGGCCCGGACGTGCCGGTAGTAGCGGACCGCCTCGTCGTCGATCACGTGCTGACCGTAGCCGCTCAGGAATGCCTCGACCTGCTCCGCGTTCGTCGTACCGACGTCGCTCATCCCGCCGAGCATGAACATCAGATCCTGCTCACGAGGAGCCAGGATCACGTCGTCCCAGTCGATCAGATGCAGCTGCCCCTTCGCGACCAGCACGTTCCCCAGGTGCGGATCGCCGTGGCAGACCACCCGCTGCCCCTCAGGCGCTGGCGGATCCCCAGCCAGCAGCACGTCAATCGTCTCCGCAAACTGCCCCCAGAGCGCCGCCAGCTCCGCCTCAACCTCATCCTGAGGCGCTCGCAGCCGCTCCCGCACCTCAGCCGCCAGCCCCGGCACCCGAGCATCGATATGGCTCTCCCGCGGCAGCGCGTCCCGCAACCGCACCGGCGGTTCCGCGTCATGCACGCGCCGCAGCAGTACGCCGTACTGGCTCCACTGCTCGACCGTCAGCCCAACCTCAGCCGCCCGCGCAGCGTCGATCCACGGCGTCACCGTCAGCCGCTTCTTCTTCCCATGGAAGGTCCACAACCCGCCCTCCACCGTCCGCACCGCCTCCGGCACCCCCGGCAGCCCACAATCACCCAGGTACGCCGCCACCTGGTGCCCGGTGTTGGTCCCGGCCCCACTCCACTTCACGGCGTACCCATTGGTCGCCGTACGGGCCCTCCACACCTGCGCAGCCAGGTCCGCCCCGTGCCCCACAGGTGAGAGTTCCACCACATCCAGCCCGAAGTCGTCGTACAACCACCGCCGCAGCAACGTGTCACCCACGCCGCCCAGCATGCCCGCCCTGACCGGCCCGCGGCGACCCGTTAACCGGGTCGCCGTCCGGCCTGCGTCAGCGGTAGTTGACGAACTGCACCGCGAAGTCGAGGTCCTGACCCTTGATCAGCGCCTGCACGGTCTGCAGGTCGTCCCGGCTCTTGCTCGAGACCCGCAGCTCCTCGCCCTGGATCTGCGCCTTGACGCCCTTCGGACCCTCGTCCCGGATCAGCTTCGACAGCTTCTTCGCGTTCTCCTGCGTGATCCCGGCGTCGATCGTCGCGGTGATCTTGTAGATCTTCCCCGACAACTTCGGCTCGTCCGCATCGAGCCCCTTCAGCGAGATCTGGCGCTTGACCAGCTTGTCCTTGAACACGTCCAGTACGGCGTTCACCCGCTCCTCGGTGTTCGCCTCCATCGCGATCGACTCCCCGGACCACTCGATCTGAGCGCCCACGTTCTTGAAGTCGAACCGCTGGCTGATCTCCTTCGCGGCCTGGTTCACCGCGTTGTCCACCTCCTGGCGCTCAACCTTGTTCACAATGTCGAAGGAGGACTCCGAAGCCATGGGCACTTCCTTTCCGATTTGCCGTCAGGGGCACCTACTGTTGTATCGTCTCCCACGCCGGTTCACGAACCGGCAGCACCCTGGCGGGTTGCCCGAGTGGCCAAAGGGAGCAGACTGTAAATCTGTCGGCTTATGCCTACGCAGGTTCGAACCCTGCACCCGCCACAGGCGCTAAACAGCCCCTGACCTGCAGAGATGCAGGTCAGGGGCTGTCTTCGTCTGTCCGACTGTGTCCGGCCGAATCCGTGTGATTACGGCTGCCAGTGCGGAATACGTGAGGAAGTTTGAGCGCTAGGCCGCTCGCTCGCCTGGTGTGTCCTTCAGTGCCGCCTCGACTCGCTGCCGGGCAACTTCGTCCTGTCCATCGAGGCACTTCGCGTAGACCTTCAGCAGGACGTGCAGGCTGTGACCTGCCCACTCGGCTACCTGAGTCGCTGGCACGCCTGCATTGAGCCACAGAGACACTGCAGCGTGTCGTAGGTCATAGGGGCGCTGTGCAAGCGGTGAGGCGGCCTGCGCCTCGCTAAGCGCCTTCGTACGAGCCTTTGCCCAGACACGGGCGTAGGTGTTCGACGACACAGGGTTGCTGTACGGCGGCGGTAGAGGGATGCCCGCCCGGCCGGTCCGACTGACGAACAACCGGCCGCCGGGGCCGCACCGGAATTCGGCCATGTGCCGACGCAGAAGTTCGACCAGCTCGGGGCAGGCTGGGACAAGACGAGTCGCCTTGTCCGGCCGGTGCTTCAGGCTCCTATCCTCGCTAGCCTCCCCGCTGTCGGTCCATTCGGCCCCGGCCCGCTGGGTCGAGCCGGTCAGCAGCAATTCACCCCATCCGGCGTCGGGCAGCTTGCAATCAGTGTCACTCAGGTGGATTGCCTCGGATGGCCTCAGTCCGGCGTAATACAGGCACCCGAAGAACGCCTCTAATGCGGGGTGTATCTCTCTGACCGCTTCAAGAAGTGAGCGCGCCTGCTGGGGGTTAGCGACAACGCGCCGATCGACTATGTCGCTGGCTTCCGGCTTGGTGTACGCAACCTTATCGATCGGATTCGCCTCAAAGAGTTGCAGTTCCACCGCGTATTCCAGGGCGCTGTAAAACGCGGAACGCTTGCGGCTTACCGTTGCCGGTGCGGCCGATTTGCCGTCGAGCTTCAAGCCGAGCGCGTCGAGCGCCCGACGCATTGTCGGTGCGTCGCGCAGGTCGGACAGGTCTGGAGAGTTCTCCGCTATCCACCGCAACAGCGAAGAGTCCGTTTCCTTCGGACTTGCTTCCAATGCTGGGACGTTACTGCGGGCGGCCTTGTTGAAGCTCCAGGACCGGAGGACCGTACGAACCCGCGCCGCGTCGTGAGCCGATCGAGGCGGCAGGAGAGCAACAGTTACGGTCGTAAGTGCCTCGGCGATGTTCTTGCGGTGGCGTGGCGAAGCGTGAGGCCACTTGACGTCGACAAACTCTGTCGCGTGCTCGTACCAGGTACGGCGGCTCAGCTCCCGCCACATCTCGTGCGGAAGTCCGCTCGCAATATGGAATGCACTTCCTTCGCGTGCTGCGGTTGTCAGCTTGGCCCGAAAGCTGTCTGCGAGTTTCGATTGGGTGAACGTCTCCTGGGCGCGCTTTCCTGCGACCTCCCAACGGACGGTGTAGCTCTTGCGGCGCTTTCCGGAATAGATGCTGATACCGAAGATGTGTACGTCGTAAGAGAATTCTTGCGGGTTCACGCGGCGTCCTCCAGGCTCACAAGCCACTTCTCGAAATCTGCACGGCGGATACGGATCTCGCCGTTCGGGAGCTTGATGCAGCGGGGCGCTTTCCGAGCGGCCCGCCAGTCGTAGAAGGTGGACCGGGCTACGCCCAGCTCGGCGCACAGGTCAGTGATCGTCAGGTGTGCGCGGTGGATCGGTGTCGGCGTCGGCACGCGAGGTCTCCTCGGATCATGGGAGCCCTGACAAAAATGCCAATAATGACAAAAACCCGACTTCTGTCATTTCTGGCATTTTTGTCAGAGGGTGGCGAAGGTGGCGGGGTGAACGTCGTAGGCGATGGACGGACGGCCCCGTCCGGGCTTGGGGTCGCGGAGTCGGAGGTAGCCGTGGTCGATCAGTACGGCGGCGGCTTGGTCCATGTCGGCGGGGGTGTTGAGTCCGGTGCGCCCGTTGAAGGCACGCAGCAGTTCGCGGCGGGTGACTGTGTCGGCGCCGTTGTTGGCGATCCAGGCGAGGACGGCGCGGGCGTTGTCGCGGTCAGGATGGTTGCTGCCTCCCATGAGGTCGTAGACGGCTAGGGCGTGGTCGAGGTAGTAGCGGCCGACCTGTTCGGCGGCGGCCATGGTGTCGGCATTGATGGGCTGCGCGTAGCCGGTCTCGTACGTCGCGGCGACATGCAGCAGGGCGGCGACGCGGACGATCGCTCCGGCGAGCTTGGATGCCCAATCGGTGATGGCGGCGAGCTGACCCGTGACCGGGTGAAGTCGCGGTTCGAGCCATCGCATGAAGTCCAGAAGGATCGCGTAAGCGTCCGGATCCAGGTCGAGCCGGTACGCCTCATCGCGTTCGGCCAGCGTCAGTACGAGCGCCTGGAGGTGAGCGCTGTACGCCTCTTCGATCTCCTCGGGCACCGGGTCGGGTTCCTGGTTCCGCTCGCCCACGGTGTTCTGCGGGAGGCTGTACAGGATCCGTGCCAGCACGCCCCGGTCCCGGAAACCCGGCTGATTCGCCAGCCCTGCAAGCGATCCCGGCTGCGTCGTGACTCCGAGCGTCAGTGCCGGTCGGTCGATCGACTCGGACTCACGGCCCTTCCGGTCAACCTGGATCTTGTCGCCCGCATGGCCCTTAAGGAACACCCCGAGATTGGGCGCGGCTGAGTAGCGAGTGCCGGTCAGGGTCGCGAATACGTCGCCCTCAGCCGACAGGACAGCGATCCGGCCGCCGTGCCTTGCCAGCAGCGAAACGCACGACTCAGGGGTTACGTCATCGGTCATCAGTCGGGGCAGCTCGGGCACGACGATCGCGGCGGCCTCCTTTGCTGCCTGCGTCGCGTCGGCCAGCGCCTCATGAGGATTCGCGCCTGGCTTCTCCGCCTTCCTCGCCAGCTCCTCGGCTCGGGCGTGGGCTATCCGCGACGCCAACTCAGCCTCGGTTCGCTGATCGGCCACCAGCTCTGCCAGCGCCGACTCGGCATCGGTCAACGGCTCGGTCATTGCCCGGAACACCGGTGACTTGCGCGACCCCGGCGGCAGCGCCGTAACCGTGTACAGGTTGACCTGCTCAACCCACGACCGGTTCACCCGCACAAGCACCTTCCCCGCGGCTGCCGTCGACAGGCACGCCAACCCAACCGACGCCGCAAGGTCCACCGGCGTCTGTGTGGCTTCTGCGACCGCTTCGACGGCGTCGCGCACCCACTCCGGTAACGCTTCGACCGGGAACGCTCGCTTGATCCGATCAGTCGTCAACGGCACCGGCGCGTGATCCCACACGGGACCTTGCGGCGCAGGCGGTACGACGATGCCGGGCCGGATCGGAGTCGGTGCCCACGGGTCAGAATCGGGGTAGTCGGGCAGGTCATCCGGTGGCTCGGTCAGTGGCGGTAGCCAGTCGGGTAGGTGTTCGGCGCTCATGCTGCGGCGATCCCTTCGTCGCGGAATCCGCCGGTGATGGCGGCCCTGATCTCGCGCTCGGTCTGGGCGGCCTGGTGGCCCACGTCGGTGAGTGCGATGACAGCGGCGGCGTGGTCGATGGCACCGGCCGCGACCATGCGTGCGACGCCTCTAGCAGCCCCGTAGAGCGTCGTGCGGCGTTTGCCTTTGGGTGCGTGCCGGACGGTGTCGAGAATCGAGCTGAGCAAGGCGTCGGGGTGGGAGATGCCCCCGCCCCCGAGGGTCCTAAGATTTTTGCCGGCAAAACCCGTCAGGTCGGTTTGTGGTGGCTGACAGGCATCGATCAGGGCGGGGGGCATCTCTGTCAGTTCGGCGGCCTGGCCCCATTGGTAGGGGCGGTGGGTGCGGTGGTGGAGTGAGGGCGGTAGGACGAGGTATCCGCCGTCTGCCTTGATGTCGATGCCGGGCCGGTTCGGCATCGGCCGGGACGTGATCGGCCGGTCGGGGTGGCGGTAGTACAGGTGCAGTCCGCCGGACCCGGTACGCACGTGGAGCGTGCGTGGCACCAGCTCGGCATCCATCAGGTGTCGCAAGCTGTCGTCGCCTCCGTGGCCGGGGTCGACGTCGATGCCGACTAGGCCGGACACGGTGCCGGTGCGGACGGCGAGCTGACCGCCCGGGACGGCGGCGATGATGCGCCGGAGTCGGTCGGGGTCGGTGGTGGCGGCGTAGAAGCCGTGGCAGGTCAGGTGACCGCAGGCGGCCGGGTCGTGGTCGGGCTCGTCGGGCGGGCAGGCGTCGCAGTTGGCGACGGGGCGCTTGGAGCGTCCGAGTACGAACACCGGCCATCCGCGTTCGGCGGCGTCCAGAGCGGCGGGCAGCAGAGCTGACACGGGTGTTTCCTCCTTGCAGCGTTGAGGGTTCAGGCGGCGTGCGGGTGGCGGCTAGCGGGTCTTGTTGCGGTTGAGGTACTTGGTTCCGGCGCGTTCGCGGCGGCCGGTGCCGGTGCAGCGCGGGCAGTTGCGGAACGCCTTGCCGCTAAGCGATCTGGACTTGCCCGAGCCGCTGCACCGCGTGCAGTTGGCGTAGGGCCAGATCCGGCAGGACAGGAGGTAGGCGGCGGTCAGCAGCACGAGCGCAGCGAGTCCGAACATCACCAGCGCGACAGTTCGCACCGGGCCGGGCGGCGGCAGGTTGGGAAGGTCCGGCAACGGCGGGAGAGTTGGTGTCGGGATCGGGGAGGGTGACGGGACGGCGATCACGATTGATCACTTTCTGTAGTCGAATGAAGGTGTAGCGGGCCGGGGCAGGCGCTGTGGAGCGTCCGGCCGGTGGGTGTTCGGTTGGGAGTTAGAGAGGTGGTTAGGTCGGCGGTTTCGGGTTAGGTCTGTAACTCGGAGCCGTATCGGGGGTTAACCCGGCTCTGACCTGCGGAAAGTTAGGGAGTTAGCCGGGTTAGGTGGGGTCCGGAGTCCCGCTCAGAGCGGCTGAAACGCGGGTCTCCGGACCCGTGGCGCCGGGTTAACTCGCGGCCTCGTCGCCGTTGTCGTCGGTCGTGTCGGCGTCGGCGGCGGACTGATCGCGCCGGACGATTGCCTCACGGACGGTAGTCGGGTCGATGGGGTAGCGGTTGCCGGTCGAGGGGACCTTGATGCCGTGCTCGTCGGCCAGCAGTTCGCGCAGCGCCTTGCCGGTCAGACCTTGGTAGGGCAGCCAGTTCGGGGCGTGGCGCTTGAGCAGCGCGGGAACGTCGGCGCTGTTGACCGGCTCGTCGCCGGTCAGGACGGCGTCCAGGTCGGTCAGCAGGTCCCGCGTCTCGGGTGCTGCGATCTGCGTGGCCTGGACGGTCTTGCCGAGCTTGGCGATGGCGTCAAGGCTGCGCTTGATGAGCGGGGTGACTTGGTCATTGCCCTTGGCAACGTCGAGGTAGTAGAACTGCACGATCTCGGAGCGCTCGCCGCTGAATCCCTTGACCACAGCGGTTCCACGGTCGGTGCCGGGGATCAGCTCGGTTGCCCGGTGACCGGCCGCGTAAGCGCCCTGTCCTAGGAGAGCGTCGTTGGCGACGTGGTCACCGACCGCGAACGCGATGCCGTTGGAGCAGTTGCGGGTGATGTCGCGCGGCATCGAATCCTTGGTCGGTGCCTGAGTCGAGATGATCATGTGGATACCGCGCTTGCGTCCGAGCTTGACGATGTCGATCAGGACCTTGGAGATCTCCTTGCCGTAGGTCTCGTGGGTGATCGCCACGTGCGCCTCTTCCAGCAGGCAGATCAGCGGGTGCAGCCCGACACCAGCGCTCGCGAGTTCACGGGTGACCGCCGGGGTCTCGAAGTCGACCAGCAACTGTCCGCGTCGCTGGACCTCTTCATGAATGTTCACGAGCTGGTCCCGGATGGCTTTCAGTGAATCGTCATCCGCGCCCATCACGTACGACGCGCAGCGGGGCTTGAACGCCTCGAAGTCGAAGTTCGTGTCCGGCACCCAGATCCGCAACTCGGCAGTCGGGTCAAGTGCGCAACCGGCCATGATGTCGCGGGCACCGGTCGACTTGCCCTGGCCCGGCATACCACCCGCCATGGTGTTGCGTTCCATGATCGGCGCGACGATCTCGTCACCGCGCAGCGTCTTGCCGACCGGCACGCCCTTGAACACGTCCACCAGCCCAGCCGTCAGCAACGGGTAGTCACCCGCGCCTTCGGCAAGTGCGCCCTTGTCAGCGATCCAGATATCCAGGATTCCGGCCTCGCTGCCGGTCTTGGGCCACACCTCTTTCGCGGCCCGGTGAAGGCCGGTCGCGAGGTCGCCACGACGGCGCGCGATCTTCTCGGCAGTGACACCGGCAGGCAGCCGGACGACGGCGTGAGTACCGCGCCCGTCGACCCTCGCGGGGGTGATGAACTGAAGCTTGAGGCCGGACTTCAAGTACTGCGTGATCGCCGGAATCCGCAGCGCGTCCAGGGCTTTCGCGATCGTGGTTTCATCAATCGCCACATCCCACTCAGCCTCAGCCGTCGTGACCAGCCACGCGGGCGGCATCGCGCGCTTGCGGCCTTCACGCCACGCCCCGTAGACGATCAGGAACGGCGCGGCGATCGAGAGTCCCGACCAGATGACGGCACCGGCAGCGATCAGGAACCCGATCAGCCCGAAGAACCCCAGCCACACACCCGAGAACGACGCGTTGCCAGTTGCCTTCGCCAGGATCGCCACGACGAGCACGAGGAACGGGACACCGATCACCATCGACACGGCGACCTTGAGGACACCGAACGCCAGCTTCGGCAGATCCATCAGGCGGCGGTGACGGCGCTCGGTCGCGGTCTCCTTGCGGTCGGTCCACTCCTTCAGCTCGTCGCGGTCGCCTGCCAGCTCGGCGGCCTTGATCATCCGCCGGTAGGTCCCCTGAGTCGAGGCGTCCCAGGCTCGTTTCAGCCACGACTCGACACCCTGCACGACAGTGAAGCCCTCGCGCAGGACGACCTTCCCGGCGGTCTTGGTGCGATCGTGCGTGCCGACCCGCACCACCGCCCGGGTGGCGACCTGCGTACCGGCGACCGCCTTACGGACGACCAGTGCGCCACGGTTGGCGATGCGGGCTTCCACCTCGGCCGCCTCGGCCTCGGTCAGGATCTCGCCCTCGACCACCTCAGCCTCAGGAATCGCGTCGGCTGCGTCGTCGGTGGGCAGGTCGACCCGTTCGGCGGGCGTGAACACGATCCCGCTCACGGGCTCGTTGCTGTCGTCGTTGTCGGGGTGGAGCTTGCGGACGTTGTCCATGAACCTGCCTCCGGTCCTGGTCACGCCGCCGACCGGACGAGGTCCGGACGGCTAGCGGTGGTGGTCTGAGTGGTCGTGGCGGCCAGCTCGGCGCGCACAGTGGCCGCGACCTTCGCGGACAGCCCTGCCGAACACCCGGTCGTGTGGCGCGCCCACGCCGGGGTGATCTCGTCCGGCATGCCGCCGGTCTCGATCACGGCCAGGGCATCGGCCACGTAGTCGGCCAGGAACTTGCGGCCCGGCTTGGTGGTGCTGGGCTTCTTGGCGGCCTTGGAAGCCGTTGTGCGGGGACGCTTCGGCTTCGACGGCGCTTTGTCAGCGGGAGCGGGCTTCTCGTCTCCTGTGGCCGTTTCCGGGACGCTCGTGGCTGCTGGCAGCTCGGCTGCCGGGGTTACGTCGGCGGGGACAGGAGATGCCCCCGCCTCGTCGACCTGGACGGCGGTCACGGCAACCGCGGCTTGCTGCTCTGCCCGCAGGACGGCTTCGGTCAGCCGGTCCCGCAGCATCGGCGCGGTTTCGGCAGCGCAGAACACCAGCAGCGGCGGAACCGAGTGCAGCACGATCCCGGCCGGATCCTTGTGCCCGAACGACGCCCAGGTGTTCATGACGTATGTCGCGACGAACGCGAACCACTTGGTGCGCTTGATCCAGTCGGTGTTGCCGAGCCGCTGGTACCACTTGGCGTCCTTGGTCCAGCTCGTGTTGTCGAACACCTGGTAGCGGGCGGTGATCTGCTCAGCCCGCAGCACCGCGATCAGCACCAGCGACACCATCGGATCGAGCGACCAGGCTGCGAACCACGGCAGCGACTTCGGCTCCGCGCCCTGAGCGGCGAACGCTTGGACGTTGACCATCGTGAAGGCCAGACCGAGCACGATCCCGACCCACATCAACACGTCAACCTGCGTGCGGACCTTTTCCACCCGCAGCGCCACAACGTCGGGGTGCGTGGACAGGGCCCGGACCTGCGACGCCTCGGCCGCAGCGGTCCGCAATCGGTCCACGCCGGAGCCTGAGATTTTTGCCGGCATAACCGCCTGGACCGATTTTTGTGTGCTCATCGGGGGTCCTCCACACCCGGGCCGCTGCCCGTGTCGATCCAGCGCACCGGCCGGGCCTTGTTCAGTCCGTCGACCAGCTCGGCCAGCAGTTCAACCGGGACGGCCCGCGCGACGAACGACGCCAGGAACCCGGCGGTGAAGTTCAGGTCCCGGTCCATGTGCCGGTCCAGTGCGCGCCGCAGGATCTCGCGCTGTACGCCCTCGCTGCTCATCGCCGCACCCCCTCGGTGAGGGCGGCACGGACATCGGTCAGGAACGCGTCCAGAACCCACAGCTCCCCGTAGGCCGCCGCGCCCTCGGCTGACATCACACCGGCCTCACCGGCGCGGGGCATCCCTCCGAGCAGTACGAAGGACGACAGGTGCTCGAAGCGCGCGGCCAGCTCGCTCTGCACCGCGTCGGGCGAGTTGATTCCGAGCCGGTCGGCGTACAGGTCGGCCAGGTGCAGCGCCCGGGCGTTCACAGCGCCACCGTCAGCAGGGCCGCGAGGAACAGGCACAGGTGGTGGAACGACTGATCGAGGGAGTAAGCACCAGTCCCCAGCGACGGGTTGTCGTCGTAGGCGTTGCCGTTGCGGTCGAGGCCGGTACGCGGAACGCCCAGCGCCAGGAAGTCGGCCTTACCGAACCACTGAGCCAACCGCGCCAACGGCACCCGGCGATCGGCGAAGTAGTGCGTGACGGCCGAAAGTGCCTGTCCGGCCAGGAAACCGAGCCAGCTCAGCTCGAGATCGAGGACCTGCCAAACCAGCAATCCGAGCAGGGCCGTCGTCGCGGTGTAGGTGGCGACATGACGCAGGCAGGCGAGGACACCGACCCGGCCGGGCTTGCCCTTGCACAGGGCCTGGTGATGCGTCTGAATCCAGTGATCGGCCACGGTGTGGGCTGTGAGCAGCGCCAGGAGATAGGCGGCGAAAGCGGCGCTCATGCTGCGTCCTCCGACTTCGGGTTGTTGTCGGCCAGCTCGCGGCGCGAATCCAGCACGCGGCGCTCAGCGCGGCGGACCCGGCGGCGGTCGATCTCGGACATGTACGGACCGGAGATCAGTTCGGCGATCTCGGCATCCAGCACGTCCAGATCTGCGGCGATCTGCGGCCACTCAGCCTCGATCGCGGCCAGGTCGGCGGGTGTCGGCTCCTCGCCGTACGGCTCGAAAAGGGAGATGATGCTCATTCGGGTTGTGCTCCTCTACGCAATGGATTGGTGCGACCCGGACGCCTCGGCGGGTGCAACCGCCGGGGCGTCGCTCATGTCGGGACTCAGTTGGTTTTCGGCTGCTTCTTGCCGTTGACGTACACGTCGCCGCTGCCGGTGTGGATCGGGCCGGTTCCGCCGACGATCACGGTCCCGATCGGGCCGGTGATGCTGCCGATACCGCCGCGCCGGGGGCGGGGCTTGCTGTCCTTGCTGGTCGGCTTCTCGTTGCTCACGGTGTGCTGCCTCTCGATCTCGGCGGGTTCCACGCCTATGGGACTTGGACTACTTCTATGGCTTGTAGGAACAAGTTGTTCGAGTGACATGTTGGAACAAGCTGGATAGGCTTGTCAAGCAGCAGACGAGAGGAACTTGGGATGCCAGAGACGTTGCAAGAGCGGGTGGCGCGCCTGATCCGCGACTCATTGGGAGAGCCGGGCTCTGCCCTGCCCAGTGAGGCGGAGTTGGTCCAGCGCTACGGCGCGAGCCGCAACACGGTGCGCGCTGCACTGGCCGCTCTGGAGGCTGAGGGGCTGATCACCAGCAGCCAGGGCCGGACTCGTACAGTCCGCAAGATCCATCGCTGGGAATGGAAGATGGCCGAATGGGAGAAAGCCCACAACAACGACGGCGACGCGTGGGCAAACACCATCAAGGCTCAGGGTGGTAAGCCGAGGAACGATCTGCAGATTCTCAGCATTCAAGCCTCACCGGATGTTGCCGAAGCGCTCCACATCGAGCCGGGCACGCCGATTCAGGCTCGTAATCGCCTGCGTTGGGTCAACGACGAACCCCACCAGCTCAGCGACTCGTATTTCCCGCCGTTCGTCACCGATGGCAATGATTTGTTTTGGAACCCGAGTGACCTCGGAGTGCAGGGCGGCCTGCTCGCCGCGACTGGCCACAAGCAGACTCGTTGGCACGACACCATCACGGCCCGCATGCCCAGCGCCGACGAAGCGCAGCGCCTCATGATGGCGCCGGGAACCCCGCTACTCATTCATAGCCGGGTCGGATATGACGCCGAAGGTCGCCCGGTCCGATACATGGTGTCGCGAATGGCGGCCGACCGCGTAGAGGTTTCCTATGACCTGAATACGGACGACTGATGCTGATTACGCTCGATGAATCGCACCGCCAGCTCGTCCACCAGGTCCGCGACGAAGCCGGGGAATGGCTGTCCACCAAGGGAACCGACCAGTATCGGGGCGGCCTCGATATGGATAAGGTCCACGCCAACATTGACGCCGACTTCGACCGCTTCCCGTTTGTAGGATGGGAAATTGACGGTCGAGTTGTCGCAATGATGGCGATCATCGACCCTGAGGCGGAGTTCTGGTCGCCGGAAGAACGGGCCGAACCGCAGGTTTATATCAGTCGGTTCTTTGTGGTTGAGCATGGCAAGGGCTATGGATCAGATCTGCTTGAAGCGGTTGCCGATCGAGCGCGGCGGGATGGTAAGCGGTGGATGCGCCTGAACTGTTGGAGTACGAACACGCGACTCCATGAGTATTACATGAGGCATGGCTTCGACTATGTGCGTACGTGTGACATTCCTGGGCGGATGAGCGGCGCCTTATTTCAGCGGGATTTGACTTCGTGAGGCGATCTGCATGACTCCCGTCTCAGAAGAGCGATCCAATGAAGCGGCGGAGGCGCAAGGTGGATCTGAGTCCCGTCAAATGCTCGCAGTGATAACGGGAGTCATCCACCCAGGCCGCCTCGGCTGGACACTTCAGGATCCGGTCGATTTCGAGTTCTATGGGGCAAAATGCACGCTCTTCGTGCGGCGCGCCGTCTTCAACATGTTCATCGAAGGTGATCGGCCGGAAGATCTGCCGACGTTCTTGAATCACGTTCACTCAATAATTCAAGGGGCGCTTGACTCGCTGGGGTTCTTCATGGCTGCGCCTCTTCGCGGCGAGATCTTGTCCATGGTGGTTGACGGGGTGGAATTGCATCACCGCGACCTTCAATGGGAGCTACTGCTACCTGAGGGCTCGGATAAGACGCGAGTTGAAGGGGTCCACCTTCAGCCCTTCATGAACCTGGCTCTAGGGGAGTCGGCTGTTCGGCTTGCACTTGCCGATCTGCGATCGGCAATCGACTCTCCAGGTGAGACGGTGATGCTCTGCTTCCGAGCCATCGAGAGCATTCGCCATTGGTACTTGGATGGCAAAGCCGACAGCGATGCTGCTCGCAATCGATCTTGGAAAGCGCTGCGAGCGGAACTCGACATCGACCGTGAAGAGATCAAGCCGTTGGAGTACCTAGCGACTGCCCGCCGTCATGGTGCCGAGCCCTTCGCAACTGAGCAGCAGCGTCTGGATGCGGTACTACTGGCTCGCAAGGTTGTTCAGCGGTTTGTCACCAAGCGCGTATCCGCCGCCCCGGAAGACACTGCGGACGTCGAGTAACGAGGTTGCCATCCGGCTTCTGTGGACGGCTCTGCGGAAATGCTGCGGGCGACTGGCTTACGGGAGCCTCTGATGCAGGTCAGAGCGGGGGCATCACCCCTCTGTAAATCTGTCGGCTTATGCCTACGCAGGTTCGAACCCTGCACCCGCCACAGGCGCTGAACAGCCCCTGACCTGCGATCAGCAGGTCAGGGGCTGTTTCGTTTGTCCGGTGGTCAGTTGAGTTGGCCGGTGGGGCGGGTTACCAGGTGGTTGATGTCTACGCCTTCGGGTTGGTTGAGGGCGAAGAGGATTGTTTCGGCGATCTGTTCGGCGGTGAGGGTTGGGGCGGCTGCGGGGGATCCGCCGCGGTCGTCCCAGAAGGGGGTGTCGACGACGCCTGGGGCGATGAGGGCAACGCCGACGTGGTCTTTGGCTACTAGGAGGCGGGTGTTCTCGGCCAGGGCGTGGGCGGCCCACTTGGTGACGGAGTACAGGTTTCCGGGGGTGTTTCTGGTGCCGGCGACCGAGCCGACGATGACTATGCGGCCCTTGGACCTCCTGAGGTGTGGGAGTGTCTCGCGGACCAGGAGGGCTGGGCCGAGGACGTTGGTGAGGACCATGGCGCGCATGTCGGCGGGGTCGTGGTTCTCCAGGGTGCCGGGGAGGGAGAAGCCGGCGTTCGCGATGACTGCGTCCAGTTGGCCCCACGAGTCCACGACTTCACTCACGGCGGCGGCGACGTGGGTCTCGTCGCTGGCGTCGCCGGTGATGGTCAGGAGTTGGTTGCCGGCTCCGGCGGAGGTGGCAACGGCGGCCAGGCGATCGGCGTCGCGGCCGGTGATCGCGACGCGGTGGCCTTGCTTGAGGAGGGCGCGGGCAGTGGCCGCACCGATCCCGCTCGAACCGCCGGTGATCAACGTGACGGGTTCCATGGAGGGCCTCCTTGGTGACGGCGGTGTGGGTGATGCGCCGGGCTCCAGGTGTCGATGAACACCGAGTTGGCGGACGCAGGGTATCCGACGTCGTACCTAAGCCGAGGCGCTGCGAGGCGCGGACCCAGCACCCCACCCCAGTCGGGGGCCAGCGTCTCGGTGGTGGGTGGGTCAGGTGTCGGTACTGTCGGCTGGGGTTTGTCTTTGGATAGGGGTTGGGATGTCTGAGCATGCGGTGATCGTTCGTGTCGCCATTGGCGAAGAGCATTTCGGCAGCGCGGGGGCGCGCGATGTTGTGCGGGCTCTTGAGGGGGAGATCCGGGCGATCGTCGATGGCAGTGGTCTGGGGGACTTCGACGGGGATGAGTTCGGGGGCGGCCAGGCGGTCTTGTATCTGTACGGTCCGGATGCAGACAAGCTGTACGCCGCCGTCGAACCGGCCTTGCGGGCGGTGTCCTTGCGGCCCGTTCAGGTGACCCTGCGGTACGGCGACGCGGGTGATCCGGCCGCTGTGGAGCGAACGATCGAGATCGAGTGATGAAAAGGCTCGCGGCAAAGTCGGGTCCTTGGCCTGTTGGTGCCGTGAGGATCGTGGGGCGCGGGGGTGTGCGTAGTTTTTGGGGATGAGCGATCTTGGGGAGGCGGTTGATCGGGCGCCGTTGGGTGGGTGGCCGGTGGAGGTTTGGGTGGCGGTGGCCAATGGGTTGGCCGAGGGCGGGCGGCGGTACGGCGTCGACGAGGCGAAGGCGTTTGCGAGGGCGCATCCGGAGGTCGTGTACTCGGTGATGCGGGACGGGTGGGTTCGGTATCTGCCGGCGGCCAGTCCTAATCCCACGACGGTGGGGGAGTCGATGGCTCTGTCGGAGCGGCGGCGGGCTCGGGCTGCGGAGATCAAGCGGGAGTTGCTGGCGCTGGTGGGGCAGCGGTTCGCTGATCCGGGGGTGGCGGAGTACCTGCTGAAGAGCCTGCCGGGTGGACGCGCGGATGAGGACGGCCGGCTCGACCTGATGCGGGAAGCAGCCGGTGACCTGGTGGGAGCCAGGTTGTTCGCGGAGACGTTGCTGCACCATGGCGACTCCCTGCCGCTGGATGAGCGGCCGGAGGTGTGGCTGGAGTCGGCGGAGTGGTTCGCGGGGATCGGGGACAAAGGTACGGCGGCTTCGGTGCGCGCGCGGGTGGCGGAGGTTCTCGAGAAGCTGGGGAATCGGGAGGGCGCCATCGAGCAGTTGAAGATCTTGCTGGTGGAGTACCACCGGCTCGTCAGGACGGACGATCGGTACGTTCCCTACTACGGTGCCGCGCTTCTCAACCTGGGCAGGCTGTACGGCGAGCTGCGCAACTGGCCCGAGGCGAAGACGGTCACTCGACAGGCCATCGAGCAGTTGCGGCGGGCAATCTTTGTGCAGGGGCGGGACAACCCCCATGCCCAGGCGCAGCTCATCCGGGCGGACGAGCAGCTGCGCCGGCTGCGCTGGCGTCGTGGCGGGGCCAAGCGGAATTGAGTGGCGAGCCGGTACGACGGGCGCTCACGATGAGGGGATGTTGAGCGACGGGCAGCTGGAGGAGTTCGCGCGGGACGGGATTGTGCGGTTGCCGGGGGCGTTCGGGGCTGAGGATGCGGCTCGGGTGCGGGAGGGGATCTGGCGTGAACTCCGTGAGCTGTACGGGATGCGGCCGGATGATCGCCGTACGTGGGAACCGTGCAGGCCAACGCGATTGAAGGCGAGCAAGAAGGACCCGGCGGCGGCAGCGATTCTGGGGCCGGCGCTTCGGGGTGCGCTTGATCAGTTGCTGGGTGAGTGGGTGGAGCCGTCGCATCAGGGGCAGGTGTTGGTCACGATGCCGACGGGTGAGCCTTGGGCGGTGCCGTGTCGGCAGTGGCATACGGATGTCGGGTACGACGAGGTGCCGGCGGGCGTGAAGGTGTGGGCGCTGCTCGGGGATCTTGAGCTGGGGGTGGCGGTACGCCTCAGGTTGCCGGGTCGCATCGGGTGATCGCGAGGTACTTGGACGGCACGGGGGAGCGGGAGTTCACGACGGTTCGCGATCAGGTACTGGCGTCGTACGGGTGGTTTCGGCAGTTGACCTGTGCGGACCGGGAGATCGATCCGATGCGTGAGGCGGACGTCGACGGGATTCCGGTGCGGGTGGTTGAGCTCACGGGGAGCGCCGGGGATGTCTACCTCACGCATCCGTGGGTGCTGCATTCGATCGCGCCCAATGCGCGCGATACGCCGCGAATGATGCGGAGCCGAATGATGTGGCGGGCCGCCTGAGCTATTCGCCGACGACGCCGTCGACGGCTTCGCGGAGGAGGTCGGCGTGGCCGTTGTGGCGGGCGTACTCCTCGATCATGTGCAGGATGATCCAGCGGACGCTGGCGGTTTCGCCGTCGGGGAAGCTGCGGCGGGCGGGCTGGTCCAGGCCGCCGGCTGCCAAGGTTTCGGTCAGTTGGGTGCGGGAGCGGTCTACGGCCTTCTGCCAGATGTCGTGGAGGGCCTCCGGGGTCTCGTGGACCGCCCAGACCTCGTCGGGGTTCAGGCCGGACCACTGGGGGTGGCGCTTGTTGCCCTGCATGCAGCGCGAGAACCAGTGGTCCTCGTAGTAGGCCAGGTGCTTGTACATGCCGCCCAGCGTCATGGTCGAGGCGCCCACGGTGACCGCGAGGCCGGCCGCGTCCAGGCCGTCGCTCTTCCACGCGAACGTCGCCCGGTGGTACTCGAGGAAGCCGATGAGCGACTCGGTCTCGCCGGCCACGAGGGGTGGTTCGGGGCGCTCGAAGGTAGTCATGGACGTGAGCTTAAAAGATCGCCGGCTGATGCCGAATGTCGGCCGCGGCCGGTAGAACTGGAGGATGAGATACGGATTCATCTTGCCGGGCGGGACCGCTGGGGAGCAGTTGGAGCAGGCTGTGCTGGCCGAGGAGGCTGGGTGGGACGGCGTGTTCGTGTGGGAGGCGGCGTACGGCGTTGAGCCGTGGGGGCTGCTGTGTGCGATCGCGGCGCGGACGGAGCGCATCCGGTTGGGGACGATGCTGACGCCGTTGCCGTGGCGGCGGCCGTGGAAGGTCGCGAGTCAGGTGGCGACGCTTGATCAGCTGTCTGGTGGGCGGGCGACGCTGGCGGTGGGCGTCGGAGCGACGGAGACGGCTCTGCCGCGGACGGGTGAGGAGCTGGATCTGCGGACGCGGGCGGAGATGCTCGATGAGGGGATCGACCTGATCCGGACGTTGTGGGGCGGTGGGCTCAGCTATCAGGGCCAGTACTACGAGTACAGCTGTGAGCGGGATGATCTGGCGCAGGTCGGGCGGCCGGTGCAGGAGCGGGTTCCGATCTGGGTGGTTGGCGTGTGGCCGCGGCCGAAGTCGATGCGGCGGGTGCTGCGGTGTGACGGTGTGCTGCCTCAGTTCGCGGCCGGGGACGAGACGCCTGCGGAGATGCGGCGGCTCAAGGACTGGCTGGTGGAGCGGGCGCCCGATATCGAGGTGATCGCCGAAGGAGAGACCACGGGGACGGATCCGGGACCGGTGCGTGAGTGGGCCGATGCCGGCGCGAGCTGGTGGTTGGAGACGCGGTGGGAGATGCCGCACCACTCGCCCGAGCGCATGCGGCAGGTGCGCGAGCGGATCGCCGCAGGCCCACCTAGCGGGTCATGAAGACATCGACCGGGTCCTCGGAGTCGACAACAAAGCCGTGGCGTTCGTAGAGGCGGCGGGCGGCGCTGCCCTGGAGGACGTTGAGGCGCACAGGCCCGGGGCACGCTGCCAGAACCTCGGACAGTATGGCGCTGCCGAGCCCACGACCCTGCAGTGACGGGAGCAGGAAGAAGTGCTCCAGCCAGTGCACGCCGTCGGCCGGGCGCAGGGCGATCGAGCCGGCGAACACCCCGTCGACCTCGATGATCCGGGCGTGAGTGGGCTCGAAGCTGTCACGGAACCGCTGGCGGACGCGGCGGTCGTCGTACCGGCCGAGGCGTTCGAGGTCCGGGCGCAGTACGACGGCCCGCAGCTCGGCGATCTCCTCGAGATCCGAGTGGGCGGCCGGGCGGAGGGTCCAGGCGGGGAGCACGGACAGGACTCTAGGGTTGGGAATACCGGCCGGGCGGGGCAGGGTTGGCGTTGGTGAGCACAAGTGTGAGAGGGATGGGATGAAGCCGACTGAGTTCGTGAAGGTGAACGCGCAGTTCTGGGGGGAGCACCTCCGGGAGATCAGCGGGCATCTGCCGGTGAGCCACCGGCGGGAGCTGGCCGGTCCGCTGCTGTATCCGCGGATGCTGGTCCTGACGGAGACGCCGGACTGGAACATCGTGGAGCTGGTCGGCATCAGCCGGGAGTACCGGAGCCTCGACGTACGGCGGCAGAAGGTCGCGAGCGTGGAGGAGTACTTCGGGGTCGGCGGTGGTTCCGCGGTGGTGACGCTGCCGGGCGAGAACCTGTTCAAGGACTCGACGGTGGCCACGCACGACGGTCGGCGCGAGCTCGAGGCGCGGTTCCCGGGCGTGCGGTCGATGATCGGCCAGGAGTTCTCCGGGCCGGGTGACGACCTGCTGAAGTTCGCGCCGGGCAACTACTCGACCTTCGACCGGACGCTGCTGGTGCACTCGGCCGGGTCCGCGCTGCGGGCGCACTGGGTGTTCTTCGCGCTGGCGATCCACCGGTCGGAGCCCGCGGAGAAGTACCTGGACTTCCTGCGCAACTTCGCCGCCGCCGCGCCGCACACCGACCCGGTCGGGACGCTGAGCGTGCCGCGGGCCGACGACGGCGCCGACCTGAAGGGCGCGGTCTTCGCGAGCGGTTACCTGGCGCACGACGTACCGAACTCGACGGTCGACCAGTTCCTGAGCGCCAACGAGGACTTCCTGCTGACCGCCTTCGACGCGACCAAGCTGATCCGGCAGCCGCACCTGGAGTGGCAGTCCGGCGACGAGGCCGCCCTCACGCCCGACTTCATCCTGGAGCGGGCCGACGGTTCGCATGTGGTCGGTGACCTGCGGCTCCCGCTGGCCGACGGCGTCAAGGGCAAGAAGCACCGCCGTACGACGGACCTCGCGGACGGCGTCACCCAGCTCGGGCGCGTCACCGAGTACTTCGACAACGCGGACAACCGTGCGTTCGCGAACACGAAGTACGGCGTGGAGATCACCGCACCGCGCAAGGTCGTGGTGATCAGCTCGCAGGACATCGTGGACGCCGCGCAGTTGAATGCGGCCGAGGGGGTCGAGGTGCTCGACTACGACACCATCCTGCGTCTGCACCTGGCCGCGACGACCTCTTAACCAGCTAAGGTCCGATCCCGTGCAGTACTTCGTGTATGGACGGGATCGGACCGGCGCCGGCGAGCTCAAAGGGCGGCTGACGCCGGAGCACTGGGCGTTCATGGACGGGTACGCCGCAGAGCTGATCGCCCGCGGCCCCACGCTCACGCCGGACGGCGAGGAAACCACCGGCAGCCTGCACATCGTCGACCTGCCGACTCTCGAGGCGGTCAGGACCTTCGCGTACGAAGAGCCCTACTACCTCGGCGGCGTCTTCGACGAAGTCCTGATCTGCCGCTTCCAGAACCACACCGGCGGAAGCATGTGGGACTTCGCCAACGCCGTCGACGGCCTGAACCGCTACCTCGTCCACACCGACGACGCCGCGCGTGAACTCAGCTCCCCGCACATCATCCTGTACGGCGACCTCGGGGCTCTCGAAGACGGCGCTCACCTCGGCCGCGCCGTACTGCTCGAAGCCGCCGACCCCGAGTCAGCCGCAGCGCTAGCCCAAGCAGACGTCACCCAAGTCCACCCCTGGACCTTCGGCGGCCGCCGCTAACTGTCTGTCTCCCGGGCTTCTCTTCGTCGGTCCACTGACGGAAGGAGCAACGATGACAGTCATCGTGGCCGGCAGCATCTGGGTGGACCCGACCGGTAGAGACCAGTACGTCGCCGCGCACCAGGTGATCGTCCGCGCGGCCCGCGCTCACCCCGGCTGCCTCGACCTCGCCATCTCAGCCGACCCGCTGGACCCCGGCCGGGTGAACATCTACGAGTACTGGGACTCCGAAGAAACCCTCAACACTTGGCGCGCTCAATCCCCCCACCCAGAGCCCACCACCGCATCCATCACCTCCCAGAACGTCTACCTCCACGAGGTCTCCGCCTCAGGCCCACCCTTCAGAGCAACAAGCTGACCGTCTCCACAACGTGCCGGACCTCAGGAGTGTCCGCGCTCAACCACGGCGCCGGTGGGTTCACCCTCTTCCCGCGCGGATCCGAACCGTTCGACGTACAGCTGTCTCGGTGGAGCAACGAGGTCGTCCCAGCCGTCCGTGCGGCAGTCAGTCGGTAAGCGTCGCGAGCTCCTCTGGGGTCAAAGTGAGGTCCCCGGCAGCCACGTTCTGCTCGAGGTGCGGGATCTTGCCGGTGCCCGGGATGGCGAGGATGTTGGGCGAGCGCTGCAAGGTCGCCGCCAGCCGCACCTGTTGCGGGCTGACCCCGTGAGCATCGGCGACGGCCTGTACGGCGGCGCTCGACGGACCCACGATCGAGGAGAACGGCACGTACGCGATGCCCTGAGCCGCGCACAGATCGATCAGCGGATCGTCGACGGCGTAGCTGTTCTGCACGCAGACCACCGGAGCGATCCCGACAGCCTCCTCCAGCTGGTCCGCGCGGACGTTGGAGACCCCGAGCTGCCGGATCAGCCCCTCGTCGCGCAGCCCAGCCAGTACGGCGAACTGATCGGCGAGGGAACCGGAATCATCAGGCACCCGGAGGTTCACCAGGTCGAGTACGTCGACGCCGAGCACGCGCAGGTTGTCCTCGACCTGCGCGCGGAGCTCGGCGGGGTTGGTCGCGTAGTAGAAACCGCGCTCCGGAGAGGTGCCCGGGCCGACCTTCGTCGCGATCAACACCTCCGACGGGTACGGCGAGAGCGCCTCCCGGAGCAGTTCATTCGCAGCTCCGTAGAACTGCGCAGTGTCGAAGTGGTCTACTCCGAGCTCAACGGCGCGACGCAGTACGGCGACGCCGGTGGCGGGATCGAGCCGCATGGCGCCGAACCCGATCCGCTGGACGGCAACGTCACCAAGCTTCCAAGTCGTCATTCTTCGATCGCTCCTTTGACCGCGCGCAGGTGCTGCCGGAACGTCAGCGACGGATCCGCGGCCCGCGCCGTCAGGTACTCCGCGAACTTGACCTGCTCACGCAACGAACGCCCGGCGCGAATGTCCTCGGACTGCTTCCGCTCGGTGTCGCGGATGGACTCGGCCAGGTCGAACAGCTCCTCGACCCGATCAGCCGGCACGAAGATCACGCCGTCCTCATCGCCGAGCACAACATCGTCACTGGTCACGGTCCATTCGCCGATAGTTGCCTTAAGCAACGCATCGGCCGGTTGCGGGTCGAGTCGGAGCGGCCCGGTCGGCATCGCACCGAGACTGAACACGGGCAGCCCGATCGCCTGTATATCAACGGTATCTCGATGCAGACCCCAGATGACGATGCCGCTGCAACCAGCGCCCTGCGCCTCGGCCGCCACCAGGTCGCCGGCGCACGCCTCGTCGCGGCGCCCACCGTTGTCGATCACCAGCACATCGCCCACGGCCGCGGTCTCGAACGCCTCCAGGAAGACGTCCACACTGCCCACATGCTGAACAGGCAAGACACGCCCGGCCACGCGACTCCCGACCACAGCCGTGAGGGAGACCGTGCGTACCGGCAGACCTGCACGTAGGCAGGCGTCTGCCACGTGCGCCGTCGTGAGTTCGTCGAACCGTTCCAGCATCCCCACACCCCTTGTCTGTCGATCCACCGACGACAGTAATAGGTGGCTAGGACAGAAACTGAACGACCTCTGCGAACGACGGGTTGTAGTCCTCGACCGAGGTGTCGATGGTGAGGCTCGGTACGGGCAGATCGACTGCCTGGAAGGCGTTGTGGGTCCTGAGCCGGGCGTCGGCGGGGATCTGGGCGTCCTCGTGTGCGGCGCGCCGCGGGTCGTTCGCGGTCCGCGCGGTGATGCGTTCGAGGGCGACCTCGGCGGGAACCGTGCAGTGCAGGATCCGGAGGTCGGTCCGACCGAGCAACGGACTCAGGCCGGGCGTCCAGAGCCGGTCCTGAAACGCTGCCTCGGCAACAACCGTCGTACCGCGGCCGACGAGCAGACCGATCACATCGAAGAACGTCGACAGCGTCCGCATCGTGAGCGGATCACCCGGTCCGGGCGCGAACCCAGGGGTGGCATGGGCCATCCCCTCCTTGATCTCGTCCCGGCAGATCGCCGGACACCCGATCGCGCGCGCCACCCGATGCGCCAACGTCGTTTTTCCGGTCCCCGGTGGACCACTCACGACAACCACCAACGGCTTCGACTGCACCGCCGCACCCTAGCCATCTCCCGCCCGTCCCGCCACCTGAATCTGCCGAAGGGCAGGACGGACGGCCCGGTACGGCGGCCTGTCGCGGGCGGCGGGGTGTACGTAGGCGACTACGTCCTGTCGTTGTGCGGGTGGTCGGCTTCGGGCGTGGACGAAAAGGGTGGCGGCGGAGATTGGGCTGGCGGAAAGTGTCGGTGGGGGTGGTTAGCGTCGGGGCATGAGTGGGAGGGCTTGGGACTGGGGATGACGACTTATTCGGCGGTGCGGACGACGGGGATCTACTGCCGGCCGGGGTGTGGGGCGAAGCCGCTGGCGGAGAACGTGCAGACGTTCGAGCTGGCGGCTGCGGCGGAGGCGGCGGGGTTCCGGGCTTGTCTGCGGTGCCGGCCTTATCGGGTGGCGGGGACGGTGGCTGACGAGGCGCCGGAGTTGGTGTGCCGGGCGGTGCAGTTGATCATCGCGGGGGTGATGGATGCGGCCGGCGAAGAGGTGCTGGGGCAGCGGATCGGGGTCTCGGCGCGGCATCTGCGGCGGATGTTCCATGAGCATCTGGGGGTGACGCCGGATCAGTTCGCGCGGTCGCGGCGGGCGCATTTCGCGAGGCGGTTGCTGGATGACTCCGACCTGGGGATCGCGGAGGTGGCGTTCGCGTCCGGGTTCGGGAGTCTGCGGCAGTTCAACCGGGCGATGCGGGAGATCTTCCGCGCGTCTCCGAAGGAGCTGCGGGAGCGGCGGCGGAAGACGGACCGGCTGACAGCCGATGGCGGCCTGGTACTGCGTTTGCCGTACACCCCGCCGTACGACTGGGAGGCGATGAGCGGGTTCCTCGCCGCGCACGCGATCCCGGGAGTCGAGTCGGTCCAGGACGGGGTCTACCGCCGGACGATCACGCTGGACGGTGAGCCGGGGCTGCTGGAGATCGGGCCGGGCGGGCCGGATCACCTGTTGCTGCAGGCCCATCTGCCGTTCTGGGAGGGCGTCATCCACGTGGTCGACCGGGCCGCGTGCCTGGTCGGTCTCGAGAAGGACCTCAGTACGGCGAGGGAGTTCCTCGGTGGTGATCCGGAGGTCGGCCCACTCGTCGCGGCGCGGCCGGGTCTCCGGGTGCCGGGCACGTGGGGTCCCTTCGAGGCGGCGGTTCAGGCAGTCGTCCGCAACCCACCAGACCCGGTACGACGGAAGCCGGGTGGCGCACGAGATCACGCGGACGCGGATGACGTGTTGCGGAAGATCGTGGAGGTGCACGGCATCGCGGTGCCGGGAATCGGATACGGGCTGACCCATCTGTTCCCGGCGCCCGAAGCGCTGACCGGCGTGGAGCCGGTCGCGGCACTGGCGAGGGAAGTTGCTGAGGGCAACATCATCCTCGACTGTGGCCGGCCCGAGGAGCTCGCGGCGGAGCTGATGCAGATTCCGGGAGTGAGTCGCAAGGCTGCGCAGCAGACCGTGATGCGCCTCGGGGGCCGAGATGCCTGGCCGCTGGACGGCGACGCGGAACATCTCAGCCCCTGGAGGTCACTGGCTGCATTCCATCAGCTCTCTGCAAGAGCGTCGTAGGTACCGCTCTTGAGGAGCTCAGTGGCGGCGGCCGTGACCAGGGCGTAGGCGCGGGCAGTGATCGCCGGGCCGACGCTGACCCGGGCGACCCCTAGCTCGGCCAGTTCGGCGACGGTCGGTGCTCCGGGACCGGCCATGATGTTGAGGGGAAGCGGCGAGTCGGCGGCCAGCGTACGGATGGTGGGTGCGTCGACCACGGCAGGAACGAAGAGGACGTCCGCCCCGGCTTCGTCGTACAGGTGGGCGCGGACCATCGTGCCGGTGCCGTCACCGAACATGTACGTGTCCGTGCGGGCGTTGATGACGAGATCGATGCCAAAGGCAACTGCAGCCTCGCGCGCCGCGCGGATGCGATCGGCGTGCACGATCGGGGTGTCGAGCACACCGCCGGTGCTGTCCTCGAGGTTGATGCCGACCGCTCCGGCCTCGAGGACGGCACGCACAGTCGCCGCCACATCGCCGTACCCGGCCTCGATGTCGACCGTGACCGGTACCGAGACCGCGGCGACGATCGCGCGGATCGCGCCGACCGCGGCCTCCAAGGAGAGCCCGCCGCCATCGGCGACGCCCAAGGACCAGGCGACACCGGCACTCGTGGTCGCGATCGCCGAAGCTCCGGCGGCCTCGATGGCGCGGGCGGAACCGGCGTCCCATGCGTTCGGCAGGACGAGCGGCGGCTGCGCGTGAAGCGTGCGCAGCCGCCGGGCCTGCTCGGCCTGAGTGGTCACAGGCTGACCAGGAGCTCGTGGTCGTGCTCGACGAACTCGACGATCAGGTCCGCGAACCGGCCGGCGATCAGTTCCTTGTACGCCGCCGATCCGGTGTGCGCGTCGTACGCCGCCTGGTCCGCGAAGTGCTCGACGAACAGCAGGTAGTCCGGGTTCGCCGGGTGCCGGTAGACCCGGAACGACAGCGTGCCCTCCTCGACGCCCGGCCCGAGCGGCGCGAACTCCTGGACGATCTCCTCGGCGGTCGCCTGGTTGCCGGGCTTGAGCTGGATGGGGAAAACCTTGGCCAACATGGAAAGTTCCTCCTGAAAGGGGTTGTTGAAAGCCCCTCAAGATTCCCCCGCGGACCCACCTCAGGTCTGGCCAGATCCGGACAAGCTCACGTCCGGGCGCGCAACCGATCCGGCAACCCCGGCAGGTCCAGCCACTGTGCGAGGAAGCGGGCACGATCCGTGTACGCCGCCACCTCGTTGATCACGTGCCCGGTGTCGTACCACCGGAACTCCTTCGGTTCACTCCCCGCCGCGAAGAACCGCTCGCAGCTCTCCCGGCTCACGCTCTGGTCGAACCAGGCCGACTGGAACAACAGGGCGGCCGGTGCCGCATCACCGACGAAGTGAACGCAGTCGTAAGGCTCCATCAATGCCAGCAGCGGTTCGTACTCGGCCGGCGTCATCGCCTCCCGCCTTCGCGCGATCTCCGGGTACGACGTCTCCCGGTAGAAGATGCTCATCCCCGACATCCCCGAGTCGAACACGAAGCACCGGAACCGCCGGTCGATCCCGCTCACCGTGCCGGCCATCATCGCGCCCGTCGAGTGCCCGACGCAGCCCAGCCGATCCACGCCGTACGACGTGAGCAGGTCGGCGCCGCGCCGGATCGCGAAGATCGACTCGCGGAGGTTCCGGACCGGGTCGCCGGTGTCCGCGATGGCCAGCGACAACGCGATCCCGCCGGCCTCGGCGACCTGGATCGCCTCCGGCAGGAACGCCTCCCGCCCGCCGGTCGAGTGCTGGTAGATCACTCCGGCCAGCTCGTCGCCGGCCAGCAGTGCGCCCGACGGGAAGACCAAGTAGCCCTCGGCCCGCGAGCCCTCGGCGTTGTCGTAACTGCACCGGGCGAGCACCACGCCGTCGCGCTCGCCCAGGACGTCGGTGACCGGATTCAGCGGCAGCGCAGTGTCATAGGAGAGATCAGGCATGTCATCAGGGATAGAAGCATTTGCTCCCGGCAACTAGTGTGTATCGGTATGTAAGACGATGGGTCTCACTCAGCAAGATTCAGGGGTAGCCTGAGGCGTGTCGCCGAGGGCAAAGGAGCCTGGGATGAATAACGTGTACACGCACGGCCACCACGAATCGGTACTGCGCTCGCACAGCTGGCGGACCGCGGAGAACTCGGCCGGCTACCTCCTCCCGCACCTGCGCCCCGGCATGTCCCTGCTCGACATCGGCGCCGGCCCCGGCACGATCACCGCCGACCTCGCCCGCCTGGTCGAGCCCGGCCGGACGACCGCGCTCGAGGCGACCCTCGAAGCCTTGGACATCACCCGCGCCACCTTCGCCGACCTGGACATCGAGATCGAGTTCGTCGTCGGGGACGTCCACGCGCTGGACCTCCCGGACGACGAGTACGACGTCGTCCACGCGCACCAGGTCTTGCAGCACGTCGCGGATCCGGTCCAAGCGCTCCGCGAGATGCGCCGCGTCTGCAAGCCGGGCGGGATCGTCGCCGCCCGCGACTCGGACTACCGCGCCTTCGCCTGGTACCCGAGATTCCCCGAGCTCGACGAGTGGATGGAGCTCTACCAGCAGCTCGCGCGCGCCAACGGCGGCGAGCCGGACGCGGGTCGCCAACTGCTGTCGTGGGCGCTCGAGGCCGGCTTCGAGAAGGTCGACTCGACCGCGAGCAACTGGACCTTCGCCGACCCCGAGGGACGCGCGTTCTGGGGTGGCATGTGGGCCGACCGGATCCTCCAGTCGGCGATGGCCGACCAGGCCCGCGCGTCCGGCGTACCGGAGGCAACGCTGGAAGGGATCTCCCAGGCGTGGCGCCGTTGGGCGGCGCGGCCGGACGGCTGGATCTCGATCCTGCACGGCGAGATCCTCTGCACAGCCTGAGCTACTGGGAGGCGAGGACGACGAGGTAGTTGTCCAGATCGCGCAACCAGAGCTCGTCGTGGCCGGCGTTCGGATTGTGGTGAACGTCGGTCTGGATCGTCGCCCCGGCCGCCCGGGCCCGCGCGGCGGCCGCCTGCAGGTCGTCGGTCGCGAACCACAGCGCGACGCCGTTCCCCAGCACCTGCTCGGGATCGCCGATCGTCCCGTGGTGGTGACCGACGTCCAATCGATGCAACTGCAGGATCAGTACGCCGTCCACCAGGAGCCGCTCGTATTCCGGTCCGCCGTGACCGCTCGCGGCTCCGAGGACTTCGCCGTACCAGGCACTGCTCTTCTCGACATCGCGCACGGCGATCATGGGTTGAGGCTGCATGCCCACGACGTTAGGCGGGCGGCGGCGTACCGGTCTTGAAGGAATGGGAACGCTGCCGGGAAACCTCATACAGTACGGCGGTCGCCGCGTTGGCCGCGTTGAGCGAACTCGCGGCGCCGGTGATCGGGATCCGGACCAGGACGTCGGCGGCGTCCTTCCAGGCGGAGCTCAACCCGTTGGTCTCGTTGCCGATCAGCACCAGCGCGGGCTGGGTGAAGTCGAAGTCGAAGACATCCACGGTCCCCGTCTCATCGGTCCCGGCCATCACGATCGGGACGTCGGTACGGCGTACCCAGTCGATCACCTCGCGGTGTGACGGGACTCGAACCGCCGGCAGCGCGAACAGCGAACCCGTGGTCGCGCGAACCGCCTTCGGGTCGTAGATGTCGGCGGCGTGGCCGGTGACGATCAGGCCGGACGCGCCGAAGGCATCGGCGGACCGGATGATCGAGCCGATGTTGCCCGGCCCGGTCGGGCGGTCGAAGACCACACCGAGGAAGTCGGGGCCGACCGGGATCCGGTCGAGATCGTCGGGCGGCATCTCGACGACGGCGATCAGCTCGGGCTCGTCCTTCTCGCCAAGCTCAGCCAGCAGTGCCGGCTCCATCGCCACCCGCTCAACACCTGGCAGCCGCGTCAGCAGCTCACGCGCCCACGTCGACAGCGGCCGAGCAGCATCATGAATAACCACCCGAACAGGCCAGCCGTGATCCACCGCCAGCGAGATCGGCCGCACCCCGTGAACCAGGAACTCCCCGGCCCGCTGGCGCTTGTTCCGATTCCCCAAGTACGACTGCCACACCTGGAACCGGGCGTTCCGCGTCGAGATCCGCTGCATCCCGCCACCCTAGAGCCAGCGTCCGAAAACACGCCGACGACGTACTGCATTCCTTCGGACGCTGCGGGAGAGCTCTTGCTAACGTCCGAAAACACGCCGACCACGTACTGCGGTGCTTCGGACGTTAGGGCTGGATGTAGCCCTTGGTGTGGCCGGCGTGGAGGGTGGCGTGGGTTTCGGCCACCTGGTGGCAGAGGGCCAGGAGCTCCGGCTCGTTCTTGACCTGCTGGCGGGCTTTGGGGCCTAGAGCGACGATGTGGTCGCGGGCGCGGAGGAGGCGGAGGAAGATGCGCTCGCGCTCGCTCGGGTCGTCGGTGTACTCCTCGTCCAGGTACGCCGTTGCGTCCCGGCGGATGTGGGCCATCGCGGTCTGGGTCCGTCCCCGCGTGCTGAACAGCGACGCGAGGATCGTCAGCACCAGCACGACCAGGATCACCACGAGCGACAGCCCGGTGCTGATCTCGCCGACCTCGATGTGTTCGCCGTCGTTGATGAACGGCAGGTTGTTCTCGTGCAGCGCGTGCAGGATCAGCTTGGCGCCGATGAACGCCAGGATCACCGCCAGTCCGAAGGACAGATAGATCAGCCGGTCCAGCAGGCCGTCGAGCAGGAAGTACAACTGGCGCAGGCCGAGCAGGCTGAACGCGGTCGCGGTGAAGACGACGAAGACGTTCTGTGTCAGCCCGAAAATCGCTGGGATCGAGTCGAGCGCGAACATCAGGTCGGTCCCGCCGATGGCGACCATCACCAGCAGCATCGGGGTCATCAGCCGCTTGCCGTTCACCGTCGTGAACAGCTTGTCGTCGTCGAACTCGGGGCTGGTCCGGAACATCCGGCGGGCCAGCCGGACCACGATGTTCTGCGCCTGGTGTGACTCCTCGGTCTCCGGCTTCAGCATGTTGCCGGCGGTGATCAGCAGCACGATGCCGAACAGGTAGAAGACCCACGAGAACGAGTTCAGCAGCGCGGAGCCGAGGAAGATGAAGCCGGCCCGGGCGATCAGCGAGACCACGATGCCGACCAGCAGCACCTTCTGCTGGTTCTCCCGGGGGACCCGGAAGCTGGTCATGATGATCAGGAACACGAACAGGTTGTCGACCGAGAGCGCCTTCTCGGTGACGTAGCCGGCGAAGTACTCCGACCCCATCGCCGAGCCGCCCAGGACGAACGTCCCGACGCCGAACAGCACCGCGATCCCGACGTACAGCGACGACCAGACCGCGGCCTCGCGCAGTGTCGGCACGTGCGCCGACCGGACGTGGAAGAAGTAGTCGAACAGCAGCAGTCCGACAATCCCGAGCAGGGTCAACACCCAGGCCAGCGTCATGGGGCCAGCCAATCACGACGGTGTCCGTGGACACGCCACCTTCTGGAAATTTGCCTGAAAGGCATCTTTGCCTAAAGGGCAAGTTTGTGTAGAGTCGATGGCATGACCGAGGGACTGCGGGAGCGGAAGAAGCGGGAGACGCGGATCGCGCTCAGTTGGGCAGCGGTCCGGCTCGTGGTCGAGCGTGGCTACGGCAACGTGAAGCTCGAAGACATCGCCGCCGAGGCCGGGGTCTCGCTCCGCACCTTCCGCAACTACTTCACCAGCAAGGCCGAGGCGATCGCTGCGCGGCAGGTCGATCGGGGATACACGGTCAATGCGGCCCTCCGTGAGCGGCCCGCCGACGAGCCGTTGTGGGAGGCCGTTCGCGCCGCGGTCAACGCCGGGTTCGAGCTCGGCGTCGAGGGCGGCGGTCAGCAGCTTCCGGACGACAAATGGCTGGCCGGAGTCCGGCTGATGGTCACGGAGCCCGCGCTGCAAGGAGCCATGGCCGGAGCGCAGGCCGCCGTCACCGAGGAGTTGGTCGCAGTCGTGGCGGAGCGGACCGGTGCCTCCGGCATCTATCCGCGCTTGGTTGCCGAGGTCATCGGTGCCGCCCAGCTGGCCGCGACGCACGAATGGCTGCGGGCCGATCCGCCGCGGCCGATGTTCGACCTGTTCCACGAGGTTCTGGACCGGATCACCGCCGGCCTGCCCGAACCCTCCTGAATCTCATCTCCAGAAACCCCCGGTCACCAACCGGGGTGCTGAGTTTTGCCCCAAAAATCCTGCCCTGAAAGGGAGAACCGCCATGGATGCCGATGTCGTCATCGCCGGAGCCGGTCCGAACGGGCTGCTCCTCGCCGCCGAACTACGCCTCGCCGGAGCCCGTCCGATTGTCCTCGAACGACTCCCCGAACGCGCCAACGAACAGCGCGCCAACGGCCTGGTCGGCCAGGTCGCCCGCGCCCTCGACCGTCGTGGTCTCGCCGAACCGCTCGGCGGCGACCCGGGCGGACCGGTCCCGCGGCCGGAGTACATCTTCGCCGCGATGCGTCTGCCGCTGCAGCTGATCGACGACAACCCGATTTACATCCTGCCGTCGCCCCAGCCGAAGATCGAGGCGGTCATGGAGGAGCGCGCGCTCGAGCTCGGCGCCGAGCTCCGCCGCGGTCACGAGCTGGCCGGCTTCACCCAGGACGCCGACGGCGTCACCGTCGAGGTCACCGGACCCGAGGGCTCATACACCCTGCGCGCAAAGTTCCTCGTCGGCGCCGACGGCGGCCGCAGTCTGACCCGCAAGCTGGCCGGGATCGACTTCGTCGGCGTGACCAATGACGCGATGGTCTCGCGGGCCGGTCATGCCAGCATCCCCACCGAGTACGTCGACCCGGCGACCGGCGTACTGCGGATTCCCGGGTACGGCGACGTTCCGCCGTTCATGCATCATCGCTCGGACAACGGCCTGTTCGTCTACGCGCCCTTCCCGGGTCGGCAGCCCCTCGTCAGCACCGGCGAGTGGGACGAGCCGGGCGCCAACGAGATGACCTTCGAGGAGCTTCAGGCAAGCGTCGACCGAGTCCTCGGCGTCCACCTCCCGCTGGTCCAGGAGTCCGAGTTTGTACGGCGGACTGTCGGCGGCAACACGCGAATCGCCGACCGGTTCCGGGTGGGCCGCGTGCTGCTGGTCGGCGACGCCGCGCACGTGCACTCGGCGATGGGCGGTCCGGGGCTGAACCTCGGCCTGCAGGATGTCCTCAACCTGGGCTGGAAGTTGGCCGCCGAAGTTCAGGGCTGGGCGCCCGAAGGCCTGCTCGACACCTACGAATCCGAGCGTCGGCCAGTCGGCGAGCGTGTGGTCCTGCAGACGCAGGCGCAGTCCGCCTTGATTGCCCCCGGCCCCGAAGTCACCGCCCTTCGTAAGGTGTTCGCCGAGCTGCTCACCGAACCCGCGACCGTCCAGCACATCGCGAACCTGATCTCCGGCGCCGATGTCCGGTACTTCGACGGTCCGCATTCGTTGATCGGCCGCTCGGTCCCCGACCTGACCGTTGACGGTGTCCGGCTGGCCGAGATCCTGCGTTCGGGTCGGCCGGTTCTCCTCGACCTGCTCGAAGGTTCGCCGTACCAGGTCGACAGCGACCGGATCGACCTGGTCACCGGACGAGGTGAAAGGCAGGTCGCGATGCTGATCCGGCCCGACGGGTACGTCGCCTGGGCGGCCGATGACGGCGACGATCAACAGGGTCTCGATGAAGCGTTGAGCAAGTGGTTTCAGGTGCGGAGCTTGACCAACGCGACGACGTAACGACAGGAGGTGTCGGTCGGATT
The DNA here is from genome assembly GCF_044453945.1 of Kribbella sp. NPDC051587. Classification (NCBI taxonomy): domain Bacteria; kingdom Bacillati; phylum Actinomycetota; class Actinomycetes; order Propionibacteriales; family Kribbellaceae; genus Kribbella; species Kribbella sp. NPDC051587. The sequence continues at coordinate 700,802 of NZ_JBITDE010000002.1, forward strand.
GCGGAAGGTGGTGGGGGATGGTGCGCTCAGCTGCAGGCAATCGCCCGGGTTCAGTTGGTGCACCTCCTGTCCTTCGTGCAACTCCAACTGGCCCTCGAGGATCCACAACTGCTGGCTCTTGAAGATGTACGCGTCGGCCGGATAGGAGACCGAGGCGCCGGGCGGCAGCTGAACCTCGACCAGTTCGAGCGGTCCGTCGGTCACGGGGGACAGCGCCCGGCGCTGGTATCCGGTGACGGGGTCGGTCCAGACTGGCTGGTCCGCCGCACGGCGCAGCAGGTCGCCGGTGTTCTCGGCCCGGGCGACGAGCTCGGACAGCGTCATCCCGAGTGCGCCGGAGAGCCGGCCGAGCAGGATCGCGGTCGGCTGGGCCTCGCCACGCTCGATCTTGCCGATCATCGCGCGGGAGACGCCGGAGCGTTCGGCGAGCGCGTTCACGGACAGGTCCTGGGCGATCCGGGCAGCCTGCACGGTCGCGGCGAGCGAGTCGGAGAGATCCATGCTTGCCACTATAGCGGCACTTATGGCTACTATCGTCACATGATCAGAGATGCCGCACCGGAGGACGCCGCGGCCTGTGCCGCGATCTACGCGCCCTATGTCACCGACACCACGATCACGTTCGAGATCGAGCCGCCGACGGCCGCGGAGATGACGGTCCGGATCGAGCAGGCCCAGGAAACGCATGCCTGGCTGGTGATCGAGGACGCCGGCCGGGTCACCGGTTATGCATACGCCGGCCCGATGAAGGCCCGAGCGGCGTACCGGTGGTCGTGTGAGGTGAGCGTCTACCTCGAGCTCGGCCGCCGCCGTACCGGAGCGGGGCGGGCGCTCTACGAGGCGTTGTTCGAGCGGTTGATCGCCCGCGGGTACCGGACGGCGATCGCCGGGATGACGTTGCCGAACGACGCCAGCGTCGGACTGCACAAGGCCCTGGGGTTCGAGCCGATCGGCACCTACCGCGAGATCGGCTGGAAGCTCGGCGGCTGGCACGACGTCGCCTGGGCGCAACGGAGGCTCGCCGTACTGGCTGATCCGCCGGCCGAACCGCGCTAGGACGGGGTGGTCATCGGCGGGCAGTCGCCGCCGGGTGTGGTGACCAGCTCGAAGTGCCAGATCTCGTTGGAGTAGGTCTGGCAGAGGCCGTACCGGTTGCCCTTGCGGATCAGCCAGTCGTCGGCGTTGGTCGGGCCGATGTCGACCGCATGGCCGGTCACGTGGTGCGACTCGTCCGGGTCCGCGACGTACTTCTTCGCCTTCTCCCGGCTGCCGTACTGCTTGATCGCCTTGTCCATCAGCTCGATCTGGTACTTCTTGCTCCGCCAGCCGGTGGTCACCTGCATCGGGATGCCATCGGCCTTCATCGCCTTCTCGGCCTGCTGGACGGCCTTGCGTAGCTCGGGGTCGAGCTTGCCGATCCCGGGCAGGTCGGTGTCGAAGGCGCTGGTCCCGGCCGGCAGCTTGCCGTCGGCCGCGCCCGGGAGTCCCTTGCCGGCACTCGACGACCTACCGTGCGAAGTGCCGGGAGGGGCCGCCGCGTCGGTCCGGTCGGCCGAGCAGGCGGTCAGACCGAAACTGGTGACCGCGGCAACGATTACCAGCCCGGCGAGGGCAGTGGAGCGACGAGGTGTGGTTTCGATCATGCCGACAGTTCATCTGCTGCGATGTTGCCGGAGCGTCTACGTTTCGGCATACGTTTTCGATACGTCCGGCCTGGTTCAATGGTCGGTATGCGGGTGCTGGTCGTGGAGGACGAGGTCTATCTCGCCGAGGCGCTCCGGGCCGGCCTGCGGCTGGAGGCGATCGCGGCCGATCTCGCCTTCGACGGGCACGCGGCGCTCGAGGCGGTCGCCGTCAACGATTACGACGTGGTGGTGCTGGACCGCGACATCCCCGGCCCGAACGGCGACGAGGTCTGCCGGCAGATCGTTGCGCAGGGCATCGGTTGCCGGGTGCTGATGCTGACCGCGGCCGGTGACCTGGACGACAAGGTGACCGGGTTCGAGCTCGGCGCCGACGACTACCTGACCAAGCCGTTCGAGCTGCGGGAGCTGATCGTCCGGCTCCGTGCGCTGGTACGGCGTCCCGCTGCCGCTACGCCGACCGTGATCGAGTACGCCGGAGTCAGCCTCGACCCGTTTCGTCGCGAGGTCTATCGGGGCGGCAGCTATGTGAAGCTCACCCGAAAGCAGTTCGCCGTACTGGAGGTGCTGATGACCGCGCGCGGTGGGGTGATCAGCGCGGAAACCCTGCTGGAGAAGGCCTGGGACGAGAATGCCGATCCGTTCAGCAACGCGGTCCGGATCACGATCTCGGCGGTCCGCAAGCGGCTCGGTGATCCGTGGGTCATCCACACGGTGCCGGGCGTCGGCTATCGGATGGGCACGTCATGAGTTCGCCGTTGATGACGTGGCGGCCGCGGTTGACGGTCCGGCTGCGGTTGACCTTGAGCTATGCCGGGCTGTTGGTCGTCGCCGGTGCGGTGATGGCCTGCATCCTGTGGCTGGTCTTCCGGATCGTGCCGAACTATCCGTTCATGGCGGCCAACCCGCGGGACGAGCGACCGGCCCCGACGCGCGGTGAGATTCTCGATCTGACGGTCAAACTGTCGGCGTACGCGATCGGTCTTCTGGCGGTGATCGGCCTCGTCGGCGGCTGGTTCCTGGCCGGGCGGATGCTCAAGCCGCTGCAGGAGATCACCGCGGCCGCCCAGCGGGCCTCCACCGGGGCGCTCGATCACCGGATCGGGCTGACCGGGATCCGGGACGAGTTCACCGACCTGTCCGACACGTTCGACGCGATGCTCGATCGGCTGCAGGCGTCGTTCGAGCAGTACCGGCGGTTCGCGGCCAACGCCTCCCATGAACTGCGGACACCACATGCGGTGATGAAGACGATGCTCGACGTCGCCCAGGCGGATCCTGATCACCAGGACGTGCCCGAGCTGGTGAAACGCCTGGCCGAGACCAACCAGCGCGGGATCGACATCGTCGAGGCGCTGCTCAGCCTGGCCGCGCTGAACAACCGCGAGGTCGAGCTCGATCCGGTCGACCTGTCAGCTGTCGTCCGTACGGCGCTCCCCGTACTGACGGCCGAGGCGCGCGCGGCCGGGATCACCATCAGCACCGACCTGACCGAATCTGTTGTCGAGGGCAACGAGATCCTGCTGCACCAACTGGTCACGAACCTCGTGCAGAACGCGATCCGGCACAACCTCGGCCCCGGCGGCTCGGTCACCCTCGCGCTCTCGCCCGGCCGCCTCATCGTCCGCAACACCGGCCCGGTCCTCGACCCGGCCCAGGTCCGAACCTTCACCGAACCCTTCGCCAAAGACCGCTACGGCGCCGGCCACGGCCTAGGCCTGGCCCTGGTCGCCCGCATCACCGAATCCCACCACGGCACCCTCGACCTCACCCCCAACCCCGCCGGCGGCCTCACCGCCACCGTCTTCCTCCCGCCGGCTGACCTCGTCGGAGGGTGAGGATGGGGACATGGGTGAGGTGACGGTGCGGTGGGCGGTTGCGGGGGACGCGGCGGTACTGCTCGAGATCGAGCAGACGTCCTGGGACGGGACGACCGGCTTCCCGTCGATGGTGGAGCGGATGGGCGACAACTTCTTCGCCAAGAGCGGCCCCGAGGTGCACCTGGTCGCGGAGATCGACGGAGCCGTCGTCGGATACCTGCGGCTGGAGAGCAAGTACCCGTTCCCCGAAGGGGCCGGCGTACTGGCTGTCAACGGGCTCGCAGTGGCGCCCGCCGCGCGTGGCCAGGGCGCAGCGTCCGCCCTGCTCACTGCCGCGACCGACGAGGCCCGACGCAGAGAGGCCCGAAAGCTGAGCCTGCACGTGTTCGGTTCGAACGCGACCGCGCGCCGCCTGTACGAGCGCCACGGATACGTCGTCGAGGCCACCCACCCCGCGGAGTTCGTGGTCGAGGGCCGGCCGACGGACGACGTCGTACTAGCGAAGGTCCTGTGAACTCCTGCTGCGGGCTGAACCGACCTGCGCAGGCTTCGGCCACCCTGTACTGCGGGTGGAATCGACTCCTCAAGTACGGCGTTCCGCCGCGCCCGCGTACTTGACGATCAGGTCCACGGCCTTCTGGAGCCGCGCCTCATCCGGTTCGTCCGGTGCCTCGTCGGGCTCGTCGTACGGCTCCGTTCCGAAGCATCGATCAAGCCCTTCCCGCACCATCGTCTCGACTTCCGGCCGGCTAAGCCTGCTGAAGTCACCACCCACCCGATCGGACATCACGAGCATCTCTCGAACGACGTCGTCATACTCATCCGGATTGTCCGGGTAGACGACCTCGCAGGGATCGGCTTCCTCGAGGCTCTGCGCCAAGAGTGCGTACGCCTGAGGGAAGCGTCGTTGCAGCATCACTCGAACAGTCGCCGCTTCGGCCGCCGTCTCGATCGACCAGAACTTCACTGCGCCTCTCATCTACTGCGACCCTCTTTCCATCGTGGGCATCGGCTCAAAGTAGCGTCAAGGATGCGGGCGGCGACTGCAGGTTGTTGTGAACGCGCGAAGGCGCCGCGCGGGGGAGCGCGACGCCTTCGGGGAGTGGTGCTGAACTACGGGGTGAGGCCGTGGGCGCGGAGCCAGGGCTCGGGGTTGATCGGGTTCTCGCCGTCGGGGAGGACCTCGAAGTGCACGTGCGGGCCGGTGGTGTTGCCGGTCATGCCGACTGCGCCGACCTGGCTGCCTGCGCTGACCGAGTCGCCGACGGAGACGTCGAACTCGGCCATGTGGCTGTACGACGTCACGGTGCCGTCGGCGTGCCGGACCTTCACCTGGCGGCCGTAGGCGCCTTCGAAGTCGGCCTGGATGACCTCGCCGGCCAGCACGGAACGAACAGGAGTCCCGTACGCCGTCGCGAAGTCGAGGCCGGTGTGGTTGTGGGCCCAGCGACCGCCGGCCTGGTTGAAGCGCGCGGTCAGGTGGTAGCCCGTGGTCGGGAGGACGATCTTCGGCGCGGCGTTCGCCTTCGCGATGGCAGCGGCCTTCGCGAGTGCGACGGCCTTCGCCTTGGCCTCAGCCTTGGCCTTGGCGGCGGCGAGCTTGGCCGCCTGCGCCTTGGCGGCGGACAGGGCCAGCGCACGACGGGTCGTCATGGCTCCCCGGGCCGCACGGTCCTGGTAGGCCTTCGCCTCGGCCAGCGACAAGCTGATCCGGCTGGTGTCCCGGGAGCCGAGGTCACGACGCTCGACACGGGCTGCGGTGAGAGCGTCGGCCTGTGAGGGGCTCAGTCCGGTGCTCGCGGTAGAGGCCTCGCCCATGGAGGCGGTGAGACCGATGGTGCCCGCGGTCGCGGCGAGGGCGGCGGTGAGACCGACCAGCTGCGTCCGGCGGCTGCTACTTCGTTGCTTGTTACGCGCCTTGGACCGGTGTCTGGCCACAGGGTGAGAGGACACGATGGCCTTTCAGGAAGGGGTAGTGCCGTGGCGGATCCCGCGGCAACTCATCGACCATAACGACGAGATCACGGGCACCTCAACTGCGGATTGCAACCGGATCACGGAAATCGGTCACGCTGAGCGACTGCCGTCCTTCGCCTCGTACCCGCTCAGGCGTGGGGTGTGCTCACGGAAACCGCGATCACCGCGTGACCGGGATCACCCGGGTTCTGGTCGTAGCATGCCCTCCGGAGCCGATATAAGCCGCCCAGATATTGAGATGTTTGTGTACTGACTTACTGATCTTTGAGCTTCGTCCCATACTGGTTGAGACCGCAGATATCAGTGGCAAACGGAGGGAACGGGAATGACGCGCGCACTGCCGTACTACCGCCTCCACATCGACCTGCTGCGGGTCTCCAGCGCACTCTGTCGGCGCTGACCGCACTCTCTCAACCCTTCCGCACCGCCCCAAGACGTCCATGCCCGGACGTCGGCGCCGCCGTGCCCGCGTAAGCCTGCCCACCGCCAGGGAGATTCCGTGTCGACCACTTCACTGACGTCCGCTCAGGACACCGCTGATCCACCATCCGCTGGACTGGCCGATGCCGACCTGCCTGTCATCGGCCGGCGCCACCCATGGCGCTGGGTCGGGGTCGCGGTCGTCCTGACGTTGCTCGCGATGTTCGTGCACGGCCTGGTCACCAACCCTGGTTGGGATTGGCCGACGTTCTTCCAGTTCTTCACCACCCGGACGATCTTCTCCGCGCTCTGGGTGACCATCCAGCTGACGGTCTACGGAACCGTGCTGGGCTTCGCCCTCGGCGCCGTGGTGGCGACGATGCGCCTGTCCAGCAGTCCGTTCCTGCAGGTCGTTGCCTGGGGCTACATCTGGGCCTTCCGCTCGATCCCGCTGATCGTGCAGCTGCTGTTCTGGTTCAACATCGCTTACCTGTATCAGGAACTGAGCCTGGGGATCCCGTTCGGCCCGGAGTTCGTGCACTTCAGTACCAACAACCTGTTCGGTCCGCTCGGCGCCGCCGTACTGGGACTGGCGTTGCATCAGGCCGCGTATGCGGCCGAGATCATCCGCGGCGGCATCATCTCGGTCGACGCCGGCCAGACCGAAGCCGCCGCGGCACTGGGGATCCCGAAACTGCGGCAGTTCTTCCGGATCATCCTTCCGCAGGCGATGCGGTCGATCCTGCCGAACGGCGCCAACGAGGTGATCAGCCTGTTCAAGGGCACGTCGATCGTGTCGGTGATGGCGATCCCCGAGCTCTTCTACCAGGTACAGGTGATCTACGGCCGCAACAGTCGCGTCGTACCGCTGCTGATGGTGGCAACGGTGTGGTACATCGTCCTGACCACGCTGCTGTCGATCGCGCAGTTCTACGTCGAGCGGCACTTCGCCCGCGGTACGGCAAGGTCGTTGCCCCCGACACCTATCCAGCGGGTACGACGGGTGCTGGCGGGGGTTGTGCGATGAGCGCGATGGTTGACATCAAAGGTGTGCACAAGAGCTTCGGTGAGCTCGAGGTGCTCAAGGGTGTGGATCTCGAGGTCCGGGCCGGCACCGTCACGGTGATCCTGGGGCCGTCGGGTTCCGGGAAGTCGACGTTGCTGCGGTCGATCAACCATCTGGAGAAGGTCGATCGTGGACTGATCCGGATCGACGGCGAGCTGATGGGTTACAAGCGGCGCGGCGACAAGCTGTACGAGCTGCGCGAGCGCGAGATCCTGCACCAGCGGTCGCAGGTCGGCTTCGTGTTCCAGAACTTCAACCTGTTCGGGCATCTGACCGCGTTGCAGAACGTCGTCGAGGCGCCGGTCTCGGCCCAGCGCCGCAAGCGCAGCGAGGTCGAACCCGTCGCCCGCGAACTGCTGGAGCGGGTCGGCGTCGGCGACAAGGCCGACGTGTACCCGCGGCAGCTCTCCGGCGGTCAGCAGCAGCGAGTCGCGATCGCCCGCGCGCTGGCGCTGAAGCCGAAGGTGCTGCTGTTCGACGAACCGACCAGCGCGCTGGATCCGGAGCTGGTCGGTGAGGTGCTCGACGTGATCAAGGAGCTCGCCCGCGACGGTTCCACGATGGTCGTCGTCACCCACGAGATCGGCTTCGCCCGGGAGATCGCCGACACGGTGGTCTTCATCGACGGCGGCGTGATCGTCGAGTCGGGCCCACCGCATCAGGTGCTCGACAACCCCGTCCACGAGCGCACGCGCGCCTTCATCTCCAAAGTCCTCTGAGGAAATTCACATGAGAACTCCCCTGTACGCCGTTCTCGCCGCCGGACTGTTGCTCGCGGCAACCGCCTGTTCATCCGACCCGACCACCAACGTCTCGGCCGAGACCGGTGGCGTGAACACGTCGGCCGACCAGAAGCGCGTCGAGGTCACGAAGAATGACGCGGCCGGCGCGCTGCTCCCGGCGAAGGTCCGCGAGCGCGGCACCTTGATCGTCGGCAGCGGCCAAGGCAGCGGCAGTGTGCCGCTCGGCTTCTACGCCGACGACAACAAGACCCCGATCGGGCTCGAGATCGACATCGCCTACCTGCTCGCCGGTGAGCTCGGGCTGAAGCCGGAGATCGAGGTGACGAGTTGGGAGAACCTGTTCGTCGGTCTCGACTCGGCCAAGTACGACGTCGGCCTGACCAACATCACGGTCACCGAGAAGCGCAAGCAGAAGTACGACTTCGCGACGTACCGCAAGGACGACATCGCGTTCGAGGCCAAGAAGGGCGGGACCTGGCGGGTGACGTCGGGCAAGGACATCGCCGGGAAGACGATCGCGGTCGGGTCCGGGACGAACCAGGAGAAGATCCTGGTCGACTGGAACGAGCAGAACATCAAGGCCGGGTTGCCGGCGGCAACGATCAAGTACTTCCAGAAGAACACCGACACCTACCTGGCGCTGAGCTCGGGACGGATCGACGGCTACTTCGGACCCAACCCGTCGATCGCGTACCACATCAAGACGTCGGGGGAGACCGAGTCGATCGGGAAGTTCTCCGGCGCGGGACCGACGCTGCAGGGGCTGATCGCCGCGACGACGAAGAAGGACAGCGGGCTGGTCAAGGCCTACCAGGCCGCGCTGAACGCCGCCATCGCCGACGGCAGCTACGCCAAGGTGCTCGACCGCTGGAACGTCGGCACTGAGGCAGTTGAGAAGTCGGAGATCAATCCGCCCGGCCTGCCGATCACGGATTGAGGGCTGATCATGCTGAAGAAGATTCTGATCGGTGTCGCGCTGCTCTCGTTGGCCGCATGCGCCGACCCGCCGACGGAGGCGCCGAAGACGGACGCGTCCGTGGTGTCGTTCGACACCTCCGGGAAGCAGGAACACATCACGTCGGCGAAGGTCGACTCGATCGCCGCGGAGTTGCCCGCCGAGATCCGGGCGAGTGGCAAGTTGGTGGTCGGCAACGGCTCCGCTGGTGGCGGTCAGCCGCCGCTCGGGTTCACGGCCGACGACAACAAGACACCGATCGGTGTCGAGATCGACATCGCCTACCTCGTCGCCAGCGTGCTCGGGTTGCAGACCGACGTCCAGACGACCAGCTGGGAGAACCTGTTCCTCGGGCTGGACTCCGGCAAGTACCAGATCGGCGCCTCCAACATCGGCGTCTCCGAACTGCGCAAGGAGAAATACGACTTCGCGACCTACCGGCTCGGTCTGCACGCGTTCGAGGCGAAGGCGGGTTCCGGGCTGAAGATCAGCGGTCCGGCCGACATCTCCGGCAAGAAGGTCGCGGTCAGTTCGGGGACGCTCCAGGAGGCGATCCTGCTGGAGTGGAACAAGCAGAACGCGGCCGCCGGCCGTCCGCCTGCCGACCTCAAGTACTACCAGCAGTCCGCTGACACCTTCCTCGCGCTGCAGTCCGGCCGGATCGACCTGTACCTCGGTCCGAACCCGAACGCGACGTACCACGTCGCCACGCAGCACCAGACCGAGATCGTCGGCACGGTGTCGTCCGGCTATCCGATCCAGGGCCTGGTCGGGATCACCACGAAGAAGGACAACGGCCTGGTCAAACCGCTGGCCGACGCGCTGAACGCGGCGATCGCCGACGGCAGCTACGCGAAGGTGCTGGCCAAGTGGGGCCTCAGCGGCGAGGCCGTCCCGAAGTCGTTGGTCAACCCTCCCGGCCTTCCCAAGCCTCCAGCCAAGTAGTGCACGAGTAGGAGAAACATGGCGACCATCGCAACGATCTCCAGCAGCCCGTCGGTACCGTCCCGGACCGACGCCGTCCTCGACTACGTCACCAAGCGTCTGATCAGTCACGGTCACGAGGTCACCCCCATCGTGCTCCGCGACCTCCCGGCCGGCCCGTTGCTGCACGGCGACGCCGACGACCCCGGTATCGCGGCCGCAATCAAGACTCTCGAGTCGGCCGACGCGGTCGTCGTCACGACTCCGGTGTACAAGGCGGCGTACGCCGGTCTGCTGAAGGTCTTCCTGGACCTGCTGCCGCAGTACGCACTGAAGGGCAAGACAGTGTTGCCGTTGGCAACAGGTGGGACGCCGGCGCACGTGCTGGTGATCGACTACGCACTCCGGCCGGTCCTCAACAGCCTCGGCCCTGGCGCGATCACCCAGGGCTGGTTCGTGCTGTCGTCACACATCAACCTGTACGACGGTGGCGGCGTACTGCTTGATCAAACCGCCTCGGTGCCGCTCTACCAGGTGACCGAGGCGTTCCTGACCGCCGTCGAAGGCGGTGAGGTGGTCGACAGCCCGCCGGTACAGACCGCGGCGATCGAGGTGGTCCGGGCTCGGCCCGAGGACCCGGAGGCCGCGCCGCTGCTCGCCGATCTGGTGGTCGAGTACAGCACTCGCTACGGCCGGACGAACGAGAACACGCAGCTCACCGAGGTCCCGCCGACCGACTTCCACGCTGACAGCGGCGGTGCGTTCGTGCTCCTCCGGTACGGCGGTCAGACGGTGGCCGGTGGTGCCATTCGCCGGTACGACGATCAGACGGCCGAGGTGAAGCGGATGTGGACCTCACATCTGCATCGGCGGCAGGGGCTGGGTCGCCGGGTGCTCGCGGAGTTGGAGCAGGCGGCGATCGATCTCGGTTACCGCAAGCTCTACCTCACCACCGGACCCCGCCAGCCGGAAGCAGCCGCGCTCTACCGAGCCGTCGGCTTCGAACCGCAGTTCGACGTGGACGCCGACCCGGAGTCGATCGGCCCGCTGCCGTTCACCAAGGACCTCACACCCGCTCTGAAGGTGGCCTCATGAGTCGACTGATCACCGCAATCGAGATCGACGGTGCCGGCGGTCACCCGGGCGCCTGGCGTGGACCGGAGGTGGACCCGGGGGCGATCCTCACGGGTTCGCTCGCCCTGCGCGCCGTACAGCGTGCGGAGGCTGCCGGGATCGACATCGCAACGTTCGTCGACACGCTGGAAGCGCCTGCGGATGCGACTGGTGCTGTGAGCGTGCGGCTGGATGCACTCGGCCTGGCCGCGCGCATCGCGCCAGCCACCTCACGCATCGGGCTCCTGCCGACCATCACGGTCACGCACACCGAGCCGTTCCACGTGCAGGCCTCGGTCGCGACCCTCGACTACGTGTCGTCCGGTCGCGGCGGCTGGGTCGCCGACGTCTCCACCTCCGCCGCAGCCGCGTCCGTCATCGGCCGCCGCGAACCAGCGCCGGCCGCCGACCTCTGGCGAGAAGCCCGGTACGTCGTCGACGTGAGCCGCCGCCTGTGGGATTCCTGGGACGACGACGCCATCATCCGCGACGCCCCCACCGGCCGCTTCATCGACCGCGACCGCCTCCACTACGTCAACTACGAATCCCCCACCTTCACCATCAAAGGCCCATCCATCGTCCCGCGCCCCCCACAAGGTCACCCGGTAACGGCCGTCCGAGTGAACACCCCCGAGGCGCTCGAGGCGGCAGGAGACGCCGAGCTCGTGCTGCTGCCAGGGGCGGAGAACCTGGCGGAGCGCGTGGAGCGCATCCGAGCCGCCGCTCGTGGTGCAGCCTCCGGCCGCCGAGGTGCGGCAGCGGCTGCTCAGCCCAGCCCTGGGGCGAGTGCTTCTGCGAACTCCACTCGCTCGGACGGTGCGGCGCCCGTTGCGGGATCGGCATCCGCCGGAGGCGACTCCTCGGCTGGTGCAGCCCGCACCACCTCGTCGGCAGCCGGCGGCCAGACCAGCTCTTCTGCGAACTCCGCCCGCTCGGATGGGGTGGAGCCGGGGGCGGGGGGTGGGGGACCTCGGGTGCTGGTTTCGGTCGGCGTACTGATTGATGAGGATCGGGGTGCGGCTGAGCGACGGGCTGAGGGTGGGGCGTTCGACTACGTGGGTGGGGTTGAGGGGCTCGCGAGTCTGGTGCGGGAGTGGCAGGCGGCGGGGGTCGACGGGGTGCACTTCAGGCCGGCCTCGTTGGAGCTCGACGTACCGGCGATCGCGGATCGGTTGTTGCCGTTGCTGCAGGCAAGTAAGTCGGAGCGGGTGGTGACTTTGCGGAGCCGGTTGGGGTTGGGGCGGCCGGCGAACCGGTACGCGGAGGGAGCGCGATGACGAAGCAGATCCACCTGGCGGCGCACTTTCCGGGTGTGAACAACACGACGGTGTGGGCCGATGCGGAGTCCGGTTCACAGATCGACTTCGCGTCGTTCAAGCATCTGGCGGCGACGGCCGAGCGGGGCACGTTCGACTTCTTCTTCCTCGCCGAAGGGCTCAGGTTGCGGGAGGTGAAGGGGCGGATCCACGACCTCGACGTCGTCGGCCGACCCGAATCGCTCACCGTGCTCAGTGCGCTGGCCGCGGTCACCACGCACCTCGGTCTCGCAGCAACGGTCAACTCGACGTTCAACGAACCGTACGAACTGGCCAAGCGGATCGCCACGCTCGACCACCTCTCCGGCGGTCGCGCCGCGTGGAACGTCGTCACCTCCTGGGACGCGTTCACCGGCGAGAACTTCCGTCGCGGCGGCTACCTCGACAAGGCTGACCGCTACGTCAGGGCGCAGGAGTCGCTCCGGATCGTCCGCAAGCTGTGGGCGTCCTGGTCCGACGACGACCTGGTACTGGATCAGGAGGCGGGCGTGTTCGCCCGTGAGGGCACTGGGGCCTTTGCGGACGACGGCGCGCACTTCAGCATCCAGGGCCGCTTCGGCCTGCCGCCTTCACCACAAGGGCGGCCGGTCGTGATCCAGGCCGGTGACAGCGATCAGGGTCGGGACTTCGCGGCGTCCGGTGCGGACGTGATTTTCAGCCGGCACGGGTCGTTCGCGGCCGGGCAGACCTTCTACAAGGACGTGAAGGACCGCCTGGCCAAGCACGGCCGTACCGAAGAGTCGCTGAAGATCATGCCCGCGGTCACGGTCGTAGTCGCCGACACCGACGCCGAGGCGGTCGAGAAGGCGCGCCACATCCGCGAACAGCAGGTCTCCGGCCCGACCGCGATCGTCCTCGCGGAGCTCATCTGGGGCCGCGACCTCTCGTCGTACGACCCGGACGGGCCGCTGCCTGCCGAGGACCCGGTGATCGGATCCAACGTCACCCAAGGCCGGACCGGGTTCAACGACCCGGCGTCGATCATCAAGGAGTGGCGGGAGGCCGCCGAGGCCAACAACTGGTCGCTGCGGCAGACGGTGATCAACCAGCAGAACCGCCAGACCTTCATCGGTTCGCCGGAGACCGTCGCCACCGAGATGAATCACCACGTCCAGGAGAACGCCGCCGACGGCTTCGTCCTGGTCCCGCACCTCACCCCGGGCGGCCTCGACGACTTCGTCGACCGGGTCGTCCCCCTGCTCCGTGAACGCGGCGTCTTCCGCTCCGAATACGCCGGTACGACGCTCCGCTCGCACCTCGGAATCGACCAATGAGTCAGGTGAGCACCATCCACCGCCGACCGACCGTGGTCTTCGTCGGCGGTGGACCACGGACGGTCGGACTCCTCGAGCGGTTCGCGGCCAACGCCGAGGAGTTGCTCGGGGACGGCCCGGTCGAGATCCATGTCGTGGATCCGTTCCCCGCTGGTGGCGGCCGGATCTGGCGACGCGAGCAGTCGCGCCTGCTCTGGATGAACTCGATGACCTCGGACGTCACGATCTTCACCGACGAGTCCGTCGAGTGCGAGGGGCCGATCCGGCCGGGGCCCGACCTCGCCACCTGGGTTGCCGGTGCCGGCGCGACCATCCTCGAGCGGGCTGGTATCCAGCAGCCCGGCCCGATGGACTTCCCACCCCGGCTGGTCCAGGCGGAGTACCTCTCCTGGGTCTGGGACCGCGTCGTCCGTGACCTACCGGCCACGGTGACCACCCACCTCGAACGAGCGGTCGAACTGACCCCCGACCAGCGAGTGATCCTCGCGTCGGGAGTCGAAATCCAAGCAGACTTGGTGGTTCTGGCGCTCGGCTATCTCGATCGGTTGCCGACGGCATCGGAGACCGCCTGGGCCGCGAAGGCCAAGGCTGCTGGTCTCACCTACATCCCACCGGGCTACACCGCCGACGTGGATCTCGGCGAGCTGCAGCCCGGAGAACACGTGATCGTCCGCGGCTTCGGACAGGCCTTCATCGACCTGATGGTCCTGCTCACCGAGGCCCGCGGCGGCTGGTACGACGAATGCGACGGCCTGCTCACGTACAACCCGTCCGGTGCCGAGCCGATCCTGTACGTCGGCTCGCGGCGCGGCGTCCCGTATCACGCCAAACTCGGTTACACCGTGGCCGGAACCAAGCCCGTCCCGACCCGCTACCTGACCAAGGCAGCCCTCGACTCGTACGGCGATGGGGTGCTCGACTTCGACAGTCAGCTCCAGCCGTTGATCGACAAGGAACTGGCCTTCGCGCATTACCAGCAACTGTTCCGCGCGCACTCCGAACGGACGCGCTGGGAATGGCCTCGCTTCCTGGAGGTCCTCGACCGATCGTTGCCCGACGCACCGGAATTCGTGGCCGCGGTGGCGGACGCCGTACCGGATCCTGCTGATCGGTTCGTGCGGTCGGCGGTGGATCGGCCGCTGCACGGCCGGTTCTTCGAGGACTGGTTCACGTTCGAGCAGTTCCTCACCGAGCTGATCGAGAGCGATCTGCTGCGGCGTGCCAACCCGGACCATTCGGCCGACCTCGCGGTCTTCAACGCGTTGCTGAGCATCTACAGCGTGCTGTCGGTCGCCATCACCGAAGGACGGTTGAGCGACGAGGACCGGGTACGGCGAGTCGAGACCGAGTGGCACGGGTTCTTCTCCTTCGTCGCGAGCGGTCCGCCGCCGCGTCGGCTCGAGGAGCTGCTCGCGCTGCACCGGGCCGGGATCGTCCGGTTCGCCGGTCCCGACCTGGAAGTTGCCATTGACAACGATCGGTTCGTGGCCCGGTCGCCGGCGATCGGCGGGAAGGTCCGGGCGCGGGCGTTTGTCGAAGCGCGGTTGCCGCGGCCCGACGTACTGGCTGCCACGGATCCCTTGCTGCGTGGGCTGTTGGCCGACGGAACCCTGGCCGCCGACGAGTTGTTCGCCGCCGACGGGACGAGTCTCGGCGGTGGTCAGCTCAAGGCCGACGCTGCCAGCCGGGCGATTCGCGCCGACGGTTCCGTGCATCCCGGACTGTTCCTGCTCGGCCCGTCGGTCTCCGGCTCCGCCGGTTCGTCGGGATTCTCTCGCCCGCATTTCAACGGTCCCGGCTTCCGCCAGAACGACGCGGTCGCCCGGAATCTGCTCACTTTGCTAGCGCCCTTGGCGCCCGCCGTACGGAAGGAAGAACGCCATGCCAGTTGAGTTCCTGGGCATCGCCGGGACCAACCCGGCCAGTGAGGTCGAGCCGCGCACCGGTGGTGCGCTCGATCTGGAGTACACCGCCAAGCTGGCCCGCGCCCACGAGGACAACGGCTGGGACCGGATCCTGTTCGCGTACCACTCCGGATCGCCGGACCCGTCGCAGGTCGCGGCCTACGTCGCCGGCAAGACCGAGCACATCAACCTCGTCGTCGCGCACCGGCCCAACGTCGCCTACCCGACGCTGACCGCCAAGACCTTCGCGACGCTCGACCACCTCAGTGGCGGGCGGTTCGAGGTGCACGTCATCACCGGCGGCTCGACCGCCGACCAGGCCGCCGAGGGCGACTTCCTGAGCAAGGACGACCGGTACGGGCGCACGCAGGAGTTCATCCAGATCCTCAAGCAGGCCTGGACGTCCGACGAGCGGTTCGACTTCGCCGGGAAGCACTACCAGTTCGAGCAGTTCGTCGCGGACATCAAGCCGCTGCAGCAGCCCCGGCCGCGGATTTCCTTCGGTGGCTCGTCGGCTGCCGCGTACGCCGTCGGTGCGGCCGAGGCGGACATCTTCGCGCTCTGGGGTGAGCCGCTGGCCGGAACCCGCGAGCAGCTCGCCACGATCGAGGCTGAGGCTGCGCGTGCCGGCCGGGTTGATCGACCAACCATCCAGATCGCCTTCCGGCCGATCATCGGCGCGACCGAGGAGCTGGCCTGGGAGAAGGCCGAGCGCATCCTCGGCCGGATCAAGGACGTCCAAGCCGGTACGCCGTCGCCGCGCGCCCGTCTCCGCTCGAAGACTCCGGAGAACGCCGGCTCGCAGCGGCTGCTCAAGGCCGTGGCCGAGGGAGAGCGGCACGACCGCGCCTTGTGGACCGGACCGACCGGTCTGACCGGTGGTGGCGGCAACTCGACCGCACTGGTCGGAACGCCCGAGACGATCGCTGCCGCGCTGCTCGACTACTACGACCTCGGCATCCGGATCTTCTCGGCACGTGGCTACGACATCTACGACGACGCGATCGACTTCGGCCGCTACGTCATCCCGCTGGTCCGCTCCGAAGTTGCCCACCGCGAATCCCGGAAGGACCTGGCCTCGTGACCGTTGTCTCTGATCTGGAGCAGGACTGGCAGACCTGGCACGCGGCGCGTGAGCAGGACCTGAACACGGACTACGGCTGGCTGAGCATCGTCGGGTTCAACTGGCTCCCGTCGGAACCCGCTGCGCTGCCGGGGCTGCCCGGGACGTGGTGGGTGGCTGACGGCCGGGCGCATGTGGCGGCTGATGGTGCGCTGACGTTGAATGGGGCACCGGTGCACGAGACCTCGGCAACGGTCGCTGAGGCCGGTTCACTCAGCTGGCTCCTGTACGGCGACCGCCTGATCGAGCTGGTGTTACGTGGCGGCCGGTACGCCGTTCGCCAGCGCGACCCCCGTGCTGAGACCCGACAAGGGTTCACCGGCGTACCGACGTACCGGCTGGAGCCGGAGTGGGCGGTGCGCGGCTGGTACACGCCGTACGGGGCTCCGGAGCGGGTGGAGGTGTCAACGGCGCGCAAGGACCTGCGTCAACACGTCACTGCGGTTGGGACGGTTCACCTGGCGCTGGACGACTCGGCGTACGAGCTGGTGGCGACGGCTGCGTCGGACGGGCGGCTGTCGCTGTCCTTCTATGACCCCACCAATGGCTCTGAGACTACGCCGTGGCGCACTGTGACGACAGGTGTGGTGGAGCGCGACGGGTCGGTGCTGATCGACTTCAACCGCGCCATCAACCTGCCGTTCGCGTTCACTGCGTTCGGGACCTGCCCAGCGCCGGTCACCGGCAATCGGCTCGGACTGCCGGTGACTGCCGGCGAGAAGAAGGTCCGGTGAAGTTCTGGACCTACCCTGATCGACAACTCCCCGAGGTCGAGAGTCGCGCCTCGGTGGAGACCTTCGTCACAGATGTGATGCCGGTACTGCGATACCCCAGCCGCGTCTAGGCCTAGCCGTACGTCGGGTGCTGTGGCCAGCCGGCAGGGGAGTCTTCCCACTCCTCCTGCCGGCCGTACGGTGCCAGGTCGAGGATGTTGGGGACGAACATCAGCCGGTCGACGCCGCGCTGGCCGGTCGAGTAGGTGCGGTAGACCGTGTCGCCGTCGCGGAGGAACACGTTCAGCAGGAAGCCTCCCCCGGCTCCACAGTCGGCGGAGAACGTCGTACCGGCTGAGGAGGCGAACGGGACCGTCCAGCCCTGCTGCTTCCAGTAGCCGCTCATCTGGTCCAGCGGCATGTCCGACACGGTCGCCCAGGCCATACCGTCGCGCGCCAGGCCCTCCAGATCGGTCACCTGGTTCGTGAAGTTCGTGCAGCCCGGGCAGAAGTGGTCGGGGCCGGTGTGCATGAACTGGTAGAGCGCCAACTGCTGCTGGTCGCCGAACAGCTCCAGGAGCGTCACCGGGCCGCTCGGGGACTCGAAGGTGTACTCGCCGAACCGGACCATGGGCAACCGGCGTCGCTGGGCCGCCAGGCGGTCCAGGGCCCGGGTGGCCTCCTTCTCGGCCGTGAGCAGCTCGGCCCGGGCCTTCTCCCAGTCCTCGGCCGGGACCACTGTCGGTAGCGCGGTCATCTGATCGTCCTCTCGTCGCTGGATGCCTCTACCTGTACGACGAAGCCGGTTCCCCGATCTCGACACCAGGCCCGATCAAGATTGGTGGCGGGGTTGGTCAAAAGCACTCCCTGGGACCCGGTATGATTTCCGAGTCGGACAGAGGGGGGCACACAGTGCGCCTGGCTCGATTTCACATCGAGGCGGCAGACCGTGTAATCTCTCTCCTCGGCCCGCCCCTTTAGCTCAGTCGGCAGAGCGTCTCCATGGTAAGGAGAAGGTCTACGGTTCGATTCCGTAAAGGGGCTCTGAGATCGACAGCTCATCCGGTTCGCTGGATGGGCTGACGAAATCTCCCGGCGGGGTAGCTCAGGTGGTTAGAGCACACGGCTCATAATCGTGGTGTCGCGGGTTCGACTCCCGCCCCCGCTACCACGCAAGGCAGTACTTCGAGAGTGCGATCACCCAAGTTGCGCACTCATGAGCTAAAGAGGCAGCAGTGGCCAAGTCAACCGACATCCGCCCGAAGATCACGTTGGCGTGCACGGTGTGCAAGGAGCGCAACTACATCACCAAGAAGAACCGGCGTAACGACCCGGACCGTCTGGAGATGAAGAAGTACTGCGCGCGTTGCAACGACCACACGGACCACCGCGAGACCCGCTGATCTCAGCAGTCTTTCGTGAGGGCCGCTCCGGGAAACCGGGGCGGCCCTTCTCATGTCTTCAGACGGTGATGATGGGCCGGCCCGCCTCGTAGGCCGCCAGCCGCTCGTCCCGCGGAGTGAGGCAGCAGGAGCCGCAGAGCGCCCCGTCACCGACCTCGCTCGTGTAGTAGAGGCAGCAGGTCTTCCGCAGGTAGACGAGCTTCCCACCGGCCAGCTCCACGTCGCCCAGCCTGCTGAGCCCACCCGGAGCCTTCGCGACGAAGGTCTGCCAGCGCTCGAGCAGGAACCCCGGGTCGACCGTCTCGTCCTCCCGGGTGGCCGCGCAGAACGCCATGGCGCAGCCCGCCGCCACTCCGCCGTGCACCTGGCGCAGGCCGGCTCTCGTCCGCCGGTGCAACTCCTCGGACAGTGGGAGCAGGTGCTGACGGAGCACAACGTCGTACAGGGTCTGCAGACCGCCTGGCAGGTAATCGGCGGACCGGATGGCGACGGCGGCGATGCCGTGGCCGTCGTGTGGTCTTAGCCACACGTTCTGCGGCCGGATGTCGAGGACATGGCCCTCGAGCGCCCACAAGAGGAGTGCAGCGGCCGGTGCGCGGCCCGCGTAGAAGGACATCAGGCTCAGGGCGTTCGCGTGCGCGGAGACGTGCCCGCTCGCGTCGTTGTCCCGCTTGAGGAGCTCGGTGAGCTCCGGGCCGTCCTGCTCGAGGATCCTGTCCACCCGCAGCCACTCCGGGCCGTCCGGCGTACCGATCTCCAGCTTGTACCGAGGCGCATACCTGGCCAGCGCCGCTACTGCCGTCACGTTCGACCTTCCCCAGTCGGGTCTCAGTAATCCCCGGGTGGCGGCGCCGGGTGTCTCAGTGTGCCAGTAGGCTCTTGCGATATGACGATCGACGCCACGATGGTCGGCCGGAGCTACACGGCCGCCGAGTCCTACCTGGTCGGCCGGGAGAAGATCCGGGAGTTCGCCGCCGCGATCGGCGACGACAACCCGGCGTACACCGGTGACGACGCGGTGGCACCGCCGACCTTCGCGTTCATGCTCGGCAGCCGCGCGCTCGAGCAGCTGCTGAACGACAAGGAGCTCGGGCTGCGGCTCGACCGGATCGTGCACGGCGCGCAGAAGTTCAGCTACACCCGCCCGATCAAGGCCGGTGACGACATCGCGGCCACCGCGACCATCACCACCGTGCGCAAGGCCGGTGACGTCGAGGTGATCATGTACGAAACCGCGCTCAGCACGGTCGACGGCGAGCCGATCGCCACCTCGACCTCCACGATCTCCCACAACCGGGCGGAGTCATGAAGGCCGTTTCCGCGGGTGATGTCCTCCCCACGCTGACCGTGACGTTCCGCCGCGAGGACCTGGTCCGGTACGCCGGTGCCAGTGGCGACTTCAACCCGATTCACTGGAGCGACCGGATGGCGGCCGACCTCGGCCTGCCCGGTGTGATCGCGCACGGGATGCTCACGATGGCCTCCGCGGCCCGCGTGGTCACCGACTGGCTGGACGACCCGGCCGACCTGGTCGAGTACGGGGTCCGGTTCACCAAGCCGGTCGTCGTACCGGATGACGCCGACGGTGCCGAGGTGACGTTCTCGGCCAAGGCCGACAAGGTCGCCGACGGTCTCGCCGAGTTCGACATCACCGCCGTCTTCGGTGGCGAGAAGGTCCTCGGCCGGTCCCGGGCGGTCGTGCGCGTCTCGTGAGAACCCAGGTACCGCTGGCCGACTTCACCACCCTCCACATCGGTGGGCCGGCCGACAAACTCGTCGAGGTGACCACCGAGGACGAGCTGATCACCGCCATCCGCGACGCCGACGCGGCCGAGGAGCCCGTGCTGCTGCTCTCCGGCGGCAGCAACGTGGTGATCGGCGACGACGGCTTCCGCGGCACGGTCATCAAGATCGCCACCAAGGGCATCAAGGTCGACGCCGACGCCTGCTCCGGCGCGATGATCCACATCCAGTCCGGCGAGGACTGGGATGCCGTCGTCCAGCGCGCGATCGCCGAGGAGTGGAGCGGCCTCGAGTCGATGTCCGGCATCCCCGGCCTGACCGGCTCGACCCCCGTCCAGAACGTCGGCGCCTACGGCCACGAGGTCGCCGAAACCATTGCCTCGGTCCGCGTCTGGGACCGCTCCGAGTCCCGGATCCGGACGATCTTCGCCGCCGACTGCGGTTTCGAGTACCGCTCCTCCCGGTTCAAGGCCGCGCCCGAGCGCTTCGTCGTACTGGAGGTCGCCTTCCAGCTGAAGCTCGGCAACCTCTCCGCGCCCATCGGCTACGCCGAACTGGCCCGCGTCCTCGACGTCGAACCCGACTCCCGCGCCCCGATGGCCGACGTCCGCGAAGCCGTCCTCGCCCTGCGCCGCAGCAAAGGCATGGTCCTCGACCCCACCGACCACGACACCTGGAGCGCCGGCTCCTTCTTCACCAACCCCATCCTCGACACCCCCGCCGAGGTCCCCGCCGGCGCCCCCCAATGGCCCCAGCCCGACGGCCGCGTCAAAACCAGCGCCGCCTGGCTCATCGAGCACGCCGGCATCCCCAAGGGCTTCACCCTCGGCGCCGCCGCCGTCTCCTCCAAACACACCCTCGCCCTCACCAACCGAGGCACCGCCACCGCCAAGGACCTCCTCTCCCTGGCCACCCACGTCCGCTCCCAAGTCCACCAAGCCTTCGCCATCACCCTCGTCAACGAACCAGTCCTGGTGAACTGCAGCCTCTAACCCAGCCAGGCCTCGCCGGCCACGGCAGATGGTTGGACAGCGTTCAAATGCCCTAGTAAGTTAGTGACCAGCAAAGGCTTCGGCTTCTCGCCTTCAGGTTGAGTGAGCCAGGTTGGCCCTCGGTGTAGCTACGGCAGCCGGGGGTTTGCTATTTCTACGGGAGCTGTACGACGTGGGTGAGGTTCTCGACCGCATCGAACAGATCACGCCGACCCGCCACCATCTTCTGCCGATAGGCGCTACAGACGAGGTCGGGCAGCCACAGCAGGTGTTCCGACCCAGGAGAGACCGAGACCAGCGCCATCGACTCGGCGATGCCACCGGCTGCGATCAAGCCGGCTCTGACCGCACGGTCATGGTTGTTGATCCGCGCCACCCGGTGCTCTTCCAGGACAGCGAGTCCAACCGGCGGATGAGTCCCGTGCTCGGCGGTGTGGAGGACAGTCAGAAGCCGTCCGAGGACGGTGCCGCGAGCACGGGTTCCGTCTTTGTCATCGCCGCGGTTCACCGAGACCTTGTCGACGACGATGCATGTCTCGTCCGGCACTCGGAGGGTCTCCAGCAACGTCCGAACACGTGCTCGACCGTCCGTGGAGCGCAGTTCGTTCGTGGTGTGCCACCAGCCGGAGGGAACGAGGTCGTCGATTTCGTTGCGCAGGGCATCGCGATCGGGCTCGAGTACGACGACGGCTGCCATGACGTAGAACCGTGGTCGGCCGTCCTGCTCGACGTGGTAGGTCTCATCCAAGTAGGCAACCGGGCCGGAGCCAACGCGCTCGTAATGCGTTTTCAGGACGTTGCGCTGTCCGGCCCCGGCCGGCGTCATCTCCCAATCCGCGCGGGACAGCCCAACGGAGCGACTGCCCAGCTGGTACGGCGGGTTCGGGCTGGCGCTAGTAGCGCCATGTCCGGATGTGGGTTTGCATCCAGCGGGTTAGGAGGAGGGCTGCTTGGGGGGTGGGGTCTTGGTCGGGGGTCAGGAGGTCGGCGAGGACTTGGGTGGGGGCGGCTAGGCGGAGGCCGGTGGGGGTGCTTCGGCGGCGGGTGTAGACGACGTCGGTGGTGGGCTGGATGAGGACGACGGTGCCGGTGGGGGAGGGGGTGAGGTCCCAGGCGGTGGCAGCGGCTTGGGGGTCGGGGGTGTAGATGACGGGGTCGTCTTCGATGGGGCCAGCGGTCCAGAAGGCGGCCGCGTGGGTGCCGGTGAGGGCGTATCGGACGGGGCTGGTTGCGAGGTGGTGGAAGAGGTCGTCGTGGCTGGCGCTGGGCTTCCAGCGGGAGAGTTGGCTGGTGGCCGGCGCGGGGGAGTCGGCGGCCCAGTGGCGGAGCAGACGAGACCAGTCCGGTACGGCGATGATGCCGCCGCGGCGACGTTCCACGAGGGAGACGGCGCTCAAGTTGTCGATGATTCGCCGTACGGCGGGGGCGGGTGCCTGGCTGAGGTCGACCAGGTCGTGGGTGGTCCAGATGGAGCCGTAGTCGAGGAGGGCACGGATCACGCGGGCTGCGCTGTCGTCAGTCATGGGTGGGCCGGCCGAGGGGGAGGGCGACGTACGGCGTCCATTGGTAGCAGAGCTGGTCGCGGTTCAGGTCGATCAGGCTGACCTCGTTGATGTAGAGCTGCGTGGTGTGCTCGCCGAACTTCGCCACGCGGTCGCGCAGCGGTTCGGCCGGGGCCGACTGGTTCCAGTAGCCCAGTGAGATGTGTGGGTTGAGGTCGGGAAAGGCCGGGAGAGAGTCCTCGCCCCAGATCTCCTTGATTGCGTCGCGCAGGACGATGCGGAGCTGACGAAGGTTGTCGGCCGGGTAGACCGGGAGCTGGAGGCTCTCGAGGTCGACGATCGCCGGTCCGACGGTGACGCCGAAGGGCGCTGCTGACTCGAGGCGGTCGCGAGTAGCGGCGACGATCGAGTCGAGCTCCGCTGGGTTGAGCTTGTCGGCGAAGCCGACGCCCTGCAGGGTCAGGTGCAGCCATTGGCGGGGGACGGGCGTGAGCTCCGGCATCGAGCACAGCAGCGGCTCGTAGCTGCTGTGCAGTGCTGCGAGGGCGGCGGCGTACCGGAACGTGAGGTGCCAGGTGTAGAAGGACCGTCCCTGTCGCCAGCCCGGACGCCAGTACCAGTGATCGCGGACGTGGTCGATCATGTGGCTAGGACTCCTTTGCGATCAGGGGTTGGGGTCTGTGGTCGAGCTGCCGGCCCGGTAGGTCAGGGCGATAGATGAACTCACGGATGCGTTCGCGGAGCTGTCGTGCTCTCGCGACGCGGGTGTAGGGGGCCGTCATGGCAGCGACCTCGCCCATGCGGTGGATCAGCGGGCGGACCCGGTACTCCAGGGATGTGGTGAGGACGGGCTCGAGAGCAGCGATGGCCCCGTCGAGCTCACCGAGCGTCAGATGAGCCTTGACCTGCTGGAGCCTGACCATCCGCTCGGATCCTGGGTTGCGCAGGGCATGTGGTCTCGCTTCGAAGCGGGCGACCGAACGGTCCGCGTGCACGAGCGTTGCTTTCGCATCGCCCAGCGTCAGCTGGGCGTCGGCCCAGAAACCCTCGGCGCGCTCCGGTGTACACAGCAGCGGGCCACCGAGCTCCGGAATCGATGGTGTGCACGGCACCTCTTGGGCGGCGGCCAGCGCCGCGCGGGCCTCGGTGACCCGGCCTGAGCGGGCGAGGTCGACCGCGAGTGCACTGGTCAGGAAGAGTCGCGACGTTCCGGTGGCGTAGCGGAGACCATGCTGGGCGTGGTCGGCAGCCCGGTCGAACTCGTCCTGCCAGAACGCGGCGGTGTGCTGGGTCGCGCGGATCCAGCCGCGGAGCTCGTTGTGGTCCGCGGCCTCGGCGCAGGCCCAGGCCGTCCGCGCGTGGCTCTCGGCGACCTCCGGGTGGCCGAGATCGACGGACATCCAGGCCAGCAAGGTGATCGCCCAGCCCGCGGCGGCGTAGAGATCACGTGACTGCTTCGGTGACTGCCGCCCGGCCAGCAGGACGAAGGCCCGGTCGCGGACGGCCCGGCTGCGTTCGAACAACGGCTTGGTGGCGGTGCGGAGGTAGAGCTGGGAGATGCGTTCGATGTCGGCGTGCAGCTGCTCGACCGTGAGGTCGCCGACGTTCGACTCCTCGGCGAAGGTCAGCAGGGCGATCGACTCGTCGCCGGCGAGCCCGACCTCCTGGTCGAAGCCGACGGTCGACGGCGGGACCAGCTCCAGTTCGCCGGCCGGTGCGCCGGGCGGCGGGAGGAAGCCGAGCTCGTTGTCGGAGGCAACATTCAGGACGAAGCGCAGGCCGGAGCGGTAGGCGGCACCCGGCCAGCGGACCGCGCCCCGTTCGAGCTTCGCGATGTAGTGGCCGTCCAGTTCGTAGCGGACCTCGGTCGTCTCCCAGAGCCACGCACAGACGGTCTCCGCGAGCTCGACGCGGGACATGTACTCGCCGGGTGCGCGCCGAGAAGGGGTGCGCTCTCGTGCGCTGCGCAACAGGTCATTGGCGGCTTGCATGG
The DNA here is from genome assembly GCF_044453945.1 of Kribbella sp. NPDC051587. Taxonomy (NCBI): domain Bacteria; kingdom Bacillati; phylum Actinomycetota; class Actinomycetes; order Propionibacteriales; family Kribbellaceae; genus Kribbella; species Kribbella sp. NPDC051587. The sequence goes on from NZ_JBITDE010000002.1 coordinate 725,426, forward strand.
CGGCAATTGTAGGTCTGCGAACACTCTCTGCAACGACGGAAAGGACGGCTGGAGACGATCTGCCCCGCGATGCCCCGGAATGCCCCGGGATGCCCCGATCTG
>NZ_JBITDE010000002.1:725627-1104413 GCF_044453945.1 Kribbella sp. NPDC051587
TGTAGGTCTGCGAACACTCTCTGCAACGACGGAAAGGACGGCTGGAGACGATCTGCCCCGCGATGCCCCGGAATGCCCCGGGATGCCCCGATCTGCATCGATAGAAATGCGGTCCTGGCCGAAAAAGCGGACGCTCCGTCGAGGTGTCGGGGCATTTCGGGGCAGCCCGGCCGGCTGCTGAGCGTGAACCCGCGGGGCATCCCGGGGCAGATGAGGGCTTCCCTGCGTGAAATAGGCTCGTGGGGTGGCCGAAGAAGCTGTGACGACGTTGCGGGCTGAACTGGGACGGTTCGGGCGGGGTGAGGAAGGGTTCGCCCTGCTGGAGGTCTTCCTGGAGGTGGGCCGGCCGTGGTTGGGGCCGGTGGTGCTGGATCCGGTGGGGTTGCGGCTGCCGGACGACATGACCGACGACCGGGCCCTGGTGCAGGGACTGATCGAGGAGATCGAGGCGGAGCCCGTGGCGAAGGGGCTCTTCCGGTCGACGGAGCGCGAGTACGACATGGCGGATCCGCAGGCGCGGTGGGACTACGTCCGGCTGGCGCACTGCGCGAACCTGGCCACGGTCTGGGGCGAGGGGCGGCGAACGACGTACTTCGAGGTGTCGGGTCGGGTCCGGGCGACCTACTGGTTGCCGGAGAGCTTGAAGGTGGCGTACTTCGATGCGATCCAGGCCAAGGGCTGGGCTGTGCCGGCTGACTGGCTGACGGCGGTGGGCAAGCAGCCCAAGCCTTGGTGGAAGCGCGGCAGCTAGCTGATGGCGGGGAGGCGGCTGAGTGCTTGGGCGACGGCCGCCTGGGTGTCCGCGTCGCCCCAGCTGCGATCCGTCATGGCGCCGCTGAGATAGGCGTCGTACGCGGCGAGGTCGAGGTGGCCGTGGCCGCAGAGTGCGGTGAGGATGACCTTCTCCTCGCCGGACTCCTTGCAGAGCAGGGCTTCCTCGATGGCGGCCGCGAGGGCGTGGGTGGGCTCAGGGGCGGGGACGATGCCTTCGGTGCGGGCGAACTGGATGCCGGCTGCGAAGCACTCCGACTGGGGTTTGGCGACGGCTTCGATCTCGCCGGTCTCGTAGAGGTGGCTGACCAGCGGGCTCATCCCGTGGTACCGCAGGCCGCCGGCGTGGATCGGGTCCGGGACGAAGTCATGGCCGAGCGTGTGCATCTTCATCAGCGGGGTCATGCCGATCGTGTCACCGAAGTCGTAGGCGTAGGTGCCCTGGGTCAGTGACGGGCAGGCGGCCGGCTCGACCGCGCGGACCACCGGTGACATCCGGCCGGCCCATTTCTCCCGGAGGAACGGGAAGGCCAGGCCGCCGAAGTTCGACCCGCCACCGGTGCAGCCGACCAGCAGGTCCGGAGTCTCGCCGACCATCGCGAGCTGGATCAGCGCCTCCTCGCCGATGATCGTCTGGTGCAGCAGCACGTGGTTGAGCACCGAGCCGAGCGCGTAATGGATGTCGGGTGACTGCACAGCGGCCTCGACCGCCTCGCTGATCGCGATCCCGAGCGAACCCGTCGAGTCCGGATGCTCGGCGAGGATCTTCCGGCCGGCCTCGGTCAGGTCGGACGGACTCGGGTGCACGGTCGCCCCGAACACCTCCATCATCGCCCGCCGGTACGGCTTCTGGTCGTACGACGCCCGCACCTGCCAGACCTCGCACTCGAGCCCGAACTGCGCGCAGGCAAAGGCCAACGCCGTCCCCCACTGACCGGCCCCGGTCTCGGTGGTCAGCTTCCGGACGCCGGACTTGGCGTTGTAGTACGCCTGCGGCACCGCGGTGTTCGGCTTGTGCGACCCGGCCGGCGAAACGCCCTCGTACTTGTAGTAGATCCGGGCCGGCGTATCGAGCGCCTTCTCCAACCGGTGCGCCCGGTACAGCGGACTCGGCCGCCACAACCGGTACACATCGAGCACCTCACCGGGGATGTCGACGTACTGCTCCTGGGACACCTCTTGCATGATCAGGTCCATCGGGAACAACGGCGCCAGATCCTCCGGCCCGACCGGCTGCCCCGTCCCCGGATGCAGCACCGCAGGTGGTGGCGTCGGCAGGTCGTGCAACACGTTGTACCACCGCGTCGGCAGCTCGTCCTCGGGAAGCAAGATCTTGGTAGCCGTCATGCGGCAATCTTGGCCGCCGCCTGCACCCCTCACAATGCCCTGAACCCGAACCCACGAAGCATTTTTCCGGCACTTTCCAAGCGATCGATCCGGCCGTCGTCGGCTACCCGGAACACCACGTCCGACGGGTGATCGCGCCGCATCGCCGCGTCCACGGTCAGCCCCGCCAATCGCCGTACCAGCAGCCGTCCGACCATCTCGTGGGAGACGATCAACGGTCGCGAAGAGTCGATCGCACCCAGTGCCCGGGCGATCCGTACGTCGGCATCGGCGTAGCTCTCGCCACCGGGAAACGGATAGGTGTACTTCGACAGCGCCCGGGCGGCACGTTCCTCAGGCCAGTCGGCGTCGAGCTCCGCCGAGGTCAGACCGGACCAGTCGCCGTGGTCGAGCTCCGCGAGATCCGGCAGCACCTGCGCGGGAACGCCGAGCACATCGCCGATGATGCCGGCGGTTCGCTGCGCGCGGCCGAGCGGGCTGCTGTAGATCGCGTCGATGTGTTCGTGCTTCAGCAGTTCGGCATTGCGCTGTGCTTGGTGGACGCCCAATGCGGTCAGCGGTGAGTCCAGCCGGCCTTGGCGGCGGCCGGCGAGGTTCCACTCGGTCTGGCCGTGGCGGGCCAGGTAGGTCACCACTAGTACGACGGGACTGTGGCGGGGGTGGTTAGCCAGTCGTCGATGTCGGCGAGCAGGGTCTTCTGGACGTCTGGGGGAGCGGTGGCGGCGAGGATCGAGGAGCGGGCGAGGTCGGCCAGTTCCTCGTCGGTGAAGGCGTGCACGGTGCGGGCGGTCTCGTACTGCTCGGCGAGGCGCGAGCCGAAGAGCAGCGGGTCGTCGGCGCCGAGGGCGATGCGAGCGCCGGCCTCGTAGAGGCGGCGGAGGGGAACGTCCTCGGGGTGCCGGTAGACACCCAGGGAGACGTTGGAGGCCGGACAGACCTCAAGGGCTACCTGAGCATCCACAACGCGCTTGAGGAGCTCTGGGTCCTCGACAGAGCGCACGCCGTGGCCGATGCGGCCGGCGCCGAGCTCGTCGAGGCAGGTGCGAACTGTGGCCGGGCCGCACAGCTCGCCGCCGTGCGGCGCTGCGAGCAGACCGGCGTTGCGGGCGATGCGGAAGGCAGGGGCGAACTCCGACGTCGTACCGCGGCGCTCATCGTTCGAGAGGCCGAAGCCGACCACGCCGCGTCCCACGTACTGCGCGGCGAGGCGGGCCAGGATGCGGGCGTCCAGTGGGTGCCGGGTGCGGTTGGCGGCGATGATCACCTGCACCGAGATGCCGGTGGACGCCGCTGCGTCGCGGGCCGCGTCGAGCACGAGGTCGGTGAACTCGGTGATGCCGTGGAAGCGGCCCGCATACCCCGACGGGTCGACCTGGATCTCCAGCCAGCGGGAACCGTCCGCGCGGTCGTCCTCGGCCGCTTCGCGGACCAGACGCCGTACATCGTCCTCTGTGCGCAGCACCGACCGTGCGATGTCGTAGAGCCGCTGGAACCGGAACCAGCCCCGCTCGTCGGCCGCGGACAGATCCGGCGGCCATTCGGTGCGCAACGCGTCCGGCAGCCGGACCCCGTGCTTGTCCGCGAGCTCGACCAGCGTCAGATGCCGCATCGAGCCGGAGAAGTGGAGATGCAGATGCGCCTTGGGCAGCACCCGCAGGTCACGCTGCGTCATTACCGAAGGTTACAGAGTCCCTACCCGCCCGGTGAAATCCAGGCGGGCAGGAACCCGGGCGAATCAGCTCAGCAGCTTCGTCATGCGGCTGATGCCCTCGGCCAGGTCCTCGTCGCTGAGCGCATAGGACAACCGCAGGTAGCCGGGCGCACCGAAAGCCTCACCCGGTACGACGGCCACCTCCGCCTCGTCCAGGATGATCTCGGCCAGTTCCGCGGACGTGGTCGCCGTACGGTCGCCGATCTCCTTGCCCAGCAGGCCTTTGACCGACGGGTAGGCGTAGAACGCGCCGGTCGGGGTCGGGCACTCGACACCGGGGATCTCGTTCAGCAGCCGGACCATGGTGCGGCGACGGCGGTCGAAGGCGACCTTCATCTCCTCGACCGCGCTCAGGTCGTTGGTGAGCGCGGCGATGGCGGCCCGCTGAGCGATGTTCCCGACGTTCGACGTCTGGTGCGACTGGAGGTTGGTGGCGGCCTTGATGACGTCCTTGGGGCCGATCATCCAGCCGACCCGCCAGCCGGTCATCGCATAGGTCTTGGCGACCCCGTTCAGTACGACGGTCCGGTCGGCCAGCTCCGGTACGACGACCGGGATCGACGTCGACTCCACGCCGTCGTACGTCAGGTGCTCGTAGATCTCGTCGGTGATCACCCAGATGTCGTGCTCGAGCGCCCAGCGGCCGATCGCCTCGATCGACTCCCGGCTGTCGACCGCGCCGGTCGGGTTGGACGGTGAGCAGAACAGCAGCGCCTTGGTCTTCTCGGTCCTGGCCGCCTCCAACTGCTCGACGGTGACCAGATAGTCCTGTGACTCGTCGGCGAGCACCTCCACCGGCACACCGCCGGCCAGCAGGATCGCCTCCGGGTACGTCGTCCAGTACGGCGCCGGCAGCAGCACCTCGTCACCGGGGTCGAGCAGCGTCGCGAACGTGTTGTAGACCGCGTGCTTGCCACCGTTGGTCACCAGGACCTGCGCGGCCTCGATCTCGTACCCGGAGTCGCGCTTGGTCTTGTCGACGATCGCCTGCTTGAGCTCCGGCAGGCCGCCGGCCGGGCTGTAGCGGTGGTTCTTCGGATCCCGGGCGGCCTCGACAGCGGCCTCGACGATGTAGTCCGGCGTGGGGAAGTCCGGCTCGCCCGCGCCGAAGCCGATCACGGGGCGGCCGGCGGCCTTGAGCGCCTTGGCCTTGCTGTCCACCGCCAGGGTTGCCGATTCGCTGATGGCGCCGATCCGCGCCGAGATCCTGGAACTCATGGCGCCATCCTGGCAGGACCCCGCGCGGCGGTCGCCGGAAATATCGGGACCCGGACGGGTGTGATCCGGGGAACACACAGGGGGTGCGGTCCGTTGTGCCCGAGTGCAGGCTGTATGGTTCTGGTCGCGGTACGGCGCCCGGTTCGGGGGCTGTGCGGGCAAGGAGCAGGGCAGAGCGACGCCGACAGGCCGAGTTCGACCAGGTGGCTCCGAACCCGTACACTCTTCTAGTCCGGGCGTTGATGGCCCTGACTCGGCATGCCCGAGTTCAGGTCCTGTGCGGCGTCCGGATGGATTGCAGAGGGCACTAGCTCAACTGGCAGAGCATCGGTCTCCAAAACCGAAGGTTGGGGGTTCAAGTCCCTCGTGCCCTGCACATCCTGACCGGCGCAGGGCCGGTCAGGCCGCCGCTAGCGAAAGAGGTAGGTCGTGACGGAGACGCGCACCCCGGCACCGTCCGGCGCCGGTAAGCCTGCGGAAGGCAAGCAAGGCAGAGGCCTGCTGCGTTTCTACCGCCAGGTGGTCGCCGAGCTCCGCAAGGTCGTCTGGCCCACCCGCAAGCAGCTGTCCACCTACTTCGTGGTGGTGCTGACCTTCGTGGTGTTCGTCATCGCGATCGTCTCGGTCCTCGACCTCGCCTTCGGCTGGGCAGTACTCAAGATCTTCGGCTGAGGCCGACACCGCCCACGCAAGGCCGGGGAGCCGGGTCACGGCCCGTTCCCGACGCCAGATCCAGAACCGATCCACAGATGACGGAGTACGACGTGTCAGAGCGCGACGACGAGGTCCTTGAGCTCGAGGACGAGTTCGACGTATCCGACTCCGACGACGACCTCGATCTCGACTTCGACGAGGCGGCCGTCGTCGAGGACGACGACGACCTGTTCGCCGACGATGACGACGACCCGTTCGCCGGTATCGACGACGAGGACTCCGACGACGAGACCGACGAGGTCGTCGCCGAGGTGCCGGAGTACTCCGCCGACGACGAGGCCGAGGACGGCCCCGCCGAGACCGACGACTCCGACGAGGAGCCGGTCGTGGTGGTCGCCGCCGCGGACGAGTCCGAGGACGCCGAGGTCGTGACCCAGACCGATGTCGAGGACGCCGCCGAGGAGCTGGCCGACGAGACTGCGGAGACCACCCTCGACGACAGCACCGAGGCCGAGCCGGCCGTCGACGCGGTGGTCTTCTCGAGCGCTGACGACGACGCCGACGACGACGCCCTGGCGGCAGCTGCCGCGGCAGTGGCCGACGACGAGGACGAGGAGCCGGCGGAGCCGGGCGACCCGCTCGAGGAGCTGCGCGGCCGGCTGCGCTCGCAGATCGGCGACTGGTACGTCGTACACACGTATTCAGGGATGGAGAACCGGGTCAAGGGCAACCTTGAGAACCGGATCAACTCCCTGAACATGGAGGACTACATCTTCGAGATCGTCGTGCCGACCGAAGAGGTCGCCGAGATCAAGAACGGTCAGCGCAAGATGGTCAAGCGCACCGTCCTCCCTGGTTATGTCCTGGTCCGGATGGATCTGACCGACGAGTCCTGGTCGACCGTGCGGCACACGCCGTCGGTCACCGGTTTCGTCGGCAACAGCCAGAAGCCGGTCCCGCTCAGCCTCGAAGAGGTCGAGAAGATGCTCGCTCCGGCCGTCGTTGCGGCGGCCGAGGCGGCGGCAGCCGAAGCAGGTGCCGCACCCGCCAAGACGGCGGCCAAGAAGAAGGTCGAGGTGGCCGACTTCGGGGTCGGCGACTCGGTCATGGTGGTGGACGGGCCGTTCGCGACCCTGCACGCCACGATCACGGAGATCAATGCCGACGCACAGCGGATCAAGGCGCTGGTGGAGATCTTCGGCCGGGAGACCCCGGTGGAACTCAGCTTCAACCAGATCCAGAAAGTCTAAGGACCCGACAGAATGCCTCCCAAGAAGAAGATCGCTGCCCTGGTCAAGGTGCAGCTCCAGGCCGGCGCAGCGACGCCCGCCCCGCCGGTCGGTACGGCGCTCGGCCCGCACGGTGTCAACATCATGGAGTTCTGCAAGGCGTACAACGCCCAGACGGAATCCATGCGTGGCAACGTGGTCCCGGTCGAGATCACCATCTACGAAGACCGTTCCTTCACGTTCGTCACCAAGACGCCGCCGGCGCCGGAGATGATCAAGAAGGCCGCCGGTCTGCAGAAGGGCTCGGCCGTCCCGCACAAGGACAAGGTCGGCAAGATCACCAAGGACCAGGTCCGCGAGATCGCCACCACCAAGATGCCGGACCTGAACGCCCGTGACATCGACGCCGCGATGAAGATCATCGAGGGCACCGCCCGTTCCATGGGTGTGACCGTCGAGGCCTGAGCGCCCCGGCACCACCAGCACGACGAGTAGTTGTGGCAGGGCGTAGCGCCGCCCGGAGACCACATCCCAGAGAGGAAACAGCAATGGCAGTGCGCAGCAAGGCATACCGCGCGATCGCGGACAAGATCGATCAGGATCACCTGTACTCCCCGCTCGAGGCGGTCCGGCTGGCCAAGGAGGCCGGCGCGGGCAAGAAGCTGAACTCGACCGTGGACGTCGCGATGCGCCTCGGGGTCGACCCCCGTAAGGCCGACCAGATGGTGCGCGGCACCGTCAACCTTCCGCACGGTACCGGCAAGACGGCACGGGTCCTCGTCTTCGCCACCGGTGACAAGGCCGAGGCCGCGAAGGCCGCCGGCGCCGACTACGTCGGTGACGACGACCTGATCAAGAAGGTGACCGACGGCTGGCTGGACTTCGACGCCGTCGTCGCCACCCCTGACCTGATGGGCAAGGTCGGCCGCCTCGGTCGCGTCCTCGGCCCGCGTGGCCTGATGCCGAACCCGAAGACCGGCACGGTCACCCCGGACGTCACCAAGGCCGTCACGGACATCAAGGGCGGCAAGATCGAGTTCCGGGTCGACCGGCACGCGAACCTGCACTTCATCATCGGCAAGGCGTCGTTCGACGAGGCCCAGCTGGTGGAGAACTACAGCGCCGCGCTCGAGGAGATCCTGCGGCTGAAGCCGGCCAGCTCCAAGGGCCGCTACATCCGCAAGACGGTGTTCTCGACCACCATGGGCCCCGGTGTCCCGGTGGACCCGAACGCCACCCGCAACCTCCTCGGTGAGACCGCGGACGCCTGATCTTCAGGTAGCCAACGAACAGCAAGGCCCCGGGGTCTCCCGGGGCCTTGCTGCGTTTGGGCTACTCTGCGGCGATGAGCGCTTTCGATCGCGCGTACGACGAACTGTTCGCCCGCTGGGGAGTCCCGGTGGAGCGGCTCGAGCTGGCGGGGAAGTTCGGCATCACCGCGGTCAATGCCTGCGGATCGCCGGACGCCGCGCCGCTGGTTCTACTGGCGGGGCATGGGGCGACCTCCGCAGTCTGGCGGACGGTCGCGACCGCGCTGGCGCGGACCCATCGGGTCTACGCGATCGACCTGATCGGCGACGCCGGACGCAGCACGCTCAGCGGTCCGCGCCCGAAGACGACGGCGGATCTCGTCGGCTGGCTGTCCGACGTCCTGACCGGGCTCGGAGCTGAGCGGGCGAGCTTCATCGGACATTCGTACGGCGCTTGGCTCGCCCTCACGTATGCACTGGCGGCTCCGGATCGGGTCGACCGGCTTGCGCTGATCGATCCCACGGACTGCTTCACCCGGCCGAGCGTTCGCTATGTCGCCAAGGCGCTGCCGCTGCTGCTTCGACCGTCCGAGGCTCGGTCGGAGGCCTTTCTGCGCTGGGAGATCCAGGGCGTCGACGTTGACCCGGCATGGCTTCACCTCGCCGGATTGGCCGCCGTACAGCCGGCTGCCTCTCCCGTACGTCCGCGCCGCCCGTCCGTCGCGGATCTCGCCGGCCTGCAAGCGGAGCTACTGGTGATCGTCGCCGACCGCAGCAAGGCTCATGATCCACGGGCGCTTGCCACCCGAGCGGCTGCGGCCGGAGGTCACGTCGTACACATTGAGGAGGCGACTCACCATTCGCTTCCGGCGTCCCATGCAGCAGAGCTCGTACCGGCGCTGACGAGTCACTTCGCCTGATCGATGCTAGTGGCGAGGTGCCAGTAGGTCGGGGGTCAGGGCGGCGGGGTTGGGGACGCCGACGAGTTGGAGGCAGTGCTCGAGCTCTGTGGTGAGGTCGGTGAGGAGGCGAGTGACTCCGGCTTGGCCGTCCACGGAGAGAGCCCAGAGTGCGGGGCGGCCGACGAAGACGGCGCGGGCGCCGAGAGCGAGCGCGGCGAGGATGTGTTCACCGCGGCGGATGCCGCCGTCGACGTACAGCTCGGTGCTGGTGCCGGCCAGGGCTTCGGCGACCTCGGGGAGTGCCTGGGCGGTGGGGATCGAGCCGTCGAGCTGGCGGCCGCCGTGGTTGGAGACGATGATGCCCGCCGCCCCTGCGTCGGAGATCCGCTTGGCGTCGTCGCCGCGCAGGACGCCCTTCACGACCACCGGGAGGCCGGTCCGCTCGGTCAGCCAGCCGATCACGTCGGGCGTCAGGTCGTCGGCCTTGTCGAGGTCGGCGTCGGTCCAGTCGCCTTCGGGTACGTTGATACGCAGCTGACCGGGCTGCACGTACGACCAGACCACCGGGCCGTCGTCCTCCTTGCGGCCGACCACCGGGGTGTCGACGGTGAGCACGATCGCCTTGGCGCCACCAGCGACGGCGGCGTCCAGCATCTGCTCGGTGATGCTGCGGTTCCGCACGATGTAGATCTGCAGCCACCACGGGACCCCCGTGGCTCCGATGTCGGCGAACCGTGTCCCGGCGTTGCTGGAGACACCCAGCAACGAGCCGGCTTCGCGGACGCCGTTCGCCATCGCGATCTCGCCGTCGGGATCGGCCAGCCGCTGCAGGGTCGACGGCGCGACGAGCACCGGCGAGCTGACCGGCGACCCGAGCACCGTCGTACCGAGCTGGACCGCCGACACGTCCTGCAGGACCCGCGGCCGGAACCGGTACGCCGACCAGGCCGCGACCGCCTCCCCGACGCTGATCCCGCCGGCCGAGCCCTGCCGGTAGTAGCGGTGCACGGCCTCAGGCAGCTTCTCGGCGGCCGCGGCTTCCAACGAGTCGATCCATCGCATGCGGCCCATCGTCGCATCCGCACTGCGGGAGCAACAGTCGCGTTTTCCGTCGTCTGGCCGCTACTGACTGATCGCTGCGGAGCTGATCGCTACTGCACGGCGAGCCGGATCAGGGCAGTGACGACGATGCCGCCACCGACGGCCAGCAGCATCGGCACCTTGGCCAAGCACAGCCCGCCGGCAACGCCGACACCGAGCACCTTCGTCCAGTCGAACTCCTGCCAGTGTTCGCCGCCCAACTCGGTGATGATCAGGCCGGCCAGCAGGACCGGGGCGGTGAGGGCAGTCAGCCTGAGCACGGTCGGTGGCAGTTTGCGACCGCCGATGGCGAGCGGTGCGCTCGCCTTCATCAGCCAACTGATCACAGTGACGACGAGTGCGGACAACCAGAGCTTCATGCCTGCTCACCCTCCTCTTCGGGGACTGCGCTGTCGGGGAGTACGCCGAGGAGAGCCCCGGCGATCGCTCCCAGCAACGCGTAGCTGGGGGTGGTGATGAACAGCAGCCCAGCGGCGATCGTGGCCCCGAGGAGACCGGCCGCCAAGGCGCGCTTCGAGCGACGCAATTCGTCGAGCGCGAGGATCACGAAGAACGCCGGGAACGCGACATCCAGACCCAGGTGATGCATCAGGTCGGGCGAAGGCGCGGTCAGCGCGCCGACCGCCGTACCGGCGGCCCAGAGGAACCATTGCGGGACGCTCGCTCCGACGAGCCGGACGATGTCGTAGCCGCCTTTGGTGCCATGGGCAACGACAAACGAGGCGTCACAGAGCGCTTGGGCCTGCAGTGCGCGGGAGAACCTGCCGCCGCGCAGGCTGTCGTTGAGCGCGAGGCTCATCATCAGGTACCGGGCATTGATCAGCACGGCCGACGTCACCGCGACGACTGCCGATCCACTGGCGAACGAGGTCAGCAACGCGAACTGCGCCGACCCTGACCACGCGAACATCGAGAACAGAATCGGCAGCCCGAATCCCCAGTCCCGCGCGACGGCTTCGGCGCCGAAGCTCAACGCCAGCACGAACGTCGCGGCACCGGGCCCGATGCCCAGGCGCATGCCCTCGAAGAACTCCTGTCGCCGGTCCCGTAATGCAGCGGGGGCTCTCATGCTTCGCTCCCGATCCGAGTCCGCTGATAGTGCCGCTTGGCCCTGGCCCGGTTCCCGCAATCGCCCGAACTGCACCACCGCCGGGACGCGTTCTTGCTCCGGTCGAGGAACAACCAGCCACAGTCACCGTCCTGGCATTCGCGCAGCCTGCTCAGGTCCTCGCGCTCCAGCAGTCGCCCGGCCGCCAACACCAACTCGTCCACGGCATCAACGCCCGGCCAGTCCAAAGGCCGCAGTCCAGCGGGTGTCGCCCTCTCCAACGCGACCACCATCAGCCTCTGCAGCTCGTGCAGATCTCCGGGGGCCAGCCCGCGCGCGATCGGCAGAACGACGTCGTACACAACCTCTCGCACAGCGGCGACCCGCTCGTACGACGCGGGTTCTCCGCCGAGGCCGACCGCCGCGGTCCAGATCGTCAGCGCCTCGGGGGTCGCGATCCGGTCGACGATGCGGGTGGGGTCGAGCCGCCAAGAGACGGTGTTTAGCAGGTCCAGAGCTAGGTGGCCGCCGATCAGTTCCGGCTGATAGGCCATCGGTATCACCTCTCACCTAACAACCTAAAAGACTTTGACTCGTTAGGCAAGGGCGAGGGCAATTCCGGGCGTGGTGGTCCGCGGGTCTGTAGACTGGCGGCATGACGCAGTACGGGCGGCGATTTCTGCGCCCCGGCCGGCACAACGGTGCCGACGGGGTGAGCTGCTGCTGCGCTCTCTCCTGAGGTGACCGTGGCCGACCGGGGTGTGTGAAGACCCCCTGTCGAGACGTCACCCTTTGGAGAGACCTCATGCCCGTCCTCACCCTCGAGGAACTGCACTCTGCCCTGTCCCTGCGCGATCTCACCGATCCCGCCCAGGGACCTCATGCCGTCCAGCTGATCGTCGACTCGATCCGCACGGCGCTGGGCGCTGCCTGGCCCTACACGGAGATCTGGACCCGGCGCGACCATCCGGTGGTCAGCCTGGCCGACAACTACGACAACCTCGGGTACGCCGCTGGTGCGGTGACCCGCGAGGCTCGCTACACCCGCTATGCCTCGGAGACCGAGGTGCTGCGCAGCCACACCTCGGCGATGATCCCGCCGGCGCTGCGTGAGCTCGCCGGCTCGGACGCCTCCGATGTGCTGATGGTCTGTGCCGGCATCTGCTACCGCCGGGATTCGGTGGACTGGCAGCACACCGGCACACCACATCAGCTCGACCTCTGGCGGATCAGCCGCAACGTCAGCCTCGGCGAACCCGAACTCGAGGACATGATCGCCCGGCTGGTCGAGACCGTGCTGCCTGGCCAGACCTACCGCGCGGTGCCTGCCGTGCATCCCTACACGACCCATGGGCGGCAGATCGATGTCCTGCTCGACGATCAGTGGATCGAGATCGGTGAATGTGGGGTGGCCGCGCCGGAGGTCCTGCGCAAGGCCGGCCTGGACGACGGCTGGACCGGCCTCGCGATGGGACCGGGACTCGACCGGCTCCTGATGCTGCGCAAGGGCATCCATGACATCCGGTTGCTCCGGTCGACGGATCCACGGGTGGCCGGCCAGATGCTCGATCTGTCGCCCTACCGATCGGTGTCGACGATGCCACCGGTCCGCCGGGACCTGTCGGTCGTGGTGAGCGCGGAGGCGGAGGTGTCGCCCGAGGTTCTCGGCGACAAGGTGCGCGATGCGCTCGGCCCGGACGCGGATGCGGCCGAGTCGCTGGATGTCCTGGGAGAGACGACGTACGACGAGCTGCCTCCGGCGGCGCGCGAGCGGCTGCAGCTCACTCCTGGACAACGGAACCTCCTGGTCAGGCTGGTCCTTCGTCCGGTCGACCGGACGCTGACCGATGCCGAGGCGAACCTGTTGCGCGACAAGGTCTACCGAGCGCTTCATGAGGGACCCGTCCTCGAGTTGATCGGCTAGCGCCGTAGCTGACGGGCGGCGACCACGAAGGCGCACACGGCCAGCGGGATCTCCAGGAGGATCCCCTCGGCCAGTGAGAGCGTGCGATCGAAACCGGCCCCGGCGGTGCTGATGTCGAACCAGGCATCGGCCAGCAGGAGCGTCCCGGCAGCCATCGCGGTCAGGACGGCGTATCTATTGCGGGTGTGCAGTAGGTACGCCGTCAGACCGGCGGTGATCGCGGTCGCCGCGTCGAGGCCGATCCAGGTGAGCTTCCAGTTGCTGGCCTGGTAGGTGCTCGGCAGGGTGGCCGCGAGGATCAGGCACCAGGGCAGCAGCACGGCCGCGACCCCGGCGGCTACCGTCGCGGCCAGACCGCCGGGGGAGCGCCGCGCGCGGATCCGGCCGTCGAGGCGGCCTTCGGCGATGTAGTCGTCCAGCGCCTCGGCGACGCGATCGTCGATGGCATCGCCGAGTTGCACGCTCAGCGGGTGCCGGCCGGGCTGTGTCAAGGGAGCCTGCGGGAGTGTCGTCGTCATGGCTTCCAGCGTTCCGTGGTGGCGCCGCCCGCACATTGAGGACAACCCACGAATCGGAGGTGGGGTTAACCCGAAGTCGATCCGGGGGTTGTCCTCATATCGATGCCCTCGGCAGGCACGTAGGTTGGTGCTCGCAACGGATCCGCACAGACACGGGAGGTGGTTCGGTGACGACGATCGCGAGTCCGGTTCCCGGGCGGCCGTGGCGGCTGTGGCGCTCGCCGTATCTGTGGCTGGCGACGATCCACCTGCTCGGTGACAGCGTTGTGGTGCTCACCTCCGGCGTGCTCGCGCTGGTCGCGGTCTGCGTCGCCCTGCTCGGGTGGCCGCTGGCCTACCTCGGGATCCCGTTGACGCGTGCTGCTTCCAAGGTGGTCTATGCGCTGGCGAAGTGGGAGCGGGCCCGGGCGCGGATCACCCGTGGTCAGGAGGTGCTGCCGCTGGTGCGACCCGAGCCGTCCGGCAGCCGGATCGCCGACGCCCGCCGGGCCATCACCGATCCGGGCCTGTGGCGACAGTTCCTGTACTACGTCCTGCTGTTGCCAGCAGCAACCTTCTGGTTGCTGCTGATCGTCTTCGCCTGGTCGGTCCCGCCGGTGCTGATCACCTTGCCGTTCTTCTTCTCGAAGTTCGCCGCGCGACAGGCCCAGTTCGGTCCGTTCGTGGTCAGCACCGGTCACGAGGCGATGGCCGCGGCGCTGATAGGGCTGCTGTTGCTGGTCTTCGTGTCGCCGGTGCTGATGCGGACCGCATCGATGCTGGACGGGCACCTGGCGCGGATCTATCTGGGCGGCGACGAGACCGGCGCCCTGACCGAGCGCGTCAGCCGGCTGGTGACGAGCCGGCAACAGGTCGTCGATTCGGCCGAGGCCGAGCGGCGGCGCATGGAGCGTGACCTGCACGACGGCGCCCAGCAACGGCTGGTCTCGCTGGCGATGACTTTGGGGCGGGCGAAGAACCGGCTGGGGGATACGGATCCCGGGGTGCGAGCACTGATCGAGGACGCGCACTCCGAGGCGTTGCAGGCGATCGCGGAGATCCGGGATCTGACCCGCGGTCTGCATCCGCCGATCCTGACCGACCGTGGGCTGGACGCGGCGATCTCAGCGGTTGCGGCGCGCTCGCCGGTGCCGGTCCGGGTGTCGGTGGAGGTCGATCCACGTCCGTCGCTCACCATCGAGTCGATTGCCTACTTCGTCGTCACCGAGGCGCTGACGAACGTTGCCAAGCATGCCGCTGCGGCGCAGGCCGAGGTCAGGATCACCCGCGTCGGCGACGTGCTCCGGGTCGAGGTGACCGACGACGGTCGCGGCGGCGCCCAGCCGGACGGCGGTACCGGACTGCAGGGCCTGGCGGACCGGGTGGCCGGTGTGGACGGCAGGCTCAGCCTGACCAGCCCAGTGGGCGGTCCCACTGTCCTCACCGCGGAGGTGCCGTGCACATGAGTGAACCAACTGTGGTGGCATCGGAGGGGAACAGCTTGCGGGTGGTCATTGCCGAGGACTCGGTGCTGCTGCGTGAGGGCATCGTGCGGCTGCTGGAAGAGCAGGAGTGCACGGTGGTGGCGGCCGTCGGTGATGGGGACGAGCTGCTGAAGGCTGTTGCTCAGCACCGTCCGGATGTCTGCGTGGTCGACGTGCGGATGCCACCGACCTTCACCGACGAGGGACTGCGGGCTGCCTTGGTGCTGCGCGAGCAGTATCCGCAGACCGGCGTGCTGGTCCTGTCTCAGTACGTCGAGGAGCGGTATGCGAGCGAGTTGATCGGCGGGAACCCGGGCGGCGTCGGCTACCTACTCAAGGACCGGGTGGCGGATGTGGACCAGTTCCTCGACGGCCTGCGTCGCGTGGCGGCTGGTGGTGCGGCTTTGGACCCGGAGGTGATCTCGCAGCTCTTGGTGCGGACTCGGAAGGCGGATCCGCTGGCCGCGTTGAGCCCGCGGGAGCAAGAGGTGCTGCGGGTGATGGCCGAGGGCAAGTCGAACACCGGGATCGCCCAGGCGCTCGTGGTCGGTGAGGGCGCCGTGGAGAAACACATCAGCAGCATCTTCCAGAAGCTGCGGTTGCCGACCACCGAGGGCGAGCACCGCAGGGTGCTGGCCGTCCTGAGGTTCCTGGGCAGCTGATGACACTGACGACTGCGCAGCGACGGATGCTGCTGATCGGCGTGGTGCCGCTCCTCCTGCTGGTGATCGGAGGCGCGGCGGTCACGGTCGCGACGATTCGCGGCAAGCTGCCGTTCGACTACGCGGCGACCTCGGCGGCCGGCCCGCAAGGAGTGCGGATCTTCTCGACCATCCCGACCCAGGTGATCGGCAGCGCGAACAGTCAGGTCCGCATCGCCGTCAGTGGGACCTACGCGGCAAAGCGACCGGAGATCGAGACCCGGACTGTCGACGGCGTACTGGACATCCGGATCGCCTGTCCGGGTGCGCATTGCGAGCTCGAGCTCACGGTTGAGGTCCCGGCTGCCACCGCCGTGCAGGCCAAGACTCAGGGAGCCTCACTCGACCTCTCCGGTCTCGCGGGGAAGCTGAAGGCCGACACCGACGGCGGATCGGTGACGATGAACCGCATCCGCAGTCAACAGGTCTCGGTCGACGGCCGCCGAGGTTCGGTGACGATGCAGTTCGACGACCCACCCGAGCAGGTGACGGCGATCGCCAGTGACGGGTCGATCGACCTCCGGGTTCCGCAGACCACGACGTACACCATCGATGCGGTCTCGGCGCAGGGGTCGACGGACATCCTTCCCGTCAATGATCCGGCCGCGACGCACCACCTCTTCCTGCGGACCAGCTATGGCAGCATCAACGTCAACTGATCGCGGCCACGAAGGCCTTCGCCTTGCCGGTGATGACGCTCCAGGCGGAGGCGGCGACATCGGCGGGGGAGACCACATCGGTGCCGGCGCTGACGGCCAGCGCACCGGCGTCCAGGTAGTCGCGGGCGTTCCCGGCATTGATGCCACCGGACGGGATCAGCGGGACGCCGGGGAATGGTCCGTTCAGATCCTTGAAGTACTTCGGCCCGAGCTGGTGGGCCGGGAAGATCTTGACCGCGGCCGACCCCAGCGCCAGCGCCGTCATCACCTCGGACGGAGTGAACGCGCCGAGCACCACCGGTACGCCGGCCGCCCGCGCAGCCTCGGCGATCGCGGCTGCCTCCAGGCCTTGACCAGGTGTCACCAGGAACTGCGCTCCCGCGTCAATCGCCTGCTGCGCCTGCTGTCCCGTCTGCACCGTCCCGGCACCGACTACGGCACCGGTCTCGCTAGCGGTCGACGCTGCGCGCTCCAAGTGCCGGGGCAGGTCCGGGGTGGTGTAGGTGAGCTCCACGACGTGGATACCACCGGCCACCAGGGCAGCGCAGAGGTCCCGGGCATCGGCGATCTCCGGCGCCCTGACGACAGTCAGCACGCGGTCGGCTCGCAGCAGGTCCAGGGTGGTCATATCGAGGTCCTTTCACACATCAGTACGGCGAATGGCCCGGCCGGGCAGGTCATCGGTCCGATGGCCGTCGTCGATGACGGGAACACCGTTGACGAAGACGTAGGGGATGCCTTCGGCCTGCTGCCGGGGGTTGTCGAAGGTCGCGGTGTCGTGGACGGTCGCCGCGTCGAAGAGCACCAGGTCAGCGTGGTAGCCGACCCGGACCAGCCCGCGGTCGGTCAGCCGCAGCCGCCGGGCCGCGCGACCCGTGAGGTGGTGGATGCAGTCGGCCAGCTCGAGGACGCCGAGCTCCCGGACGTACCGGCCCAGGTAGCGCGGGAAGGTGCCCCACGAGCGGGGGTGCGGTTTGCCGCCGACGAGGATCGCGTCGGAGCCGCCGGTGTGGCTCTGGTGCTGCATGATCGCCCGCACGTTCTCCTCGTGCCCGACGTGCTGCAGGATCGAGGTGCCCAGGTCGTCCGCGATCAGCAGGTCGAAGAAGACGTCGGTCGCCCGCTTCCCGCTGTCGGCGGCCATCGCGGCCACCGTCCGGCCGACCGCGTCACCGAGCGCGGGGTTGCGAACGCCGCCGATCTCGATCGTCTCCCACTCGATCACGCAGCCGTGGCAGCCGTCGGAGCCGACCTGCTCCATCTCGTGCGCGATCCGGGCGCGGGTCGCCGGATCACGCAGCCGGTCCAGCTGCGCGTCCGGTCCGCCCTCGGCGGTCCAGCTCGGCAGCGTCGCCGCGAGAGTGGTTGCCCCAGGCAAATAAGGATAGGTGTCGGTGGTGACGTCGAGGCCGTCGCCGAGGGCCTTGTCGATCATCGCGATCAGGTCGGCGCCCCGGCCTTGGTTCGGTGCGAAGTTCATCACCGCGTGGGTCAGGTGCAGTGCACACCCGGACTGGCGGGCGACCTCGACCATCTCGCCGTACGCACTCAGGGCGCCCTGTCCGTAGGACCGCTGGTGCGGGGCGTAGTAGCCGTCGTGCTGGGCGACGACACGGCACAGCTCGACGAGTTCGTCGGTGGTCGCGAACATCCCCGGGGTGTAGGTGAGGCCGCTGCTCATTCCGACCGCCCCGTCGCGCAGGGCCTGGGCGAGCAGGTCGACCATCTGCGCCAGCTCCGCCGGGGTGGCCGGGCGGTTCTCGGTGCCGACGACCATCATCCGCAACGTGCCCTGCGGGACCAGGTACGCCGCGTTGCAGGCGATGCCCTGGTCGAGCCGGTCGAGGTAGCCGGCCACCGTGGACCAGGAGAAGTCGAAATCGTCCGGTTCGCCGTTCCAGCCGGCGATCTGGCGGCGGATCGCGGCCCGGGTCGGATCGTCGATCGGAGCGAACGAGAGACCGTCCTGACCGAGGACCTCCAGCGTGACGCCCTGGCTGACCTTCGCGGTGTGATCCGGGTTCGCCAGGATCTGCAGGTCGGAGTGCGCATGCATGTCGATGAAGCCGGGGGACAGGGTCAGCCCCGTGGCGTCGATCGTTCGCCGGGCGGCCGGCAGGTCGTTGCCTATGGCTACGACCCGCCCGTCGTCGACGGCGACGTCGGCGTGGAAGCCAGGCGCGCCGGTGCCGTCCACGACGGTCGCGCCGGTAATCAGCAGGTCTGTCACGGCGCTGTCCGTTCTGAGCTGCCGAAGGCCGGTGCCGCGGCATCCACGACGGCCATCAGAAGTACGTCCGGATCAGGTCAACGACGACAGGATCGGCGGCATCCGGGTCGTCGACGACCGGGATCAGCCCCCACTTGTCGAACGCCGTACAGGGGTGTGACAGGCCGACGCGGAGCTCGTCACCGATCACCACCGGTTCGTCGCCGAACCGCAGATAGCCGTGCTGGTCGTTCAGCTTGGTCACCGTCATCCCCGTGGCAGGCAGGACCGGTTCGCCGGTCGAGCGCGGCCGGATCAACTGCGGCTCGGGCATGTCCTGATCGACCGGGAAGTCCCGGCGCCCGGCGTCGAAGATCGCCAACCCGGGCTCGGGTTGCGAGGTGATCCGCATCCACCCGTGCATCGCCGCGACGAGCTGCTCGCCGTCGGTGCGCGGTGATTGGCCGAGCGGTGACACCCGTCGGTAGAGCCCGTCGTCGTGGGAGATGTACGCGCCCGAGCGCACCACGACGCGCGCATCGGTCAGCGGGCCGAGCACCTCCGCGACCAGCTCGAAGAACTCACTGCCACCCGCGGTGACGATCGGTACGACGCCCTCGTCGTACAGCTTGCCCAGTCGCGAGTGCAGCTCAGCCATGTCTCGAAGGAACGCCCGTACGGCGGCCAGTCCCGGCTCGTCGACGCTGTCGCTGACCGCGCCCTCGTAGCCGGCCACACCGACCAGCCGCAACGTCGACGCCTCAGCCACCGCGGCGGCGACAGCCTCGGCAGTCTCGAAGTCCCGGGCGCCAGTCCGGCCACCTGGTGCGCCCAGCTCCACCATGACATCGAGCGGCCGCGCATCCGGACCGACGTACGCCGACCGGGCCGCCTCCATGATCTCGACCGTGCGGACCGAGTCGGCCCAGACCGACACCTCGAACTCGGGATCACGGGCCAGTTCATCGGCGACCCAGCGCAACTGCAGCGGCGAGACGACCGAGTTCGCGATCAGCACCCGCTGGACGCCGAACTGCCGGGCGACCGCGAGGTGGTAGACGTTGGCCAGCGTGAGCGCCCAGGCGCCGGCATCCAGCTGCTGCGCCCAGAGCGCGGGAGCCATCGTGGTCTTGCCGTGCGGTGCGTGCTCGACCCCGTGGTGCGCGCACCAGCCGGCCAGCGTCTCGATGTTGTGCCGCACCCCGGGCGCGGACAGCGTCATCAGCGGCGTCGGCAACTGGGACAACCGCGGGCGATCGGCCAGCACCTCGGCGATCGTCCGGCCCCAGAAGGCAGGCGGCAACACTCGGTCGCGGCGGCTGACCCGCTCATCGGCGAGTGCGGCGACGGCGGCGGCATCGTAAGCAGACATCGAGTCCCCTGGGAGTAGTTGCAGAATACGCAACGTTCATTGCACATTCTGACCTAACGGTTGTAGCATCGCGCTCGAAGTTGCGTCAACGACCGCTGTTTCACACCTATCCCATCACCCCGGCCCCCAGGAGCGCAGATGTCCGACCCGCGCACTGAGACGGATCCTGCCGCGGTGGTCTGCCTCGGCGAGGCGATGATCATGCTCGCGGGTGCCGCCGGGCCGCTGGAGGACGTGGAGACGTTCCGCCGGTCGGTGGGTGGCGCGGAGTGCAATGTGGCTGGCGGCCTGGCCGGTCTGGGCGTCCCGACCAGCTGGGTGTCCCGGCTGGGCGACGACGGATTCGGCCGCCAAGTACTGCGCGACCTGCGCGGCCGAAGGGTCGAGGTCGGCGGTGTGGAGATCGACGCCAACCGGCCGACTGCCTTGTACGTGAAGGAGTCGATCGACGGTCGCCCCCGGATGCACTACTACCGCACCGGTTCGGCGGCCTCGGCGATGAGCCCGGCGTTCCTGCAGCGGCCCGAGGTGTCCGAGCGGCTCAGCAATGCACGCATCGTGCACACCACCGGGATCACTGCCGCGTTGTCCAACGACACTGCGCAGATGCTGGACGAACTGCGCGGCGACTTCATGCTGAGCGTCGATCTGAACTGGCGGCCGGTGCTGTGGCGCGACAAGGACCCGGAGCCGCTCTGGCGGTTGCTCCGCGCGGCCGACGTCGTACTGATCGGTGCTGATGAGGCTCTGGTGTTCGCAGGCACTGATGACCCGGCTGAGCTGCATGAACGGCTCGGTGGGCGCTGCACGTTGGTCGTGAAGAACGATGCGCACACGGCGGTCGCGCTGGAGCCGGATGGTCGCCGTACCGAGGTCGCTGCCCTCACCGTCCAAGTTGTCGAACCAGTGGGAGCCGGGGACGCGTTTGCGGCCGGCTTCCTGGCTGGGACGTTGCAAGACCTGCCGATGAAGCAGCGGCTGCGCCTCGGCCATCTGAATGCCGCAGCAGTGCTCGCCGTGCCGGAGGACCACGCCGTACCGCCGAGCGCAGCTCAACGAGACAGACTGCTCGCAGCCACTGATGACGAGTGGGCGGCGACAAAGCTATGAGTCAGAGCCTCGCGAGAGCCCTGCAGATCCTGGCCAGCCTGGGCGAGGGGGAGCGGTCGCTGGACCAGCTCGCGACCGAGCTGGGCGTCCACAAGACCACTGTGCTCCGGCTGCTGCGCACGATGGAGGCAGACCGATTTGTACGGCGTGACGAGGCGCACCGTTATCGGTTGGGCTCACGCCTGTTCGCGTTGGCGGATGCGGCCCGCGAGCAACACGTCGTACGGGAAGTTGCTGCACCGCATCTGCGGGAGCTGAACCAGAAGACCGGCCAGACCGTTCATCTCGCGGCCTGGGAGAACGGTGAGGTCATCTACATCGACAAGCTCGACAGCGTGCGCAATATCCGCATGTACTCGCAGGTCGGCGTACCGGCGGCTCTGCATTGCACAGCGGTCGGGAAGATCCTGCTGGCGGCGCAGCCGAAGCGGCAGCGTGAGGCGGTGTTGGCGTCGCTGGACTATCACGCCTACACGCCGCACACGATCACTGATGCGGAAGCGCTGCGAGACGAGCTGGACACGGTCCGGGCGCGCGGCTGGGCGCAGGACAAGGCTGAACACGAGACCTTCATGAACTGCGTCGGTGCGCCGGTCACGGACCACGCCGGCCGGGTGGTCGGGGCCGTGTCGGTGTCCGTACCGGATGTACTGCTGAACTATGAGCAGGTGCTCGAACTCCTGCCTGATCTGCTCGCCACGACCCAGGCGATCAGTGCCGACTACAACTGAGAGGTCCGACCTGATGTCCGACAAGACCGCCGTCTCCACCACTGACGCGCCTGCCCCGATGCCGGTGTTCTCGCAGGGTGTCCGCAAGGGCAACATCCTGCAGGTCTCCGGCCAGGGGTCCGTCGACCCGGCGACCGGCGAGTTCGTGTTCGTCGGCGATGTGAAGGCCCAGACCACCCGGGTGCTGCAGAACATCGAGGCGATCCTCAAGGCTGGTGGCGGCAGCCTGGACGACGTGGTGATGCTGCGCGTCTACCTGACCACCCGTGACGACTTCGGCGCGATGAACGAGGCGTACGCCGACTTCGTGTCGACCCGGACTCCGAGCGGCGTCCTGCCGTCGCGCACCACCGTCTTCACCGGCCTGCCGCTCCCGGACATGCTCGTCGAGATCGACGCCCTCGCCGTCCTGAGCTGAGCCTGCTGCGTCCGGCGCCCACAGAAGGCTGGGCGCCGGGCACACCCCTGTGCAGCAGATATCCCGCAATGCGGGATATGATCCTGCAATGCAGGAAACGATACCCCGAGGGTCTGTCCAGTCGATAGACCGCGCGGTCGCGATCCTGCGCTGCTTCGACGCCCGTACGCCGGACCTCGGCATCAGCGACCTGTCCCGCGCGACCGGCCTGTCGACCAGCACCGTGCACAGGTTGCTGCTGGCGATGCTGGAGAACGGACTGATCCGCCAGACCGCTCAGCGGCGCTACGCGATCGGTCCGCTGGTCGTCCAGCTCGCCCACACCAGTGGGATCCCCGCGACCCTGCGCGACGCCGCCCAGCCAGTCCTGCGGGCGCTGCGCGACGCGACGGGGGAGACGGCGGCCGTCCACGAGTTACTGCCGAGCGGACACCGCGTGGTGCTCGATCAGGTGGAGAGCCGGCACCAGCTCCGCCGTACCTACACCGAGTTCGGCGTACCGCTCCCGCTACCACAGGGGGCTCCGGGCAAGGTGCTGTTGGCGTTCGCGCCCTGGCAGCGCCAGGTGGACGTGCTCGCCGAGCCACTTGAGCAGGTGCTGCCGGACACCATCACTGATCCTGACGTCGTGGCCGCGCAGCTCGCCGAGATCCGCCAGCGCGGGTTCGCCACCTCCTTGATCGAGCGGACGCCAGGCATCTGCTCGGTAGCGGCACCTGTCTTCGACTACTCCGGTCAGGCCGTCGGATGCCTCTCGATCTCTGGCCCAGAGCTACGGCTGCCGCTCGACACGCTCCTCGAGTTCGGAGCCCTCCTGGTCCCAGCAGCTTGGGAAGTCTCCGAGCTCTTGGGCGCGACCCCAGCCGGCAGAGAGCAGGCCAAAGCACAAGCAGAGGCGAGCTGATGGCCAGTCCGGCCGCATTGCTCAAGATCGCACCATCCGTCTACCTCCCCGCACTGCTCTACGGCATCGGCCAAGGCGCCATCGCCCCAGTGATCGCAGTGTCGGCGACCCATCTGGGAGCTTCGCCTGCGGTTGCCGGTGTGGTGGTGGCCGCGGCGGGACTGGGGCAGGTCATCGGCGACATCCCGGCGGGGGCACTCGTCATGAGGATCGGTGAGCGTCGCGCGATGCTCGGCGCGACGGTGCTGGTCTCACTGGCGCTGGTGGCGTGCCTGCTCGCTCCGACCGTGTGGGGGCTGGCCATTGCCATCGGGGTCACCGGGCTGGCCGGCTCGGTCTGGGGCCTGGCCCGGCAGGCCTACCTGAGTGAGGCAGTGCCCATCGAGCTACGGGCCAGAGCCCTCTCCACTCTCGGTGGTGTGCAACGCATCGGCTCTTTCATCGGCCCGTTCCTCGGTGCACTCGCCATGCGTTTCCTCGGCACCGATGGCGCGTACTGGGTCCACTTGGTCGGCGCAGTGCTTGCATGTGTTGTGTTGGTGAGCCTGCCCGACATCGAGCATGTGCGCGGCCGGAGAGCGGGCGCGACGCAGTCGACGGTGACGGTCATCCGCGAGCACCTGCCTGTACTGCGAACTCTCGGCACGGGTGCACTACTAGTCGGCGCAGTCCGTGCATCACGACAGGTCGTCGTACCGCTCTGGGCTCTGCACATCGGTCTGGATGCTCAAACCACCAGCATCATCTTCGGACTCTCCGGTGCGGTCGACATGCTGCTCTTCTACCCCGCTGGCTCGGTGATGGACCGCATGGGCCGCAAGTGGGTCGCCGTACCGAGCATGCTGGTCCTCGGCCTGGCCCACCTCCTCCTGCCACTCACTCACACCACAGCAACCCTGACCGCGGTCGCCCTGCTGATGGGAGTCGGCAACGGCCTCGGCGCCGGCGTCATCATGACGCTCGGGGCTGATGCGTCGCCGCCGGTTGGGCGAGCCCAGTTCCTCGGTGCGTTCCGCCTGTTCGCTGACACCGGTAACGGCAGTGGTCCCTTGCTGCTGGCCGGCGCGACCGCCGTACTCGGACTGGGACCTGCGGTGGTGGTGATGGCGGGCACCGGGTTGGCAGCGGCCGCTGCGATGCAACGGTGGATCCCACCACACCCGGTCAAAGGTCCCTAGAAGCTCGCTTCCTGAAAAGATCACTACGTGAGCGAAGACGGATGCTGTGCGCCTGCGAGGGCCGGGGCGGCTCAGAGCGTCGTACCGGAGTCCCGGGCAGCGAGCGGTGAGCCGGCCGGAGCGATCGAGCGGGTGCTGATCGAGGCCGGTGCCTTCCGGATGGGAGCTGAGGACGCCGACGGCTTCCCGGGTGACCTGGAGGGACCGGTTCGGGAGGTGTCGCTGGCGTCGTACGAGATTGGCGCGACTGCGGTGACCAACGAACAGTTCGCGGCCTTCATAGCGAGCACTGGCTACGTGACCGAGGCCGAGCGGTTTGGGTGGAGCTATGTGTTCGCTGGGTTCCTGCCAGCGGCGCTACGCAAGATCAGTGAGCGCCCGCAGGCGACGCCATGGTGGTGTGGTGTCCACGGCGCGACGTGGGACCGTCCGGAGGGGCCGGGCTCAGGGCTGAGCGACCGTGCTGACCATCCGGTGGTCCACGTGTCCTGGACGGATGCGGTGGCGTTCTGTGAGTGGGCCGGTGGCCGGCTGCCGAGTGAGGCCGAGTGGGAGCGTGCGGCCCGCGGTGGCCTCGACCAGCGGCGCTATCCGTGGGGCGACGAGCTCACACCGGACGGCGAGCATCGCTGCAACATCTGGCAGGGCACCTTCCCCACGAAGAACACCGAGGCCGACGGCTACCGTGGCACCGCGCCGGTCCGCAGCTATCCGCCGAACGGTTTCGGCCTCTACGAGATGGTCGGCAACGTCTGGGAGTGGACCGGCGATGCGTGGGGCGAGAACAAAGTCATGCGCGGTGGTTCGTACCTGTGCCACGCGTCGTACTGCAACCGCTACCGAGTCGGCGCCCGGAGCTCCAACGAGGCGTCGAGCAGCTCCGGCAATCACGGCTTCCGCTGTGCCTGGTAAGGAGAACAAGTGACCGCACGCAACGTGGTGATGATCTGCGTCGACCAGTGGCGCGGTGATGCCCTGTCCGCAGCAGGCCATCCAATCGTCCGGACGCCGTACCTGGACCAACTGGCCTCCCAGGGCACCCGCTTCTCGCGGGCGTACTCGGCGACGCCTACCTGTGTGCCTGCGCGGGTCGCCCTGATGACCGGCCAGTCGCAGGAGCGGCACGGTCGGGTCGGCTACCGCGACGGTGTGACCTTCCATGAGACGCACCCGGTGACACTGCCCGGCACGCTGCGGGATGCGGGCTACCAGACGCAGGCGATCGGGAAGCTGCACGTGTACCCGGAACGGTCGCGGATCGGGTTCGATGACGTCCGGCTGCACGACGGCTACCTGCACTTCGCTCGTCGGCGTCACCAGAAGGACCTGCGCGAGGTGGACGACTACCTGCCCTGGCTGCAGGCCCAAGCCGGTAGCTCACCAGTGGCCGACTACACCGACAACGGACTGAACTGCAACAGCGTGGTCGCCAGACCGTGGGACAAACCAGAGGCACTGCACCCCACCAACTGGGTCGTCACCGAGGCCATCTCCTGGCTCTACCGCCGCGACCCCACGACGCCGTTCTTCCTCTACCTGTCCTTCCACCGGCCGCACGCACCACTCGACCCGCCACAGTGGGCCTTCGACCAGTACGTCGGTATGCCCCGGACCGATCCCGTGGTCGGGGACTGGACGGCGGCGTACGACGAACACCGCAATGACGGGGCGCACGACACAGTCATCGGGCGACTCGACGCCGAGACGCACCACCGGGCCAAGGCCGGGTACTACGGTCATCTGTCGCACATCGACCACCAGATCAACCGGTTCCTGGACACGTTGGCGGAGTTCGGGCTGCGCGAGGACACCGTGGTGATGTTCACCTCCGACCACGGCGACATGCTGGGCGACCACGACATGTACCGCAAAGGCCAGCCCTACGAGGGATCTACGCATGTGCCACTGATGATCTCGGCACCCGGAGCCCCACGAGGACAGGTGATCGACGACGTCGTCGAGCTGCGCGACATCATGCCGACCCTGCTCGACCTGGCCGGCGTGGCGATCCCCGAGACGGTCGACGGGCGCAGTCTGGCTGCTCATCTGCGCGGTGAGGACGTCACGCACTGGCGAGAGCACCTGCATGGTGAGCACGTGCTGCTTGGCCAGTCGCTGCAGTGGGTCACCGACGGCAAGCGCAAGTACGTCTGGATGTCCGGCCGGGGCGACGAACAGTTCTTCGACCTCGAGGTGGATCCGCAGGAAACCCGCAACTTGGTGCACGACCCCGCCCGGGCCGACGAGGTGCAGTGGTGGCGGCAGAAGCTCGTCCAGGACCTGAGCGATCGCGAGGAAGGCTTCGTCGCGGACGGCGAACTCGTCGCCGGCCGGCCGGTGGTCACGGAGCTCAGCCGGCCACCGATTTGGTCCAGCTGACTCCATCAATTACTCTGAACACTGCCGAAGACCGCTGGTGGCTGCCTAGCAGCTGAAAGTCCCACTCAGGTGGGCGGCCCGCGCAGGTGATGAGAAGTGTGAGTGTAGTTCGTATGTTCACGCCCTTGCCGCCTGTGCAGGGGCGTTTTTCTTTGTCCAGGGGTCCGCGGCGAGAAAGCCAAACGAAGGAGACCCCATGGCGAGGCCGGACAAGGCAGCCGCTGTCGCGGAGCTGACGGACGAGTTCCGTAGCTCGAACGGCGCCGTGCTGACCGAGTACCGCGGACTTACCGTGGCGCAGCTGAAGAACTTGCGGACTGCGCTCGGTGACGACGTGAACTACGCCGTGGTGAAGAACACGCTGACCAAGATCGCGGCCAAGGATGCGGGTGTGGAGTCGTTCGACTCCCTGCTCGAGGGTCCGTCGGCCATCGCCTTCATCAAGGGCGACGCGGTGGTTGCGGCCAAGGGGCTGCGTGACTTCGCCAAGGCGAATCCCCTTCTCGTCATCAAGGGCGGAGTGCTCGACGGTAAGGCACTCAGCACTGACGAGATCACCAAGCTCGCTGACCTGGAGTCGCGTGAGGTTCTCCTCGCGAAGCTCGCAGGTGCGATGAAGGCGGCTCCGCAGCAAGCGGTGTCGCTGTTCGCTGCTCCGCTGTCGCAGGCCGCGCGCCTGTTCGCGGCGCTGCAGGACAAGCTTCCGGCGGACGGGGCTGCGGCTCCCGAGGCGGCGGCCGAGGAGACCGTGCAGGACACGGTCGACGCACCTGCCGAGGCGAGCACCGAGGAGACCGCCGCAGCTGACAGCTGAGGCCGATCTCACTGCACCACCCCATTCAGTGATCGACAGTTACAAGGAAGGACCGCCATCATGGCGAAGCTCAGCACCGAAGAGCTCCTCGGCCAGTTCAAGGAACTGACCCTGCTGGAGCTGTCGGAGTTCGTTAAGGCATTCGAAGAGGAGTTCGGCGTCACCGCCGCCGCTCCGGTTGCCGTTGCCGCTGCCGTCGGCGGCGGCGCCCCGGCCGAAGAGGCCGAGGTCCAGGACGAGTTCGACGTCGTCCTCGAGAGCGCCGGCGACAAGAAGATCCAGGTCATCAAGGAGGTGCGCGGTCTCACCAGCCTTGGTCTGAAGGAGGCCAAGGACCTGGTTGAGTCCGCCCCGAAGGCGATCCTGGAGAAGGTCGACAAGGCTGCCGCGGAGAAGGCCAAGGAGGCCCTCGAGGGCGCCGGGGCCACCGTCACGCTCAAGTGACCTCAGTTACGTTCCGCTAGCGAACGTAACGAATGCGTAGAGAAGGGCGGTCTCCTCACGGAGGCCGCCCTTCCCGCATTTCGGTCTGGCTAGGATCGCAATCGCTTGACTTTGAGGGGTTACGCAAAACCGTACTCGTGCGTAACCTAGGCCACTGCTCCCTCGTTGGACCACGTAACCGTCGGTTCGGGGCATGACGTGACAGATCCCGTGAGGAGGACCGGTGGGCGTAGAAGTCCGCGTCGAAGGTCTCACCAAATCCTTTGGTAGCCAGCTGATCTGGGGCGATGTGTCCCTGACCCTGCCGGCCGGTGAGATCTGCGTGATGCTGGGCCCTTCCGGTACCGGGAAGTCCGTCTTCCTGAAGACCCTGATCGGTCTGCTCAAGCCGGACCGCGGGCACGTCTTCATCGAGGGCACCGACATCGCCACCTGCAGCGAGCGCGAGCTGTACGAGGTGCGCCGGATGTTCGGGGTGCTGTTCCAGGACGGCGCGATGTTCGGCTCGATGGATCTCTACGACAACGTCGCCTTCCCGCTCCGCGAGCACACCAAGAAGTCCGAGTCCGACATCCGATCCATCGTGATGGAGAAGATGGAGATGGTCGGTCTGGTCGGTGCCGAGCGCAAGCTCCCGGCCGAGATCTCCGGCGGCATGCGCAAGCGGGCCGGCCTGGCCCGCGCGCTGGTGCTGGACCCCGAGATCCTGCTGGTCGACGAGCCCGACTCCGGGCTCGACCCGGTCCGGACCTCGTTCCTGAACCAGGTGATGATCGACCTGAACGAGGCGTTCAGCCCGACGTTCCTGATCGTCACCCACGACGTGAACACCGCGCGCAAGGTGCCGGACAACATCGGCATGCTCTACCACCGGCACCTGGCGATGTTCGGTCCGCGCGAGATGCTGCTGTCCAGCGAGGAGCCGGTGATCCGGCAGTTCCTGAACGCCCAGATGGTCGGCCCGATCGGCATGTCCGAGGAGAAGGACGCCGACGAGCTGGCCGCCGAGGCCGGTCAGGAGCTTCCCCCGCTGCCGCCGATCCCGATCCAGCAGCTGCCCAGCAGCGGCATGCTCCGGCCGACCCAGCGCCCGCCGGGCGAGTGGTGCCGTGAGCACGGTGTCACCCCGCCCCCCGGCTCGTTCGAGTCCTCGACGGTGGGGGCTACGTGACTCTGAGTGCCACCGCCCCGCTGAAGCAAGCCGGCTCCCTGTTCGCTTTCGCTCTCGACACGATGCGGGCGTCGGTCCGCAGTCCGTTCCAGCTGAAGGAGTTCCTCCAGCAGGCCTGGTTCGTGGCGAGCGTGACGATCATCCCGACCGCGCTGGTCGCGATCCCGTTCGGTGCCGTGATCGCGTTGCAGGTCGGCGGACTGATCGAGCAGTTCGGCGCACAGTCCTTCACCGGGTCGGCCGCCGTACTGGCTGTGGTTCGGGAGGCATCGCCGATCGCGACCGCGCTGCTGATCGCCGGAGCTGGTGGCTCGGCGATCTGTGCGGACCTCGGTGCGCGGAAGATCCGCGAAGAGCTCGACGCGATGATGGTGCTCGGGATCGACCCGATCCAGCGGCTGGTGGTGCCGCGGGTGCTGGCGACGATGCTGGTCGCCTTCTTCCTGAACGGCTTCGTCAGTGTGGTCGGCGTGATGGGCGGTTACGTCTTCAACGTCGTCCTGCAGGACGGCACCCCGGGTGCCTATATCGCGTCGTTCACCGCGCTCGCGCACCTGCCCGACCTGTGGCAGGGCCAGGCCAAGGCGCTCGTCTTCGGGTTCATCGCGGCCATCGTGGCGTCGTACAAGGGTGTGAACGCCGGCGGCGGACCGAAGGGTGTCGGCGACGCGGTGAACCAGTCGGTCGTCATCACGTTCATGCTGCTGTTCGTCGCGAACTTCTCGATGACCGCGATCTACTTCCAGCTCGTTCCGCCGAAGGGGGCCTGACATGTCAGCCCTGGTGGACACCCTCGTCAAGAAGCCGCTGAACTCGCTCGACAAGCTCGGTGAGCAGCTCGCCTTCTACGTCAAGGCGCTGGCCTGGTCCGGCAAATCCGTCACCCGCTACCGCAAAGAGATCATGCGGCTGCTGGCCGAGGTGACGCTGGGCACCGGCGCTCTCGCGGTGATCGGTGGCACCGTCGGCGTCATCACGTTCCTGGCGTTCTTCACCGGCACCGAGGTCGGCCTGCAGGGCTACTCGGCGCTGAACCAGATCGGTACGTCGGCCTTCGCAGGCTTCGTCAGTGCCTACATCAACACCCGCGAGATCGGCCCGCTGATCGCCGGCATCGCGCTGGCCGCGACCGTCGGCTGTGGTTTCACCGCGCAGCTCGGCGCGATGCGGATCAGCGAGGAGATCGACGCCCTCGAGACGATGGCGATCCCGTCGCTGCCGTACCTGGTCACCACCCGGATCATCGCCGGCTTGATCGCCGTGATCCCGCTGTACGTCGTCGGCCTGCTCGCGTCGTACTTCGCGACCCGGCTGACCGTGACCACGTTCTACGGTCAGAGCACCGGCACGTACGACCACTACTTCCACCTGTTCTTACCACCAGGTGACGTGTTGTGGTCGTTCGGCAAGGTGCTCGTCTTCGCGGTGCTGGTGATCCTCGTGCACTGCTACCACGGCTACCATGCCAGCGGCGGTCCGGCGGGTGTGGGCGTCTCGGTCGGTCGCGCGGTGCGGACGTCGATCGTCGTCATCAACGTCGTCGACCTGCTGCTGTCGATGGCCATCTGGGGCACGACGACCACAGTCAGATTGGCGGGGTGAGCAATGATCGACAAGCTCCCGCACAAGGTCTACGGCGTCGTGTTCATCGGTGTGCTGTGCTTCCTGCTCTGGCTGACGTACGCGTTCTACGCGAAGGTCTTCACCAAGACCGTCGACGTGGAGCTCAAGACCAGCCACATCGGCCTGCAGCTCAACGAGCACGCCGATGTGAAGCTGCGCGGCATCATCGTCGGGGAGGTCAGCGGTGTCTCCACCGACGGCTCCGACGCGACGATCAGGCTGTCGCTCAAGCCCGACCAGGTGGACGAGATCTCCAGTGCGGTCAGCGCGCGGATCCTGCCGAAGACCTTGTTCGGTGAGAAGTACGTCGCGCTGGTCCCGCCGAGTGGCGCCGAGGGCCGGCACATCCGGGCCGGTGACGTGATCGCCCGGGACAAGACCGCGGTCGGCATCGAGATCGAGAAGGTGCTGAACGACGCCCTGCCGTTGCTGCAGGCGGTCGACCCGGCCGACCTGAACGCGACGCTGAACACGCTGGCCACCGCGCTCGAAGGCCGCGGCACCGAGATCGCCGGGACGCTGACCCAGCTCGACGCCTACCTGAAGAAGCTGAACCCGAACGTCCCGAAGCTGATGGACGCGCTGACCAAGCTCACCCAGGTCTCCCAGCTGTACGGCGACGCGACGCCCGATCTGGTCCGCGCGTTGCGCAATCTGACCATCACCGGGAACACGGTGGTGGAGAAGGAACAGCAGCTGCAGAAGTTCTTCGTCGACGTCCAGACGCTCTCCTCGACGACGGACACGTTCCTGAAGCAGAACGAGGACCGGGTGATCCGCCTCGGCGAGGTGAGCAAGCCGGTGCTGGACCTGCTGGAGCGCTACTCGCCCGAGGTGCCGTGCTTCCTCAAGGTGATGACCGACACCACCCCGATCCTGAACGACACGTTCCGCGACGGGCGGCTGAACATCAACCTCGAGCTGATCACCAACCAGCCGACGCCGTACGAGCCGAACGAACTCCCGGTGTACAAGGACCATCGCGGCCCGACCTGTGTCGGCAAGAACTACAGCCACCCGGGCTCGAAGCCGGGCCCGTACACGCAGGAGAACCCCGCGCCGTACATCACCGGTGAGGACGGCGTGGTCGGCGACCACAACAAGAACCAGCGGTTCCCGTTGAACCTGACGCTGAACCGCGCGATGCCCGGGTTCGCGATGGACACCCAGGGCGTCGGTACGCCGGCCGAGCAGAAGGTCGTCGACGCGGTCGTCGCCCCGCGGATGGGCATCCCCGCGAGCGACGTACCGGATCTGACGACACTGCTGGTCGGACCGCTGCTGAGGGGCGGGCAGGTGAATCTCAAATGACCAAGTTGCTCGACAAGAAGACCTCGTTCGACATCGTCCGGCTGTCGATCTTCGTGGTGGTGACCACGATCGCGACCGCCCTGCTGGCGGTGACGATCGGGAACATCACCTTCAACGCGACGACGAAGTACCGGGCCGTCTTCACCGACGCGGTCGGGCTGAACCAGGGTGACGACATCCGGATCGCCGGGGTGAAGGTCGGGCAGGTCGACAAGATCGCGCTCTACCAGAACACGCTGGCGCTGGTGACCTTCAGCGTCGACTCCGACCAGGTCGTCGACACCTCCACCAAGGCGACGCTGCGCTACCGCAACCTGGTCGGCAACCGGTACATCGCGCTGACCGACGGTGTCGGCGGTGGCGAGCGGCTGAAGGCGAACGGGCTGATCCCGAAGGAGCGGACCGCGCCGGCGCTCGACCTGTCGGTGCTGTTCAACGGCTTCAAGCCGCTGTTCACCGCGCTCACCCCGGCGGACGTGAACCAGTTCGCGTTCGAGGTGATCAAGGTGCTGCAGGGCGAGGGCGGCACGATCGAGTCGCTGCTGGCCAAGACCGCGTCGCTGACCACCACGCTGGCCGACGCGGACGAGGTGATCGGCAGCCTGATCACGAACCTGACCTCGACCCTGCAGATCGTGTCGCAGCGGCAGCAGAACTTCTCCCAGTTGCTGGTCAACCTGCAGCAGTTCATCACCGGCCTGAGCCAGGACGTCAACCCGATCCTGAACTCGCTCGGCTCGATCAACTCGCTGAACACCAAGACGGCCGGCCTGCTGCAGCAGACCCGGGTCCCGATCAAGGCGGACCTGGACCGGTTGCGCACGGTCGCGACCACCCTCGACGACACCCAGGGCATCTGGGTGAAGACGCTGCAGTTCATGCCGGAGAAGCTGAACACGATGACCCGGACGGCGTCGTACGGGTCTTGGTTCAACTTCTACCTGTGCAACTTCGACGGCAACGTCACGCTCCCGACCGGCACCCGCATCCCGGTGAGCTACGACCTGAACTCGGCGAGGTGCAAAAAGCCGTGAAGCCTTTCCGCGAACAGAACCAGGTGACGATCGGCGTCATCGGCCTGACCGTGATCGGGCTGATCATGCTGGCCGCGTTCAAGGCGCAGGACCTGCCGTTGATCGGTGGCGGGACCAAGTACTCCGCGCAGTTCTCGGAGGCCGGCGGCCTGAAGCCGAACGACGAGATCCGGGTCGCCGGGGTTCGCGTCGGGCAGGTGCGCAAGGTCGAGCTCGACGGCACCCACGTCCGGGTCGACTTCGTGGTCGACAAGGGCGTGAAGCTGGGTGACCAGACCGGCGCCGAGATGAAGATCAAGACGCTGCTCGGCCAGAAGTACCTGAAGCTGAACCCGGCCGGCGGCGGCGAGCTGAAGGCCGGCTCGGAGATCCCGCTCGCGCGCACAGTTTCGGCGTACGACGTCGTGGACGCGTTCTCGGATCTCGCGAACACGACCGAGCGCATCGACACCGCTCAGCTGGCCAAGGCCCTGGACACGTTGTCGGCGACCTTCAAGAACACGCCGGACGAGGTGCAGGCCTCGCTGACCGGACTGTCGCGCCTCTCGCGGAACGTGGCCAAGCGAGATGAGCAGCTGAAGCTCCTGCTGCAGCACTCGAACACGGTCACCAAGGTGCTCGCCGACCGCAACCAGCAGCTGATCAAGCTGATGAAGGACGGCAACACCGTCTTCCAGGCCGTGCAGGCGCGGCGCGCGCTGATCCACCAGTTGCTGGTCTCGACGCAGAAGCTGTCCGCGCAGATCACCGCGCTGGTTCGCGAGAACCGCAAGGATCTCGGTCCGACGCTGCAGAAGGTGAACGCGGTCCTCGGCGTCCTGCTGAAGAACCAGAACGACCTGGACGCGAGCATCAAGGGGCTGGCGCCGTTCGTGAAGCTGTTTACCAACACGCTCGGTACCGGGCCCTGGTTCGACGTCTACCTGCAGAACCTGGCGCCGGTTCCCGAGGTGCCGCTGCCGAAGATCGACCTCGGTCTGCCGCCGCTGCTGGGAGGTGGCCGATGACCAAGGTGTCGTCGCTGTCCCGGTGGATCGCGATCGCGGTCGTCCTGGTGATCGTCGCGATCAGTCTGGTCTCGCTGTGGCCGAACCCCAAGCGGGTGACGGCGACGGCGTACTTCCCGCGCGCGGTCTCGGTCTATCCGGGCTCCGATGTCCGGATCCTCGGCATCAAGGTCGGCGAGGTGGAGAGCGTCACCCCGGCCGGCCGCACGGTCCGGGTGAAGTTCTGGTGGGAGGCCAAGCACAAGGTGCCGGCCACCGCGAAGGCTGTCATCGCGGCGCCGTCGATCGTCGCCGACCGGTACGTGCAGCTCACCCCGGTGTACTCCAAGGGCGACGTGATGGCCGACGGGGCGCAGATCCCGCTCGAGCGGACCGCCGTACCGCTGGAGCTCGACCAGATCTACCAGAGCCTGAACGACCTGTCCGTCGCGCTGGGCCCCAAGGGCGCCAACGACCAGGGCGCGCTGTCGCGGCTGCTGGACGTCTCGGCGAAGAACCTGAATGGCCAGGGCGCGAAGCTCAACCAGACCATCACCGACGTCTCCAAGCTGACCGGGACGCTCGCGGGCAACTCGCAGAGCCTGTTCTCGACGATCCGGCAGCTGCAGACCTTCGTCTCCGCGCTCGCCGCGAACGACGCGCTGGTGAAGCAGTTCAACACCAACTTCGCCGCGACGTCGACGACGCTGGCCGGGGAGCGCAAGGACCTGTCCTCGGCGCTGTCGTTGCTCGCGACCGCGCTCGGCGAGGTCGCGACGTTCGTCAAGGACAACCGGACGCTGGTGAAGAGCACCGTCTCCGGGGCCACCGAGCTCTCGCAGATCCTGGTCAAGGAGAAGGCGGCCTTGGCTCAGATCCTCGACACCGCACCGCTCGGTCTGGGCAACCTGGCCCGGATCTACAACCCGCAGTACGGCACGCTGGACCAGCGGCTCAACCTGGCCCAGCTCGACAACCCGTCGTCGTTCATCTGCTCGCTGCTGCTGCAGGTCAACCAGCCGCTGTCGACCTGCTCGCTGCTCAAGCCGGTGCTGGACGCGCTGCCCAAGCTCCCGCTGCTCAGCCAGCTGACCGGTGGCGCACCTGCCAGCGGAGGACCAGCCGGTACGCCGTGGGCCGGGGTACCGAGTGCGCCGCTCAAGCGAGTCAGCCCGGACCCGGTCGACCCGACGCTCGGGGGGTTGGTGAAATGAGACGCCGTACTGCGTTTGTCGCGGGAGCGCTGGCCCTGGCCATGACGCTGACCGGGTGTGACTTCAGTGTGTACTCGTTGCCGCTGCCCGGCGGCGCGAAGATCAAGGGACCGTCGTACACGGTCACTGTCGAGTTCTCCGACGTCCTGGACCTGGTGCCGAAGTCGACCGTGAAGGTCGACGACGTGACCGTCGGGACGGTCGAGAAGGTCTGGCTCGAGGGGTACGTCGCCAAGGTCCGCATCAAGCTGCCGAAGAGCCTGGAGCTCCCGGACAACGAGCGCGCCACGATCCGCCAGACCAGCCTGCTCGGCGAGAAGTTCGTCTCGCTGGCCCAGCCGACCGGCGCGGAGGCACCGCGCGGCCGGCTCGAGAACGGCGAGGTCATCCCGCTGTCGCGGACGACCAGCAACGTCGAGGTCGAGGAAGTGCTGTCCGCGCTGTCGCTGCTGCTGAACGGCGGCGGTGTCGCCCAGCTCCAGATCATCACGCAGGAGTTGAACAAGGCGCTGACGGGCAACGAGCCGGCCATCAAGGACGTGCTCACCCAGCTCAACACCTTCGTCGGCACCCTGGACCAGAACAAGCAGAAGATCGTCACCGCGATCACCGCGGTCGACGCGCTGGCGAAGAAGCTGAACGCCCAGAAGGAGACGTTGGCGACGGCGATCGATTCGCTGCCGAAGTCGATCGCGACCCTGGATAAGCAGCGGGCCGCGCTGGTCAAGACGCTGCAGGCGCTGTCGACGCTCGGCAGCACCGCGACCCGCGTGATCACCTCCGCGCAGAAGGATCTGGTCGCCAACCTGCAATCGCTGTACCCGATCCTGACCAAGCTGGCCGAGGCGGGGGACAACCTGCCGAAGTCGCTGCAGTTGCTGTTCACCTACCCGTTCCCGGACGACGCGGCGCGCGGGGTCCAGGGTGACTTCACCAACCTGGGCATCACGCTGGACATCAACACCCAGAAGCTGCTCAAGGGTCTGCTCGGGCTCGACCTGCCCACGGTCGGCCCGACCGCACTGCCGACCCTCGGGGTGAGTCTTCCCTTGCACAACCCGACCACGACGAAGCCGGGCACCAAACCGACCGGAGTGGCCACGACCTGTGTGACCGTGCTCCTGCTGCCGGTCTGCGGCCCGAAGCTCAACCGGGCCGGGTTCGATCCCGACCTGGCGCGAGCCCTGATGCCGGGGATGGTCAAGTGATCACCAAGGGAGTCCGCATCCAGCTGATGGTGTTCCTGCTGATCACCGTCGTCGGGATCGCCTTCGTCGGCGCCCGGTACGCGCAGGTCGACAAGCTGCTCTACGACCAGGACTACACGGTCAGCGCCAGCTTCGCCGAGTCCGGCGGCATCTTCGAGGGCGCCGAGGTGACGTACCGCGGCCAGCCGGTCGGCCGGGTCGGCGAGCTGAAGCTGCTGCCCGACGGCGTACTGGTCGACCTGGACATCGACAAGAAGAACAAGATCCCGAACGACCTGCTGGCCGTGGTGGCGAACCGGTCCGCGATCGGCGAGCAGTACGTCGATCTGCAGCCGCGCCGCGACGGAGCGCCGTACCTGAAGGACAACTCGCGGATCGACCGGGAGAACACCGCGATCCCGATCGACACCACCGAGCTGCTGCTGAACCTCGACCAGCTGGTCAACTCGGTCGACCAGGACAGCCTGCGGACCACGGTCAAGGAGCTCGGCACCGCGCTGAAGGGCAAGGGCACCGACCTGCAGAAGATCATCGACAGCTCCGGCACGCTGATCGACGACGCGGACGCGAACATCCTGCAGACCATCAAGCTGATCAACGACGGCGACACCGTGCTGGCCACCCAGGTGGCCAGCGGCGACGCGATCAAGACCTGGGCGAAGAACCTCGCACTGCTGTCCGACACCCTGGTCAGCTCGGACGCGAACCTGCGCCAGGTGATCGACCAGGGCTCGGCCGCCTCGACCCAGCTCACCGGCCTGATCCAGGACAACCGCGCCGACATCGCGGTGCTGCTGGGTAACCTGCTGACGGTGAGCCAATTGACCGCGGTCCGGCTGGATGCCGTCGAGCAGTTGCTCGTCGTGTATCCGGCGGTGTCGATGGGTGGGTACGTCGTACCGGCCAAGGACCCGGGGACCGGGCACTACGACGCGCACTTCGGGCTCGTGCTCGGCTTCTCGCCGCCGGCCTGCCGCGCGGGCTACCCGAAGGACTGGCGAGTGCCGCAGGAGACCTCGAACACCAAGGCCAAGACCGCCAGCTGTACGGCGTCGCCGTCGTCCGGGGTCAACGTCCGGGGCGCGCAGAACGCGCCGGCGCCGTCGTCGCGCGCGGACCGCAACCGCGTCGGCTACGGCATCGGCTACGACCCGGCGACCGGCGCGGCCGGTGGCTCCGGCGGGATGCCCGAGATGATTCTCGGCTCGACCGGTGGACAGCAGGAGCTGCTCGGCAGCGACTCCTGGAAGGCTCTGATTCTCGGACCGGTGACCGGCAAGTGACTTCGGGCAACTCCCGGCGGGGCAGGCTGATCGTGGCATGGGCGCTGAGCGTCCTGCTGGTGATCGCGCTGGCCGCCGCAACTCTCTCGGTGATCGCACTGCACAAGCAGCGCCAGGACAAGAGCCTGCGCGAGGGTGCGATGAAGTCCGCGCGGCAGCTCGCGCTGGACTTCACCACCTACGACTACCAGACCTGGGACGCGGACTCGAAGCGCGTGCTGGACGACTCCACCGGACAGTTCCGACAGGAGTTCGAGGCCGGGATCGCGGCGGTGAAGGCGGACGTGGGGACCAACAAGGCGACCTCCAAGGGCGATGTGAAGGAGGCCGCGGTGGTGTCCGGGGACAAGGACTCGGCGGAGGTGCTGGTGATCGTCAACGCGGTCGTCACGAACACCGCGTCGGCCGACGGGGTCGAGCGCCGGTACCGGATCAAGCTGGACATGGTCCGCGAGAAGGGTCGCTGGCTGACCGCCGACCTGCAGGTGGTGGGCTGATGCCGGACCGTCCCCGTCACCGCCCCCGGATCGCCGGCCAACGCCGTACCGGGGTCGGGCCCGCGACCGAGGAAACCACCGAGGACCTGCTCGACGAGCCGCTCGACGCGGTGATCGAGGAGAGCGTCGATGAAGGGGTCGATGAACCGCTTGAGGCTGTGACTCAGGACACAGCAGGTGCTGAAGACACCCCTGCTGACGAGTCCGAGACACCCTCTTCGGCTACTGACCGTAGTGAAAAAGGCCCTGTCGGCGGCGTGCTGTTCGCGCTGCTCGGTGTCCTGATCGTCCTGGTGCTGACCGTTGCCGCCGTACTCGGGGTGAAGGCCTGGCAGGGCAAACAGGCCGAGGACGCCCGCAACCAGGCGGCCGCGGCCGGGCGGAAGGCTGCCGAGACGGCGCTCAGCTACGACTACCGCGACCTGGACAAGAGCTTCGCCGCGGCGCGGGCGACGATGACCCCGGAGTTCGCGGGGAAGTTCGACGAGACCGCCAAGGTGGCCGGCGAGCTGGCGACCAAGTCCAAGGCGACCGTCAAGGCCGAGGTCCGCGAGGTCGGGGTCCGCGACGGCGACGCCGACCGGGTCACGCTGATCATCTTCGTGAACCAGACCACCACCAGCACGATCACGCAGGGTAAGCCCCGGGTCGATCTGAACCGGACCCGGTTCACGATGGTCCGAAAAGACGGCCGATGGCTGGTCCAGGAGATCGCCGGACTGTAGTCTCTTTGTGACTCCGCACCAAGAGGACGCCGGCAGGCTCGTGGGTGATCTACCCACTGGAGACACCGGGTCGGTCCTTGACGGAAAGGGTGGTCCGAAGGCAAACTATCGGACCCCATTGGACAGGCTTGCCTCTATCGGGTAGCCTATTGCTTTGCGCTGCCTTTCTCCCACCTCGGCTCGGGTCTCGACTTGACTGGGGTGGTTTGGCCTGCGCTCGAAAGCTCAGCATCAGCACCGCAAGTGCCACACAGAAGTTACTTTGCGAGCCCGTGGAAGGACGCCCCTTGGTCGCCTCGCGCAACCCCCAGTCCGACAGCATTTCCGACGTTTCCGGCTCTCCCCGCCGTATCTCCTTCGCGAAGATCGCGCAGCCTCTCGAGGTTCCCGATCTGCTCGCGCTGCAGGTGGACAGTTTCGACTGGCTGGTCGGTAACGAACTCTGGCAGGCCCGCGTGGCCGCCGCCGAGGCCGAAGGGCGGACCGAACTGTCCGGCCCCTCCGGCCTGGAAGAGATCTTCGAGGAGATCTCCCCGATCGAGGACTTCAGCGGCACCATGTCGCTGTCGTTCCGCGACCACCGATTCGAGCCGCCGAAGAACACGGTCGACGAGTGCAAGGAGCGCGACGTCACCTACTCGGCGCCGCTGTTCGTCACCGCCGAGTTCATGAACAACGAGACCGGCGAGATCAAGAGCCAGACCGTCTTCATGGGCGACTTCCCGCTGATGACGCGCAAGGGCACCTTCGTGATCAACGGCACCGAGCGTGTCGTGGTCTCGCAGCTGGTCCGTTCGCCCGGTGTGTACTTCGAGCGCACGCCGGACAAGACGTCCGACAAGGACATCTTCACGGCCAAGGTGATCCCGTCGCGCGGTGCGTGGCTGGAGTTCGAGGTCGACAAGCGGGACATGGTCGGTGTCCGGCTGGACCGCAAGCGCAAGCAGAACGTCACCGTGCTGCTGAAGGCCCTGGGCTGGACCGACGCGCAGATCCTCGAGGAGTTCGGCGAGTACGAGTCGATCCGCCTCACCCTGGAGAAGGACCACACCTCCGGGCAGGACGACGCGCTGCTGGACATCTACCGCAAGCTGCGTCCGGGCGAGCCGCCGACGCGCGAGGCCGCGCAGGCGCTGCTGGAGAACTACTACTTCAACGGCAAGCGCTACGACCTGGCCAAGGTCGGCCGCTACAAGATCAACAAGAAGCTGGGTCGCGACGAGACCCACGACACGGCCGTGCTGACGATCAACGACATCGTCGCCACGATCAAGTACCTGGTCGCCCTGCACGAGGGCAAGACCGAGCTGCCCGCGCCGACCGGTGAGATCGTCGTCGAGGAAGACGACATCGACCACTTCGGCAACCGGCGGCTGCGGACCGTCGGCGAGCTGATCCAGAACCAGCTGCGCACCGGCCTGGCCCGGATGGAGCGCGTGGTCCGGGAGCGGATGACGACCCAGGACGTCGAGGCGATCACGCCGCAGACCCTGATCAACATCCGTCCGGTGGTGGCGGCGCTGAAGGAGTTCTTCGGTACGTCGCAGCTGTCGCAGTTCATGGACCAGACCAACCCGGTCGCCGGTCTGACCCACAAGCGTCGCCTGAACGCGCTCGGCCCGGGTGGTCTGAGCCGTGAGCGGGCCGGCTTCGAGGTCCGCGACGTGCACCCGTCCCACTACGGCCGGATGTGCCCGATCGAGACCCCGGAAGGCCCGAACATCGGTCTGATCGGCTCGCTCGCGTCGTACGGCCGGGTGAACCCGTTCGGGTTCGTCGAGACGCCGTACCGCAAGGTCGTCGAGGGCCTCGTCACCGATCAGGTGGACTACCTGACCGCCGACGAGGAGGACCGGTTCGTCATCGCGCAGGCCAACGCGGCCCTGACCGAGGACAGCCGGCTCGCCGAGGACCGCGTGCTGGTCCGTCGTCGCCACGGTGAGGTCGAGCTCGCGCTCGTCGCGGACGTGGACTACATGGACGTCTCCCCGCGCCAGATGGTGTCGGTCGCGACGGCCCTGATCCCGTTCCTCGAGCACGACGACGCCAACCGCGCGCTGATGGGTTCGAACATGCAGCGCCAGGCGGTGCCGCTGATCACCTCGGACGCGCCGCTGGTCGGCACCGGGATGGAGTTCCGCGGTGCGGTCGACGCCGGCGACGTGGTCGTGTCGGAGAAGGCGGGTGTGGTCAAGGAGGTCTCGGCCGACCTGATCGAGATCGCCGCCGACGACGGCACGTACCAGACCTACCGGCTGCAGAAGTTCCGCCGCTCGAACCAGGGCACCTGCATCAACCAGCGTCCGCTGGTCGACGCCGGGCAGCGGGTCGAGATCGGTTCGCCGCTGGCCGACGGTCCGTGCACCGACGAGGGCGAGATGGCCCTCGGCCGGAACCTGCTCGTGGCGTTCATGTCGTGGGAAGGCAACAACTACGAGGACGCGATCATCCTCTCCCAGCGGGTCGTGCAGCAGGACCTGCTGACCTCGATCCACATCGAGGAGCACGAGGTCGACGCCCGCGACACCAAGCTGGGTCCGGAGGAGATCACCCGGGACATCCCGAACGTCTCCGACGAGATGCTGGCCGACCTGGACGAGCGCGGCATCATCCGGATCGGCGCGGAGGTCACCACCGGTGACATCCTGGTCGGCAAGGTCACGCCCAAGGGTGAGACCGAGCTGACCCCGGAGGAGCGGCTGCTCCGGGCCATCTTCGGTGAGAAGGCGCGGGAGGTCCGCGACACCTCGCTGAAGGTTCCGCACGGCGAGAACGGCACCGTCATCGGTGTCCGCGTCTTCGACCGCGACAACGGCGACGAACTGCCGCCGGGTGTGAACCAGCTGGTCCGCGTCTACGTGGCCCAGAAGCGCAAGATCTCCGTCGGTGACAAGCTCGCCGGACGTCACGGCAACAAGGGCGTCATCTCGAAGATCCTGCCGGTCGAGGACATGCCGTTCATGGAGGACGGCACCCAGGTCGACATCATCCTGAACCCGCTGGGCGTGCCCGGCCGGATGAACGTCGGGCAGGTCCTCGAGACGCACCTCGGCTGGGTCGCCAGCCGCGGCTGGAAGGTCGACCCGGACAGTCCCGAAGAGTGGGCGCAGCGACTGATCAAGATCGGCGCCGGCGAAGCCGAGCCGATGACGAACGTCGCCACCCCGGTCTTCGACGGCGCGCTCGAGGAAGAGGTCACCGGCCTGCTCGGCTCGACCCTCCCGAACCGCGACGGCGACCGGATGGTCAACAGCACCGGTAAGGCCCGGCTCTTCGACGGCCGCTCCGGCGAGCCGTTCCCGGAGCCGGTCGGCGTCGGCTACATGTACATGCTGAAGCTGCACCACCTGGTGGACGACAAGATCCACGCGCGTTCGACCGGTCCGTACTCGATGATCACGCAGCAGCCGCTGGGTGGTAAGGCGCAGTTCGGTGGTCAGCGGTTCGGCGAGATGGAGGTGTGGGCCCTCGAGGCCTACGGTGCCGCCTTCGCGCTGCAGGAGCTGCTGACGATCAAGTCGGACGACGTGGTCGGCCGGGTCAAGGTCTACGAAGCGATCGTCAAGGGCGAGAACATCCCGGAGCCGGGTATCCCGGAGTCCTTCAAGGTTCTGGTCAAGGAAATGCAGTCCCTGTGTCTGAATGTCGAGGTCCTCTCGTCCGACGGAAGCCGGGTCGAGATGCGCGACAGCGAAGAGGACGTCTTCCGCGCAGCGGAAGAACTGGGAATCGACCTGTCCCGGCGTGAGCCGAACAGCGTCGAGGAGGTCTGAGCGGGTTGCCGCTTGAGATCAACAGCCAACTCACTCAGACCATCCCCTTCGGGGGCCTGGGGGTCGCTCCCCAGATCACTACAGCAATCGGGAGATAACACATCGTGCTCGACGTGAACTTCTTCGACGAGCTTCGGATCGGCCTGGCGACCGCGGATGAAATCCGCCAGTGGTCGCACGGCGAGGTCAAGAAGCCCGAGACGATCAACTACCGGACGCTCAAGCCTGAGCGTGACGGTCTGTTCTGCGAGAAGATCTTCGGTCCCACCCGGGACTGGGAGTGCTACTGCGGTAAGTACAAGCGCGTTCGCTTCAAGGGCATCATCTGCGAGCGGTGTGGCGTCGAGGTCACCCGCTCCAAGGTGCGCCGCGAGCGGATGGGCCACATCGAGCTGGCCGCGCCGGTCACCCACATCTGGTACTTCAAGGGTGTCCCGTCGCGACTGGGCTACCTGCTCGACCTCGCCCCGAAGGACCTCGAGAAGGTCATCTACTTCGCGGCGTACATGATCACCGACGTCGACGACGAGGCACGGCACCGTGACCTCGCGTCGCTGGAGGGCCGGACCGACGTCGAGCGCAAGCAGCTCGAGAACCGGCGCGACAACGACATCGAGACGCGGATGAAGAAGCTCGAGGAGGACCTCGCCCAGCTCGAGGCCGAGGGCGCGAAGGCCGACGTCCGCCGCAAGGTGAAGGAAGGCGCCGAGCGTGAGGTCAAGCAGCTGCGTGACCGTGCGCAGCGCGAGATCGACCGCCTCGACGAGGTCTGGACCCGGTTCAAGAACCTGAAGGTCCAGGACCTCGAGGGTGACGAGATCCTCTACCGCGCCATGAAGGAGCGCTTCGGCAAGTACTTCGCCGGGGCGATGGGCGCGGCCGCGATCCAGCGCCGGCTGGAGACCTTCGACCTGAAGGCCGAGGCCGACAACCTGCGCGAGACGATCAAGACCGGTAAGGGCCAGCGCAAGACCCGCGCCCTGAAGCGGCTCAAGGTCGTCACCGCGTTCCTGGCCACCAACAACAGCCCGATGGGTATGGTCCTGGACTGCGTCCCGGTCATCCCGCCGGACCTGCGGC
Source organism: Kribbella sp. NPDC051587 (assembly GCF_044453945.1). Taxonomy (NCBI): domain Bacteria; kingdom Bacillati; phylum Actinomycetota; class Actinomycetes; order Propionibacteriales; family Kribbellaceae; genus Kribbella; species Kribbella sp. NPDC051587. The sequence continues at coordinate 769,588 of NZ_JBITDE010000002.1, forward strand.
CGATGGTCCAGCTCGACGGTGGCCGGTTCGCCACCTCCGACCTGAACGACCTGTACCGCCGGGTGATCAACCGGAACAACCGCCTCAAGCGGCTGCTCGACCTCGGCGCGCCCGAGATCATCGTCAACAACGAGAAGCGGATGCTGCAGGAGGCCGTCGACGCGCTGTTCGACAACGGCCGCCGTGGCCGTCCGGTCACCGGCCCGGGCAACCGGCCGCTGAAGTCGCTGTCCGACATGCTCAAGGGCAAGCAGGGTCGTTTCCGTCAGAACCTGCTGGGCAAGCGCGTCGACTACTCGGGCCGTTCGGTCATCGTGGTCGGCCCGCAGCTGAAGCTGCACCAGTGCGGTCTGCCGAAGGCGATGGCGCTGGAGCTGTTCAAGCCGTTCGTGATGAAGCGGCTGGTCGACCTCAACCACGCGCAGAACATCAAGTCCGCCAAGCGGATGGTCGAGCGTCAGCGCGCCCAGGTCTGGGACGTGCTGGAAGAGGTCATCACCGAGCACCCCGTGCTGCTGAACCGCGCGCCTACCCTGCACCGGCTGGGTATCCAGGCGTTCGAGCCGCAGCTCATCGAGGGCAAGGCGATCCAGATCCACCCGCTCGTCTGCTCGGCGTTCAACGCCGACTTCGACGGTGACCAGATGGCGGTGCACCTGCCGCTGTCGGCCGAGGCCCAGGCCGAGGCGCGGATCCTGATGCTGTCGACGAACAACATCCTCAAGCCGGCCGACGGCCGTCCGGTCACGATGCCGACGCAGGACATGATCATCGGCATCTACTTCCTGACGATGCTCAAGGACGGTGCGCTGGGCGAGGGCCGGGCGTTCAGCTCCGTGGCCGAGGCCATCATGGCCTTCGACCGCAACGAGCTGTCGCTGCAGGCCAAGGTCACGCTGCGGCTGTCCGGTTCGGGCGCTCCGGAGGGTTCGGAGCCCCTCGCGAACGGCGGGTTCTCGCTGGAGACCACGCTGGGCCGCGCGCTGTTCAACGAGACGCTGCCGGGCGACTACCCGTTCGTGAACCTCGAGGTCGGCAAGAAGCAGCTGGGCGGGATCGTCAACGATCTGGCCGAGCGCTACACGAAGGTCGAGGTCGCCAACGCCCTCGACGCGTTGAAGGACCTCGGTTTCCGCTGGGCCACCCGGTCCGGTGTCACCGTGTCCATCGACGACTTCTCCACGCCGCCGTCCAAGCCGGAGATCATGGCGCGGTACGAGGCGCAGGCCGAGAAGGTCCAGAAGCAGTTCGAGCGGGGTCTGATCACCTCGTCCGAGCGGCGTCAGGAGCTGATCGAGATCTGGACCGGAGCCAACGCCGAGGTCGGCAAGGCGATGGAGGAGAACTTCGAGAAGCACAACCCGATCTGGATGATGGTCCACTCGGGTGCCCGAGGCAACATGATGCAGATCCGGCAGATCGCCGGTATGCGTGGCCTGGTGGCCAACCCGAAGGGCGAGATCATCGCGCGGCCGATCAAGGCCAACTTCCGCGAGGGTCTGTCCGTCGTCGAGTACTTCATCGCGACGCACGGTGCTCGTAAGGGTCTGGCCGACACCGCGCTGCGGACCGCCGACTCGGGGTACCTGACCCGTCGTCTGGTGGACGTCTCGCAGGACGTCATCATCCGCGAGGAGGACTGCGGCACCGAGCGCGGTCTGCCCAAGCAGATCGGTGAGGACGGCCCGAACGGCGTCGTCGTCCACGCGGAGAACGTCGAGACCAGCGCCTACGCACGGACGCTGGCCACCGACACCGCCGGTGCCGACGGCAGCATCGTGCTGACCGCCGGTAGCGACCTGGGCGACGTCTCGATCGCGAAGCTGATCGAGGCCGGGGTCAAGGAGGTCAAGGTCCGCTCCGTGCTGACCTGTGACGCCAAGACCGGTACCTGCGCCAAGTGCTACGGCCGTTCGCTGGCGACCGGCAAGCCGGTCGACATCGGTGAGGCCGTCGGCATCATCGCGGCCCAGTCCATCGGTGAGCCGGGCACGCAGCTGACGATGCGTACCTTCCACACCGGTGGTGTCGCGGGTGATGACATCACCCACGGTCTGCCGCGTGTCGTCGAGCTGTTCGAGGCGCGTCAGCCGAAGGGCAAGGCGCCGATCTCCGAGGCGGCCGGCCGGATCTCGATCGAGGACACCGACAAGACCCGGAAGCTGGTGCTCACCCCGGACGACGGTTCCGAGGAGGTCGCCTACCCGGTGTCGAAGCGTGGCCGCCTGCTGATCGAAGAGGGTCAGCACGTCGAGGTCGGTCAGCAGCTGATGCAGGGTACGCCGGACCCGCAGGAGGTTCTGCGGATCCTGGGTGTCCGCAAGGCGCAGGAGCACCTGGTGGACGAGGTCCAGGAGGTGTACCGGTCGCAGGGTGTGGCCATCCACGACAAGCACATCGAGATCATCGTCCGGCAGATGCTGCGCCGGGTCACGGTGATCGAGTCCGGCGACGCGAACCTGCTGCCGGGCGAGCTGGCGGATCGCATCCTCTTCGAGGGTGAGAACCGCCGGGTGGTCTCCGAGGGCGGTACGCCGGCCTCCGGACGTCCGGTGCTGATGGGTATCACCAAGGCCTCGCTGGCCACCGAGTCGTGGCTGTCGGCCGCCTCCTTCCAGGAGACGACCCGCGTCCTCACCGAGGCCGCGATCCACGGCAAGTCCGACTCCCTGGTCGGTCTGAAGGAGAACGTCATCATCGGAAAGCTGATCCCGGCCGGTACCGGCATGGACCGTTACCGCAACATCCGGGTGGAGCCCACCGAGGAGGCGAAGGCCGCGATGTACTCGATGGTCGGCTACGAGTCGTACGACTACGACTTCGGCCCGTCCGCCGGGCAGTCGGTCCCGCTCGACGACTTCGACCTCGGTTCGTACCAGAACTGATCAGAGTCACCCGCGACGGCGGTATCCCTTCGGGGGTGCCGCCGTTGCGGCGTTTCCAACGCCTTTACGGGTAAGGGAAATCCGGCGTTTCGGATCGTGATCGGGGTGACACTCGGGGTGGTGGCCCGAAGTGTCCGGGGCATGGTCCAAGATTGGTGCATGACGGATCTTCCGGGCTATCTGCGGCCCTTCGTCCTCGGCGTGCTGGACGGGCCCGAGGTGCGTGTCGACAGGCTCGGAGAGATCGACTTGTACCGCCCGGCGGGCAGTGCCCGGACCGGCGCGATTCTCTTTGTGCACGGTGGTCCCGCACCGCCCGATCTCCAGGCAACGCCTCGGGACTGGCCGGTGTACAAGGGATATGCGACCGCTGCCGCTCGCCGTGGAGCGGTGGCCGCCGTCGTCGATCACAGCCTCATCAGTGGCCTGGACAAGCTGTCCACCGCCGCGGACGAGGTGGAGGCAGCGATCGGCGTACTGCGTTCTGATCCGCGCGTCGACCCGGACCGGGTCGTGCTGTGGTTCTTCTCCGGTGCCGGTCTGCTGGCGGGGGAGTGGCTGGACAGCCGCCCCGACTGGCTGCGCGGCGTCGCCCTCACCTATCCACTGCTCGCCACCCCGCCCGGTGTCGACGATCTGGTCAACGCCGCCGAAGTGATCGGCAAAAACACCAACCTGCCGGTGCTGCTCACCAGGGCCGGGCTGGAGCGCGCAGAGCTCGCCGGCCCCGTTGCGGAGTTCGTCTCCGCGGGTGGCACCGCGCTGGACATCATCGACGTACCGAAAGGGCACCACGGGTTCGACATGCTCGACCACACCGAAGAATCACGCGCCGCCGTCACCAAGGCTCTGGACTGGGCGATCGCCCACCTGGGCGAAGAGCCGGGGACCCAGGACGGCCTGCTTGTCCCGCCGCCGAAGGCCAAGACCACCACGACAGCCACCGCTACAACCACCCGCCGGGCACCGGCCGCCACCAAGCCGAAACCCGAGCCGGTGAAGGAAGAACTGCCCCTCGCCGAGGCGCCCGTCGTACCGGCTGAGACCGCTCCGGCAGCGCCGGTAGCTGCCGCGCCCGCCAGTGCGCAGCTCCCGGAGACCACCGACCTGCTGAGCTCGATCACAAGCTCGTTCGGGCCCGTGGACACTCCGGCTGCCCGGGTCGTCGGGCGGGAGCACTCGGCGTACGCAGCGCACGATCTGGAGGCGTTCCTGGCGATGTACTCGCCGACGGCCCGGATCTCGTTCGCCGACGGCTCCGAGATGAAGGGCCGCCGGTTCCTCCGCGAGCTCTACCGGCCGCTGTTCGACGCCGGCCGCTGCAAGACCGAGGTGGTGCAGAAGCTGATGCTCGGCGAGTGGGTGGTTGAGCACCAGGTGGCCCACGACAGCGGTGAGCCGGTGGCGCGGATCGCGTTGTACCGCGTCTCCGAAGGGCTGATCACCGACGTCGAGTTCCGCTCCTGACGGCTCCTGCTGAGACGCCGATCCGCCTGCTGGACGTTCTGCGGCGCCGCGCGAGCGGCGCCGATCCAGGTGCCCACTGGTCTTGCGGGGATACCTGATCCGGGGGCGGTGAGAGGCACTCCGCGGAGCCTGTAGACTGGAACAGCGGATCAGCCTCTACGCGGTGCAGTGACTCATTTTGACCGTGCTGGAGGCAGCCGCTAGTCTTAACGATCGTGCCCGGGTCATCCTGGGCCGTCATGCGTGCCCCTCGCAGTATTTCGGGTCTGCGCGCGTGACACGGGACTCCTGCCGATAGAAAGATTACGGCTCCGGTACGCCCGTGTGCACGCGACACACCCGACCGCGGGGGTCAGGTGCAAGAGCATGAGCAGAAAGCCGGACGACAGAAAGAGACCTACGCGGTGCCCACCATTCAGCAGCTGGTCCGCAAGGGCCGCCAGGACAAGGTGTCCAAGAACAAGACGCCCGCCCTGAAGGGTTCCCCTCAGCGTCGCGGTGTGTGCACGCGCGTCTACACCACCACGCCGAAGAAGCCGAACTCGGCCCTTCGCAAGGTCGCGCGTGTCCGCCTGACCAGCGGCATCGAGGTCACCGCGTACATCCCCGGCGTCGGCCACAACCTGCAGGAGCACTCGATCGTGCTCGTGCGTGGCGGTCGTGTGAAGGACCTGCCCGGTGTCCGGTACAAGATCATCCGCGGTTCGCTCGACACCCAGGGTGTGAAGAACCGGAAGCAGGCTCGTAGCCGTTACGGCGCGAAGAAGGAGAAGAGCTAATGCCGCGCAAGGGTCCCGCCCCGAAGCGGCCGGTCATCATCGACCCGGTCTACAGTTCGCCGCTCGTCACCCAGTTGATCTCGAAGATCCTGGTGGACGGCAAGAAGCAGATCGCGCAGAGCATCGTCTACACGGCCCTCGAGGGCACGCGGACGAAGACGGGCACCGACCCGGTCATCACGCTCAAGCGCGCGCTCGACAACGTCAAGCCGAGCATCGAGGTGAAGAGCCGCCGCGTCGGTGGCGCCACCTACCAGGTGCCGATCGAGGTCAAGCCGGGCCGTTCGAACACGCTGGCCCTGCGCTGGCTGACGACGTACTCCCGCGCCCGCCGCGAGAAGACGATGTCGGAGCGCCTGATGAACGAGATCCTGGACGCGTCGAACGGTCTGGGTGCCTCGGTCAAGCGCCGCGAGGACACGCACAAGATGGCCGAGGCCAACAAGGCCTTCGCCCACTACCGCTGGTGATCCGGGGTCCGCTCCGGACCTCCGCACGCACACTTTTTACGCAGCACAGAATCGAGAGGTAGACCACCGAGGTGGCCGTACAAATCACCACCGACCTGGCCAAGGTCCGCAACATCGGAATCATGGCTCACATCGACGCCGGTAAGACGACGACGACGGAGCGGATCCTCTTCTACACCGGTATCACGTACAAGATCGGTGAGGTCCATGACGGCGCTGCCACGATGGACTGGATGGAGCAGGAGCAGGAGCGCGGCATCACGATCACGTCCGCCGCGACGACCTGCACCTGGAAAGACCACACCATCAACATCATCGACACCCCGGGTCACGTCGACTTCACCGTCGAGGTGGAGCGCTCGCTGCGCGTCCTCGACGGCGCCGTCGCCGTGTTCGACGGTGTCGCCGGTGTCGAGCCGCAGTCCGAGACCGTGTGGCGCCAGGCGGACCGGTACGGCGTACCGCGGATCTGCTTCGTCAACAAGCTGGACCGCACCGGCGCCGAGTTCATGCGCTGCGTCGACATGATCGTCGACCGGCTGGCCGCGACACCGCTGGTGCTGCAGCTGCCGATCGGTGCGGAGTCCGACTTCATCGGCGTCGTCGACCTGGTCGGCATGCGCGCGCTCACCTGGCGCGGCGAGACGACGATGGGTGAGGACTACACGGTCGAGGAGATCCCGGCCAGTCACACCGAGATCGCGGCCGAGTGGCGCGACAAGCTGATCGAGACGCTGGCCGAGGCCGACGACGAGATCATGGAGCTGTACCTGGAGGGCACCGAGCCCACCCAGGAGCAGGTCGTGGCCGGCATCCGCCGCGCGACGATCGCCTCCAAGCTGACCCCGGTGCTGACCGGTACCGCGTTCAAGAACAAGGGCGTCCAGCCCCTGCTCGACGCGATCAACGCGTACCTGCCCAGCCCGCTCGACGTCCCGGCCATCGAGGGCCACGACGTCAAGGACAGCGAGCAGGTCGTGCTGCGCAAGCCGGACGACAGCGAGCCGTTCTCGGCGCTGGCGTTCAAGATCGCGGCCGACCCGCACCTGGGCAAGCTGACCTTCATCCGGGTGTACTCCGGCAAGCTCGAGACCGGCACGCAGGTCCTGAACCCCACCAAGGGGCGCAAGGAGCGGATCGGCAAGATCTACCGGATGCACGCGAACAAGCGCGAAGAGATCGCGTCGATCGGCGCCGGTCACATCGTCGCCGTGATGGGTCTGAAGGACACCACCACCGGTGAGACGCTGGCCGACCCGGCCAAGCCCGTCGTGCTGGAGTCGATGCAGTTCCCGGCACCGGTCATCTCGGTCGCCATCGAGCCCAAGTCGAAGGGCGACCAGGAGAAGCTGGGCGTCGCGATCCAGCGGCTGGCGGAGGAGGACCCGACCTTCCAGGTCCGGACCGACGACGACACCGGCCAGACGATCATCGCCGGCATGGGCGAGCTGCACCTCGAGGTGCTGGTCGACCGGATGAAGCGCGAGTTCCGCGTCGAGGCCAACGTCGGCAAGCCGCAGGTGGCCTACCGCGAGACCATCAAGAAGAAGGTCGAGAAGGTCGACTACACGCACAAGAAGCAGACCGGTGGTTCGGGTCAGTTCGCGCGTGTGATCATCAACATCGAGCCGACTTCGGTCGAGGCCGGTGGCGAGGGCGGCTACGAGTTCGTCAACGCCGTCACCGGTGGCCGTATCCCGCGCGAGTACATCCCGTCGGTGGACGAGGGTGCGCAGGAAGCGATGGAGTTCGGCGTGCTCGCCGGCTACCCGATGGTGGACGTCAAGGTCACGCTGACCGACGGCGCCTACCACGACGTCGACTCCTCCGAGCTCGCGTTCAAGATCGCCGGTTCGATGGCCTTCAAGGATGCCGCCCGCCGGGCGAATCCGGTCATCCTCGAGCCGATGTTCGCGGTCGAGGTGATCACCCCCGAGGACTACATGGGTGAAGTGATCGGCGACCTCAACTCCCGTCGTGGCCAGATCCAGTCGATGGACGAGGGCCCCGGTGGCAGCCGGGCGATCAAGGCCTCTGTGCCGCTGTCCGAGATGTTCGGGTATGTCGGTGACCTGCGGTCGAAGACCCAGGGCCGTGCGTCGTACTCGATGCAGTTCGATTCCTACGCCGAGGTTCCGAAGAACGTGGCGGAAGAGATCATCAAGAAGGCCCGCGGCGAGTAGTCTCGCTCCGGTCCAACCAACCCACAGCGCGTCGGCGTACGGCGTAAGTCAACACTTTTCAGGAGGGCCCCAGTGGCTAAGGCGAAGTTCGAGCGGACTAAGCCGCACGTCAACATCGGCACCATCGGTCACATCGACCACGGTAAGACCACTCTTACCGCGGCGATCACCAAGGTGCTGCACGACAAGTACCCGACCCTGAACGAGGCGTCGGCCTTCGATCAGATCGACAAGGCGCCGGAAGAGCGTCAGCGCGGTATCACGATCTCGATCGCGCACGTCGAGTACCAGACCGAGGCCCGGCACTACGCCCACGTCGACTGCCCGGGTCACGCGGACTACATCAAGAACATGATCACCGGTGCGGCCCAGATGGATGGTGCGATCCTGGTCGTCGCCGCCACCGACGGCCCGATGCCGCAGACGCGTGAGCACGTGCTGCTCGCCCGTCAGGTCGGCGTGCCGGCGATGGTCGTCGCGCTGAACAAGTGCGACATGGTCGACGACGAGGAGATCCTGGAGCTCGTCGAGCTCGAGGTCCGTGAGCTGCTCTCCGAGCAGGAGTTCGACGGCGACAACGCGCCGATCGTCCGCGTCGCCGCTCACCCGGCGCTGCAGGGCGACGCCAAGTGGGGCGAGTCGATCCTCGAGCTGATGGACGCGGTGGACTCCTACATCCCGCAGCCGGAGCGCGAGGTCGACAAGCCGTTCCTGATGCCGGTCGAGGACGTCTTCACGATCACCGGTCGTGGAACCGTTATCACCGGTCGTATCGAGCGCGGCATCGTCAAGGTCAACGAGACCGTCGACATCGTCGGCATCCGTGAGACCAAGCAGACGACCACCGTCACCGGTATCGAGATGTTCCGCAAGCTGCTCGACGAGGGCCAGGCCGGTGAGAACGTCGGTCTGCTGCTTCGTGGCACCAAGCGCGAGGACGTCGAGCGCGGCATGGTTGTCATCAAGCCGGGCACCACGACCCCGCACACCGCCTTCGAGGCCTCGGTCTACATCCTCTCGAAGGAGGAGGGCGGCCGGCACACGCCGTTCTTCCAGAACTACCGCCCGCAGTTCTACTTCCGCACCACGGACGTGACCGGCGTCGTCACCCTCCCCGAGGGCACCGAGATGGTCATGCCGGGCGACAACACCGACATGAACGTCGAGCTGATCCAGCCGATCGCCATGGAAGAGAACCTGAAGTTCGCGATCCGTGAAGGTGGCCGCACCGTCGGCGCCGGCCGGGTCACCAAGATCATCAAGTGATCTCACGAGGTCCGCGAGGGCTCGCAGTCTGAGCCCCGCGGACCTCTGCTTTGCGCCCGATCCCCGCTCAGGTGGGCTGGGGATCGGGCGTGGAGCCACCCGATTGGCGTTTCGGCGCCGATCTCTGGCACAATATTCAGGTTGCTCAGGCGAGGTTGCCGGGGTGCGCCCCAGATGTTCTCATCTGGCTGGTGCGCCGGACCGGAGACCATGCCGAGGGCCGGTCCGAGACCGGTCCCCGATCACCAAACCCGGTCGAAGAAGCGGTGAGTCACGCGCGTGCCGCGCAGATTTTCAGGCACAACGCGACACACCCGACCGCGGGGGTCGGAGCAACGCAACGAAGACGATAGAGAAGGACGAAGCGAAGCGATGGCGGGACAGAAGATCCGCATCCGGCTGAAGGCCTACGACCACGAGGTCATCGACAGCTCGGCGCGCAAGATTGTCGACACGGTGACGCGTACTGGTGCGAAGGTTGCTGGCCCGGTGCCGTTGCCGACGGAAAAGAACGTGTTCTGCGTCATCCGCTCGCCGCACAAGTACAAGGACAGCCGCGAGCACTTCGAGATGCGCACCCACAAGCGGCTCATCGACATCATCGACCCCACGCCGAAGACCGTCGACTCGCTGATGCGGCTCGACCTGCCGGCCGGCGTCGACATCGAGATCAAGCTCTGAGGGACGCGAACAGCCAATGAGCACTAAGACAAAGAACACGCGAGGGCTGCTGGGCACCAAGCTCGGCATGACCCAGACCTGGGACGAGAACAACCGAGTCGTCCCCGTCACCGTGATCCAGGCCGGCCCCTGTGTCGTCACCGGTGTCCGCACCGCTGCCGACGCCGGGTACGACGGCGTCCAGATCGCGTTCGGCGACATCGACCCGCGCAAGGTGACCAAGCCCATGCGCGGCCACTTCGACAAGGCCGGCGTGACGCCGCGGCGCCACCTGCTGGAGCTGCGCACCGCCGACGCCAGCGAGTACACGCTGGGCCAGGAGATCAAGGCCGAGGCCTTCGAGGCCGGCGAGCTGGTCGACGTCTCCGCCACCAGCAAGGGCAAGGGTTTCGCCGGTGTGATGAAGCGGCACGGCTTCCACGGTCTGAGCTCGACCCACGGTGTGCACAAGAAGCACCGCTCGCCGGGTTCCATCGGTGGCTGCGCCACCCCGGGCCGGGTTTTCAAGGGTCTGAAGATGGCCGGCCGGATGGGCCACGAGAAGGTCACCACGCAGAACATCACCGTGCACGCCATCGACGCGGACCGCGGCCTCATCCTGCTCAAGGGTGCCGTCCCCGGCCCCAAGGGCGGTCTGGTGCTGATCCGCAACGCCGCGAAGGGGGCTGCCAAGTGAGCACCGTCGACGTCGTCGCCGTGAAGGGCGACAAGGTCAGCAAGAAGGGTTCCGCCGAGCTTCCGGCCGAGCTGTTCGACGTCCAGGTCAACATCCCGCTGATCCACCAGGTCGTGGTGGCCCAGCTGGCCGCGGCCCGTCAGGGCACGCACAAGGTCAAGACCCGGGCCGAGGTGTCCGGCGGTGGCGCCAAGCCGTACCGCCAGAAGGGCACCGGCCGCGCCCGTCAGGGCTCGACCCGTGCGCCGCAGTTCACCGGTGGTGGCGTCGTCCACGGCCCCACGCCGCGTGACTACAGCCAGCGGACCCCGAAGAAGATGATCGCCGCCGCGCTTCGCGGTGCGTTGTCCGACCGGGCCCGCGACGGCCACGTCTACGTGGTCGAGAGCTTCGTCGAGGGCGACACCCCGTCGACCAAGAGCGCGCTGACGGTTCTGTCGGCCGTGACGGACCCGGGCAAGGCCCTGGTCGTGGTCGACCGGGCCGACGAGCTCACCTGGCTGAGCCTGCGCAACGTGCAGCACGTGCACCTGATCGCCGCCGACCAGCTGAACGCCTACGACGTTCTCTGCAGCGACGCGGTCGTGTTCACCAAGGGCGCGCTCGACAGCTTTGTCGCCGGCGCCCCGAAAGGTAAGTCCGTGAAGGCCGTCGCGACGTCGACCGAGGCCGAGCAGGAGGTTGAAGCATGAGCCACGGAGTCAACAAGGACCCGCGGGACGTGCTGCTGCGGCCGGTCGTGAGCGAGAAGAGCTACGGCCTGCTGGACGAGCAGAAGTACACGTTCGAGGTCGCCCCGGACGCCAACAAGACCGAGATCAAGCTCGCGGTCGAGAAGGTGTTCAAGGTCAAGGTCAACGACGTCAACACGCTGAACCGCAAGGGCAAGCGTCGCCGGACCCGCGCGGGTTGGGGCAAGCGTCCCGACACCAAGCGCGCGATCGTGACCCTCAAGGGTGACGACCGCATCGATATCTTCGGAGGCCAGTCGTAATGGGTATCCGCAAATACAAGCCGACAACGCCGGGCCGTCGTGGCTCGAGCGTGGCCGACTTCGTCGAGCTCACCCGATCGACGCCTGAGAAGTCGCTGCTGCGCCCGCTGCCGAAGAAGGGTGGCCGCAACAACAGCGGCAAGATCACCACTCGGCACCAGGGTGGCGGCCACAAGCGCGCCTACCGCCTGATCGACTTCAAGCGGTACGACAAGGACGGCGTCCCGGCGAAGGTTGCCGAGATCGAGTACGACCCGAACCGCACCGCGCGGATCGCACTGCTGCACTACGTCGACGGCGAGAAGCGCTACATCCTCGCCCCGACCAACCTGAAGCAGGGCACGATCGTCGAGAACGGTCCGGCCGCCGACATCAAGATCGGCAACAACCTGCCGCTGCGCAACATCCCGGTCGGCTCCACGATCCACGCTGTCGAGCTGCGTCCGGGTGGTGGCGCCAAGATGGGCCGCTCCGCCGGTACCAGCATTCAGCTGGTCGCGAAGGAGGGTCGGATGGCAACCCTGCGGATGCCCTCCGGCGAGGTCCGGATGGTCGACGTACGCTGCCGCGCCACCCTCGGTGAGGTCGGCAACGGCGAGCAGTCGAACATCAACTGGGGCAAGGCGGGCCGGATGCGCTGGAAGGGCAAGCGCCCGACCGTCCGCGGTGTCGCGATGAACCCGGTCGACCACCCGCACGGTGGTGGTGAGGGTAAGACCTCGGGTGGACGCCACCCGGTGTCCCCGTGGGGCAAGCCCGAGGGCCGTACCCGTACCCGCAAGGAAAGCGACCGCATGATCGTCCGGCGCCGCAAGGCCGGCAAGAAGCGCTGATAGGAGCCGGCCAGAATGCCACGCAGCTTGAAGAAGGGCCCGTTCGTCGACCACCACCTGGCAAAGAAGGTGGAGGTGCAGAACGAGAAGGGCACCAAGAATGTCATCAAGACCTGGTCCCGCCGATCGATGATCGTGCCGGACATGATCGGCCACACGATTGCGGTGCACGACGGCCGCAAGCACGTGCCGGTGTTCGTGACGGACGCGATGGTCGGGCACAAGCTCGGCGAATTCGCCCCGACCCGGACGTTCAAGGGTCACGAGAAGGACGACCGGAAGTCACGGCGTCGCTGACCGCTGGTCAGTTGACGACGCGAAAGCAACCTACGGAGAGATTCGAACATCATGAGCGTTCAAGAGCGTAGGGCCGTCAGTGCCCGTCGCGAGAGCCTGTTGGGCGAGCAGCCCGGGGCCTTCGCGGTCGCGCGCTTCGTCCGCGTGACGCCGATGAAGGCGCGTCGCGTGGCCGATCTGGTGCGCGGTGTGGGCGTCGACGACGCACTCGCCACTCTGAAGTTCGCCCCGCAGGCCGCTGCCGCGACCGTGTACAAGGTCGTCGACAGCGCCGCGGCGAACGCCGAGGGCACCGAGCACCTGAGCCGGGACGAGCTGATCGTCTCGAAGATCCTGGTCGACGAGGGACCGACGCTGAAGCGTCACCGCCCCCGCGCCCAGGGTCGGGCCACCCGGATCGACAAGCGGACCAGCCACATCACCGTTGTGGTGCAGCCGCGCGTCATCGAGGAGCCCGCCGCCAAGGCGCCGGCCAAGAAGACCGCCAAGGCGGACGAGGCCAAGGCAGCGACTGCCAAGAAGGCCCCGGCCAAGAAGACGGCGAAGAAGGCGGCGGCCGAGAAGTCGGACGCAGCCGAGAAGCCGGCCAAGAAGGCCACCGCCAAGAAGGCGGCAGCCAAGAAGGCCACCGCTGAGAAGAAGGAGTCCTGACGTGGGACAGAAGGTTAACCCGCACGGGTTCCGTCTCGGCATCAGCACTGATCACAAGAGCCGTTGGTACGCCGAGAAGCTGTACAAGGACTACGTCGGCGAGGACGTCAAGATCCGCAAGCTGCTGAGCAAGGGCATGGAGCGCGCCGGCATCTCCCGCGTGGAGATCGAGCGCACCCGTGACCGGGTTCGGGTCGACATCCACACCGCCCGTCCGGGCATCGTCATCGGTCGCCGTGGCGCCGAGGCGGACCGGATCCGGGGCAGCCTGGAGGAGCTCACCGGCAAGCAGGTGCAGCTGAACATCCTCGAGGTCAAGAACGCCGAGGTCGACGCTCAGCTGGTCGCCCAGGGCGTGGCCGAGCAGCTGTCCGGCCGCGTGGCGTTCCGCCGCGCGATGCGCAAGGCGATGCAGACCACCATGCGTGGCGGCGCCCTGGGGATCCGGATCCAGTGCTCGGGCCGTCTCGGTGGCGCCGAGATGTCGCGGTCGGAGTTCTACCGCGAGGGTCGGGTGCCGCTGCACACGCTGCGTGCCGACATCGACTACGGCTTCTACGAGGCCCGTACGACGTTCGGCCGGATCGGCGTGAAGGTCTGGATCTACAAGGGTGACGTCGCCGGCTCCCGGGCCGAGCGCGAGGCGCAGGCCGCGGCCCGCGCCGCCACCCAGCAGCGCCGGCCGGCCCGTCGCGACGACCGTGGTGGCCGTGGTGGCGACCGCGACCGTGGCGGCGACCGTGGTGGCCGCAACAGCGGCGGTGGCCGCGACAACGCACGGAACGCGGCCCCGGCCGCCGAGGCGACCGCCCCGGCTGCCGACAAGCCCGCCGCGACGACCGGAACGGAGAGCTGAACCATGCTCATCCCCCGCAAGGTCAAGCACCGCAAGCAGCACCACCCGAAGCGCTCCGGCGCTGCCAAGGGCGGTACCACGCTGGCGTTCGGTGAGTTCGGCATCCAGGCCCTGGAGAGCCACTACGTCACCAACCGGCAGATCGAGTCGGCGCGTATCGCGATGACCCGGCACATCAAGCGTGGCGGAAAGGTCTGGATCAACATCTACCCGGACCGCCCGCTGACCAAGAAGCCGGCCGAGACCCGGATGGGTTCCGGTAAGGGTTCGCCGGAGTGGTGGATCGCCAACGTGAAGTCCGGGCGCGTGATGTTCGAGCTCTCCGGAGTCACCGAGGACGTCGCCCGCGAGGCCATGCGCCGCGCGATTCACAAGTTGCCGATGAAGTGCCGCTTCATCACCCGAGAGGCAGGTGAGAACTGATGGCTATCCTGACCGCCGCCGAGCTGCGGAACCTGGGCCGGGACGAGCTGCTGAGCAAGCTCGGTGAAGCCAAGGAGGAGCTGTTCAACCTCCGGTTCCAGGCTGCCACCGGACAGCTGGAGTCACACGGCCGGCTGCGCGCCGTCCGTAAGGACATCGCCCGCATCTACACGGTGCTGACCGAGCGTGCGCTCGGCATCACCGAAGAGGTCGACGCCCCGGTTGCCGCCGAGGCCGACACCGAGGTCACTGAGACCGCGGACGACAGCGAGAAGGCCGAGGCGAAGGCATGACCGAGAACGTGAAGGACGAGAGCGTGAGCACGACCCCCGAGGCGCGAGCCACCCGCAAGACCCGTGAGGGTCTGGTGCTGAGCGACAAGATGGACAAGACCGTCACCGTCGAGGTCGAGGACCGGGTCAAGCACAAGCTCTACGGCAAGGTCCTCCGCCGCACGAGCAAGCTCAAGGCACACGACGAGCAGAACGCCGCCGGTATCGGCGACCGCGTCCTCCTGATGGAGACCCGGCCGCTGTCGGCGACCAAGCGCTGGCGCGTCGTCGAGATCCTCGAGAAGGCCAAGTAAGCGGTCCGGCCGGCCCCGCGGTGTTCAGCACCGCGGGTACCGGCTCGGAAACCAATCGAAATTATTCGTTCCGCAAGGCTCACGGACGTGAGAACCAGCGAGACAACCAGGAGATCAACAGATGATCCAGCAGGAGTCGCGACTGAAGGTCGCCGACAACACGGGTGCGAAGGAAATTCTTTGCATCCGGGTTCTCGGTGGCTCCGGTCGGCGCTACGCCGGTGTCGGTGACACGATCGTCGCCACCGTCAAGGACGCGATCCCGGGTGGCGGCGTCAAGAAGGGCGACGTCGTCAAGGCCGTCATCGTTCGCACCGTGAAGGAGCGCCGGCGTCCGGACGGCTCCTACATCCGGTTCGACGAGAACGCCGCGGTGATCCTCAAGGCCGACGGTGAGCCCCGCGGTACCCGTATCTTCGGGCCGGTCGGCCGGGAGCTGCGCGAGAAGCGCTTCATGAAGATCATCTCGCTCGCACCGGAGGTGCTCTGAGATGGCTGCCCAGCGCAAACTGCACGTGAAGAAGGGCGATCAGGTCCGCGTGATCGCCGGTAAGTCCAAGGGTCTCGAAGGCAAGATCATTCAGGTCCTGCCGGATGCCGAGAAGGTCATCGTCGAGGGCGTGAACCGGGTCAAGAAGCACACCAAGGTGCAGCAGGCCCAGCGCGGCGGCACCACGGGTGGCATCGTCACCCAGGAAGCCCCGATCCACGTCTCCAACGTGATGCTTCTGGTCGAGGTCGAGAAGGACGGCAAGAAGCAGAAGGTGACCACCCGCGTCGGCTACAACCGCGTCGAGGTGCAGAAGCGGCGCCCCGACGGTTCGACGTACGCCGGTTTCCGGAGCGTCCGGATCGCGCGGCGTACCGGCGAGGAGATCTGATGACCGAGACAGTGACCGAGCGGGTTCTGCCCCGGTTGAAGACCAAGTACCGCGAGGAGATCGTGGCCAAGCTGAACGAGGAGTTCAGCTACGCCAACGCCATGCAGGTGCCCGGTCTGACCAAGATCGTGGTGAACATGGGCGTCGGCGAGGCGGCCCGTGACTCCAAGCTGATCGAGGGTGCCGTCAAGGACCTGGCCGCGATCACCGGCCAGGCGCCGCAGGTGACCAAGGCCCGCAAGTCGATCGCCCAGTTCAAGCTGCGTGAGGGGATGCCGATCGGCGCCCACGTCACGCTGCGCGGCGACCGGATGTGGGAGTTCCTGGACCGGCTGCTCTCGCTGGCCCTGCCCCGGATCCGCGACTTCCGCGGTCTGTCGCCGAAGCAGTTCGACGGCACCGGGAACTACACCTTCGGTCTGACCGAGCAGGTGATGTTCCACGAGATCAACCAGGACCGCATCGACCGGGTCCGCGGCATGGACATCACCGTGGTGACCACCGCCAAGAACGACGACGAGGGCCGGGCCCTGCTGCGGGCACTCGGCTTCCCGTTCAAGGAGAACTGACGTGGCGAAGACAGCACTGAAGGTCAAGCAGGCCCGGACGCCGAAGTTCGCGGTGCGCGGTTACACCCGCTGCCAGCGCTGCGGCCGGCCGAAGGCGGTCTTCCGCAAGTTCGGCCTGTGCCGGATCTGCCTGCGGGAGATGGCGCACCGGGGCGAGCTGCCTGGTGTGACCAAGTCCAGCTGGTGACCGTCTCCACCCCGGAACGTTTCTCCCTTCATCATCTAGTCACCGTAGGTCGCCGGCCGGCGAAACCACGGCGGGAAAGAGGCCCCAGGCCATGACAATGACCGACCCGATCGCAGACATGCTGACGCGTCTGCGCAACGCCAACCAGGCGTACCACGAGTCGACCTCGATGCCGTACAGCAAGATCAAGCAGGGCATCGCCGACATCCTCCAGCAGGAGGGTTACATCTCCTCCTACAAGGTCGAGGAGCCCAAAGAGGGCGCCGTCGGCAAGACCCTGATCGTGGACCTGAAGTTCGGCCCGACCCGGGAGCGCTCCCTTGCGGGCGTTCGGCGGATCTCGAAGCCGGGCCTGCGGGTCTACGCGAAGTCGACCAACCTGCCGAAGGTCCTCGGTGGCCTGGGTGTCGCGATCATCTCGACCTCCCAGGGACTGCTGACCGACCGTCAGGCCAAGAACAAGGGCGTTGGCGGGGAAGTCCTCGCCTACGTCTGGTGACGAAGAACCGGAAGGAGGACCACTCTCATGTCTCGCATCGGTAAGCTCCCGATCTCGGTCCCGTCCGGCGTCGACGTCACGATCGACGGCCAGACGGTCACCGTCAAGGGTCCCAAGGGTCAGCTCACGCACGTCGTCGCTGAGCCCATCGTGGTCGGCAAGGACGAGGACGGCACCATCGCCGTCAGCCGTCCGGACGACCAGCGCAAGAGCAAGGAACTGCACGGCCTGTCCCGCACTCTGATCGCCAACCTGGTGACCGGCGTGACGGACGGCTACGAGAAGAAGCTCGAGATCGTCGGCGTCGGGTACCGCGTCCTGTCCAAGGGACCGACCCAGCTGGAGTTCTCGCTCGGGTACAGCCACACGATCACCGTGGACGCTCCCGAGGGCATCACGTTCAACGTCGAGGCCCCGACCCGGTTCTCGGTCATCGGGATCGACAAGCAGTCGGTCGGCGAGGTCGCTGCCAACATCCGCAAGCTGCGCAAGCCCGAGCCGTACAAGGGCAAGGGTGTGCGGTACGCCGGCGAGCAGGTCCGCCGCAAGGTCGGAAAGGCTGGTAAGTAACCATGGCGATCGGACTGCGTCACAACAAGCACTCCGCCAAGAAGACGGCGTCGCGTCTGCGCCGCCAGATCCGCGTGCGGAAGAAGATCAACGGTACGCCGGACCGGCCGCGCCTCGTGGTCACCAAGTCGGCGAAGCACCTGTTCGTTCAGGTCATCGACGATGTGGCCGGCAAGACCCTGGTCTCCGCCTCCACGATGGAGGCCGACCTGCGCGGTGCGTCGGACAACAAGACCGACAAGGCCAAGACCGTCGGCGGCCTGATCGCCGACCGGGCGAAGGCCGCGGGCATCGAGGCGGTCGTCTTCGACCGCGCCGGGAACAAGTACCACGGACGGATCGCGGCCCTGGCCGACGCCGCTCGTGAGAACGGGCTCGGTTTCTGATGGCGACACACAAGGAAGAAGGTAGTTCGAAATGAGCGGAGGCCAGCAGCGTCGCGGAGGCGGCGCCGGTGGTGAGCGCCGCGGCCGCGACGGTGGTCGCGGTCAGGCAGCTGACAAGACCGCCTACATCGAGCGCGTGGTAGCCATCAACCGTGTGGCCAAGGTCGTGAAGGGTGGTCGTCGCTTCAGCTTCACCGCCCTCGTGGTCGTCGGCGACGGCGAAGGCACCGTCGGTGTGGGTTACGGCAAGGCCAAGGAGGTGCCCGCGGCGATCGCCAAGGGTGTCGAGGAGGCCAAGAAGTCGTTCTTCAAGGTGCCGCGGATCCAGGGCACCATCCCGCACCCGGTCCAGGGCGAGAAGGCCGCAGGCGTTGTCATGCTGCGTCCGGCCGCTCCCGGTACCGGTGTGATCGCGGGCGGCTCGGCGCGCGCCGTACTGGAGTGCGCCGGGATCCACGACATCCTCAGCAAGTCGCTGGGTTCCTCCAACGCGATCAACGTGGTGCACGCCACGGTGGCCGCGCTGCAGGCCCTGGAGACTCCGGAGGCCGTGGCTGCGCGTCGTGGCCTGCCGGTCGAGGACGTCGCTCCGGCAGCGCTGCTGAAGGCGCGGGCGGAGGTGGCTTCCTGATGGCACGCTTGAAGGTGACCCAGACCCGTTCGGGCATCGGTGGCAAGCAGAACCAGCGCGACACCCTGCGCACCCTGGGCGTCAAGCGGATCGGCGACAGCGCCGTCCACGAGGACCGTCCCGAGGTTCGCGGCATGGTCCGCGCGGTTCGCCACCTCATCACCGTCGAGGAGGTCGACTGACATGGCGCTGAAGGTTCATCACCTGCGTCCGGCGCCCGGTGCCAAGACCGCCAAGACCCGTGTGGGTCGTGGTGAGGGCAGCAAGGGCAAGACCGCCGGTCGCGGTACCAAGGGCAGCAAGGCCCGTAACAACATCCCCGAGTACTTCGAGGGTGGCCAGATGCCGCAGCACATGCGGCTCCCGAAGCTGAAGGGCTTCAAGAGCAGGAACCGAGTGGAGTTCCAGGTCGTTAACCTGGACAAGCTCGGACAACTGTTCCCCGAAGGTGGCGAGGTCGGCGTAGCCGAGCTCGTCGCCAAGGGCGCGGTCCGTCGTGGTCAGCCGGTGAAGGTGCTGGGTGACGGGGAACTGACCGTCGCTCTGCAGGTCTCGGCGCACAAGTTCTCCAAGTCGGCTCTGGACAAGATCCAGGCCGCCGGGGGGACCACCACCGAGGTGTGACATGCGGTCCAGGGCTCGTAACGCCCGGTGCTTGATACTCTGCACCGGTCGGACGGGCCCTGGTTCGTCTCTTGCCCGGCTGCTATGCCAGACCCCTGCCCTGCCCGGGGCAGAGCAAACATGTGGGAGGACAGGGTGTTAGGCGCCTTTGCCAACGCGTTCAAGACTCCGGACCTGCGCCGGAAGATCTTGTTCGTGCTCTTCATCGTCGTGATCTTCCGGATCGGCTCCGTCGTGCCGGCCCCCGGCGTCAACGTCCAGTCGCTGCACGCGTGTATCAAGGGATCGCAGAACGGCGCGAACGCCAATCTGTACAACTTGATCAACCTGTTCTCCGGCGGCGCCCTGCTCCAGCTCGCGATCTTCGCGCTGGGCATCATGCCGTACATCACCGCCAGCATCATCCTGCAGCTGCTCACCGTGGTGATCCCGCGGCTGGAGTCGCTGAAGAAGGAGGGCCAGGCGGGGCAGTCGAAGATCACCCAGTACACCCGGTTCCTGACCGTCGGACTGGCGATCCTGCAGTCGACGGCCTTCGTGGCGCTCGCCCGGACCCCCGGCCGGCTGTTCCAGGGCTGCACCGAGCCCCTGCTGTACAAGGACGACTGGTTCCACGTCACCGTGATGGTGCTGACCATGACCGCCGGTACCGGCGTGATCATGTGGCTGGGTGAGCTGATCACCGACCGTGGTGTCGGTAACGGTATGTCGATCCTGATCTTCACCCAGATCGTCGCCACCTTCCCGACCAACCTGTGGAGCATCCGCAAGACGAAGGGTTTCGCGACCTTCTTCATCGTGATCGCCGTCGGTCTGGTGATCATGGCCGCGGTCATCTTCATCGAACAGGCGCAGCGCCGGATCCCGGTGCAGTACGCCAAACGGATGGTCGGCCGCAAGATGTTCGGCGGCACCTCCACCTACATTCCCCTGAAGGTGAACCAGGCCGGTGTCATCCCGGTCATCTTCGCCTCCAGCCTGCTGTACCTCCCGGTGCTTGTCAGCCAGTTCCAGGCCGACAAACCCTGGGCGATCTGGATCCAAGGGAACCTGGTCAAGGGCGACCACCCCATTTACATGGCTACGTACGTCGCCTTGATCCTGTTCTTCACCTACTTCTACGTCTCGATCACCTTCAACCCGAAGGAAGTCGCGGACAACATGAAGAAGTACGGCGGCTTCATCCCGGGGATCCGGGCCGGCCGGCCGACCGAGGAATACCTGGCGTACGTGCTGAACCGCATCACATTGCCGGGTGCCATCTACCTGGCCGTGCTGTCGCTGATTCCGCTGATCGCGCTGGTCCTGGCCGGTGCGAACCAGAACTTCCCGTTCGGTGGTACGTCGATCCTGATCATGGTCGGCGTGGGCCTGGACACGGTGAAGCAGATCGAGTCTCAGCTGCAGCAACGCAACTACGAAGGGTTCTTGCGCTGATGAGACTGTTGCTGATGGGTCCGCCCGGGGCGGGCAAGGGCACGCAGGCAAAGGTGCTTGCGGAACGCCTGAATATCCCGGCCGTGTCCACCGGCGACATCTTCCGAGCGAACGTGAAGGACGAGACGCCGCTCGGGCTCGAAGCCAAGCGCTTCATGGATGCCGGGGACTACGTCCCCGACGAGGTCACCAACGCGATGGTGCGGGACCGGTTGTCGGAGGCCGACGCCGGTGACGGGTTCCTGCTCGACGGGTACCCGCGCACCCTCGCCCAGGTGGGCACGCTGGACGACATCCTGGCCGAGCACGGCCACAAGCTGGACGCGGTGGTGGCGCTGGTCGCCGACATCGAGGTGCTGGTGGACCGGATGTCGAAGCGCGCTCACACCGACGGCCGCACGGACGACTCCGAAGAGGTCATCCGGCACCGGCAGGACGTGTACGCCGCGGAGACCAAGCCGCTGCTGGCCGTCTACGGCCAGCGCGACCTGCTGGTCGAGGTGGACGGCGTCGGCGAGATCGACGAGGTCAGCGAGCGCGTCATCGCCGCGCTCAAGTCCCTGACCGACTGAAGGACAGATGATTTTTAAGGACCGCGGGATCGAGATCAAGACCCGCGAACAGATCCTCGCCATGCGAGCGGCCGGCCTGGTGGTCGGCCGCACGCTGGAGCTGCTCCGGGAGGCGGTCAAGCCCGGGATCAGCACCGGCGAGCTCGACGCGATCGCCGAGGACAATATCCGCTCCTCCGGCGCCACCCCGTCGTTCAAGGGCTACCACGGCTTCACCGGCTCGATCTGCGCCTCGGTGAACGACGAGATCGTGCACGGCATCCCGGGCGAGCGGGTGCTCGCCGAGGGCGACCTGATCTCGATCGACTGCGGTGCGATCGTGAACGGGTGGCACGGCGACGCCGCGATCACGGTGCCGGTCGGCACGGTCGGCGACGACCTGCTCGAGCTGGCCCGGATCTGCGAGGAGTCGATGTGGCAGGGCTTCGCCGCGGCGAAGCTCGGTGGTCGGCTGACCGACATCTCGGCCGCGGTCGAGGCCCACGTGCGCGCCAACTCGTCGTACGGGATCGTCGAGGACTTCGTCGGGCACGGGATCGGTTCGGCGATGCACCAGCCGCCGAACGTGCCGAACTTCGGCAAGGCCGGGCGCGGCCCGAAGCTGGTCGAGGGTCTGGCCCTGGCGGTCGAGCCGATGCTGACGCTGGGCAGGCAGGACAACCACACGCTCGACGACGACTGGACCGTGGTGACCGATGACGGTCGCGCGGCCGCTCACACCGAGCACACGTTCACTCTCACTCCGCAAGGTCCCTGGGTGCTGACGTCGCTGGACGGCGGTGCGGCCAAGCTGGCCGAGCTCGGCGTCACCTGCGGCGCGCTCGCGGACTGAGGCCGTCAGCCGGTACGACGAAGCGCCGCGTCCGTCCATCGGGGGACGCGGCGGCCCTGGGCCTGAGGCACACTTGAGGCATGTCCCAGTACCAGCCGTACCAGCGATTCACCGAGGCCGACCGCGAGAAGATCGCCGGGCGGTTGCGGGACGCCTTCGCCGACGGCCGGCTGGATCAGACCGAGTTCTCGTCGCGGCTCGACAAGCTCTACGCCGTGCAGACGTACGGCGAGCTGGAGCCGCTGGTGCGTGACCTGCCGCCGATGAAGACGTACCAGACGCCTGCCGTCGTTCAGGATCAGAAGCCGGCCCCTGCGCCGGGGGAGTTCCCGACGAAGGAGGTACAGCGGCGGCGTAACGGCGGACTGCTGGCCCTGGGTGGTGGCTTCACCGGCATCGTGGCGATCAACGTGGTCATCTGGTTCGTGATTGGCCTTGCCCACAATGGGAACTGGCCGAACTTCTGGCCGGTATGGCTGCTGATCCCGTGGGGGATCATCGCGTTGGGCAACCTCGGAAAGCGCCGTTGACCCGGCCGCTCCGGCCGGCCCTGGCCTGGCAGCTGCGGCAGGGATCCGTGCTCGTCTACGTGATCTGGTTCGCGGTCGCCGTACCGCTGGTGATCGTCGGGCTGCTGGTCGAACCGCGCTGGGTGGGCTGGATCATGCTTGCCTGGTTCGCGGTCCTGCTGGTGTTCACGCTCGCGATGCGGCGGGCCGACGGACGGCTACAGAAGGCGTGGGCACGGGCCGCCCGGGAGCTCGGCTGGCGGATCTCCGCGGCCGGGCCGGAGGTGATGGAGCGCTGGCCGTTCCCGCCGTTCGATGCGGATCCGCAGGCCGAGGTGGCCGAGGTGACCACCGGCCGGCACCGCGGCCGTGAGTTCGTCACCGGCGAGTTCCGGCACCGCGTCCGGCGCCGCAACCTTGGCTTCGACTTCCTTGATCTGCAGATCGACCGGCCGCTCCCGCCGCTGCAGGTGCTGCCGGCCGGGCTGGGATCGGTCGCGGCCGCCAGTCTGCTGCCACTGCGTCTGGAGGTCGACGGGCTGCCCGGTCGCTACGACCTCTTCAACGGCCGTGAGGACCACGCTCAGGCGTTGCTGCACCCCGGTGCGGTCGAGGTGCTCACCGCCGTCGCGCCCTTCGGCTTCAGCTGCGAGGGACGCCGGTTCGTGGCGATCTTCCCGGCGTACCGGGACACCACCACAGCGCTTGCCCAGCTTGATGCCGCCTGCGATCTGCTCGACCTGATGCCCGAACAATTGTGGCGCGAGGGCGAGCAGTGGGCCGCTACGAAGTCGTCCTGAGCAACCTGATCAGGGCGGCCGAGTCCTCATCGCCGTGACCGGTGGCGACAGCCTTCTGGAGCAGAGCACCCATCGGCGTCATCAACATGGGGTCGACCCCTTGTGCGACGGACGTGTCGATCAGGTGGTGGTACGCCGTTGCCTGCATGGCGAGGTTGGATCCGGCGGTACCGGGCTCCGGCGGATTGTCGAGGTCGGCCGCGATCCGCGGCACCGAGCCCAGCATCGCGGTCAGCCAGGGGATCAGCAGTTGCCGGGTGAACTCGACCGCCGGCACATCAGCGCTCTGCATCAGGGCCAGCGCGTGCTCAACACCGCCGAACATGCCGTACATCCCACTCAGTAAAGCGATGTCGTACAGGGCGGCCAGGCCGGCATCAGCACCGACGTACACGGGACGAGCCAGTACGGCGAGGTCGGCCTCGTACTGCTTGAACGCCGCGTTGTCACCGCTGTAGAGGATGAACGCGTTCGGACCGCCGATCAGCGCGGGGACGGCCATGATCCCGCCGTCCAGGTACGACGATGCTCCGAGCAGCGCATCGAGGGCGCGAGCCTGGTCCGGCGTGCTGTTGGTCAGGTTGACGACCACCGTGCCGGTGAGGTCGACGCCCCCGAGGGTGTCGCGGACCGTGGTGTCGTCGAGCAGGCAGACGACAACCAGCGGGCTGGCGGCGACCGCCTCGGCCGCGGTGGTGGCGCGGGTGACGCCTTCGAGTTCGGGGGAGCGGCCGGGGGTGCGGTTCCAGACGGTGGTCGGGTGGCCGGCGGCCAGAAAGGTCCGGGCGAGGGCTGTTCCCATCGCGCCCAGGCCGAGAACGGTGACTGGTGTCTTCATGTCTGCCACCCTGGGCGAGGGGCTGTAGGGCGGACAAGTACACACTAAATAGTGGGGTACTGCCCAAGTGGTAAGTATGGCTTCTTCGGGCCGATTGGGTTTCGGGTGTGGTAGTGACGTACACTCGGTTGTTGGCTCTTTTGGAGCCATAGTCAGTCACGTCTACAGAAGTGCGAGGACATGCCCAAAAAAGAGGGAGTTATCGAACTCGAGGGCACCATCGTCGAGGCCCTGCCGAACGCGATGTTCCGTGTTGAACTGTCCAATGGGCACAAGGTGCTCGCGCACATCAGCGGCAAGATGAGGCAGCACTACATCCGGATCCTCCCCGAGGACCGGGTCGTCGTGGAGCTGTCGCCGTACGACCTCACCCGGGGTCGCATCGTCTATCGGTACAAGTAACACGACCACCAACACCTGTCGAAGAAAGAAGCTCGATGAAGGTCAATCCGAGCGTCAAGAAGATCTGCGACAAGTGCAAGGTGATCCGCCGTCACGGTCGGGTCATGGTGATCTGCGAGAACCCGCGGCACAAGCAGCGGCAGGGCTGAACAGCTCCTCTCAGCAGGCACGGCACTTTCGCACCACAGCGCGCATGCTCGTCCAGCACCGGTAACACGCTGGACGCTGCCCCCGGAACAGAGGCCGGGGCCTTGCCGGTGAGCACCACAGACACCGAGGCGGGCAAGGACGCAGCGCGCCACCACACCTCTGCCGACGAAAGGATCACCGCCACATGGCACGCCTCGTAGGAGTCGACCTGCCGCGCGACAAGCGCATCGAGGTCGCACTCACCTACATCTTCGGAGTAGGCCGCACCCGCGCCCTCAAGACGCTCGAAGCCACCGGGATCTCCGGTGACAAGCGCGTCCACGAGCTGGGCGACGACGAGCTGGTCAAGCTTCGCGACTGGATCGAAGGCAACTACCAGATCGAAGGTGACCTCCGCCGGGAGATCACCGCGGACATCCGCCGCAAGATCGAGATCGGGTCGTACCAGGGCCGCCGGCACCGCAGCGGTCTGCCGGTGCGCGGTCAGCGCACCAAGACGAATGCCCGCACCCGCAAGGGTCGCAAGAAGGCAATCGCCGGCAAGAAGAAGAAGTGACCCGGATGACCCTCGATCTTTCCAGGAGCAACTGACTTATGCCTCCCAAGAGCCGCACCGCGGCCGGCGCGAAGAAGGTGCGCCGCAAGGAGAAGAAGAACGTGGCCGCCGGCCACGCGCACATCAAGAGCACGTTCAACAACACGATCGTGACGATCACCGACCCGACCGGCGCGGTCATCTCGTGGGCTTCCGCGGGCACCGTCGGCTTCAAGGGTTCGCGCAAGTCCACCCCGTTCGCCGCGCAGATGGCCGCCGAGGCCGCCGGACGCCGCGCGATGGAGCACGGCATGCGCAAGATCGACGTGTTCGTGAAGGGTCCCGGCTCCGGCCGTGAGACCGCGATCCGTTCGCTGGGTGCCGTCGGCCTCGAGGTCGGCACCATCCAGGACGTCACCCCGACCGCACACAACGGCTGCCGCCCCCCCAAGCGGCGCCGGGTCTGACCCAGAGAGAGGCAGGTAACCAACAATGGCCCGTTACACCGGACCCATGACCAAGAAGTCGCGCCGTCTCGGGGTCGACCTCGTCGGTGGCGACAAGGCGTTCGAGCGTCGTCCGTACCCCCCGGGTATGCACGGCCGAGGCCGTCCGAAGGAGAGCGAGTACCTGCTCCAGCTGCGCGAGAAGCAGAAGGCCCGCTTCTCGTACGGCGTGCTGGAGAAGCAGTTCCGCCGGTACTACGAGGAGGCCTCGCGGCGCTCCGGCAAGACCGGTGACAACCTGCTGATCATCCTGGAGTCCCGTCTCGACAACGTGGTCTACCGCTCGGGCCTGGCCCGGACGCGTCGGCAGGCCCGTCAGCTCGTGACGCACGGACACTTCACGGTGAACGGCATCAAGGTGAACATCCCGTCGTACCGCGTCTCCGCCCACGACATCATCGATGTCAAGGCGAAGTCGGTCGAGACGACGCCGTTCATCATCGCCCGGGAGACCCACGCCGAGCGCGTGGTCCCGGCCTGGCTCGAGGTCATGCCGGAGCGGTTGCGCATCCTCGTCCACCAGCTGCCGACCCGGCAGCAGATCGACACCCAGGTCTCCGAGCACCTGATCGTCGAGCTCTACTCGAAGAACTGATCCGGTTCCGGCCGGTGGCTTCGGCCGCCGGCCGGATCGGTGTTCTTCGCCCCCCTCGCGGCCTCAAATAGTGGTCGTCGCGAAACAGTGAAGGAACACGAAGTTGCTTATCGCACAGCGTCCCACCCTGACCGAAGAGGTCGTCGACGAGCACCGTTCGCGGTTCGTCATCGAGCCGTTGGAGCCGGGTTTCGGCTACACCCTCGGTAACTCGATCCGCCGGACCCTGCTGTCGTCCATCCCGGGCGCGGCCGTCACCAGCATCAAGGTCGACGGTGTCCTGCACGAGTTCTCGACCGTCGCCGGGGTGAAGGAAGACGCCACCCAGCTGATCCTGAACCTCAAGGACCTGGTCGTCTCCTCCGAGCACGACGAGCCGGTCACCATGTACCTGCGCAAGCAGGGCCCCGGTGACGTCACCGCCGCGGACATCGCGCCGCCGGCCGGTGTCGAGGTGCACAACCCGGACCTGAAGATCGCCACCCTGAACGAGAAGGGCCGGCTCGAGATGGAGCTGGTCGTGGAGCGTGGCCGCGGTTACGTGTCCGCGATCCAGAACAAGTCCGCGGACGCCGAGATCGGCCGGATGCCGGTCGACTCGATCTACTCCCCGGTCCTCAAGGTCACCTACAAGGTCGAGGCGACCCGCGTCGAGCAGCGCACCGACTTCGACCGCCTCGTGGTCGACGTCGAGACCAAGCCGTCGATGCTGCCCCGCGACGCCGTCGCGTCGGCCGGTAAGACGCTGGTCGAGCTGTTCGGCCTGGCCCGCGAGCTGAACGTCGAGGCCGAGGGCATCGACATCGGCCCGTCGCCGGTGGACGAGCAGATGGCCGCCGACCTGGCGCTGCCGGTCGAGGACCTGCAGCTGACCGTCCGGTCGTACAACTGCCTCAAGCGTGAGGGCATCCACACCGTGGGTGAACTGATCTCGCGCAGCGAGCAGGACCTGCTGGACATCCGCAACTTCGGCTCCAAGTCGATCGACGAGGTCAAGCTGAAGCTGGCCGAGATGGGCCTGTCGCTGAAGGACTCGCCTCCCGGCTTCGACCTGCGTGCGGCCGCCGAGGCCTACGGCACGGAGTCCGAGGACGACGACGAGAGCTTCGCCGAGACCGAGCAGTACTGAGCTGTTCCGAGCTGTTCTGAAACCGACCCCGGGCTCTGTGTTTTCGGGGCCTGAATCCTTCTGGAGTAAGAGATGCCTACCCCCACCAAGGGTGCCCGGCTGGGCGGCAGCCCGGCGCACGAGAAGCTGATCCTCAGCAACCTCGCGACGTCGCTGTTCGAGCACGGCGCCATCACCACCACCGCGGCCAAGGCCAAGCGCCTGCAGCCGCT
Organism: Kribbella sp. NPDC051587; assembly: GCF_044453945.1. Classification (NCBI taxonomy): domain Bacteria; kingdom Bacillati; phylum Actinomycetota; class Actinomycetes; order Propionibacteriales; family Kribbellaceae; genus Kribbella; species Kribbella sp. NPDC051587. The sequence goes on from NZ_JBITDE010000002.1 coordinate 797,499, forward strand.
GGCGGAGTCGATGATCACCAAGGCCAAGCGCGGCGACCTGAACTCGCGCCGCCAGGTGATGAAGCGGATCCGGGACAAGAGCGTCGTGCACGTGCTCTTCACCGAGATCGGCGAGCGCTACGCCGACCGTCCGGGTGGCTACACCCGCATCATCAAGCTCGGCCCGCGCAAGGGTGACAACGCGCCGATGGTGAAGATCGAGCTGGTCGAGGCACTGAGCGACGCGAAGAAGCCCGCCAAGAAGGCGACGGCCAAGAAGGCCGCCGCCCCGAAGGCGGACGAGACCCCCGCCGCCGAGGTCAAGGACGAATCGGTCCAGGACGTCGTCGCCGGCAAGTTCGAGAACTCGGCCGCTCCGCTGGCCGACGACTCGGCGCCGGAGGGCTACACCATCAAGGGCAACGAGAACTCGATGAAGTACCACACCACCGAGTCGCCCTGGTACGCGCAGACGGTCGCCGAGGTCTGGTTCAAGACCGAAGAGGACGCTGCCGCCGCGGGCTTCGCCAAGGCCGGCGAGACCGACGACGACAAGTAGGTCTCAGCTGTTCTGACAGCGCCCCGACACTTCACGGTGTCGGGGCGCTGTTGCGTTAGATTGACGTGTGCGTTGGCGGATTGACCTCAGGTACGACGGGACGGCTTTCCATGGCTGGGCTCGTCAGGATGGTCTCCGGACCGTGCAGGGCTCGTTGGAGGACGCGCTCCAGACCGTACTGCGGCTGCCCGAGCGGCTGGCGGTGACGTGCGCCGGCCGGACGGATACCGGCGTACACGCTCGTGGGCAGGTAACGCACTTCGACCTGGAAGCCGCTGTGGAGCCGCACAGGCTCTTGAGAGCGCTGAACGGCGTCCTGCCTGCGGATGTGGTCGTTACGAGCGTGACGGCGGCTCCAGAGGGATTTGACGCACGGTTCTCTGCTCTCGCCCGCCGGTACGTCTACCGGTTGTGTGATGAGGCGGCCGCGTGGGATCCGCTGACTCGCGGGCATGTACTGCGGGTGCCTCGTCCGCTGGACGTGGAGCGGATGAACGCGGCTGCGGCTCAGCTGCTGGGCGAGCACGACTTCGCGGCGTTCTGCAAGAAGCGGGAGGGCGCCAGCACAGTGCGCGCCCTGCTGGACTTCTCGTGGCAGCGCACAGCCCCTGGGCTGTTGGAGGGCACTGTGATCGCAGATGCCTTCTGTCACTCGATGGTGCGGGCGCTGGTGGGGTCGATGATCCCTGTGGGTGATGGGCGTCGAGAGGTGGACTGGCCGGGCGCCGTGCTCTCCGCGAAGGTGCGTGACTCGGCGGTGGCAGTGGTGCCTGCTCATGGGCTCACACTGGAAGAAGTGCGGTATCCGGCGGACAACGAGCTGGCCGCCCGGGCCCTGGAGGCCAGGCAGGTCAGGGGAGAGGTACACCAGCGTGGCTGACCACTACTTCGCGGCGGAGCCCGGTTCCGCCGACGTACGCCGTACTGTCACGGGCCGCATCTGGGGCCGGGAGTACTCGTTCACCACGGCGAGCGGTGTGTTCTCCCGGGACCGCCTGGACCTCGGTACGTCGATCCTGCTGCGTGAGGTGGAGCCGCCGACCGGCGAGGGGACGTTCCTCGACCTGGGGACCGGCTACGGCCCGATCGCGTGTGCACTGGCGGTTGAGTCGAGTGCAGTGGTGTGGGCCGTCGATGTGAACACCAGGGCGCTGGAGCTGACCGCGGAGAACGCCAAGACCGCAGGGGTCGCGGACCGCGTGCACGCGGCGCTGCCGGACGACGTACCGGAGGGGCTGCTCTTCGACCAGATCTGGTCGAATCCGGCGATCCACATCGGCAAGCCCGAGCTGCACAAGATGTTGTTGCGTTGGCTTGCTCGCCTTGCGCCCGACGGCGTGGCATGGTTCGTGGTCGGCAAGAACCTCGGCGGCGACTCGCTGCAGCGCTGGATGACCGAGCAGGGCTATCCCTGTGAGCGGGTCGGCAGCGCCAAGGGGTTCCGGGTACTGCGTGCAACGAACGCGGGTCCGGCGCCGTCCTGAGGGTATGGAGGCAGCGTTGGCGGCAGCAGCGGCACCGTCGTCGGAGTCGATCGACTTCGAGCAGTGGGTCACTCAGAAGGCCGATGCTCTGCTGCGCTTCGCCTACGTCCTGACCGGGGACAAGGCGCTGGCCGAGGATGCCGTCCAGGACGCCCTGACGACCGCCTGTGCCCGCTGGGCCCGGGTCAGCAAGGCTGACGACCCGGAGGCCTACGTGAAGCGGATGGTGGTGAACGCACACATCTCCTGGTGGCGGCGCTTCCGTCGCCGCGAGGCACCGGTCGAGGACCCTGTCCGTACGGCGCCCGCCGCACCGGACGGTACTGCGGCCAGAGCCGAGTCCGAGGCCGTCTGGGCGTTGTGCTCGACGCTGCCGGACAAACAGCGCGCAGCCGTCGTCCTGCGCTTCTACGAAGAGCTCTCGTACGCCGAGATCGGTGTGCTGCTGCACTGCGCGGAGGCGACGGCCAGATCGCATGTGCACCGCGCACTGGCCGCACTGAAGACCACACTGAGCAAGGGAGGAGCCGAGAATGCCTGAGCACGATCCTGAGCAGGAGCTCGGCCCCAAGTTCACCTCGGCGTTCCAGAGCCACGCGGACTCGACCGAGAGCCCACGGGCGCTCGGGTTGGTGGCTGAGGCCCGTCGGCGCGTCCGGCGCCGTCGGCAGGCGGTGATGTCAGGTGCTGCGGCAGTGCTGGTCGTCGTAGCGATCGGAGGCGTCTGGAACGTGCTGCCGGGCTCCTCGGGCTCGAACTCAGAGACCGCATCGAGTGCGGGAGACAGCGGTGGGAAGGTCACGTCGGGCGGCGCGGTCCGGACCCAGGAGGCGGTTCCGACCCAACCGCCGTTCGCGCCCACGGGGTGCCCGGCTGCTCATCCGATCCTGAAGGCGCCGGCCACCAACGCCGTACCGGCTGGGACTGGTCTGGATGTCGCTACGCCAGTGTCAGGTCTGCTGGCTTGCCGGTACGACCTCAAGGGAAGCTCACTGCTCGGCCAGCAGCAGTTCAGTGCAGCGGTTGCGCAGCAGGTGGTCGATGCGATCAAGCCGCTCCCGGAGATGAACTCCGCGCTGCCGGTGTTCAAGTGCGCACCGCAGGCTGCTCAGCCGAGTGAGGCGATCGTGCTGCGGTTCACTACGGCGGCCGGCATCCGGGAGATCTGGGTCGAGTACACCGGCTGCAACACACCGGGCTTCTTCACCGGATCGCACACCTACGGTCTGTTCGCGGCACCCCTGAAGCTGTTCATGACTGGTCCGGTCCGCCCGTCCGGCAGCACGTATCTGGATGCCCTCAAGGGCTGGTGACGCGATATCCGTTCGCCTGCTGGCGGGTCCGCCGGTCAGACTGGGGGAATGGGTCACGTAGAAGTCGCCGGCATCGGGTTCGAGCTGCCTGACGGGCGGGTGCTGCTGGACGACGTCACGTTCCGGGTGGCGGACGGTGCGAAGGTCGCACTGGTCGGCGCGAACGGTTCGGGCAAGACCACGCTGACCAAGATCATCGCGGGCGACCTGAAGCCACACAGCGGCAGCGTCGCGCGCTCCGGCGGTCTCGGGGTGATGCGGCAGTTCGTCGGCTCGGTCCGGGACTCGTCCACCGTGCGGGACCTATTGCTCAGCGTCGCCCCGGAGGCGATCCAGCAGGCGGCCGAGACGCTGGAGAAGGCCGAGCTGGCGATGATGGAGTCCGAGGACGAGAAGACCCAGCTCAGGTACGCGCAGGCCATCTCCGACTGGGGTGAGGTCGGCGGCTACGACGCTGAGGTGCTCTGGGACGTCTGCACGATGTCTGCGCTCGGAGTGCCGTTCGACAACTGCCGTTGGCGTGAGGTGAAGACGCTGTCGGGTGGTGAGCAGAAACGCCTGGTCCTCGAGGCGCTGCTGCGCGGCCCGGACCAGGTGCTGATGCTGGACGAGCCGGACAACTACCTCGACGTACCGGCGAAGCGCTGGCTCGAGGAGCAGCTGCGCACCAGCGACAAGACGGTGCTCTACATCAGCCACGACCGTGAGCTGCTGGCCAACACCGCGACTCGGATCATCACGGTCGAGCTCGGTGCGGCCGGCAACACCGCGTGGACGCACGGCGGTGGTTTCCGCACGTACCACGAGGCCCGGCAGCATCGCTTCGAGCGGTTCGAGGAGCTGCGTCGGCGCTGGGACGAGGAGCACGCGAAGCTCAAGGCTCTGGTGCAGATGTACAAGACGAAGGCGGCGTACAACGACGGCCTCGCCTCGCGCTACAAGGCCGCCCAGACCCGGCTGCGCAAGTTCGAGGAGATCGGCCCGCCACAGGAGCTACCGCGCGAGCAGAAGGTCAGCATGCGGCTGACCGGCGGCCGCACCGGCAAGCGGGCAGTGGTCGCCACCGGGCTGGAGCTGACCGGTCTGATGAAGCCCTTCGACGTAGAGGTCTGGTACGGCGAACGTGTCGCTGTACTGGGGTCCAACGGCTCGGGGAAGTCGCACTTCCTGCGCCTGCTGGCGAATGGCGGCACCGACCCGGACATCGAGCACCAGCCGATCGGTGAGGTCCCGATCGCTCCGGTCGCACACACCGGTGTTGTGAAGCTCGGTGCGCGCGTGCGGCCGGGCTGGTTCGCCCAGACCCACGAGCACCCGGAGCTGGTCGGCAAGACGCTGCTGGAGATCCTGCACCGCGGGGACGAGCACCGGGACGGCATGGGGCGTGAGCTTGCCTCGCGCAAGCTGGACCGCTACGAGCTGGCGCACGCCGCCGAGCAGACCTTCGACAGCCTCTCCGGCGGTCAGCAGGCGCGCTTCCAGATCCTCCTGCTGGAGCTGTCCGGAGCGACCCTGCTACTGCTCGACGAGCCCACCGACAACCTGGACGTCGAATCAGCCGAGGCTCTCGAAGAGGGCCTGGACTCCTTCGACGGAACGGTTCTGGCCGTCACCCACGACCGCTGGTTCGCCCGCGGTTTCGACCGTCACCTCGTCTTCGGCGCCGACGGCACCGTCTACGAGTCCGACGAGCCGGTCTGGGACGAAGGTCGCGTGCAGCGCGCCCGCTGAGCCTTACAGTCTTGGGATGACAGGCGAGCTCGCTGCTCAGTGGGTCCGGATGGTTGTGCCGAGCTGGATCTACCGGTGGCTGATGCCGGTGGGCTGGCTCGGCGCGGTAGTGGCGTCGGTGGCTGCCACCGGCCGCTGCTCGGTCACGGACCCCACGGTGTGTGGACCGGACCAGGCGTTCTCGCTGGCGATGGTTCTCTGCTTCGCTTCCCTCGTCCTGTGGTGGTGGCAGCCGATCCTGGCTGCAGCCGCAGGCATGCTGTTCGCCGTTTGCGACCACGAGCTGGGTGATGCTGCGGGGGCACAGACCGCCTGGACCATCTACGGCGTTCTCTGTGCCCTCATGTTCGGCTGGCTCGTCATCAGTCGCATGCGGCAACGCAGCCTGGTCTCGGGGCTGCCGCGGCGCGCGGTGAGCATTCCGGCGGCGGAGCGGGTCGGCCTGTCCATCAGGCTGGTGGCGGCCGGCGTACTGATCGTGGTCGGTGTCGCTGCGCTGTTCGTGATGCGTTGGCAGGACCACCGCGAGGACGTGCATGTACGGCGTGCTGTCGCGCAGACCGCGGTCGTGGAGAGCCAGACCAAGGACGGGGACCTCGTCCTCCAACTGCCGGACGACAGCAAGCGCACGATCACCATGGCCGACGACTACGCCATTGGTGCGGAGATCCCAGTCCTCGTTGACCCCATGGATACCGACTGGATCCGGGCGCGGGCCGAACTGGCCGACAACACCCCCTGGTCCACCGCCGCGGGTGGTGCCTGGGTGCTGGCGCTCCTGCTCGTTGTGCGCGACCTGCAGCTCCGTCGGGCTCGGCCGCGCCGCCTGTGGACCGGGCAGGGGTTGCCGGTCCGGATCGAGCCGGACGCCTCGGGAACCTTCGGGGTGATGTCCGCCGATGGCACCGTCCTGCTGGGGTTTCTCAGCCTCGAGCTGGACGACGAGGACCGCGATGCGGAGCTGTACGACGCCTTCGACGCACTGGACGAGGAGGAGGACGAAGCGCCCGGCCGGCTTCGGCGGGAGTGGGAACGGACGCTCCAGCTGTACCGGAGCGAGGCGCTGCTGGTCGGAGACCTCGCAGCGGGCAGTTGGCCGACGATCGTGCTCGGAGAGCAGGTGATGCGGCCGGTGAGTCCGTTTGCGCCGCCACGCCGAAGCCCGTGGAGCAAGGAATCACTGAACGGCCTACCGGACAGCTGGGACGACCTGGACGACGACGAGGACAGTGCCGACGAGCGCGATGAGATCGACGCGGCTCAGGAGCTGCCGGGGTTGCCATGGGCGGTTCCGCTGGAGCCTGAGCAGTGGTGGGAACGTCCTGCGTGGGTCGCGGCGCTGGTGCTGACGCCGGTTGCTGCCTGGCTACTGCCGCTGTTGCTCGACGACAAGGTCCCCGGCGTCATGGCGGCTGTGCTGGGCATCAACCTGGTGCATTTCGCCGGCAGCCAGGTGTTCTTCCGGGTCATCGCCACGGCCTCCGAGGTGCGGGTCAGGAGCGGGTGGTTCGAGCGCAGCACGCCGTGGCGGGCGGTCCGCTCGATCGACATCACCAAGGACCGGCTCGATCTGGAGACGGCCGGCGATGAGTGGGTCGTCGTAGGCGGCGTGGCCGCTGACCGGGTGCAGCAGGTGGCTGGCGTCTTCCAGGCCCTGCGGCAGCGCTCCGAGACCGGACTGGCCAGCAGACGGCTCTCGCCGCTCGCGGTGGTCGACGCTGTGCTGGTGGTCGTCTGTGTGGCAGTGCTGTTACTGACCTAGCCAGCCAGCGCGGTACGCGGCCCAGTGCTCGTCGGTTGCGGTGAAGTCGACGTACAAGGCCAGTCCGAAGTTCTGGCGAGGTGAATCGGCCAGTCCGAGCCGAGCGCCGCGGACTGCTGCTGCGACGGTCTCCGCATGTCCCCAGTGCGACGGATTGCTTTCCCAGTAGGCAGGAAGGCCCATCAGGAGGTCCGTGCCGGGTGGGGTGACCTCTAGCGCCAGCTTGGTCTGCTTGGCGACATAACCGCCGTACAAGGACTCCAGGGGCATGGCGGTGTCGTAGGACATCACTGCGATCTGGTTGACCCGTTCGGCGACCTGGCGGAAGTAGTCCTGGGACCACCACTTGTCGATCGGGATCCGGTGCAACTGCCAGAGCGGATCGATCTGGTGAGCCGCTACGGACAGCGGTGCACCCAGAGCGCGCGTCTCATCCAGTACGGCGAGGTAGCCGCGTGACCCGGACCGTACCGGCTCGAAGTCGTAGTGGATGCCCTGAAACCCCTGTGCCAGAACGGCTTTCGCAGAGGCGACCACCTGCTTGCGGACAGCCGCGTCCGCAAGGTCCATGCCCGGGTTCTTCCCCGGCTGTACGACGTCGCCAAGCCAAGCCTGCACCCGTACGTCGGGTGCTGCCGCCCGCATCGCGGTGATGAACCAGCTGGCGGCCGGTGCGGTTTGCGCCAGTGCCAGTGTGCCGTCGTGCTCGAGGGGACCGGTGTGCACATACAGGTCGCGGATGCCGGTGCCCTGCAGTTGTTTGGCCAGTGCGGTGATGTCGGCCTGGGTCTTGCGGCCGTCTACCCACGCATGGCCGAGCCAGAACGCGTCGTGGTTCCGCGTGCGGGCGGACGGCTCACCGTCGTACTGGATGCGAAGCGACAACGGGTAGATCCCTAGTGGGATCAGGAAGACCAGGAGCAGGAAAAGGCGGCGTCTCACGCAGCTGGGCGCAGGCCGGCGTACACGAGGCCCAGCATCCGGGTCCGGACCTCGGGGTCGAGGTTGCGGGCAGTCGCGCCCCGGGACGCACCGATCAGGAGTGCGTAGACCTCCGGCAGGCCGGCGTCACGCCGTACCGCACCGACGCGTTGTGCCTCGGCCAGCAGCGAGCCGAACGCCTCCCGCAGTCCGGCGGCCGCCTTACGAGCGTCGTCGCCGGCGGCGATCCCAGCAGTGGTCAGTGCCTCGCCGATCGCGAGCTTGACCGCGGACTCCGCCACCACCTGGCTGAAGAACGCGTAGAAGGCCCGCCCGGCGTTCTCGCCGGACGCCAGGGTCAGAGCCTGGTTCCGCAACCGCTCCAGCCGCTGGGTGAGGACCGCCTCCAGCAGGTCCGTCTTGGTCGGGAAGTGCCGGAAAACGGTCGCGATCCCGACCCCCGCCAGCTTGGCGACCGCATCCGTCGAAGCGTTTGGCGACTGCCCGAACACCTCGTCAGCCGCCGTCAGAATTCGCGCCCGATTGTCCCTCGCATCAGCTCGCACCCCAGACCCCTCTCCTCGTGGCAACCCCCGTGCCTCAGATACAGAGACGCTCCACCGGACCTGTTTGGTTGTAACCGAAGTCGATTCTCCGGAACCCGGTCGCGATCTAGGCTCCGCCCATGACTCCTGAAGAGGTCTTCCGGACGCTGGTCCACGGCGTCGCCGCCGGCCGGTACGCCGGACTTCCGGACCTGTACGCCGAACAGACCGACGTACGGCATCCGATGCATCCCGCCCGTCCCGAGCCGCTGCGGTCCCGGGCGGAGCTGCGCGCGCATTTCGGCGACGGCGGGCCGGATCCCGCCGTCAGCTTCGAGGCGGTGGACATCGTCGTGCACCGGACCGCGGATCCCGAGGTGATCGTCGGGGAGTTCGCGTACGCCGGAACCGCCACGGCGACCGGGGAGACGTTCCACGTGCCGTGTGTGTTCGTGCTGCGGGTGCGGGACGGGGAGATCGTGGAGTCGCGGGACTACGTCGACCACGCGGCGATGGCGCAGGTTCGGGAACGGCTCGCGGAACCGGACGCCACGGATGGTGCGTCGTAGCCCCAGAAGCGCAGAAACGGCCCCGGTCCCTGGCGATGAAGCCGGACCGGGGCCGTTCCCAAGTGACTACCTGGATCAGCGGTCGCCCATCGGCACGTACTGGACGCCCCGGGAGCCGGTGTAGATCTGCTTCGGACGCGCGATCTTCTGGTCGGTGTCGCCGAGCGACTCCGACCACTGCGCCAGCCAGCCCGAGGTGCGCGGGATGGCGAACAGCACGGTGAACATCTCCGGCGGGAACTGCAGGGCCTCGTAGATCAGGCCGGAGTAGAAGTCGACGTTCGGGTAGAGCTTGCGGGAGACGAAGTACTCGTCCTCCAGCGCGATCTTCTCCAGCTCGACGGCGATCTTCAGCAGCGGGTTGATCCCGGTCACCTCGAAGACGTCGTCGGCGGCCTTCTTGATGATCTTGGCGCGCGGGTCGTAGTTCTTGTAGACCCGGTGACCGAAGCCCATCAGCCGCTCTTCGCCGTTCTTGACGCCCTCGATGAACGACGGCACGTTGTCGACGGTGCCGATCCGGCGCAGCATCTTCAGCACCGCCTCGTTGGCGCCACCGTGCAGCGGGCCGTAGAGGGCGGCGATGCCACCGGTGACCGCGGAGTACGGGTCGACCTGGGTGGAGCCGATCGCACGGACCGCGTTGGTGGACGCGTTCTGCTCGTGGTCGGCGTGCAGGATGAACAGGATCTCCAGCGCGCGCACCAGCCGGTCGTCGGCGGCGTACTTGGGCTCGCTCATCTTGAACAGCATCGAGAGGAAGTTGGCCGCGTAGCTCAGCTCGTTGTCCGGGTAGACGTACGGCTTGCCCTGCGCGTGCCGGAAGGAGAACGCGCCCAGCGTCGGCATCTTCGCGATCAGCCGGCGGATCTGCAGTGCGCGGGACTCCTCGTCGAAGATCTCCCGCGACTCCGGGTAGAACGTGGACAGCGCGCCGACCGAGGCCAGCAGCATGCCCATCGGGTGCGCGTCGTACCGGAAGCCCTGCATGAAGGTCTTCAGGTTCTCGTGCACGAAGGTGTGATATGTCACGTCGTGCACCCAGGCTTCGTACTCCGCCTTGTTCGGCAGTGCACCGTTCACCAGCAGGTACGCCACCTCGAGGTAGTTCGACTGCTCGGCGAGCTGCTCGATCGGGTAGCCCCGGTACTCCAGGATGCCCTTGTCACCGTCGATGAAGGTGACCGAGGACCGGGTGGAGGCGGTGTTGACGAAGCCGGGGTCATAGGTGGCCAGGCCACCGTCTCCGTCGGTTGCGCTGATCTGCTTGAGATCTGCGGCACGGATGGTGCCATCGGTGATGGCAAGGTCGTAGTCCTTGCCGGTCCGGTTGTCCCGGACGGTGAGCGACTGTTCGGTCACGATGCCCTCTTCGGAAGCTGGCGTCATCGCCCGGGTGAGTGAGGGTGTATATCAGCCGGCGGGACGCGATTCGGACTGCAATCTTCACCGCTAAACTAGTGCGGTCCGCAGCTCCTTCCAAGCCGGGGTGCCCAAGCCGTCGGGTCTCACTTTGACCCCAGGTGGCGTACGCCGGTATTCTGGGCTGCTGTTGTGCGTTTCAGGTCCCGAAGAGGTTCAATCCTGTCGGCGGACCGCTCGCCGACGTACTTGATTTGTCAACCTCTGAGAAACGAAGGTCAACGACCGTGCGCACGTACAGCCCGAAGCCTGCGGACGTCACTCGCGAGTGGCACGTGATCGACGCTACCGATGTGACGCTCGGTCGGCTCGCCGTTCAGATCGCCACTCTTCTGCGCGGCAAGCACAAGCCGACGTACGCTCCCCACGTCGACGGCGGCGACTTCGTCGTCGTCATCAACGCCTCCAAGGTCTCCTTGTCCGGTAACAAGCGCACGGACAAGCTGGCCTACCGCCACTCGGGTCACCCGGGTGGTCTGACGGCCACGCCGATCGGCGAGATCCTGGACAAGGATCCCCGCAAGGCCGTCGAGAAGGCTGTCTGGGGCATGCTCCCGAAGAACCGTCTGAGCCGGAAGCTTCTCACCAAGCTGAAGGTCTACGCCGGTCCGGAGCACCCGCACACCGCCCAGCAGCCGAAGCCGTTCGAGATCACCCAGATCGCCCAGTAAGCGATCGACGAGCCAGGTAAACGAGGATTTTCAGCGTGAGCGACATCACCACCGAGACTGCAGAGTTCGACCCCGAGGTCCCCATCGACAGCGAGGGCCCGGTCGCCTACACCTCCGAGACGAACCCGAGCCCGGAGCAGCGCGCCGAGACGGGTCGCGTCGCGGTGATCAACCCGGCCGGCGCCACCGGCCGCCGCAAGGAGGCCGTCGCTCGCGTCCGCCTCGTGCCCGGCACCGGCAACATCACCGTCAACGGCAAGCCGATCGACGTGTACTTCCCGAACAAGGTTCACCAGCAGCACGTGAACGAGCCGTTCGTCGTCGCGGGCCTCGAGGGCTCGTACGACGTGATCGCGCGGATCAACGGCGGCGGCATCACCGGCCAGGCCGGTGCGCTGCAGCTCGGGATCGCCCGGTGCCTGAACGCCGCCGACGAGGAGGCGAACCGTCCTGGCCTCAAGAAGGCCGGTCTGCTGAGCCGCGACGCGCGCATCAAGGAGCGTAAGAAGGCCGGTCTCAAGAAGGCCCGCAAGGCTCCTCAGTACAGCAAGCGCTGATCACCTGATGGGGCGTTTGTTCGGCACGGACGGAGTCCGTGGCCTGGCAAACGTGGACCTGACCGCGGAGCTCGCACTCGACCTTTCGGTCGCTGCGGCTCACGTACTCGGCGAGGCCGGTGCCTTCGAAGGGCACCGGCCACGCGCCGTTGTGGGGCGGGATCCACGCGCCAGTGGAGAGTTCCTGGAAGCCGCTGTGGTGGCCGGACTGGCCAGCGCCGGCGTCGACGTTTTCAAGCTGGGTGTGCTGCCGACCCCGGCCGTCGCCTATCTGACCGGCTCGACCGGAGCCGATCTCGGCGTGATGCTGTCCGCCAGCCACAACGCGATGCCGGACAACGGCATCAAGTTCCTGGCTCGCGGCGGGATCAAGCTCGACGACAAGATCGAGGACGCGATCGAGGTCCGGGTCGGCGAGGAGTGGCAGCGCCCGACCGGTGCCGCTGTCGGCCGCGTGCTCGACGACGGGCAGGGGTTCGAGACGTATGTCTCGCACCTGGTCCGCTCGGCACCGAACCGGTTCGACGGGGTCAAGGTCGTCATCGACTGCGCCAACGGTGCCGCCTCCGGGACGGCTCCGGAGGCACTGCGCCGGCTCGGCGCCGAGGTGATCACGTACGCCGCGGCACCGGACGGCCTGAACATCAACCTGAACTGCGGATCCACCCACCTGGAGGGTCTGCAGCGTGAGGTGATCGGGCACCGCGCCGACCTGGGCATCGCCCTGGACGGCGACGCCGACCGCTGCCTGGCGGTCGACGCCAACGGCGACCTGGTGGACGGTGACCAGATCCTCGCGATCCTGGCGCTGGCGATGCGCGACAGCGGCCGGTTGTCCAACGACACCGTGGTCGCGACCGTGATGAGCAACCTCGGCTTCGTCCAGGCGATGGTCCGGGAGCGGATCGCGGTCGAGCAGACCAAGGTCGGCGACCGGTATGTGCTGGAGGCGATGAAGGCCGGCGGCCACAAGCTCGGCGGTGAGCAGTCCGGGCACGTGATCCTGTCCGACCACGCCACCACCGGCGACGGCACGCTGACCGCGGTCATGCTGCTGGCCCGGATCGCTCAGACGGGCAAGTCGCTGGCCGATCTGGCCGGGGTGATGACCCGCCTGCCGCAGGTCCTGGTCAACGTCAAGAACGTGGACAAGGCTCGCGCCGGCACGGATTCCGCCGTACAGGCTGCTGTTGCCGAGGCCACCGCGCGGCTCGGCGACACCGGGCGGGTGCTGCTTCGTCCTTCGGGCACGGAGCCGCTGGTTCGGGTGATGGTGGAGGCCGAGTCGTCCGACCTGGCCGACGAGATCGCCCACTCGCTCGCCGATGTCGTGGCAACCTCGCTGAAGCTCTGACAGTTTGATCGGCCCCGGACCTCGTTGAGGTCCGGGGCCTTTCCACGTTCTAGGACACGGAGATGTCGACCGACGGACGGAGCTCGGCAGCGACGGCCAGGGCCTCGTGGACCGGGTTCTGCAGGAAGGCCTCGATGGCCTTCGGGTCCGCCGGGTTGGCCAGCGCGGGCAGCGCGAGCTGTTCGTACGCCGCCTGGAATCGCGGGCCCCAGCGTCGGGTACCGAGCCGGGCGGTCCGGGAGCAGTTGTCGACCATGAAGGCGACGTCGCGGGCGTGCATGTAGGGCAGCAGCGAGTCGACGGCCTCGATGATCGACTCGTTCACGATCTCCGACCAGGCGTGCCCGCGCGCCGCGAACTCGTCCACCTGTGCGGTCATCGTGGCGACGAAGAGCCCTGCTGTCACTGGATCAATGGCTGTTTCCGAGCTGCGGCGAGCGTGCGCCTCGGTGCTGTGCGACCACATCTCGCTGCCCGCGATCGCCGTCATCGGCCGGGTGGCGAGCCGGCTCTCGGCCAGGATCACACTGCGGAGTTCGGTGCCTTCGGCAACTTCATCGTAGATCTCGGCGACCAGGTCGCGCGCCGGCAGGTAGGTCGCGCTGTACGCGCGGTCGAAGAGATCCTGGTCCGCGCCAGCCAGAGCAGCCCGTACGGCGGGGAGTCCGGCGGCCGAGATCGTCCGCGCGATCGGCCCGGTCACAGCCTCGGTCGAACGCTCGTACGCCGTCACCGGGTCGGCCCCCTCGAGCCGGAAGTACCGGTAGAGCGCCTCGACCAGACCGTGTACCGCGCCGAGCAGGATCGCCCGCTCGCCGACGATGTCCGAGCGGTACTCGGCCGACAGCGTGGTCGCGAACGTGTACGGCGAACCCAGCGCGACAGACCAGGCCAGTGCCCGATCGGTCGCGTGGCCATCCGGGTCGGCATGGACGGCGATGCTCGCGTTGATCCCGGCACCGTTGACCGTCGCGCCCTGCTGGTAGAGCCGCCGTACCGAATCGCCCATGCCCTTCGGGCAGACGGCGATCACCGGGTGGCCGGGCGGGAAGTCGCGGCCGCTCGCCTGCAGGTGGCCGAGCAGGAAGCCGTGCGACAGGCCGATCGTCGCGCCGGGCTTCAGGACCTGGAAGATCGTCTCGTGCTGGGCGGCCAGGGCCGCGTCGGCGATCAGCAGGATGAGCAGGTCGGATTCGGCCGCGACGCTGAGCAGGTCGCCGAGGGTGCCGTTCTCCTCGGTGAACCCGTTGGCGCGGGCGTCGTCCGCCGAGGTCGAGCCCGGCCGGAGGCCGACGGAGACCGTGATGCCGGTGCCGGCCAGCGAGTCGCGCAGGTTCAGCGCCTGGGCGCGGCCCTGCGGTCCCCAGCCGAGGACGCCGATCTTGCTGATGCCGTGGAAGGCCTCGGGCAGCAGCGGGAACAGGTCGCGGCCGCCGCGGAGGATGGTCTCGGTACCCCCGGGCACCGTCATGGTCTCGGTCCGGAAGACCGTCGAGTCGATGGTGGTCATGTCCTTCAGTGAAGACCGGAGTTACTGTTGCAGCAAGCGCAAGATCTGCATCGCTGCGTTGCAAAAGGTGAAACATGGACCATCGCGAGCTCGAACTGTTCCTGCACCTCGCCCGCACGCTCAACTACGGCCGCACCAGCCTGGAGAGCCACGTCAGCGCAGCAACCCTCACCCGGACCATCCAGCGCCTGGAAGCCCGCACCGGCAGCCGGCTCTTCGACCGCGGCCCGCGCGGAGTGGTGCTCACCGCCGACGGACGCCGGTTCGCGACGTACGCGGAACAGGTTCTGACGCTCTGGGGTGACTACCGCGCCGGGGTCGAGCTACCGCCGGACCTGACTGGTGAGCTGCGCATCTTCGCCACCGTCACCGCCTGCGAGGCGCTGCTCCCTGACCTGCTCGCCCCACTCCGCGACGCCCACCCGCAGATCCGCCTCGACATCCGCGCTGGCGACGCAGCGGTCGCTCTAGCTCACTTGGACGAGGGTGAGGTGGACGCCGCCGTGGCCGGCATCCCCAAGCGCCTCCCAGACACCCTGATCAGCCGCACCATCGCCACCACCGACCTCATCCTGGTCAGCGCACCAGGTGTGCCAGCAGACAGCCCGTACGTCGTTCCGGCGCGGGGACTCGTCCGTGAGGCAGCGTTCCGGTGGTTCCGGCAGATAGGTGTGCGGCCGGTGATCGCAGCCGAGCCCGACGGTCATGAGGCGTTGTTGGCGTTGGTGGATCTCGGCTACGGCATCGGCATCGTCCCGCGGTTGGTGCTCGACACCTCGACCTTCTCCGGTCGCCTGGTCGAGCGCCGCGCCGATCCGCCCCTGGACCAGTTGCCGATCGGGCTGTGCGTCCGCCGTACCGACCTGCACCGCCCGCTCGTCACGGCGCTCTGGAATGCGCCAATGAACTGAACGAGTCGGGGCCCGGCTAGCGCAGTCTTTGGTTTGCCTGCTTTGCGAGTTTCGCGGCCTTGCGTCCGGACATCGTTTGCGGGACGTTCATCATGGTGTCAACTTGCTTCACGATCCGGTCTTCCTTCTTTTCGGCCTTCTTCTCCTTTCGGGCATTGTTCTTCTCCTGCGCCTTGATGGCGGCATTGTCGACAGATTTTCCAAATACGCCCATGTCCCGAAAGTACAACGGTGCAGGGTCACGAACCCGGCGCGGCGGTGCCGGCCGTGGCCAGGTGCAGCGTCACCGCATCGGCGTGCAGGAGCTTCCGCGCCATCGCGGTCACCGTCCTGGCGCCGTCGAGCGATTCGTCCCGGATCCATCGCACCGGCGCCGCGAGTCCGATCCGGCCGACCTGCGAAGTGGTCTGGAGGAAGTTCCGCGACTCCACCGCGGTCCACGGCCGGTCGCGCTCCGCGGAGATCGTGCTCGCGGTCCGGGCGGGTTGCCGCCACGCACCGGCGGGGTCGCGCTCGTTCCCGTAGACCAGTCGCCCATCCGGGCGCACCACAGCGATCCGGTCGGCCCACTCACCCGCGTCGATCAGCTCAGCGGCCCGCAGCACCCCCGCAGCTCCGGCATCGTGGACGTGCTGTCCGGTCAGCCGCCCGAACCCGTAGTTCTCCAGGGCGCGCAGGTGCCGCTCGAGGACGCCGAACCAGCTGAGGACCTCGTTCACCGCCAGGAGCGCGATGTCGACCTGGAAGCCGGCGTCCTTGAAGGCCCGGGCCGAGGCGGCGAACCCTTCCGGGTCCACGAGTTCGTTCTCGACGATCGCGTCGTACCGGTGCCGGATCACCCACTCCTCGGCCGCGCGGAGCCAGCGCCGGCCGTCGGCCGCGACGTACCTGCCTGCTGTCGGCGGGTCCTCGCTGATCGGCTCGTGGAAACGGGGATGGTACGCCTCATAGGCGGCCGCGCTGAGGACGACCGGACGGCCCCGGGCGACCAGGACTGCCTTGGCCAGCGCGGTGATCGTGGCCTTGCCGTCACCCGGCTGACCTCCGACGAGAACCACGACGGGCTGTTCCTGGGCGTCGCCGGTCAGCTGGTCGGGGATGATCCGGTCGCGAAAGATTCGCGCGCTCTCCGCCTCGTCCAGCAGGTACCGGTCGTCGTCGGCCGGCCCGATCGCCGGCAGTCCGCTCTCTGTCGGACTCACGCCTCACCGTCCTCCTCGTCCGCATCGACGGCGTCCGAGGGTTCGTCGTCGGACTCCTCGTCCTCCTCGTCCTCGTCGTCGAGGTCGGTGAGGAGCTCGTCGGCGTCGCTGGAGATCCGCTCGATCAGGCGGGTGTCCAGTGGCGTCAGCTTCTGGCCACGCTGCGCCCAGGCCTCCTGCTCAGCGCGCCACCCGGCGATCGCGGCGAGGTCGGGATCGGCGTTCGCTTCCGCGGTCGCGATCAGCTGTGCGTAATAGCCGATGGCCTGCCGAACACCTTCCTGCGCAACCTCGTAGGCCATTGCCTGCGATGCCGACCACCTTGCTGTGTTCAGGTTGGCCAGCACATTGATCGTGCCGAGATCTGCCACCCGCGAACATTAACCGATCGGCGAGGTCAGCCGGCCCGCGGCGGTCGATCGAGGAGTGGAAGGGAGAATGTCGTGGATTACCCGGCCATGATTTGCCAAGTCATGGTGAATCTCCACGAGCGACGCGAATGCTGGCCGATCAGGAATGCGGCGGGGCTACGGTTCGGCCGGGGTGGAGAGTGGCGGGGACCAGTTGGGGTGGCAGGGGCGGTGCGCCTTCCAGCTGACGGATGAGAGCTTCGATGCCCAGCCGGCCCAGTTCGGAGCCCGGGGTGCGCATGAAGGTGAGCTCGGGATCACCGAGGGCGGCGACCTCCGGGACCATGAACAGCGAGAGCACCGACACGTCCCCCGGCACCTCGCGTCCCTCTCGTTTCAGGGCCGAGACCGCGCCCAGACTCGCGTACTCGTTGGCCACCACGATCGCGGTGGTGTCCGGGTGGTCGCGCAACAGGCGTTCGGCTGTCTCCCGTCCCGCGCGGGTGGTGTCCGCGCAGGGCTCGACGACGGTTCGCAGGCCGTACTCCGCCACCACCCGCCGGTACGCCGCCTCTGACCGGACCCATGGGCCGTATTCGTGGAAGCGGGGGTCGGCCAGGTCGCCCGAGATCAGCGCGAGCTCACGGTGGCCGAGCTCGTACAGGTGGCCGACCGCGGCCTCGACGGTGGCGTCGAAGTCGATGTCCACATGGGCCAGGCCGTCGAGCTCCGTCGTCCGGCCGATCAGCGCGAACGGCGTCCCGGTGTCGCGCAGCACCTCGACGCGCGGATCGGCGAGCTGGACCTCCATCAGGACGACGCCGTCGACCAGTCCCTGGCCGAGGAGTTCGCGCAGTTCGACGCCGTCGTTGCCGACCGGCCACAGCACCAGGTGGTACTCCATCGCGCGGGCCCGCTCGGCCGCGGCGGTGAAGAACTCGGCGGTCGACATCCCGAAGCGGTGCTCGAGCGCGGGATAGGCCATCGCGATGATGTGGGTCCGCCGGCTGGCCAGCGCGCGGGCGACCACGTTGCGCCGGTACCCCAGCTCGGTCATCGCCTGCTCGATCCGGGCCCGGGTCGCCGGTGTCACCGGCTTGGTGTCGTTGAGCAGGAACGACACCGTCGCGATCGACACTCCCGCGCGCTCCGCGACATCGCGCATCGTCACCACCGAAGTCGCCCCCTTGTGAACTCTTGACAGCACTGTGACCCAAGGAACATAGTCCTTTCACTTCGGAGTTAAGCGCTTTACCGGCAACTGTGCAAGGAGTCCGATGTGATCAGCAGCAAGCGGCCCATCGCCGTCCTGGCGGGTGCGATCGCCCTCGCGCTCGCCGCGGCGGCCTGCGGTGGAAGCGGCGGCGGTACGTCGTCCGGTGCAGCGGTCAGCAGCCTGACCGTCCTCGACTACTACAACAACGACCCCGACAAGGCGCTGGTCCAGAAGGGCCTGGACGCCTGCGGGACCAAGCTCGGCGTCAGCATCCAGCGGGAGACGGTGCCTGGTGACACCTTGATCCAGAAGGTGCTCCAGCAGGCGTCGTCGAAGACCCTGCCCGACGTGCTGATGCTCGACAATCCCGACGTCCAGCAGATCGCCGCCACCGGCGCGCTGGCGTCCCTGAACGACCTGGGTCTGAACGCGGACGGAGTCATTCAGGGCATGGTCGACGCGACGTCGTACCAGGGCAAGCTCTACGGACTGGCGCCGGTGACGAACACGATCGCGCTGTTCTACAACAAGGACATGCTGGCGGCAGCCGGCGTGCAGCCGCCGAAGACCTGGGACGAACTGAAGGCCGCTGCGAAGAAGCTGACCAAGCCCGGCCGCTACGGCATCGCGTTCAACGCCAACGCGACGTACGAAGGTTCGTGGCAGTTCCTGCCGGCCATGTGGACCAATGGCGGCGACGAGACCGACCTGAAGAGCCCGCAGGTGGCCGAAGCCCTGCAACTGTGGGTCGATCTCGTCCAGTCCGGCTCGGCGTCGAAGAGCGTGATCAACTGGACCCAGGGCGACGCCAAGGACCAGTTCGTGGCCGGCAAGGCCGCGATGATGGTGAACGGCCCCTGGCAGATCCCGAGCCTGGAAGCGACCCCGAACGTCAAGTGGGATGTCGTCACCTTCCCGCTGAACAAGCCGGATCAGACACCGGTCGCGCCACTCGGCGGTGAGGCCTGGACGGTCCCGCTGAACAAGGACCAGGCCAAGCAGCAGAAGGCCGCCGACTTCGTGAAGTGCCTGAACTCCGACGAGAACGAGCTGGCCTGGGCGAAGGCCCGTTTCACCCTTCCGACCAAGACCGCGCTGCTCGACCAGTACGCCAAAGAGGTGCCGTCGATGAAGGCGTTCGCCGAGCAGGTCAAGACCGCGCGCGCCCGGACCGGCAAGCTCGGCGACAAGTGGCCGGACGCCGCCAAGGTGATCTACCAGGCGATCCAGTTGGCGCTGACCGGCAAGGCCTCGGCACAAGACGCCTTCAAGCAGGCCTCGGGCGGCTGACATGGCGCAGGCGACACTGACCCGGACAGTCGCCGTACGGCGGGGGCGTGGCCGGCGGAGCGAGAGCCTGACCAAGGTCCTGTTCGTCCTGCCGGCGGTCATCGCGATGGGAGCGTTGTTCGGGTATCCCGTGCTGAAGAACCTGGTGATGAGCCTGCAGGACTACACCCTGCGCACGTTCTTCACCGGTCAGGCGCCGTTCGTCGGGCTCCGGAACTACTCGGCGATGGTGAGCGATCAGTTGTTCTCGCAGGCGATGGTGAACACCGCGTTGTTCACCATCGGCTCGATCGCCTTCCAGTTCGGCATCGGCCTGGCGCTCGCGCTGTTCTTCCGGCGGCGTTTTCCGCTCGGCGGCCTGCTGCGGTCGTTGTTGTTGCTGCCTTGGCTGCTGCCGCTGATCGTGTCGAGCGCGACCTGGCGCTCGATTCTCGAGCAGGACAACGGCATTCTGAACCGCACACTCACGGGGCTGCACCTGATCGAGGCGCCGGTGCCGTGGCTGAACTCGCCGTCGGTCGCACTGATCGCGGTGATCGGGGTGAACATCTGGATCGGGATCCCGTTCAACGTCACCCTGCTGTACTCCGGTCTGGCCGACATCCCCGACGAGTTGTACGAGGCCGGGCAGCTGGACGGGGCTACCGGCCGGCGTGCCTTCGTGCACATCACCTGGCCGAACCTGCGGCCGGTGGCGAGCGTGCTGCTGATGCTCGGGGTCGTCTACACGATCAAGGTGCTGGACATCATTCTCGGCCTGACCGGCGGCGGGCCGGCCAACGCGACGCAGACGCTCGCGACGCAGTCGTACGAGCGGTCCTTCGTCGACTTCAAGTTCGGCGAGGGAGCCGCGCTGAGCAATCTACTGATCGCGATCTCGTTCGTGTTCGCGATCTTCTACCTGCGCGGCACCCGCCGTGCGGTGGACGAGTGAGGAGCCGGCGATGACGGATTCGGCCACCCGGCGAGCGGCGTACACGGTGCTCGGCGTGCTGATCCTTGGCGTGATGCTGTTCCCGGTCTACTGGATGGTGAACGCGTCGCTGCAACCGTCCGGGAACACTCTGACGGCCGGGCTGCTGCCGCTCGACCCGAGCTTCGCCGGGTACCGGCGGGCGCTCAGCGAGCAAGGCGGCAACCTGGTCACCAGCCTGATCATCGCGACCGGGACGGTCGTGCTGAGCCTGGCCATCGCGGCGCCGTGCGCCTACGCGCTGTCCCAGTTCCGGTCCCGTTGGGTGTCGATCGGCCTGCTGGCGATCCTGATCTCACAGATGATCCCGGGGATCGTGATCGCCAACGCGCTCTACACGGCCTACGAACGGATCGGCCTGCTGAACTCGGTCCCGGGGCTGATCGTGGCCAACTGCAGCAGCGGCGTACCGTTCGCGATCCTGATCCTGCGGTCGTTCATGCTCTCGCTGCCCCCGTCGCTGGTGGAGGCCGCGCGGGTCGACGGCGCCGGCCTGTTCCGGGCGTTCGTCGCGATCGTGCTGCCGATCAGCCGGAACTCGCTGATCACCGCGGGACTGTTCAGTTTCCTGTTCTCCTGGAGCGACTTCCTGTTCGCGCTGACGCTGACCACCAAGGGCGGCGTGCGTCCGGTCACGCTCGGCATCTACCAGTACCTGGGGACCCAGGTGCAGAACTGGAACGCGGTGATGGCCACCGCGGTCCTGTCGGCGATCCCGGCCGTGGTGCTGCTGATCGCCGCCCAGAAGTACATCGCCGCCGGCGCCGTCGGCGGAGCGGTCAAATGAGGAGTTGCAGATGACGTTACGCGTACTCGTCTGGGGCGAGAACCGGCACGAGCAGACCGAGCCACACGTCGCGGAGATCTACCCCGACGGAATGCACGGCACCATCGCCGCCGGTATCCGCGAAAACCTCGACGCCGACGTTTCCACCACGACTTTGGACGAGCCGGAGCACGGTCTGACCGAGGAGGTACTGGCAGCGACCGATGTCCTCGTCTGGTGGGGACACGCGGCGCACGGTGAGGTCGAGGACAAGGTGGTCGAGCGGGTCTACCAGCACGTGCTGGCCGGGATGGGCCTTGTCGTCCTGCACTCGGGTCACTGGTCGAAGATCTTCGGCAAGCTGATGGGTACGTCGTGCACGTTGCGCTGGCGCAGTGAGCGTGACCGGGAGCTGGTCTGGACGGTGAGTCCGACCCATCCGATCGCGCAGGGCGTACCGCATCCGATCGAGATCGAGCAGCAGGAGATGTACGGCGAGTTCTTCGACATCCCGGTCCCGGACGAGCTGATCTTCATCTCGACGTTCAGTGGTGGCGAGGCCTTCCGGTCCGGCTGCACGTTCCGGCGGGGGCACGGGAAGATCTTCTACTTCTCGCCTGGTGACCAGGACTACCCGGTCTATCACCACCAGGACATCCGCCGGGTGATCGCGAACGGCGTCGCGTGGGCGAAGTCGGATCGCCCGGAGCGCGCCGTACCGACGCTGTTGCGCTACGACAGCGGAGACTTCTTCCATGGGCACGGATACACGAATGGCTGAGCCTCTCCGCGTCCTCCAGGTGGGAGCCGGCGGCATGGGCCGTGCGTGGCTCCGCACGCTTGCCGAGAGTCCCGGCGCCAGACTGGTCGGTCTGGTCGATCTCGACACCGGACTGGCTCGCAGCGCGGCCGACGAGCACGGGTACGGCGACGTACCGGTGGCTGCGTCGATCGACGAGCTGGCGTCGCTGGCTGATGCCGTGGTCGACGTGACGGTGCCGGCCGCGCATCCAGTGATCAGTGCGACTGCGCTCCGGCATGGGCTGCCGGTGCTGTCCGAGAAGCCGCTGGCCTCGACTGTTCGCGAGGGGCTGCAGATGGTGGCTGCTGCGGAGGTCAGTGGGAAGCTGCTGATGGTGTCGCAGTCCCGGCGGTACTTCCGGGCCGGCAACGCGTTCGCTCGGCAGATCGCTCAGCTCGGTGTGGTCGGGTCGCTGTCGTGTGAGTTCTACAAGGCACCGCGGTTCGGTGGGTTCCGTGAGCAGATGGCTGAGCCGTTGCTGGTGGACATGGCGATCCACCAGTTCGACCTGGCGCGCAAGCTGATCGGTACGGCGCCAGTCTCGGTGTACTGCGACTCCTACAACCCGGAGTGGAGCTGGTTCGAGGGTCATGCGGCCGCCAACGCCGTGTTCACCTTCGCCAACGGCACTCGGTTCGCTTTCAACGGCAGTTGGTGCGCTCCCGGCCTCGAGACCTCGTGGAACGGCGCGTGGCGGGCCAGTGCGGCTGAGGGGACGGCGTACTGGGACGGTGACAACGCACCGACCGCAGAGCTGGCTGACGGTACGGCGGTAGTGGCGGAGCTGGGCGATGAGCCGGAGCAGATCGCTGGCTCACTGGCGGAGTTCGTCGCGGCGGTTCGCTCCGGCACTGTGCCGCAGTCGGAGGTGCACTCCAACGTGATCAGCGTGGCCATGGTGGAGGCCGCCGTACAGTCCGCCGCTACTGGCGCGGCGGTGCGGATTGCCGACGTACTGACGACTGCGCACGCCGACGCGATCGCTACTGCGACCGACCCCGCTGTGCGTGCCTGCTTGGAGTCATGGCCGGACGTACTGAAGACTCTGGAGGTATGACGACCCTTTCGCGGTCACGGTTGGTTCCGATGCGACCGCGGGACCCGCACGAGCCCGGGCGCGTGGCGTCCACGCTGGAGCTGTTCTTCGACCTGGTGTTCGTGGTCGGGGTGAGTATCGCGGCCGCCCAGCTGCACCACGCGCTCACCGAGAAGCACATCGCGCACGGCATCGTCGCGTACCTGATGGTGTTCTTCGCGATCTGGTGGGCGTGGATGAACTTCACCTGGTTCGCCACGTCGTTCGCTACCGACGACTGGCTCTACCGGGTGCTGACGATCTTCCAGATGGGCGGTGTCCTGGTCGTCGCGGCCGGGATCGAGCCGGTCTTCACCGACCAGGACTTCACGATCTCGATCATCGGGTACGTCGTGATGCGGGTGGCGATGATCGCGCAGTGGCTGCGCGCCCGGAAGGCCTCGCCGGAGATGCGCCGGGTCACCGGCTTCTACGCCGGCGGCATCGCGGTCGCCCAGGTGCTGTGGCTCAGCATGCTGGTGCTGCCCCATGACATCGCCCAGGTCGCGTTCGTGGTCTTCGTGCTGATCGAGGTCGCCGTACCGGTGGTGGCGGAGCGGCAGGGCAGCCGGCCGACGCCCTGGCACCCGCACCACATCACCGAGCGGTACGGGCTGTTCACGCTCATCCTGCTCGGTGAGAGCCTGCTGGCCTCGGCGAACGCGATCATCGAGGCAGTGCACGAGCATGAGGCGCTGGGACCGCTGATCTCGATCTCCGTGCTCACGCTGATCGTCACTGCGGCACTGTGGTGGATCTACTTCTGGCCGCCGCACCACGCTGCGATCACGTCGTTCACCAACTCGCTGCGCTACGGCTACGTGCACTACTTCGTGTTCGCCGCGGCCGGGGCGTTCTCGGCGGGGGTCGAGGTGCAGATCGACGTCATCACGCAGCACAGCGAGCTCAGCGAGTTCGCCGCGTCGTTCACGGTGACCGTGCCGATCGCGATCTTCGTGTTCGGGATCTGGTGGATCGCGCTGCGGTCGAACGCCGATCGGGTGGTGAACCTCGTCGTACCGGTAGGTGCACTTCTCGTGCTCCTCGACCCGGTGATCCCGGTGCCGTTCGTGATCACAGCGGTCTTGATGGTGGCGATCGTGGCGGTGCTGGTGATCAGGCCGCCAAGAACTGTCGGTGGCGAGCAGTAGTTTCCCCTTGACCCACTGTGGCGATGTTGTGGTTAACTTTCGCTACTGGGGGATGCGCCTGTAAGTCACTTACTGTTGGGGGTCCGCCATGCCCGCCCTACGCCGCCTCAGTCTTGCCGGACTGGTCCTTGTCACCACCGTTGCGGGAGTGTCGATGACGGCCGCTGCCAAACCTCCGTCCCCGGACACGCCGCTGGCGCAAGCCAGTCGGGCGATCCAGGGGATGTCACTGGAGGAGAAGGTCGGGCAGTTGTTCGTGCTGTTCGCCTACGGTCCCGGCGCGCAGCAGCCGGACGCGCGCAACACCAGCCTGTACGGCGTCGCCACGCCGGCCGAGGTGGTCGCGAAGTACAAACCGGGTGGCTGGATCTACTTCGACGGCCGCGGCAATGTGCAGAACCCGACCCAGGTCGCGACGATGTCGAACGAGCTGCAGCAGGCCGCGATCGGCACCGGGCTGCACGTGCCGCTGCTGATCTCGACCGATCAGGAGCAGGGCGTGGTGACCCGGATCGGGCCGCCGGCCACCCAGTTCGGTGGCGGGATGGCGCTCGGCGCCTCCCGCAGTACGGCGGATGCCCGGACGGCCGCCGCGATCACCGGCCGCGAGCTGAAGGCGCTGGGGATCCGGCAGGACTACGCGCCGGACGCCGACGTGAACATCAACGCGCTCAACCCGGTGATCGGCGTCCGCTCCTTCTCGAGTGACCCGAAGCTGGTCTCCGACATGACCGCCGCACAGGTCCAGGGCTTCCAGCGGGACGCCGGGATCACCGCGACCGCGAAGCACTTCCCGGGCCACGGTGACACGGTCGACGACAGCCACACCGCGCTGCCGACGATCAACCACACGCTGGAGCAGTGGAACACGATCGACGCGCCGCCGTTCAAGGCCGCGATCAAGGCCGGCATCGACTCGATCATGACCGCACACATCGTCGTACCGGCGCTTGATCCGTCCGGTGATCCGGCGACGCTGAGCAAGCCGATTCTGACCGGCGTACTGCGGAAACAGCTCGGGTTCCAGGGTGTGATCGTGACCGACGGGCTGGAGATGGCGGCGGTTCGCAAGCAGTACGGCGATGCCGAGGCTGCGGTCCGCGCGATCGAGGCGGGGGTTGACCAACTGCTGCTGCCGCCGGCTCCGGACGTGCAGTTCAACGCGGTGCTGGACGCGGTGCGCTCCGGGCGGATCAGTGAGCGGCGGATCGACGAGAGCCTGCTGCGGATCCTGCTGCTCAAGCTGAAGAACGGTGTGTTCTTCCAGCCGTACGTCGACGTCGCCAAGGCCGCTGCGATCGGACCGGCGGACAGTCTGGCCACAGCCCAGAAGATCGTGGACAAGAGCATCACGCTGGTCAAGGACAACGTGAAGACGCTGCCGTTGAGCAACACCCCGCGGACCATCCTGGTGACCGGGTGGGGCGTCTCGACAACGCAGAGCCTGGCCAACAGCCTCAGCAAACGCGGTGCGATCACCACTGTCGCTCAGACCGGCGCAGCGCCGAGTGATGCGGCCATAGCGGACTCAGTGGCGAAGGCTGCCGCCAACGACGTCACTGTCGTCCTGACGCGCAAGGCGTGGGACTCGAAGGTCACCGACAAGCTGGGCAAGCAACGCAAGCTGGTCAACGACCTCCTCGCGACAGGCAAGCCGGTGATCGTTGTCGCGGTCCAGGACCCCTACGACATCGCGTACTTCGACGCTGCGCCGACGTACTTGGCCACCTACGGCTATGCGGCCGTCTCGATGGAGTCGCTGGCCAAGACCCTGTACGGCGAGATCCGGCCGACCGGCAAACTGCCCGTCGACATCCCGGTCGCCGGGCAGCCGCAGACACCCCTGTACACCTTCGGCCACGGAATGAGCTGGTGACGATGAAACGACGCACTCTGTTTACCGGTGCCGGCGTGATCGCCGCCGCGCCACTGCTCGACGTACCGACCGCGGCTGCGCACGGCCACGGCTCCGGAGGAGGTGGGCGTGGGTTGATGACCGGGGCCGAGGTGCTGGCCAAGGACAACTGGAAGGCGCTGGCCGGGCAGAAGGTCGGAGTGATCAGCAACCCGACCGGCATTCTGTCCGACCTCAACCATGTCGTCGACGTCATGCATGCGTCCGGCAAGGTGAATGTGGTCGCGGTCTTCGGGCCCGAGCACGGCTTCCGCGGTTCGGCGCAGGCAGGCGGGTCAGAGGGTGACCACGTCGATCCGCGGACCGGGATCATGGTCTACGACGCGTACGGCGCGACCGCCGACAAGCTGGTGAACCTCTACACGAAGTCCGGGGTAGAGACCGTCGTCTTCGACATCCAGGATGTCGGTGCGCGGTTCTACACCTACATCTGGACCATGTACGAGGCGATGCTGGCGGCGGTCCGCACCGGCGCGCGCTTCGTCGTACTGGATCGGCCGAACCCCACTGGTGGTTCTGCGCGCGGACCGATGCTGAAGCCCGGGTACACGTCGGGGGTCGGCAAGCGGGAGATCATCCAGCAGCACGGGATGACGGTGGGCGAGCTGGCCCGGATCTTCAACGCTGAGTACCTGCCGCTCGACACCAACGGTGCGCGGCTGAAGGAGCTCCAGGTGATCCAGGTGCGCGGTTGGACGCGCGACCAGCTGTACGACGACACCGGGCTCACGTGGGTGATGCCGAGTCCGAACATGCCGACTCCGGATACCGCGCTGCTCTATCCCGGCCTGTGCCTGTTCGAGGCGACGAACCTGTCCGAGGGGCGCGGCACGACCCGGCCGTTCGAGCTGATCGGAGCGCCGTACATCGACTATCGCTGGGCGCAGGCGTTGCAGGCGAAGAAGATTCCGGGCGTCGCCTTCCGGGAGGCCTACTTCACGCCGACGATCAGCAAGAACGCGAACGTGCTGTGCGGCGGTGTGCAGGTGCAGATCACCGACCCCTCGAAGGTCGAGGCGATCACGGCCGCGACCCACATGATCGTGGAGGCGCGCAAGCTCTACCCGGGCTTCGCCTGGCGGGCCGAGAACCCGCCCGGTCGCTGGATCGACCTGCTCAGCGGGTCCGACCGCTTCCGGACCATGCTTTCGGCGGATGCGACGGCCGAGGAGATCGTGGCAGCCTGGAAGTCCGAGACCGACGCGTGGACCGCGCGGCGGGCAAAATACCTGCTCTACAAGGGAGCGCATCGGTGAAAAGAACCGTTGCGCTCACGATAGCCTCTGCGGTGATGCTGACGATGACTTCCCCTGCGGTTGCCCACGGCAACAAATCCGGCCGGTTCGACCAGCCTTATGACGGGTACGCGCCGAAGACGACGCTGTTGCGCGACGCCTCGCCGGCTCAGGTGGGACTGGATCCGGCGCCGATCGATGCCGCACTGGCCCAGGTCGACGGCTGGACGCGGCCGGCCGGTACGGCGAAACCTCTGTACGCCGGGGCGGTGACGCTGCTCGGGCACGACGGGCACGTGGTCGCTCGTCAGGCGACGGGGCTGGCCCTCAAGTACGCCGACGGGAACGGGACGGAGCTGCCGGCCGACCAGCAGATCCCGATGCGCCCCGACACCATCTTCGACATGGCCTCGGTCTCGAAGCTGTTCACCTCGATCGTGGTGCTGCAGCTGGTCGAGAAGGGGAAGGTCGGGCTCGACGAGCCGATCGCGACCTACGTCCCGGAGTTCGCCGAGAACGGCAAGGCCGCGATCACGGTCCGGCAGGCGCTCACGCACACCACGGGGCTGCCGTCGTGGCTGCCGTTGTGGAGTTCGCGGCCCGATCCGGCCTCGCGGCTGCAGATGGCGCTGACCGCGAAGCCGACCAGCCCGGCCGGGACGACGTACCTCTACAGCGACCTGAACCTGATCTCGCTCGGCGAGGTCGCGCACCGGGTGAGCGGCAAGCCGCTCGACCGATTGGTTGCCGACGGCATCACGAAGCCGCTGCAGATGCGCGACACCGGTTACAACCCGGACCCCAAGAAGAAGCCGCGGATCGCCGCGACCGAGTACCAGACCGCGCCCGACCGCGGCATGGTCTGGGGTTCGGTGCACGACGAGAACGCGTGGTCCCTGGGTGGCGTTGCCGGGCACGCCGGCGTCTTCAGTACGGCGGACGACATGGCTGTGCTGGCGCAGACGTTCCTGAACGGCGGCAGCTACCGCGGCGCGCGGATCCTCAAGGAATCCTCGGTGACCGCGATGATCACCAACTTCAACCAGGGCTTCCCGGGGAACGACCACGGCCTCGGCTTCGAGCTGAACCAGCGCTGGTACATGAGCGGTCTGTCCGGACCACGCGCCGCCGGGCACACCGGCTACACCGGTACGTCGCTCGTGATCGACTTCGACTCGCGGTCGTTCGCGATCCTGCTCACCAACCGGGTGCACCCGAGTCGCAACTGGGGTTCGAACAACCCGGCCCGGCGGGCGGTGGCGCAGGGACTCGCGCTGGCGCTCGGGGTCGGCCCGCGGCACGGCAAGGATGCGTGGTTCTCCGGGACGACGGATGCCACGACGACCACGCTCGCCACGTCGGTCGCCGTACCGGCTGCCGGGGCGAAGCTGGCGTTCGACCTGTTCGTGGACACCGAGGACTCGGATCTGCTGTATCTGGAGACGTCGGCCGACGGGCAGACCTGGGCCAAGGTGCCGTTCACGGTCCGGGACCGGGGCACGGTGATCGATACCGACGGGACGATCAGTGGGTCCGGTGACCGGCACTGGCATCAGGTCACGGCCGAACTGGCCGCCGGGCAGCGGTCGGTGCGATGGCGGTACACGACCGATCCGCTGTACCAGGGCCGCGGGATCTACGTCGATGGTGTGAAGATCACGAGCGGGCGTGATGTTCTTCTCGACGGCGAACGAACGCCTGAGTCATTTACCGCAACAGGTTGGAGACTTTCGCGTCGGTGATCCCGTTCGGGACATGATCGCCGTACCGTGGCTGTCATGAGTTCAACAACCTCTCCAGAACCCACGGGGCCGCTGCTGGTCCGAGTCCGCGCGGTGATGCCCGCGCTGGCGCCGGCCGAGCAGCGGGTGGCGAACGCGGTCCTCGCGGACCCGGGCGGAGTGGCTGCGATGACGATCTCCGAACTGGCCGAGGTGGCCTCCACCTCGGAGACCACGGTCATCCGGTTCTGCAAGCAGATCGGCGTCCCCGGCTACCCGCAGCTCCGCCTGCAGTTGGCGGCCCAGTCGGCGACGGAGAACATCCGGCCGGAGGTCGGCGGCGACATCGAGCCGGGGGACTCGCTCGACGACGTCGTCCGCAAGGTCGCGTTCGCCGACGAGCGCGCGGTCCGCGAGACCGCGCAGCAGGTCGACGTCGACGCCCTGGCCAAGGTGGTGACCGCGGTCGTGAACGCGCCGCGCGTCGACATCTACGGCTTCGGCGCGAGCGCGTTCGTCGCGCTCGACCTGCAGCAGAAGCTGCACCGGATCCGCCGGGTCGCCTTCGCCTGGTCCGACGTGCACATGGCGCTGCCCTCGGCCGCGCTGCTCGGCGAGGGCGATGTCGCGATCGGCATCTCGCACACCGGTGTGACCGTCGAGGTCGTCGAGGCGCTCGAGGAGGCCGCCAAGCACGGCGCCACTACGGTTGCCGTGACCAACTTCCCGCGCTCCCCGCTGGCCCGGACCGCCGATCTGATGCTCACCACGGCCGCCCGCGAGACGACGTACCGGTCGGGCGCGATGTCGTCCCGGATCGCGCAGCTGACGGTGATCGACTGCCTGTTCATCGGCGTGGCCCAGCAGGTGCTGCCGGACGCGGTGAAGGCGCTGGAGGAGACCGCGACCTCGGTCCGCGGCCACCGGCTCAAGGGTTCGGATTAGGAGTCGAGTGGGTACGGATCGTTACGTCAACCGTTTCTGTCAACGATGAACAGAATTGAAAATCCTTCAGTAGAAAACTAACATCGATACCGTGACCACACCGACGGAGCAGCGCAACCCCCGCACGCTCGCCATCGACGCGGTGGGTACGACCGAGATCCTGCGGATGGTGAACGCCGAGGACGCCTCGGTCGCCGGCGCCGTCGCCGCGGTCGTCCCGCAGCTCGCCGAAGCAGTCGACCGCGCGGTCGAGGCCGTCCGCAGCGGCGGCCGCGTCCACTACTTCGGCGCCGGTACGTCCGGACGCCTGGCAGTGCTCGACGCCGCCGAACTGCTCCCGACGTTCCACGTTCCTGACGGCTTGGTGGTCGCCCACCACGCGGGCGGAATGGAAGCGCTGCTGCGCGCCGTCGAAAACGTCGAGGACTCCGAGCAGGGTGGGGCCGATGATGCGGCCGCCGTCACGGCTCGGGACATTGCGATCGGCCTCGCGGCTTCGGGCAGTACGCCGTACGTGGCTGGTGCTTTGAAGGCCGCGCGGGCTGCCGGCGCGGCGACTGTGCTGGTGACGTCGAACCCGGATGCGCCGCTGGCGCCGCTGGCCGACATCGTGATCGCCGCTGATACCGGACCCGAGGTGATCGCGGGATCCACGCGGTTGAAGGCCGGTACGGCGCAGAAAATGATCCTGAACGCGTTCTCGACCACGCTGATGATCAAACTCGGCCGCACCTGGTCGAACCTGATGGTCGACCTGGTGGCGACGAATCAGAAGCTCCGCAACCGCATGCTCCGCATCCTGGCCGAAGCCACCGGCGCCGACCACGCCTCCTGCGAGTCCGCCCTGGCCGCAGCCGACGGCGAACTCAAACCGGCCCTCGTCCACCTCCTCACCGGCGCCCCCATCCCCGCCGCCAGAGCCGCCCTGGACGCCGCCCACGGCCGAGTAGCCACCGCCCTAACCACCCTCAACGCCCACGCCTAACCCCCACCACCTTCGGGCGCAAAGGACACCGCCTTCGGCGGCGGCTGTCTTTTGGCGCCTCCGGCGCGGATGCGCGTGGGGTTGATCGCGGATCGTAGTGGGCGCGGCGAGCGAGTGGACGCCCGCTGAAAGGACACCGCCTTCGGCGGCGGCCGTCTTTTGGCGCCTCCGGCGCGGATACGCAGCGGGGTTGTCGGGCAACGGTTGTACGCGACTGAGCGGCTCGTCCGGCGTGCGCTGACGTAGGGCACTCCGCGACCGCCCGCCACGCTTTCATCCGAATCTGAGGGTCACCACGCCTCCGCCCCCAGCGCCACGCCCACCCCAGCGTGGGTGCAACTCGCGGCGCGCGCCCGTCCCGGTCAATCGGGTTCCGCGTGCACGCGACGTAGGAGCGGGCTTGGCGGCGGCGAGGTGATTGACGGTTGGCGGGATTGTTGTTGAAGGAAGTGGCGGTAGCCACGTGAAGGGGGCGGGTCGGGCGGGAATGCGCGACGTGGGAGCGCGCGTGCCCGGAGCGAGGGGGTGACGGCGCTTGAGGAGCCGGCGCGGGAGTGGGTGCGGCACCTCCGCCGACCCCACGCAATTTGAGCGGATATCCCTGCAGGTTGTCCCTTCTCCCCTCGAAATTTGGGCTCTCCTGACCCATTCGTGGGTGGTCCGGCGTACCGGTCTCTGCCCCGTGTGGGGTCAGTTGACCGGCGTGCTGATGGGACTGGCTGGGCGCGGTTCCACCGTCGGCAGTAGGTGAAGTTGCCGGGGTGGGGACAGGAAACGGGGACTGTGGACAAGGCATAGCGTGTTCAAGGCCCCCGCAGGGTGTACTCACCCCCGTGCTGTATCCCGCGCCCCCGGTACCGGACCTGTGCCACCGTCCAATCCCTCGTGCGGCGACTCGTGCGAGCGATGCTGGGCGTGAACCGTCCGAGCCGCGCACTGTTAGACGGTGACGGCGGTCCGCCCTCGCCACCCCACGTTCTCCCGCCGCATCCTCTTCCCCCGGGCGTGCAGGGTGGGTTCAGTCGCCGTACAGAAACGATGGTCCGACGTCGAGTGGAAGGAAAATGCCGCCAGAAATCGATGTCCAGCAGCACGGTGCGTCCAGTCGACGACGCACTCCCTCGCACTCGCCGATCACATCGCCGCGATCCTGCGATCGGAAGGCAACCCGCCGCCCCGACAACACGCGAACCACCCACACATACCTCACAAGAGCCGAAATTTGGGCGGAGAAGGGACAACTTGAGGGGAGATCCGCTCAAATGCCCAGGGGGGTGACACGCTGGCGGGGAGAGGGCTGGGTGGGTTGGTGGATGAGCGGGATGGGCGGTTGCTGGCGGAGGCGAACCTTTCGTACCGGCGGCCTGAGTTGTACGACGCGATGATGGGTGATGACGGGGTTGTCGCTGAGGTTGTGCGGTTGGTGGGTGAGTACGCCGTGCTGCCGAGCAGCGTGTTGGATCTTGGGTGTGGGACTGGGCGGCATCTGGCGGCGTTGCGGGATGAGTTCGGGGCCGAGGCGGTCGGGGTCGATCTACAGGGCCAGATGGTTGGGTACGGCCGACGCCGCCATGGAGTGGATCTTCGGTACGGCGATCTGACGGCGGTGCGGCTTGGCCGGCGATTCGAGCTCGTGACTTGTCTCGGCAACAGCCTGTCGTACCTGCGAAGTGATGAGGATCTGCAAGCGGCAGCGGAGACGTTGCGGGTGCACGTTGCGGACCAAGGGATTGTGGTGCTCTCGACCCTCACGACTCCGAGGGTTGAGTCGGTGCGGCAGACGGTTCGCGTTGAGGCGGCGACGGTCGCGGCGACGGTTGAGGTCATGTCGGCGTGGGATTCGGTACGGCGGCTGCAGGTGACGCATCGGACCTGGTGGCATGACGACGGCACCACGGATGTCGACGTACTGCGTCGACGGGTGATCAGTGTGGGTGAACTCGCCACGGTCCTGCGGGAGGCCGGGTTCGCTGACGTGCGGTCGGTAGGGACGGGCTTGGTAGTGGCGACTGTTTAGGCTGCCGAGGTGGATGAGGAACTGAGCGGTGGGCGGTTCTCGAAGCCGGTACGGCGTGGCGACACTGTCGTACGGCGGCGGGGGTCGGCGAATGCACAGGCGCTGTTGCGGCATCTCGAGCGGGCGGGGTTCGACCTCGCGCCGCGGATCGTCGAGGTGGACGCCGAGACGGAGACTTTGACGTACGTCGAGGGCGCGGCCGGCTATCCGCCGTTGACTGCGGCGATTCGATCCGACGAGGCGTTGGTGAGTGTCGCGCGAGCGATCCGGCGACTGCATGATGCGACGGCAGGCTTCGTGCCGGTCGACGGAATGTGGCATGACCTGGAGGTGGCGGCGCCGGTAGAGGTGGACTGCATCGGCCACCACGACCTGGCGCCGTGGAACCTCGTGTTCGACGGGTCCGAGGTGGTGGGGATCATCGACTGGGACACCATCCGGCCGTCCAATCGGCGGTGGGACCTCGCGTACGCCGCTCATCAGTTCGTGCCGTTTCACCCGCCGGCCTGGTTGGAGCCGTTCGGATGGGATGAGGAGCCGGATCGCGCCAAGCGGTTGCGCTTGTTCTGTGATGCCTACGGGCTGGGCGTCGAGCCGGCCGAACTGGTGGACCTGATCGGTCTTCGGTTGCTGGGGCACGCCGCCAACATCGAGCAGCAGGTGAAGGCCAGCAACCCCGCTTTCGACGTCCATCGCGATGAGGATCACGCCGGTGGGTACCGGGCCGCGGTCGCGTACATCCTGGCGAATCGCGCGCTGCTGCTCGGGAGCTGAACCCGGCGCCGAAGGTGTATCGAAAAATGTTTCGCGGGTGCTGGGATGCCGTTCGTGAAAGGGTGCGGGGAACCCTTCGGTACGTGCCGAAGGTAGGCCATTTCTAACCGTTGGAGAAATTAGCATCGGTTTGTTTTTGGTCGGGTGGAGCGTTTGTTTTGAGGGGTTGCTTCGCGTAATGGGATCATTACTTCTGGTCCATAGCGCACCCGTGTGATCGTGTCGTATCGTCCAGTCATCGCCAGGCCTTGGTGGGGGTGCTGGCCTTCGAATCCTTTGTGTACAAAGCCTTTGGAGCTCGGATGGCCATGGACGGGTCTGTTGTCGCGCCCGGTGCGGAGTGGGTCGACGACGTGCTGCTGTGCGGCCCGGACGGGCAGGTGTGTTTGCGCCTGCCGGAAGTGATCGACCGGGCAAAACTGCGTCGATTAGTACGGGACCGGCAAATTGAATTGGCCCAGTCCGGAATGCGTCCGGGTGGGGCAGTGGCTTTGCGTTTACCGCCGTCGCTGGCATTCGTGACGCATTTGCTGGCGGTGTGGCGCAGTGGCGGGCAGGCGATCCTGCTGGATCACCGGCTGACCGACTACGAGGTGCGGCGGGCGATCGAGCGGCTGGTGCCGCAGGTGGTGGTGTCGCCGGATCGCCCGGTGCAGGCGGGACTGCGCACGTTCGTCGACGTCGACGCGAGTATCGCCAGCTATTCAGGACATCCAGCCAGTACGACGCATGCCGTCGTCCAGCTCAGTTCGGGGTCGACCGGCCCTTCCAAGGTGATCGGCCGGACCGCGGAGGACCTGGTCGAGGAGATCATGCGGTACACGCGGATCGACGGCGTACCGGTCAAGAACGAGCGACTGATTCTGCTGCCGTCGATGGTGCACGTGCTCGGCCTGGTCGGCGGTCTGCTCTACGGATTGCACGCCGGTGTTGAGCTCGTACCGCCGGCGCGGCTCACGGGTGACGCGATCGTTCAGGCGATCGCGGCCGAGACCACGCCGGCGACCGTGCTGGGTGTGCCGTTCCATATCGGCTTGCTGGCTTCGGTTCAGCAGCCGCCGTGGTTGCCGCAGTTCAAGCGCATGACGACCGGCGGCGAACTGGTTCCCAAGGCGGTGTCGGATGCGTTCGAGCACAAGTACGGCGTTCCGCTCGGAAACATGTACGGGATGACCGAGGTCGGTGTCATCGGCACCGATCTGTACGGACGCCACCGCCCGGCGATCCAGCCGGCTCCGGGAATCGACGTCCGGACCGTTGACGGCGAACTGCAGATCGCGCGGAAGGAATCGCCGTACCTCGGTCTGTCCGATCCGTCGCGCTGGTCCGACGGCTGGTTGCGGACGCGCGATGCGGGCGTCATCGACGCGGAGACCGGTCTGGTCAGCATCAAGGGCCGACTGGACTCGCAGGTTTCGGTCGGTGGGTTGAAGGTCGACCTGACCGAGGTCGAGTACACGCTCGGAACTCTCAACGGCGTCGAGGCCGCGGTGGTCGTCTACGACGGCTCGATCACCGCCTACCTGCAGCTGAAGGAGCGGCGCGAGACCGCCCGGCTGGAGGCCGAGCTGTCGCAGCGGCTGGCGTCGTACAAGCGGCCGCGGACGCTGCACGTGCTCGATCAGTTGCCGCGGACAACGACCGGGAAGCTGGTCCGCGACCTCACCGTACTGCGCAAGGCGGTGTCGTGATGCTCGGTCAGAACGATCTCGTGCGGCGGTTCGTCGAACGCGACAGCCAGTACGGCGCCGGCGAGCGGCAGGCGGACGACGTACAGGCCGGGCACCGACTCGACGGGACCGTCCTCGAACGGGACGCGCCGGCGGAGCCCCGAGTTGCGCAGGCCGAGGCCGAGCGCTTTGCCGACGGCTTCCTTCGCGGTCCACAGCTGCAGGAACGCGAGCAGGTCGCCGGCCATCCAGTCCAGCTCGGCGGGGTCGAACCAGCGACGCGCCAGTCCGCTCACCTCACGCGGATAGACGTCCTCGAGGTCGACTCCGATGACGCCGGTACGGCGGGCCGCCACGGCGACGAGCGAGCGGCTGTGGCTGATGCTCACCGCCAGCCCGGCGATCTCCGGCCGCCCGTCGGCAGCGTGCGTCAGCACGGGGTCGTCCACGAGGGTTCCGGCGAGCGAGAGCAGCAAGGCATGGGCGGTGGCGCGCGAGTCGTCACCACCCGGCGCCGTCCAGACATCAACAACAGCAACATTCACAGAGGGAAGGTAACCCGATGAAGGACGAGGTTCGCGCTTTCGTCATCGCGCAACTGCAGGACATGAACTACGACGTCGAGGGGATCGACGACGAGACGACCCTCGGCCCGGCCGGAGTGGACCTGGAGTCACTCGCCCTGGCCGACCTGTCGGTGCGGGTCGAGGACAAGTACGGCGTCCGGTTCTCCGACGACGAGTCCGAGCAGTTGGCGTTGATGACGGTCGGCGAGTTCACCACTGAGGTGGCCGGCCGGGTCGCACAGCAGGTCTGATGTCGAACCTTCCCCCGCCCGGGAGGGCTGAAGTCATCGATTGGCTGTCCGGACTTGGGCAGCGTCCAGCTGGTACCGAGCGGATCGACTCGATGGAGCTGGCGTGGCTGGTTCACCAGGTCGAGCAGCGGTACGGCGTGGAGCTGCCGGATGAGCAGCTCGAGCGGATGACCACCATCGACGCGGCGGTCGCCGTACTGGCTGAGGTGCTGCCCAGCCATGTCTGAGCCCCAACAGCGCCGTCCGGTCGCCGTGACCGGGCTCTCCGTGCTGACTGCCCTTGGGCGTGGTCCCGAGGCGCAGCTCAGCGGTGTGCCCGCCTTCAGTGAGGTACGGCGCTTTGACACCAACGCACTGCGAGTCCGGTACGCCGCTCTGGCCGCCGAGGTCGGGACTCTGGACGAGGAGCTCGATCTGGCGATCGCTACGGCGTGCGCGCAGGCAGGTGTCGACCGCAACGCGACGCCGCTCCTGCTGGCCCTGCACAGCGCACCAGCCTTCGACTTTGGGCAGGCGCGCGTCTACACGAGCGCTTGTGTGTCAGGCAGTACGGCGCTCGCCGACGCGGCCGCGTTGATCAGTAGCGGCCGGGCTGAGCGGATTGTCGTGGCCGGTGGCTATCTGGTGGAGCCGTACCAGTTCGCACTGTTCGACGCCGGACG
Source organism: Kribbella sp. NPDC051587 (assembly GCF_044453945.1). Lineage (NCBI taxonomy): Bacteria > Bacillati > Actinomycetota > Actinomycetes > Propionibacteriales > Kribbellaceae > Kribbella > Kribbella sp. NPDC051587. The sequence continues at coordinate 834,353 of NZ_JBITDE010000002.1, forward strand.
GGCGTTGGCGGACGACAACGTGGTGCGGCCGTTCAGTCTGCATCGGCGCGGGACGCTGCTCGGTGACGGTGTGGCTGCGGTCGTGCTGGAAGCCGGGGCGGGGCAGGCGCAGTTGATGGGCTGGTCTCGGACCGGGGATGCGTACCACCCGTGTCAGCCGGCACCGGATGGTCGCGGGCTGGCGAGTGCGATCGAGCGCGCACTGGCGAAAGCCGGCGTCCCTGCGGAAGCGATCGGCTATGTGAACGCGAACGCCACTGGGACTGCGTTCAGTGATGCCGCGGAGGCCGCTGCGCTGGGCGCCGTTTTCGAGAGCAGCCCGCCGGTGAGCTCGACGAAGAGTCTGCACGGTCATGCGTTGGAGGGGTCGGGAGTCGTCGAGTTCGTGGTGACTGTGCAGGCGCTGCTGGAGGGGAAGCTGCCGGTGAACGGGGGATTCCTGGAGGCGGATCCGTCCTGCGGGCTGGATCTGATTCTCGATGCGCCGCGGCGGGCCGGATCGGCGTACGGGCTGACGGTGAACTCGGCGTTCGGCGGCGCCAACACCGCGCTGGTGGTGAGGGCCGGATGATCGAGGTCCACGACTTGGTGGTGCTGGCCGAGGGGAGTTGGCCGGAGCCGGGCGATGACCTGGCAGCGGGTCCACCGGGGGTGCCGGGGTTTGTCGAGTCGGCGTTCAGTCCGTTGGCCGCGGCCGCGGCTGGGCGGTGCCTGGAGCGTGGCGGAGTGCTCGGTGAGACGACCGGGATCGTGATGGTGACGCCGGGGGATCGCGTGAGTGCGGAGACCGTCCGGAGATTGGTTGCTGAGGGCAAACGAGTGGGTCCGCTGCACTTCTTCCAGTCGGTGCCGAACAGCATCGCGGGCTGGATCGCGGCGCGCTGGGAGCTGCGCGGGCCGGTGGTCTGCGTGACGGACGGTGGCTTCGACGAGGCCGCGCTGCTGATCGGGGACGGCGACGCCGATCACATGCTGATCGTGCAGGTGGAGGCGGACCAGGCGTTCGCGCGGATTGTGAGTGAGGGAGACCCGGGATGAAGAACGTGCGGGGCTGGCGAGCGCAGTTGGCGGCGGATCCGGGGATCGGTACCGGCAACGTCTTGGCGACGGTGATTGCCCAGGGCGCCGATCTCGGTGGTCCGGGGCTGACCTTCGACACGGCCGTGGACGGGTTTCCGGCCGAGTATCCGTTGACGCTGGGTGAGTTGGACGAGCGGGTTCAGGCCCGTACGGCGTGGCTGCACGAGCACGGGATCGGGCGACGGGATGTGGTCGCGATCTGGGCTACTGAAGCGCAGGACGTCGTGCTGAGCTTCCTCGCGCTGACCCGGGTCGGCGCGATTCCGGCCTTGCTGAACGGGAAGATGGCGCCGGCGATCGCGGATGAGTACATCCGGCGGTTGCGGGTGACCGCCGTACTGGCTGATGCGGGGCACCGCGAGCTGCTGGAGGCCGACGTACTGGCTGAGCCGCGGGAGCTGGGGACTGGTGATCCGGCCAAGGCGCCTGTCCACTATCGGCATCATCGGGACGATCCGGTGGTGATCACGCACACGAGCGGGACTACCGGCGTACCGAAGGCTGTTCTGCATACGCAGACGACGTTGTATGCCGCGTTGAAGCATCTGCTCACGATGCCGCAGGCCCAGGGGACGGATCGCATTCTGAATGCGCTGCCGATTCCGCATACGGCAACGATTCTCATGGTTAACCAGGTGGTGGGGAATCGTGCCGAGATGTTGCTGCTGTCCAGCCAGGACGCGAACGGCGTACTGCGGCAGATCGAGCGGTGGAAGCCGCACGCGGTGTATGGGTTCGCGGTCACGTGGGCTGGTCTGGCGCGGGAGGATTTGAGCCAGCGTGATCTGGACTCGGTGCGGATGTGGTTCAACACGGGGGACTGCGCGCATGAGCCGCATATTCGGAAGTTGGTTGCTGTTGGGTCCCGCGAGACGGTTACGCGGGCCGGGCGGGTGATGGTGCCGGGGTCGCATTTCATTGATGGGCTGGGGTCCAGCGAGATGGGGCACAACGGGTTCCACATCACGCACACGTTGGAGTCCGAGCACTATGGTCGGTGCATCGGGAAGCCGTACGAGTTCGCGTCGGCGACGGTGCTGAGCTCGACCGGTGAGGAGTTGCCGGCGGGGAAGGCGGGGATCCTCGGGTTCCGCTCGCCGACGGTGTCGCCGGGGTACTGGAACGACTCGGTGAACACGTATCGCTTCCGTCTGAACGGTTGGTTCGTGACCGGCGACCTCGTCTATCGCGATGAGGGCGGGCACTACTTCCATCTGGATCGCATTCCGGATGCTGTCGCCGGCTTCGAGGGACCGCAGCTGTACACGTCCCTGTCCGAAGAACGCATCCTTGCCGCGCTTCCGGATGTTGCCGACTGCACGGTCGTGATTGTGGCGGAGGGCGGTCGGTACGCCGCCGACGTACTCCTCGAGCTCACCCCGGATGCCCCCGAGGTGGACCGCACGGCGGCCGTCCGCGCCGCCGTCGGCGAGGAGGTCGCCGCCATCCTCCGGAAGGTGACGGTGGTGGGCGCCGACGACGTGCCCGTCACCGTCACCGGCAAAGTCCGCAAGGTCGCTCTCCGCGAGGCCCGCTCATGAGTACGACGGGAGGCCGCTCGAATGCGGCCGATCACGCCGCAGAGGCCGAGACCGCTCCGGCCGGAGTCACCATCACGGGGATCGGGATGCTGACTCCCGTGGGGCGGGGCGCTGCGGAGGTCTTCTCCTCGCTGCTGCACGGGCGCTCCGGGATCAGCCGGCCGCCGGAAGGACATCCGGTGGCGGGGTCGGTTGAGTTGGGTGGGTTCTTGCCGGAGTTTGATGCGGGGCGGATTGCGGCTGGGCCGGACGGGAAGGTGATGGATCGGACCGTCATCCTCGCTCAGCTGGTTGCCGAGGAGGCATTGGCGGATGCGGGGCTGACGGTGGGGGAGAACGTTGATGCTGAGCGCATTGGCGTGATCGTTGGTGGGGTTGGGGGGATGGCGACGCTGGAGCGGCAGGTGCTGGACCGGGCCGCTCGGGGGAAGGTTGCTGTTAGCCCCTATCTGCTGACCGGGATTCTGCCGAACATGCCGGCCGCGCGAGTGGCGATCCGGTTCGGGATGCGGGGGTACACGTCGGCCGTGGGGACGGCTTGTGCTTCGGGGGCTCAGGCGATCGCGGATGCTGTGCGGATCATCCGGGCGGGCGAGGCGGACGTCGTACTGTGCGGGGCTAGTGAGGCGCCGCTGTTCCCCACGTTTGCGGAGACGTTTGCCAATGCACGAGCCCTCGCCCGCGGATGGGACGACCCGACGGAGGCCAGTCGGCCGTTTGACCTTCGGCGTAACGGGTTCGTGCTGAGCGAAGGTGCGGCTCTCCTGGTTCTCGAGAGCACCCAGCATGCGGCCGCGCGCGGCGCGAGTGGGTACGCCGACGTGGTCGGATACGGCGTCAACTCGGATGCGCATCACCCGACCGCACCGCGACCGGACGGCACGGGAGCCGCGGCCTGTATGCGGATGGCGCTCAAGAGCATCCAGCCCGAGCAGGTCGGTTACGTCAACGCGCACGGCACCAGCACGAAGCTCGGTGATGTTGCCGAGTCCGTCGCGATCGGCCTTGCCTTCGGCAACCACACACCAGCGGTCAGCTCCACCAAGGCGCTGACCGGTCACATGCTCGGCACCTCCGGGGTGGTCGAGGCGGCCGCGGCTGCGCTCGCGATCAACACCGGCCTGGTGCCACCGACGTACCACCTGGACGACCCGGATCCGGCCTGCCCGCTGGACCACGTCCGCAAGGAACCGCGCGCGGTCCAGCTCGAGTACGCCGTCTCGAACTCGTTCGGGTTCGGCGGCCAGAACGTCAGCCTGCTCGTCGGCACCGCCAGTACGCCGAAGACCCGGCAACTATCAAGTGAGGAGAAGGCGTAGATGGAGATTTACGGGATCGACCACGTGGAGATGTACGTGGGCGACGCTCGGCAGGCGGCGTTCTACCTGGGGCACGCGTTCGGGCTGCAGGTACATGGTCAGGGTGGGCCCGACACGGGGCTGCCGGATCAGCGGTCGTTGCTGCTGCGACAGGACGCCGTACAGATCGTGCTGACGACGGGCCTGGTCGCTGACCACCCGGCCGCGGAGTATGTCCAGCGGCACGGTGACGGCGTGGCGATCGTCGCGATGGAGGTCGACGACGCGACGGCGGCGTACGACGAACTGACCGGCCGCGGGGCTGTTGGTCTCAAGGAGCCTGAACGTTTCGAGGCCGGGCAAGCGGTCGTGGTGGTCGCCGAGGTGGCCGGCTTCGGTGACGTGATCCATCGGCTGGTCGAACGGCACGGGCCGCGACACGAGTTCCTCCCGGGGCCGATCCAGCTGACCGCGCCGGGCGGCGTACCGGACGAGAAGCTGTTCAGCGAGATCGACCACCTGGCGATCTGTGTGCCGTCCGGCGAGCTCGAGCCGACCGCGAAGTTCTACGAGGAGGTGTTCGGCTTCCCGCGGATCTTCGAGGAGTACATCGAGGTAGCAGGACAGGGGATGGAGTCGAAGGTTGTCCAGAGCCCGTCGAAGCACGTCACGTTCACGCTGATCGAGCCGGACCTGAGCCGCCGGCCGGGACAGATCAACGACTTCCTCACCTGGCACGCGGGCGCCGGCGTCCAGCACATCGCCTTGCGCACCAGCAACATCGTCGAAGCGGTGAGCACGCTCTCCGACCGGGGCGTCAACTTCCTCGGTACACCTTCGACGTACTACGACGCTCTCGCCGAACGCGTCGGGGAGGTGGAGACACCGGTCGAGGACCTGCAGCAACGCGGCATCCTCGTCGACCGCGACCACTGGGGTCAGCTGCTGCAGATCTTCACCGAGTCCATGCACGTCCGGCGGACGCTGTTCCTGGAGATCATCGAGCGGCGCGGGGCGATGACGTTCGGCAGCGGCAACATCAAGGCCCTGTACGAAGCCAAGGAGCGGGAGCTCGCTCATGACGCTTGAGTTCAAGCTCTCCGAGGAGGAGATCGAGCTCCTCCCCACCGACGAAGACGTTGCCTTCTACAACGAGCACGGCTGGTACCTCTCGAAGAAGCTGCTCACCGACGACGAGACCGACGAACTCGTCAACGCGAGCGAGCGGTACTACGCCGGTGAGCGGGACCGGACCCTCCCGACGGCCCCGCCCAAGCTCGCGTACTGGGATCCCTCCAAGGGGAACGTGCAGCGGCACAACGACTACGTGCACTACGAGCACGACGGGCTGGCGAAGATCCTCCGCAAGCCGTTGATCGGTGCGGTCGCGGCCCGGCTCGCGCAGACCGACGAGATCCGGATCTTCCAGTCCACGTTGATCTACAAGCCGCCGGTCGAGGGCGAACCGTCGAACATCGTGCCCTGGCACTTCGACAAGCACTACTGGTCGTCGTCGGCCTCGGACAAGATGCTGACCGCGTTCATCCCGTTCCACGACTGCCCGCCCGAGATGGGCACGATCACGATGGTCGACGGCAGTCACCGCTGGCGTGAGATCGGCTCCGACGACACCGTCGTGCGGCACTTCGCCGAGCGGGACCGGTCGCAACTCGACCAGATGCTGGCCGAGAACGCGTCGTACAACGGGGCCGAGGTCGTCAAGCTCCCGATCACCATCCCGCGCGGCCACATGAACTTCCACCACTGCCGGACCTATCACGGCAGCGGTGCGAACGTCAGCGACCGCCCGCGCCGGGCGATCTCGCTGCACCTGCAGGACGGGGACAACCGCTATCGCGAGTTCCCGCTGACCGACGGCACCACGGCGGCGTACAACCACGACGTCCTGGTACGGCGGACCTCCGACGGGCGGCCGGACTACGCCGATCCCGAGTACTGCCCGACGCTCTGGGCCGATCGCTGAGAGGAACACCGCTATGTCACGTTACGACTGGGGTCAGACGCACCCCGGGATCGAGCAGCTGGAGAAGGCCGTTTCGGAGGCCCGCGACAAGGTCGTCCAGCACCCGCTCTACGCCCTCCTGGACACGCACGAAGCACTGGTGACCTTCATGGAGCACCACGTCTTCGCGGTCTGGGACTTCATGTCCCTGCTGAAGTCCCTGCAGCGCGAGCTGACCTGCGTCACGGTGCCGTGGATCCCGACCGAGCACCGCAGCAGCCGCCGGCTGATCAACGACATCGTGATGGTCGAGGAGAGCGACGAACTCGGCGGCGACGACGGCAGGCCGGCGTTCATCAGCCACTTCGAGCTGTACGTCGACGGCATGCACGAGGCCGGCGCGGACACCGGCGCGATCGACAAGCTGATCGACCTGCTCCGCGGTGGCGCTCCGGTGGTCGAGTCGCTGGCGGCGGCCGGCGTACCGCAGGCTTCGATCGACTTCGCCGGGACCACCTGGGGCATCATCGAGAACGCGCCGGTGCACTGCCAGGCGGCCGCGTTCGCGTTCGGCCGGGAGGACCTGATCCCGGACATGTTCACCCAGGTCGTCGCGGTGAACGAGCGCTCCAACAAGCTGAACACCTTCGTCGACTACCTCGAGCGGCACATCGAGGTGGACGGGGAGTTCCACACCCCGATGGCGATGCAGATGGTCGCCGACCTGTGCGGTGACGACCAGGCCAAGTGGGACGCCTGCGCGGACACGATCAACACCGCGCTCGCGGCGCGCGCCCGGCTCTGGGACGCGATCGCCGCCGCCGTCGTCACGACCGCCCCGGCGACGGTCTGACCCATGAGCGCAGCCGATCTCTACCGGACCGTCCGGCTGATCCGCCGGTTCGAGGAACGGGCGATCGAGTACGTGCGGTCCGGAGAGATCGTCGGCGGGATCCACCCGTACATCGGCCAGGAGGGGATCGCGGCCGGTGTCTGCGCGGCGCTCGGCCCGGACGACGTGATCACCAGTACGCACCGCGGTCACGGGCACGTGCTCGCCCGCGGTGCGAACCCGGCCCGCATGCTGGCCGAACTGATGGGGCGCGAATCCGGTCTGAACAAGGGCCGCGGTGGCTCGATGCACGCGGCCGACTTCAGCCTCGGGATTCTCGGCGCGAACGCGATCGTCGGCGCGGCCGGTTCGATCGCGACCGGTGCCGCGTGGGCCGCTCGCCAGTTGGGCCGCGACACGGTGGCCGCGACGTTCTTCGGTGATGGCGCGATGAACGAGGGAATGTTGCTGGAGGCCTTCAATCTGGCTGCGCTCTGGCAGGTCCCGGTGATCTTCGTCTGCGAGAACAACGGCTACGCGACCACCATGCCGGTCGCCTCCGCCGTTGCCGGCAGCATCACCGCACGGGCCCGCGCCTTCGGCATCCCCGCCTTCACCGTCGACGGCCAGGACCCGGAGAAGGTGCTGGAGGCAACCAGTACGGCGGTCGCCCGGGCCCGGGCCGGGAAGGGGCCGACGTTCCTGGAGTGCCTGACCTATCGGTTCGACGCACACCACACGTTCGAGCACCGGAGCCGGCTCACCTATCGCTCGACCGAAGAGATCACGACTGGGCGTTCGCGGTGTCCAGTGGAGATCCAGGGCGCACGGCTGACGGCCGCGGATCGGGCGGCCGTCGATGCCGAGGTCGAGTCGCTACTGGAGGCGGCGGCGGGCATCGCACTGGGCAGCGCCCACCCAGATCCCGCTGCCGCACTCTCGTACCTCTATGCCGGGAAGATCTGATGCCGAAACTCTCCTATCTGAAGGCACTGAACCGGGCCCTGGGGGACGAGCTGGAACGCGATCCGGCCGTCTTCGTGCTCGGTGAGGACATCCGTGCGGCGGCGTCCAACGTGACGGCCGGTCTGCATGCCCGGTTCGGTGACGACCGCGTGCTGGACACACCGTTGTCCGAGCAGGCGTTCACGAACTTCGCGACCGGTGCGGCGCTGGCCGGGATGCGGCCGGTGATCGAGTTCCAGATCCCGTCATTGCTGTTCCTCGTCTTCGAGCAGATCGCCAACCAGGCACACAAGTTCTCGCTGATGACGGGCGGTCAATGCGCGGTGCCGGTCACGTACGTCGTACCGGGGTCGGGTTCGCGGACCGGGTGGGCCGGTCAGCATTCAGATCACCCGTACTCGCTGTTCGCTCATGTCGGCGTGAAGACCGTGGTGCCGGCGACGCCTGCCGATGCTTACGGCCTGTTGGTCACCGCGATTCGCGATGACGACCCGGTGGTCTTCTTCGCTCCCTCGGCTGCCTTGGGAGTGCGTGAGGATCTCGACTTCGCCGCCCTCGCGCCGGTACCATTGGGCGTTGGCCGCGTGGCACGGGCAGGCGATGATGTGACGGTGGTTGCCCTCGGCCACTTGGTACACGACGCGCTGGCGGTCGCTGACGAGCTGACCGGACGGGTCTCGGTCGAGGTCTTCGACCCGCGCACGGTCTATCCGCTCGATGAGGCTGGTCTGGTCGCGTCGGTGCAGAAGACCGGCCACCTCGTCGTCATCGACGACTCCAACCGGACCAGCGGATTCGCCGCCGAGGTCCTCGCGGTCGTCGCCGAACAGTGCGTGCTGAAGGCGCCGCCGCGACGCATCACCCGCCCGAACGGCGCCGTACTCCCGTTTGCCCTTGCCCTCGACCGCGCCGTTCAGCCCGGCCGGGACGAACTCCTCACCGCCCTCCTGGAGATGTCGTGACCGACTTGTGGAACCAGTTGCCCGAAGCAACCCGTACGGCGTTGCTCGCGGTCGGCGTCGACGCGTGGCCGTCGGTGTACGACGGAGTTGCCACGCACAACAAGCAGTGGCGACCGCTCCGGCCCCCGATCATGGCGGCTTCGGTGTACGACGAGTTCACCGCGATCTCGGCTACCGTGGCGAGGCTGATCCTGACCGCGTGCCAGCAACGCGCAACGACCGCAGGCGAACTGCGCGAGGCGCTCGGGATGCCGGTCGGGGCGATCGACCTGCTCGACGAAGACCTACCGCTGACCGAGGACCTGCTCGGCGGTGTCCGGGCAGACATCCTGCTCGCGGACGGAACGCCGTACATGGTCGAAGCGAACATCGACAGCGCCCTCGGCGGTGCACACGACTCGGACGGGATCGCCGCGCGCTTCCTTGCGGCGTACGTCGGTGATCCGGCACTTGATGGTGTGGGGCTGAGCGCGCCGCCGTCTGCGGTGGATGCCCGGTATGAGGCGGTGCGTTCAGCGCTCTCGCTTGATGGGCGCGATCGGCTGGCGATGGTCTTCACGACCGGTGGGAGTTATCCGGGGTCGCAAGACGGGCTGGCGATGATCAAACTGCTGGAGCCGTTCAGCGAGCGCGGCCGGGAGCTAGGCCTGGACATGCGGGTCTACCCGGTCGAGTGGTTGACGCTCGATGACGACGGACGGTTGTGTGTGGACGATGGCCCGATTGACGCCGTACTGCGGATGTTCGTCCCGCAAGGCACCATGCCGAGTGCCGGCCTGGATGCACTCGGTACGGCGGTTCAGTCGGGGGCCGTGCGGATCTTCACGCCGACTGCGAGTTGGTTGCTGGCGAGCAAGGCGATCTTCGCGTGGCTGTGGGATGACCTCGACACGCTCGCTCCAGCCGACGCCGACGTCGTACGGCGGCACGTCCCGCGCACCGAGGTGTTGACGGCATCACTGCGGTCCCGTGCTCTCGCGGACCAGCAGTCACTCGTGCTGAAACCGTCCGGTTCCTATGGCGGCGTCGGCGTCGTGGTGGGGCCCGAGGTGTCGGCCGCCGAGTGGGTTGACGCAGTGGACCAAGCGCTCGAGGAGAGCGGGTACATCCTGCAGAAGTACGTGCCGGTGGACCGGCTGACCATGCAGTTCGTCGAGATGGACACCGGCGCGGTCAAGGAAGCCGACGTACCGTTCTGCCTCGCCCCGTACCTCTTCGGCGGCGTCCCCGCAGGCGCCTACCTCCGCTTCGCCGTCCCCGGCGCCGGCCCAGTCGTCAACGTAGCCCAAGGCGCCCTCACCAGCGGCCTCCTCCTAACCCCCTAACCCCCAGCCCAGCGGGCAACCCCCCACCCCAGTGGATAACCCCTGACTTGGTGGCTTGCCCCCTCACATTTGCACAGGGCAACCCTCCATCCGAGTGGGCAACCCCGCCTCCCGGTGGGCAACCCTTCAGGTCGGTGGATGACCCTTGAGTTGGTGGGTTGCCCGCTCACATTTGCTGGGGGCGACCCTCCAGTTCAGGGGGCAACCCCGTGCGCTCGCTCGGCTGCGGCCGACGGGGTACGGCGGTGGCTGGTCGCCGGTGCGGCCGATTGACAGTGGCGGGTGGCTGAGGTGGGCGCGGGGTTGAGGGGGATGGTGCGGCCGGCGATCGTGTGCACGTTGCTTGGGGCTGACGGGCTGTGGCTGCCGCCGGCAGCGAGGAGGCTTGCTGGCTAACCCTCGCAGTGGTTTCACTCCATCGCTGGGGAGCGGAATGCACCTGGATCGACAGGTAAGTGTCCCCAGCTCCCGTCTTCGGGGTGGCGGAGTCCGGTTAGTGGAACGTACCGGCATCGGCAGGTAGGTGTCCCCAGCCCCGCGCGACGTGCACTCGCAGATGACCTCAATCACTAGCCCAGCCACAGCCCGTCAGACCCAGGCGGCGTGAACGTGGTCGCCGGCCGCACCATCCACCTCAGCCACCGCGGACGATCACCCGAAGGTTTCAGTCGACCGCCGAAGGCGGCCGAGTCGCGCAGCGACGGTCCGGCGAGCGCGGGCGTCAGCCGATTAGCGGATGATTACTGCCGCTCAGCGGCAGTAGCTCCACGCAAAGCCGTGTCCGCGCGCATTTGGACGGATCTCCCCGCAAATGGACCCTTCTCTGCTCGAATTTTGAGGGGAGAACCAGCCACTTGAGGGGATCTCCGGTGAAATTGCCGGGGGAGGAGGGGACCACGAGGCTGGTTGACCCATCAGAGGGGAAGGGTGGCTGGTGGGTTCACCCATGGGGGGCCCACCAGGTGGCGGGGGAGCCCATGAGATCTCGTGGGTTCACCGATGAGATGGGGAACGGGTGGCGGCCCTCAGGGCGGGGAGGAGGCCTAGGGCGATGGTGGCGGCGGTGAGGGCGAAGGCGAGGGGGTAGCCGGTGGTGGCGACTACGGTGCCGAAGGCGATGGCGCCGATGCCCCAGCCGCCGTCGTAGGCGAGGTTCCAGAGGGCGCTGACCTGGCCGTAGCGGGAGGTGGGGGCGCGGTCGTACATCATCGTGAGGGTGAGGTTCTGGGCGGCGCCGAAGCCGATGCCGAAGAGGGTTGCGCCGGCGATCACGGCGGCGGGGGTGGTGATGAAGATGAGGCCGGCGGCGCCCAGGGTGGCGAGGAGCAGGGCGAGGGGGAGCAGACGGGCGTGGCCGAGGCGGTCGCCGTAGCGGCCGGCCAGCCAGCGGGCGCCGGGGGCGGTGGCGGCCTGGAGGAAGAGGGCGGTGGCGGCCAGGGAATGGTTGCCGGCGGCAAGGGGGAGGAACGTGATGCTGATGCCGGCGGCGAGGGTGACGCCGGCGAAGACGAAGGCGGGCATCAGTAGGCCGTTGCCGCGGAGGTCGTGCAGGACCTTGACGTGGGACTTCTCGGTGGTGGTCCGGGTGGGGATGCCGACCGTCAGACCGAGGACCGCGAGTGCCAGCACCGCGGCGATGGCGAACAAGGCGTCGTAGCCGATCACGTTGATCAGGTAGACGCCGAGTGGCAGGCCGACGACCGCGGGTACGCCGACGACGACGCCGTACACGCCGAGAGCTTCACCGCGCCGGCTCGGCGGCGCCAGGTCGGCGATCAGGGCGACCGCACCGACCACGTTGATGGCCAGGCCGGCGCCGCGGATCATGCTGATCAGTACGACGACCGGCAGCGACGTGGTGAACATCAAGGCCACCGCGGGAAGACCCATCAGGATGAGGCCGAGGCCGAGTACGACGCGGTAGCCCCAGCGGGCCAGCAGCCGCGGGACGACGAGTTCCATCGCGACGGCCGAGAGCATCATCGCGCCGGTCGAGAGGCCGGGGCCGAGCCCGGCCGAGCTGTTCGCCGCGAGGTAGAGCGGGACGACCGAAGTCAGCAGATACATGCTCAGCCCGGACCCGAGAACGATCACCAGCAGGCGGAAGAACTGCCCGCCCAGCAGTGGTGCGGATCGCTCGACGGGGACTTCGCAGGTCGTCATACCTGCAACGCTAGGTCCGAACCGGTCTTTCCTACAGGTCCAGTTCTGAGCGCGTAGAGAGAACCAATTGATCGCTGATGAAGGCGCTCAGGCGGTCGAGGCCCGTGTTCAGTTGCGCAGGAGTGACGGCGCTGCAGGAGAGCCGGAGTGCGTTGACCGGCGCCCCCGTGTCGTAGAAATGCGCCATCGGTGTCCACAGCACGCCGTACTCCTGAGCGGACTTGGTGAGGAGTTCGTCGTCGACGGTGAAGGGGACGGTGATCACGACGAAGAAGCCGCCGGAGGGAACGGTCCAGGTCAGCTCGCCGTTCGGGAAGTGCGCCGCGAGGTGGTCGGTGATGAGCTGCAGGTTGGTCGCGTAGATCTCGCGTTCGCGCTGGTTGGCGGCGGTGAGGCTGAAATCGCAGTCCAGGAGTTTGCCGCCGATCACCGCTTGGGCGATCGGCGACGTGTTCACGGTGACCATGCTCTTCAGCTTCGACAGCTCGTCGGCGAACAGTCCGCCGGTGCTGACGGTCTGATCGGCGACGACATACCCGACGCGAGCACCAGGCAGGCCGGTCTTGGCGAAGGACCCGAGATAGACCACGCGCCGTTCGGTGTCGAGAGCCTTCAAGGTCGGCAGCCGATCGATGCCGGCGGCGGGGAACAGGCCGTACGGATTGTCCTCGAGCAGCAACAAGTCCTCGGCCGCGGCGAGCTCCAGCAACCGACGCCGCGTGGGCAGATCCATGCTGAGACCTGATGGGTTGGCGAAGTCGGGCATGACGTAGAAGCCGCGCGGGCGTAGGCCGTCGGCGCGAGCAGCCTTGACCACGGCCAGGAGATCGTCGACATCGGGTACCGGCAACACCGGCAGGTCGACGATGCGCGCTGCGCCAGTGATACCGACGTACGCCGGGGAGATCGCCAGCAGCACATCGGATGCGTCGGCCCGGAGCGCGCGCAGCGTGAGCAGCATTGCCTCCTGGCAACCGGCCGTCACGACGATCGCTTCGGGGTCGACGTGGATGTCCTCCTCGACGGCGAGGTTGCGGGCGACGAGTTCGTGGATGATCCCCTTGGTCCGGCCGTACTGCAGGATCCTTCGCCGGACGGCTTGTTCGTCGAGGCCCTGATGACTGAGGTACGACGCGAACAGCGCGAGGTACCGCGGTACGTCGTCGAGGTCGAAGAACTCCTCGGTCGGCCGGCCCGCGGCGAGCGAGATCGCCTCCGGGTAGTGGTGCGAGATCTCGTTCAGGAAGTTCATCGAGTTCAGCGCGCGATCGGTGAGCGACGCATGCAGTGAGGTCACGTCGAGGTCAGCCATCAGTTCCTTCCCGTCACCAGGTCGGTGACCGCGGCCAGGTCCGCGCAGCCCGCCAGCAACATCGCATCTCGCAGTTCACCACCGAGCAGCGCCAGCGCCTCATCCACGGCCCCCGCGGCAAGTGCCCACAGCAACGGACGCCCGACCAGTACGGCGTCCGCTCCGATCGCGAGCGCTTTCAGTACGTCGGTGCCACCGCGGATCCCGCTGTCGAGGAGTACCGGGAAGTCGTTGCCGACTGCATCGATGACGGAGCCGAGGGCATCGATCGAAGCCGGTGCACCGTCGAACTGGCGGCCTCCGTGGTTGGAGACCACGACGCTGTCGGCCCCGGCGTCGACCGCGGCCAACGCATCCCGGGGGTCGAGAACCCCCTTCACCAGCAGGGGAATCTCGGTGACGGAGCGAATCCAGGCGAGATCCTGCCAGGAGAAGGTCGGGTTGAAGGCGGTCGCCGTATGCGTGGCGACGGCGGAAGAGCCATTCAGCACACTATGTGCCTCTGTGTATTTGTCGACAAGATTGGCTGCGATGACCTCGGACGGCAGTGCGAAGGAGTTGCGCACGTCGCGCAGCCGGCGACCCATGACGGGGACATCGACCGTGACCATCAGCGCACCACAGCCGGCCTCGGTAGCTCGGTCGATCAGCGCGCGAACCGCAGTCCGATCGCGCAACCAATACAGCTGGAACCATGAAGGCGCGACGGCCGCGATCTTTTCCAAGGGGACGCTGCTCAACGTGCTGATGGCATAGGGAATGCCGGCCTTGGCTGCAGCCGCAGCCAGCAGGAGTTCGCCCTCGGGATGAAACAGCCGCTGGTACGCCATCGGCGCCACGGCGATCGGGAGAGCGGCCGGGGTGCCAAGGATCGTGGTTGACGTGTCGGGCGATTCGACGCCGCCGAGGACGCGCGGGCTCACGGTGATCGCGTCCAACGCAGCGCGGTTGCGGCGCAGAGTGAGCTCGGCACCGCTGCCGCCGGCAACGAAATCGTGGACGACAGCGGGGAGAGCTGATTGGTGCTCGTAGTCGGCGAAGGCCTCAGCCATGGGTGAAGGTCCGGCTGAGCCAGGCCGCGGCCTCGGCGGTGGCTCGTCGTCCGCCGTCCAGAATCCCCGGCATGGCGAAGAAGCCGTGCACCATCCCGTCGTACCGGCTGAGAGTGGTCGGGACTCCGGCGGCGTGCAGCTTCTCCGCGTAGTACTCGCCTTCGTCACGCAGGGGGTCGTACTCCGCCGTGATCACCAGCGCCTGCGGGAGGTCTGCGTGGGATGAGGCGAGCAGCGGTGACGCGAGCGGATCGAGTCCGTCGCGAGGATCGGTCAGGTAGTGGTTCCAGTACCAACTGACCGACGTCCTGTTGAACAGGTACGGATCGTCGCCCGTCGCCATCGACACGGTGTCCGCGCCGTACCGGGTGTTGGGGTAGACCAGTAGTTGTCCCGCGAGCGCCGGACCCTTGTCGCGGGCAAGCAATGTCGTTGCCGCCGCCAAGTTTCCACCGGCGCTGTCGCCACCGACGACCAGTCGTTCCGGATCGGCCTGCAGCTTCTCGGCGTTCGCCGCGATCCATTGGGTGGCGTCGTGACAGTCGTGCACAGCTGCCGGAAACGGATGTTCCGGTGCGAGGCGGTACCCGACAGTGATGACCTGGCACGGTACGGCGTTCGCCAGGCGGCGCGTGATGCCGTCGGCGGTGTCGATGCTACCGAGGGTCCAGCCGCCACCGAAGAAGTAGATCAGCGTCGGCAGCGGACCGGCCAGGTCCGGCCGGTAGAGCCGGAGCGGCAGGCCAGCGTCGGTGCTGAGGTCCTCGACATGATGAACGGGTTCGGCCTGACCGCCGGCCGCCTGGATCGAGGCCAGGTCGGCCGCGCGGGCTTCAGCCAGCGACTGGGTGTAGAGCTGCGGCACGTCACACGCCTGGCGTTCGGCGCGCATCGCCTCCACCTGCGGGTCCAGCGGCATCAGCTCACCCCAATCGGATCGGCATGGATCGGTGTCCACGCAACAGCAAACTAGGACTGCGTTCGGCCGGCCCCGCCAGCTCTATCCCGGGGAATCGCGCGAAGAGCTGCCCGAACGCCGCCCGGCCTTCCATCCGCGCCAGCGCCGCACCGACGCAGAAGAACGGGCCGGCGCCGAACGACAGGTGCTGCAGGTCGTCGCGGTGCGGATCGAACGTGTCGGCGTCCGGATGCTTGGCCGGGTCGCGGTTCGCGGCGCCCGGCAGGATCAGCACCAGACTGCCTTCGGGGATGGTCTGGCCGGCCAGCTCGATCTCCGTCGACGCCTTGCGGCTGATCAGCTGGACGGAACTCTGGTGGCGCAGGACCTCTTCGACAGAGTTGGCCGCCAGCGCCGGATCATCGCGGAGGTCCTCGATCAGCGTGGGGTCCGCGAGCAGCAGCTCGAGACCGTTGGTGAGCAGGTTCATCGTGGTGACGAAGCTGGCGTTGACCAGCACGAGCAGGTTGTCGATCAACTCCTGCTCGTCGATGCCCGACGTACCGGAATCCAATGCGTGCACCAGCGAACCGACCAGGTCGTCGCGCGGCCGGAGTCGACGGTCGGCGATCATCCGGGCGTAGTAGTCGTTGAGCTCGTCGGCGGCCTGGTTCGCGGCAGCCAGTTTGGCCGGTTCCTTGCCACCGAGATCGAGGTACTCGTCGATGCGTTGGGTGCGGTCCTTGAACCAGTCGACGTCCGAGCGCGGGATGCCGAGGAACGTGGCGATCACCGTGATCGGCAGCCGGTAGGCGAAGTCGGTGAACTCGACGACCTGTCCGTTGTCGCCGGCCTTCGCCAGGTCATCCAGTAGTTCCGCGGTGAGCGCCTCGACCATCGGTTCGAAGCCGGTCAGGCGCCGCGGGGTCAGCACGGCCTGGAAGACCTTGCGCATCCGCAGATGATCCGGCTCGTTCCGGAACATCATCGATCCGCCGAGCCTGCGCAGTACGGCGTCCTGCGGGTCCGGATCCGCCGTCAGCAGGCGATGGAACCGGATGTCCTTCAGCGCTTCCTGGGCGGCGTCGTACCCATTGATCACGAACCCGTACGGCGAGGAGCCGGGGGTGAGCGGGCAGACCGGGCCGAGCCGATGCAGCTCCGCGAAGAGCGGCATCGGGTCACGGCGGCCTTGTTCGGAGCCGAGGGCGGCGACAATTGACGAGGCGGGCCGAGGGAGACCAGCACCGTTGTTCGCGCTCCGATTGGGCATTGGCTACTGCACCAGCTTCAAGGGGACGGACGCTGCCATGGCCTGGTAGCCGGTGTCGTTCGGGTGGATGTGGTCACCGGAGTCGTAGAGCGCGTTCAGCTTGCTCGGTGCGGCCGGGTCGCGCAGCACCTTGTCGAAGTCGAGTACGCCGTCGAACTCACGGCTCGACCGCAGGTAGCTGTTCACCGCCTGGCGGGTGGCCTCCTTGGCCGGCGTCCAGCTGTCAGTGCCGCCGATGCCTTCGAAGGGCGTGATCGTGCTGACGAGGCTGCGCAGTCCGCGTTCCTTGACCTGCGCGTTCACCTGCCGCAGCGCACCGATGATCTCGGCCGCGGAGTCGTCGGACATCCAGATGTCGTTGACGCCGAGCTCAGTGATGACAGTCCGTACGCCGGTCTGTGCGAACACGTCTTCGTTCAGTCGCGCGAGCGAGTTGACGCCGACCTCGTTGAAGCCGGGGAACGCGCCGTTGTCGGAGGGCTCGGTGCCGTCGTGGTTGAGCCGGCTGCCCGCGAGTCCCGCGTTCAGCACACTCGGGAACGGCTTGTGGCCGGCGGATGCGGCCAGGCGTTCGGCGAGCTGGTCCGGCCAGCGGTTGTTCGCGTTGAAGGTGCTGTTCGTCCCGTCGGTGATCGAGTCGCCGAGGACGACGATCGAGCCGGCCGAGTCGTCGGTCTGGACGTCGACACCGGACAGGAAGAAGTAGCAGCAGCGCCGGGTCAGCGTGTACGCCGCTCCGCCCGCCTGCGTGACCAGGTTCGTCGGGCCGACGAAGTTGTCCTGGAGCGACGAGCCGTGGAAGGTCGTCGGCCCGGTGTTCTCCGGGAAGTACAGGCTGACCACGAGGTCGTCGAGGTTGCCGAGTTTGAAGTTGATCGGGTCGCTGAGCAGCTCACTGCCCTTGACCATCGAGGCCGTACCGGAGCCGTTGAAGGTCAGCGTGCGCAGGGTGGCCGGATCGATGTCGGACAACTCCGGCGTCGCCTTGTTGGGCTTGGCAACGGTGGCCGCGCCGACGGTGACGGTCTTCTCGCCATAGATGTTCGACAGCCGGATGCGAATCTTGTTGCCGCCGACGGTCGGGCGGACGACGAGCCGCACGCTCTGGTCGGTCAGGCCGAGGTTGGTCGACCCGGTGGCGTTTCCGTGCGTGACGGCGGTGGCCCAGGTACCGACCCAGGCGTTCGCGTGATGACCACCTCCGCCGTAGCTTGCGCCGGCCAGGGTGGACCCGGCCAGAGTCAGTGCGGCAGTCAGCGCGACCGCGCGCCATTGCTTCGGAACCTGCATGGACGGACCTCCCGGCGGAATGGAATCGGACGGAACGTAATACGCATTCTTCGAGCCGGTCAATGCATCGGCAAATGCTTGTTTCGAATGGTTCGGCGGGTGGTTAGCGAGGGGTTCGCACCCCCGGTTCGCAGGGGTATACCTTCGTTCGGGAGGGCCGGTGACCGGGTGGCTCCGGAGAGCGACGAAACCTTGTGCAGCAGGCGGTTTCCGGAGCTGGTCAGCTGCTGGGACGTCCAGTAGAGTCGCGGCACCGGCTGGGGGTGGCCGAAGGGTTGAGGGGAAAGACGTAAATGCCGCCTGAATTGGTCATGCCCGGCCCGGAGTCGATTTCGCGGCCGAACAATTACGTGCACCGGGTCCTGGCGTTGTTCGCGCAATTCGCCGCGCGCACCGCGCTGGTGCGCGGGCCCCGGCGGGCGACGTACGGGGAACTGGCCGCGGACGTGCTGCGGATCGCCGCCGTGCTGCGGGATGCCGGGGTCCGGCCCGGCGGCAAGGTGCTGGTGATGGCGGCGAACTGCTTCGACGCCCCGGCACTGCAGCTCGCGCTGCACCTGCACGGTTGCCGGGTGCTGTGGTGCGCGCCGATCACGTCGCGCCGGGAGATCGATCGGTTCGCGGTGCTCGCCGACGCGGATGCGTTCGTGTACGACGCGGCGGGTGAGCTGGGGGCCGAGTTGGCGACCGCGCTCGCGCCGATGCCGTCGTACGAGCTGAATGAACTGGTCGCGCGGACGGCCGATCCTTACGTGATCGGCGAGGTGCCGGCGCCGGATTCGGTGTTGCAGACGAGCGGTACGACGGGGGATCCGAAGCTCGTTCAGCACACGCAGGCGTTCTACGCGCAGATCCTCGAGTTGGCCGCAGCCTTTGTGGACAACGGGTTTCCGCTGCTACGGCACTACTCGGGATCGCCGTTGTGGTTGGCGAGTGGACAGATCACGAGCTTCTTCAACCTGTTCACCGGCGGGGTGCTGTTCCTGACCGACACCTGGTCGCCTTCAGAGTTCTACGAGACGGTTTCGGCTGAGCGGATCACGTCGACTTATGTGACGCCGCCGATGCTGTATGAGGTGCTCGATCACCCGGGCGGCGCGGACTTCGACTGCAGCAGTTTGTTCATGCTGAACGTCGGCGCCGGGCCGGCGACACCGGCGCGGTTGCGGCAGGGGATTGCGCGCTTTGGGCCGGTGTTGCGGATCGTCTACGGGCTGAGTGAAGCCGTGGTCGTGACGGCGCAACCGGGGCTGACCGAGGATCCGGCACATCCGGAGCGGCTCGCTGCGGCGGGGACGGCGTACGGGGATGTGGAGCTGGAGATTCGGGACGACGACGGGAAGGTGCTCGAACCGGGGCAGGACGGTGAGGTGTGGGTGCGCAGCAAGCTCACGTTCGCCGGGTACCTCGGGAAGCCGGAGCTGACCGCGGAGACGCTGGTCGACGGCTGGCTGCGGACCCGGGATCTCGGTCATCTGGACTCGGACGGTTATCTGTTTCTCGTCGACCGGGTGCACGACATGATCGTGACGACGCGGCGGAACTGGGCGATCTTCTGCCGGCCGATCGAGGACGCGCTCGGTAGTCATCCGGCGGTGCGGACGGCGGCCGTGATCGGCGTACCGGATCCGGTGGTGGGGGAGGCCGTTCATGCCTTCGTGGTCACTCGATCGCCAGTGACTGTTGAGGATCTGCGTGACTGGGTGGCGTCGGAGCTGAACGAGATGTGGGCTCCGGCGGCGATCGACTTCGTGCCCTCGTTGCCGTTGACGAAGATTGCCAAGGTCGACAAGGTTGCCCTGCGCAAGCTCTACGCCGAATTGCATCCGGCATGAGCGCACGACGTGGGTTGGTGATCCTGTTCGTCGCGGACGTGTTGTCGGCGGTGGGCAGCCGGATCACGATGGTGGCGATTCCGTGGCTGGTGCTGGTGACGACCGGCAGTGCGGCGCGGATGGGGTTGGTGGCCGCGGTCGAGTTGGTGCCGTACATCGTGGTGAGCATCATGGCCGGACCGGTGATCGATCGGCTCGGCCCCCGTCGTACGGCGATCTTGGCGAACCTGGCGAGTGCAGTCGCGGTGGCGGCGATTGCCGGTACGGCGACGATCGGGTTCGCCGTACTGCTGGTGCTGGTGGCGCTCGCCGGTGGTCTGCGGGGTGCTGCGGATCGGTCGAAGGACCTGCTGGTTCGGCCCATGGCCGAGGCGGCGGAGGTTCCATTGATCCGGATCACGTCGTTGCACGAGACGTTCGCCCGGGGTGCAACGTTGCTCGGGGCACCATTAGGTGGGCTGTTGATCTACTGGACGGATGCCTCGTCGGTGTTGTGGATCGACGCGGTCACGTTTCTCGTCTGTGGGTCGCTGATCGCGGGGTTCGTGCGGCCGCCGGAGGTGGTGTCGGCGTCGCGGCCGGACAAGTACTTCCGCTCGCTGGCCGTCGGGTTCTCTTATGTACGGCGGGACGCGTTGCTGGCGACGATGCTGATCACGACGTTCACGGTGAACATCTTCGCCAGTGCGAGTACGGCGGTCTTCATCCCGGTCTGGGTCGCGGATGAGCTGGGCTCACCGGCTGGACTCGGTCTGACCCTGGGTGCGTTCGCCGGTGGGGCGTTGCTCGGGAGCATCGCGTTCACCGTGTGGGCGACGAAGTTGCCGCGGTACTTGACGTTTGCCTTGGGTGCGTTCATCGGGGGCAGCCCGCGGTTGCTGGTGCTCGGGCTGAGCGACAACCTGGTGCTGGTGGCGGCGATCACCTTCCTGTCCGGGATCGGGATCGCGGCGATCAACCCGGTCTTCGGCGCGGTGCTGTACGAGCACGTACCGAAGGACTTGCAGGCCCGCGTGATCGGGCTGGTCGCAGCCTCGTCGTTCGCGGGTCTGCCGCTGGGCGCGTTGCTGGCCGGGGAGTTGGTCAGCGGGTTCGGCCTGTTCCCGGCCTTGATCGGCTCCGGGATCGTCTGCCTGGTGGTGAGCGTCTATCCGCTGGTACGACGGGGGCCGGGCCGGATCCTCGATGCGCCGACACCTGCGGAGGCGGTGTGAACGAGGCGACCGATCCGTACTGTCTGGCGGTGGGCGAGAGTGCGGAACTGCTCGCCGGTCACCCGTGGCGGCGCTTCGTCGTACTGGGTGACAGCGTGGCCGAGGGGTTGTGTGAACCGGTCGACGGCTATAGCGATCTGCAGTGGGCGGATCGGATCGCGCACGAACTCGGGCCGATCGCGTATCTCAACCTCGGGGTGAGTGGGCTGCGGACGCGGGAGATCCTCGCCACCCAGCTGGAACCGGCGGTTGCCTTCGGCCCCGATCTGGCGCTGGTGGTTGGCGGCGGCAACGATGCGTTCCCGGCGACGTACGACCCGGAGCGGGTCGACCGCGAGCTGACGCACATGATCACCACGCTGCAGGATGCCGGAGCAACGGTGATGACCCTCGGAATGTTCGACGTCTCCTACAGCCCGGCGGTGATGGAATGGCTGCGTCCGGGCCTCCGGCAACGAATGCGGGTGTTGTCGGACCGCACGGCCGCCCTCGCGGAGAAGTTCGGCACGATTCACATCAACCTCACCGACCACCCTCTCTCCACCGATCCCACCCTCTACAGCTCCGACGGCCGCCACGGCAACGCCCGCAGCGACGCCGTCGCCACCACCGAAACTTTGCGCAGGTTGCATGCGTTCCTGATCCGCGGGGTACCGGGTCGCTCGTAATCGATCACTCGTTCGAGCGGAGGAAGTCATGACTGTGCACCCGGTGCCCGACAAGGACCCCGAGGAGTGGACCACCGGTGACGAGCCGATGACCGGTCCGCAGGCGTCGTACCTGTCGACCCTCGCCCAGGAGGCGGGCGTCGACGTACCCGACGAACTCACCAAGGCTGATGCGTCGCGGCTGATCGACGAGCTCCAGGCGCAGACCGGCCGCGACGGCACCAGCAGTTAGAGCTTGCGGAGGCGGACCCAGCGGACGGCGTGGTCCTGGCCTTTGCGGAGGACGAGGGTGGCGCGGGAGCGGGTGGGGAGGATGTTCTCGCGCAGGTTGGGGCCGTTGATGCCGTCCCAGAGCGATTCGGCCTTGTTCACGGCCTCCTCGCGGCTGAGTTCGCCGTACCGGACGAAGTAGGACTCGGGGTTGCGGAACGCGGTCTCCCAGAGTTTGAGGAACCGGTGCACGTACCAGGAACGGATGTCGGCGGCGGCCGCGTCGACGTACACGGAGAAGTCGAAGAAGTCGCTGACCGCGAGTCCGCTCTTGCCGTCGGCGTGCCGGGGCGCGGGCTGCAGGACGTTCAGGCCTTCGAGCAGCAGGATGTCGGGCTGCTCGACGGTGGTCCGGACGCCGTTCATCCGGTCGTAGTGCAGGTGCGAGTAGACCGGCGCCTCGACCGCGTCCATGCCGGACTTCACCTCGACCACGAAACGCAGCAGCGACTTGCGGTCGTACGACTCCGGGAAGCCCTTGCGCAGCATCAACCCGCGCTTCTCGAGCTCGGCGTTCGGCCAGAGGAACCCGTCGGTGGTGACGAGCGCGACGCGGGGGTGCTCGGGCCAGCGCGCCAGCAGTTCGCGCAGCAACCGGGCGGTCGTCGACTTGCCGACGGCAACCGACCCGCCGATCCCGATCACGAACGGCGTCCGGGTCGCGGCCGGCTTGCCGAGGAAGCTCTCGGTGTCCTCGTGCAGCGCGCGGGCGTGCCGGACGTACAACGACAGGATCCGGGACAGCGGCAGGTAGACCTCGCGGACCTCGTCCAGATCGATCTCGTCCCCAAGACCCCGCAGCCGCTCGATCTCGTCGGCCGTCAGCGGCGAGACTGTGCTCTCGGCCAGCTTCGCCCAAGCGGCCCGGTCCAGCTCGGTATAGGGAGTCACCTCCCGCGACGGCTGCAGCATGGCCCCCATTCTTCCCACACCCGCCGCCCGCACCACACCACACCGGCGTGGGCTTCGTCTCAACCGCGCCACGTTCACTCCGAAAGTTTCGGGTTGGTGGGCGATAAGGTGCGGGTATGGCGCAGCGCGTGACGATCGCGGAGATCGCGGGGATGGCCGGGGTTTCGGTGCCGACGGTGTCGAAGGTGCTGAACGGGCGGTCGGATGTGGCCGAGGGGACGCGGGCCCGGGTGGAGCAGTTGATCCAGGAGCACGGGTACCGCAGGCGGTCGGCGGGAACGACGAGCAGTCCGATGATCGATCTGGTGTTCAGCCAGTTCGGGGGTGAGTGGGCGCTCGAACTGATCCATGGGGTGGAGCAGGTGGCTCGGGCCGAGGGGGTCGAGCTCGTGCTGTCGGAGTGTGGGGGTGGGTGGCGGCCGCGGCAGGAGTGGATCGAGTCGGTGCTGAACCGGCGGCCGCTGGGCGCGATCCTGGTGTTCTCGGACCTGGATGCGGATCAGCGGGCGCAGTTGGAGGCGCGGCAGATTCCGTTCGTGGTGGTCGATCCGGTGGGGGACGTGGCCGACGACGTACCGGCGATCGGTTCGGCGAACTGGAACGGCGGACGGATGGCGACGCAGCATCTGACCGGGCTGGGGCATCGGCGGATCGCGGTGATCGGTGGGCCGGCCGACGTGCTGTGCTCGCGGCAGCGGGTGGACGGGTACACGGATGCGCTGCGGTCGAGCGGGCTCGCGGTTGATCCGGAGTTGATCCGGGTCGGGGACTTCGGGGTGTCCGGTGGTTATCGGGAGGCGGTGGCGTTGCTGCGGCTGAGGGACCGGCCGACGGCGATCTTCGCGGGAAGCGACATGCAGGCGATCGGGGTGTACCAGGCGGCCCGGGAGCTCGGGCTGGAGATTCCGCGCGATCTGTCGGTGGTCGGGTACGACGACCTGCCGGTGGCGCAATGGGTCGGTCCGACCCTGACGACCGTCCATCAACCGTTGCGCCGGATGGCCGAGCTCGCCACCCGCCTCGTCCTGGACCTCGCCCGCGGGATCACGCCCGCCGCCACCCGCCTGGATCTGGCCGTGGAGATGCGAGTCCGGGCTTCGAGCGGACCGCCACCACTCATCAAGTAGCCGCGAGGTGGTTCATGGCGCCCGACGTGAGCGTGGGCGGTCCGGTTGGTCCGAGGTTGGTGAGTGTGGGCGGTCCGCCCCGAGTTAGTCTGGCGAGCATGATCGTCGGCGTGGGTATCGATGTGGTCGACGTGGAGCGGTTCATGAAGACGCTGGAGCGGACGCCGGGACTGCGGGACCGGGTGTTCACGCCGCTCGAGGCGGTGAAGCCGCCGGCGTCGCTGGCGGCCCGGTTCGCGGCCAAGGAGGCGTTGGCCAAGGCGCTGGGCGCACCGGCGGGAATGCATTGGCACGATGCCGAGGTGCGGACCGACGAGACCGGCCGGCCGTGGCTGGAGATCACCGGGACGGTGGCCGCGCAGGCGGCCCGGCTCGGGGTGCAGAGCATGCATCTGTCGCTGAGTCATGACGCCGGAATCGCTTCCGCCGTGGTTGTCCTGGAGGGCTGAGCATGCGCCGCGCACACACCGTCGAGCAGGTCCGCGCCGCCGAGGCCGACCTGATGGCGAAGCTGCCCGAAGGCACCCTGATGCAGCGCGCGGCCACCGGTCTCGCCGTTGCCATCAGCAACTTCATCGGCCGCACGTACGGCGCTCGCGTCGTCCTCCTGATCGGCTCCGGCGACAACGGCGGCGACGCCCTGTACGCCGGTGCGCGCCTCGCCCGGCGTGGTGCCCAGGTGATCGCGGTCCTGCTCTCCGACCACGCCCACGCGGATGGCCTCGCCGCTCTCCGAGCCGCCGGTGGTCGAGTCGGTTCACCCGATGACATTCCCACCGCCGACGTGGTCGTCGACGGCATCGTCGGAATCGGCGGCCGCCCCGGCCTCCGCCCGGATGCCCTCGACGCCGTCACCCTGGCAGCCGACCACGGCGTACCGATCGTCGCCGTCGACACCCCCTCCGGCGTCGACGTGGATAGCGGTGAAACCCCAGAACCCCACGTCCATGCCGCCCTCACGGTCACCTTTGGCACCCACAAGATCTGCCACCTCGTCGACCCAGCCGCCTCCGCCTGCGGGCCGGTCCACCTGGTCGACATCGGTCTCGACCTCCCCGAAGCTCCGGTCCAGTCGCTGCAACCGGCCGACGTACGGGCGCTCTATCCAGTCCCGAACGCTCACTCCGACAAGTACTCACGCGGTGTACTCGGCCTGATCGCCGGCTCCACGCAGTACCCAGGTGCTGCCGTGATCGCCACCACCGGCGCCCTGGCCGGTCCGCTCGGGATGCTCCGGTACGTCGGCCCTGACGCGGTCGCGGCTGCTGTGTTGGCGGTCCACCCCGAGGTGGTGGTCGGCGAAGGCCGCGTGCAGGCGTGGGCCGTCGGGTCCGGGCTGAGCGACGAAACGCTCGACCGCGAGCTGTTCGACCGCGTGACGCAGCAACAGGACCTTCCGGTCGTGGTGGACGCCGGCGGCATCGGAGCCCTCGACACGGACCGCGCCGGGTACGTCGTGATCACTCCCCACGCCGGTGAGCTGAGCACGCTGATCAAGGTGCCGCGCGACGAGATCGAGGCGCGGCGTCTGCACTACGCCCGAGAGGTCGCGGAGGATCGGCAAGTCGTCTTGCTGCTGAAGGGTGCGACCACCGTCGTGGCTGCGCCGGACGGTTCGGCGTTCGTGAACCCGATCGCCACGCCATGGCTGGCCACGGCGGGCTCGGGAGACGTGCTGGCGGGACTACTCGGGTCGCTGCTCGCGAGCGGCGTACCGGAGTTCGAGGCGGCCGCTCTGGCGGCGTACCTGCACGCAGCCGCCGGTCAGCTCGCCGCCACGGATGGACCGGTCACCGCAATGAAGGTCGCGGCAGCCCTCCCCGAGGTCACCCGCCAGATTCTGCTTTGACCTTCGGGGGAAGTGGGTAGGAGTGCACCTACCGCCCCGGAGGTGCTCGAATGAAACGTTTCGTGCTGCTGGTTGCCGCCCTGCTGATCGCCGCTCCGCTGCCGGCATCGGCCGCGCCCAGGCCCTATGTGGCTGATGCGGCGACGAAGATCCATGTGATGGGGGAGTGGGCCCATCCGGATGACGACACGAGCATCATCGGTCCTTGTGGGGTTTGGCATCAGCGGTACGGCGTCAAATGCGGCGTGATCATGGTGACCCGGGGTGAGGGCGGCGGGAACGCCGTCGGAACCGAGTTGGGGCCTGACCTCGGGCTGCGACGGGAGAACGAGGACCGGGTGGCGCACTACCGGTCCGGGACTGTGGACATCTTCAACCTGGACCGGATCGACTTCTTCTACAACCAGAGTGCGCCGTTGACGCAGTACTTCTGGGATGAGGAGGAGACGCTGCGGCGGGTCACGCGGGTGATTCGAGAGACGCAGCCGGAGATCTACATCGGGTTCACTCCGACGTTGGCGGCGGGGCATGGCAATCACCAGCAGGCTGGGCGGCTGATCTGGGAGGGCGTGCTGGCGGCGGCCGATCCGACGCGGTTCCCGGAGCAGTTGCGCGGATCGCATGCGCTCAGCACGTGGCAGGTGAAGAAGGTGTTCTCCGGCGGAAGCACAGCAGGGACAGGCGGTACGACGTCCGCCGCGAACTGCACCACCGGCTTCACCCCGAGTGGACTCGACACCGTGGCTGGGGTGTGGACGGGCTACGCGTCGCCCTACACGTGGCCGGCCGGCAACCTGCAAGGACAACCAGCCGGTACGGCGAAGATCTGGCAGCAGGTGGCGGACGAGGGGCGGGCGGCGTATCCGACCCAGAGCCGGGTGATGTTCAAAGGGACGTCCGCAGCCGCGTGCCCGCGGTTCGCGATGACGCAGTCGTTCGTACCGTTCCAGCCGAACAGCAGTCCGGCGGCTGGGTTGGACGACGCGATCCTGTTCGGCGCGACCAGGCCGGATCCGGGTGGGCTGCCGTTGGGGACGCTGCAGTACTTGACGTTCTCGCGGTTCTACAACGTGGCCGGTGAGCCGTTCCAGGCGACCGTGCACCTTCGCGGAAAGCTTGCCCGCGGCAACGTTCAGCTCACGGTGCCGGCCGGGTGGGTGACCGACGGGCCGAAGCAGGTCCGGGCCGGTTCACGCGCCGACCTGACCTTCACGGTCACCCCGTCAGCCACGGCGACCGTCGATCAGAACGCTCGGATCGCGGCGCGGTACACGACGGCGCACGCATCCGGGTACACGGACAACGTCGTACGGATCGTTGCTGCGGCCGAGGGTCGCTTCCAGCGGTGGGGGAACTGGAAGGAGTACGACGAGTGGCTGGAAACCGTTGCACCACAGGCGAATCGGCTCGGCCGGTCTCAGGCGATCCAGTCGATGGGCATCGGCCGGAGCATCGACGTACCGGTCGTGGTGCACAACTGGTCGGCTCAGCCGCAGAGCGGTGCGGTGTCCCTGGAGGTGCCGTCGAACTTCACCCTGGACGCCGCCTCCAAGCCGTATGAGCTCCAGCCCGGTGCGGACACCACCGTGACCTTCCGGCTCACCAACACCGACACCACCCTGCCTGCGCAGCAGAACGTGTCGATACCGATCAGAACGGCGTCAAGTAGCGAAACACTGACGCTGTCGCTCGTGCCGACCACAGTGATCCCACAGGCAGCCCCAATCGTGGACGGGAAGGCCGAACCGGGTGAGTACCCCGGACCGACGCTCGATGTGAACCGCATCTGGCAAGGGGCTGACGGCTGTACCGGACCGGCCGACTGCGGCAGCACGGCCAAGGTCAGCTGGTCGGACGACGCGCTGTACTTCTTCATCCACGTGAACGACGACTACCAGTCGTACGCCGTCACACCGGCGGAATGCGTCGGTCACTGGCAAGCGGACTCAGTCGAGATCCTGCTCGACCCCCGCGGTACGGCGTCGCAGTCGTTGATGGACACCGCCAACACGTTCAAGCTCGGCATCTTCCCGTTCAGCCAGACCGGCAAGCCCTGCTGGTCCCGCGACGCCGACAACCACCAGGGCCCCGCACCAGGGGTCGAGGTGGCGTCGACGGCGCAGTGGGTGGGCAGCAACGAGACCACCGTGCCGCATGCTTACACAGGCGGTGGCTACGACCTCGAGGTGAAGATCCCGCTGTCGCTACTGCCGGCTGCGGTCGACCCGGCTCGGCTCGGTCTGAACATCACGCCGTACGACAACGACGACACCTCAGCCGCCGGTACGACGACGCTGCGGCACATCGACCAGAGCACTCGGCTCGGATGGTCCGCACTCGGTTCGGTGCAGTCGGATCCGTACCGCTGGGGCCTGGCCACCCTCCCCGGTTACACCCCGCCGGCCGACCGCCCCACCGTCCCTGGACCACCAGATGTCTCCAGCCCGAACCTCAACGGCGCCCTGTCCCCACAGACCATCGCCCAGTCCGCACGGAACGGCGTACCGATCTCTGGGCGCGTCCCGACCACGGACCTACAGATCCGGTACGCCGGGCTGCGTGGCAACGCTGTGGACATTCTGACCACCGCCAAGACGAAAGGAACCGCCCGCGCGTTCCTGACGACTGGTGAGCTCGGTGCGATCCCGGTGTGGACCACAAGCTGCGCAGGAGACGCATTCACGCCTTGTGCGGTGACGGATGGCGGCATCCCGCCGTGGGCGCCCGACATGAGCGGTCACTTGGTCAAGCAGGCCACGCAGCAGATCACCCGCGGCGTACAGGTGTGGTCGATCCCGCTCACCAAGGCTCAGCGTCAGCAGTTGGCCAAGGACGGTCGGCTGCTGGTCTCCTACGAGACAGCAACCGACCAGGTTCAAGCGTTCGACGTGCGGCTCAGCGGGCGGCGATGAAGGACAGTCCTGCGTCACCGGCCTGAAACCGCAGGCGGTCTCCGGTGATCTCGTAGCTCATCTCGCCGTGGAGGCCCTTGGTGAGGGCCTTCTCGACGGTCCCTTCGTCCCCGGCGCACGCCCGGCGAGTGGTGGCCAACTCGCCGAAGGTCACGGTTGTCGCGGCGCGGGCCACCACTCCGTTCAGCTCGTTGCAGCCGGTGAAGCCGGTGACGCGTTCGCCGTTGAAGGTGATCCAGGCCTTTTCCGAGCCCACGATCTTGCCCACCGTGTCCTGGGAGATGACGCTGTCGAGCGTCCACTTGGTGCCGTCGAGCTTCAGATCCGGTGTGAGCGTCGACTGGTCGGTGAGCGCGATCGTCGTACTGCCGGCCACAACGGTGAGCGTGTCGTTGGCGAGCTTCCAGCTCGGCTTGCTCTGCAGCAGGTTGCTCAGCCAACTGTCTTGCTCACCGCGGCTGCCCGGGCAGCCCATGGCAGTCATGGCCAGTGGGTCCTTGAGCGTCAGCTTGCCGTCGCCCGTCGATACCGAGGCCTGCATGGTGTTGCAGCCGGCGCTGGCGATCAGCCTGCCGTCGTCGGTGAACTGCAGCTGTACGCGGGTCTGCGCGGCGAGCTGTTTGGGCTTGCCGTCTTCGGTGATCGAGGTCGACAGGTAGGTCTTGCCGGTCAGCGTCCCACCGGCGGTCGACTCGTCCCCGCACGCGGCGAGTCCGAGCAGGAGAAGTCCGGCTCCGGCGAGGGCAATCATCCGCTTCATCACATCTCAAGGACGCGGAAGGTGAGCAGGGCGTTGCAGCGCGTCGAAAAGTGAAGGGCGCGTAAAGTCGGCAGAACCCCGGTCCTGGGGGTAGCGGAACAGATCACGGTTGGATAACGTCAGCGCGCTGACAGACCATGGCCGGCCTCGCCCGGTCCCACTGGGGATCCAACCGAACAGGTGAGGGCCGGCCGCTGTAGCGCTGGGGCAACACAGCGGCGGGCCCGTCGAACAGACGAAGGATCGTTACGCATGCCCCCCACCCGAACTGCCCGACGCCGCATGGTCGTCCCGGCGGTCCTCCTCGCGCTTGGCGCACTGATCGCCGTCCCGATCGTCGTCCAGGCCGCATCCAAGGAGAACCCGGTCGCCGCGAGCGTTGCGGACAGCACGGTCATCAACCTCCCGAGCGTCGGCCGCGTCGAGAGCTGTGTCCTCGACAAGAGCTCCGGCTGCACCGTCCTGCACGGCTTCGGCAAGAAGCCGGTCGCGATCACCGCGACCTCCTCCGGGCCGGCGCTGCTGTCGATCGACCCGACCCGGACCACCGACAAGAGCTACCGGCTGCAGGCCCTGCGTCGGAACGGCAAGGGCCTCCGCGAAGGCACCAGGCTCCGCTACACCGTGCACTACGACTTCGTCGCCGCGCCCGCGCAGCCGCCCACGCCCAAGCCGTCCACCACGCCCACGCCCACTGTGAAGCCGACGGCCACGCCGAAGCCGACACCCAAGCCGACGCCGAAGCCGACAGCCACGCCCAAGCCCACCGCGACCCCGACCAGTACGCCGCCGCCGAGCACGGGCCAGAGCTGCACCAAGCCGACGTGGACCACCACGGCGACCGGCAACGCCGGTGAGGGCCGCACCTACGGCCAGTACTACGTCCACAACAACATGTGGAACAACCACAACGGCACGTACACGATGGCCGTCTGCAACTACAACAGCTGGTACGAGGACGTCACCCAGTCCAGGCCGGGTGACAACGGCGTACAGGCGTACCCGAACGTCCACAAGGACTACAACGACTTCCCGCTGGCCAAGATCCAGTCCGCCAAGTTCGCCGCGACCGCGCCGACCTGCAGCGGCTGCATCTACAACGTCGCCTTCGACATCTGGATCAACGAGGGCTTCGAGAACGAACTGATGATCTGGACCCAGAACTCGGCCCAGACCCCGGCCGGCGACAAGCTCGGGACGACGACCATCGGCGGCCAGTCCTACGAGGTCTGGAAGACCGACGGCGCGAACAAGCCCGGCGGCATCTTCACCTACAAGTCGGTCAGCACGCAGACCTCCGGCACGATGCCGCTGCAGGCCTTCTTCAAGGATCTCGAGGCCCGCAAGTGGATCCCGGCCAACTCCACCACCTGGCAGGTCGACTACGGCGTCGAGGTGGTCTCGACCAACAACACCAAGCAGCGCTTCAGCTTCAACGCCTTCGAAATCCAAGAAAGCTAGCTCCATCGCTGAGAGCTGACGGGTACGGCGGGTCACCGGCGGCTGAGATCGACGACCACCGGTGACCCGTCGTCACGCTGCATGAATTCCCGCGCGCCGGTCTGCTTCAGGATCTCCATCGCCTTGTGCAGGTAGATCGACGCGCGGAGTTCGTCGGGGTGCCACTGGTAAGGGTCGGCCAGGACGATCCTCACCTTCGCTCGCGTGCGATCGGAGCCGTCGATCAGCTTCAGAGAGACGTAGTCGATGCCGCCGAACGTGTAGTTCCAGTCCTTGGAGTCCGCGTCACTGGTCTCGTAGCTGGTCACCTGAGTGCTGCCGTCCAGGGGTGTCGCCGCCGCGACCATCGCGCGGAAGCCGGCGTCCTGATCGACGAACTCCTGCATTCGGTAGAAGTAGTCGGCGCCACCGCCGTGCAGATAATGCTTGAAGGTCGGTTCCGCATGCCGAAGCCCGCTCAGCTTGTACAGCGCGAAGAGCGCGATCTCCTCACTGAGCATCTCGGCCACCACATCGGTGAACAGGAGCGTGTCGGTGAGATGACTGGAGAACAGCAGCTCGGCCAGCGGGCTGTGGCCTTTGGCCTTCTCCGCCTCCCAGCGTCCGGACTCGACGAAATGGACGGCGTCGTAGATCAACTTCTCGACCAGGAACGTCGAGGTTCCAGCCGTGTACAGGAGCCGCACGACCTTCCGCAGGGGGTTCCACACGTACCACGGCAGCTTCCCGCCCAGGAGGTCCGCCAGGACGTAGGTCTCCAGCTGTACGAGCGGGTCGCCCGAGGTAGTGACTCCGACCGGATTGACGGTGGACGGTGGATGCAGGTCCTGTTCGGCGAGCTGTCCGGTCTCCCGGTCCAGAGCGGCCCACGTGCCGGCACCGACACCGCCTGTGGCGGGATGCAGTTCGGGATGACGGGTCTGGAACTGCACCACGGCGTCGTGCGTGCTCTGGCCGAACACGCCGTCGACCGGGCAGTCGATGTCCTTGATGGAGCGCAGCTTCTGCTGCAGAACCCGTACGCCGGGGCCGCGGTCGCCGAGGTCGAGGTTGGGCCGGTTTCCCGGCGTACCCGCCTGTTCGCCGATCGCCTCGACCAGTGCGGCGTTTCCGGCTTTGTTCTGGAGCATCTGGAAGTCCCCCATACCCGCCGGAGCGGACTGCTCCGCCGGCGGCCGCCGGACCGGAGCCGGTCGGGCCTCGGCGGACTTGTCCTCGCGCTCACGATCCATGGCCACACCTCCGGTTTCAGACTGCCGGACGTGCGGAGCGCGCGGCAGAGCTCCAGGGGCAAGCGATCAGGCACCCGACTGCTGCGTAGGGTGCTGGCGTGACCGGTCTGGTGATTTTCGACAACGACGGCGTACTGGTGGACTCGGAGCGGCTGGCCAACACGATCCTGGCGGAGCTGCTGACCGAGGCGGGGTTGCCGTACACGTTCGACGAAGCGGTACGGGACTTCATGGGCGGGAGTATGACGTCCATGCGGCAGAAGGCCGAGGCCCAGTTGGGCCGGCCCTTGCCGGCTGATCTCGAGGACCGGTATCACCAGCGGTTGTTCGACGGGTTCGCGAACCTGCAGGCCGTCGAGGGGGTCGAGGGCGTGCTCGACGACCTGGAGGCGGCCGGTACGCCGTACTGCCTGGCGTCGTCGGGGACGCACCAGCGGATCCGGACGGCGTTGACCGCGGTCGGTTTTCTGGACCGGTTCGCGGGCAGAATCTTCAGTGCCGAGGACGTCGCGCACGGCAAACCCGCGCCCGATCTCTTCCTGCACGCGGCCGCCACCCTGGGCGTGCGACCGGCTGATTGTGTCGTGGTCGAGGACAGCCCACTCGGCGTCGCCGCCGCCAACGCGGCCGGTATGACGGTCTTCGGCTACGCGGGAATGACCGACCCCGCGAAGCTTGCCGGTGCGCGTCAAATTTTTCACAAGATGACATCCCTCACCGGATTGATCTTCGCGGCCTGACACACTGGAAGGGCTATGGCTACTCTCCAGTCACCCTCAGGTCACCCGCCTCGCGAGCGCCCCACCCGCGCCGAGGCGATCGTTGACCTGGCTGCGATCCGGCACAACGTGGCGACGCTGCGTGACCGTGCCGAGGGTGCGCAGTTGATGACCGTGGTCAAGGCAGACGGCTACGGACACGGCATCGTGCCGGTCGCCCAGGCCGCTCGTGCAGCGGGCGCGGACTGGATCGGCGCGGCCGTGCTGGAGGAGGCGCTAGCGCTTCGCGATGCCGGTGATACCGGTCCGATCTTCTGCTGGCTGACTACTCCCGGTGAGCCGCTGGCCGAGGCGATCTCGTCCGGGATCGACCTCTCCGCGGGTGCGCCCTGGGAGATCGACGAACTGGCTGCCGCGGTGGATGACCGCCCGGCCCGGGTGCACCTGAAGATCGATACGGGCATGAGCCGGGGCGGCGCCGTACCGGAGGAGTGGCCGGCGTTGATCCGGGCCGCGCTGCGGGAGCAGGCTGCCGGCCGGATCGAGATCAAGGGCATCTGGTCGCATCTGGCGTCGTCGGACGAGCCGAAGAGCGACGTGAACGAGTTGCAGCTCGCGACGTTCCTCGAGGCGATCGCGGTGGCGGAGTCGTTCGGCGTCGAGGCCGAGTTCAAGCACCTCGCGAACTCAGGCGCGACGTTGGCATTGCCCGAGACCCACTTCAATCTGGTGCGGCCGGGAGTGGCGACGTACGGGCTCTCGCCGTTCGGGCACGCACGGCCGGCGAGCGAGCTGGGGCTGCGACCGGCGATGACGCTGAAGGCGCGGCTCGCGATGGTGAAGCGGGTGCCGGCCGGTGTCGGCGTTTCGTACGGGTTGACCTGGACGGCGCCGCGGCCGTCGACGCTCGGGCTGATCCCGCTCGGGTACGGCGATGGGCTGCCGCGGCACGCCTCGAACGGTGCACCGGTGCAGTCAGCCGGTGGACGTCGTACCGTCGTCGGCCGCATCTGCATGGACCAGTGCGTGGTGAACCTCGAGGACGACGACGTCGCCGCGGGGGACGAGGTCGTGCTGTTCGGCCCCGGTACGGCGGGCGAGCCGTCCGTCGACGACTGGGCGGATGCCGCCGGGACGATCAACTACGAGATCGTCACCCGGCTCGGACCGCGGATCCCGCGCCGGTACATCGACACTGCCCCGGTCGAGGAGTAGGCGATGTCGAAAGCAGGACGGACCGCTGGCCTCATCGGAGCCGCGGTCGGGGTGCTGGCCGCCGGTGCGGCCGCCGGAGTCGCGGTCGAGCGCACGGTCATCGGACGCCGGTCAGGTCAGCGTGCGCAGTTGGAAGCGGAGCCTTTCGGTTCTCTGCGGGGGACGCCGCATGTCTTCACGGCTGACGACGGTGTCGAGCTGTACGTCGAGGTCGATGAGCTGAAGCGGTCCCGGCGACCTGCTCCGCCGAAGAAGCGCTTCGGGCGCAAGTTGCCGTTGCCGCCTGAGGACCTGACCGTGATCTTCCTGCACGGCTACGGGCTGAATATGGACTCCTGGCATTTCGAGCGCCGCGACCTCGCCGGGATCGGGACGATGGTGTTCTACGACC
This sequence comes from Kribbella sp. NPDC051587, assembly GCF_044453945.1. Lineage (NCBI taxonomy): Bacteria > Bacillati > Actinomycetota > Actinomycetes > Propionibacteriales > Kribbellaceae > Kribbella > Kribbella sp. NPDC051587. The sequence continues at coordinate 868,873 of NZ_JBITDE010000002.1, forward strand.
AGCGGTCGCACGGGCGGTCCGGGCGGTCGCCGAAGGAGAACATCAGCATCGACCAGCTCGGCCGGGATCTGTACGGCATCTTCGAGCGCTTCGCGCCGAGCGGACCGGTGATTCTGATCGGGCACTCGATGGGCGGCATGTCGATCATGGCGCTCGCCGACCAGCACCCGGAGCTCTTCGGGGACCGGATCATCGGCGTCGGATTGTGCTCGACGAGTGCTGGGCAGTTGGACGAAGTACCGATCATCCTGCCGGGGTTGCCGGGGCGGTGGTTGCGGCAGCTTGCCCTGCCGACCGTGTCCGCGCTGGCTCGGGTCCCGGATGTGGTGGAGCGCAGCCGCAAGGCGGGGACGGACATCAGTTACCTGCTGACCCGGAAGTACTCGTTCGGTTCCGAGGTACCGCCGGCGTTCACGGAGTTCGTCAACGAGATGATCGCGGCGACGCCGATCTCGGTGATCGCGGACTTCTATCCGATCTTCGCGCTGCACGACAAGTACGACTCGCTCGAGCCGCTGCAGAAGGTCGAGTGTGTCGTGATCGGCGGCGACAAGGACGCGCTGACGCCGTTCGAGCACGCCGAGGAGATCGTCCGCCGGGTGCCCGGCGCGGAGCTGGTCGAGGTCCGCAACTGCGGCCATCTCGGGCTCATCGAGCACCACCGTGAGTTCACGGCGGCGCTCCTTGGGATGATCGAGCGAGCCGAACAATCCCTGGAATGATGTGAGCATGACCGATCTACATGTCGTCGACGCGACGTCCGAGCACGTGGACGAGATCGTCACGGTGATCCACCACGCCTTCTCCTCGCGTCGCGTCCTCGATCCGCCGTCGACGGCGTTGAGCGAGAACGCGACCACGGTGGCCGAGGCGATCGCGCAGTACGGCGGTCTGCTGGTCCGCATCGACGGAGTGCCCGCGGGTGCGGTGCTGTTCGAGGTGTCGGGTGACGTGCTCGTGCTGCGGCGGGTATCGGTCGACCCGCGGCATCAGGGTCGTGGGGTCGCGTCAGCGATGGTCGGGTGCGCGGAGGAGGTCGCCGTACGGCGGGGTCTGGCGCGGGTGCGGTTGATCGCTCGGGTCGAGTTGCCGGACACGGTCGAGTTCTGGCGCCGGCGGGGGTACTCGGTGGTGGAACAGCAGGACCACAACCTGATCTACGCGAAGGCGATGCCGGTCGAGCGGACCGTGCCGACGGCCGAGGACATGCGGGCGATCGCTGAGGAGCTCGCTGGGCAGCTGCGGGCGGGCGACGTACTGGTGCTGTCTGGTGACCTCGGTGCGGGGAAGACGACGTTCACGCAGGGACTGGGTGCTGGGCTGAAGGTGCGGGGCGACATCACGTCGCCGACGTTCGTGATCTCGCGGGTGCATCCGTCGTTGAGTGGTGGGCCGGCGTTGGTGCATGTGGACGCGTACCGGCTCGGCGGGTTTGCTGAGCTGGACGACCTCGACCTGGACGCCTCACTCGAGGAAGCGGTCACCGTGGTCGAATGGGGACACGGCCTGGCCGAGGCGCTGGCGCCCGACCGCCTCGACATCGTGGTGACCCGCGGCGACAACGACACCGACGAGACCCGCGAACTGCGCATCACCCCGGTGGGACCGCGCTGGGCGGCGTCCGGCGTACGGATCTCTGCACTGGAGAAGAACTGACATGCTGCTCGCCTTCGACACCTCAAGCGCCGCCGTCACGGTAGCCCTCGCCGACCCGGTCACCGGCGCCATCGTCGCCTCGTCGACCACAGTCGACGCCCTGCGGCATGGCGAACTGCTCGCTCCCGCCATCGACGCCGCCCTGACCCAGGCCGGCTGCACACCGCGCGACCTGACGCGCATCGCCGTCGGCGTCGGCCCAGGCCCCTTCACCGGACTACGCGTCGGCCTGGTCACCGCGCGCACCATGGCCGACGTACTGGGCATCGAGGTCGCTGGCGTCTGCAGCCTCGACATCCTCGCCCGCCAGTCCTCCCTGTCATTGCCGGTCGCCGTCGCCACCGACGCCCGCCGCAAAGAGATCTACTGGGCCCTGTACGACGGCCCCGCCGCCGACGGCAGTCGCCGCCGCCTCGAGGGCCCCGCCGTAGACAAACCAGCCGACGTAGCCCACGTCCTCAAAGGCCTCCCCATCATCGGCCGAGGCGCAACCCTCTACGCCGAAGCACTGGGTGTGTCTGTTGATGAGGTCGTGGAGTATCCGTCCGCGGAAGTGCTTGCGTACGGGGTGGCCACGGGGACGCTGGAGATTGTTGCTCCGGACCCGCTTTATCTTCGGCGGCCGGACGTCACCATGTCGGGTGGGCCCAAGAGCGTGTTGACGAAGTGAGACCAGGTATTCGGCCGGCCGTAGTCGACGACCTGCAAGGGATCGCTGCGCTCGACGAGGTGTGCTTCGGGCAGGAGGCCTGGAGCGACACCGCGTGGCTGGGTGAGTTCGATCGGTTGAACGAGGATCGGGTGATTCTCGTGGCCGACGAAGGAGCGGTTGTCGGGTACGTGGTTCTGCTGGTGCCGCCGATGACGGCGGACGTGGTGGAGTTGTTGCGGATCGCGGTGGCGCCGGAGGAGCGCCGTACCGGGATCGGTGGGCAGTTGATGACGGCCGCGCTCGCGCGGTGCGCCGGACGGACGGTACTGCTGGAGGTTGCCGCGGGCAACGAGTCGGCGATCGGGCTGTACGGCGGGTTCGGGTTCGAAGAGATCAGCCGGCGGCGCGGGTACTACGCCGGTGGCGAGGATGCGGTGATCATGCGGTGGCGGGAGACGTTATGAGCAAGGAAGAACCTCTGATCCTGGGGATCGAGACCTCGTGTGACGAGACTGGTGTCGGCATCGTGCGCGGGCAGACGCTGCTCGCCGACGCAATCGCGTCGAGTGTCGAGGAGCATGCGCGGTTCGGCGGCGTCGTACCGGAGGTGGCCAGTCGCGCGCACCTCGAAGCGATGGTGCCGACGATCCGGCGCGCCTGCGAGACCGCTGGCATCAAGCCGACCGACGTCGACGCCGTCGCCGTCACGAGCGGACCCGGCCTGGCCGGTGCACTGCTCGTCGGCGTCGCGGCCGCGAAGGGCCTGGCGCTGTCGCTCGACAAACCCTTGTACGGCGTCAATCACCTCGCGGCTCACGTCGCCGTCGACACGCTCGAGCACGGGGACCTCCCGAAGGGCGCGATCGCGATGCTCGTGTCCGGTGGTCACTCGTCGCTGCTCGCGGTCGAGGACATCACCGAGGGCGTCGTACCGATGGGGAGCACCATCGACGACGCCGCGGGTGAGGCGTTCGACAAGGTGGCGCGCGTGCTCGGCCTGCCGTTCCCGGGCGGACCGTATGTCGACAAAGCGGCGCGGGACGGCGGCGACCGGCTCTATGTGAAGTTCCCGCGCGGGCTGACCTCACAGCGCGACCTTGAGCGGCACCGGTTCGACTTCTCGTTCTCCGGTTTGAAGACCGCGGTCGCGCGCTGGGTCGAGGCGAAGCGTCGCGACGGCGAGGACGTCCCGATCAACCACGTCGCGGCGGCCTTCCAGGAGGCGGTCTGCGATGTGCTGACCCGCAAGGCGATCGACGCCTGCAAGGACCGCGGTTACGAGCACCTGCTGATCGGTGGTGGCGTCGCGGCCAACTCCCGACTCCGCCAGATGGCCGAGGAACGGTGCACCGCGGCCGGGATCGCCGTACGGGTGCCGCGTCCGGGCCTGTGTACCGACAACGGTGCGATGGTCGCGGCCCTCGGATCCGAGCTGGTGCGCGCGGGCAAGACGCCGTCGCCGCTGGGGCTCCCGGCCGATTCGTCGATGCCGATCACGGAGGTGCTGAACAAATGAGGTGGTCCCACCCGGACGGGTTCGAGGCCGACGACGATCCGGCGCGCATCGATGTCGACGCGGTGCACGGCTTCCTCAGTACGGCGTACTGGTCGCCCGGCGTACCGCGTGAGGTGGTGGCACGGTCGATCGACGGCTCGCTGAATGTCGCGGTGTACGCGCCGGCGGGTGAGTTGGTTGCGTTTGCGCGGGCGGTGACGGATCGGGCGACGTTCGCGTGGATCGCGGACGTGTTCGTGCAGCCGGAGTATCGCGGGCACGGGCTCGGGAAGTTCGTGGTGACGTGCCTGGTCGAGCATCCCGAACTGAAGGGGCTGCGGCGGATGATGCTCGCGACGAAGGACGCGCATGAGCTCTACCGCCAGTACGGCTTCAACGAACTGCCCGACCTGACCACGATGATGGTCATCCGCCGGGACCCGACCGAGCTCTACTCCGGCCAGTGATGCAGCCCGGGGTCGACCTGCTGCACAACCCGGCCGGTGCAACGGACCTGGTGCTGCTGGCACACGGCGGCTACGAGCACTCGCACAAGAACCCGGGTCTGTGGCGTGGTCCCATCCTGCGCATGTGGCCGTTCGCCGAGGCCGCTCGTACGGCGGTCCCGTCAGCGGCCGTCGGTCTCGTTCGCTACCGCTATCGCGGCTGGAACGATGTCGGCGATCCCGCTCTCGACCTCCGCGCCATCCTGGATGAACTGCCCTTCGAGCGGGTCGTCCTGGTCGGTCACTCGATGGGCGGGCGCGCAGTCGTCGCGGCCGGCGATCACCCGCGCGTGACCGGCGTACTGGGTCTCGCGCCGTGGCTGCCTTCGGACGAACCGCTCATCGCCCTCCGACCGCCGGTGATGTTTGCCCACGGCAACAAAGACACCGTCACCTCACCGCAAGAGACGCGCGCCTACGCCAACCGCCTCCGCGCCGCCGGTACCCCCGTCAGCCTCGTCTTCCTGGCCGGCGAAACCCACCCCATGCTCCACCGCCCCGCCGACTGGAACACCCTGGTCACCACCTTCACCCAACACGCCCTGGCCGGCGGCGACCTCGCGGACGGCGACCGCGAGTGGCCCCAAACCGGCGCAGGCGGCTCCATGATCGGCGCCGTGCTCCGCCTAGCACTAACCCGCCTCCGCCTGCCAGTCCGCCACCGCTTCCGCATCACCCACCCCGCCCCAAAGGCCAATCGCCCCCACCCTTGAGCACCCCTCACCCACTCTCCGTCGCGATCCGTAGCTACCCCGTGCCCAATGTGGTCAGTCGCTGCCACCTTGAGCACGGCCCAGTCATGCACGCGGCCGATCCATGGTTGACCGGTGCTCAAGGCGGTCTGTCGCGGTCACTTTGAGCATGGTTCGGTCGTGCGCGTGGCCGATTGGTGGTTGATCGGTGCTCAAGGTGGATGGCGGGGGCCGCTCGGCCGACGCTGAGGTGCGCGAGGCGGGGGTGTGAACAGGATGTGGTGGCCGTGGACAAGTTATGACCTGTTCACGGCTCCGGCGTGGTCCGGTCCCCGTCGGTATGACGGTCCGTGGGCAGAGCTGGCGTGGGCTGAGGCCGGGTGCCGCCGTCGGACAGGCGCGCGTTGTGGGGCTGGGGAGTTCTGCCTGTCGAATCAGGTCAGTTTCGTTCCCCGGCTCGGTCGGATCGCCGAGCGGAATCGTGCGCCGGGCTGCAGTGCGGGGAAGGGCACGGCAGGGGCGGGTAAAAACCTGGGGCGGAGTTGCCGCTGGAGCCCCAGGTAAACGGTCAGCGGCCGACCGGTTCGCATCACAGCTTGTCGAACGCAGATGAACACGCTGCTGCGCCCGTGTGACGTCTTAGTGGCGGGCCCCCGGGGAGTGCATCAACTGGACGCAGCACCTCGTCCGCCGGCTAATCACCCGGGGGCCCGCTCGTGGCTCGATCATATGTTCGAATACGGGCCGAGCGCAAGTCCGCTCCGGGAACGTACCGACCAGCGGGCAGTGGTCCTCGCCGGCTGGGGTGCCGGAGCGTTGATCCTGCCCGATCCCACCGACTATTACCCGTTCGTCGGTACGCCTTCAGGGGCGGCGGCAGGAGTAGGCGACGGCGTCGCGGCCGATGCGGGTGATGATGAGGGTGGCGGAGACTGAACCCTTGGGGGACAGCTTCTTGCGGAGGGTGGCGGGGTCGAGGTCGATGCCGCGCTTCTTGATCTCGAGCGTGCCGATGTCGGCGCTGCGTACCCAGGCGCGCAGGGACTTCTCCTTGTAGGGCAGCTCCTCGATCACCTCGTACGCCGATGCGAGTGGGGTCTCCACAAGTTTGTCCGCCGTCACGTAGGCGATCCGCGGGTCCAGCAGCCACCCGTCGACCGCAGCGGCGACAGCTGTGACCAGACCGGCCCGTACGACGGCTCCATCCGGCTCGTAGATGTACTGGCCGACGGGACCGCTGTCGGCCAGTGGTGCGTCAGTCACGGTCGCACCGCTTGGCAGCAACGTCGCCCGTCGCGCAGTACCGGAGTACAAGGCGCCTGACCACAGGGCGGCCTCTTTCACCTCACCGGCGTCGCTGATCCACTCGGCCTCGACACCCCCCGGTACGGCGTTGTGCGGGATCCCGGGTGCGACCTTCACACATGCGGTGCGCTCCAGCAGGCCGGTGACGAAGCTCCAGGGTGGTGAGTAGGCGTTGTGGTCGAACACGCGCCGCCCGTCCGCCCGTCGGGCCGGGTCGGCGAAGACGACGTCGTACGGCGTGAGGTCGGTGGACTCGGCGTCGCCGATCAGCACGTCGCCTGGCAGGCCGAGTGCTGCCAGGTTGGCTCGTGCGGCGGCTGCGGTGTCGGGGTCGCGTTCGACGCCGGTGACGCGGAGGCCGGCGCGGGCGGCGCTGATCAGGTCGCCGCCGATTCCGCAGCCCAGGTCGACCACACTGCTGCCAGGTAAGGCCGCAGCGATGCGTGTGGCCCGGTGCGTGCCAACAACGGTGCGAGTGGCCTGCTCATAGCCGTCCGGGGTGAAGAACATCAGTGCGGCATCAGCGCCGAACTTGGCGACCGCCCGGTGGCGCAGTGCGGCTTGGGTGACCGCGGCGCTGACCAGAGCGCCGTCGTACCGGCGTCGAAGCTTCTCGACCAGTTGGAGTTCACTGCCCGGTTGGTACTCCTTGCAGGCAGCCTCCAGGACTTCCGGCTGGTGCAGCAGGGCGGCGAGCGTCACCTGCTCACTTTAGAGCGGGCTTGAGCAGGTCTTGCTCCAGGTGCGGGTGCTGGTGGAGTAGAGGCGCCAGTTCATCGCTGAGCGGGTCTTGGGGCCGTAGATGCCGTCCGCGATGATCTTGTGCTTGCGCTGGACCATGGTGACGACGGCGCGGGTGTTCTTGCCGTAGATGCCGTCGACGGTGAGCTTGGTGCCGTAGCAGGAGTTCAGGTTGCGCTGCAGGACCTGGATCGAGGTCTCGGGGTCACCCGTCCGGTCGGAGTCGCGGTACGGGTTGTCGCCGTACTTGAGGTTGCAGTTGGTGCTGGAGCTGCCGTTGACCGACGGCATCGGGATGCCCCAGGTCTTGTTGACCGGGATGAGCCGAGCGGAGCGGCACTGGCCCAGCTTGGCCTCGGCTGCTGCGGCCGCCTCCAGAGAGGTCTGGTCGCTGGCCTTGTTGGCAGTGAGCGGCGCGGCCTGGTCGCTCGCCGGCTTCGGGGCGGCCGCCTGCTGGTGTTTGGAGGCGTTCGCCGCGACCGCACCGACCGCCAACGCACCTACGGCGGCGAGCACCACGAGGGTGCGGCCGGAGAGTTTCGGCAGCTTGGGGAGCGTGAAAGCCATGAGAAGACGGTCCCACGCCGGCCTGCGTTAGGCCAGCGTGGGACCACTATCTGCGCACGGCCGAATGCTCAGAGCTTGTCGTAGCAGGACTGGCTCCACACCTTGGTGGTGGGGTTGTAGATCCGCCACTTGAGCGTTGACCGCGTCTGCGGGCCGTACACGCCGTCCGCGGTCAGCTTCAGCTTCTTCTGGACCGCCTTCACCGCGTCACGCGTCTTGGCGCCGTACCGGCCGTCCTTGGCGAGCTTGTACCCGTAGCAGTAGTTCAGGTTGCTCTGCAGGGCCTGGATCGCCCGCGCCGGATCGCCGAAGGGGTTCTTCGGGTCGCGGTGCGGGTTGTCGCCGTACTTGAGGTTGCAGGTGATGCTGGTGCTCTCCCACTCGCTCGGGACGAAGACGGTCCAGCCACCGCCGACCTTCTTGAACATCGCGGAGTCACACTGGCTGAGTGCTGCGGCGGACGCAGGTGCTGCCGCAGCGACCAGCGGGGTGGCGGCGAGTGCGGTCACGGCGACGGCGGACTTCAGCAGACGAATGGACATGGTGACCCTCTCCAAGGTCCGGAAACCCGTCCGATCGGGTTCCTGCCCGGGGTGAGACTCCGGTGCGCGGCCAGGAGTTGCCCGGAGTGACGACTCCCGGATGTCTCGTATCGAGACAGACTTGGCACTCGAGTTGACCGAGTGCTAATCGCGGCCTAGATTCGGTGTTGGCACTCTCCTCGTGAGTGTGCCAACGGTCCGGCCTCCTGAGCCCCGCGACGGCAGGGGAGCGCGACCGCGCAGTTCCACAGACAAAAGTGCGAATTCGACCGTGGAGGTCAGCAAGTGTCGGTCACGATCAAGCCGCTCGAGGACCGCGTCCTCGTCGCGCCGCTCGAAGCCGAGCAGACCACGAAGTCCGGTCTGGTGATCCCGGACACCGCCAAGGAGAAGCCCCAGGAGGGCGAGATCCTGGCCGTCGGTCCGGGCCGGATCGACGACAACGGCAACCGCGTCCCGCTGGACGTCGCCGTCGGCGACAAGGTCATCTACTCCAAGTACGGCGGCACCGAGGTCAAGTACGACGGCCAGGACTACCTGATCCTGGGCGCCCGCGACATCCTCGCAGTCGTCAGCAAGTGACGACCGCCCACTGTTCCTGACTGACACCGCCCCGGTTGCCTCTGGCGCCGGGGCGGAGTGGGTCAGGGCAGTGGGACTGAGTTCGAAGCTTGCCACGAGACATTCAGAAAAGGACTGGTTTTCTTCATGCCGAAGATCCTCGAGTTCGACGAGAACGCTCGGCGCGCGCTGGAGCGTGGCGTCGACAAGCTCGCGAACACGGTGAAGGTGACGCTGGGCCCGAAGGGCCGCTACGTCGTCCTGGACAAGAAGTGGGGCGCCCCGACCATCACCAACGACGGTGTGACCGTCGCCCGTGAGGTCGAGCTGGACGACCCGTTCGAGAACCTTGGTGCGCAGCTGGCCAAGGAGGTCGCCACCAAGACCAACGATGTCGCCGGTGACGGCACCACCACCGCGACGGTGCTGGCGCAGGCGCTGGTGCACGAGGGCCTGCGGGCCGTCGCCGCCGGGGTCAACCCGATGGGCCTCAAGCGCGGGATCGAGGCGGCTGTCGAGGCCGTCTCCGCGCGGCTCGTCGAGACCGCCCGGCCGGTGGACGACAAGGGCGACATGGCCCACGTCGCCACCATCTCCGCCCGGGACGCCGAGATCGGCACCCTGATCGCGGACGCGTTCGACAAGGTCGGCAAGGACGGTGTGATCACCGTCGAGGAGTCGAACACCTTCGGGACCGAGCTCGAGTTCACCGAGGGTATGCAGTTCGACAAGGGCTACATCTCGCCGTACTTCATCACCGACGCCGAGGCCGGCGAAGCGGTGCTGGAGGACCCGTACATCCTGATCCACCAGGGCAAGATCTCCGCGATCGCGGACCTGCTGCCGCTGCTGGAGAAGGTCGTGCAGTCCGGCAAGACGCTGCTGATCATCGCCGAGGACGTCGAGGCCGAGGCCCTGTCCACCCTCGTGGTGAACAAGATCCGCGGCAACTTCACCTCCGTCGCCGTCAAGGCGCCGGGCTTCGGTGACCGCCGCAAGGCGATGCTCGAGGACCTCGCCGCCCTCACCGGCGCCCAGGTCATCGCGCCGGAGGTCGGGCTGAAGCTCGACCAGGTCGGCCTCGAGGTGCTCGGTACGTCGCGGCGGATCGTCGTCACCAAGGACAACACCACTGTTGTCGAGGGTGCCGGCAAGTCCGACGACATCGAGGGCCGGGTCAACCAGATCAAGGCCGAGATCGAGCGGACCGACTCCGACTGGGACCGCGAGAAGCTGCAGGAGCGGCTGGCGAAGCTCGCCGGCGGCGTCTGCGTGATCAAGGTCGGCGCGGCCACCGAGGTCGAGCTCAAGGAGAAGAAGCACCGGATCGAGGACGCCGTCTCCGCGACGCGCGCCGCGATCGAAGAGGGCATCGTCGCCGGTGGCGGCTCTGCTCTGGTGCACGCCGCCACGGTGCTGGACGACGGCCTGGGCCTCGAGGGTGACGAGCTCGCGGGTGTCCGGATCGTTCGCAAGTCGGTCGTCGAGCCGCTGCGCTGGATCGCCGAGAACGGTGGCTACGAGGGCTACGTCGTGACGTCGAAGGTTGCGGAGCTCGAGGTCGGCAGCGGCTTCAACGCCGCCACCGGCGAGTACGGCGACCTGCTCGCCCAGGGTGTCCTGGACCCGGTCAAGGTGACGCGTTCCGCGCTCGCCAACGCCGGCTCCATCGCCGCCCTGCTGCTGACGACCGAGACCCTGGTCGTCGACAAGCCCGAGGAAGAAGAGCCCGCCGCAGCCGGTCACGGCCACGGCCACGGTCACTGACCTCAGGCAAGTAGTACGTACTAGTTACACCGGGCACCGCCCGTCAGGTCCTCGCGACCTGGCGGGCGGTGTTCGTTTGAGCAAGAGCGACCAGCACGCCCACAGCCGCTACGACAGCGGTCAAAGCCGGACTCATGAACTTGGTCAAACTCGGTGCATCGCTCGGACCAAGCAGCCAGACAGCGACCGGTACGACGTACGCCGTGGTGAGCGCGACCGTCCACCACCGCAGAACCCGCTGACGGATCGCGTGGGTGATGATGACGGCAACCGGGATGCCGGCCAGGAAGGCGAATCCGCCCAGCACCATCACCGGGAACGCCCAGACCGCGGTCAGTACGCTGCGGGATCTCATCGTCAGCAGCCTTTCTCGGACTGGGTTTTGAGGTCGGCGAGCCAGGCGTCGAGGCCCATGCCCAGGAACTGGCGTGAGACCTCGGGCATTGCTTCGACCTGGGCGCCGGTCCAGGTCTCTTGGGTGCGGACGATGGTGCCGCCGCGGACCTTCTGGAAGTTCCAGACGTGGACGCCGCGGTCGATCGTCAGGCCCTCGCCGATCGCGGGGCCGGTCCAGCGCAGGCACTGGTTGTGCTTGAGCTGCTGAACCGTGGACGTGATCACCAGGGTGGTTTTGGGCGTGTACGGCGTCGCTTCTACCGGGGTGGTCCAGCGGAAGGCGGAGCCGGGGCGGAGGGGGCCGTGGTCGAGGCGCTTGGCGGTCGCGACGGGCTGCTGCCAGCGCGTCCACTTCTCGATGTCGGTCTGCACCTTCCAGACCTTGCTGACCGGCGCCTTGATGAAGATCTCGCTCCGGTAGCTGATCTTCGAACTCTGGTCGACGGTCTGCCCCTGGCAGCTCAGGGGCGGCGGGGTGGTCGCCGCCGGTGCCGGTCCGGTCAGCAGGGCGGCGGCGGTGATCAGGGCGGTGATGCTCATCAGCTCTCCTTAGTGGTTATCGCGTTGGTTAGAAGCTATAACACCGCAGAGTTGAGAGTCAATAAGAAAAGTGAGAGGTTCTAACCATGGGTCCGAGGGAGCGCTACCGCGAGCAGGTCCGGGACGAGGTCAAGCAGCACGCCTGGGAGCAGATCGCCACGGCCGGCGTACCGGCGCTCTCGCTGAACGCGATCGCCAAGCAGATGGGGATGAGCGGTCCGGCGCTCTACCGGTACTTCGCCAATCGGGACGAGCTGATCACCGCGCTGATCCGGGATGCGTACCAGAGCCTGGTCGACGCGGTGAGTGCGAGTGAGACCGATGTGCTCGGGCTGGCCGGAGTGATCCGGGAGTGGGCCTTGGCTGACCCGCAGCGGTATCTCCTGATCTACGGGACGCCGGTACCGGGCTATCACGCGCCGGCGGACACAACGGCGATCTCCGACCAGGTGATGCAGACGGTTGTCGCAACGGCTGGTGGCTCGGCGAGCGCCGTACATCGGGGGTTGCTCTTCTGGACGCGCCTGCATGGTGTGCTGTCGCTCGAGCTCGCCGGGCATTTCGCGGGGATGGATGTCGATCCGGCCGCGCTCGTGACCGAGGAGATCGGGGCGCTGGCCGACCGTACGGGCCAGTAGTCACGGATTGTGATGAAGTGGCCGGTACTGACCACGAATTGCCACTAGGCAAGGAATAGGTGAGAGCCGTACCATCTTTCACGCTGACCGGTCCGACACGAGGGGGCGAGGGGTGACTGAGGTCCGAGTACCGCACACCCACGACCGGGTCGAGCTCAGGGATCTAGCCGCACTTGCCGGCAACGGGGACCGTACAGCTCTCAATGACCTGCTCACACGGGTGCGCGCCGTAGCGCACCGCTACGTTCGGTCCCGGTTGTGGACCTATCCCGGCGGCGCCGACATGGTCGATGACGTCGCTCAAGAGGTTTGTGTCGCGGTGTTCGGCGCGTTGAGCCGGTACCGTGACGAGGGAAGGCCCTTCGAGGCCTTCGTCTACGGCATCGCGGCCCGCAAGGTCGCCGATGCCCAGCGCGCGTTCGCGGTCGCCGACGTCACGACGCCGGACCTGCCGGACGGCGCGGACGAGTCGCCGACGCCTGAGGAGCACGCGGTCCGGCACTCGGAGGTCCAGCGCATCACGGACCTGATGGAGAAGCTGCCTGAAAAGCTGCGGGAGATCCTGCGGCTCCGGGTGGTGGCGGGGATGTCAGCCGAGGAGACCGGCCGGGCACTGGGGATGACACCGGGGGCGGTGAGGGTCGCACAGCATCGGGCGTTGAACACGCTCAGGGGGTATGTGGGGCATGAGGGACGAGGAGCAGGGGAGGGGCATCATGGCTGACCGATTCGACCTGGACGCGATCGACGCCGATGACGCACTGCTCGACCTGCTGGCCGCTGGAGGGGAGTCCGCACGGTTCGCGGGCGCGAACGACCCGGCCGTAGCGTTGCTGGCCGAGCTGCGTCTGGCGGTGGAGGTCGAGGACGAGCTCCCCGTGGAGACCATTGACGATCCGGAGAGCTTCCTGGCGCGCTGTGCGGCGCTGAACCCGGTGACGGACCCGTTCGCCCGCAAGATGGCGGCGCGTGGTCTGGCGCTCGGTGTCGCCGCGGTGGCCGCGCTGTCGGTCTCCGGGGTGGCCGCGGCCGTCAACGGCAACCCGCTGTCGCCGTACGAGAAGGTGATCGAGAAGATCACCGAGGCGGTCACGCCGTCCACCGACTTCCCGAAGGAACAGCTCGGCGGGCTGCCGGTCGTCGACAAGGCCAAGATCGTCAAGGTCTCGAAGGACTTCCAGAAGAAGCAGGAACAGAAGGCCGCCGAGGCGAAGACCCAGCAGGACCAGACGCTGGCCAACGGCGAGATGCCGGCGGCGCACGTCGACCCGACCCCGCCGCTGGCGCGGGTCAACCTGCCGGCCAAGCCGACCGTGATCGAGCAGCCGCTGCCGACCACGCCGACGGAACCGACCACGCCGACCCAGCCGACCGACCCGGAGCCGGGCGACCCGACGACCAAGCCGTCGGAGCCGACCCCGACCGACCCGCCGGCGACGGAGCCGACGACGCCGACGGAGACGCCGCCGCCGTCGACCACCCCGACCGACCCGCCGTCCACGACGCCGTCGGACCCGCCCTCGAGCCCGCCGCCGACCAACAACGGCGAGACCGGGACGGGCAGCAACCCGAGCAGCAGTGACCCGACGACGGTGCCGAGTGGCAACCCGAGCGAGAACCCGGGCAGCGACAACACCGGTGAGACCGGTGACGGCAAGCCGACCGGCGAGGTCCAGCCCAGTACGCCGCCGAGCACGCCGCCGCTGGGCGACCAGCAGCCGGGTGACACCGGCCAGTCGGGTGACACCCAGACCGGTGACACCCAGACGGGTGACAACCAGACCGGGGACAGCAAGCCGGTCGACGAGGGCGCCGAGCTGATCAAGGCGATCGCGCCGATCCTGCCGACGCCGACCGGAGCACCGGCCGACGTACCGAGTGCGGTGCAGTTCTTCGGTCAGGGCCTGGAGCTGAACGGCAAGCACTCCAACGGCAAGGTGTCGACCGGTTCGGTCCGCGCCACCTACACCAAGGGCAAGCACTCGACCGGGGCATACCCGGAGGGTAAGCACGCGGCGATCGAGCGTACCCACGGTTCGCTCGACGACGAGACCGTGCTGCGCATCCTGGGCGTGCTGAACAAGCGCACCAGCTGACGCTGAACACCGATTCAGGGCCCGGGCGATCGCCCGGGCCCTGGTCGTGTGCGGGAGACCGATTCTGACTCCGGGTAGCGGCGGCATACGATGGTGGTCCGTTCTCGCCGGACAAAGGTGCACGTTTTTCCCATGGACATCACACCCGCTGGAGTTCCCGACAAGTTCGCCGCTCTCGGCCTGACCTTCGACGACGTTCTGCTGCAGCCGAACGAGTCCGACGTGATCCCGTCGGAGGCCAGCACCCGGTCCCGGGTGAGCCGCAACATCGAGGTCAACATCCCGCTGCTGTCCAGCGCGATGGACACCGTCACCGAGGCCCGGATGGCGATCGCCATGGCCCGCCAGGGCGGTCTGGGCGTGCTGCACCGCAACCTGTCGATCGAGGACCAGGCCCAGCAGGTCGACCTGGTCAAGCGGTCCGAGTCCGGCATGATCGCGCAGCCGATCACGATCGGCCCGGACGCCTCCATCGGCGAGGCCGACGCGCTCTGCGCGCAGTACCGGATCTCCGGCGTCCCGGTGGTCGACAACGCCGGCGTCCTGGTCGGCATCGTGACGAACCGCGACATGCGCTTCGAGAGCGACATGGAGCGGCCGGTCCGCGAGGTGATGACCAAGCAGCCGCTGATCACCGGCAAGCAGGGCATCTCCGCCGACGACGCGATGGCGCTGCTCAGCAAGCACAAGGTCGAGAAGCTGCCGCTGGTCGACGACGCCGGCAAGCTGACCGGCCTGATCACGCTGAAGGACTTCGTCAAGCGCGACAAGTTCCCGCTCTCCACCAAGGACGCGACCGGCCGGCTGATGGTCGGCGCGGCGATCGGCTTCTACGGCGAGTCGTACAAGCGGGCGATGGCGCTGGTCGAGGCCGGTGTCGATCTCCTGGTGGTCGACACTGCCCACGGTCACTCGCAGGCCCAGCTGGAGATCATCCGTAAGCTCAAGGCCGACCCGGCCACCCGCGGCGTCGACGTCGTCGGCGGCAACGTCGGCACGCGCGAAGGCGCCCAGGCGCTGGTCGAGGCCGGCGCGGACGGCGTCAAGGTCGGCGTCGGACCGGGCTCCATCTGTACGACGCGAGTCGTGTCCGGCGTCGGTGTCCCGCAGATCACCGCGATCTACGAGGCCTCGCTGGCCTGCAAGCCGGCCGGTGTGCCGATCATCGGTGACGGCGGCCTGCAGTACTCGGGCGACATCGCGAAGGCGCTCGTCGCCGGCGCGGACACCGTGATGCTCGGCTCCCTGCTCGCCGGCTGCGAGGAGTCGCCCGGTGACCTGGTCTTCATCAACGGCAAGCAGTTCAAGGCCTACCGCGGCATGGGCTCGCTCGGCGCGATGTCCTCGGCCGGCGGGCTGCGCAAGTCGTACTCCAAGGACCGCTACTTCCAGAGCGACGTCGGCAGCGACGAGAAGCTGATCGCCGAGGGCATCGAGGGCCAGGTTCCGTACCGGGGCCCGCTGTCCGCGGTGGCGCACCAGCTGATCGGCGGGCTGCGCCAGTCGATGTTCTACTGCGGCTCGCGCACCGTGACCGAACTGCAGGACAAGGGCCGGTTCGTCCGGATCACCTCGGCCGGCCTGCAAGAATCGCACCCGCACGACATCCAGATGACGGTCGAAGCGCCGAACTACTCCGGCCGCTGATCCGCCCGCAAGCGAAGGACACCAGATGACCGAGATCGAGATCGGCCGGGCCAAGCGCGGGCGGCAGGCGTACGCCTTCGACGACATTGCGATCGTGCCGTCGCGCCGGACCCGGGATCCCGAAGAGGTGTCGGTCGCCTGGCAGATCGACGCGTACCGCTTCGAGCTGCCGATCCTGGCCGCGCCGATGGACTCGGTGATGTCACCGGCCACGGCGATCGCGATCGGGAAGGCCGGCGGCCTCGGGGTGCTGAACCTCGAAGGTCTCTGGACGCGGTACGAGGACCCGGCCAAGCTGCTCGAGGAGATCACCTCGCTCGATCGTGAGCAGGCGACGCACCGGCTGCAGGAGATCTACTCGGCGCCGATCAAGCCCGAGCTGATCTCCCAGCGCGTGCAGGAGATCCGGGCCTCCGGCGTCACGGTGGCCGGCGCGCTGTCGCCGCAGCGGACCAAGCAGTTCGCGAAGCACGTGGTCGACGCGGGCGTGGACCTGTTCGTGATCCGCGGTACGACGGTCTCCGCGGAGCACGTGTCCGGTCAGGCCGAGCCGCTGAACCTCAAGCAGTTCATCTACGACCTCGACGTACCGGTGATCGTCGGTGGGTGTGCAACACACCAGGCCGCGCTCCACCTGATGCGGACGGGAGCGGCCGGCGTGCTGGTCGGCTTTGGTGGCGGTGCTGCGCACACGACGCGCAAGGTGCTCGGCGTCGCCGTACCGATGGCTTCTGCAGTGGCTGACGTGGCTGCGGCGCGACGTGACTACATGGACGAGTCCGGTGGTCGCTACGTGCACGTGATCGCGGATGGTTCGGTCGGCCGGTCCGGTGACGTGGCGAAGGCGATTGCCTGCGGTGCGGACGCCGTGATGGTCGGCTCGCCGCTGGCGCGGGCCAGCGATGCGCCGGGCGGTGGGTACCACTGGGGTGCCGAGGCCTGGCACGCGGACCTGCCGCGCGGTGAGCGCGTCGAGGTCGGCGTGACCGGGACGATGGAGCAGATCCTGTTCGGTCCGTCGTGGGTGCCGGACGGCACGATGAACCTGGTCGGCGCGCTCAAGCGGGCGATGGCGACGACCGGGTACACCGAGCTGAAGGAGTTCCAGCGGGTCGAGGTCGTCGTCGGTTGAGTACCGGCGTCCTGCTTCTGCACGGCTCCAGCGGTGTGCCGGACCTGGAGCGGGGCCGGCTTCTCGAGGCCGAGGGGTACGACGTACTGGCGCCGGCCTGGCCTGTTCGGGCCGAGCTGGCGCTGGAGGCGTTCCCTCTGGACGACCTCGAGGACCGCAACGACCGGATCGTGGTCATGGGTAGTTCGTGGGGAGCCGAGGCGGCGTTGCTGCTCGGCGCGCTGGACGAGCGAGTGGCCGCCGTGGTCGCCTTCGCGCCGACTGCCTTCATGTGGGGACGCGTCGGCGAGGACGGCACGCAACGGTCGGCGTGGACGTGGCAGGGCGTGCCGCTGCCATTCGTCCGGTACGACGCGCAGTGGCAGCCGGATGAGGACCCGCCGAGCTACACCCCGATGTACCGGCAGAGTCTGCTGACGGCGCCGGATGTCGACGCGGCGCGGATCCCGGTCGAGCAGATCAAGGATGTG
The DNA here is from genome assembly GCF_044453945.1 of Kribbella sp. NPDC051587. NCBI lineage: Bacteria > Bacillati > Actinomycetota > Actinomycetes > Propionibacteriales > Kribbellaceae > Kribbella > Kribbella sp. NPDC051587. The sequence goes on from NZ_JBITDE010000002.1 coordinate 886,276, forward strand.
CTGCTGATCGCCGGTGGCGACGACAAGGTCTGGCCCGCGGTCGACTTCGCGGAGGAGATCGTCCGGCGGCGCGGTGCGTTGCCGACGCGGTTGGTGGTCGGGCCGGACGCGGGACATCGGGTGGTGTTGCCCGGTGAGACGCCGAAGACCGCGGGGCAGCGGATGGCGCGCGGTGGTACCGAGGCGGCCGATCGCGAGCTCGGTGAGCGAGCGTGGCAAGAGATCTTGAAGGTCCTGCCGGGCTGAGCGACGTGCGGGGGCACGCCTGACTTGGTGAACTCTGGAAGGATTACCGCATGGGATTGTTCAGCCGCAGCAAGCGCGATCAGGACGCCGACAACGCCGCCCTCTCGGCGGCGCGCGCGCAGCTGACCGCGGAGGACGTGGACCAGGTGCGGTTCCTGATCACGTCGAGGTTGATGGTGCACGCCACCAAGGTGGTGCGGGACCGGACCGACCTGGACCTCAAGAAGTCCCGGCAGATCGTCGAGGAGATCCGGTACGGCACCTACGTGCCGCCGATCAAGAAGACGCCGCTGATGCGCACGCCGGGAACGAACCTGGCCGAGCGCACCCGTGCGTTGAAGGCGGCCGGTGAGCTGCACCAGGCGACCGCGCTGGTCGTCTCCGAGACCGGCATGACCGAGGTCGAGGCCGGTCTGTTCGTCGGCGCCCTCAAGCCCCAGCAGGACTTCTAGACCACAGCAGGACTTCTGGACTCAGCCGCCGATGCGGCGTTCCGGCCCGATGAGGAGTTGCTGGGCCGCCTCGTGGGCGTGCTGAGAGGCAGTGAGGTCGCCAGTGGCGGCCAGTAGGTCGCCGTGGTGCCGGTAGCACTCGGCCGCCAGGTCCTTCATCTCGGGCTGTTCGTCCGCGAAGGGGATCAGGGCGGTTGCCACCTCGGCACACCAGCCGGCCAGGTCGAGGGCTAGCTCTAGCCGTCCGGACTGGTAGTAGGCGCCGGAGATATCGCGGAGCAGCCTGGCCCAGATCGGTGCGTAGGTGCCCGTCTCGTAGCGCATCCGCTGGGAGTCACGCTCTGACGAGATGGCGAACAGGTAGTGCGCCTCCACGCCGAGCGTGAGTGCGGTGTCCACGTCCTTCACGAGTAGCTGTGGGACGAGCTCAGCCAGCTCGGCTGCGCGGACGGCGGCCGACTCGGGGTCGGTGCGACCGGAGACAGTGGCCAGTGTCATGCCCGGTGCCGGCTCGGCCAGAGCGAGTAGCCGGAAGTACTGCTCGTACGGGCCGAGCTTGATCTCCGCGTTCTCCAGCGCAGTAACCAGTGTGAGCGGCAGACCGCGCTCCAGCTCCTCAGTCACTCGGTGGGCTGTCTCGGAGTCGGTGTCGAAGGCGGTGCGGAGGCAGGTCTCGCCCTCCATGATCCGCCCGACGATTCCGAGGTGCTTGCCCTTGCGGGTGAGTGCGGCGACCAGAGTACGCATGTCGGTCGCGGAATCCGAGTCGGCGAGGGTGTCTGCCGTGGTGAGGCCGATCTCGTCCGCCTCGAGCGCCAGGTCCAGTCGGCCCTCCGCCGCGTGCACATCCGCCGACACGGCTGTCGCCGTACAGAGGTAGCGGGCGTAGGAGAGGGACTGTGGGCTCTCGTTGATCTGGTCGGCGAGCTGCAGGAAGAGCTGGGTGGCTGCGTCGGCTGAGGCGACGGCCAGCGCAGGGTCGCCGTACCGGCGCAGGATGAGCGCGTTCATCGCGAGTACGCGGGCGAAGTCCGGCTGGTGCCGCAGTCCGTCCTCACCACTCACCAGTTGGCCGTACGAGATCACTGCGCCGTCCATCTCCAGTACGGCGGTAGCGCCGCGACCGCGGTGCGCCTGCGTCATCGCCCGTCGCGCCCGGACGTCAGCCAGGAACGATGTGGCGTCGAGCACACCTGCGTCGCTCAGCTCGGTGTAGCCCAGCTGAGCCTCGTGCAGCGCGGCCAGCGCCTCCTCGTGCCGTCCGGAGGCGTTCAGTGAGCCGGCCAGCTCGTACTGCGTCGCGGCCATCAGATGCTTGGCCTCGTAGTGGTTCGGGCTCTCTTCGGCCCGCACCCTGGCCAGCTCGATCACGCGCTGCTGATAGGGCCCGGCCTCGTCGGCCCGGCCTTCCTCGATCAGTACCTGGGCTGTCTGCAGCGCCTCACCGAGCTCGTCCTCAGGAGGCGTCCAGAGCCCCCCGCTGTCCACCATCTCGCAGTTCCACCCCTTCGAAGCTTCAGCCGTCCAGCCTAGGGCAATGCATCTGCACGTGCAGTGGGACACGAAGGCAACTTCACCTACTGACATCCTCTATTACCGACAGGTAGCCTGAACGAATGAGCGATCAGACGTCGATTCCTGCGGATCCGGAGTTGGACCCGACTGCGTCGTACGCGACTGATCAGTCGGTCATCCGGCGACTGTCGGGGCTGCTGCGCGCGACGGCGGGCACCCGGACGACGTACGCGCCTGCGACCGGGCAGCCGATCGCGGACCTGCCGCTGTCGAGTCCGGACGACGTGCTCACCGCGGTGCGGACGGCGCGGAAGACGCAAGCGAGCTGGAAGCGCGTGCCGCTCGACGAGCGGGCCGCGATCCTCCTGCGCTACCACGACCTGGTGCTGGACCACCGGCACGAGCTGGTGGACCTGGTGATCCGGGAGTCCGGCAAGGCGCGCAAGCAGGCCTTCGAAGAGGTGGCGCACGTGGCGCTCACCGCTCGGTACTACGGCCGCAAGGCGCACGAACTGCTCGACCCGCAGCGCAAGCTCGGCATGTTCCCGGTGCTGACCCGTGCGGAGCAGCGGTTCGTCCCCAAGGGCGTCGTCGGCATCATCTCGCCGTGGAACTACCCGCTCAGCATGGCGATGGCCGACGGCCTGCCCGCCGTACTGGCCGGCAACACCGTCGTACACAAGCCGGACAGCCAGACCCCGCTGACCGCACTGCGCGCCATTGAGCTCCTGTACGACGCCGGTCTGCCGCGTGAGGCGTGGCTCCCGGTCAACGGTGAGGGTGCGACCGTTGGCGGCGCGATCATCCAGAACACCGACTACATCTGCTTCACCGGCTCCACCAAGACTGGGCGGCTGGTCGCACAGCAGGCAGCTGAGCGACTGATCGGGTTCAGCCTGGAGCTGGGCGGCAAGAACCCGATGCTGGTACTCCGCGACGCAGATGTGCAGCGCGCGGCCGAGGGCGCCGTACGGGCTTGTTTTGCGAGTGCTGGTCAGCTCTGCGTCTCTATGGAGCGGCTGTACGTCGCAGACCAGGTGTACGACGCGTTCGTCACCGCGTTCATCGCTCGGGTGAACAAGCTGAAGCTGTCGGCCGGGACCGGCTGGGACGTCGACATGGGCTCGCTGATCTCGAAGGCGCAGCTGGAGACGGTCACCCGGCATGTCGACGACGCCAGGGCCAAGGGCGCCGTCGTACTGGCTGGTGGGAAGGCGCGGCCGGAGATCGGCCCGCTGTTCTACGAGCCGACTGTGCTGTCCGGAGTGACGCCCGCGATGGAGTGCTTCGACCACGAGACCTTCGGGCCGGTCGTGTCGATCTACCGGTTCTCTGACGAGTCCGAGGCGATCCAGCGCGCCAACGAGGGTGAGTACGGGCTGAACGCCAGTGTGTACACGCGGGACACCCGCCGGGGCCGTGCGGTCGCGGCACAGCTGGTGGCCGGCACCGTGAACGTGAACGAGGGCTATGCGGCGACGTTCGGCTCGATCGACACCCCGATGGGTGGCATGCGGTCCTCCGGGGTCGGCCGCCGCCAGGGCGTCGAGGGACTGCGCCGGTACGTCGATCCGCAGGCGATCGCCACTCAGCGGCTACTGCCGATCGCGGCGTCGCACGGCCTGTCCGACCAGACCTACGCCGAGGTGATGACCGGCGCCCTTCGCGTCCTGAAGAAGCTGGGCCGCGCTTGATCTTCTAGCTTGGAGTGCCACATGAGAGAGCGCAGCGAACGAATCGAACAACACAGTCGGATATGCGCCTCATTCGCGCCCGGAGCGAAGCGAGGACGTGAATGAGCTTCGACTATGACGTGCTCGTCATCGGGTCCGGGTTCGGCGGATCCGTCAGTGCGCTACGGCTGACGGAGAAGGGCTACAAGGTCGCCGTCCTGGAGGCCGGTGCGCGGTTCGAGGACTCCGGGTTCGCGAAGAACTCGTGGGACACCAAGCGGTTTCTCTTCGCTCCCAAGCTCGGGCGGTACGGCATCCAGCGGATCACCGCGCTCAAGGACGTGATCATCCTGTCCGGCGCCGGGGTCGGCGGCGGCAGCCTGGTCTACGCCAACACGCTCTACGAGCCGCTGGACGCGTTCTACAAGGACCGCCAGTGGGCGCACATCACCGACTGGAAGTCCGAGCTCGCGCCGTACTACGACCAGGCGAAGCGGATGCTCGGCGTCGCCACCTATCCCGGGTTCACACCCGCCGATGAGGTGATGAAGCAGGTCGCCGACGAGATGGGCGTGGGGGAGACCTTCCACCCGACCCCGGTCGGCGTCTTCTTCGGCTCACCTGGCGTCGAGGTCGACGACCCCTACTTCGGCGGCGCCGGCCCCCGTCGTACCGGCTGTATCGACTGCGGCGAGTGCATGACGGGCTGCCGGCACAACGCGAAGAACACGCTGACCAAGAATTACCTCTACCTGGCCGAGAAGGCCGGCGCGCAGGTCTATCCGCTGACTACCGTCACGTCGGTCGAGCCACTGGCAGACGGCGGGTACGCCGTGGATACCCGCGGGACCGCCGACCGGAAGAGCACCCGGCGGTTCACCGCGCAGCAGGTCGTCTTCGCGGCGTCGGCCATCGGTACGGCGAAGCTCCTGCACCGGCTGCGGGACGAGAACAAGTTGCCCCGGTTGTCGACGCGGCTCGGCGTGCTGACCCGGACGAACTCCGAGTCGCTGCTCGGCGCGATGGCGATCAGCCGCGACATCGACTACACCCGCGGGGTCGCGATCACCTCGTCGTTCCACCCGGACGAGATCACCCACATCGAGCCGGTCCGGTACGGCCGCGGCAGCAACGCGATGTCGCTGCTGCAGACCGTCCTCACCGACGGGGACGGCGACCGGCCGCGCTGGCGGACGTGGCTGCACGAGATGCGGGTGCAGTGGCGGAACCTCCAGCGGCTCTACGACCTGAAGCACTGGTCCGAGCGGACCGTGATCGCGCTCGTCATGCAGACCGCGGACAACTCGATCACCACCTTCGGCAAGCGTGACAAGCTCGGCCGCTGGCGGCTGTCGTCGGAGCAGGGCCACGGCGCCCCGAACCCGTCCTGGATCCCGGTCGCCAACGAGGTGGTCCGCCGGATGGCGCGCGTGATGAAGGGCACACCGGGCGGAACCATCGGCGAGCCGTTCAACGTGCCGATGACCGCGCACTTCATCGGCGGCTGCGCGATCGGCGACTCCCCGGCGACCGGCGTGGTCGATCCCTACCACCGCGTCTACGGGTACGACGGGCTGCACATCATGGACGGATCGGCGATCTCGGCCAACCTCGGCGTGAACCCGTCGCTGACGATCACGGCGCAGGCCGAGCGGGCGTTGTCGTTCTGGCCGAACAAGGGCACGGACGACGCGCGGCCGGCGGTCGGAACGCCGTACCAGCGGTTGCAGCCGGTGGCGCCGACGGCCCCGGTGGTACCCGCGGATGCCCCCGGGGCCTTGCGGCTACCGATTGTGCAGATCACGACAAAGCAACCTGTGACGAAGCCGTAACGCATTCCTGATATTGCAGCGAGGTAATTCCCGGAACCCCGACTAAATGAAAGAACCTCAACCCTTCGAGAGGGTTGAGGCCGGGTGCTAAAAGTGCCGTAAAAGGGAGCGAGCCCCTCGGGAACGTTTCCGCCCAAATCGTTTCCCGAGGGGCTCACTCAAGCCGGGGTGAGGCGCCCGGCGCTTGGGATCGGGTCACCAACCATGGCTGGCGACCCGAGCTCTTGGTCACTACCTTACATCCGATTTCTGGAGTTTCGAGCCCTGCGGAGTGGTTGTTATCACTCTGCGTGCTGTTCGTAATGATCAGCTACTCGTTGCTCTTTGCTCTTTGTTACCGGGTGGCGGTCTTCCTTGCGGTAACCGCCTCTGTTCACATCAACGAGCCCCTCTACAGGGGGTTACGAGGTTCCGAAGAAAAATCCAAAAACTTTCTCCGGGCCCTTGCGGCAGTCGCTGAGAGTTGCTGTGACGCGGACCGCAGCCGCACCGGACCGGATGGCCCTAAGGTGTGGCCGGTGCTCCCTTGGGTGAGCCGACCCCCCCGTCCGGATCAGGCAGGAGAACCATGGGCGACATCGTGGACGTGGCACGTGAGCAGGTGCTGGAGCAGGGCATCGGTCTGCGGCAGGAGCAGCTCGTCGAGGTGCTCCGGACGCCGGACGACCGGCTGCCGGAACTGCTCGCGCTGGCGCACGACGTCCGGGTGAAGTGGTGCGGCGAGGAGATCGAGGTCGAGGGGATCATCTCGCTGAAGACCGGCGGGTGCCCGGAGGACTGCCACTTCTGCTCGCAGTCCGGTCAGTTCACCTCACCGGTGCGTGCGGTCTGGCTGAACATTCCCGAGCTGGTCCAGGCCGCCAAGGAGACGGCGGCGACCGGTGCGACCGAGTTCTGCATCGTCGCGGCGGTCCGGGGTCCGGATGCGCGGCTGATGTCGCAGGTGAAGGCCGGCATCGAGGCGATCAACGCTGCGGTCGACATCAACATCGCCTGCTCGCTGGGCATGCTCACGCAGGAGCAGGTGGACGAGCTGAAGGCGATGGGGGTGCACCGGTACAACCACAACCTGGAGTCGGCGCGCTCGTACTTCCCGGACGTCGTCACCACGCACTCCTTCGAAGAGCGCTGGGACACCTGCCTGATGGTGCGCGAGTCCGGCATGGAGCTGTGCTGCGGCGGACTGGTCGGCATGGGCGAGACGCTGGAGCAGCGCGCCGAGCTGGCTGCGCAGCTGGCCGAGCTGGAGCCGCATGAGGTCCCGTTGAACTTCCTGAACCCGCGGCCGGGGACGCCGTTCGGCGAGATGGAGGTGATGGACGGCAAGGACGCACTGCGGACCATCGCCGCCTTCCGGCTCGCCATGCCGCGCACAGTGCTCCGGTACGCCGGGGGCCGCGAGCTGACCCTTGGTGATCTGGGAACGCGGGACGGGCTGCTCGGTGGGATCAACGCCGTCATCGTCGGCAACTACCTGACCACGCTGGGCCGCCCGGCCACTGCTGACCTCGACCTGCTGGCCGAGCTCAAGATGCCGGTCAAGGAGCTTCAGAAGACGCTATGACGTTCGGCAGCCCGTTTTGTGGACACTGTGGTCGCGCTGAGACCGACGGCAGTCACGAGGACTGCCGCCGGTCGCTGGTGATGGAACCACCGCGGTACTGCGCCGAGTGCCGGCGACGGATGGTCGTGCAGGTCCACCCGATGGGTTGGACCGCTCGCTGCTCTGTCCACGGCACTCTGGCTGGTTAACGAACCGCGTCGGAGGCGGCAACGACGTCGACGAGGCCATGGCCCTTGTCGTACGACGTTGTGCCGCCACCTCGGCTGTCGGGCTCGTAGGCCGCGCCGTTGGTGTACTTGTGCGCCGTCGAGATCAGTGCGCTCTCGATCTGGGCCGGAGTGGCCGACGGGTTCGCCTGGAACAGCTGGGCGACGATCCCGGCGATGTGCGGCGCGGCCATCGACGTACCGCTGATGGTGTTGTAGTTGCCACCGTCCAGTGGAGCCAGGCCCGTGGTGCAGATCGGTAGGTAGATGCGGCAGGACGAGGTGATGTCCTCACCCGGTCCCGACAGGTCCGGGTAGGTGGACTGGGTGCCGTTCAGACCGCGTGAGGAGAAGCTGGAGACCTGTCCGTCCCGGGTGCCCGTCGCGAGGTCGTAGTACGACGCGACCGACAGGATGCCGCCGGTCGGGTCCTGACCGGGCGGGTTGGTCAGCGACGTGGTGCCGTCACCGCCGTCGTTGCCGGCGGCCCAGACCGTCACGACACCCTCAGAGACCAGTGCACGCTGGAGTTTGACGGTGGCCGAGTTCGGGTCGAAGGCGCCGCCGCCGGTCGGACCGTAGGAGTTGTTGGTGACCTTGATCGGCGGGCACTTGCTGGCTGGCACTCCGGCGCCACAGGGCGCCGCGTGGTTCTCCAACACCCAGTTGAGTGCTGCGTCCGCGCCGACGATCAGCAGAGCTGCACCGACCGACACCGAGACCAGTGAGGCACCAGGTGCGGCTCCTTGCAGCTTGGTGCCGTCGGCCAGCGTCACCTTGCGGCCGGCCACGATGCCGTTGACGTGCGTACCGTGACCGCCCAGCGACAGCAGGTCGGTGTCCAGTGAGCCGGCATCCACCGGCAGGCAGAGTGTCTCGGACAGTGGGTCGCAGACGATCTTGAGGTTCTTGACGACCGCTGAGCTCCCGTCGGCCTTCTTGAAGAACGGGTGCGTCGGGTCGACGCCACTGTCGATCACTGCGACGCTCACGCCACTACCGTCCAGGGCGAGGCCGTTGGCCCCGGTCCGGGTGTCCGCGGCCTCCGCACCGCGAGTGGCGACATGCGATGTCTGAGTGCTGACCTCGATCGGCTGGTTGCCCTCGAGGTAGGTGACACCCGGCTGGGTGCGGGCGGCGAGGATCTGCGAGCGGGTGCCCTCGGCAACCACCACACCGATCCGGTCGTACGACGAGAGCCGGTGCAGGCCGGTGGCCTCGACAGCCGCGTCGGCGGCGGCCAGATCGGTGCCGTGGACAAGGACTGTGGTGCGCTGCAGCTTGCTGAGCTGCTGGCTCAGAAAACCCTGTACTGGTGCGGAATTCTGGGCTTGAGCGTCGACCGGAGTGCTGATGGTCAGTGCCAGCAGGCTGACTGCGGCTGCGGCGATCAAGCGGCGGGATCTGCGCATGAGTGCTCCTCACAAAGGCCTGACAACGTGGGCGGGTTACGGCCAGTAGCGATTGCTGGGCTCAATGTAGGGGTGCACAGACGTCCACGGAAGTGATTCGCGCAACGTCAGAACTATCAGATCGCAGTGATCTGCGATGCTTCGGAGATCACGGATTCTGGAGGCGCGGTGACACGGTCGGTCGACGAGTGGCTGGAGCGGGACGCTCAGCTGCTCTGGCATCCGTACTCGTCGCTGAGCGAGCCCTCGCCGGCGCGGCTGGTCCGGGGAGCCTCCGGTGTGCGGCTGCGGTTTGCTGACGGGGTTGAGGCGATCGATGCGATGTCCTCCTGGTGGAGCGTCATCCACGGCTACCGGCACCCGGTTCTGGACGCTGCGTTGAAGAGCCAGGTCGACGACTTCAGCCACGTGATGTTCGGTGGCCTCACGCACGAACCTGCGATCCGCCTGGCGGAGCGGTTGGTCGAGATCACGCCGGCCCCGCTGGAGCACGTGTTCTTCTGCGACTCCGGCTCGGTGTCGGTCGAAGTAGCGATCAAGCTGGCGCTGCAGTACCAGGTGGCCCGTGGGCACGTCGGACGGACGCGGATGCTGACTGTGCGCGGCGGGTACCACGGCGACACGTTTGCACCGATGAGCGTGTGTGACCCGGTCAACGGCATGCACTCGCTCTTCACCGGAGCTCTGCAGGAGCAGGTGTTCGGGCCGCAACCACCGGCCGGATTCGACCGCCCTGCTGACGATCCGGAGCTGCAGGCCTGGGCTGCGGCCATGGCGGTGGTTGCTGCTGAGCATGCCGGTGAGGTTGCCGCGATCGTGGTGGAGCCGATTCTGCAGGGCGCAGGTGGCATGTATGCCTACAGTCCGGCCTGTCTGCGCGTCCTGCGTGCGCTGGCGGACCAGCACGGCTTCCTGTTGATTCTGGACGAGATCGCCACTGGCTTCGGGCGGACAGGAACGCTGTTCGCGTCGGAGCATGCAGACGTCGACCCGGACATCATGTGCGTAGGCAAGGCGTTGACTGGCGGCTATCTGACGCTGGCCGCGATGCTGTGTACGGCGGAGGTCGCGCACGCGGTTTCCAACGGCCCTGGTGGGGCTTTGATGCACGGGCCGACCTTCATGGCCAATCCGCTCGCTTGCTCGGTGGCACTCGCGTCGATCGACCTGCTGCTGTCTCAGGGCTGGGCTGCTCGGGTTGCTGAGATCTCGGCCGGTCTGACAGCCGGACTGGCTCCGGCGGCCGAGTTGCCTGGAGTGAAGGACGTTCGCGTACTCGGTGCGGTCGGTGTGGTCCAGTTGGCCGGCCCAGTGGACATGGTGCGGATGACGGACGCCGTACTGCGGCGTGGGGTCTGGGTGCGTCCGTTCCGGGATCTCGTCTACACGATGCCGCCGTACGTGTGCACAGAGTCAGAGATCGCGACCATCGCCTCGGCGATCACTGATGCGGTGCGGGAGGTCGGCTGATGCTCTCGGAGTGGCTTGAACCCAAGGCAGCGGCGCTTGAGGTCCGTGGACTGACTCGGCGGCTCCGGGCCCGGGCTGCCGACGAGGCCGTCATCGACCTGGCCGGCAACGACTATCTGGGTCTGTCACGGGACTCGCGCGTCATCGAGGCCGCCGCCGAAGCAGTCTGCCGCTGGGGAACCGGCGCGACCGCCTCACGGCTCGTGACCGGTACGACGACGCTGCATGAGGAACTGGAGTCCGCTCTGGCGGCGTACGCCGGTCACGCGGCCGGACTGGTTTTCTCGTCGGGGTATCTGGCCAACCTCGGCGTTGTGACCGCTCTTGGTGGTCCGGGGACCTTGCTGGTCACCGACGAGCATGTGCATGCGTCACTGATCGATGCGGCGCGGTTGGCGCGGTCGCGGGTCGAGGTCGTGCCGCACAACGACGTGGACGCGGTCACCAAGGTGCTTGCCGAGCGCAACGAACCGCAGGCAGTGGTGGCGACCGAGTCGGTCTTCAGCGTGCTCAGCGACGAGGCGCCGCTGGCTGCACTGGCCGAGGTCGCGGCGGCACAGAACGCCGTACTGCTGGTGGACGAGGCGCATGGGCTCGGTGTCACTGGCGGTGGGCATGGCTCGGTGCATGCGGCTGGGCTGGCGGGACTGGACCATGTGATCGTCACCATGACGTTGTCCAAGGCGCTGGCGTCGCAGGGTGGCGTCGTACTTGGTCCGGCGATCTTGCGGGAGCATCTGATCAACCGGTCCCGGACGTTCATCTACGACACGGCTCTGACGCCCGCGTCCTGTGCTGCGGCGCTGGCCGCGTTGCACGTGCTTGTTGCCGAGCCGGACCGGGCTGCGGCCGTTCACTCCGTCGCTGGTCGGCTGGCTGCGGCCTGTGGGGTCCCGGTGGCGGCAGGACCGGTCGTTTCGGTTCCGATGCCCGGTCCGCGAGAGACTGTCCGAGCGGCGGAGTTTTGCCGGGACAATGGCGTACTGGTCGGCAGTTTCCGGCCGCCGTCGGTCCCGGACGGCATCAGCCGGCTCCGCCTGACTGCCCACGCCGGTCTGTCCGACGACGAGCTGGCCAGGGCCTGCGCCGTTATCAGTCAAGCCATCAGCGAGGTTTCATGATCACCATCGTCACCGGTACCGACACCGGCGTCGGCAAGACCGTCGTCACCGCCGCACTCGCCGTCCGCGCCGCCGTGCACGGCAAGGTCGCGGTCGTGAAGCCGGCCCAGACGGGCGTCGGCCCGGACGACCCCGCCGACCTGGACGACGTCAACCGCCTCACCGGCATCACCACCCTCTACGAAGGCGTCCGCCTCCGGGACCCGCTGGCGCCGACCACCGCTGCGCGCCGCCAAGGCGTCCCGCTGCCGACAGCCGAGATCCACGCCAAGTCCGTCGACGGCCTGTCTGCTACGCACGAGAACGTGATCGTCGAGGGCGCCGGTGGCCTGCTGGTCGGTCTGGACGCCGAGGGCGGGACACTGATCGATCTGGCGAAGGCGCTGACCAAGCCGTTCAACTTCGTGGTCGTCACCCGCGCAGGCCTCGGCACGCTCAACCACACCGGTCTGACCGTCGAAGCGCTGCGAGCGCGCGGACTGCCGGTCGAGGGGCTCATCATCGGCTCCTGGCCGGCTGAGCCAGACCTGGCCGAGCAGTGCAACCTCGAGGACCTCCCTGCCACCACTGGGTTGAAGGTGCTAGCCCGGATCCCCGCCGGTGCCGGTGACTTCGACCAAGAGACGTTCACGAAGGCTGTGCCCGGCTGGTTCGCGTGACCGGTTGCCCGGCCCGGTACGACGCCGAGCTCGGGTACTGGGTAGTCGACGATCCGGCGCAGGTCCGCGCGGTCATGCTCGATCCGACCACGTTCCGCCCGGACAACGCCGTACTGGCGCACACGCCGTTGTCAGTGAAGGCGCTGCGCGTGCTGTCGTCGGTCGGCTTCGCCCTGCCGCTCACTCTCGCCAACAACGGCGGAGAGTCGCACCGCGCCATCCGAGCCGCCGTAGCCCGCTTCTTCAGCCCCGCCCGAGTAGCAGCCGCCGAGCCCCTCACCCGCGACCTCTTCACCACCCGAGTCACTGCCGTAGTCGACCGCCTAACCCCCGCCGCCACCCCCGCCCTCACCACCCCGACCACGGCCTCCGCCCTCAGCACGGGGGAGGCGGTTGATCTGGTGCAGGCTGTTGCGGCGGAGCCGCCGGCTCTTGTGCTGTTGCAGCTCCTCGGTCTGCGTGATGTGCCGGTGGATGCGCTCAAGGCTTGGAGCCTTGACTCACTCGAGCTGTTCTGGGGCTGGCCGGACGAGGACCGCCAGCTGGAGTTGGCACACAGCGCTGCCGAGTTCTACGCCTGGCTGCGTACCCGGGCAGTCCCTGGTGACGACCTGTTCGGCGTACTGGTTGGGCTGGGGCTCACCGTCGAGGAGGTGTGTGCGGTCGGCTACTTCCTGTTGATCGCCGGCCAGGAGACCACCACCCAACTGATCTCCGCAGCCTTCCACCGGGCACTAACGGGTGCACCCGCATCAGTAGACGACGTGCTCGCTGAGGCGTCGTCGGTACCGACCTGGAGGCGCACCACGGCTGAGGCGGCCTCCGTGGGTGACGTGGAGCTGCCGGCCGGTGCTCAGGTGTTGCTCGGACTGAGCGGGCACGGCGGGCCGGCCGACTTGGCCTTCGGAGTGGGCATCCACCGCTGTCTGGGCGCCGGTCTGGCCCGGCTGGAGACCCGAGTGGCGCTGGAATGCGCGGCCGTCCTCCTGAGTGCCGTACAGCTCGTCGAGGAGCCGCCGATGATCGAGCTGCTGTCCTTCCGGGCCCCGAAGCGGCTGCTGATTACAGCCCTGCTGACCTGCACCGATACGCTTTGACGGTGGCTGAGCATGAGTTGGTCCTGGTTGTTGACTTCGGAGCGCAGTACGCGCAGCTGATCGCACGGCGGGTGCGCGAGGCGAAGGTGTACTCCGAGATCGTGCCGCACTCGATGCCGGTCGAGGAGATGCTGGCGCGGCAGCCGAAGGCGATCATCCTGTCCGGCGGTCCCCAGTCGGTGTACGCCGAGGGGGCGCCGCGGGTCGACTCCGCGCTGTTCGACTCGGGCGTTGCGGCGTTCGGGATCTGCTACGGCTTCCAGGCGATGGCTCAGACGCTCGGTGGCGAGGTTCGCCGTACCGGACTGCGTGAGTTCGGCCGGACGCCGGTGACGGTGAGCGAGGCCGGGACGCTGCTGGCCGGCATCCCCGCGGACCTGAACGTGTGGATGTCCCACGGTGACGCGGTGCACGCGCCGCCGGCCGGCTTCGCCGTACTGGCTGCGTCCGAGGGCGCGCCAGTGGCGGCATTCGAGGATGTGGATCGCCAGCTGGCCGGTGTGCAGTGGCACCCCGAGGTGCTGCACTCACAGGCCGGACAGGCCGTGCTGGAGCACTTCCTCTACGACATCGCCGGCTGTGTCGGTGACTGGACCACCACGAACGTTGTCGACGAGCAGGTCGAGCTCATCCGCCAGCAGGTCGGCGACAAGCAGGTGCTGTGCGCGCTGTCCGGCGGTGTGGACTCCGCAGTGGCCGCAGCGCTGGTCAGCAAGGCCATCGGCGACCAGCTCACCTGTGTGTACGTCGACCACGGGCTGCAGCGCGCTGGTGAGTCCGACCAGATCGAGAAGGACTTCGTCGCCGCCACCGGCACCCGGCTGGAGGTCGTGGACGCGGAGGACCAGTTCCTCGGCGCACTGGCCGGTGTGACCGACCCGGAGCAGAAGCGCAAGATCGTCGGGCGCGAGTTCATCCGCACCTTCGAGGCGACCGCCTGCAAGCTCGACGCCGACCGCCACATCGAGTTCCTGGTGCAGGGCACGCTCTACCCGGACGTGGTCGAGTCCGGCGGCGGTGCGGGCACGTCGAACATCAAGTCGCACCACAACGTCGGTGGGCTGCCCGACGACCTGCAGTTCAGCCTGATCGAGCCGCTGCGCACCCTGTTCAAGGACGAGGTCCGTGAGCTCGGTATCGCCCTCGGTCTGCCCGAGACCCTGGTCTACCGGCACCCGTTCCCCGGCCCGGGTCTGAGCATCCGCATCATCGGTGAGGTCACCCGCGAGCGCCTGGACATCCTCCGCGCCGCCGACCTGATCGCCCGGACCGAGCTGACCGCCGCCGGCCTGGATCGCGAGATCTGGCAGTTCCCGGTCGTCCTGCTCGCCGACGTCCGCTCCGTCGGCGTCCAAGGCGACGGCCGCACCTACGGCCACCCCGTCGTACTGCGTCCGGTCACCAGCGAGGACGCCATGACGGCAGACTGGGCCCGGCTCCCGTACGACGTCCTCGAGCGCATCTCGACGCGCATCACCAACGAGGTCGACGAGATCAACCGGGTCACCGTGGACATCACCAGCAAGCCCCCGGGCACCATCGAGTGGGAGTGACCCCAGTGGCCGGATACTGATCCGGTGAACGAAGGGGTGGGGGACCCGCGGCTGACCGCGGAAGGTGAGGTCAGTCTCGCGAGACTGGCTCTGGACGACAACGAGCTCGCACATGCTGCCGACCACGTCGCGAACGCACTGGGTTCCTTCCCGGCGTTGCCGGAGGCACACGAGGTGCTGGCCACGCTGGTGAGCCGGCCGGACGGCGGCCCTGACCTGTGGCCGCTCGACGGCGAGCTCTACATCGGTACGGCGGTAGCCCGGGCCCACGCGCTCGCCTACCAAGGCCAGTACGCCGGGGCGCTCGAGCTCCTCGTGTCTGCGCAGGGTCATGAGCCCGAGATGCCGTGGGCGGATGCACCCTGGGTGCTGGACCCGGCCATGCCGGCGAAGCTCGAAGCAGGTGACCTGGTCAGCGTCTTTGCACAGCTGTTCCGGGTGATGCCAGACCTGCAGCAGGACACCGTGCGGCAGGCGTTCGCGCCGTACCAGACTCTGGCTCGGAACATGACTGCCGCGCATCCGGAGTCGTCGTGGCTGTGGTGGGCCGCCTCGGTCTACCTGCGGCGCAGCGGCGAGTACGCCGAGGCGGTCACAGCGGCGGAGCGCTCGGCCTCGCTTGAGCCGAGCGACCGGGCCGACATCGCGCTCGGCTACGCCCTCCGCGCGCAGGGCCGGACCGATGACGCTCTGGCCGCGCTGCAGCACGGACTGACCTTCGACCCGAAGAACGTCTCCCTGTACGCCGATATCGCGGGCCTTCTCGGTTCGGCGGGCCGGCTGGACGAGGCGATCGGCTGGGCAGACCGGGCGCTGGAGATCGAGCCGGGGCACGACTGCTCGCTGGTCGAGCGGCACGGGCTGCGCTACCGCCGGGACGGCAACGTGGACGACCTCGTCGCGATCGCGGACCTGCGCCGGTCGGCGGAGCCCGGCAGCCACGAGGCACAGCACGCGGACGACGAGCTGTTCGACCGGACCCGGCAGTACTGGCTTGGCGGGATCGCTCAGCCGACCGAGGCGACGATCAACGTCCTGCACCAGATGCTCGAGCAAGGTGCCGGCGCCGAAGGAGCGTCGCTGACGCTGTCCGCTGTCGAGCCGCCGAGTGCCCTGCTGGCGTTTGCCCGGAGCATGCCTGGCTCCGACGTGATCTTCACCGAGGTCCTGACACCAGACCCGCGGCTACCCGCAACGATTGACGGGAAGCCCGTCCAGCAGGTGCAGCGCTTCGTCTGGGCCTACGACGGCACGAATTCCCGGCCGGCAGTCGGACCGCCGTCAGAGGCGGGTGCGGTGGCTGTGGCACGGCTCGCTGCCGAGTCCTGGGTCCACCTACCAGCGGCATACGACCTGGCGGTAGCGCTGGCCAATACGCCACTGGACGACCTGCTCGGCGTACTGGTGCATCCGCTGCCGTTGCCTTCGGACGATCCGGCTGGCTGGCCGATGTGGATCCGGCAGTTGCAGACCTGGGCCTGTCTGGGGATCGCGCACCACCGGACCGACGAGCCCTGGCTGTCTTCGACCCGGCGGAAGGTGCTGGTCGACCTGGCCTACGGTCCGGAGGACTGGGTCAACGAAGCGGCCCTGCTGGGATTGGTGACGACGAGCTGGGTGGATCCGGCTGCTCGGGCGGACGTGGCCGAGCTGGTGGGCTGGCGGTTCATGGCAGCCGTTGGAGCTGCACAGCAGCGGCCGGTGACGATCCTCGAGTCGCTCGCCAGGCTGGCGCTGGCCACTCCGGTCATGAACCCAGCTGTCACCGACCTCGCGCGCGATGTCGTGGATCCGCCTGCGGAGGTACCGCAGGCGGAGCCGAAGAAGCGTCGAGGCTGGTTCCGGCGGAAGTGATCAGCTCTCGCTGTTGAGGCGAGTCTCCAGCGCGGCTGCAGCGTCCTGCTTGCTGGTGGTGCGGAGACGGTCGACCAGCAGGTAACCGGTGCGGTACCAGAGGTCGGAGTTGGCGGGCAGGGAGTTGAACAGGTCCTCCAGCGCCTTCTCGTCCTCGGTGCCGTGTTCGGCCAGCAGGAGCTGGGCGTTCAGGTACTGGTCCTCGAAGCCGCCGCGTTCGTAGAGGTCAGCGGCCTCGTCGGCCTGAGCCACAGCGTTGGCGGTGTCACCTTGCTGGAGGTGGATCAGCGCCAGGTCCCAGTGCGCTCCGGCGGTCTGGAAGATGACGTCATGGTCTGCTGAGGGCAGCGCCTCCAGGATCGGACCGACGGAGGTGACCAGCTCGGCCGCACGGGTGCTGTCGCCCGTGTAGCGGGCGGACTGTGCGGCCAGGCGCACGGCCTGGACCTGCTGCAGCGGTGACTCGGCCGCACCGAAGTATTCGGCGGCGGCCAGGAAGATGTCGACCGCCTCGTCGTCGCGGTCCAGCTGTTCGAGCAGGATGCCCTCGTCCTGGCGCAGGGTGCCGAGCCAGGCCGGGTGCGCGTCGGGGGAGACGTCGGTCAGCAGTTCGCGGACCTTGGTCAGGGCTGACTCGTTCTCACCGAGCATCCGGTAGGAGTCGATCAGTACGCCGCGAGCGTCCGCCAGAGCGTCGTCGGTCAGTACCGACAGGGACTCTTCGGCGCTCTCCGCGGCTTCCAGTGGACGGCCGGTCAGCAGGTAGGAACGAGCCAGCATCAGCTGCGAGTAGGCGACGTGAGCCTCGAGACCGGGTACGCCGGTGGCGAGGGCGACCGCCTCGATCAGATCCTCGGCCGCTTCGGCCGGGCGCTCCAGCTCGAGCCGGGTGCGTCCCCGCAGGTGGTGAGCGAACGAGCGCTGGGTGTCGTGCGGTGAGTCGAAGGCTACGACCAGTGCGGCGTCGGCCTCCTCGAAGCGCTCCTCCTGCATCAGCAGGTTGGACAGGAGGATCGCAGTACTCGCCGCGTGCTCCGGTCGGGTGTGAGCCTGCCCGGGCTCGGTCAGGACCTGGATGGCGTCAGTGAAACGGCCAGCCTGGGCGTAGACGATGCCCAGCGAGTCCCGCCAGGCCGCACGGCGGTCCGGCTCGTCGTTCGCGATCAGCCAACGCAGCGGCTCCTCGCCGGTGGCCAGGCCCTCTTCGAGCTGGCCCTGCTCGCACAGCATCCGGCCGATGCGGGCTCGGGCGCGCAGCTTCCGGACCTCGTCGCCGATCTCGTCGTAGAGCGCCAGCGACTCGCTCCAGGCAGTCAGCGCCACCTGCGGGTCGTCTGCACCGGCCAGGCCCTGACCGTCGAGCAGGCGGGCACGGTCGAGCGGAGTCCGCTCGCTCTCCGGTACCTCGCGCTCGAACGCCTCCCAGGCCGCGGCGGCATCCGCCCCCTGGAAGTTCCGCCATGCCTCCTCGGCCCGGTCGAGCCACTCCCGCCCGGATGCCGGCGGCAGTTCGACGGGCTGTTCCACCGCCGTCTGCTCAGCCTGCTCGCTCTGCGCTTCCTTACGTAGCTGGGCGCGGCGAGCGGTCTCCGACAGCGGGAGGTACTCGACCCACGGCTCAGCTGTCAGTAGCTGCTGGATCTGCTCGCTGCGATGCGTGGTGCCGTTGCGGGCATCGAACTGCGCCGCCAGCTCCAGTGCACGCGCTGCGTACCGCTCGGCCAGTTGACCGGCCGGCACGGCGTCAGCCTGCGGCTGCCGGATCTCCAGGTCGCTGTCCACCCGGCTCAGTGCCAGCGAAGCGGATGCGGAGAACGCCATCTCCGCGTATGGCGAGGGCGGGTCGGCCAGCTCTGCGGCGTGCCGCTCGATCAGCTCGACAGCCTTGAGCTCGTTACCAGTCCGGGCGAGGAACTCGACGTGGTCCGCGTGCTCACTCAGCTCGCCGACCCGGTTGCGCAGCAGCCGGTAGGCCTTGCGGTGCGCGTCGACAGCTTCGTCGTACATGCCTTCGGCAACATACGCCGGGAGGAGTGCGGTGAGCATCTGCTGCGGCTGCTCGGCGCAGGTGAGCTGGCCGTCCAGCACGTTCACGGCCAGTGCCACGGCATCCGCCGTACGGCCGACTGAATTCAGGTGGTGCACCTTGGACGTCGGGTCGCAGCCGACGCAGTCGGAGAGGTCGTCGCGTGGTGCAGTCGACCAGAGGCGGAACTGCTCGGCCGCAGTCTCTTTGTCACCGATGTGATGCGCGACCAGCCAGCGGTGCTGGTGCACGGCGTGCATGCTGTGGCCGCTGAGTCGCCAGCGCTGCTCCATGTCGTCCAGTACGGCGTACGCGCGGTCCAGCGGCACCTCGGGGAACTTGCTGAGGGTGCTGGGCGCGTACTTGTAGCACCAGTGGAACAGATGCGAGTACTCGCGATACTTGTCCGGCTCCGCGTCCCAGGCCGCCACACAACGAGCGAACGGCACCAGCGACTTCCGCGGCTCGCCGCCCATCACGTAGGCGGTGACGAGCGACAGCCGGCTGTAGAACGCCAGCTCCGCTTCACTGGCCGCGTCGGCTCGCCGTACGACGTCCTCGAGCAGCGCCGACCGGACCTTCCCGTACGGCGCATTCTCCGCGCGCTGGAGCAGGTCGATGAGTTCCGGGTTCATGGCGTCTGGTCCTCCGGCGTGGGGACGGCCTGGTCGAGCAGACCGAGGAAAGAGCGGTTCACAAGAGCGGAGTCGGCGGGAGTGATCGGGTGGTAGCCGAGCATCAACGCGTGCCCGTACAACCCCTCCACCGCCAGTCGGGTCAGCTCGGGGTCGTTGAGCGACGCCATCCGCCGTACCAGCGGGCTGCGGTAGTTCAGGACCAGCTGGGGCCGACTGTCGTCCTGTGTGTTGAGCGCACCGAGCACCTCGGACCACAGGGCGTCGGCCCGGTCCTTGGTGGCGCGGAGCTCGCTCGCGAACTGGGCGGACCGGTCGATCAGGTAGAGCGCGGGCAGACCGGCCGGCTCGAAGGCCCGGACGACGACCTCGCAGCCGACCGGGTCGAGTGCGTCCTGGGCCAGCTGGACGAACGGCCGCAGCCGTAGCTCGGTGTCGGGGTCCAGACTGTCGAAGCTCGTGCTGAGCTCGGTCGGGTCGAACCGGCTAGTCGTCAGGCCGGGTACCACCTCCGGCAGCCTCGCCAGTAGCTCGCTGTCGTAGGTGTAGCCGCCGTTCACCACGGTGATCTGCTGCGCTGCGGCGACCGCCGCGAGCTGACGGAACTCCTCGACCGTGGTGACGTAGCGGATCTGGTTGGTGCGCTGCTGCAGCTCGGCGGTGGTCATCCGGCCGTGGTTGGTCTCGAAACGCAGCCAGCGGTGGACCAGCTGGAGCATCTCGTCGTCGTGCAGCGCCAGTGCCTTCACACCGAGCTGGTGGATCCCGAGGAACCGGTCCAGCTTGCCGGGGTCCGTGTTGCCGAGCCGGACCAGCCAGCCGCGCAGTTGGTCGCCCAGTGCATCCCGAGTGGCCTCCAGAGCGCCGTCGTCGAACAGCGCCTCACGGCTGGCGGTAGGGCGCAGCTCCGAGGTGTCGATGACTGCCCGGACGAAGAAGGCCCAATCGGGCAACAGGCCCTCGACGTTCTCCGCGAGCAGCATTCGCTTCAGGTACACGCGATGCGTCGCGCGCTCGGCCGGGTTCGCGGCGAACGGCAGCACGAAGGCCACACCGGTGAGTCCAGCGGCCGGATTGTTCAGGTGGATCACGTCGAACGGCGTGAACCCGAGCTTGTCCTGCGCATAGCCGACCAGCTCGGCCCGCTGCATCGCTCCGGTGTTCTCCCAGGGCGCCTTGCCGTCGGTCACCTGCTCACCGTTGACGCGGATCTCGATCGGCAGGAGTGCACCGAACAGGCGGATCAGCTCGACAACAGTGGCGGGCTTGTACCACTGCTCGGCACCACGCCGGGCCTTCAGCGTCACCGTCGTACCGGTCTCGGAGCGGTCTGCCGCGTCCGCGAGCTCGTAGCGGCCGTCCGCCGTACCGGTCCAGTGCGTGGCGGGGCCACCGGCCGGCTGGGTGACGACCTCGATCTCGTCGGCGACCATGAAGGCCGACAGGAGGCCGATACCGAACTGGCCGAGGAACTCCGACCGGGCGAACCCGATCTCGTCCCGCTTCGAGCTACGGCCGATGGTGGCCAGCAGCTCGCGCACCTGGTCCGGCAGCAGACCGATGCCGGTGTCGGCGATGCTCAGGGCACCGTCCGAGGTCAGTACGTCGATGCGCCGCGGCGCCTCCGGATCGACGGCCTGGCGCGCGGTGATCGCGTCGACGGCGTTCTGCAGCAGCTCCCGCAGGTACACCCGCGGACTGCTGTACAGATGGTTGCTCAACAGGTCGACGATGCCTTGGAGATCGACCTGGAAGTTCTCACTCACCCCAAACCCCCCTTGTCCGCCGCCAACCTACCCAATCACCAGTTCGGATCTCACCTGGTCTTCAGGGCGATGCCGTCGAGGAGGCGGCTGAGGCCGTAGTCGTACGACTCCGCAGCGACATCGTTGGTGCTCGCGGTGAAGCCGCCCGCGTTCCAGATCGCTGTCATGGTGGGGTGCCGCTCGACGTCGAAGTAGGTCTCCCACAGGTCGGAGCGGTCGGTCCACCAGGCGTCATGGCTCTGGCCGCTGGCCCGCTCGATCAGCAGACTCTCCGCCTGCAGGCTGGCCGCGGAGTCGACGTACGTCGAGATCGCCAGCGCGGCGGTGTTCGTGTCATGCGGTGTGAGGTTCAGCGTGCTCACAACAGCCAGCAGGTACTCGCGGCCGGCCAACAAGCCTGGTCCGGCCGGTGGGCGGATGGGGGAGACCTGCGACAGCCAGGGGTGCTGGCGGAACATCAGCTGGGTCCGCTCGGAGTACAGGCCGACCTGCGCACGCCAGTCGTCGGGGCGGGGTTCGCCGGGCCCGGGCAACGCACGCTCGCCGAGCACCTGATCGACCATGAGCTCCAGGAGCTCGTCCTTGGACGGGACGTAGGTGTAGAGCGTCATGGTGCCGACGCCGAGCTCCTTGGCCACCCCGCTCATGGAGGCGGTGCTCAGGCCGTCGCTGTCGGCCAGCCGGATCCCGGTGGCGACCACCTCGTTCACGTCCAGTGACGGGCGCCGTCCGGCCCCCTTGGCTGCTGCAGCCAGCGGACGGTGGTTGCGCCAGAGCAGCGCGAGGTTGCGATCGGCCTGCGTCACAGGGCAACCATAGGCGCTGGTTCGAATTCTCGTATACCCTACGAGAATTGCTCCAAGGTGAGGAGATTCGGTATGACGATCTTGGTGACCGGTGCGACGGCGAGCGTCGGACGGCTCCTGGTGGACGAGTTGGTGGCTGCTGGGGCGCCGGTGCGGGCGCTGACGAACAAGCCGGCCCGGGCGGCCCTCCCGGCGGAGGTTGAGGTCGCTGTCGGCTATCTGGGGCGACCGGAGTCGTTGCCTGCTGCCCTCCAGGGGGTCGACACGGTCTACCTGGCGCCGCTCCCGGCGTACGTGGACGACTTCGTGCGGTGCGCGCGTGAGGCCGGCGTACGGCGTGTTGTCGTGCTCTCGGGGGAGCCTGCCGACTACGAGGCACAGGGGGACCCGGCGAGCTGGCACTACTACCGGCTGGAGAAGGCGATCGAGGAGGCGGGGTTCGAGTGGACCTTCCTGCGGCCTGGCCAGTTCATGACCAACACACTCGACTGGGCGCCGTCGATCAAGGCTGAGGGTGTGGTGCGAGCGCCGTACGCCGATGCTGTCCAGACGCCGATCGATCTGGTCGACATCGCGGCGGTGGCTCGGGTGGTGTTGCTGGACGAGGCCTATACCGGGCAGAAGCTCGTCATGAGTGGGCCGGAGGGGATTACGCAGCCGCAGGAGGTTGCGCACATCGCGGCGGCGCTGGGGCGGGAGGTCAAGTTCGAGGAGCTCACGCCGCAGCAGTATCTCGATCAACTAGCGCCGGTGATCGGGCTCGAGACGGCGCAGTGGTTGCTGGACGGGTTCCGGATGATGGCCGAGCATCCGATGACACCGGAGCCGACGGTCGCCGAACTGACCGGCCGGCCGCCGACGACGTACCGGGAATGGGCCGAGCGGAACGTGGCGGCGTTTCGCTGACTTGATTTCGGGATCGAACATGTGTTCGACTGTCTGGCATGAGATGGGCTGGTCAGCAACTCGACGCGGAGGCTCCCGGTGCGCTGCCGGGGCTGGGGTCGATCGCGGGCCTGGTGCGGTCGGTGACGACGCCGGAGTTCCGTGGGGTGACCTTCCATGAGGTGCTCGCGCGGTCGGCGCTGAACTCAGTGCCTGGTGGCGGCCTGCCGTTCGACTGGACGGTCAATCCGTATCGCGGCTGCACCCATGCCTGCCGGTACTGCTTCGCCCGGCCGACGCACAAATACCTCGAACTCGATCAGGGGCTGGACTTCGACCGGCAGATCGTCGTGAAGACGAACGTGGCCGACGTCCTGCGGCGCGAGCTGGCGCGACCGTCCTGGGGTCGCGAACAGGTTGCCTTAGGCACCAATACCGATCCCTACCAACGGGCCGAGGGTCGCTATCAGCTGATGCCGGGGATCATCAGCGCCCTCGCTTCATCCGGTACGCCGTTGTCGGTGCTCACCAAGGGGACGCTGCTGCGTCGTGATCTCGACCTCTTGGTGAGCGCGGCCACCGAGGTCCCGGTCGGGATCGGGGTCTCGCTGGCGCTCGGGGATGAAGTGCTCCGGCGACGGCTCGAACCCGGCGTACCGTCTGTGCGGGGTCGGCTGGAGTTGATTCGCGCCGTGAGCGAGGCGGGGCTGCCGTGTGGGGTGATGGTCGCTCCGGTCCTGCCGTGGCTGACCGACTCGGCCGAGCAACTCGATCACCTCTTCGGCGAGCTCGCAGCAGCCGGTGCGACCGGAGTGACCACCCTGGTCCTGCATCTCCGGCCGGGTGTGAAGGACTGGTTCATGTCATGGCTGGCGCACGATCACCCCGAGCTGGTCGGTCGGTACGAGTCGCTCTATGCCCGTGGTTCCAACGCCGCGCCCAGCTATCGCACAGCCTTCGAGCAGAAGGTGCGCCCGCTCCTCGACAAACACGGCTTCGGTCGCCGCTCCCGCCACCGTGCCACCCCAAGCCCGTACGGCGTGGTCGACGCCGCCGGCCCAACCTCCGACTCCGGCTGGGGCGAACCCGCCGCCAGCCACCCCCGCTTCCGCGGACCAGCCCGGACCCACGCACCCCGCCCTCAGCAAGTCCCGGCACAGGACCCCCTGTTCTGACTACGGGAGGGTGAGGATCTCGGGGCCGTCGGGGGTGATGGCGATGGTGTGTTCGGCGTGGACGCCGCGGGTGCCGTCGGCGGAGCGGAGGGTCCAGCCGTCGGGATCGATGACGTAGGTGTTGCCGGGGCCGGACCAGAACCAGGGTTCGATCGCGAAGGTATGGCCGACCTGGAGTCTGAAGCCACGGCCGGGGCGGCCGCCGTTCGGGACGTGGGGTTCCTCGTGCATGCGGCGGCCGATGCCGTGGCCGCCGAAGTCGAGGTTCGTGCCGACGCCGGCGTCCTTGCCTATCCGGCCGATCGCGGCCCCGACGTCACCGAGCCGGTTGCCGGGGAGGGCGGCGGCGATCCCGGCGGCCAGGGCCCGCTCGGTGATCTCGATGAGCTCCAGGTCCTCCGGTCGCGGCGTACCGACACAGAAACTTGTTGCGGCGTCACCGCACCAGCCGTCGATCGAGGCACCACAGTCGACGTTCAGGAGGTCGCCGTCCGCGAGCTTGAGGTCCGATGGAAGTCCATGCAGCACCGCGTCATTGACCGACGTACAGATGACGCCGGAGAACGGGCTGGTCGCGAACCCGGGCTGGTAGCCCTCGAACAAGGACACGGCTCCGGCTGCACGGAGCACCTCACGCGCAACCTCGTCCAGTTCGCGCAGTGAGACTCCGACCGCGGCCTCCTTCTTCACGGCGGCCAAGGCACTGCCGACGACCCGACCGGCCGCGCGCATCGCCTCGATCTCTGCCGGCTTCTTCAACTCAACCATTGCCCGCGTCCTCCATCTCTTGGCCCCGCAACGGTACCTGTAAGGGCACGATCTGGTTACTGCCCCAACTCGCAGGCACGCCGGGCCGTCCGATGAGCGATAGACACCGAATCTTGGGGGCTGTGATGGTGGTAGGACGGCGCGCGGTGCTGGGCGCACTGCTGGCCGGCGCGGGGGCGGCGGCGGTCGGCGGCTGCGCGGATATCGGCGCGGGCTCGCCCGGCGGTCCGAACAACGAAGGTGGCTCGGGGGAGCCGCCGTTGTCGGCCCCAGGATCCAGCTCCGGCCCGGGTGACGCAGGTCGGCCGGACCGGATCTCGATCGTTGCCACCGGCGACGTTCTCCTGCACGAGCGGTTGTGGACAACGGCTCGGCGCGACGGTCGCGGGGGCGCGTGGGACTTCGCGCCGTTGCTGGCCGGAGTCAAGCCGCACGTGCAGCGGGCCGATCTGGCGATCGCGCATCTCGAGACGCCGCTCGCGCCGATGGGTGGTCCCTACAAGGGCTATCCGCTGTTCCAAGGCCCGCCGCAGATCGCGACCGCGCTGAAGCAGACCGGCTACGACCTGTGCACAACGGCCAGCAACCACAGCTTCGACGGGGGTGCGGCCGGGATCGACCGCACGCTGAACACCTTGGCGAAGGCCGGATTGCGCACCGCGGGGACGGCGCGCGATCGCAAGGAGGCCGAGACGCCGACGATCGTCGACGTGCGCGGGGTGAAGATCGCGTCGCTCTCGTACACGTTCGGTTTCAA
This sequence comes from Kribbella sp. NPDC051587, assembly GCF_044453945.1. Taxonomy (NCBI): domain Bacteria; kingdom Bacillati; phylum Actinomycetota; class Actinomycetes; order Propionibacteriales; family Kribbellaceae; genus Kribbella; species Kribbella sp. NPDC051587. The sequence continues at coordinate 911,748 of NZ_JBITDE010000002.1, forward strand.
CGGTCTGCCTTATCCGAACGGTCAGACCTGGCGGGCCGGCAAGCTCGACGTGGCGGCGATCAGCCGGATGGCCAAGGAAGCTCGTGATCGCGGGGCCGAGATCGTCGTGGTCAGTTGCCACTGGGGGACCGAGTACTCGGCGAAGATCAACGACCAGCAGCGCGAGCTCGCACCGCAACTGCTTGCCGACAGCAACATTGATCTGGTGATCGGGCATCACGCCCACGTCGTGCAGCCGATGGAGCAGCACGACGGCAAGTGGGTGGCTTACGGGCACGGCAACCTGGTCGCGGCGCACCGGCAGCCGAACAGCACGCGCGCCGAAGGCCTGTTGACCCGCTTCACCTTCCAGCGCACCGGCGACAAGTGGACCACCGCAGAGGCGGCCTACGCGCCGCTGCTGATGACCGACGTCTTGCCGGTCCGGGTTCTCGACGTACGGCGGGAGCTCGCGAAACCGGGATTGACCGCGGCCATGCGGAGTCGGCTGCAGCTTGCCCAGCGCCGTACCGACGAGACCGTGCTGTCGCTGGGTGCATCGCCGAAAACCCTTTGAGGACGAACGGCTCGGCCGCTTAGGGTCGGTCCATGATTACGTACTTTGTGATGGTCCGTCGTGCCCGCCTCCGGGCAGGCGAGGGGTGCCTGGGGATGGCATCCGCTCGATAGCCGGTGGGCTCAACGAGTAGTGGACGCTGCCGGGGTCAGACCTGGCGAGCTGGTTCTCGACATCGGTGCCGGGCTCGGTGCGTTGACTGCGCCGCTGGTGCAGGCCGGTGCGCGGGTGATTGCCGTCGAACTGCATCCGGGGCGTGCCGATCGGTTGCGCCGGCGGTTCGCGGACGAGCCGGTGACGGTCGTCCGTGCCGATGCCGCTGACCTGCGGTTGCCGGCACGGCCGTTCCGGGTGGTGTCGAGTCCGCCGTACACGCTGTCGACCGCGTTGCTGAAGCGCTTGCTGGCACCGGGTTCTCGGCTGGTGTCGGCGGATCTGGTGCTGCAGCGGCAGGTGGTCAACCGCTATGTCCGCGGCGAGGCACCGGGCGCACAGCGTTGGTATCGCCACTACGAGCCGTCCCTCGGGCTACGCCTTCCCCGCAAGGCCTTTACCCCACCTCCGCATGTCGACTCCGCAGTCCTGGTACTGCGCAAACGCTGAAATGGACAATGCCCCCGCACGGTCAGAGGTGACTGTGCGGGGGCATCTGCGTTTCGTCAGCCGTGCCAGGAGTTCCAGAGCTTGGCGTACGAGCCTTGGCGTTCCACGAGCTCGTCGTGTGTGCCGAGCTCGCTGATCCGCCCGTCTTCGACCACCGCAACCCGGTCGGCGTCGTGGGCGGTATAGAGCCGGTGGGCGATCGCGATCACCGTGCGGCCCTCGAGAACCGCGGCCAGCGAGCTCTCCAGGTGCCGGGCCGCGCGTGGGTCGATCAGCGAGGTCGCCTCGTCGAGGACCAGCGTGTGCGGATCGGCCAGCACCAGTCGGGCCAGCGCCAACTGCTGTGCCTGCGCGGGTGTGAGCGCGACCTGACCGGAGCCGACTCGAGTGTCGAGCCCCTCTGGCAACGCCTCTGCCCACTCACGAGCATCGACAGCCGCGAGCGCGTCGTACAGTTCGTCGTCGGTTGCACTTGGTCTTGCCATCGACAGGTTGTCGCGCAGAGTGCCGACGAAGACGTGGTGTTCCTGGGTGACCAGTGCGACCTGTCGGCGCAGTTCGTCCAGTGGTAGTTCGGTCATCCCGACACCGCCGACCGTGACGGATCCGGTCCGTGGCGGGTGGATTCCGGCCACGAGGCGACCCAGCGTCGACTTGCCCGCGCCCGACGGACCGACCATCGCGATCCGCTCACCCGGCTGCACAGTCAGCTCCACGCCATGCAGCACGTCGCGACCGTCGACGTACGAGAACCGCACGTCCTTCGCCTCGACCAGCTCGCCGTCCGGAACCCGGCCGGACGGCGTCCGGTCATCCGGTACGTCGCTGATGCCGAGCAGGCGGGCGAAAGAGGCTCCGCCGGACTGCAGCTCGTCGACCCACATCAGCAGCCGGTCGACTGGGTCGATCAGCTGGTTCACATACAGCACGCCGGCGGTCACTGCGCCGAGCGTGACGTGTCCGTTGAGGTGCAGCCAGCCGCCGAACAGCAGCGTGCCCACGATCGGCACGAGGTAGCCGACCTCGACCGCCGGGAACCACAGCGTCCGCAGACCCAGCGTGTACCGCTCGGCCAGATACGAGCCGCGGGCATCGTCATCGCCGCGGCGCACGCGGTCGTCGTACCGGCGGAGTGCCTCGATGGTGCGCGCGCCCTCGACCGTCTCGGCCAGGGAGCTGGTCATCTGTGCGTACGCCGCGTTCTCGCGCAGGTAGCCGTCCTTCGCGCGGCGCAGGTACCACCGGGTGCTCAGCCAGAGCAGTGGCACCATCGCGGCCAGCGGGAGCAGGATCCAGACGCCGACGAGCACGGTCGCCGTCAGCGAGAACAGCAAGGTGACGATCGCGATGATCGTCTCCGGTACGGCGAAGCGCACCGTCCGGGACAGCGTGTCGACGTCCCGTGAGGTGCGGGACAGCAGGTCGCCGGTCCCAGCCCGCTCGACCGTGCCGATCGGCAGCGCGAGGGCGTTGTCGACGAAGTCCTCGCGCAGCTCAGCCAGCACCTGCTCGCCGAGCGCGAACGAGCGGTAGCGCGCCCAGCGGGTGAGCAGCGACTGCACGACGACGAACCCCGCGATCAGCCCGATCACCAGATTGACGTTGGCAGCCGTCGTCCCGCGCTGGACGTCCTGAACCAGGTCACCGATCAGGCGCGGCGCAGCGAGCCCGGACACCGCGGCAAGCGCGTGCAGCACCAGCGCGACCAGCAGCGCACGCGGATGCTGGCGGACCAGACGGCGGGCATGCCGACGGATCTCAGCACTATCCGCCACCGGCAGGATCTGCCTCATCTGTGCACCTCTTCCTGCTCGGTCTGCCGGGTCACCGTCCGGCGGTACTGCGGCTCTTGGTCGAGCAGGTCACGATGTTTGCCCGTGGCAACCACTCGGCCGGCGGCGACGAAGATGACCTCGTCGACCCGGTCGAGCAGCAGTGGGCTGGCAGTCAGTACGACGGTGCTGCGGCCGGCCCGGTGATCGCGGAGCCGGTCGGCGATCCGGGCCTCGGTGTGCGCGTCGACGGCCGACGTCGGCTCGACGAGCACCAGCACGGACGGGTCCATCAGCAGGGCGCGGGTCAGCACCAGCCGCTGCCGCTGTCCGCCGGAGAACGACCGGCCCTTCTCCTCGACCTCGGAGTCGAGCCCGTCCGCGAGGGCCACCAGGACATCGTCAGCGGAGGCGGTGCGGATCGCGGCGAGCAACTCCGCCTCGGTACGGCGGCCGGTCGGGTCGAGCTCGCTGCGCAGGATGCCGGTGAACAGCTGGGAGCCGGAGTCGCTGACCAGGATCCGCTCGCGCACGTCGGCCCGGGTCGCGCTGGCCAGGGTCACTCCGCCGAAGCGGACCTCGCTGGCGACGTCGTACCGGCCGAGGCGGTCGGCTAGCTCGCCGTACACGTCGGGCTCGGCGGCGACGATCGCGGTCAGCAGGCCGTCCCGGGCGCGCACTCCGGAGACCGGGTCGACCAAGTCGCCTCGCTCGGGCAGCCGCACGGCGTCAGCCGGGTCGGTGATCTCCGGGCGCAGCGACACCACGCGGATGACCCGGGCGCCCGCGACCAGCCCACGCATCAGTTGGTTGACGAACTCGGTCACCGTGCGCAGCGGCAGCACCAGGAACGTCGCATAGCCGTAGAACGCGACCAGTGAGCCCGGACTGAGGGCACCACTCAGGGCGAAGTGGGCGCCGATGCCGACCACCAGCACCACGAAGGTGCCAGGCAGCAGGACCTGCATCGCGTCCAGCACGGACTGGATCCGGGCCACCCGGACACCGGCGTGGCGGACCTCCTGCGACTCCCGTCGGTACCGCCGGGAGAAGGAGTCCTCGCCACCGATCCCGCGCAGCACCCGCAGCCCGGCCACGATGTCCGAACCCAACGAGTTCAGCTCGCCGACCGCCTCGCGCTGAGCGGACTGCCGCCGGTGCAGCGGCCGCAGCATCGGGCCGAGGCAGAACAACATCACCGGCACGCCGATGAGCACCACCAGTCCGAGCACGGTCGACGTCGAGAGCAGGATCGCCGCGACCACGGCGAATGCCACGATCGCACCGGCGAACCGCGCCGCGACCTCCATCACGGTCCCGATCGAGGCCAGGTCGCTCGCACCGACGCTGACCACCTCGCCGGTCGCCAGGTGCTTGGGCAGCGTCGCGCCGAGATCGGCGGACTTCCGCGTGATCACCTGGACCGTCCGGTACGCCGCCATCAGCCAGTTCGTCACCGCGAACCGGTGCCGCATGATCCCGGCCAGCGCCTGGATGACGCCGACCGCGAACAACGCGGCGCCCCACTGCAGCAGCTTCGCGCCGTCCTTGGCCGCGATCCCCTCGTCGATCGCCTTCCCCAGGATCGCCGGGATGAACGCCTGGGACGCCATCCACAGCACCCCGAACGTCATCCCGCCGGCGAGCGTGCGGGCCTGTCCGCGCGCGACCCACCACAGGTAGCGGGCCGGCGAACGGTCGTCGGCGATGCCGGGATCGGCAAGAGGGAGATTTCGCATGATTGCTTCAGGCTAGGCGGGCCCACCGACAAACCGCATACGAATTAATCGGGCACTATCGAGCCCATGAAACGAGGCTCGGCCTGGCTCGCCGCGTACGCCGTGATCGCCGCCGTACACCTGGTCACGATCGCCGTCGGCGAACCGTGGTCGGAGGCGATCACCAAGGTCCTGCTGATGCCGGCTCTGGCAGTCTGGGTGCGGCTGCGCGGCGGACCGGTCGCGCTCCTGATCGGACTGGCTGCCTCACTGGTCGGCGACTTTCTGCTGCAGGTCGATCACCTGGTCCCGGGTATGGCGGCCTTCGGCGTCGCACATGTCTGTTACGTGTGGCTGTTCATCCAGCGGTCCACGCGACGGTCGCTGGCGGTGGTCGCGGCGTACGGGGTGGTGTGGGTTGTCGTCCTGGCACTGCTGTGGCCAGGGCTGGGGGATGTGCGCGTTCCGGTGGTGCTCTACTCACTGCTGCTGACGACGACTGCAGTGACGAGCGCTTGGAGCGGTTGGCGCTCCGGAATCGGCGGTGCGGTGTTCCTGATCTCCGATGCGCTCATCGGGGTCGGACTGGCCGGGCATGAGTTCGGAGTGCGGCCGTATCTGGTGATGGCGACGTACTGCCTCGCGCAGTACCTACTGGCGAGCAGTCTGGTGGCGGTAGGTCAGCCGGCGGAGCAGGACCTCGAACGGGCCGCGTAGCCCGCGCCGACGCATCAGGTCGGCCAGGAAGACGGTGAGCGACCAGGTGGCGACGGCGAGGATGACTGACTGCCACAGAGTCATCGTGTGGCCCAGGTCGAGCAGGAACGGCGCGAACATGATGGTCCAGACAACGGACTGCGTCAGGTACGACGTCAGCGAGCGCTGACCGGTCGCCTGGATCGCGGTGACGAGCGGAGTACGTCGTACCCGAATGGACCAGAGCGCGATCAGAGCGGCGTACGCCGGACCGCCCGCGAAGCCGGTCAGGGCGTGCAGCCCGGCCACCGGGACGATGTTGGAGTCAGTCGCTGTCAGCAGCCCTGAGGTGTAGAGAGCGAGCGGAACGCCACCGAGGAACGACAGCGGTACGCCGACGGCCACCATCCGGCGCAGCGTCTGCTCATGCTGTTCCGGCTGCTCGTACAGCTTGCGGCGTGCGGCCCAGATGCCGAACAGGAACGCACCGGCCGCACTGACCGCCAGGATCGGTGCACCGAAGGAGATGGAGAAGGCGCGGCCGGCCATGCCCAGGAGCGGGTTGTGCGCGGCTGACCACGGGTACATCTCCGTGTCCGGCGGGTTCGGAGTGGCCAGGAATGCGAAGGCCCAGGAACCGAGCAGAGCCAGTACGGCGCCGGTGACGAGCAGACGCTGGTCACTCCACCGGATCGCCGAGGCCAGGAAGAGTGCGACCAGGCCGTAGGCGGTGAGGATGTCGCCGTAGTAGAGCAGCACGGCGTGCAGGACACCGATCAGTATCAGGGCCAGTGCGCGGCGGCGGAGCAGCTTCTCGTCGCTGGACTGACGGCGGGCGAGCTGCACCATGCCGTAGCCGAAGAGGGTGGCGAACATCGTGTACGAGCGTCCGTCGACCAGAGTGGTCTCCAGGAACGCGACGATCCGGTCCGGCAGTGCACTGGGGATCGGCATCGAGCGGATGTCGCCGACGCCCGGCGGGTGCAGGAAACCGTGCGTGTTGGCCAGCGCGATGAACAACAGCAGAAGTCCGCGCGCCAGATCGGGTCCGAGGGCGCGGTCCTTGAGTGCGGTCGGGCCGGTCATGACACAGAGCGTAGGCGTGGTTCGGTTCGGTGACCTTCACCTTGCGTTGGGCAACGAGTTCCCAGTGAGCCATGTGCGCCGCCTGTCCTGGAACCATGCTGGTGATCGCGCATCGGGGAGCGAGTGGGTACCGTCCGGAACACACGCCGGCGGCGTACCGCCTGGCCGCAGCCCAAGGGGCCGACTACCTGGAACCGGACCTGGTCGCCACGCTCGACGGCGTCCTGGTCTGCCGGCACGAGAACGAGATCTCCGGTACGACGGACGTCGCGGAGCACCCGGTCTTCGCGGACCGGCGGATCACCAAGATCGTCGACGGCGAGGCCGTGACCGGCTGGTTCGTCGAGGACTTCACCTACGCCGAGCTGCGGATGCTGCGCGCCCGCGAGCGGATGCCCGCCCTGCGCTCGGCCAACACGGCCTACGACCGCACCGAGGCGATCCCCACGTTCGACGACGTGGTCGCACTGGCCCGGCAGGAGTCCCAGCGCTTCGGCCGGCCGATCGGGGTCATCCCCGAGATCAAGCACCCCACGTACTTCCGCCGCCTCGGGCTGCCGCTGGAGGAGCTGCTGACCGAGCGCATCCTCGCCCTGGGGCTGCGCGAGGACGAGATCATGATCCAGTCCTTCGAGCCGACCAGTCTGCGCCGGCTGGCCGTGATGACCCGGGTACCGCTGGTCCAGCTCGTCGACTCCGAGAGCTCGCCGTACGACTTCCTCCGGGTCGGCGACGGCCGCACCTTCAGCGACCTGCTCGACCCGGCCGGCCTGCGCGAGATCTCGACCTACGCGCAGATCCTGGCCCCGCACAAGGACCTGGTCATCCCGCGCACCTCCTCCGGTGCACTCGGCGAGCCCACGCGTCTGGTCGACCAGGCTCACCGCGCAGGCCTCGGCGTCCAGGCCTGGACCTTCCGCGCCGAGCGCCGCTTCCTCCCGACCAACACAGACTTCCGTACCGAACTGTCCCGCTTCGCGTCCCTGGGACTCCAGGGCATCTTCGCCGACCACCCAGACATCGCAGCGGCCACTCTGAAGGCCGCCTCACTGCCTGGCTAGTGGCGGGGTGAGCTGACTGCCTCACCCCGCCGGGGTGGTGGACGGCGACGCGATCACGCGGCCGGGGGCTTGGGGGCGTCGTCGTAGATGCGGGAGGCGATGTCGCCTTCCGGGGTCTTGTCGTGGTTGGTGACGTTCTGCTGGACGGTCTGCCAGACGGCCTTGCCGTCGCCCTCGGGCATCACGATCCACGCGATGGCGTAGCCGAGGATGGCGGTGCCACCGGTGATGATGGTGAGGCCGACGATGCCCAGCCGGACCAGGGTGACGTCGATGTTGAGGTACTCGGCGAGACCGCCGGAGACGCCGGACAGCATCCGCTGGGAGCTGGAGCGACGCAGGGTCTTGCCGGACAGGTTCGAGAACGGTGCGTTGGAGTTCGTCATGGCTCTACTCTCCCGTTCGGAGCCCCTCCACCACATCAGGTTCGGTACCGACTGAGCCCTGACCCGACCCCGGGTACCCCCAGCCATAGCCCTGACTACTTTCGTGGAACCTCGGGGGTGGGCCAGGCTGTCTTTACGGTGAGGGAGGGTGCCGGATGGACGACTTCACCGAGTACGTGGCGGCGCGCTGGCAGGTGCTGGTGCGGTCCGCCGTACTGCTGGGCTGCGCGCATGCCGAAGCGGAGGACCTGGTCCAGACGGTGCTGGAGCGGTGCCTGCTGAAGTGGAAGCGGGTCAGCGCGGTGGACGACCGGGACGCCTACGTGCACCGGATGCTGGTCAACACCTTCTTCTCGGCACGCAGGCGGCGCTGGAACGGCGAAAAGCCGTCCGCGGTGCTCCCTGAGCACGCCGACCACGACCGCACTGCCGGTGTGGACGACGCGGACCTGATCACACGTGCCCTCGACCGGCTGCCGCCTGATCAACGGACAGCCGTCGTACTGCGCTACTACGCACACCTGACCGAACAGCAGATGGCTTCCGTGCTCGGCGTCGCCGCCGGCACCGTGAAGAGCCGCCTGTCGCGGGCCGTGAAGGCCCTGGCTCAGGACCCGAATCTGGCAGAACTGCGAGAGATCCTATGAACGAAGCGAAACTGACCGAACTCCTCGAACGCGCTGGCGACCGGACTGCCGTCAACCCGCCTCCGATCGACGCCATGCGCTCCGGCGCCGCCCGCATCCGGCGCCGCCGCACTGCAGTCTGGTCGGCAGCCGGTACGGCGCTCGCCGTGGCCGCTGTGATCGGCGGGTCGACCGCACTGACGAACAACACAACCACTGTGGTCCCGCAGCCGCCGGTTGCGGGAAACCCGGTGCCGGAGGGTATGCGCCTGGTCGGGCTGGGACATGTAGCGATTGCGGTGCCAAAGACGTGGGCCACCAACAAGTTGCACTGCGGTACGCCGACCGTTGACAGCGTCATCGTGGACCCTGGCCCCCAGGGGTACTGCCTGGTGCCACGTGCCGCCGGTGTCGAAAGCATCGAGCTCGGCCCGCTGCCCGCAGATCCCGCCGAACCCAACGCGGAGATCGACGGTGTCCCGGTCGCGAAGCAGCCGGAGGCCTGCACCCTCGTCGGCAGTCTCACAGGCCAGAAGGTGAACTTCTGTTCCGCCTCTGTGCAGATCCCGTCGTTGAAGCTCACGATCACCGCGGCGGTCCAGGGCGAAGGGATGGAGCCGACCCAGATGCTGGAGCGGGTGTTCGTCGTGCCGGACCTGACCGGCGTCCCCGGGTTCCAGACGCTGGACCTGGAGACGTCACAAGCGAAGTACCTGGCGGCGTTGAAGGCGGACGGCCTCGTGCCGGAGATCGTCAGCAAACCGGCACCCGGTGTACCCAAGGGATCGGTGACTGCGGTGTCGCCGGTGGCCGGGACGATGGTGCCCAACGGCTCCACAGTGACCGTGACGGTCGCCGGCTGAGAACTGTCGGTGGGGCTGCTTAGCGTGGGGGTATGGATGCGCAGGTGGTGCTGAAGGTGGTGCGGGGGCTGCCCGGGGCCGAGGAGCATGAGGGGTGGGCCGGGCAGCCTGCTTTCAAGGTGCGCAAGAAGGGCTTTGCGTATCTGTCCGAGGACGAGACGCGGCTGATCGTGAAGGCCTTCCGCGAAGAGCAGGAGGCTCTGGTCGCCGAGAGCCCCGACGTTTACGCCCCCTCGTGGGAGAGCGGCCGGTTCGCGTGGGTGGACGTCACACTCGCCAACGCCGACGAGGACGAGGTGGGTGAGCTGCTGACCGAGGCCTGGCGGCTGACGGCGCCGAAATACCTGATCGCTCAGCTCGAGGACTGAATATGCTGTGCGGGTGGCTACTGGGGACCATTTGACCGAGGCTTTGACGGGACGTCGCGTGGGGCCGTTGGCGGACGACGAGCGGCATGAGCTGGAGCGGGTGAAGGGCTACCTGCAGTCGCTCGGGTCGTGTTACCGCGAGCTGAGCGAGCGAGCCACCGACGTACGGCGTCGGGAGCAGCTGCGCGCGGAGGCACATCGGTGTGATGACGCGGTGCAGCGGCTGGCCGTGATGTCAGCGGCGGAGCGACAGGACATCCTGAATGCGGTACCGGGCCGGTTGAAGGCGCTACGGGCGGAGCTCGACGCGTGAGCGTGAGCGCAGACCTGACGCCCGAAGAGAAGCAGCGTGCGTTCGCGGACCGCCTCGCTCAGCTCACGCCGCGCAACCCGCCGAACCGCGCGCCGGGGGTGCAGCCGCGCGCCATGCTGCTCGGTGGCCAGCCGGCCGCCGGTAAGACCACAACCCAGCGATTGGTGCACGCCGCGCTCGGCCCGGATCACGTCGCGTCGTACGACGGTGACGACAACGCGGCGGTGCACCCGCGGTACGACGCTCTCCGGCGCGAGCACGGTATCGAGGGCCACGACATGGCCAGCAAGGTGCTCAACAACGGTGACAACTGGGAGCTGCATTTCGCCGCGTTGAAGCATCTGCGGGAGGGTGAGCCGCAGTACGACATCCTCGCCAGCCATCCGTTGGCGCGGGAGGAGTGGGCTCGCGGCTGGGTGAACGGGTTCAAGGAGCAGGGCTACCAGGTCAGCGTCGCCTACGTGGCGACCAACCACGCCAACAGCACCATCGGGCTGGCAGAGCGCTATCAGAACGGCGTGGACAACGAAGGCGGCGGGCGCTGGCTCGACCCTGACCTGCATGACGAGTTCTACAACGAGCTGCCGGACACAGCGCAGGTGCTGGAGTCGGAGGGGCTGGTCGACGATATCTACGTCGTGGACCGCGACGGCAACGTGCTCTACGAGAACCACCGCGACGCCGACGGCAACTGGGAGCAGGAGCCGGCGGTCAAGCAGGCCATCATTGATGAGCGCGACCGGCCGCCGACACCAGCGGCCCACGAGTACCTGACCCAGACGGCCGACCGGCTGCTCGACAACCGCGACCCGTCACTCCCACCACTGGAGCCGAAGGTTCGCGAGGCCGTCGAACGCGCTGTCAGCCGTGAGAACGAGCGCCCCGCGCCCGAGGCGAGCACCCGCGGCCAGGACACGTCCCAACGCATCGACGCTCGCCTGGCCACGACTCTCGCGCACACCCGGCCGGCTGGGATCGACGAGGCAACCTGGAACGCCCAGCGGGCCGCGACCTCGGGCGTGGCCGCTGTCGGGACCGCCCAGCCGCCGGCTGCCAACGCACCTGCCCAGCCGGCGCCCGGCGTACAGGCTCAGCAGCGGGACAAGCCAGGGGCCAGCTCAGAGCGCTGACTCAGTTCTGAGCGGACTTGCGGTACGAGCTGGGTGAGGTGCCCAGTTCGCGCCGGAAGGCTTCCCTCAGTGACGTCGCGCTGCCAAAGCCGGTGGCGGCAGCTATCCGGTCGACTGTCCAGTCGGAGGTCTCCAGAAGGCTCCGAGCACTCACCAGGCGCTGTTGGACGACCCACCGCATCGGTGGCAACCCTGTCTCGCTCTGGAAGCGCCGGATGAAGGTACGCCGGGACAGCGCGGCGTGGGTGGCCAGCCGATCCACTGTGATCACCTCCGCCAGATGGTCTTGTACCCAGGCCCGGACCGGCGCCAGGTCCGACCGCACCGGCGTCAGAACGTCGACGTACTGTCTGTGCTCGCCGCCTCGCCTGGGTGGCGCGAGAACCCACTTACCGACCTCATTGGCGGCCGCTGCGCCGAAGTCCGTCCGGATCACGTGCAGTCCGGCGTCGATGCCCGCGCCCCCACCTCCGGACGTCAGCACGTTGCCGTCTTCGACGTACAGCCTGTTCTCGAGCACGATGACCTGCGGGTACAAGCGGCGCAGCTGTTCGCTGTAGTGCCAGTGCGTGGTGGCCTCACGCCCGTCCAGGACACCAGCGGCGGCCAGCGCGAAGGTGCCGGTGCAGATGCCGAGCAGTCGCGCCGGAGTGTCCCGCAGCAGCTCCAGATACGGCTCCGGCGGCGGCGACGCGGGCTCGTCGAACCCCGGTACGACGATGATGTCCGCCCCGGCCGCGGTCGCGGGGTCGCTGTCCTCGATCACCCGGTAGCCGTCGTGGTTCCCGAACACGTGGGCCGCGATCCCCAGGTCCAGCGAGATCGCCCGCGGCAGCTTCAGCAGCGCCACCACCAGTTGAGCCACGGCTGCACCTCCGCAGGCACGAATCCGGCGGTTCCTGGCACTGCGGCCGGTGGCCGCGGCCTGTCCGCCCTCCCTAGGTTAGTTGAAAATCAATCTTTCTCCAGGGAGCGCATCATGATCGAGAACTTCGGCCTGCCGTGGGAGCGGGACTACGGCTACGTCCAGGCGATCAGGTCCGGCGACACCATCTACCTGTCCGGCCAGGTCGGCAATCGCGGCACCGAGATCCTCGAGGGCATCGAGGAGCAGATGCGGCAGGCCTACGCCAACGCCGCCGAACTCCTCCAGCGGTACGGCGCCTCGCTGGCGAACGTGGTCGAGGAGACCCTGTTCGTGCGTGACATGGACGCGGCGTTCCCGGTCGCGGGGCCGGTCCGCAAGGCGGCGTACGGGCGGGAGGACCCGCAGGTGGCCAGCACGATCGTCGAGACCACCCGGCTCGCGTTCCCGCAGCTGCTGATCGAGATCGCGTTCACCGCGCGGGACTGACCTGGCTTGCACTCGTTTGGGTCGAGTGCTAATACTTGGTTAGCACTCCCCGGGCGAGAGTGATAATGCTCGCGTCCTGGGAACGCGTACTGAAGACGGCCCGATGAGGTGCCGGGAGCGGGGCGGGACATGAGCGCCACGACTCCGGTGCCGTCCGTCGCGGGCATCTGGCCGGCTGATCCACACAGTCTCGACGCGGGAGGACTCGCGGAGAATGCCCAAGCTGATTTCGTTCAATGAAGAGGCGCGCCGCGGCCTGGAGCGGGGAATGAACACCCTCGCCGACGCGGTCAAGGTCACGCTCGGCCCGAAGGGCCGCAACGTCGTCCTGGAGAAGAAGTGGGGCGCCCCCACGATCACCAACGACGGTGTCTCGATCGCCAAGGAGATCGAGCTCGAGGACCCGTACGAGAAGATCGGGGCCGAGCTCGTCAAGGAGGTCGCCAAGAAGACCGACGACGTCGCGGGTGACGGCACCACCACGGCCACCGTGCTGGCCCAGGCGCTCGTGCGCGAGGGTCTGCGCAACGTGGCCGCCGGCGCCAACCCGATGGGCCTGAAGAAGGGGATCGAGAAGGCGGTCGAGGCCATCAGCGAGCAGCTGCTGGCCCTGGCGAAGCCGGTCGAGACGCGGGAGCAGATCGCGGCCACCGCCTCGATCTCGGCCGCGGACACCCAGGTCGGCCAGACCATCGCCGAGGCGATGGACAAGGTCGGCAAGGAAGGTGTCATCACCGTCGAGGAGAACAACACCTTCGGCCTGGAGCTCGAGCTCACCGAGGGTATGCGCTTCGACAAGGGCTACATCTCGCCGTACTTCGTGACCGACACCGAGCGGATGGAAGCGGTCCTCGACGACCCCTACATCCTGATCGTGAACAGCAAGATCTCGAGCATCAAGGACCTGGTCCCGGTGCTGGAGAAGGTCATGCAGACCGGCAAGCCGCTGGCCATCATCGCCGAGGACATCGAGGGCGAGGCGCTGGCGACCCTGGTCGTCAACAAGATCAAGGGCACCTTCAAGGCCGTCGCCGTCAAGGCGCCGGGCTTCGGTGACCGCCGCAAGGCCATGCTCGTCGACATCGCCGTCCTGACCGGCGGTGAGGTCATCTCCGAGGAGGTCGGCCTCAAGCTCGACACCGTCGACCTGGAGCTGCTCGGCCAGGCCCGCAAGATCGTCGTCACCAAGGACGAGACGACCATCGTCGAGGGCGAGGGCGACGCGGACCAGATCGGAGGCCGGGTCAACCAGATCCGCGCCGAGATCGAGAAGTCGGACTCCGACTACGACCGCGAGAAGCTGCAGGAGCGGCTGGCCAAGCTGGCCGGTGGCGTCGCGGTGATCAAGGTCGGCGCGGCCACCGAGGTCGAGCTGAAGGAGCGCAAGCACCGCATCGAGGACGCCGTCCGCGCTGCGAAGGCTGCCGTCGAAGAGGGCATTGTCGCCGGTGGTGGCGTCGCGCTGCTGCAGGCGTCGGTGATCGCGTTCGAGAAGCTGGAGCTCGAGGGTGACGAGGCCACCGGTGCCGCGATCGTGCGGTCCGCGGTCGAGGCGCCGTTGAAGCAGATCTCCGTGAACGCCGGCCTCGAGGGCGGCGTCGTGGTGGAGAAGGTTCGCAACCTCGAGCCGGGTCACGGTCTGAACGCCGCGACCGGTGAGTACGTCGACCTGGTCGCCACCGGCATCATCGACCCGGCCAAGGTGACGCGCTCGGCGCTGCAGAACGCAGCCTCGATCGCGGCCCTGTTCCTCACCACCGAGGCCGTCATCGCCGACAAGCCGGAGAAGGCCGCGGCCGCTCCGGGTGGCGCGCCCGACATGGGTGGCATGGACTTCTGATCCACTGAAGTTCAGCAGTACCCCAGCAGGACAAGGCGGTCCCGGGCCTCAGCCCGGGACCGCTTTCTGCTGGCTAGGAGATGACCTTGCAGAACGACGCGTAGTGGTCGCCGGTGTAGTACACGGACTGCGGGTTGGTGACCGGCGAGCCGCCGCCGATCAGCCGGCGCGCGCCGCGGTCGGACGAGCCCGGCGTCTTGACGGTGTACTCGTGGTAGTAGCCTCCTCCCTGGCTCGGCAGGATGCCTTCCCGGTTCTGGAAGACGGTGCCGTCCTGGCTGTACGGGAACGGCCCACCGGAGTGGATGAGCCGGAGGGTGTCCGAGGCCTGCGACGGCAACGAACTCAGCGCGCAGTTCGAGATGGCGGTCGGGGCGGCGTAGGCCGCGGCGGGGGCGACTGTGGTCGCGACGGCGAGGGTGAGGGCGGTGATGAGGGATCTCATGCCCGGAGGTTCCCCGCCTCGAGCGACCACCGCACATCCCAGGTATGAATAACAGTTGGACTATGACCCCCTCGGCCCCCTAGAGTCTGGCGCGGCGAGAATGCCACGAGCGGAAGGAGCGACCGATGATCACCCTGTTTGATATTCCGGCGCGACCTCCCCGCCATCACAGCTCGCACTGAGCGGAGCGGCGCGCCTCCTGTTGGAGGACCTGTGAGTATTCGCAACACCGTCGAGGCCGACCTCGGCACCATCCGCACGCTGATCGAGCAGCAGCCGACGGTCAACACCGTCACGCTCGAGCGCTACAACGAGTACCTCGAGATCGGGTACTACCGGCACGACTGGAGCTGGGTCGTCGAGGAGGACGGCGCGATCCAGGCGCTGGTCATCTGGTGGGGAAGCTTTGACCAGGACCAGCCGTACAGCATCGACGGCCTGTACTTCGTCGGCGACGGCGATCCGGTCCCGACCTGGACGGCCTTGATCAAGCACGTCCTGCAGGCCAGGCCGGCCGAGGCCGAGCAGCCCGAGTACCACCTCTTCCTGGCCGGTGACTGGGAGTCCGATCCGGCCGTGGTCGCGGCCGTCGAACCGCGCATGCAGGCGGCCGCGGCGGCCGGGCTGACCGCGGTCACGGACCGCCTGCGGTACGAGTGGGAACCGTCGTACGGGCTGCCGCCGCGCTCGACGCGGCTGCACTTCGAGCCGGCGGACGACGAGGCCTTCGTCAAGATGTTCATGAGGATCAGTGAAGGCAGTCTGGACGCGGCCACCGCTCGCGACGTGGCTCGGCTCGGTGCCGAGGCGGCCGCTCGGGAGGAGGTCGAGGCCTACCAGACGATCCTGAAGGGCGATCGCGGTTGGTGGCGCTTCGGGTACGACGCCGAGGGCAAGCTGATCGGGTTCGGGATCCCGTCGGCCAACAACGGCGGACCGGTGGTCGGGTATCTCGGCGTCCTGCCCGAGCATCGTGGCCACGGGTACATCGACGACCTGCTCGCCGAGATCACTCATCAACTGGCCGAGACCGGGGCCGAGCGGATCCGGGCCGACACCGATTTCGGCAACGTGCCGATGGCGAAGGCCTTCGAGCGCGGCGGTTACCGAAACTTCGCCGTACGCCGGGTTCTGTCCTTCCCGCAGGCGTGAGCCGGTCCTATGCTCCCTGACATGTCAGGGAGTGTCCGGTGCGTGATATCGCACTGATTCTGCACCTGGTGGCCGGGGTCCTGGGCGTCCTGCTCGGGATCCCGGCCATCGTGGTGACGCTGCGCCGCCGTCGGCTGAACTGGGTCGGCGAGACCTATCACTGGGCGATCGCCGTGGTCTGCCTGGCGGCCCTCGTGATGGTCCCCTACGACTGGACGCGGCTCTGGTTCTTCTGGCCGGTCGCCGTCGCGACCTACCTGTTCGTCTACCTGGGCCAGCGCTCCGCCGAGTCTCCTGGCGGCCTCTGGTACCGCGGCGTCCTGCGCGGGTACGGCGGTGCCTGGATCGCCCTCTGGACGGCGATCGTCATCACCGCCGTCCCGGACCACCCGTGGACCTGGCTAGTCCCGATCGTGATCGGATCCGCGTTCATCGAATGGCTGTGCCTGAGACCCGCCAGTCGTGTCCTGGCGGAGCGGGCAGAAGAAAAGCTGTAGGCCGCCGGCAGCATGACAGCCACGTTTTGATGGACTGGTCAGGAGTTACGGTCGGCCGTGGACTTCGACCGCTTCCTCGCCCTGCCACGTCTCTCCTCACTCGCTCTCGCGCCCGACGGCTCCCGCCTGGTCGCGGCCATCGCCCAGTACGACGATGAGTCCGGCAAACTGATCAGTGCCCTCTGGGAGCTGGACCCGACCGGCACTACCGAGCCGGTGCGGTTGACCAGATCAGCAGGTGGTGAGAGCCAGCCAGCCTTCCACTCCGACGGCTCCTTGTACTTCATCTCCACCCGCGACGACGACAAGTCCGCGCTGTGGCGACTTCCTTCAACCGGTGAGGCCGAACGCGTGTGCTCGGCCGACGCTGTCCGCATCGGCGGCTCCACTGTTGTCGTCACTACCGCGATGCTTCCGGGCGCCAAGGACGCGGCCGACGACGAGGCTCAGCGCAAGGAGCGCAAGTCCAGCGGCATCCTGCACACCAGTACGCCGGTGTGTGTCTGGAACCATGAGCTCGGTCCGGACGAGACCCGGCTGCACCTGGTCGACGGCATCGACCTGACGCCCACCCCCGGCCGTGCCTTGCTCGACACCGAGTACGTCGTCACGCCCGATGGCAGCACTGTGATCGCCAAGTGGTCCGTCGACCGTGCTGGTTGGCCGCAGGCGCAGCTGGTCGCGATCGACGTGGCGACGGGTGAGCGTCGGGTGATCGCCGACGACCCGCAGGCAGTCTTCACCGAGCCCACACTGTCGCCCGACAGCCGGTACGTCGTTGCCATCCGCTGGCAGGACCCTCAGCCGGACACCCCGCCGTCGGGTGCGGTGGTGCTGATCGACCTGCAGACCGGTGAGCTCCGGGACCTCGTGAACGACCGGGCGGTCTGGCCGTCCGAGCCGGCCAGCCCCGCCTTCGCGGCGGACGGCAGTGCGGTCTACTTCGTCTGCGACGACCGTGGCGACCACCCAGTCGTGCGCGTCGATCTGGAGAGCGGCGTATGGACTCGCATCACCGAGGCAGGTTCCTACGGGAGCTTGCAGGTCGCACCGGATGGCAGTGCGCTGTTCGCGTTGCACCACGACGTGGACTCGCCGCACACACCGGTCCGGGTCGACCTGGTCACGGGCGACGTCGTACAGCTGATGCAGGTCGAGGTGGAGCTGCCCGGCCGAGTCGAGCACGTAGAAGCGACTGCACCCGACGGTACGACGATTCATGGCTGGCTCTTGCTGCCGGACAGCGATGAGCCGGCGCCGCTGGTATTGAGAGTGCACGGCGGTCCGCACGCGTCAGGGCGCGGCTGGAACTGGAGCTTGAGTCCGTGGTGGCTGGTCACCGCCGGGTACGCCGTACTGCAGCCGGACCCGGCCCTGTCATCCGGCTACGGCCAGGAGTTCATCGAACGCGGCTGGGAGGGCTGGAGCGCCACCGTGTACGACGACCTGATGGCCATCACCGATGCGGTCGAGCAGCGACCGGACATCGACGCCACTCGGACAGCTGCGCTCGGAGGCTCGTTCGGCGGACTCATGATCAACTGGATCGCCGGGCAGACCGATCGGTTCCGTTGCCTGATCAGCCACGCCGGCATCTGGCACCACGCCAGCTACCAGCCCACGGCGGACTACTCCGGCTACTTCGCTCGCCAGTTCGGTACGCCGGAGGACCGGCCGGAGCGCTACGCCGAGCGCTCACCGGTCCGGTTCCTCGCGAACATCACCACGCCGATCCTGGTCACCCACGGCGGCCTCGACGAGCGCGTCCCCACCAGCCAAGGCATTCACCTCTTCACCGACCTTCAACGCCGCGGTGTCGAGTCCGCCTACCTGTCCTTCCCCGACGAAGGCCACGGCATCACCAAGCCCGCCAATGCCCGGCTCTGGAATCAGACGGTCATCGACTGGCTCGACAAGTACCTGCGTTAGGCCTGGCCGGCTTGTTCTTCGGGGGTGGCTTTGCGGAGGACGAGGCGGGTCCAGGCGCCGACGTAGATGCGGTCGTCGGCGTCGAGTTCCTGGCGCTGGCCTGGGGGGATGGGGATCTCGGGAAGGGGGCCGGCGGCGGGGGCTACGTAGGTGCCGTTGGCGGACTGCAGGTCCTCGACCCACCAGCGCTGGCCGTCTGTCGTCAGCTGTGCTTGGCGGCGGCTCACACCGGAGTCGTCGCCGCAGTCGACCTCGGGGGAGATGCCGCGGCTGCGTGAGGGGCGTCCGACCAGTGCGCTCTTCTCCGTCACCGGGATCACCACAGGCAGGCCGGGTGACGGACACGGGTCGTCACTCTGCTGTACGGCGTACCAGTCGGGGTCTACCCAGCGTTCGACCACCCACTCGGCCACTACCGGCGACGGTGCTGGCGGTGCGGTCGGGGGAGTGGCGGAGAGGTCGAGTGACGAGGCTGCGCGCGGCATGGTGCCGGTGGTGAAGTCGTAGCCACAGCTCTCGCAGAACAGTGCGTCCGCGGCCGCCGACTCCGAGCAGTTCGGGCAGGTCTGCGTGGCGACCGCCGGACCGGGCGCTGCGACCGCGGGGGCCGGCGGCGCTACCGGAGTGGCGGCAGCGCCGATCGGTAGGCCGCAGACGTCGCAGTAGTCGGTCGAGACGGACGGGTGTCCGCTCGGACAGTTCACTGTGCTCATTTCTTCACCCGGGTGGTCTTGGTGGAGGCCGTATCGAGTGCCATCTCGTCGGCCTTCTCGACAGTCCGCTTCAACCGGACGGTACCCGTGTCCTGGTCATCGATGTCGACCACCTTGCGCAGGCGCGTGGTGGCTTCCTCATTGCCGGTCTGGGCGGCCAGCTGCACCGCACGGCCCAGCTTGGTGGTCGCAGTGGCTGTGTCACCGGCAGCCTTCGCAGCGAGGCCGTCCTGGATCGCCTCGGCCAGCTCGGTCTGTCCGGTGTAGTGAGCGACCTCAGGGCTGATCCGCGTGGTCAGGGCCTCGTCGGACGACCACAGCGCCTTCACCAGGCCCTGTGCCACCACGTTGTCACCGATGGTCAGCTGGACCCGGGCGGCCAGCTGCTCCTGCCCGACGCCCTTCGCTGCCAGCCGGATCGACACGTGGTAGTCGCGGGACTCGTCACCCCACGAGCCAGTCGGGTACGAACCGGTCAGAGGGTTGATCGCCGTACGGCGGGAGGTCAGGTCCTCGACGGTCGGGGCGACCTGGCGGACGAACAGCACCTCGGCACCCTGCGGCGCCCACACCCGCAGGTCCGCCTGGGCGACACCACGGCTCATCGCGTTCTGGATCAGCTTGGAGAACTCGGCCGCGAGCTGGTTCGGGGCCGGGATGATGTCCACGGTGCCGAGCAGCGCCTGGGCGATCCGCCGTACCTCGTCGACCTGCCAGGCCACGCCGACACCACGGGTGTCGCACTGGAACTGGCCGGTGACGGCCTGGATCGCCTGGGTCAGTGCCTCCGGCGTCTCGTGCTGGTTCTCGCCGTCCGTCAGCAGGATGGCGTGCTTCTGCGACAGCGACGGCACGGTGGCGAACACGCGGCCCGCCAGCCGCAGCCAGGTGCCCATCGCGGTGCCACCGTCGGCGTAGAAGCGGGCGACGGCGTCCTTGGCGGCCTGCCGCGTGTACGGGTCCATCTTGACCATCACCGGCTCCGCGGACGGCGGGAAGGCCAGCTGGGCGCGGTCGTTACCGGAGATCACCGCGAACCAGACCCCGTCGAGGATCTGGTCGAGAGCGGTCTGTGCGGCGAACGCCGCGGCCTGGACGCCTTCGCGGCCCATCGAGCCGGAGGTGTCGACGATGATGATCTCGCCCGCGTCGCCACTACCGGACTGGCCGGCCACACCGGCACCGGAGCAGGTCACGGTGACGATCGCATGCACGTCGGTACCGCCGTCAGGCAGGAACTCGTTCTGGTAAACAGCGGCGGTGAAGTCTGCCATCTCGGGTCCTCCCCTTAAACACGCGCGAGCGTGACGGTGATGTTGTCCTGGCCGCCCTGGGCGTTCGCCCAGTCGACCAGTGCGGATGCCGTGGCGAGCGGTTCGCCACCGTGGGCCGCAGCGGTCTGACGGACGAGGTCGGCCAACGGTGCCGCCTCGGAGCAGTAGTTCCACAATCCGTCCGAGCAGACCAGGACCCAGCCCGGCTCGTTGACCCGGACAGTCGTCGTACGGGGTGTGTGGTCGGGAGCGTCCTTGCCGAGCCAGCGGGTGATCGCATGCGCGTGCGGACCGGACTCGGCCTCCTGCCGGGAGATGCCGGTCGCGATCAGCTCAGCCGCCCAGGAGTCGTCCACCGTGAGTGCGACGGCCTCTGACGCGTCCGGGAACCAGTACGCCCGGCTGTCACCGACGTTGCCCGCAACGAGCAGCCCGTTCTCCAGTACGGCGGCCACGAACGTGCAGGACGCCGGATTGGGGCTGTCAGGGCTAGTGCTCTCCAGTACGGCGTCACTCGCGGCATCCGCCGCAGCGTTCAGCCGGGCCACGATCGCACCGCTGCGCGACGACTCGGTGCCGATGCCCTGTGCATGTCCAGCAGTCAGTACGTCGCGCGCGGCGCGGGCTGCAGCGAGTGAGGCCACGTCCGAGTCGAGTGACGAGCTGACGCCGTCACACACGACCAGTAGTGCCCGACTGCCCGGCTCGGCGTCGGCTGCGATCGCCATCGAGTCCTCGTTGCGGCTGTGGCGGATACCCCGGTCACATACACCAGCCACCCACGGCGCCGGCTGCTCGCTGTAGTGGTCACGTGGCTTGGCTGCCTTGGTACCGCAGGTCTCGCAGTACCCGTCCGCGCCGACGGTGCCACCGCACGACGTACAGGGGCCTACCGGTGGCAGGCCGTTGATCTCGACGGTCGGCTCGGTGTCGGTGTCCAGCGCCGGTGAGTTCGGAGTCGTCGTACTGGCGGTGCCGGGGTTGAGCTCGGTGCCACAGGCCTCGCAGAAGCGGTCGGCCTCGGACACATGGCCACCACAGCTGGGGCAGACCGTGTCGGTCGTACTCGTCATCGCAACGTCCATCCTCGAACCTCGTTGGCCAGGTCGACCAGGGCGATCCGTTCCGGCCGGCTCTCGGCCTGGGCGGCCAGGTGCCGGTAGGTGGCTTCGAGCCCGTCCCGCAGGGCCGGCTCGGTCGCCTCCCGGCCGTCGATCCGCAGACCTGCCTGCGGACCGGACTGCCGTACCTCGTCCAGTGCGGCCCGGAACACGTCCGCCGCCAGGTTGGCCCGGTCGACCGGGTCGATGGTCAGCGACTCGATGCTGTCCATCGCCTGAGCGAGCGCATCCAGGCCACGCCCCGATCCTGCCAGCAGACCGGCTCGCTGACGACGAGCACGCACATACGCGCCGCTGGTTCGCGGTACCAGGTCCAGTGCGGCCAGGGCGCCGTCCAGGTCGTTGCGCTTGGTCCGGATGTCCGCCAGCCCGAAGGCGGACGGAGCGATGTAGTTGGCGTCCGTACTCGCGCAGGTCTGGTAGAGGCCTTCGGCAACGTCGAACTCGCCGCTCATCTCACAGGCGATCGCCAGCGCGAGCTTGGGTCCCAGCTCACCCGGCACCTGGCCGTAGACAGCGTTGAACGCGGACTGGGCAGCAGCCGCGTCACCCCGGGCCAGCGCGACCAGTCCGGCCATCCAGACGGCCCGCCACTCCCACGGGTCCTCGGCGAGCAGATCGGACACCGCAGTGTCGACCATGTCGTAGCGCTCGGGACCCACCTCGAGAGACGTCTCGGCGATCTCCAGCAGGATCTGCGGCGACGGCTCGGGGGCGTCCACCAGCAGCTCGAGTCGCTTGGTCGCATCCGGCACGCTGACGGTCTTCAGCCAGCTGGCCATCTTGTCGCTGTCGTCCGAGATCAGCGAGGGCAGCCGCTGCCACGGTGCGGCCGCATCACCCAGTCCGACGGACTTGTCGCCCGGCGTACCGAAGAGCAGTGAGGAGGCGGAGTGCTGTGCAGCCTTGACGCCCTGCTTGTCGGCCACGACCTCACGCAGTACGCCGAGGAGCTGCACGCGGAACTCGTCAGCGGTCTGGAAGCGGTCCGCCGGGTCCTTGGCGCAGGCCTTGAGCAGCAGGCGATAGACCGAGTCGTACTTCTGGAACAGCGGCACCTCGCCGACCGGCGGCAGTGAGGTGACGTAGCGGGACTGGTACCCGCGGAACTCCATCGCCAGCACACACAGCGTCCGGCCGAGCGTGTAGATGTCCGAGGCGATCGACGGGCCGACCTCAGCCACCTCAGGTGCCTGGAAACCGACCGTTCCGTAGATGGCCGAGTCCATGTCGTCGATCCGCCGGACACCACCGAGGTCGATCAGCTTGACCGCGTCACCGACCTGGATGATGTTGTCCGGCTTGAAGTCGCAGTAGACCAGGCCGAGGTCGTGCAGGTACGAGAACGCGGGCAGGATCTCCAGCATGTAGGCGATCGCCTGGTCGATCGGCAGCGCGTCGTACACGTTGTTGTTGGCAGCCATCCGCTGCTTGAGCAGCGTCTTCAGTGATGTGCCACCGACGTACTCCATGACGATGTAGCCGGCGCCGTCGTGGGTGACGAAGTTGTAGATCTCGACGATCAGTGGGTGCTCTACGCGGGCCAGGAACTGCTGCTCGGCGATCGCGGCCGCGACGGCGTCCGGGTCCTCAGAGTTGAGCAGGCCCTTCAGGACGACCCAGCGGTTCGAGACGTTCTGGTCCTGGGCCATGTAGATCCAGCCGAAGCCACCGTGCGCCAGACAGCCCTTGACCAGGTACTGGCCGCCGACCAGGTTGCCGTCCTTCAGCTTCGGTGAGAACGAGAAGGGGTTGCGGCACTTCGGGCAGAAGCCCTCGGTGCGGCCCGGCTGACCGTCACGCGACCGGCCGACCGGGTTGCCACAGCTGGGGCAGTTCCGGCGGTCCTCCGGCACCATCGGGTTCGCCAGGATCGCCTTGCTCGCGTCGATCGCCGGAATCGTCGGTACGTGGGTCAGACCGGCGCCCAGCCGCGCACCGCGCAGCCGGGTGGACGACGTACCCAACCGGCGCGTCAGCTTGGACCCTGCCTGCGCAGCGCGCGCAGAGCCGAGCGGAGTGGACGCGAGCCGGTTGGACGCGCGGGACACGGTTGACGGCGTACTGATCGGGTCTGGGTCCGGCTGGTCCGGTGCGACCACGTCAGGGGCTCCGGCGACCGCCGACGGGCTCACCGCGCCAGCCGGTGCAGGGGTGCCGCACACGTCGCAGTAGCCGTCCACAATGGTGCCCGTACAACCGGGCTCCTGGCAGGCGATGGTCGTCATCTGGTCCCTCCTGTGCTCTCCAGGTAGGCCTGGTACGCCGTGACGAGCGCAGCGAGCCGGACTGTGTCCACCGGCTCCGACTCCATCACTGCACGGCCACGCCGGTACAACTCGGCAAGGTCTTCGTTGTTCGGGGCCACTCGCCCCGACTTCACCTGATACGCGTCAAGCAGCGCCGCCAACTCGTCCCGCCGGGCCACAGCCGCGGCGTACGCAGTCTGCGCCTGCCCGAGCGCCCGCCGTACGGCGTCCAGCCGCGTCAGGTACTTCTCCAGCTCAGCCGGGGTGTTCGGTACCGGTCCAAGCGCAGTCACATCCGGTACGGCGAGCCGCGGGGCGGGCGTCACCGCAGCAACCGCCTTGTCAGCCAGTGCTCGCACCGCGGTGCCCTGAGCCTCCAGGTCACTCCGCAGCGTCCGGGCGCGCGCCACATCGGCCGCGCGCTCCTTGCGGGTGGCCGCACCGACGATCAGGTCGCGCTCGGCACGAGCGGCGTCGATCTCGAACGGACCGATCAGGCCGCCGATGTCCGCACCACGCTTGTTGCGGTCGGCAAGGTCTGTCAGCCGGCGGTCAAGATCGTGGTGCTCCGCCAACGCCGCGTTACGGACACCGGCCGGCTCCAGCTTCACCAGGTCAGCGATCCGCTCGACCTGGGCGCGCAACTGCCGCAGCTTGGCGGCCCGGTCGGCATCGCCGGGCTCGAGCGCGAGCTTGGCGCGCAGACTCGACGCCAGCGCGTCCGACAATTTGCATGCCTCAGGCAACGAAACCGCGAGCGACCCACCGGCACTGCCGGTATCCAGCCCGCCCCAGATCAGCGTCGAGATCCGCTCGGTCTCGGTCTGCCCGACCCGCCCCGAATCCCACGTGACGAGGATCAATTCGTAGCGATCCGAAACCGCCTTCCAGACCGCCATACTGAGCACGACATCCGCACTCAACGCATCGGCATCCGGCGCATGCAAGGCGGCCTGGTCCAACTCCTCCAGCTCGGCCTTGCGCCGATCCCGCCAAGTCCCCAACGCACCAAGGAACGACAGCAGTTCCGACGCCGGAACGCTGCTCCCCATCCGCCCCGGCGGCGCCGGCGCCGCCGCAGTAGGCGTCCGAACCGTCATGGAGTTCGCCCGTACACCGGAGCCGGGGGACTCGCCAGCTTCCCGAGGTCAGGACCGAGCCACTTGTTGTACGACGCCATCCAGCGACCGTCAGTCTTCATCTCCTGCAGAGCCTGGTTCACGAAGCGCACGAAATTGGGATCGCTCTTCGGCATCCCCAGCCCGTACGGCTCGTCGCTGAACCGCTCGGACAGCACCTTCGCGTAAGGGTCCTGGGCCGCGTCGCCCGCGAGCACGGTGTCGTCTCCGCTGATCCCGTCCGCCTTGCCCGACTGGAACAACACGAGGCAGCCCGTGTCGGTGTCCGCAGTGACCGGGATGACGTTCGGATTCTCCTTCTTCAGGTTGTCCAGGCTGGTCGATCCGGCCGGTGCACAGATCGTCTTCCCGTTCAGCTGCTTCACGCTCGTCGCCTTCTCGTCCAGCGCGACCAGTGTCTTCTGACCCGAGCGGTAGTACTCGGCCGAGAACGAGATGTCCTTCCAGCGTGAGCAGTTGATCGTCATGTTGCGCGCGACGATGTCGACCTCTTCCTTCTGCAGCACCGGGATCCGTTGTGGGCTGGAGATCACCCGCAGTTCGAGATGTCCCTTGTCGGTGCCGAAGATCGCGGCGGCGACTGCCTTCACCATGTCGATGTCGAAGCCCTCGATCTCACCCGAGATCGGGTTCCGCGCGCCCAGGTGCAGGCTGTCCGCGGAAACCCCGGCGATCAGCCGATCGCGAGCTTTGATCTTGTCGAGGATGTGACTGGTAGGCCGGATGTCCTCAGGCGCGAAGGATGCCAGCGGGTTACCGCAGTTCGGCTGCGTGGCCGGGGGAGCGGCGGGCTGTTCTTTCGGCTGGACCTTCGGGGGGAGCTCGGTCGCGTCGTACGCGCCGGAGCTGCAGGCGGTGACTGTCATCAGCACCGCGACGGACGCGGCGATCAACTTCTTCATCGGTATTCCCCCAGTCGCTGCGACATCCCCCAGGCAACCAGCAGTGCGGCAAGGATGCCGATCGGTAGGCCCAGCCACCCGATCGGAGGCAGGCCGTCACGGGCACTCTTCAGTTGGGTGCTGACACCTTCGCTCGTCGCCTTCAGGTGATCGGCCGAGTTGTTGTCGAAGGCATTGAACGTCGTCACCGAGTTGGTGCCGCTGCTCCGGCCCACAGCCACGCCTACGGCGGTGTCCCACTTACCGCCCTTGTCCTGGTCGCGGATCAAGGAGTGCACCTCCTTGTAGCTCTCCCATTGCGAGGTGAGGGACGCGTCCACGCCGGAGACCTTGCGTAGCTGCTCGTCGACTGTGGCGGCCGACTCGTTGTACGCCGTGTCGTACGCGTCGCCGGAGCCGCGGGCGATCAGCGTGAGGCTCTCGTTGGAGCGGGCGTCGTACGCCGCGATGCGGGCGCGCGACAGCGCCAGCGTCGAGTCGTAGTTGCCGCGTCGCGCGTCGGTCGCGTGACCAGACGCGGCGAGCAGTGCGAACCCACCGATCAGGGTGGTCAGCAGTACGACGACTGCGCCGATCACGATCGGGATGTTGATGTAGCGGTGGGTACGGCGGGCTAGCCAGCGCAGGGTGATGAACAGGACGAACAGTGCGACCAGTCCGCCGAGGAAGACCCACCAGGCGCCGTCACCGACGCCGCCGAACTCGGTGTCGACGCGCTTCTCGTTGGCGGCGACCAGGGCCTTCACCAAAGGCAGGGAGTCGTTCTGCAGCGTCGCGTTGGCGTCGCGCAGGTACTGCGAGCCGATGGGCAGTCCCTGCCGGTTGTTGGCTCGCGCCTGCTCGATCAGACCTTGGTAGGTCACCAGGGTCGTGTTGAGCTGACCCAGTGCGTCCCGGTCGGCCGGCTGGGCGCTGGCGGCCTCAGCTACGAGACGAGCCGCCGACGCCATTGAGTCGGTGAAGTGCTGGCGCTGGTCGGCCGGCTCGAGGCCGCCGACCAGGAAGGCGTTGGTCGCGTCCGCGTTGGCGCTCACTAGGTTGGTGTGGATCGCCTGGATCCGCACCAGCTGAGCCGCGTTCGCTTCCGCACGCTGCAACGCACCGTCGGACTGGTTGAAGCCCTGCGCTGCACAGAGCCCGAAGACGACGCTGATGGCGGCCGCGAGCACCAGGTAGGCACGCATCCGCCCGGGAGTGCCCTCGAACCACTGGGCCACGGCGCCGCGCGGGGCCGGCGTACCGGGTTGTTGGAGCGCTGCGAGCTGCTGTGGCGTCGGCGGCGACCAGGTCGCGGGTGGCGCACTCTGGGTCTGGGTCACGCCTCAACTCCTTGCTCGTGAACATCCGTAACGTCCGAAGACTCGCCGACGCCCGTCTCCGGTTTTTCGGACGCTGGATCTTCCGGTGCTGGATCTTCCGGTGCTGGGGGATCGTCGCTGAGGTCCTCGGCGAGGATCTGACGCAGCTGGTCGGTGGTGGGTGCCGTCACGTCGCGAAGTCGCCAGGCGTGCCGGCCGATGGCGGCTTCGAGCGTGTTGCGGGCGAAGCGGCCGTTGCCGAAGGACTGGCCGCGCGGAGTCTCGGCGAGGATCTCCCGGAACCTGTCCAGGGCCTCCGGCACCAGCTCGTAGTCGGCGCCTTCGGTGAGACCGGTGAGGATGTCGGTGAGCTCTTCGTCGCTGTAGTCGTCGAAGGCGATCGTGGTGCGGAACCGGCTGGCCAGTCCGGGGTTGGCAGCGATGAAGACCGCCATCGGTTCGGGGTATCCGGCAACGATGACGACCAGGTCGTCGCGCCGGTCCTCCATCTCCTTGACCAGCGTGTCCACGGCCTCACGCCCGTACTGGTCGGCGCCCAGGTCACCTGCGGTCAGGCTGTACGCCTCGTCGATGAACAGCACTCCGCCGGCCGCGGATGCGACCACCTCAGCGGTCTTGGTCGCGGTCTGGCCCAGGTACCCGGCGACGAGCTCAGAGCGGTCGACCTCGACCAGCTGTCCCTTGGACAGCAGTCCGAGCGCTTTGTAGATCCCACTGACCAGCCGGGCCACAGTGGTCTTGCCGGTCCCCGGATTGCCCACGAAGACCAGGTGCCGCGTAATGGTCGGGCTCTTCAGCCCTGCCTCGGTCCGCAGCTTCTCCACTCGCAGTACGGCGACCTGTCGGTGCACCTCGCGCTTGACCCGCTCAAGGCCGGTGAGCTCGTCCAGTTCGGCCAGCAACTCGTCGACGGTCTTGGCCGGCGCCTCTGGCTTGAGTGGCTTGTCTCCGACCGTCTCGTCCTTGCCGACCGGTGCAACCGCGGGAGGAGGTGTGGACACCACCTGGAGCGGTCGCGCGCCGGCTGCCTGCAGCTGTGCCGCAGCGGCCACCGATGCGTTGCCGACAACGCGCATAGTCGGCTCACCCAGGGTGCAGGAG
The DNA here is from genome assembly GCF_044453945.1 of Kribbella sp. NPDC051587. Lineage (NCBI taxonomy): Bacteria > Bacillati > Actinomycetota > Actinomycetes > Propionibacteriales > Kribbellaceae > Kribbella > Kribbella sp. NPDC051587. The sequence continues at coordinate 939,961 of NZ_JBITDE010000002.1, forward strand.
GCAGAAGCGAGCTCAGCCAGCGCCTCGGCGTACGGGATCTTCTCTGGCGACCCAGCGGTGACCAGTTCAGTCAGTACGGCGGTTGGTGCGCCGCGCCAGCGTCGTCCGCGGACTGCGGCGTCGAAGAAGTCCTGTGTGGTCGCACCGGGAAAGACCGTGGCCCAGTCCGCTGGTGCACCCGGGGCTGACTCCGCCAGGGCTGCCGCGAGTGACAGCGCCTCGGTACGGGCGCGGTTCTCGTCGACACCGGCACGTACGGCGACCTCCAGCAGCGCGGCCAACGCCTGCTGCAGTGACAATCCCCCCTCGCCGCTCATGCTCCCCCTCGTCCTGGTGGTGGTTGTAGTGGTCCCGTGTCGGGTGGTGGCGTCGATGTGGTCGGACCAAGGGCCAAGCCTCCACCGGTGGAACCAGTGCCGAACTTCTCCTGCAGGAACCGGCCATGCGCGATCAGTGCGGCCGCGTCCGCCCGGTTCACCGCGTCGAACACCTTGTCCATCGTTGCGCCCAAGAGGTCCAGCTGGTCGATCAGGATCATCAGTGAGGTCTTGCCGCGGTCCACCGGCCGGGTGTCGGCCCACTGGCGTGGCAACCGCAGGTACCCGCCGATGGCCTCCGGCAGGTAGTCGGTCGCCGTCGCCATCACCGAGTACGCCTGCGCACTGCCCGCCAGGTTGCCGAGCCGCGGGATGGTCTCCCGGACGATCCGCACCACTCTGTTGACCCGAGACGCCACGACAGCCGGTACGGCGCCCTCCGCGATCAACTGCTCGACCCGGACGAGCGCTGCGAGCAGGTCGTCGTTCGTCGGTGCACGGGGTCCCGGGGCAGGCTCGGGCTCTTGCTGCCGGCCGGTCAGCCGCGCAAAGAAGTCACCCAGAGCCATGCAAGTCCCCCGCTAGCAGTGTGTAGGTCAGCGACCGATGTTGATGTCGAGGCTGCCCTGGACGACCTGCTGGTTCTGTCCGGCGACCCGGTCCAGATAGCTGCGGGACTTGGTCACCTCGGACTCCAGCGTGCCGATCGTGGCCGCCATGTTGTCGAGTGCCTCGGACTTGAACGTGTCGATCGCGTCCATGGTCGCGTAGATGTTCGCGAACGCGGCCTGCAGCTGCGGCAGCCCGATGGTGGCCGACGCGGCCTGCTGCTGGATCGCGACCGAGTTGTCCCGCAGCATCTGTGAGGTGCGCTCGATCATGCCGCTGGTGGTGGTGTTCAGCGCGGTGATCTGGTCCAGCACGAGCTTCTGGTTGCCCAGCGCCTGCGCCACGATGACCGCCGTACGGAGAGCCGAGACGGTGGTGGTGGAGGCCCGGTCGACACCCTTGATCAGCTCGATGTTGTTCTTGATCACGATGTCGATGGCCAGGTAGTTCTGGATCGACACGGCGAGCTGGGTGAGCAGGTCCTGGTGCTTCTGCCGCACGTAGAACAGCACGTCCTCGCGGAACGCCTTCGCCTTGTCCGGGTTGGTCGCCTCGAGCTCTGCGATCGCAGCGGACAGCCGTGCGTCCAGCCGCTCGGCGACGTACACGTACTGGTTCAGCCGGGTCATGGCGTCCCAGAGGTTCTGCTTCTCCAGGTTCAGCGCGGCGTTGTCCTTGCCGAGTTCGTCCTGGCCGTTCCGCAGCGAGTGCAGGATGCCCTCGAGGTGCGTCTGCGCGCTCTGGTACTTGCGGAAGTAGTCCTCGATCTTGTCGCCGAACGGGATCATCCCGAGCAGCTTGCGCGTCCCGGTGGCGCCCTTCGGGTCCAGGTCCTCGACGGTACGGCGCAGGTCGAGCAGCGTCTTGCCGACCGTCGACCCCTCGGACAGGCCACCGCTCTGCAGTGCCTTGACCGGCTGCTGCAGCAACCGGTTCGAACTCTCGGCAGCGTTGCGGATGTCGATGTCACCCATGCTGCGCACGTCACTGGCCTTGGCCGCGAACTCCGGCGACCGGGGCTCAGCCACCATCAGCGCAGTGAGGAAGGTGTCCACCTTCGCGTCCAACCCAGGCAGTGCGGCCGCGTCGACAGCCGGAGCCAGGCTCGGAGCGGCCGTGGTCGCTACTGCCTGTGATGGCGCTGGCGCGGTCAGTATCAGTCCCGGTGCGGTCGCGGTCGGCGGCTGCAGCGGCGACATCGCCGGCTGCGCGGCCGCCGCACTCTGGCCGGTTCCTGCTGCTCCGGCGGTGTTATCGGCTTCGGTCATCGTCGTTCCCCTCCGGTGGCCTGCGCGAGCATCCCCCACGCTCGCGTGCTGTCACCTCCGTGACGCGCACACAATCTACGCGGTTCCCGGTCGACTTGGTGGTGTCGTTGTGTAGTCGTTGCCTGCTCAGCGACGCTGGTAGCTGACGAAGGTGAAACCGTCGCGGGGGTCGCGGGTGGTTTCGGTCCAGTCCGAGCGGTCGAAGGCCGGGAAGGTGACGTCACCGGCGGGGGACTGGTCCACCTCGGTCAGTTCGAGGCGATCGGCGTACGGGAGGGCTTGGCGGTAGATCTCGCCGCCACCAGCGACGTAGACGTCACCGTCCTGCTTGAGCGCCTCTTCGAGGGTGTGCACGACCTGTACGCCGTCGGCCGACCAGTCCGGCTGGCGGGTGACCACGACGGTACGACGGCCGGGGAGTGGGCGGCCGATCGAGTCATAGGTCTTCCGGCCCATCACCAGGGTGTGGCCGAGGGTCAGCTGCTTGAAGTGCTGCAGGTCCTCCCGGATACGCCACGGCAGGTCGTTGTCACGCCCGATAACACCATTCGCCCCGACCGCAGCGATGAGGATGACCGTCATACGGCAATGGGGGCTTTGATGCCCGGGTGTGGGTCGTAGCCGATCAGCTCGATGTCGGCGATCTCGTAGGAGTCGATCGAGTCGCGCTGGGCGAGCTGGAGGGTCGGGAGCGGGCGGGGCTCTCGGGTGAGCTGCAGGCGGGCCTGTTCGAGGTGGTTCAGGTACAGGTGCGCGTCGCCGAGGGTGTGGACGAAGTCGCCGACTTCCAGTCCGGTCTGCTGGGCGACCATGTGGGTGAGCAGCGCGTACGACGCGATGTTGAACGGCACCCCGAGGAAGATGTCGGCCGAGCGCTGGTACAGCTGGCAGGACAGTCGACCGTCCGCCACGTAGAACTGGAACATCGTGTGACAGGGCGGCAGCGCCATGTCGTCGACGTCCGCGACGTTCCACGCGTTGACGATGTGCCGACGCGAGTCCGGGTTCTTCTTGATGCCCTCGATCAGTCCGGCGATCTGGTCGACCTGCCGGCCGTCCGGAGTCGGCCAGGAGCGCCACTGGTAGCCGTAGACGGGACCCAGTTCGCCGTCCGCGTCGGCCCACTCGTCCCAGATCTTGATGTTGTTCTCGTGCAGCCACTTGATGTTCGTCGAGCCACTGAGGAACCAGATCAGCTCCCCGAACACCGACCGCAGGTGCAGCTTCTTGGTGGTGACGGCCGGGAAGCCTTCGGTGAGGTCGTACCGCGACTGGTACCCGAACACGCTCAGCGTGCCCGTTCCCGTGCGGTCCCCCTTCTCAGCCCCGTTGTCCAGCACATGCTTGAGAAGATCGAGGTACTGCTGCATGCGGCCAACCTACCCCCTGACAGACTCGCGTCTGTGGAGCACGTACTGACTCTGGTCATTCGCGTCGAGAAGAACGCCCGTCCGCACCAGACCGACGCTCTGGAGGCCGCAGCGACCGCCGTACTGGCGATCCTCGCCGACGACCGATCCACCGGCGAAGGCGAGTGGGCGACCGCCATGGCCGCCTGGCAGGACCACCGCATCCGCAAGGTCGTCCGCCGCGCCCGTGGCGCCGAGTGGCGTCGTGCCGAAGCTCTCCCCGGCATCACCGTCACCCACGGCACCGCCGAGGTCAGAGTCTTCCCGCCCGTCCCCCTGGACGACGTACCCAAGGACCTCGCCAAACTCCAGGTCACCGGCACCGACTTCGAGGACCCCGAGCCCCCACGCGTCCCACACCCCAACACCCCGGTCCTCTGGATCAACCCCACCCTGGGCATGTCCAGCGGCAAGACGATGGCCCAAGTAGGCCACGGCGCCCACCTGGCCTGGCTGGCCCTCTCCGCACCCCACCGCAAAGAGTGGGCCGCCGCCAACTTCCCCCTAGCCGTCCGCAAAGCCACCCCAGCCCACTGGGCCCAGCTGCTCCAGACCGACTTCCCCGTCATCCAGGACGCCGGCTTCACCGAAATAGAACCCGGCTCCCGCACAGTAATCGCCGAACACCCTCAGCTCAGGACTTGATGACCTTGTAGTGGAGGTGGGTTACTCGGTCGCCTTGGACTACGCGGGGGTTGTCGAGGAGTACCTGGGGGCCTACGTAGTCGCCGAAGAACTTGCGGCCGGTGCCGAAGACGACGGGGACGAGGCTGTAGGCGATCTCGTCGACCAGGTTGGCGGCGAGGGCTTCGCCGGTGATGTTGCTGCCTTGGAGGACGACGTCGTGGTCGCCGGCGTGGGCTTTGGCCTGGGCGATGGTTTCTTCGATGCCGTTCACGAACGTGAAGGGGGCGTCGGGGAAGGGCCAGTCCGTCGGGGGCTTGTGGGTGACGACGAAGACGTGGTCGCCGACGGAGGGGACTCCGCTCCAGCCGTTGGTGAGGTCGAAGAGGCGGCGGCCGATCACGCAGGAGCGGATGGCGGACCAGCTCTCTGACAGGTAGTCGGCGCTGGCCTGGGTGAGGTGGAAGGGGCGGCCCTGGTCGGTGCCGTAGAGCTCGACCGGCCCGTTGTTGTACCAGTCGAACAGCGGCCCGACCGCGTCGTCGGTGTCCGCGACGAACCCGTCCAGCGACACTGCTGCGGCTGCGATGACCTTGCCCATTTGTCAGGCCTCCTTGGCGACGAGCTCGGCGAGGCGGTTCATCGAGTCCTCGATGCCGTTGGCCATGCCGTACTCGATGGACTGGTCACGGGCCTCGACGGACGGGAACACGGACTGCTGGCGGAGCAGCACTCCGGTCGCGGTGGGCTCCAGTGTCACTTTCTCGATGCACACCTGGCCCGGTGCGCCTTCCCACTCGAAGGTCTGGATGACCATCTCGTCCTGGACGACGCTGTGGAAGACACCGCGGAACGCGAACTCCGCGTTGGCGTTGCGGTGGATGTAGCGGTACTTGCCGCCCTCGCGGACGTCGTACTCCTCGATGACGGCCTCGAGCTCGCGCGGGCCGAGCCATTCGCCGATCAGGTCCTTGGCGGTCATCACCTTGAACAGCTGGGCCGGCGTGGCGTCGAACTCACGAGTGACCTCGACGAACGGCGTACCGGCGGGGGTGTTGATGGTGGTGGTCATTTCTCCTGCTCCTTGATCGTGGTGAGCACCGCGTCCATCCGGCGGAAGCGGCGTTCGGTCTCCAGCCGGTACTCGTCGATCCAGCTGGTCAGCGCCTCGAGGGCGGCCGGCACCAGGTGGCAGGGACGACGCTGGCCGTCCCGCGTCCGGGTGATCAGGCCGGCGGCCTCGAGCACCTGGATGTGCCGCGACACCGCCTGGGTGGTGATCGGGAACGGCTCGGCCAGCTCGTTGACCGTGGCCGGACCGCGCGACAGCCGCGCGATCATCGCCCGCCGGACCGGATCGCCGAGCGCGGCGAAGGCCCGGTCGAGCTGCCCGTCATCAACCGACATCTTTATCAACCATTCCCTTGATCAACCGATGTGTTGAATATAGGGAACGGCGATGCCGCGCGTCAAGGGTTCAGATGGTTTCGAAGGCGGCCATCATGGCCATGTCCTCGTGTTCGAGGTTGTGGCAATGGATCAGGTACTTACCTTTGTGGGCGGTGAACTTGACCAGCACCTCCACGATCTCGGCGGGCTTCACGTCGACGGTGTCCTTCCAGCCACCGTCGTACGGGCCGGGGTTGCGGCCGCGCCGGCTGAGGACCTGGAACGGTGCGAGGTGGACGTGCACGGGGTGGTGCACGTCGGTGACGAACGACCAGATCTCGTACTGGCCGAGCTTCACCTGCGCCTGCATGTTCACCGGGTCGAAGGCCTTGCCGTTGATCGTCCAGCCCTGGTGAGAGCCCGCATCGCCGCGGCGGAAGCGCCACTGGCGTCTGACGACACCGGTCGGTGCCTCGATGGCCTGGTACGTCGACAGCCTCGCCGGGATGCTGCTGTCGTCACTCGCCCGCCGTGCGACCTTGAAGCGCAGTACGGGCGCGTTGTTGTCGAGCCGATTGACCACAGTGACTTCGTCACCCGGCTTGTACGGTGAGAAGTCCACGATCACGTCGAATCGCTCGGCCGGTGCGATCACCAGCGTCTCGTGCTCGACCGGTGCACCCAGTAGCCCGCCGTCACTCCCGATCTGCACGAACTGCGCCGGACCGCGGTCGAAGGCCAGCTCGTAGCGTCGCGCGTTGGCGGCGTTCAGAATCCGCAGGCGGTACCGGGCCGCGTCCACCTCGTGCACTGGCCACGGTGCGCCGTTCACCAGCGTCACGTCGGCCACAACGCCTTCCATATAAGCCGATTCGACACCTGGCCCGTCCTTGGCTGCCGGGTAGAGGAACGAGCCGTCCTCAGCGAAGGCGCGGTCCGCAATCACCAGTGGGATCTCCCGATCACCATGCGGCAGCGGTAGCCGGTCCTCTTCCTCGTCGCGGATCAGATGCAGTCCGAACAGGCCGCGGTAGACCTGTGGTGCGGTGTAGTCCATCCGGTGGTCGTGGTACCAGAGTGTGGCCGCGCGCTGCGTGTTGGGATACGTGTACGTGCGGCTCCCCATCGTCATGACACCGCCCTGCATGTTCATGTCGTGGTGACCGGAGTGGTCGTGCTGCATCCCTGCTGGCATCAGGAGGTCCAGTGGCCAACCGTCACTCGCAGCCGGCGTGTGACCGCCGTGGAGATGTAGAGCAGTCGGTACGTCGAGTTCATTCACCTGCTCGACCACAGTGGTCTGGCCGCTCCGCACGTCAAACGTCGGGCCGGGGAACAGGCCGTCGTACCCGAGGACCTCGGTCTTGAGGCCGGGCAGGATCTCCAGGCTCGCCTTGCGCTGTACGACGCGGTAGCGGCCCGGGGTGGTGGGTTTCTTCACCGGTGAAATCGGAAGCGGCACGGTGAAGGGCTGGGGGAGTTTCGCCTTGCTGCGCAGGAGTTCGCCGGACTGGGCGGGGGAGGCGTCCAGGCCGCAGCCCGACAGTGTGACGGCAGCTCCGGTGGCTGCGAGCAGAGTGCGCCGTGACAGTTTCACCGCTTGACCTCCTGGCGGAATGACCAGACGGTCATCCAGATGACGGTGCCGACGATCGCCGTACCGAGTGGGACATGGACGGCGAAGTTCTGCAGGTAGCCGAAGATGAGCTGGACGAACTCCGCCGCGACGAGTGCCAGCGACCACAGCACTGGCTGGATGCGGCCACCGCCGCGGAGCCAGTAGACGGCGGCAATGAACATCTGGAGGAATCCGAGCATCCAGATGCTGCCGCCGATCGGCCCGTGGATGTTCATCGCGTCGACCTCACCGGCCAGGAAGTAGCCGGCCAGGATCGGCTGGGCGCAGATGAGGGCGCAGTGCAGCAGCAGGACGATCCGCAGTGCCCACAGGGATCTCATGCCGACACCGCCCGCCGGCAGGCCCAGACGGCGAAGCCGATCGTGCTGCCGATCAGAGCGACGCCGAGCGGGATGTGGATCGCCAGCTGCTTGCTGTAGCCCATGGCGGCCTGCACGACCTCTGCGGTCAGGATCAGCAGCGCGACGACCGGTGCGACGCCCCGCCCGCCGCACCGCCAGTAGATGACGGCGACGACGAGCTGGGTGAGCCCCAGTGACGTGAGCGCGAGCCCCATCGGCTCATGGATCTGCAGTCCGGTGGTGGAGCCGTTCAGGTAGATGCCGATCGCGATCGGCTGCACGCAGATCGCGACCGCGTGCAGGACCGCGACCAGGCGGAGGAGGGCAAGCGACTTCATGTAGACAGACAATAGTAGTCTGGCTACATGTAGAGCAATCAGGTATTACCCGGACAGAGCTCTCCTGGGAAGTCGGGGTCGGGAGTTTGTTACGTGAGGTGGCCGAGCGGCGCGACGGTGATGCCGGCGCGCTCACAGACCCAGTGCGGGTCGGGGCCGAGCTCCGGTTCGATGCGGAGCTCGTGGTCGTTCAGGTCGTCGCAGGCGGTACAGCGCGGCCAGCGGATACGTGAGTCGACCAGGCGGTCCTGGACGTCTTGCGCCACCAGTCCGGCGATGTGTTCGGCGCCGTCCGGCCACTGGTCGAGCCACCACTGCCGCTCGGCCACCGCGTCCTCGACCACCGTCACCATGACGGCGTCGTTGAAGCCTCGCGCGGCCAGGTCGTGCAGGACCATGGCTCGTGCCGTCAGTAGTACCCCTGGCTCACTCATCGCCCTTCAGAGTGCCAGACGCCACCGACAAACCCCAGCTAGCTGCCGCAAGCGGGACTGGGGTCAAGGCGCTCGGCCAGCCGCAGCTCGCGAGCGGCTACGGATCGGAGAGCGGCGCCGATGCGAGAGCGGAGGGCCGCGGTGCGGTGCTGCGGCTCGTCGTACGGCTCCTGTGGGGCATTCGGTAGTGCGGACTGCGACAGTGCGCGGGCGTTCTCGACGGCCGTGTTTCCGGCGATGAAGTAAGTCATGATGACGCCTTTCTCAGTTCGTCTTCGGTGCGGGTCCGCTGCTTGCGCGGACCACGAGTTCGGTGGGTAGCAGGAGCTGGTGCTCGGTGTGCTCCGGGTCGAGCAGCAGTCGGCCGAGAATCCGCCCTTTGTCCTTGATGGGCTGGTGAATCGTGGTCAGCCCGGCCTGCGCGGCGGCTGGGATGTCGTCGAAGCCAGTGATGGTCACGTCCCGTCCGGGGACCAGTCCGCGCACCCGTGTCGCCTCCATCGCACCAAGCGCCTGTACGTCGCTCAGTCCGACGATCGCGGTGGGTCGGTCCTGCGAGTCCAGCACCCAGCCGGCGCCGGCCACTCCGGAGTCGAAGGCGTTGTAACCGCCGGACACGACCCGGATGCGCGCCTCCGGCATCGCCTTCCGTAGGCCCTCGAGCCGGAGTGTGGGGTTGCCGCTGGAGACCTCGTCGAACCCGATCTCCACTGGCTGGCCGCCTGGGGCCTGAGCATTGTCAACCAGTACGACGACGTCGCGGTGCCCGAGTCGGGTCAGGTGCTCACCCAGTCCCGCAGCCGCCGCCACCTCGTCGATGGCGACCCAGCTGTCAGTGAACGTGCCAGGGTCGGTGGATGCTGCGGGCAGACCGCGTGCGGCCAGGATGTCCAGTGCTGGATGGCCATGGGGTACACAGAAGATCGCTGCGGCGTCGATCGCCGCCTGTGTGACCGCAGTGCTGTTGTCGGCGGTGTCCTCCGCGCCCAGTGGCATGAGCAACAGGCTGGTGCGGAACTCCTCGGCCACCTCGGCCAGTCCGGCCAGGAAGCCGACCGCGAACGGGTCGGAGAACGCGTACGACAGCTTGTCGGTGAAGAGCACTCCGATCGCCCCGGCCTTGCCGCTGCGCAGGGCCCGCGCGGACGCGTCCGGTCCGGCGTAGCCGAGCTCGTGGGCGGTGGCCAGGATCCGGTCGCGCAGGGCGGCGGACAGCTGGTCGGGCTTGTTGTAGGCGTTGGACACCGTCGACGGCGACACCCCCACGGCCTTCGCCACGGTCTTCAAGGTCACCCCGGCCATCTCCGCACCCCTCTTCTGAATCGTTCTTCTAAATCGATCTAGAAAAACGATACAGAAGCTTTGGTGCGAGTGCAACAGGGGTTTGCTGGGATGATGTCCGCATGGGTTCGTTGCTGGAGGTGATCGCGCTGCATCCGGCGGATGCGGAGGCGGCGCAGGAGGGCGGGGCGGACCGGCTGGAGCTGTGTGCGTCGATGGAGGCCGACGGGCTGTCGCCGTCGGTGTCGACGGTCAGTGCGATCCGCCGGGTGACCGACCTGCCGTTGCGGGTGATGCTGCGGCTCTCGGACTCGTTCACCACGAACGGCGCCGAGCTGAACCGGATGACCGCGCAGGCGCAGGCCTACCTCGCCGCTGGTGCTGACGGGTTCGTGCTGGGCTTCCTGACGCCGGACAACGTCGTGGACGTCGAGTCGGTGGCTGCACTGGTCAGCACGTTCGCCGGTACGCCGTGGACGTTCCATCGCGCGATCGACGCCGTACTGGAGCAGGAGGCTGCGTGGCGTGCACTGCGGTCCCTGTCCGGTCTGGACTGTGTGCTGACCGCAGGGTCGTCGCTCGGCGTCAGCCATGGGTTGGACGACCTCTGCAAGCTGGCCAAGGCCGATCCGGCGGTGGCCAGCGTCATGATGGCCGGCGGCTCGCTCAAGCCCGAACACGTGCCGTGGCTGTACCAGTCCGGCGTACGGCGTTTCCACGTCGGCTCGTCGGTCCGCCAGGACGGCTCGTGGACCAAGGCCTACGTGAACTCGCGCTTCGTCCGTTCCTGGCGCAACCTGCTCGACGCCCAGGACTCGCGCGGATGATCCTCATCGACCCGCCCGCCTGGCCGGCCTGGAACCGCGTCTGGTCGCACCTGGTCAGCGACGAGTCGCATGAGGAGCTGCACGCCTTCGCCAAGGCGGCCGGCATTCCGGCGCGCGGATTCGATCGCGACCACTACGACGTACCCAGTGACCGGTACGACGACCTGGTCGCCGCCGGCGCCGTACCGGTGTCCAGTCGTGAGCTGGTCCGCCGCATCACCGCCGCAGGTCTCCGGCACCGCAAAAGGCAACAGCCCCCAACCAGTTGAGGTCGGGGGCTGCCTGCTAGTCGAGCAGTTCGGTGACTGTGCCCGCGGCGACGGTGTGACCGCCTTCGCGGACTGCGAAGCCGAGGCCGACGTTCATGGCGACCGGCTTCACCAGCTCCACGGCCAGGTCGACCGTGTCACCCGGCATGACCTGTGTGGTCGTGCCGAGGTCGATACCACCGGACACGTCCGTGGTCCGGAAGTAGAACTGCGGCCGGTAGTCCGCGGCGAACGGCGTGTGCCGGCCACCCTCGGCGGTGGTCAGTGCGTGCAGTGTGGCCCGGAACGCGCGGTGCGGACGCACCGTGCCGGGGACTGCGACCACCATGCCGCGACGGACCTCGTCCCGCTTCACACCACGGAGCAGGATCGCCGCGTTGTCACCGGCCTGCACTGTCTCCAGTGTCTTGCCGAACGTCTCGATCCCGATCGCCGTGCTGCTGACGGTCTGGCCGAGACCGACCACGTCGACGGCTGCACCGACGTGCAACGTGCCACGCTCCACCGCACCGGTGACGACCGTGCCCCGGCCGCTGATCGTGAGCACGCCCTCGATCGGCATCAGGAACGGCTCGGTCAGCTCCCGCTCCGGCGTCGGCACATAGCTGTCGACCGCGTCCAGCAGCTCGCCGATCGCAGCGGTCCACTGCGGGTCGCCCTCCAGCGCCTTCAGGCCGGAGACGCGCACCACCGGTACGTCGTCGCCCGGGAAGCCGTACTCCGACAGGAGTTCACGGACCTCCAGCTCGACCAGGTCGAGCAGCTCGGGGTCGTCGACGGTGTCCGCCTTGTTCAGCGCGACCACCAGGTACGGCACGCCGACGCGCTGCGCGAGCAACACGTGCTCACGCGTCTGCGGCATCGCACCGTCCTGTGCGGACACGACCAGGATCGCGGCGTCCACCTGCGCGGCACCGGTGATCATGTTCTTCACGTAGTCGGCGTGACCGGGCATGTCGACGTGCGCGTAGTGGCGGGATGCGGTCTCGTACTCCACGTGGCTGATGTTGATCGTGATCCCCCGCGCGACCTCCTCCGGCGCCCGGTCGATCCCGTCGAACGCGACGAAGGAGTTGGCCACCGGGTCGCGCTCGGCGAGCACCTTGGTGATGGCAGCGGTCAGCGTGGTCTTGCCGTGGTCGACGTGACCCATCGTCCCGATGTTGAGGTGCGGCTTGGACCGCACGAACTGGCTCTTGGCCATGAGTTTTCCCTTGCTGGTCAGAAGAATTGACTGAGCCAGGACCCTCCGGCTGGCCTTCCGGCGCTGTCACCGCGCGGAAGGGGGCCGGTCTCGGGCCACCCTCCTCCGCGGGTCCTGATCAGCAGGAAGAGGGTCGGCTATCGACTGACGCGGCAGCCCACGTGGGAGCGCCCGTCAGGCCGGCGCCTGACAGGTTCTGCTCGAAAACCACGCGGTACATGCGGATCACGTTAGGGAGTAACAGCGCCCACGGCAACGTAATTCCCGACGAGCTAGTTCAGGGCGAACAGGCGGGTGCCGTCGGAGAAGACGGGCCGCGCCCCGGCCACTGTGGTGACCGGCTTGTTGCAGGTGACCTCTTCGGAGCGCGCCACCGACGCTGCGGTCGGGCCGGGCAGGATCGGTCGCGGCTGGATACCTGCGGGACCGATCATCACCGGTGAGCAGCTGCCGTTCGGCTGCGGCATCAGGGTGATCACACGCCCGTCCGGCAGCAGCGCGAAGCCGTCACGGGGGTACTCGGGCTGCTGCAGCTTCGGCGGTACGTCCAGCAGGTGATGCCACTGCGGAGTGCCGTCCGCCGGGTTCGCTGCAGCTACGTCGTACGTCTGGGGCTGCGTCGGGTCTGTCGCGTTCCGGCAGGTGATCAGCACGAGTGACGCGTGCGTTGCGGCGAGCTGTGCGTCGCAGGAGGCTTGACCGAGTCGTGGCCGCAGAGTGCCCGGTACCGGGGTGGTCCAGCTGATCCGGCCCTCGCCGACGTCGATCGACCACTGGTAGAGCGTGCCGCCCGCAGCAGCGGTCCAGATCAGACCGGAGACCTCACGGGTGTCCGGTACGGCGACCAGGTCGCCGACCCAGGTGTCCGGGTCCAGCTCGGTACTCAGGTCGAAGCGCTGTGCCAGGTCGACCTCCCAGCGCTGGTCACCGGTCTTCAGGTCCAGGCCGCGAACCACCGCGCCGTTGCCGGGGCAGGCGTCGACCACGACCGCCTGGTCGTTCATCAACTCGCCCTGGATCACGTTGCAGCGCAGCTGCGTCCGCCAGTGCGTCGGGTTGCTTACGCCATGGGCAGCGACGTAATTGCCTTCGGCGATCAGCAGTTGGTCCTGGTTGACCGCAAGCGCCCGTCCGTCGGTGTGAACCTCGGTCAGCACCTCACCAGTCACTGCGTTCAGGACTGCGTACGTCGGCAGGTCGATACCGGTCGGTGCGCGATTCCCGGCGTACGGGAGGTTGGCGGCGACGGTGCGGCCGTCGCCGGAGACGAGCAGGCCCTTCGAGCCGCTGGAGGCTGCGTCGTCGACATCTGCCCGGGCGTACCGCCAGCGGATCTGGCCGGAGTTCGCGTCCGACATGACCACGCCGTCCTGGCGCAACTCGGCCACTCCGCCCGCCGTACCGGCAATGGCACCGGCTGCGGGGACTTCGCGCGTCCAAGCGAGTGTGCCGTCGAACTGCACCGGCACCTGCGTGGGTTCGGCCGTGGTCGTCGTACTGACTGTGTTGGCCGTCTCCAGCCGGGCCTGCACGAACGGCTCACCAGCAGACACCACAATCCAGGCCAGCAGAGCTCCACAGACGGCAGTGGCAGCAACACCCAGCCACTGCGGCGGAGCCTGCGAGTACGGCGGTGCGCGGCGGAGCCGGCGTGCCAGCGCCAGCAGTCCGGCCGAGAGCATGAGTGAGATCGAGGCGAGCATCAGGTACGGCCAGCGCTCGGACATCGCAGCACCGGGCTGTGCCGCCGGCCAACGCCACCAGCAGATCCCGACTGCGACCACACCGACCACCGCGAACACGAGTGCCGGAATGGCGAGTAGGCGCTGTCGGGCCCGTCGGAACCACGCGCAGGCCAGTGCGGTTGCTATTGCGGTTCCGGCGACCGGAGTCCACACCGGGAAGCCAGTGACGTCGGACGGGTCGGCGGGCCACTTCGACGCGGCGCCGAGGCCGCGGCCGAGCAGTACCGACGCGGCCACGACCGCACCGAGGGCAGCACCGAAGTACACGACCGGGATCAGCCCGCCGATCGGACGGGCCGCCTTAGGGCCCCAGGAGTCGAGCTCCCGGTCGATATTGGCGCGCGCGGCGCGCTCCCAGGCGTCGTGACCCGGACCGGTCGCATAGAGCTCGGTCTCGGCCAGGCCTTGCAAGAACGACATCCGGCCGCGGGCGAAGTCCCGGTCGTCGATATGCGCGTACTCCTGCCGGATGCCGGCCGCGTACTCGTCGTACCGGTCCGCGGGCATGCTCAGGATGCGCAGGTCGGCGTCGCAGAGCACAGCGCCGTTCCGGTCGTCGGGGGCGCTGTCATGCTTGGCAGTCAGCCGGACCAGCCGGCCGACCTCCTCGACCTTGGCGGCGTCGACGCCGTACGCGGCGAGCTCGAGCTCGGCCAGCTGGGCCGAGACCTCTTCGTTCTCCCCGGGCTCGGCCTGCGGGTCGTAGATCGCGTCGTGGAACCAGGCGGCCAGCCGGACGGTGTCCGCGTCGTCGGCGGCGTCGGCGAGCTCGTCCACCGTGCGCAGAACCTCGGCCAGGTGCCGCTGATCGTGATAGTGCCGATGTTGCTCTGCGTAACGAGCCAGCAGATCATCGCCCAACGGCTGCGCGTGCGGCAGCAGGCGATTCCACTGGTCGCGCAGGTCCATGGCTGCGAGTCTCGCACCCGGATGGAGTCCCGGCCGACCGATCTGGGGCTCCCGGAGACGGTCGTGGCCAAAGCGATACCGGCTCGTCACCTGACCGCTTCGCAGCGTGCGGGAAGGGCCGGATTGCCCTGCCGGCCTTGCGTTCTGGATCACACTGAGTTAGCGCAAGGCGATGACAGCGTTGTCCCCGGTCACCAGGACCTGATTACCGACCGCGTAGGCGTCGCGACTGCAGGTGATTCCGAGGGGTAACCGGACCTGGCGGAATCCGGTGCGTTCGATGACATTGGCCCAGCAGGTTTCGGTGTCCCGGCTGAGGGAGACGACCCGGCCGTCCGCGGTGACCGCGACCTTGGATCGCGGGTCGACACGAGCAGTGACCTGCCAGGCGGTCTTCCCGGTGACGGTGTCGATCGCAGTGACCACGGTGTGCCGGTTCTCGATCGTGCTCGGGCCTGGGCAGTCCACAACGACCAGGTACCGGCCGGCGGCGTTCAGCAGCGTCCGGCAGGCCCAGGTCTGCGGTACCGGCCAGCGCCACTTGATAGCGCCGGTGCGCGGTTCGATAGCCGTCAGAGCAGCCGGTACGTCGGAGTCGCCGCCCGGCTCGGCCACCACGACCAGTCCGCCCGCGACGACCGGACGCCGGTAGGTGTCGGTCGCAGTCTTGGTCCACAGCTTCTTGCCGGACTTCAGGTCCAGTCCGGTCATCGCATCGGGCTCGTCGCCGCAGTTGCCGAGGAACGCGAGCACTGCGTCCGTGGAGGCAACCGCATCGAGGTCCGAGCAGTCACCCGGTTCGAAGGTCCACCTCTCGTGGCCGTTCGGGTCAAGGCCGTGCAGCTTGTCAGAGCCGTGAGTGGCCGGCTCGCCGGTCAGCAACGGCTGCGCCTGCTGGATGAGGTGGCCACGCGTCCGGCCGGCCCAGGCGGCTTTGCGCTGACCGGTGTTGGCGTCGAGCAGCAGATAGCCGACATCAGGGAACTGCGCGAGCACGTAGGCGCCGTCGCCGGTAGCGACGATGGTGGGGCGGTCGTCGGAGTCGGACCGGGTATAGCGCCAGCGCAGATCACCGGTCGCAGCGTCGAGCATGTCGACCACGCCGTTCGGCCGGGGGATCGCGATGCCGTACTGCGTGCTGATCGCCTCTTCGGCTCCTGCGCCGAAGGTCGCCTTGCTCACCCAGGCGACTGTGCCGTTCAGGACGGACGGCGTGGCCTTACCGGCCGGCCGGGGCGATCGGTCGACTCGCTCGTTCGAGCTCAGCACGTAGTTGCGGGCCAGCGGCTGGACGATCAGCAGCAGAGCAAGGGCAACGACCCCTGGTACGGCGAGCCACGCGAGCTGCTGACCGAGATTCCGGCTCGGAAGGAACCGTGCGGTCCTCGTGCGCAGGAGGGACGCAGCAAGCGCAGCACCGCCAGCCAGCAGTAAGAGCAGCAGAGCGGCGAAGAGCAGCGGGACTCGGAGGCCGACGCCGAGTGCTGGGTTGGTCCGTGGGGCTTGTGCCCAAGCAATCAGGAGACCGGTGACGGCTACTGCCACTACCGCGCCTGCGATCAGACAGGCTCGTTGACTGGAGCTGCGCGCGCAGCGGAACAGCACCGGCGCGCTGATGAACGCCAGTAGTGCCAAGGCGACAGGTGGCCAGCTGGCCTCGCCCTGTGAAGTGGGAATCTCCCAGGAAGCACCGGCGGCTGCGATGGCGACCACAGTGGAGCCGATCGCACAGAACGTTGCTGTGGCGGTCAGTGCGGCCTGCTGCCAACCACGCCAGGGCGCTGGCAGTTCACTGTCGAGACCGGCCAGCTCTGTCTCGAGGTTGACCCGGGCGACCGGTCCGAGGCGCTGCCGGGCCAGCTGGGTTCGGTAGAGGTGACCATCGAGCAGTTCGCGGACATCGTCGTACCGCTGCTCCAGTGCGCTCCGGCGGTCGCCCGCGTCGCGTCGTACCTCGGCGACGTGAACTGCGTACCGGACTGGGTCGGCGGACAGAATGGCGTTCACTGCATCGAGCAGTACGTCGCCATTCGCGTCTCGCCGTGGTGGTGCGTAGGTATCGGTCGCGGGAGCGGCCAGCTCGCCGGTCAAGCGAACCAGGCGGGCGACTTCGGCGACTCTGATCGGTTCTATGCCGTACTGCGGCAGTAGCTCCTCTGCCAGGTGCGCAGAGGCCTCGGCGTCCTCGGCCGGGGTGCCACCTGGTTCATGGACGGCACGGTGGAACCAGGCCGCCAGCCGGACCGACGAAGGGTCGGTCGACAGCTGGATGAGCGATTCCAGCGCGGCCAGCACGGTCTCGAGGTAGTGGTCGCGATAGGCGCGCCTGTTGCGCTCGACGTACCGGGTGATCAGCGCGTCGGCGAGTTCACCAGGACCGGGCACCAGGCCATCCCAGCGCGCGCGTAGCTCGACCACTGCGCCAGTCTGCCAGTCGCTCCTACTGCTCGGCGGACAGGACTCCGGTCAGCAGCCCCGGGTAGAGCGCGTCGAGGTCCTCGCGGCGCAGCCTGCTGATCCGCCGGGTGCCCTCGGTGTGAGTGCTCAGGACGCCGGCCTCGCGCAGGGTGCGCAGGTGGTGGGCGCGGGTGGAGGGGGTGACGGGCAGCTCGATCTCGCCGCAGGCGATGCCCTCCGGGGTGTCCGCGAGCGCGCGGACGATCTGCAGTCGTACCGGCTCGCCGAGGGCCTGCAGGACCGTCTCGACGCGGATCTCCGCCCGGTCCGGCTGGGGGAGCTGTTTCCTGGTCATGGGTCCATAGTACGACGGTTGTCGAAGTTCGATGACTTTCGTAGTACGATCATCATCGAACTACTCGAATCTTCCCGGGGAAGGACCTCATGTCCGCACGGATCTACCTGCTCGGTGCTGGTGCGTTCGCGGTCGGCACCAGCGCGTATGTCGTGTCCGGTGTGCTGCCCGATGTCAGCTCCGAACTCCATGTCTCGCTGACCGCCGCCGGTCAGCTCGCCACCGCGTTCTCGCTCGCCTACGCGATCGGTGCGCCGATCCTGGCGACGCTGACCGGCCGGTGGGAGCGTCGTACTCTCCTGATCGCTGCACTCGTTCTGGCCGCGCTGGGCAACCTGATCGCCGCCGTGGCGACCAACTACCCGGTGCTGATGGCCGGGCGAGTGGTGGCCGCGTTCGGCGCCGCTGCGTACACGCCGGCGGCCACGCTGTTCGCCACTGGCCTCCTGCCACCTGAAGAGCGCGGTCGCGCGGTGGCGGTCGTGTTCGGCGGTCTGACGTTCGCTCTGGTGCTAGGCGTGCCGGCCGGCAGCCTGCTCGGCCCGACGCTTGGCTACAAGGGTGTGTTCGCGCTGATCGCGATCGTGGCGGTGCTGGTCGCCGTGGTCGAGCGCTCCGCGCTACCGAAGGTCGCTGCACCACCTGTGGTCAGCCTGCGTGAGCGGTTCGCCGGACTGGCTGACCGTCGCGTGCAGATCGTGCTGCTGATGTCGGTGCTGGGTGTGCTCGGCGCCTTCAGCGTCTACATCTACATCGTGCCGCTGCTGAAGGAGACGGCCGGTCTGACCGGCAACGTCACCGGCATCCTGCTTCTCGTGTACGGCGTGGGCGCCGTGGTCGGCAACCTGCTCGGTGGACGCGCCACCGATCGCTTCGGCAGCATCCGCACGCTCATCGTGTTGCTGATCGGCATCGTCCTCGCAGTCAGCACGCTGGACCTGACAGCCCGCAGCACTGTGGGTGCGGGCGTGGCCCTGTTCGTCTGGGGCATGTTCACCTGGGCCTTCAACCCGCCGATCCAGAACCTGCTGCTTGAGCTCGGCGGTGGACTCCTGATCGCTCTCAACGCCTCTGCGATCTACCTGGGCGCCGGTCTGTCCGCAGTGGTCGGCGGTCTGGTCATCCAGGTGGCGGGACTGCGCTACCTGCCGCCGCTGGCCGCCGTACTGTCGCTGATCGTGCTCGGCCTGACCTTCACCCTTCGCCGCGACCCAGCTCTGGAAGACATCGAAGACCTGGAGCATGTCGAAGCGGAGCCTGTCGCGGTTCTGCCCTCCAGCTAGGGCAAGGTAGCGGCCATGCGATTGCTGGCCGCCCTGATACTGCTGACCACCACGATGACCGGAGCGGCGGCTGATCCCGCTCCGGTTGTCGACGGGTGGAAGAGCTCACCTGTGTACGTCGATCCCACTCAGCGCGCGCTGGTCCCGGATCGGGATGCGGATGAGCTGAAGGACCGGGTCGACGGGCGGGTCCCGGCCATCCGGATCGCCGTGGTGCCGGCGGCAGTGCTGAACAACGGCGGTAGCGACAACGGTGCAGCGGCCAAGGCCTACGTCGACGCACTGGTCGACAAGCAGGCCGCCGACGGTATCTATCTGGTCGTCTTCGGCGGCGCGCTGATCTGGGGGAGTGCGGTCGGTGTCGACACCCCGATCGCGAACATTCTGAGCGAGGAGCTGGCCAGGCACAGCCGGTCCGATCCGGTCGGCACCCTCAACGGAGTGCTGGACCAACTCAACGTCCCGAAAGCCTCAGATGGTCCGCCTGGCTGGATTTGGCTCGGGCTGCTGGTCTTGGTGCTGCTCGCGGGACTCGGACTGGTCCGGCGTTGGTGGAAGGCACGGCCGGCCACGGAGTCGGGTCCGGCGCTGTACCGACCGTCGTACGACGTGCTGCCGGATGAGGCCGACACCCTGACCGAGCGGCAAGCGCTGGCGCGTGAGGACGTCACACGGTTCGGTGAGGAACTGGATGCCGCAGACGTGCGTCTGGAGGGCATGGATGTCACAGCCACTGCGGCAGATGTGCAAGCAGCACTGGATGCGTACGCCGATGCCGGTCGCGTGGTCAACGGTGACCTGGACGACGACGAGCTGGTGGATGTACGTGCGCGCGTCGAGTACGGGCGCTGGCGACTCGCTTGTGCGCAGGCACGGGTTGCAGGCACGCCAGCCCCGCCGCGTCGGGCCCTGTGCTTCTTCGACCCAGCACATGGCGTCTCGGTGACTGACTGGATGTACACGCCGGGCGGCGGGCAGCCGCGAGAGATCCCTGTCTGCAAGGCATGTGAGACCCGACTCTCGAGGAGCAAGCGATGAAGCGTCTGCTCGCAGTACTCGCTCTCGTGGTGATCCCAGTGCTCCCGGCACAGGCAGCGACCACGCCAGATGCCTACATGAACGAGGTGGCCTCACACCTTGGTGACCCGGGAGTGTGGGTCGACCCCGACGTCAGCCAGCTGAGCTCCAGTGAGGTCGCTGAACTGAGTGCAGCGGCGAAGGGCGCCGCGGCGCCGATCCGGATCGCCGTCATCCCGGCCACGAAGATCTCGAAGTCCGGGTACTACTCGACCCTGGCGTGGGAAGGCGAGGAGATCGCCGACCAGCTGTACGACCGGGTCGGCGTCGAAGGCGTGTACGCCGTCCTGGTCGATGCGAGGTCGGAGAGCAAAGGCCGTGGCTTCCATGCGGTCCAGCGAGCCGACCATGGCCCGACGTACCACGTGGGTGATGCAGTGGATCAGGCCGTTGACTGCTGTGCGCCGGACTACGACCGCATGCTGGCGCGCTTCATTCAGCGGGCACAGGTGGTCGACGACCCTTGGTACATCGACGTAGCGCCGTGGGCAGGCGGAGTGGCCGGCCTGTTCGGCCTGTGGTGGGGCACGGTCACCCTCGGAGCACGGCGGGCACGTCGCAAGGATGAAAAGGAGCACCTGGCTGTCACGCAGCCGATGCTGAACGAGGAGATCATCGCGCTGTCGCAGCAAGTGGCAGCACTGCCCACGACGAACGAGCCGCAGCAGGCGAAGCTGTCCAAGGACGTGCTCGACACAGTCGAGAAGGCACGGCACCGGTTGGACGCGGCCAAGGGTGACGCCGACATCGAGGCGGTGACGACCCTGCTGGGTTCCGCGCGCTACGGGCTGGTGTGCATCGACGCCGTGCGTGCTGGGCAGCCGATACCGAAGCCGACGGCACCCTGCTTCTTCGACCCGCGGCACGGGCCCAGCACGGACCAGGTGAACTTCGAGCCTGAGGGTGGCAACGTGCGCGAGGTCGACGTGTGTGCCGCCTGCAAGCAGCGCGCAGTGGCCGGTGAGGAGCCCCAGGTCCGCATGGTCAAGCTATGGCGGGATCCCAGGCCCTACTGGACATTCGGCGAGGAGATGGCCGCCTACATCGACGGCTACTGGTCGCAGGGCGACGGACGACGCTGGTGGTTCCCGGACGAGGACGCTCGGCGGGCTGGCGATCGCATGCGGTCCCGCTGGGCCTCTCGCCGGGCGGGTGCCCGCTTCGGGCGCTGGAGCTCCGACGTGGGTTCGTCGGTCAGCAGTTGGTCGTCGTCCGCGGGTTCGTCGTCCAGCGACGATAACGACAGCAGTTGGTCGAGTGGATCCTCGCGGCGGTCCTGGTCGTCCCGGACCAGGTCCAGCGGCGGTGGCTCCTCGCGACGGTCGTCGCGTCGCTCAGGCGGGTCCCGCGGTTTCTGAGGTCGTCGGCACGGCCAAGGCGATGGTCAGGTCGAGCACGGTCTGCGGGTCGTCCAGCCGGGGACCGAAGAGCTGACGTAGCTGTGTCATGCGGTAGCGGACGGTCTGCGGGTGGATGTGCAGCGCCGCGGCGACGTCGTCGCGGCGGCCCAGGTGCAGCAGCCATTCGCGCAGTGTCTCGGTGAGGCGCTCTGCCGTGGTCGGGCGGAGGTCCGCGAGTGGTGCCAGCACGTGTCGGCGGAGATCCTCGAGAGCCGTCGGGTCGGACGTGACGACCAGCGTCGCCAGGTGGCTGTCGGTATCGACCGCTGCATCGGCGTCGGCGGTGAGCCGGAGTCTGTGGGCCTGGAGAGCGCGCAGGTACGACGTCCGGACCGTCGTCCACGGTTGGGCGGGACCGACGATGGCCTGGCGGCCGCGAAGGCTTCGCAGCAGGGTGGTCCGGGCTGAGCCGTCAGCATCGGGGAGCATCAGCACGCCGAGCTCGGTCGCGTCGTCCTCACCCGGTGCAGCAGTGAGATCGCCGAGCTCGGCCAGGTCGTCCTCGGGATGCAGGGTTCGTGGGTCGAGCGCACCGAGGATGGCTCTGAGCTGTGCGCTCGGCAGGATCACGGCCGTCAGAGTCCGCGGCGGCTCCCAGTCGGCTTGCTGGGCTTTTCCGATCAGGTGCTCGGGGGCCTCGCCCAGCAAGAGGCTGCGGCTCAGCGCTTGGAGGTAGCGCTGCCGGACCCGGCCGGTGGTGGCCAGCTCGTCGGTGTGGCCGGAGACACTCGCCGCGGACAGCTCGTCGATGTAGGCGAAGACGAGCTCCGCGAACTTGGCCAAGGTCTCGGCCGGCAGGCCAGCCTCGACAGCGGTACGGGAGAGCTCCCGCCACGACACCCGGGCGCCGACGCGATAGGCGGCGAGCAAGGCATCCATGCTCCGGCCGCTCCGGGCCTCGCCGCGACCCAGCGCGTACGCGCCTTCGAGCGTCGGCGCGAGCGGCGTACCGGCCGCACCGCTGCCGGCCAGTCGGAGGAAGCCGCCAAGGGCGAGCTGGACGGCGCTCTCGATCTTGGCTCCCATCGGTCCGGCCAGCGCGTTGGTGTACCCCGGAACCTCGACGATGATCGCCGTCACCGTGCGGCCGGCGATCTCCGCCAGCCGGGCCCGGAGGAGAGCGATTGCCGCTTCGCCGAGCTTGAGCTCGGCGGCTCCGCGGGCCGTCCGGCTGGCGTGCCGCGTGGGGTCAGAGTCGGACAAACTGTTCTCTCCGAACAACATCGGGTTTCAGATTCACCATCTTTGGTCATGAAACTACACCTTGGGTCGAGGATGCTGGAAGGTATGACGACCTTTGCTGCTGACCCCCGCGCGCGGCAGACGTTCCGCGACCGGCTGCGTGACCGGGTCTGGCAGGTTGCGTCGGCGGCCACCCACCCGCGTGACCCCGCCGACTACCTCGACATGTTCCGTCCGCTCCGGGCCGGCGCCGACCTGCGCGCCCGGGTGGTCGACGTCCGTCCGGAGAACTGCAACGCGGTGACCGTCGTACTGCGGCCTGGCCAGGCCTGGCGCGGGCACCAGCCCGGGCAGTACGTCCGGATCGGGCTCGACGTCGACGGCGTCCGGTTGTGGCGCTCCTACTCGCTGACCTCCGCACCGGGCGACGGACTGATCACCATCACTGCCAAGGCAGTCCCGGACGGTGTGGTCAGTGCGCACCTCTCGCAGGAGCTGCGGCCGGGTCAGCTGGTGCACCTCGATCAGGCGGTCGGGGACTTCGTGCTGCCGAACCCGGCGCCGCGCAAGATCCTGTTCATCACCGGCGGCAGCGGCATCACCCCGGTGATGGGCATGCTGCGCGCAGGCCTTGGCCGGTTCGAGGACGCAGTGCTGGTGCACTCCGAGGCTCGGGCCGACGACGTGATCTTTGGTGACGAGCTGCGCGACTACGCTGCCGCCGGGCACCTGCGGCTGGTCGAGCAGCACACCGATACGCACGGCAGGCTTGACGTCGCCGCGCTGGCGGACGTCGTACCGGATCTGGCGGAGCGGGAGACGTGGGCCTGTGGCCCGGCCGGCCTGCTCGACGCGATCGAGGAGCAGTGGGCGTCGCTCGAGGAGATCGGCGAGCTGCACACCGAGCGATTCCGTACTGCGCTGGCTGAGCCGGGAGAGGGCGGCAGCGTCACCTTCTCGGCGACCGGGACCACCCTTGAGCTCGACGGTACGACGCCGATCCTCGACGCCGGCGAGCAGAACGGCGTACTGATGCCGTCCGGCTGCCGGATGGGCATCTGCTTCTCCTGCGTGCTCCCGCTGCGCTCTGGCTCGGTGCGTGACCTCCGCTCGGGCGAGGTCACCACCGCCGCACCCGGCGACGGCGTACTCATCCAGACCTGCATCTCGGCCGCGGCCGGTGCCTGCGACATCGACTGTTGAGAAAGAGACCCCTGTGACTGTTATCCAGAAGAAGGCCGCCAACCCGATCGCGCACCTGTCTCCCGAAGACATCGAGGAGATCGGCCGCCGGCTCGACGCGATCCGCGACGAGGTCCTGGCCACGCGTGGCACCCGCGACGCGGCGTACATCCGCAAGGTGATCAGTGTGCAGCGCAAGCTGGAGCTGGGCAGCCGTGCGGTGCTGCTGCTGTCGCTGTTCCCGCCGGCCTGGCTGATCGGTACCGCGGGGCTGTCGGTGGCCAAGATCCTGGAGAACATGGAGATCGGTCACAACGTCCTGCACGGCCAGTGGGACTGGATGCGGGATCCGAAGATCCACTCGACCAGCTACGAGTGGGACCACGCGTCGCCGGCCGAGCAGTGGAAGCACGCGCACAACAACCTGCACCACACCTTTACGAACGTGGTGGGCAAGGACAACGACCTCGGCTACGGCATCATGCGGGTCGACGAGGACCAGCGCTGGTACCCGCTGTACCTGGCGCAACCGTTCTGGAACTTCGTCAACGCGATGTTCTTCGAGTACGGCATCGCGGCGTACGACCTGGAGCTGGGGAAGAACCTGGCCACCAAGGAGCGCCGCCAGGACCCCGGCTTCAAGGCGCGCACCAAGCAGGTGCTGAAGAAGATCCGCGGCCAGATGACCAAGGACTACGTCGTGCACCCGCTGCTGTCGGGGCCGTCGGTCCTGCACACGTTGGCTGCCAACGCGGTCGCCAACGTGGTCCGCAACGTCTGGTCCCACTCGGTGATCATGTGCGGGCACTTCCCGGAGGGCGTCGAGACGTTCGAGAAGAAGTCCATCGACGGTGAGACGCGCGGCGAGTGGTACCTGC
The DNA here is from genome assembly GCF_044453945.1 of Kribbella sp. NPDC051587. Taxonomy (NCBI): domain Bacteria; kingdom Bacillati; phylum Actinomycetota; class Actinomycetes; order Propionibacteriales; family Kribbellaceae; genus Kribbella; species Kribbella sp. NPDC051587. The sequence goes on from NZ_JBITDE010000002.1 coordinate 964,318, forward strand.
GGCAGATGCTCGGCTCGGCCAACATCAGCGGCAGCCGGGCGATGCACATCATGACCGGCAACCTGTCGTTCCAGATCGAGCACCACCTGTTCCCGGACCTGCCGAGCAACCGGTACCAGGAGATCGCACCGAAGGTGCGAGCGATCTTCGACGAGTACAACCTGCGCTACACCACCGGTCCGCTGCCGAAGCAGGTCGCCTCGGCGTGGGCGAAGGTGTTCCGGCTCTCGCTGCCGAACGACTTCGGCTCTAGGCTGCGGTCGCTAGGACGGTCGGCAGGTCCTCGCTATGGAGCACTGCCAGCGAGGTGACGGCTCGGGTGAGGCAGACGTAGAGCCGGCGGAGGCCGGTGCGCTCGTCGGCCTCACCAGCCACGATCCCAGCCGGCTCCACCAGCACCACGTGGTCGAACTCGAGACCCTTGGCGAGTGAAGCCGGTACGACGTCCAGGTGCGACTCGGCGTCGTCCTCGTCACCCAGTACGGCGAAGGTGAGCCCCTGCTCGTGCAGCGCCTTCCGGGCGGCCGGGACGAGCGCATCGGGAACGATCAGGCCGATGGAGCCCGGACGGCTCGACACGTCGCCCACTGTCTTCACCGCGGCTGCCAGGCTGTCGTCCACCCGGGTGATGCTGAGTTCACCGCGCGCCCGTCGTACGGCGGTCGGCGGTGTGAGGTGTGGTGCGATGAGCGGGAGCAGGAGAGCGGCGTACTCGATCACTTGACCGGGGACGCGGAAGCCTGCGGTCAGTTCCTCGGTGTGGGCGCCAGTCTTGCCCAGGTGCTTGAGGGCCTCCTCCCACGACGGGGTGGCCCACGGAGTGGTGCCCTGCGCGATGTCACCGAGCACTGTCATCGATCCGGTCGAGCACCTGCGGCCGACGGCACGCAGCTGCATCGCGGACAGATCCTGCGCCTCATCCAGTACGACGTGGCCGAGTGACGGCGTCCGGTCGACCAGGTCGGCGATCTCGTCGATCAGAGTGGCATCGGCAACCGACCACTTGGCCGCACCCGCCGACCGCGGTGCCTTCTCCCAGATCAGCATCGCCTGCTCTTCGGCGGTCAGAATGCCTTCGGCGTGCTCAGCAAGCAGCTCCGGCTCAGTAAAGAGGCGGAACAGCATCTTGGCCGGATCCACTGCCGGCCACAGAGCCTCGGCGTACTGCTTGACCGGACGGCTGCGCGCGACTGCGTCCTGTACCCGGTCGTCCGGCGAGTCACCGGCCGCCTCCATCCGCAGCAGTACGGCGTGCGCCAGCCGCTGCGGCAACATCGCCCGGCCGGCGCCGTACCGGATGCCCCGGGTGCGGAGTTCAGTGACCAGCTCCTCAGCCTGGTAGGCAGCGACCCGCCACCGGTGTGAGCCGCGTGGGACGACCAGTGCCTCCTCCGGCGTCCGCACCTGCGACCAGACGGCCCGGTGCAGCACCTCCGCCATCCGGCCATCGCCCTTGAGTACGTCGAGCGCTGCGGGACCCGGCCCGGCCACGCGGACGTGTGCGACCAGCTCTTCGACGGTGGTCTGCTTGGCCTCGATCTCGCCCAGTGCGGGGAGCACGTCGCCGATGTAGCGCAGGAAGCTCGCGTTCGGGCCGACCACGAGCACACCGGCCCGGCTGAGCTGGTCCCGGTAGGCATAGAGCAGGTACGCCGCCCTGTGCAGTCCGACCGCGGTCTTACCGGTACCGGGTGCACCCTGGACGCAGATCGTCTGCTCGACGCCGGCCCGGACGATGACGTCCTGCTCGGGCTGGATGGTCGCCACGATGTCACGCATCGGACCGGAGCGCGGCCGCTCGATCTCGGCGTCCAGGATGTCGCTGTGGTCCTCGACGGGGGCGGCGGTGGTCAGGTCCTCGTCTTCGAACGCGGTCATCTCGCCGTGCGTGAAGCCGAAGCGGCGCCGGTGGCCGACCCCCATCGGTTCGGTCCGGCTGGCCCGGTAGAACGGCACGGAGATGTCTGCTCGCCAGTCCACCACCAGTGGCTCGCCCATGGCGTCGTTCACGTGCCGGCGGCCGATGTGGAACGTCTCCGGGGCCGGGTCGACGTAGTCCAGCCGCCCGAAGAACAGCGGGACCTCCGGGTCGTCCTCCAGCTCCTTCATCCGCCGCCAGATCGCGGCCTTCAGGAACTCCTCGCTGACCGGGTCCGCACTGTGGATCTCCAGGGCGCCGGTCTTCTCCCGCATCTGGGCCAGTGCGGCCCGGGAGGTCTTCAGATGGTTCTGCTCGGCTTGGAGGGTGTCGGACGTGTCTGCGGGCATGAGTGACCTCCAGCAGGGGGTGGGGAGCCCGGCTACGTTACTTGAGCACCTGCCGGATCGGTACCGAATTACGCGCCCGCGGCAGGTCGTCGTGCAGTCCCCGCCGGAGCAGCAGCGGCAGACAGGCCGCGAGCAGCACCAGGGCGACGATTCCGTCGAGCCAGTAGTGGTTGGCGGTCATCACCACCACTGCGAACGTGATGATCGGGTGCGCGAGCCAGAGCCAGCGCCAGCGGGACCGGGTGATCAGGATCATCGACAGGGCGATCAGGGCCGCCCACCCGACGTGCAGGCTCGGCATGGCGGCGAACTGGTTCACCACGCTGCCGGACCGGTCCGCGCCGTACACGGACTGGTCGAACACCAGGCCGGTGTCGACGAACCCGGGCATCATCCGCGGTGGTGCGAGTGGGAACGCGATGTGACCGATCAGTGCGAGTCCGGTCAGCGCTGCGATGGTCCACCGCACGTTCGAGTACGCCTTCGGTCGCCAGATGCTCAGCCAGAGCAGTACGGCCCCGGTCAGCGGCGCATGCACGGAGGCGTAGTACAGGTTCGCTGACTGGACCAGATGGGGGAGGCTGAGCGCCGCCTGCTGGATCGTCGCCTCGTTGGGGAGGTGGAGCCAGTTCTGGAACGACAGCACCTCGTGGGCATGGTCGAACGCGGACCCGGTGTGCTTGGCGGCGATCTGCCGCCCGGCGCTGTAGACCCCGAACAGGGTCGCCAGCAGCACCGCCTCCCGAATCACTCGCCAGACCGTCGTCCGACGCTGCTCCCCTGCTGTCCCCACCCGCTCTGCAGCTTGCGTCCCCATACCTTTCGACGGTACTAGCTGTTCCCTCAGGATTTGCCCAGGCGCAACCCTGACGTTGCCCTGGGCAACCCCCGGGGAACTCTTTGTGACAGGGCCGATACGCCGCCGAGATCAGCCCTTCACGGCACCGGTCAGCACGCCCTTCGCGAAGTGCCGCTGCAGGAACGGGTAGATCACCAGGATCGGGACGATCGACACCACCAGGATCGCCATCTGGATCGAGGCTTGCGGTGGCAGTAGCTCGGTACCGAGCTCCGCACTGCCCAGCTGGGTGTCGTTGATGACGTACGTTCGCAGGACCAGTTGCAGCGGCCAGAGCTTGCTGTCGTTCAGGTAGAGCAGTGCGGAGAAGAACGCGTTCCAGTAGGCCACCGCGTAGAACAGCCCGATCACTGACAACACCGCCTTCGACAGCGGCAGGACGACGTACCCGAACGTCTTGAGCTCGCCGGCACCGTCCATCCGGGCGCTCTCGATCAGCTCACCGGGCAGGTTCATGAAGAACGCCCGCAGCACCACTACATTGAAGGCGCTGACCATGGTGGGCACGATCAGCGCCCAGATGCTGTCCAGCAGACCAGCGCCCTTCACCACCAGGTACGTCGGGATGATGCCGGGTGAGAACAGCATGCTGAACAGCACCACCAGCAGGATCGGCCGTCCGGCCACAAAGGCCGGCCGGGACAGCGCATAGGCCAGCAGACACGACACGGTCAGGCTGAGCAGAGTTCCGACCACGGTGACGAACACGCTGATCAGCAGCGCCTGCGTCACCACCCCACCTGCGAACAGCGACCGGTACGCCGCGAAGTCGATCGAGTCGGGCAACAGGACCAGTCCGCCGGACTCGTTGATCTGTTTGTTCGGCGCGACGCTGGTGGAGATCACTCCGACGAACGGGATGATCACCACCGCGCAGAACACCAGCAGGACAAGGCCTTTGAAGACCCGCATCGGCCAGGAAGGTGCGGGGACGCCTTGGACGATCATGCGGCTCACCGGCTGTACACCCCTTGCTCACCGAAGATGTGGGCGACTTTGTTCGCAGTGAGGACCAGTGCGACGCCGACGAGCCCCTTCACCAGGCCCACCGCTGCTGCGACGCCCCACGCGCCTCCTAGGACACCGTTGTTGTAGACGTAAGTGTCGAGGACCTCGCTGATGTCGCGGCCGACCGCCTGCTGCTGCAGGATGATCTGCTCGAAGCCGACGGTCAGCGAGTCGCCAAGGCGCAGGATGAACAGCAGGATGATGATTCCGCGCAGTCCTGGCAGCGTGACGTGCCAGAGCTGCTTCATCCGGGTCGCGCCGTCCACACTGGCCGCCTCGTACAACCGCGAGTCGATCTGGGACAGTGCGGCCAGAAACAGGATGGTCGCCCAGCCGGTGTCCTTCCAGATGATCTGCGACGTGAGCAGCACGTGGAACAGTTCGGAGTTGCCGATGATGTTGAGCGTCGCCAGGTCGTGTGAGCGCAGGTAGTTGTTCAGTAGGCCGCTGCCGCCGAGCATCTGCTGGAACAGTGCCACCACGATCACCCAGGACATGAAGTGCGGCAGGTAGAGGATGCTCTGCGCTATCCGCTTGATCCGCTCGGAGAACAACGAGTTCAGCAGTAGGGCCAGCAGAATCGGTGCTGGGAAGACAAAGACCGACTGCAGCGCGGTCAGGACCAGTGTGTTCTTCAGAGCGCGCAGAAACGCCGGATCGCCGTTGAAGATCACCGCGAAGTTGGACCAGCCGGACCAGTCGCTGCTGCCGATCCCCAGGAACGGCTGGTAGTCCTTGAAGGCGATCACGTTACCCAGCAGCGGCACGTAGTGGAACGCGATGATCAGGGCGGCACCTGGCAGCGCGAACAGCAGCAGGACTCGGTCACGACCCAGGCGGTGCCAGAGGCTCATTTACTCTCCGCCAGCGCCTGCTCGAGCTCGGAGCGGATCTTGTCGCCCCCTGCTGACTTCCAGTCCGCCACTCCGGCCGTCCAGTCCGAGACAGGCTTCTTGCCTTGGACGATCTGACTCTCCAGGTCGGTCAGGGTCTTTGCGAGCTGCGCCTGCTTCTTCGACTGGGTGTCCGAGTACAGGCCGTACGACGCGTCGTACACGAGGCGCTTGGCGATCTTCTGCTGGATTGCGTGCTGCTTGCGCGGCACCTCGGGCTTGCCGGCCCAGTAGAGCGCCAGAGGTGAGTCGCTGATGTACTGCAGGCCGATGCCGGTCTCGACGACTCCCACCTTGGTGGGTACGGGATCCGTGCCCTGCAAGGCGTAGTGGCGGCCAGCGACGCCGTACTTGCGGAACAGGTACTCCTCGGTGCCGAACGGTGCGGCCATCCAGTTGGCGATCTTGAGCAGGGTGTCAGGGGTGTGCTTGCTGTCCTTGCTGAAGGCGGTGACGTTGTTCAGTGCGCCACCCATCCACGGACTGCCTTCACCACCGTCGAAGCCGGGGACGTCGAGCATGTTGACCGCGAACGAGTCGCCTGCGGTGTTGTCGGCGTAGTACTGGTTCCAGGCGACGAAGCTGTCGTAGTCGAAGGCCGCAGTGCCACCGTTGAACCACTGCTTGCGTGCACTGGCCTTGTCGTTGAACGCATCCGGGTTGATCATGCCGGCAGCGACCATCTTGCGCGCCGCCTCGAGCGCCTCCTGATTGGCCTCGTGTTCGTAGCTGGAGCTGAACTTGCCGCCCGCCTCCTTCCAGACATTCGGTACGTCGAGCATCTGGCGGATCGTGGACAGCGGCACCCGGGTCCAGGCCCACTTGTTCTGCTTGGCGGCGGTGAGCTCCTTGGCCAGGCCGAAGAACTCCTCGAAGTTCTTCGGCGCAGGGTTCTTGATGCCCTTCGCAGCGAGCAGGTCCTCGCGGTAGAGCGCCAATGACGTCCGGGACATCCCCCGCGGGACGGGGACGCCATAGATGGCGCCGTTGAAGACGCAGCCCTTCCAGTAGACGGCCGGGATGTTCGCCAGGAACGGGTACTTCTTGATCGCGTCCCCGGACAGCTGCTCGGTGAGGTCCAGGCACTTGGCCTTCACCAAGCCAGGGATCTGTGCGGTGTCCACCGGGATGTTGAGGATGTCCGGTAGGTCACCGCCGGCGAGGCGGGTGGCGAACTTGTCCTTGTACTCGTCGTTGGACGCCATGCTGATCTGCAGCTCGGAACCGAGTCGGTCGTTCAGGGCCTGCCAGAACTCGTTCCGGTCCGCTGCGGGCGGGATGGCGCCAGGGATGTTCGTGAGGAACGTGACGGGCTTCCCGTCACCAGGTGCCTCGGCGATGGCCCGGACCGGGTTCGCGGGGTACTTCAGGAAGGCGTCCAGGACCACGCTGTCGCCAGGGAGGTCCGGAGCGACACCGGCGTACTTGGTGAAGGCGGGCAGGGCGACGGAGCGGTTGGCGGCCGCGGTGTTCTTCGGACCGGACGAGCACCCGGTGACCGCGACAGCGGCGGCGGCCAGTCCACCGCCGAGGAACGAGCGTCTGCTGATGGACATGAAGCCTCACCTTCCCTTGGAAGGCCACACGATGACATAGTACGTCCTATGTCTTCAAGACCGAGCGTTGTCTTCGAGCCTGCCGGGAGCGGCTATCACACGTTCCGCATCCCAGCTGTGGTGGCGCGGGGTCAGCTGGTGCTCGCATTCTGCGAGGGCCGGCGGCACGGGTCCGGGGACGCGGGGGAGATCGAGTTGGTACTGCGGCGCTCACTCGACGGCGGACTGACCTGGCAGCCGCTGCAGGTCGTGCTGGCTGTGGCTGGGAAGACCTGTGGGAACCCGGCGCCAGTCTTCGACCCGGCCAGCGGAGACGTCGTACTGGTGTCGGTGCAGAACGACGCCGAGGCCGTTGAGTCGGCGCTCGTGCGGGAGCGCGACGGCCGACGCGTCTTCGTGCAGCGGTCAGCCGATGACGGTACGACGTGGAGCGCGGCGGTGGAGATCACCGAACAGGTGAAACCGGCGGACTGGGGCTGGTACGCGACCGGACCGTGTCACGCGATCGCCTTGCACAGTGGGCGTTTGGTGGTGCCCGCGAACCACTCTGAGGTGTCAGCCGGCGTGAACGGCGGCCACTGCATCGTGAGCGACGACGGCGGCCACACCTGGTCGGTGGGGTTCGTCGATCGCAATGACGGGCCGGAGATCAACGCCAACGAGACTGCGGTCGCGGAGCTTCCCGACGGCCGGCTCTACTTCAATGCACGCAACCACCTGGGCACAGGACCGGCCCGGGTCCACGCGTGGTCGTCAGACGGCGGTACGACGCTCGACGCGCCGTACGCGGGGATCCCGGAGGTCACAGCACCGGGGATCCAGGGGAGCGTGCTGACGCTGCCCGACGGGCGATTGTTGCTGTCGACACCGATCGACCCGACGGCCCGCCGGGAGCTGACCGTCTTCGTGAGCTCCGACGCCGGTGCGTCGTGGGAGCCCTTGCTGGTCGTGCATCCCGGGATGGCCGGGTACTCCGATCTGGTGCTGCTGGCCGACGGGTCGGTGGGGATCTTCTACGAGGCCGGTGAGACCTCGTCGTTCGCTGCTCTGCGCTTTGCCGCCTTCACCCTTTGATCACTAGGAGACCGCCTTGCTGTCTGGTGTCGTACCGCCGCTCGTCACACCGTTCACTTCGTCGTACGACGTGGACACCGGTTCGCTGGCCCGGTTGATCCAGTACCAGTTGGCCGGGGGAGTGAACGGGCTGTTCGTTCTCGGTACCTCTGGTGAGGGGACGTTTCTGACCGACGAACAACGGCAGGTGGTGTTGGAGACGGTTGTAGGTGAGGTGGCCGGTCAGGTGCCAGTGCTGGCCGGAGTGATCGACGCGTCGACCGCACGGGTCGGTGCGCACGTTTCCGCGGCTCTGAAGGCCGGTGTGGACGGACTGGTCGCTACAGCACCGTTCTACGCGGCAACGCACCCGGCGGAGATTGAGCGCCACTTCACGCGGTTGGCTGCGCACGCTGGTGGGACGCCGATGTACGCCTACGACATTCCAGTGCGGGTTGGGACGAAGCTGCCGACGTCACTGGTCATTTCGCTTGCCCAGGCTGGGGTGATCGCTGGTGTGAAGGACTCCAGCGGGCAGGAGCCCAGTCTGCGCCGGCTGGTGATGGAACGGCGTGAGGCGGGTCTGAAGCAGTTCGCGATCATGACCGGGTCAGAGGTGGCGGTCGACTCCGCATTGGCGTTCGGCGTGGACGGCGTCGTACCGGGGTTGGGGAACGTGGACCCTGCTGGCTACGTGCGGCTCTTCGCTGCGTCCAGTGCGGAGGCGTGGGCCGAGCAGGAGCGACTGATCCGGCTGTTCGACATCGTGGACGTGGCGGACCGGTCCCGGATGGGGGCGAGCTCCGCGGCGCTGGGCGCCTTCAAAGCGGCGCTGTACCTGCTCGGGGTGATCGAGTGCCCGGTCACGGCGTACCCGGGCATCCCCCTCGACGAGGCGGAGATCGCGGCGATCCGGCCGCTACTGGAGCAGGCCGGATTACACTGACCATCCTTATCGGAGGTGGATGGTTGTGACGAGGGCACGTGGTGCGGCGGGGAACCAGAGCTTCATTCGCGACCAGATGAAGTCCTACATCCTCGAGCGCGGGCTGAAGGCCGGCGACCCGCTGCCGAACGAGCAGGACCTGATGGCGCAGCTCGGCGTCGGCCGGCATCCACTGCGCGAGGCGATGAAGGCGCTGCAGGCGGTCGGCATCATCGAGATCCGCCATGGCTACGGCACGTACGTCGGTGAGGTGTCGCTGCAGTCCCTGGAGGACGGTCTGGCGTTCCGGATGTCCCAGTCGATGGCCGGAGACCTCCGCGACGTACAGAACGTCCTGGAGGTCCGGCAGGCCCTCGAGGTCGGCCTGGCCGAGGACGTCGTCGCGCACTTCAGCACCCACGGCGCCGAAGGGCTCGAAGAGCTCGTCCAGCGGATGGAGTCCAAGGCCACCGCAGGCAGCTACTTCCCCGACGAGGACTGGGCCTTCCACCAGGCCCTCTACGAGCCCCTGGGCAACGCCCTGGTCATCGACCTGCTCTCAGTCTTCTGGCGCACCTTCGCCGACGTCGACGCGCGCCTCCCCGGTGCCCGCTACACCCCAGCCGACGCTGCCGCCTGGCACCGCGACCTGCTCCAGAAACTGCAGTCCGGCGACCCCGACGCCTTCGCCCGCTCCATGAAGTCCCACTTCAACGGCATCCACACCCGGCTCACTGCCTCATAACAGAGCGCGCACTCCGAATCACCTTCGGTGAACCTCTTGGTTTCTAACGTTTCACCTGAACGCGGAAACCACGACGAGAGGGAGATGCGTATGCGAAGGATTCTTGCTGCCGCCATGGCGGTCGGCGGCGTCGCGGCAGCACTGACGACCGTGACGGCGACGACGGCACAGGCCGCGCCGTCCTGCCCGGACAGCTATGTCGATGGGCATGGCACGGTCTGGGTGGCCAAGTGCAATTCACTCGACCCAGGCGACCACTACTACTCCGCGGTGACGGACTGCTCCAACGGTGAGCGCCGCCAGGGCCCGTGGGTCACCGTGGGGAACTACTCGAGTGCCTACTGCCCATCCGGTTCTGTGGTGAACACGCGGTTGATCGCCACCTCGCCGTAGGTACCGGCCGCGGGTGCGTCGCTATGGCGCACCCGCGGGTTCCCCTCAGGCGAAGAGGTTCTCGGCGTCGACGATGGTGTAGGCGTAGCCCTGCTCGGCGAGGAAGCGCTGGCGGTGGGCGGCGAACTCGGCGTCGATGGTGTCGCGGGCGACGATGGAGTAGAAGCGGGCGGTGCGACCGTCGCCCTTGGGGCGGAGGACGCGGCCGAGGCGCTGGGCCTCCTCCTGGCGGGAGCCGAAGGTGCCGGAGACCTGGATGGCCACGGAGGCCTCGGGGAGGTCGATGGAGAAGTTGGCGACCTTGGAGACGACCAGGCGGGTGATCTCACCGGTGCGGAACGCCTGGAACAGACGCTGGCGCTCCTTGACGGTGGTCTCGCCCTTGATGACTGGACACTCGAGTCGTTCGCCCAGCTCGTCCAGCTGGTCGATGTACTGACCGATGACCAGCAATGGCTCACCTGCGTGGTGGTCGGCGATGCGGCGGACCAGCCGGGACTTGGCCGGCGTGGACGCCGCCAGGCGGTAGCGGTCCTCGGGCTCGGCGGTCGCGTAGACGAAGCGCTCGGTCTGCTCCAGGTCGACGCGCACCTCGATGCAGTCCGCCGGAGCGATCCAGCCCTGTGCCTCGATGTCCTTCCAGGGCGCGTCGTACCGCTTCGGGCCGATCAGGGAGAACACGTCACCCTCGCGGCCGTCCTCACGGACCAGAGTGGCGGTGAGACCGATGCGCCGGCGGGTCTGCAGGTCGGCGGTCATCCGGAAGATCGGTGCGGGCAGCAGGTGCACCTCGTCGTACACGATGAGGCCCCAGTCACGCGCGTCGAACAGCTCCAGGTGCGTGTAGACGCCCTTCCGGCGCGTGGTCATCACCTGGTACGTCGCGATCGTGACCGGCCGGATCTCCTTGCGGGCACCGGAGTACTCGCCGATCTCGTCCTCGGTGAGGCTGGTGCGCTTGAGCAGCTCGTCTTTCCACTGCCGGGCCGACACCGTGTTCGTGACGAGGATCAGCGTGGTCGCCGAGGCCTGTGCCATCGCAGCGGCGCCGACGATCGTTTTACCAGCACCACAAGGCAGTACGACGACGCCCGAGCCACCGTGCCAGAACGACTCGACCGCCTGCTCCTGGTACGGGCGCAGCTCCCACCCGTCCTTCACCAGCTCGATCTGGTGCGCTTCGCCATCGACGTACCCGGCGAGGTCCTCAGCCGGCCAGCCGAGCTTCAGCAGCGTCTGCTTGAGGTGACCGCGCTCTGACGGGTGCACCAGCACGGTGTCGTCGTCGATCCGCGCGCCCAGCATCGGCTTCACCTTCGCCGAGCGCAGCACCTCCTCCAGCACCGGACGGTCGGTCGTCACCAGCACCAGTCCGTGCTGCGGGTGCTTCTCCAACCGCAGCCGGCCATAGCGATCCAGAGTCTCCGCGATGTCCACGAGGAGCGAGTGCGGTACCGGATAGCGGCTGTAGCGCAGCAGTACGTCGATGACCTGCTCCGCGTCATGCCCAGCAGCCCGTGCGTTCCACAGGCCGAGCGGAGTCAGCCGGTAGGTGTGCACATGCTCAGGAGCCCGCTCCAGCTCGGAGAACGGCGCAATGGCCTTGCGGCACTCACCAGAATCCGGATGCGCAGTCTCCAACAGCAGAGTCTTGTCCGACTGCACGATCAACGGCCCGTCCGTCACCCGTAGCTCCCATTCGTCGCCCGACCCTCCATTGTGCCCCTACCCGCCAAACCAGGAGTCAGCCTTCGACGACCCGGGCGGTGGAGATGCGGTGCAGGGCGTAGGTGTGGGGCTGGTTCGTGCTGGGGTCGTAGGCCGTGAGCCAGCCGTCGGCGACCCGCGTGGGCTCGACGATCCGCTCGGAAGCGGTGCCGTTGTGATCCACGTAGGAGATCCAGGTGCGCGTGTGCGCCTCGGCGGCGTTGGTGAGGATCGCGATCGTCTCCGCAGGTGCCGAGGGCTCGGCGGCTCCGTCGTCCGTCGGCCGGTCCGCGGCCAGCTTGTCACCGCTCCGAACCTTCTCGATGACAGCCTTCACCTGGTCGGGTGTGAGGTCGATGGTGCTGTCAGCGAAGTCCCGGCTGGTACGGCGGCGCGGTGGCTCACCACGTCGAGTCGCAGCCGTGCTCACATGCACCACGCCGTCAAAGGTCTCAGCCAGTGGCGCCAGTCCGGCTTCACGCAACCGGCTCAGCACCATGTCCGGCGGTGACGGTGAGACGACCACCGTCGGCGCTAGCCGGCGGAACCGCACCCCCGGCAGGTTCGAGTTCACCAGCTGGTTGAGCACGTCCTCGTCGTCACACCGCAGGTACGTCGACGCCGTCCCCAGCCGCAGTACGCCGTGTCGCCGGGCCACGTCGTCGATCAGGTACGACAGCGGCTGCGGGATCGGTGTCCGCGAGTGCTCGGCCAGCCACTTGTGCAGTTGGTCCGCGGTCCGGCCGAGGTCGAAGGCACGCCGTACTGAGGCCTCACTGAAGCGGTAGACCGCAGCGCCGCCTTGCGACTCCACGTCCGCCATCGCGGACAGGTCGTCCTGCACGGATCGCACCAGCGGGCCAGGAGCGACTGCGGTCAGGTCGGCCTGCAGGAGGATTTCAGACACTGGCTCCGGTACGAGCGGGCGGATTGCCTCGGCCAGGTCATCGACCGTCGGCTCCTGCTCCAGGAGTGGCCGGCCATGGGTCGCCAACGCGCCGAGACCAGTCAGACCAAGCAGTGCGGCTTCGGTGAGCGCCCACTCGACCAGCTCGTCGCGGAACTGTCCACCGCGCCGCGGTCGATGCCAGGCCACCCAGGTGACCACCGAGTGCGTGGCGGGGGCAATCCCGGTGGCTGTCTGGCCTAGCGCGTTCAGCGTCAGGACCCGAACCTCTGGCGCCAGCAGGCGCTCCAAGTCCGGGGCGAGCGCGTTGATGAGGCGCTCGCGTGCAGCAGCCGTGGCACCACCAGAGTCTCGACGACCGATCAGTCCGATCGCTCGTAGTCCGCCGAACCAGGCTGTGACGAGCTGGGCCCAGCGATGCGCCAGATCCAGTTCGAGCCAGTCGTCGTACGCGTTCGTCGGCAGCCAGAGCTCATTGGTCCCGACCTCGACGGCCGCGACCAGTCCGGCGGCGTACGCGATCTCAAGCACCGCTGCGGTCGTCGACTCCTCCGCACCGACCTTCCCGGCCAGACTGCGCAGCTCACGGACCCCGATCCCGCCGGTCCGCAGTACGGGCGGCGGCTCGATGCCAAGCTGCTCCAGCGCTCGGTCGACCTGGCGAACCAGGTCCAGCGCGGCTCCGGCCGCGGCCCGGTCGACGATCGACGCCATGACTGTCTTGCCGTCCAGCGGCGGCGGTGTCGGCCGCGTCGACGCGAGCACTCGCCCGCCCCGCAGATGCAGGCCGATCTGCCGCGGCAGCACGACGGTGTTCGGATCACGCGGTACGACGAGGCCACGCGCGAGCAACCGCTCGACCGGGGTCCGTGCGGATGCGATGGTCACCGGACGCTCGGCCTTCTCGACCGTGCCGGTCGGAGGACCCCAGGTGAGCTTGTCGAGCACCTCACGCGCTTCCGGACCAGCGTCCTCGATCAGCTTGTCCAGATCGCCGAAGTGCCGGGTGGTGATCGGTCCTAGCCCGGCCGGTGTCGGACCGAGCAGCTCGTGGACCGAGCGGATCAGCCGCAGGTCGTCCTCGGTGCCCCAGACCAGAGCGAGGTCCAGCAGCTCGGCCACTCGGGGCTGGACGATCTCCACCGGCTGGCCGACGCCCGCTGCCAGGTCGGCCAGGGACACCGGCTCCGGCAGCGCCGACAGCGACTCCAGCAGATCGACACCGAACTCGTCGAGCCGGTTGATCGCCCGGGCCGCCGAAGCGTTCGTGGTGGCCCGGGCAGCGAGCTGACTGGTGTCGGCCGGGATCGGCATGGCCAGGTCAGGCCGGTGCCGGAGCAGCGTCCCGAGGGCAGTGTCGTCCCAGGTGCGCAGCGCCTCTGCGAGGGTGCGTGGGCGGTACCGCTCGGACGTGGTCATCCCTCCAACGGTACGGCCCATCCGACCCGATCACTAACCACTGGTTACTCCGCGGCCCCGGCGAACCCGATCCGGTGGAAGCCGACGCGCTCGTAGACGGCCGCGACCGCGTCACTCTCCGCCGAGAGCAGCATCAGCTCCACGCCGTTGTCGAAGGCGTTCTCGACGAGTACCGAGGTCACTGCCGCCGCCAACCCGCGGCGGCGCATCGAGGGCAGCGTGGCGACGCCGACGATCTCCGAGGCCGTCCCGACCGGCTGGTGCTGGCCGCAGGCGACCATTCCCTCGTCGGTGAACGCCCCGGCCGACACTGTGACGCCTCGACGCTGCCGGTCCGCAAGGCCCTCGATGAACGCTTCGGTCAGCTCGGTGGCTGCTGCGTCCCGTTCGGCCGGGCCGCCACTGCCGACCGCAGTCCCGCCGTCGCTGAAGGCCACGTTCTGCAGGCCTCGTCCCTCCCGGATGACCGAGGGCTCCACGGGCAGGATCTCGACGCGGGCGTCTGCCGTCGCAGGCTTGAAGTCCGCCTTCTCCATCACCAGCAGTGGGTGCTCGATCACCGTGAGGCCCGCCTTGGTCGCTGCCGGTCCCAGCGAGGGACAGGCCTCGACCACCCACTCGAAACTCAGCGGGAGCTCCAGCTCCGCGCACCGGGCGCGGACTGCCTCGATGTCGGCCGGCTCCACCGTCACACCGGCCCGGGGGCGCGCGTAGTACGGCCAGATCGTCGTACTGCGGAACAAGGTGAACGGACCGATCTCCTCGGCCTCGGCGTTGGACAGCGGGACCGAGTGCAGGTACTCGTCGACTCTGGTGATCATGGCCACGCAGTGAATCACCACTTCGAGGTCAGCGCCACGAATTTCGTCCTCCGGTGAAACATGTCGAGTTCTGCCGGACAGCTCCGACGTAGGAGTGTGAGATCACCTTCCGGGAGGACTTCGATGGAGCATGTGACGTCTGCCGACGGTACGACGATCGCCTACGAGCGGATGGGCAGCGGACGACCGCTCGTCCTCGTGCCGGGCGCACTCTGCGATCGGAACGCGCTGAAGCCGCTCGCACTCGCGTTGGCCAACGAGTTCGACGTGATCAGCTACGACCGGCGTGGCCGCGGCGAGTCCGGTGACAGCACGCCGTACGCCGTGGAGCGCGAGGTGGAGGACATCGCCGCGCTGCTGACCGCACTGGGCGGCACTGCGGCCGTGTACGGCCACTCGTCTGGCGCCGGACTGACCGCGATTGCCGCGAGCAGCGGACTGCCGTTCACCAAGGTGGTGCTGCACGAGCCGCCGTACGGGCCGGACGACGCCGACTCCAGCGAAGACGGTGGCCGGGTGCTGGAGCTGCTGCGGGAGGGCCGCAACCAGGAGGCGGTCCAGACGTTCCTGCTGATGACGGGCATGCCGATGGCAGCGGCCGTCGAGATTGCTGGCGTGCCCGGCACGGCCGAACTCGGCCCGACGCTCGCCTACGACTTCGCCGTCATGGACTACGGCGCTCCGGGCGGCCGCCTGCCGACCGAGCTGCTGGCGAAGATCAACCAGCCGACGCTGGTGCTGGCCGGCACCGCCTCACCGCCGTTCATGGTCGACGCCGGCTACCGGGTCGTCAAGGAGCTCCGGGCGGCCGCACTGATCGAACTCGCCGACCAGAACCACGTCGTACCGCCGGAGTTCCTCGCACCCGTCCTGCGGACGTTCCTGCGCGGGCAGGACGTCAGTCGACGATGATCTCGATGGAGACCTTGTTCGGGTAGAACGCCACGTACTCACGGATGTCGGCGACCGCGTCGTACGGCTGCTCGTAGGTCCACACCGCGTTCACCCCGTCCTCGCCCGCGGGCAGGATGCTGTAGTACGACGCGTCGCCCTTGTACGGGCAGTACGTCGTGTGCTCGGTGCGCTCCAGCAGGCTGAAGTCGACGTCGTCGCGGGGGAGGTACTGCGCCGCCGGGTACGTCGACTCCTGCAGCGACAGCGCGTCCCTGCTGTCCGCCAGCACCTGGTCGCCGAGCCTCACCACCACCCGGTCCGGGTTCTTCGCGATGGTGATCGGGTGGTCCGGACCTGGGATCTTGCGCGTCTTCTCAGCCATGACGGATGACAACCGACGGCGGCCGGGGTGCATTCCCTACGGCTGCTCGAGCTCCACGACCAGGCAGGGGCCGCCGTCGAAGGCTCCGCCGTCGATCCCGAGGACCAGGCCGTCGGCGTACAGGTGGGGGCCGGTGAGGAACTCGGGGGAGATGTGCAGCATGTCGGCCACGATGCTGTGGCCGTGCACGATCCGGCGGCCGCCGAGGGCCTGGAGCATGATGCGGGCCACCTCCGGACCGCTCACGCCGCGGAAGGCGTAGCGCGACGTCATCCGGCGCCAGATCTCCCACCAGACCACGATGTCGTCGGTGTGCAGGTCGGTGCGGGCCCGGGTGTTGATCTGCTCGAGGGTGTCGCCCCACTCGACGTACTCCGCGGTGTCGGAGTGCATCAGCAGGTGGTCGGCGTCCAGGGCGAGCAGGGGCTGCTCCAGTAGCCAGGCGGCGTCGTCGTCGGTGAGCAGCTCCTGGTCACGGTCCTGGCCGCCGTTCAGGGCCCAGGACCGCTCGAAGCTGCGGCTGGTGATGCCGTCGTGCGGCACGAAGGTGTCACCGAACTTGCGCATCCCCAGCGCGAGGATCTCGTGGTTGCCGAGCAGTACGTTGACCGCGCCGGCCGGCGCCTGCTCGACCAGACCGCGGACGAAGCGCAGGGCGCCGATCCCGTCCGGGCCGCGGTCGAAGAAGTCGCCGAGCACCCAGAGCCGGGCGTCCGTACCGGACCAGTTGCCCTCAGCATCGGTCAGGCCCGCCGCCAGCAGCGACGCCTGCAGTTTGTCCGGGTGCCCGTGGATGTCACTGACGGCGAAGACGCGCGTCATGTCAGCCCCGAACGGTCAGCACAATCAGTACGACGCTCAGCGCGGTCACGGCGGTGGCTACCAGGCATGCCGCGAGAGTAGTCGCTTTGCGGTTGACAAGGCTGCCCATGACGCGCCGGGAAGCGGTCAACCGGACCAGTGGCCACAGGGCGCACGGGATGCCGAAGCTCAGCACGACCTGGGAGACCACCAGCGCTCGGCTGGGGTCGATGCCGATGGCCAGGATGGCCAGAGCCGGGACGAGAGTGATGAGGCGGCGCAGCGACAGCGAGACCTTGCGCTTCCAGAAGCCGTCCAGGATGACCGAACCGGCGTAGGTGCCGACCGACGAGGAGGCGAACCCGCTGGCCAACAGGGCGAGTGCGAACAGCAGTGCGGAGAAATGACCGAGCCGGTCACCGATTGCTACGTGAGCAGCGTCCAGCGAGTCGGCACCCGAGCCGTTGAGCGCAGCGGCGGCCAGAACGACCATGGCCAGGTTGACCGCGCCGGCCAGTGCCATGGCGATGGCCACGTCGGTGCGGGTGGCGCGCAGCACCCGCTGCTTGCCCGCGGTCGAGCGAATCGACTTCCAGTGCCGGTCTGTGACCAGTGCACCGTGCAACCAGATCGCATGCGGCATGACGGTGGCGCCGAGCATGCCGGCCGCCAGCACCAGTGACTGCGTGCCGTCCAGCCGCGGGACCAGGCCGCCGAGCACACCGGAGGCCGAGGGCTCGGAGTTGATCGTGGAGACCACGAAACCGACCAGAACGACGGCCAGCAGCCCGATGATCGCAGCCTCGAACGGCCGCTGCCCCCGCTTGGACTGGTAGATCAGCAACCCGAACGAGACCACACCGGTGATCACACCGCCCAGCAGCAACGGAATACCGAAGAGCAGGTTCAGCGCGATCGCACCGCCGACCACCTCGGCCAGGTCGGTCGCGACCGCCACCAGCTCGGCTTGGGCCCACAGCCCGGTCGACGTGGACCGCTTGAAGTGCTCGCGGCACAGCTGCGGCAGCGTCAGTCCGGTCGCGATACTCGCCTTGGCCGCCAGATACTGCACCAGCACGGCCATCAGGTTCGCTCCGACGACCACCCAGCACAGCAGGTAGCCGTAGGTCGCACCGGCCGCGATGTTGGTCGCGAAGTTCCCCGGATCGACGTAGGCGACCGCCGCAACGAACGCCGGTCCGAGCAGCAACAGCCCGGACCGGTTCAACTGCCGCCTCAGTGGCGCCGGTGCATACATGAGAGAAGTCTCTACGACGGAGTCAACAGCGCAACCCCGGTTCCAGCTTTGAGACAGGCGTCTCAGGCCCAGGAGAAGTGCACTTCGAGGGAAACCTCGACGGAGTGGTCGCCGGGGGTGATGTTGAGGGAGGCGGCGTCGAAGGCCTTGGCCGCCATGCTCAGCGCCTCGCCGCGGATGGGGGCGTGGTTGTCGGTCTCACTGATCGCTGTGACCGAGCCGAGTGAGTAGCCGGCCAGGGTGGCGAGCTCGGTGCCCTTCTCCTGCGCCTGGCGGAACGCGAGCTCACGGGCCTGGGTCAGCAGCGCGGTCTTGTCCTGTACGTCGAACTGCAGCGACTGCAGGTTCAGGTTGTTCCCGGCGGCGCCCACTGCCGCGTTGAGCAGCGTGCCGAAGCCAGTGAGGTCCCGGGTGGTCACGATGAGCTGGTGCGAGCCCCGGTACGCGGCAGCGGTTCCCGGCTCGCGGTACTCCTGGTAGACGTTCACCGTCGTCGTACCGATGTCAGACGCCTCAACGCCCTGCTCGCGCAGCGCAGCAACCACTGCATCCGTGCGCTCGGCCACCTGCGCGACCGCGGCCGCCACATCCGCCGCGACGTGCTCGACGCTCATCGACACCCGCAGTACGTCGGGCGCCGTACTGACCTGACCTGATCCGACAACCGTTACCCCAGTTTCCATGCCAGCCAGTCTGGCATCGATCAGCTAGCCCTGGGGATGATGCGGGCCGGGATGTTGTGCAGGTGGCACAGGGAGAGCAGTGCGGTGCCGTCGATGAGCTGGAGCGGTTTGCCGGTGGCGAACTGGTAGCTGGTCGGTCCGAAGCCGCTGGTGGTGATGAGGATGCCTTTGGTGGCGCCGGCGTCGAGCACGGTGCCGAAGAGGTCGCGGACGGCGGAGGGCGGGACGGTGCGGGTCCAGAGCTTGGCCTGGACGACGAACTTGCCGCCGGTGATCGGGCGCGGGTCGTAGGCGACACAGTCGATGCCGCCGTCGGTGCCCAGCCGGAAGAGGCGGGTCTCAAGGCCCATGCGGGTCAAGAGATTCTGGACCAGGTGCTCGAAGGACTCCGGGCTCAGATCCAGCAGGTTGGGCCGGCTGTCGATCTCACTCAGGACGTCGATCGGTTCGACCGTGCGCGGATCGGCCAGGTCGAAGTCCAGAACCGGCTCGACCGGCTGCAACTCCTCCGGATGCCGGGAGACCTCAGCGGCGAAGTAGTGGCGCACACAGGCGACTGGGTCGAGCTGGTCGAGCACGAGGTCCTGGAACTGCTCACGCGTTGCCCGCAGGGTGATCAGACACGGTCGCACGGTCTGGCCGGTCGGTAGGTCCACCGACTCGACCATGCCGTTGAACACGACGGTGTCGACGACGCCGTACCGGTCGCTGCCGAAGACGAGGTGCAGCGCGCGCAGTGCGAGCTGGGCAACGAGCTGCTGGTACAGCAGCCGCACCTCCTTCTCCGGCCGCGGCTCTGCCACCACTGCGTCGGCCACACGGTCATATCGGTACGACGCCTCAGCCGGTACGACGCTCATATCCGGCAAGTCCCATTCGATGGCCAGCAAGGTCGATTCGGGCACGTAACCGACCCGGCGTCGACGAGGGAAGTCAGGTGGTTCAGTCACTCGCTCCAGCGCCTTGGTGAAGTACCGCGTGACGGCAGCGCGGTCATGGTTCTCCACTGCACGCTGGTACGCGTCGACCCGGGCGTGCTGCTCTGCGGTCGCCTCGTCCAGCCGGCGCTGCTGCTCGACCTGCTCACGCACAGCGCGAGCCACGCGGTCGCGGCGGTTCTGCTCGGCGGCCCGGTGCCGCTCGATCGCTTCCGCGAACCTGTCCTCGGCTGCGGCCAGCCGACGCGCGTAGCGGCGTTCGGCTCCCCACCAGCGGAGCCGTCCCGGCGACTGGGGCAGGAACGCGTCCCAGACCGGTCCGGGACGCGCTGTCAGGTCGGCTGCCGGTACGGCGGGCGGCGCCCGGCGGGGTGTCCGTTTCAGGGTCTGCAGGTCGGTGCCGTGCACATCGATCGCGAGTGCATCGGCCAGGATGTTGCCCAGGTCCCGGACATGGTCGGTCACCGCAGCGGTCCGTTGTGCCGCCTCGGCGGTACGTCCGGGCGGACGGTCGCTGCGGTGACCTTCGGCGGATCGGCCCATCGCCTCACACCTCTCCCGTTCACTGTAACGGTCCAATGACACAGCGCGACCGTCGTGACGCAGAGTTGGCAAGGACATTGCTTGCCGTCCACCCCCTGTTTCCTGCCGCACGTGCGGTTGCACAGGCATCGGACCCGGGTCACGATGACAGGCATGAGCCTGCCTTCGTATGCCTCCGGGACCTCCGACATGCCGTTGCTGGGCGAGACGATCGGCGCCAACCTCAGCCGGACCGTCGCCCGGTACGGCGATCGCGAGGCGCTCGTGGAGGTCCAGACCGGCCGACGCTGGACGTACACCGAGCTGGGCGCCGAGGTCGACCGGGTGGCGAAAGGCCTGCTGGCACGAGGGATCGCGAAGGGCGACCGGGTCGGCATCTGGGCTCCGAACTGCGCCGAGTGGACCATCACGCAATACGCGACCGCCACGATGGGCGCGATCCTGGTGAACCTCAATCCGGCGTACCGGACCCACGAACTGGCCTATGCGCTCAACCAGTCCGGCGTGCGGCTGCTGATCTCCGCCACCGAGTTCAAGACCAGCAACTACCGAGCCATGGTCGACGAGGTGCGCCCGAACTGCCCAGCGCTCGAAGAGACCGTCTACATCGGCACAGGTGACTGGGACAGCCTGCGCGACGCAGCCGACCGGGTGACCGACGAAGAGCTGCAGCAGCGCACCGAAGAGCTCTCCTTCGACGACCCGATCAACATCCAGTACACGAGCGGCACCACAGGCTTCCCGAAGGGCGCGACGCTCAGCCACCACAACATCCTCAACAACGGCTTCTTCGTCACCGAGACGATCGCCTTCACCGCAGAGGACCGGCTGTGTATCCCCGTGCCCTTCTACCACTGCTTCGGCATGGTGATGGCCAACCTGGGCTGTACGACGCACGGTGCGTGCATGGTGATCCCCGGTCCGGCGTTCGACCCGGCTACCACTCTCCAGGCGGTCCAGGACGAGCGCTGCACCGGTCTGTACGGCGTACCGACGATGTTCATCGCCGAACTGGGACTACCGAACTTCAGCGACTATGACCTGTCCACACTGCGCACTGGGGTGATGGCCGGCTCACCGTGCCCGGTCGAGGTGATGAAGCGCTGTGTTGCCGACATGCACATGGCCGAGGTCGCCATCTGCTACGGCATGACCGAAACGTCGCCCGTGTCCACGCAGACCCGGCGTGACGACGACCTGGACCGCCGTACGTCGACTGTCGGTCGGGTGATGCCACATGTCGAGGTGAAGCTCGTGGACCCGGCCACTGGTCTGGTGGTCGAGCGCGGTGAGCCCGGCGAGCTGTGCACCCGCGGGTACTCCGTGATGCTCGGCTACTGGGACGAGCCGGAGAAGACCGCTGAGGCGATCGACCAGGCCCGCTGGATGCACACCGGCGACCTGGCAACGATGCGCGAGGACGGCTACGTCAACATCGTCGGCCGGATCAAGGACCTGGTCATCCGCGGCGGCGAGAACGTGTACCCCCGTGAGGTCGAGGAGTTCCTCTACACGCACCCCGCCATCGCCGACGTCCAGGTGATCGGCGTACCCGACGAGAAGTACGGCGAGGAGCTCTGCGCCTGGATCAAGCTCAAGGACGGCGCCGAGCCACTCGACGCCGACGCCGTCCGCGAGTTCGCCACCGGCAAGCTGGCCCGCTTCAAGATCCCCAAGTACGTGCTGCTCGTCGACGACTTCCCGATGACCGTCACCGGCAAGATCCGCAAGGTCGAGATGCGCGAGAAGTCGCTCGGCCTGCTCGGACTGTCGTAACGAGCGCACCAAGACCGAAGGCCCACAGGGTGCTGAACGACGCGAAGGCGAAGAAGGCGCGGGGTGTTCGTACGGAAGTTTTAAGACTGGCTGAAGGCTGGTTCGCAGGCTGAGGGCATGCGAACAATCCTCAAGATCGGTGCGGTGGCCACGTCCCTGCTGGCCATCGGCACGGTTGCGTCGGCGGCGGCTGAACCTGAGCCGACCGTCTCTGCCTGCGTCGGCAAGCTCACTGGGCTGGTCCGGGTGATCGACCCGGCCAAGAAGCAGACCTGTACGTCGCTGGAGCGGCCCATGAGCTGGAACCAGCGCGGCGTCCCCGGCCCGGCCGGTGCAGTCGGTCCCGCCGGACCAGCGGGTGCACAAGGTCCGCAGGGGCCGGCGGGTGCCGACAACACGTTGTGGGGCAAGGTGCAGACGCGCGACGGTGGCGGGGTCGATGTGTACAAGGTGACCGTGGCCAGCCAGCGGCATGTCACCGGTGCCCTCATCCGGAACGACCACCACTACCGGGTCACCTTCGACCGGCCGGTCGACCAGTGCGCGGCGCAGGTCACTGCGGTGAACAATGCCTATGGTGCGGTGGACAGCTTCGGTCTTCCGACGAATGAGCTCGATGTGGCGTTCTTCATCCAGGGCTGGGATCCGGCGGTCGCCGCCGACTTCTCCATCACGGTCAACTGCTGAGCTACCGGACGGCGGCGAGGGCAGCGGAGTCCTCGTCGCCGAACACGTCTTCCAGCTTCTCGGGGGAGTAGTCCAGGTCGATGCCGGCTACGTCCGCGCCGACGGCGGACTCGATGGCGCCCAGACGCCGGGTGGCCCGGTCGCCGGCGTACGTCATCAGTGCGGTCGGGTTGATCTCCGGTGGGAGCTCGGGGGAGTTGTCGAGCGCCCACTGGATCTGGACGAGCGCGTGCGGTAGCAGCTCCTCCATGGTGTCGGTGACGACCTTCCAGTTCGACTCGTCGCCGGCTACGTGCCTGCGGCAAGTAAAAGTGCCCCACGCCATGTGGCGGCGCTCGTCGTCACCGATGCGGCGGATGAGCTCCTGCATGCCGGGCAGAATGCCGCGCGACGTACAGAGCAGGTTCCACGCGTGGTAGCCGGTCAGTGCGAGCGTTCCTTCGACCACATGGTTGTAGGTGACCGAGGCGCGCACCTGGTTGGCTGGTGACGGGTCGTCGGCCAGTGACTTGAGTGCCACGGGCAGGGCCTCGTAGAAGATCGCCCGGTAGCCCGGATTGGTCTCGACGTACCGGTGGAGGTCTTCTGTGACACCTACTGCGTCCAGCCAGAGCCGGAAGACCGCAGTGTGCTTGGCCTCCTCGAAACAGAACTGCGTCAGGTACATCTCGTCACCGAAGCGGCCCTCTGCTGCCATGGCTTGCAGGAACGGCTGCAGGTCCTCGGTGACCGCCTCCTCACCAGCGATGAACTGTGAGCACAGCATGAGCGCGTTGTCCTTGTCGTTCTCGCTCATGCCCTGCCAGTCCTTCGCGTCCTGGCTGAAGTCGATGTCGCGGGGATTCCAGAACTTGCGGTTGCCCTTGTCGAACAGTCGTAGCGGCAGTGCGTCCCAGTTGAAGCCACCGGACTTCAACGAGCTGAAACCCTGTCGGTGCAACGGATTGGTCATCACTGCCTCCTTGACTGCGCCAGGAAAGGACTGAGGACGCGAGCCAGCTGCGCAGCCACAGTGTCCGGTGGGGGACCCGGCGTGACGATGTGGCTGATGACAACGCGCAAGGCGATGTCGACGCAGCTGGTCGCGTCCTCTGGTGGCACCTCGGGCCAGTGCTCACGGACGTGGGCATCCAGCGCCTGGTGGCTCACCTCCAGCAGCTGCTGCCCCCGTGTGGTCAGCAGCTGGCTGGCCTGGTCCGATCCCGGCTGTCCCAGCATCGCCTTCACCAGCGGGTTCTCCCCGGCCAGTGTGAGCGCCCGGGCGACCGCGGCCTGCAAGCCGCCGATCGGATCGGGCTGTTCGGCGAGTGCCGCGTTCACGTCCAGCAGGAACCGTTCCGTCTCGCGATTGGTGACTGCCTGCAGCAGCCCCCACTTGTCGCTGAACTCGTTGTAGACGGTCTGCCGGGACACTCCGGTACGCCGAGCCACCTCGGCCATCCGGAGTCCGTCGTACCCGCCGGCGACGATCGCCTCGTACGCAGCATCGAGCAGCTCGTCGTGCAGCCGTCGCTTGGTCCGGTCCGCGAACGAGTCCATGCCCCCGATGGTTTACAAAAACATCGAGAGTGTCAAGAGATCGAACAAAGACTCTTCAGCTGTCAAGTGAGGAGAAGTGCGTCGCATCGCCCGTCCGCGGCGTGCTGCGGACACCGTCGACACTCACCGGTACGTCGCCCGCCAGCGTGATGCGGTGCAACCGGCGCACCTGGTCGTCGTAGTCGGCGACGCCGTAGTGCTGGGTCGCGCGGTTGTCCCAGATCGCCAGGTCACCCGGCTGCCACTGCCAGCGGACCGTGTTGTCCAAATTCGTGATCCGGTTCTGCAGCAGCTGGAACAGCGCTGACGTCTCCGTGCTGCTCAGGCCGACAAAACGCCGTACAAAATGTCCGAGGACCAGCGAGCGCTCACCGGTCTCCGGGTGTACGCGGACCACCGGGTGCTCGGTCTCGAACAGCTTGGACTCGAACTCCTTGTGGTGTTCCTGGAACTTCACGTCGACGCCGCCGATCCGGCCCTCGTCCGCATGCCCGGCGTAGTCGTACACGTTGCTGTGCACTGCCCACAGCCGATCGACCAGTGCCTTCAAGGACTCCGGAAGAGCCGCGTACGCCGAGACTGTGTTCGCCCAGGTGGTGTTGCCGCCGTACGCCGGGAGTGTCACCGCACGCAGCAGGCTGATCGCGGGGATGCGGTCGACGAACGTGACGTCGGTGTGCCAGCTGTTCGCCTTGCTGTAGTCGGAGTCGATCGGCAGCACGTTGGCCGCGCCGTCGAGGCTCTTCGAGGTCGGGTGCGCGAGCGTCGGCGTACCGAGCAGGCGCGCGAAGGCGAGCTGGCCGGCGTCGTCCAGTTCGTCCTGCTCGCGGAAGAAGATCACCTTGTGGTCGAGCAGGGCCTGCCGGATCGCGGCCACGGTCTCCGCGGCCAGGTCCCCGCCGAGCCGGACGTTGCCGATCACGGCGCCGATCGCGCCACCGACCTTGCTGACGGTGATCGCGGGGGCTTCGAGCTGAGCGGTCATGAGTGCCTCCAGTGGGTTGACCCCCATAATCCAACTGGTTCAGTAGACTTTGAGGCCGTTTCGGGATGCGAGATCGCCTTGTCGGCGGCAGGACGTAGGGTTGGGGACGTGTCAACCGCCGAGATCCAGCCCGCTCCCGCGACCTTCGACGTCCCGGAGCTCGTGGTCGGGTTCGACCTGGACATGACGCTGATCGACTCGCGGCCGGGGATCCAGCTGGTCTGGGACCTGCTCGCCGCGGAGACCGGCGTCCCCATCGACTCCGAGCTGGTGGTGAGCCGGCTCGGGCCGCCGCTGACCTGGGAGATGTCGAACTGGTTCCCCCCGGAGCAGATCGACGCGATGGTCACGCGGTACCGCGAGCACTACCCCGATCACGCGATCACCGGGAGCCTGCCGCTGCCCGGCGTGACCGAGTCGCTGGCCGCCATCCGGGCGCTGCGCGGGCGGACGATGGTCGTGTCGGCCAAGCACACGCCGTCCGTGCGGCTGCACCTCGAGCACCTCGGGCTGGACGTCGACGAGCCGGTCGGTGACCTGCACGGAGCCGAGAAGGGTGCGGCGCTCCGTGAGCATCACGCGGGTATCTACGTCGGTGACCACACGGCCGATATCGACGGAGCGCATGCTGCCGGTGCGGTCGCCGTGTCGGTCGCGACCGGGCCGTTCACGGCTGACGAACTTCGCGCGTACGGCGCGGACGTCGTACTGAATGATCTGACCGAGTTCCCGGCCTGGCTCGAGGCGTATGTGCTCGAGCAGCGGCTGGAAGCGTTGATGAAGCGGTTGTCGAGCTACGACAAGCTCGTCGTCGCGTTCAGCGGTGGTGCCGACTCGGCGTTCCTGCTGGCGGCCGCGGCCCGGGCGATCGGCCCGGCGAACGTGGTGGCCGCGACGGCGATCTCGCCGAGCCTCCCGGACGCGGAGCTGGAGCCGGCTGCGCGGTTCGCCGACGGGCTCGGCGTTCGGCACGTCACGCCGCACACGCATGAGATGGACCGCGAGGGCTACCAGGCCAACGCGGGGGACCGCTGCTACTTCTGCAAGGCCGAGCTGGTCGAGACGCTGCAGCCGATCGCCGACGAGTTCGGGATCACCGCCATCGCGACCGGGACGAACGCCGACGACGCGATCGCCGGCTTCCGGCCGGGGATCCGGGCCGCGCACGAGCGCGGCGCGATCACCCCGTTGAAGGATGCACGGCTGACAAAGGCGCAGATCCGCGAGGCCTCGCGGAGTTGGGGGCTGGCGACGTCGGACAAGCCGGCCGCGGCCTGCCTGTCCAGCCGGATCGCGTACGGGATCCGGATCACGCCGAACCTGCTGGCCCGGGTTGACCGAGCCGAGGAGGCAGTGCGGTCGCGACTGTCGTCGTACGGGGTGCAGAACGTGCGCGTCCGGGATCTGGGGGAGGCGGCGAGTATCGAGATCGACCACGAGCTGATCGCTCAGGTCGACCACCAGGAGCTGGTCGACGCGGTGATCGCCGAGGGGTTCACGGCGGCCCGGGTGGACGCGCGCGGATTCCGGTCCGGGTCGATGAACGAGCGGCTGAAGGATCCCGACAAGTACCGGTAATTTTCCACGGGCGCTGAGCGCCCCGTTCACGTACCCTGGGTAGCCGATCGGGCCGCCCGCTCGCTTCGGTTTTCCGACGATTGACTCTGAAGAGGTTCCCGTGCCCGTAGGCAAGGTCAAGTGGTACGACTCCGAGAAGGGGTTCGGCTTCCTCAGCAAGGAGGAGGGCGGCGACGTGTACGTGCGCGCCGAGGCCCTGCCGGCCGGAGTGACCAACCTCAAGCCGGGCCAGAAGGTCGAGTTCGGTGTCGTCGAGGGCCGCAAGGGTGAGCAGGCGCTGCAGGTCCGGCTGATCGACCCGCCGCCGTCGGTGGCGAAGGCGATGCGGCCGAAGCCGGAGGAGATGCAGCTCGTCATCGAGGACCTGATCAAGCTCCTCGACAACCTCGGCGAGAACTACCGCCGCGGCCGGCAGCCCGACGGCAAGGCCGCCCGCCAGGTCGCGACGGTACTGCGCGGCGTCGCCGACAAACTCGACGTCTGAGTCACTTCTTGTCGATGCGGGCCTGGATGCCGTCGAGCACGGTCTCCAGGCCGCCGTCGGCGAACCCGTCGGTGCCGAAGTCGGCGCCCATCTCGTCCGGCCGTCGCATCGTGGCGGCGATCACCGGGAACCGCTCGTCGGTCGCCAGGAACTGCAGCCGCTCGCCGTACCGCCGGTCGGCCGCCGCGGCCTCCTCGGGCGACTTGGTGAACTGGTAGAGCGTGAGCTGGACGGCGCCCCGGATGTAGATGTTCACCAGCAGCATCGCCGACAGCTTCTCGTCCGCCGTGAGCGGTGTGTCGTGGAACGCCTGCAGCGCCGACTCCATCCAGCTGAGCTGGTTGGGTGACAGCGGCGGCTCGTTGATCGGCACCTGCAGGATCCAGGGGTGCCGACGCAGCCCGTCGCGGAACGCCTCGGCCCACACCGTCATCCGGCTGCGCCAGTCGGACCCGGTCAGCGGCGGTGCCTCGCCGAACGCGTACTCGATCATCACGGTGTAGAGGTCGTCCTTGGAATCGACGTACCGGTAGAGCGACATCGTCGTGAAGCCGAGCGCGGACGCCAACTTGCTCATCGAGACCGCCGCCAGTCCGCCGCTGTCGGCCAACTCGACCGCGGCCGCGCCGATGTCGCTCAGCTGGAAGGTCGGCTTCGGCCCCGGCCGCGCCGGCCCCTCGACGCCCCAGAGCTGCTCCAGCACCCGCGGTAGCTCCATCTGTGCACCCTCTCCCGATTCGACTGTTTACATCATAGACAGATCTCGCTATGGTCTGCGTATGGCGCACACAGTGTGCGTCATATACAGATCCTCTGGAGGGGTTATGCGTACGACGGAACGGGCGGGGCGGAAGGAGTGGATCGCGCTCGGAGTACTCGCGCTGCCGCTGTTGCTGGTCTCGATGGACGTGTCGGTCCTGTACTTCGCGGTTCCGTACATCTCGGGGGATCTCGGGGTGACCGCGACCGAGCAGCTGTGGATCTTCGACATCTACGGATTCGTGCTGGCCGGGCTGCTGATCACGATGGGGTCGCTCGGCGACCGGATCGGGCGGCGCCGGCTGCTGATCTTCGGTGCGGTCGCGTTCGGGCTCGCCTCGGTCGCGGCGGCGTACGCGCAGAACCCGGAGCAGCTGATCGCGGCACGGGCGGTGCTGGGGATCGGTGGCGCGACCTTGATGCCGTCGACGCTGGCGCTGATCCGCAACATGTTCCACGACGCCGGCCAGCGGCAGAAGGCGATCGCCTTCTGGAGTGCGGTGATGATGGGCGGGATCTCGCTCGGGCCGGTCTTCGGCGGGTTCCTCCTGGAGCACTTCTGGTGGGGTTCGGTCTTCCTCGCGAACACCCCGGCGATGCTTCTGCTGCTGGTTCTCGCGCCGGTGCTGCTGCCGGAGTTCAAGGCGCCGACCGGTGGACGGTTCGACCTTCTCGGCTCGGTGCTGTCGTTGGCCGCCGTACTGCCGATCATCTGGGGAATCAAGGAGCTGGCCGCCCACGGGTTCGCTTCGCTGCCGGTGGTCGCGATCGTGGCCGGGCTGATCTTCGGGGTGCTGTTCGTGCAGCGGCAGCGGACCGCGGCGTACCCGATGATCGAGCTGGCGATGTTCCGCAACCGGGCCTTCAGCGGCTCGCTGGCGGCGAACACGATCGGCACGCTGGCCCTGGTCGGCAACGCGGTCTTCATGACCCAGTACCTGCAGCTGGTGCAGGGGTTGTCGCCGCTGCACGCAGCACTCTGGTCGCTCGCCCCGTCCGTGGTCGTCGGCGGTGCGGCTCCGCTCGCGACCGCACTGGCCAAGCGGTTCGACCGTGCGTACGTGACGGGTGGTGCCTTCGTGCTGGGAGCCGGCGGCTTCGTCGTACTGACTCAGGTCCGGGTGGAGTCCTCGCTCGCAGTGATTCTGATCGGCGCCGGCCTGCTGGCCGCCGGCCTGGTGATGGTGATGTCCCTGGTCACCGAGGCCATCGTCGGCTCAGTGTCCCCGGAGCGCGCCGGCTCGGCGTCTGCGGTGATGGAGACCTGCAGTGAGTTCGGCGGCGCGCTCGGCATCGCAGTACTCGGCTCCATCGGTACGGCGGCCTACCGGGCCGACCTGCCTGCCAACGCCATCGCGCCTCTCCGCGAAGGCCTCCCCGCAGCCACGGCCGCTGCCTCACACCTCCCGACCGCCGCAGCCGACGCCCTGCTGGCCGCCGCCCGCCAGGCCTTCACCCACTCCCTCAACACCATCTCGGTGGTGGGCGCTGTCCTACTGCTGGCAACCGCGGTCGTCACCACCCTCACCCTCCGCCGTACCGCCCAGCCGACGGCTGCTCCGGAGCTCGCCACCGCCGACCAATGATCGGGTTCGGTACGGCGGTCAGCGGCGTGGGGGATCGTGGGGCCGACGGTGGTTCTCCACCGTCGGCTCCTGGGACCAGGGAGCCTGGTCCTCGAGGGTGTCGTCGGCGTCGTCGTCGGGCTGACCGCTCCACCACTGGCCGACCGGCGGCTTGCCGTCAGTCGGTACTTCGATGGTCGGCTCGTTGAGCGGTTCGTCGGGGTGATCGGTGCGATGGGCGCGTTGCTCGGCGATGCTCGTGGTGAGGATCGTCCGCGTCGTACCGGACGGCTTGTCCGAGGCCGGCGCCGGCTTCTTGGGTTGCGGTCCGCGGGGGCGCGGCCCGCCCGGCTTGCGGCCGCCGACGCCGGGAACACCGGACGGTTTCATCCGCAGCACGAGGAAGACGGCGACCAGCAGGACCGCGGCCAGGAACCCGAAGCCGAGGCGGGGGATGAGCGGCAGCACGATGCCGCAGCCGCCACCGATCACCCACGAGAGTTGCAGGACGGTCTCCGAGCGCGCGAAGACCGACGTACGGACGGATTCGGGGACGTCGCGCTGGATCATCGCGTCCAGCGACAGCTTGCCCAGCGAGCTGCACGAGCCCGCGATCAGGCCGAGCGCGATCAGCAACGGGAACCCGTAGAAGACCGCCACCAGGACGGCGATCGTGGCGTCGGCGAGCAGCACGACCAGGACGACGGCCTCGGGTTTACGGGCCTTGAGCAACGATCCGGCCAGGGTGCCGAGGCTGTTCCCGATCCCGGCCGCGGCGACCACCGCACCGGCGGCGACCGTCCCGTTGATCCCGGCCAGTGGCTGGTCGCGGAGCAGGAAGGCCAGGTACATGGTCAGGAACCCGGAGACGAACCGCAGTCCGAGGTTGCACCTGATCCCCCGGGCGACCGCTTCGGTGATCGCCTTGCGCCGCATCTCGCGCCCCGCCGTACCGGTGACTTCTTCGCCGGCCGGTGAGTCGACCGCGGCCGGCAGCCGGATCGCCAGGATCAGGCCGACCAGGTACACGACGGCGGCCCAGCGCAGCGACCACTGCGGCCCGATCGCCGCGAACGCCCCCGCGATGCCGGCGCCGATCGTCGCACCGGCGACACCGGCCAGCGAGATCCGCGAGTTGGCGGTGACGAGGGTGATCTCTTTCGGAAGCAGCCTCGGTACGGCGGACGCCCGGGTCACGCCGTATGCCTTGGACGCGACCAGACAGCCGAGGGCCGCTGGGTACAGCCAGACCGAACTGCTGTCGGTAATCGACCCGGCCAGTCCCCACACCAGGAACCCGCGGGCGCCGAGCGTCGCGCCGATCGCCCATCGCCGGCCGTGCCGGAACCGGTCCAGAATCGGGCCGATCAGCGGAGCCATCAATGCGAACGGTGCCATCGTCAGGAGGAGGAACAGTGCGACTCGGTCCCGTGCCTGGTCGCTTGGCACGGTGAAGAAGACTGTCCCGGCGAGCGATACGGCGAACGCTGTGTCACCGGCTGCGTTCACTGCGCCAAGCTCGATCAGTCGCTGCAGGCCTGACTCGCGGGCGCCCTGCGCTCCGGTCAGGCCGCTGATGCGTCGGCCGGTCCAGCGGCCGAGAGTGCCGCCGACGTTCGCTGTCTTCTTGGAGGCTGCCGCGACTCCGTTGGCCCCTACCTTCGAGGCCCGGCCGAACTTGCGCCCCGCCGTACCGAGTCGTTCCCGGGCTGCGCCGACCCGCTCACCGGCCGACTTCTTGGCGCCGGCTGCGCCCGTCGTACTGCCTCGTGGAGGCGCCGAACGGCCGTCGCGGGCGGCACCGGGCGGCGGTGTGCCGGAGGGTGTCGGCCGGGGATCGGCGGGGTCTGGCGTCTGCATACCTCCATCCTGCCTCCTGTGGGGGACAGACTGCAGTCACGGCGCGTTCGTGAGAGCGCTCCGGGCATGCGAGAATGGGCGACCGTGACTGCCCTCAGAACTCCGGAACCTGTGCGCGCCAAGGCCGACGCGGTCTGTGTCGCGGCGGTCGACCCTGCCCGTGAGGCCGCGATCGACGAGGCCGGCGCCGCGCAGATCGGCGAGTACCTCGGTCACCTGGTCGAGGGTGAGCGCCTCGTCACGCACTACTTCGCCTCCGCGCACCCGGGCTACCGGGGCTGGCGCTGGGCGGTCACGCTGACCCGCGCCTCCCGCGCGAAGACGGTCACCGTCAACGAGGTCGTCATGCTTCCGGGCGACGAGGCGATCGTCGCGCCGGTGTGGGTGCCGTGGTCCGAGCGCGTCCAGCCCGGCGACCTGCGCCCCGGCGACCTGTTCCCGACGCCGGCCGACGACCCGCGCCTGGAGCCCGGCTTCACCGAGACCGGTGCCCCCGAGGACGTCCTCGAGGTCGTCGAGGAGCTCGGCCTCGGCCGCGAGCGCGTCCTGTCGGTCTTCGGTCGCGACGACGCCGCCGAGCGCTGGTCCGCCGGCGACTTCGGCCCGGCCTCCCCGATCGCCCAGGCCGTCCCCTACAAGTGCAACGGCTGCGGCTACTGGATCCGCCTCGGCGACAGCCTCGGCCGCTCCTTCGGTGTCTGCGCCAACGAGATGGCCCCCGGTGAAGGCCGCGTCGTCGCCTTCGACTACGGCTGCGGAGCCCACTCCGACGCCATCATCGACCTCGCCGAACCCCCGGTCGCCGACCACGCCTTCGACACCACCGGCTACGACTCCCTGGAGCTGGCCACCGACGACGAGGCCGCCGAAGCCGACGCCGTCCACACCGAGGTCGAAGCCGCCGCCGAACCCACCTCCGACGACGAAGTAGAAGCCACCGAAGCCTGACCCAGGCCCGCCCCGGTCAGCCCTACTACGTGTTCTTGCCGACGGGGTCGGTAGGGTGCGGGGATGGGTGAGTTGCGGGAGGCGGGGGACTTTCCGTACCGGTCGGAGTTGCTGGCGAGCCTGAGTGCGTTGATCCTCTTGTGGGAGTCGCCCGGTCTGCAGCGGGAGATCCTGACCGCGAGCGGTGAGCCGATCGACCAGCCGGCCCATCAGGCGCTGCGCCACCTCTTGGCCGCGCAGCCGATGCGGGCCGGTGAGCTGGCCCAGGCGATGGGGACCGGCGCGTCGAACATCAGCAAGATCGTCAAGCGCCTGGAGAGCGGCGGACTGGTCGCCCGCGAGACCGATCCGGACGACACCCGCTCGACCCGGATCTCGTTGACGGCCGAGGGCACGGAGGCCGCGCGGCACATCTACGACCTCGGCGACGACATGATCGCGCAGGTGCTGGCCCGGTGGTCGACCCGCGACATCGCCCGCTACACCGAGCTCACCAAACGCTTCACCACCGACGCGGTCGCGGCCGCCGAGGACATGCGCCGCGACGGCCTCAACCGCCGTACCGACTAGAAGTCCGCACCTCGCGACAGCGATTCACCCGACCGGATATCCGCCAGGTTCGCCTCAAGCGTCCCGACCGCCGCGTCGAACCCGCCGCTGCCCAGGACGAGCCGATGCGGTGGCGACTCCAGCTCAAGCGCAGCCAGTACGGCGGCAACTCCGCGCACCGGATCACCCGGCTGGTTGCCGTCCTGGTCGATCATCGCCTTCCGTACCGCCTCCAGTTGCGGCAGGTACGCGTCGACCGTCTCCCGCAACGGCTCATCGGCAAACCCCGCGTAGGCCCGGGTCCGGAACGCGCCCGGCTCAACCGCCAGCACCTTGATCCCGAACGCGGCCACCTCCTCCCGCAGCACCTCGGTCACTCCCTCGAGCGCGAACTTCGCTGCCGAGTAGTACCCGAACCCGTTGATCCCGCGCAGCCCCGCGACCGACGACATGTTCACGATCCACCCGTCGCCGCGCGCCCGCATTCCCGGCAGCACCGCCCGCGTGACCGTCAGCACCGCGAAGAAGTTCAGCTCCAACGACCGCCGTACGTCCTCCTCGGGCATCCCCTCGATCGACCCGTACCACCCACGCCCCGCGTTGTTCACCAGGACGTCGATCCCCCCGAACCGCTCCTCGGCCGCCGCCACCGCGGACCGCACCTGCTCCGCGTCCGTCACGTCCACCTCAAGGACCAACACATCAGCCCCGTACGGCGCCGCCCACTCGGCGAGTTCCTTCGGCCGTCGCGAGGTGATCGCCACCCGCTCACCCCGAGCCAGTACGGCGTCCGCGAACGTCAACCCGAACCCACCCGGCGTCCCGCCGGTGATCAACCACGTTTTAGTGTCCATGGCGACACCATAAGCTGTCCCCACCGACAGTATTTGAGAACAAAGCCCAACCGCTCGGGGAACCCGGGCCGGGATCAGTCGCGGACGGGCTCGCCGGCCTTGATCTTGTTCCAGCGGCGGGTGCAGTACCAGAGGCCGATCCAGCCGAGGCCGAAGCCGGCGGCGGCCGCCCAGATCCACCACTCGAGGCCGTCGCGCTCGAGCGTGGAGCGGAAGAAGAGCAGGACCACGAAGGCCACCGCCCACAGGGCGATCCCGACGATGACGGTGGGAATGCCGGACAGGTCGAGGGGCTTCACCTCGGCGTGGACCAACTCACCGCGGGCCAGCTGGCTGGTGGGGTCGGTGCGCTTCTTGGGCGCGGGCTGCTCCTCCGTCACGGGACCACCATAGTCGTACCGCTCGAAGAGGTTGCCGTTAGTGCTCGCACCGGAGTGGTTGAACCTGGCACCATGCCGTCATGAGTTCGCTCCAGGACACGTCGGCTCGCTCCGGCTCGAATCCCTTCGACTCCTTCTTCAAGATCACCCAACGGGGGTCCACGCTCGGTCGCGAGGTGCGCGGCGGGCTCGTCACGTTCTTCACGATGGCCTACATCGTGGTGCTGAACCCGCTGATCCTCAGCTCGACCAATGACAGCGACGGTCAGCTCATCGGTGGTGGGTTGGACGCGGGCGCCGCGATCGCCAAGGTGGCGGTCGCGACCGCACTGGTGGCCGGGGTCGTGACGATCCTGATGGGTCTGGTGGCGAACTTCCCGCTGGCCCTCGCGAGCGGGCTCGGCCTGAACGCCTTCATCGCGTTCAGTGTGGTGGAGGACATGACGTGGGCCGATGCGATGGGCCTGGTGGTCCTGGAGGGCCTGATCATCCTGGTCCTGGTGCTCACCGGCTTCCGGAAGGCGGTCTTTGAAGCGGTTCCGGTGCAACTGAAGGTCGCGATCAGCGTCGGGATCGGCCTGTTCATCGCCTTCATCGGGGTCGTCGACGCCGGGTTCGTGCGGCCCGTTGCCGGCGGTGTGCCCCCGGTCCAACTCGGTGTCGGCGGCAACCTCAAAGGCTGGCCCGTCCTCGTCTTCGTCTTCGGGCTGCTCCTGATCATCACCCTGTACGTGCGCAAGGTGAAGGGCGCGATCCTGATCGGCATCGTGGCCGCGACGATCCTGGCGATCGTGATCGAGGCCGTGACGAAGGTCGGCAAAGGTACGCCGGAACACCCGGGCTGGGGTCTGAACATCCCCAAGCTCCCCGATCACGTCTTCACCAAGCCGAACTTCGACCTGGTCGGCGAGTTCAACCTGTTCGGCTCGTTCAAGTCCGTCGGCGTCATCTCGGCCCTGCTGCTGATCTTCACGCTGATGCTGGCCGACTTCTTCGACACGATGGGCACGATGACCGCGATCGGCGCCGAGGCCGGCCTGCTCGACAAGGACGGCAACCCGCCGAACGCGCAGCGCATCCTGATCGTGGACAGCGTCGCCGCGGCCGCCGGTGGTGCCGCCTCGGTCTCCAGCAACACGTCGTACATCGAATCCGCGTCCGGCGTCGGTGAAGGCGCACGCACCGGCCTGGCCAGCGTGGTGACCGGGATCTGCTTCCTGATCGCGATGGTGGTCGCCCCGCTGGTCACCCTGGTCCCGTACGAGGCGGCGACCCCGGCCCTGATCCTGGTCGGGTTCCTGATGATGACCCAGGTGAAGGGCATCGACTTCGACGACATCGAGGTCGCGTTCCCGGCCTTCCTCACCATCATCCTGATGCCGTTCACGTACTCGATCTCGGCCGGTATCGGCGCCGGCTTCGTCTCGTTCGCGATCCTCAAGACGGTCCGCGGCAAGGCCCGCCAGGTGCACCCGCTGATGTGGGTCGTGAGCGCGCTGTTCGTGATCTACTTCGCGATCGGCCCGCTGACCGACTGGCTCACCTGAGCCCGCAACTCCAGATAGGAGGCCCGAGCTGTGAACAGGTCCCGCAGCTCGGTGCTGACGTTGTCCAGAAACTCTTCCCGGTACGACGAGTCGGTGAGCAGCGCGATCGAGTAGTAGAGACCGGTGAAGTTGGCGATGCCGATGGCAACCTTCACCAGGCTCGCGGTCAGCAGCAGTTTGTGACCGAGCAGGCCGGGGCTCACCGACCACGCCCCGGCCTCGATGCCCCACTTCGCATAGATGTCGGCGCTGATCGAGAGCATGCCGAAGGCAACGAAGAACAGTCCGACGCCGGTGCTCACCACCAACGCCTGCACCCATTGCCGGATCACCAGGTTCACGCTCAGGTTCAGGCGCTGGATCCGCCGCAGCGGTGGGTCCGACTTCATGTCGTCCTCGATCGCGTCCAGCTCTTTCGGCAGCCGCACCATCAGAAACAGCGTGCTGAGCAACGTGAACGCGAGCACCGACAGCACGATGAACACCACCGGCATTCCGGCGAACACCTGCCACATCTCGGTGTTGATGAACAGCACCAGCGAGAACACCAGCAGCAACGGCAGCGCCCGGACCAGGCTGGCCAGCGAATTCCCCAGCTCACCGACGATCCGCCGTACGCTCCAGTAGAGCGTCGCGATCAGGCCGTAGCCCACGACGACGTACACGGCACCGACGAGCAACAAGTTGCCGATGGCAATGCCGAGGAACTGGTGCCACTGCTTCTCGGGGACCAACGGCAGCAGTGCCGGTAACAGCACGAAGACGGCCAGCTCGGGCAGCCCGAAGCGGGTCGGCAACGACCAGAAAGGCCGGCGGCGGTAGCGGTTCAGCAGCCCGAACGCGCCGACCAGGATGATCAGGCCGACGGCCGCCCCCAGGACGTTCTGCCACCAGAGCCACTTCAGCGAGGTGGCGCCGAGCATCTCGACCAGGAACACCAGCGTCAGCAATGGCGCGGCCCGGTTGAAGATGTCGTGCGTCGGCGAGAAATCCTCGATGAACAGCGGCAGCCCGGCCCGCCGGAACCGCTGCTCGTACCGGCCCAGCTCCCGCGGCGTCGTCCCCATGCCCGTGACCCTAACCGGTGATTCGGGATCGCCTGAAGCGGCTCTTCGAGCGGAGTCGAAAAGCCTGTGCCAGGCAGGGGCAAGTGCCACCGTGAGGAGATTTCGCCCGTAGCTGGAGGAGAACCATGCCGGTGTTGAGGAAGTTGACGCTCGGATCGCTGTCGTTCGTCCTCGCGCTGGCCGCGGTGGTGGTGCCCGCGCAGTCCGGGCGTGCGGTCGGCCAGCCGCAGGTGCAACAGCCTGCCGGGCAGCCGCAGGTGGAGCAAGCTGCTGTGGAGACGGAGGCGGCGACTGCCGCGGTCACTGCGCGCCGGACTGGGAAGCGGGTCGAGCTCGCGTCTGCGACGACCGAGTCGCGGCAAGTGTTCGTGAACCCGGACGGTCGGCGGACCCTGCACCAGAGCGTGGCGCCGGTTCGGGTCCGCCGTGGCACGGGCTGGGTGCCGGTCGACACGACGCTCCATTTCGCCGCCGACGGAACGGTGCAGCCGGTCGCGTCGGCCCGTCCCCTCACTCTCTCCGGTGGCGGCACGACCAATCTGGTTGCCCTTGGCAATGAAGAGGAGCAGCTCCGCCTCGGTTGGCCCAGCCGGTTGCCGCGACCGACGTTGACCGGGGCGACAGCGACGTACCCGGAAGTCTTGCCCGGCGTCGATCTCCAGGTCCGCGCCGAGGCCGCGGGCTTCGCTCATCTCCTGGTCGTGAAGACGAGAGCGGCGGCCATGAACCCGGCTCTGCGTGAGCTGGGGCTGCCGATCAGCACCACCGGCCTACGGTTCACGACAAGCGCCGACGGCAGCCTGACCGCGACCGATCGGACCGGTCGCGCCCGCTACACCACCGGCCAGGCGCTGATGTGGGACGCCGCCGACATCACGCGGTCGGTCGGCGCCCGGATCGCCGGCGGCCGGTTGCTGCTCAGGCCCGATCTATCGTTACTGTCCGCCGCGGACGCCAAGTTCCCGATCACGATCGATCCGTCCTGGTCGGATGCCGCCGACGACATGTGGACCCACATCAACGGTAAGGATGCGAGCACCCGGGGGACGAGCTACTGGAACTACGACCGCGCCGAAGGCGCAAAGACCGGCTGGGCCTACGACGATTCCGGTCACATCTACCGTTCGCTGTACCGGCTCGACCTCGGCCCGATCGGCGGCGCGCAGATCATCAGCAGCCGGTTCTCGATCGACCTCATCTACACCCCGAGCTCGCGCACGGACACGTACGTCGATCTCTACCGCACCTCGCCGATCGACCGGTCCCAGCCGGTCACGTGGGACAACACCACCTGGTACGAAGCACTGGGTGGGGTCGCGGGGTCGGCATACAACACTCCACCGGTCTCGCTGGGGATCGCGACTGCGCAGCTGAACGGTCTCATCCAGCAATTGGCCGACCAGCGGGCGGCGACCGTCACGCTCGGCCTGCGGACGCCGAACGAGAACGCCGACCACCGCTGGGAGTGGAAGAAGTTCCGGGGTGAATCGGCCGCGATCGACATCGTCTACAACACCCCGCCGCTGGCGCCGACCAAGGTGAACTTCAGCTCGCCCAAGCCCTGCGGTACGGCGGCAGCCCCGGTCATGATCGGTACGTCGCACCCGTCATTCGCCGCCGTCGCATCAGATCCGGACGGCGGCTCGCTGAAGACCCAGTTGAACATCAACCGCGCCAGTGACAACGGCGTCCAGTACACGGTCCGGTCGGCACAGACCTTCTCCGGCTCGGCCTTCGCCTGGCCCGAGCTGCCGGACGGAACGCTGCCGGCGGGCACGTATTACTACACCGCCCGCAGCGACGATCTGGTCTACCCGGACAAGACCGATTACGGCCCTTCCAGTCCACGCTGCTACTTCACCGTCGACCCGAAAGCGCCCGGTATCCCGACCGTCACGTCGACCGACTTTCCGGGTTCCGCCGTGATCCCGCTGCGGACCATCGGCTACGTCACCTTCCACCCGGCCGACGGCGACACCGACGTCGCGGAGTACCAGTACGGCTCCCAACAGGGCCGCCTGACACAGATTGTCAAGGCCGGCTCCGACGGTACGGCGACGGTGCCGGTCACCGTTTGGCCCGACCCGATCACGGGTCTGCCGACTCGCAAGCTCTACGTGGCTGCCGTCGATCGGGCCGGCAACGTCAGTGATCCCGTCGGGCCGAAGAACCTCAACGCCAAGTCGGCCACACCCTCGACGAGCCCACCGGCACCGGCCGACGTGAACGGTGACGGGCGCTCCGACCTCACCTTCGCCCTCGACCAGGGCTTCGGTCGGACCGCGGCCTGGACGCTCCTGGCGACGAGCAGTGGGTTCACGAGCGGCACGGTCACCTGGGACAGCGGTCTGAGTGGTGGATTCCAGCTGTCCAAGTCCCGTGTGGTCACCGGTGACTTCGACGGCGATCGCCGTACCGATCTGGCGGTGTTGCGCGACGAGCCGGGCGGAGTGGTCGGTCTGTACCTGGCGTCCTCGGACGGCAACCGGTTCGTCACGCAGAACAACCCGATCTGGCGCAGCGCACCGAAGGCCTGGACCGTCGGAACCGTGCGGATCCTGGCAGCCGAGGTCACCGGCGACACCAAGACCGACCTCATCGTCCAGATCAACACCGGCAACGGCGGCTGGAAGGTGATGGTGCATCCCGGAGGGAACCTGTCTGCACCTGTTCAGTGGCTGCAGACCGCCGCGGCGTCGGGGGACTGGTCACTGAGCCGGCCCGTCCTCGCCGACGTCGACGGCGACGGCAAGGCCGATCTGGTCAACCTGAAGAACCTCGGTGGTTGCCGCACGGTCGGTGAGGTCTACCGATCCACCGGCACCGGCTTCGCAGCGGCAGCGCAGTGGTACGACAGCGGCGCCGGCGGCTACTGCTGGGACAAGAGCAATGCGGTCGCGGGTGACGTCGACGGCGACGGTAAGCAGGACGTGGTCGCCGTCTACGACAACGGCGCGCAGTCGACCGCGCTGAAGGTGCTGCGGTCGAGCGGTACCGCGTTCACGCTCTCGCAGTGGTGGCAGGACGCCGCGCGCTTCGACCCGCTGAAGACCAGCCTGGCGGTCGGCGACTACAACGCCGACGGCAAGGCAGACGCCGTACTGGTCGCTGCCCTTGATGGCGGCGGGCGAGAGGTGTCGCTGCTGGCCTCTACCGGTACGACGTTCGCCGCGCCCGTCTCGGCTTGGCGCGAACCGCGAGTCGGGGCCGGGACCGGACCGAAGTACGACATCGAGACCCGGACGTACGAACTGGTCTCCCGGCAGAGTGGACGCTGTCTCGAGGTCGCGGGCGCCGCGCAGAGCGTACCGGCCGACATCCAGCAGTGGGACTGCTTCGGCGGCCTCCACCAGCGCTTCCGGATCGTCCCGATCGCGGGCACCGAGCAGTACCAGATCCAGGCTGTGCACGTGAACGTCGCGCCCAAGCCGGCCGACGGGCTCGCGCGCTGTTTCGACGTGAACGACCAGAGCGTGGCCGACGGCGAGAAGATCCTGCTCTGGCACTGCCTGAACCAAGGCAACCAGCAGGTCACCCTCGAGTACGTCGAGGGCAGCAGTTACGACACGGTCTTCCGGCTGAAGTTCGCGCACAGCGGCAAGTGCGGTGCGCTCGCGGATGGCGCCAGCGGCAACGGTGTGAAGCTGGTTCAGCAGCCGTGCGGGACAGGCGCCGAGCAGCAGTTCGTCCTGCGTGGCGCGCTGAACAGCCCGCAGCTGGGCGGCCGGTACAAGATAACGTCCAAGGGCGGCGGCATGTCACTCGACATCAAGGACTGCATCCCGGCGAGCGGCGTCCGGACCTGGGACTACATCGAGGCCAGTGCGTGCCAGAAGTGGCAGCTCCGGCCGCTCGGCGACGACATCTACCAGATCATCGACCCCAGCTCGAACACGGCGCTGCAGACCAGCGGCTGCGGCCGCGAGGGTCACGCGCAGGTGATCGCCTTCCCGGTCGACGAATCGGAGTGCCAGCGCTGGCGGATCGAACCGGCCGGGGACGGCTGGACCATCCACCAGGCCGACACCGGTCTCTCGCTCGACGTCGACGGCTGCGTGCCCACGCACGGCGCCGAGATCCGGGTCTGGCCGTACTGGAACGGGCCTTGTCAGCGCTGGCAGCTCGACAAGGTGGGCTGAGGCCGGGAATACCACCTGCCGGAATCTCGTTATCGTTAGC
The DNA here is from genome assembly GCF_044453945.1 of Kribbella sp. NPDC051587. NCBI lineage: Bacteria > Bacillati > Actinomycetota > Actinomycetes > Propionibacteriales > Kribbellaceae > Kribbella > Kribbella sp. NPDC051587. Next base: position 1,005,128 of record NZ_JBITDE010000002.1, read on the forward strand.
AAAGGTAATGAGTTAAGGTAAGGATATGCCGGAAGTCGTAGCGCAGCAGGTGAAGAGTGACGTGGGGCTCGTGAGTGCCTTGCGGTCGTCGACGTTGCGCCTGTCGCGACAGATCCGGCGCCAACGTGAGCCCGGTCACGACCTGACCGCGAACCAGCTCGGGGTGCTCGGTGCGCTGAGCAAGCACGAGCTGATGACGATCGGCGAGCTGGCCGCCCATGAGCAGGTCAAGCCGCCGTCGATGACGCGGATCGTCTCGAACATGGAGGAGGCGGGCCTGGTGGTCCGCCGCCCGCATCCGACCGACAAGCGTCAGGTGACCGTCGAGCTGACCGGCAAGGCGGACGGGCTGATCCTTGCCAACCGCAAGCGCCGCGACGAGTGGCTGCACGCGAAGCTGAAACAACTGACCCCTGAGGAGCGCGACATCCTGCGTAAGGCAGCACCTGTTCTCGAGCGGCTGGCGGCCAAGTGAGCCCCACGTTCCACGCCTTCCGCGTGCGCAACTTCCGGTTGTACGCGTCGGGCGCGATCGTCTCCAACGTCGGCACCTGGATGCAGCGGGTGGCGCAGGACTGGCTGGTCCTCGAGCTCACCCACTCCGGGACGGCGCTCGGTATCGTCACCGGCCTCCAGTTCGCCCCCGCCCTCCTGCTCGGCCCGTACGCCGGTCTGGTCGCCGACCGCTTCCCGAAGCGCAAGCTGCTCCAGATCACCCAGGTCTGGATGGCGGTCGCCGCCCTCACCCTGGGCATCCTGACCGTCACCGGTCTGGTGCAGCCGTGGCACGTCTTCGTGATCGCGTTCCTCTTCGGGATCGGTACGGCGTTCGACGCGCCCGCTCGCCAGTCCTTCGTGGTCGAGATGGTCGGTCGTGACGACCTCTCCAATGCGGTCGGCCTGAACTCGGCCTCGTTCAACGCCGCGCGCCTGATCGGCCCCGGACTGGCCGGCCTCCTGATCCATTGGATCGGCACCGGCCCGGTCATCATCGTCAACGGCCTGAGCTACGCCGCGGTGATCCTGTCGCTGCGTCTGATGCGCGGCTCGGAGCTGCACACCCCGAAGGTCGCGGCGCGCGACAAGGGCATGATCCGCGACGGCATGCGCTACCTGTGGCGCCGGCCGGATCTGATGATGGTCCTGGTGACCGTCGCCTTCGCCGGCATGTTCGGGCTGAACTTCCAGCTCACGTCGGCTCTGATGGCGACCGAGGCCTTCCACAAGGGCGCGGGGGAGTACGGCATCCTCGGCTCGGTCCTCGCGATCGGTTCGCTGTCCGGCGCGCTCCTGGCGGCCCGCCGGGTGCGGATCCGCGCCCGGATGGTGATCGGCGCCGCCGTCGCGTTCGGTCTGCTCGAGATCGTGAGCGCGGTGATGCCGTCGTACCTGACCTTCGCGCTGGTGCTGCCGTTCGTTGGCCTGGCCTCGCTGACCATGCTGACCACGGCGAACGCGACCATGCAGCTCAGCATCGAGCCGACCATGCGCGGCCGGGTGATGGCGCTCTACATGACGGTCCTGATGGGTGGTTCGACGATCGGCTCGCCGTTGATCGGTTTCGTCGGGCAGGAGCTCGGCGCCCGGTCCTCGCTGATCGTCGGCGGTGGTCTGACCGTGCTCGGCGCGGTCGGTTCGGTCCTGTACTTCTCGCGTCGGCGCGGTCTGTCGATCCGTCCCCGCCTGCTGCCCCGCCCGCGCCTCGAGATCCTCCCGCAGACGGAGCTGCTGGCCGACAAGGCCGTGGTCGACGTACCGGTCAAGGAGACCGGTCCGCGCGTCGCCTAAGGCTGGATGCGGGTCAGCAGGCGCGCGGCGAAGAACAGCGCGTCGGTCTCACCCTCGACCGCGGTCCGTACCGCGGACGGGTCGTGCTTCGGTCGCGGCCGCTCGAACGGCGTCCGCGCCGTACTGACCCGGACGAAACCGGCATGCCGCCCGTCCCGCGGGCGCCACTCGACGTCGATGATGTCCATCAGCGACACCGACCGCGGATTGCCGTCCGACTTCTTCCGCCGGGACGCCGACCGCGGGTAGGCGAACATCAGCAACCCGTTCGCGACCGCGACCGTGGCGTCCTTCCCTTCCATCGCGTCAGCCGCCAGCGGAGGCGCGACCAACCAGGTCGACGCGGCCGTCTCCGGTACGGCGCGGCGCGCGCGGGCGATCCTGATCTCGGACGCGAGCCGCTCGGCCGCCGCCAGATCGGCGACCTCGAAGTGATAGATCGACGCATACGATCCGCCGCTCACGCTCAACAGCGGATCGGCATGCTCACGCAGTTCGAGCCGGAGGTCGGTCGACACCCGTACGCCGCTCAAAGCCTCGACCGGGATCACCCGTTCGCCCAGCGGGCCGTCGTACCGGACTCTGATGGTGCCGGTGCCGTCCCACACCAGCACGCCGTGGTTGGTCTGCAGTCGCATAGTCACCAGTTGATCAGCGACAGCAACTTGGCGCCGAAGAACAGCGCGTCGAGCTCGCCACCGACAGCCTTGGTCAGGATGGTCTCCGGATCGTGCATCTCCGACCCGCGGACGGCAGGCGTCCGGGTGCTGGTGAGCCGCAGGTAACCGGAGGTGATGCCCTTGGCGGCGGCCCACTCCACCGCCTTGATCTCGGCCAGCGGCAGCCGGTACGGATCGCCGTACGCACGCTTCTCGGGGTAGTTGGCGAACCCGTAGTCGACGACGAGCGTGTCGCCCTCGATCCACATCTTCGCGTTGTGGCACTTCAGGACGTCGGGAGCCGGTGGCGGCTCGAGCAGCCAGCGATCGGCCGGCCCCGCCGGAGCCTGGTGCAGGGCGATCGACGTCCGGATCTCCTGCGCGTAGTAGTCCGCCAGCAGCCACTGGCCGGCGCCGAAGTCGAGCCGGTACGGATCCAGCAGCTCCTCCAGGTGTCCGCCGGCAACCGTCAGCAGCGGGTCGGCGCGGTCCCGCAGCACCAGCCGGATCGTCGGGTTCTCGGTGCCGCCCGGCATCACCAGGTCCACCCCCGCCAGCGCCTCGACCGGAACCAGGCGGCGTCCGAGCCGCTTCAGCACCATGTGGGTCAGTGTGCTCTTCTGCTTGATCCACGCGCCGTCGTAGGTCAGCTGGATCGTGCCCAGTCCGTCCCAGACCATGGTCGCGTTCCGCCCGCGCAGTTCGTCGCCGCTCAGCCCTTCCACGAGCGACCATCCTGTCGGTTTTGAGGGTCAGACACATAATGGGGTGTGACTCATTACGATCTCGTCGTCATCGGCACCGGTTCCGGCAACTCGATCGTGAACCACCGGTTCGCGGACTGGAAGGTGGCGATCGTCGAGCGCGGCGTCTTCGGCGGCACCTGCCTGAACAAGGGCTGCATCCCGACCAAGATGTTCGTGCACACCGCGGATGTGGCCGCGACCCCGGCCGGTAGCGCCCGGTACGGCATCGACGAAGAACTGACCGGCGTCCGCTGGCCGGACGTCCGGGACCGCATCTTCGGCCGGATCGACCCGATCGCCGCGGCCGGTTCGGAGTACCGGCACCACAACCCGGAGAACGCCAACGTCACCGTGTACGACGGCACCGGCCGCTTCACCGGCGTCAAGGAGCTGACCGTCGAGGGCAATGACGGCGCCACCAGCGTCGTCACCGCCGACCGCTTCGTGCTCGCCGCCGGCAGCCGCCCGGTCGTCCCTCCGATCGTGGGCCTCGAGGAGACCGGCTACCACACCTCCGACACGATCATGCGGCTCGAGGAACTGCCCCGCCGGATGGCCATCCTCGGTAGTGGCTTCGTCGCGGCCGAGTTCGCGCACGTCTTCTCGTCGTTCGGGGTCGAGGTCACGCTGATCGCCCGTTCCAAGGTCCTGCTCCGCGGTGAGGACGCCGAGCTCGCCGAGCACTTCACCGAGATCGCGCGCGGCAAGTACGACGTACTCCTGCAGCACGAAACCGTCCGTGCGTCCCGGCGTCCGGACGGCTCGATCCGGCTCTGGATGCTCTGCCCCGACGGCAAGGAGGAGCTTGAGGTCGACGAGCTCCTGGTCGCCGTCGGCCGCACCCCGAACGCCGACCTGCTGAACCCTGAGGCCACCGGCGTCGAGGTCGACCGCGACGGCCGCGTGGTCGTCGACGAGTACCAGCAGACCGCGGTCGACGGCATCTACGCCCTCGGCGACCTGACCTCCCCGCACCAGCTCAAGCACGTCGCCAACCACGAGGCCCGCGTCGTCAAACACAACCTGCTCGAGCCGGACAACCGGATCAAGTCCGACCACCGCTTCGTCCCGCACGCCGTCTTCAGCTCGCCCCAGATCGCGTCGGTCGGCCTCACCGAGGCAGAGGCTGTCGCGCAGGGGATCGAGTACGTCGTCAGTCGCCAGAAGTACGCCGACATCGCCTACGGCTGGGCCATGGAAGACACCACCGGCTTCGCCAAACTCCTCGCCGACCCGACGACCGGCCAGCTGATCGGCGCCCACATCATGGGCCCGCAGGCCTCGACCGTCATCCAGCCCCTCATCCAGGCGATGAGCTTCGGCCTCGACGCCTACGAGATGGCGCGCGGCCAGTACTGGATCCACCCGGCCATGCCCGAACTCATCGAGAACGCCCTCCTCAACCTCCCCCTCAAACGCTAGCTCCACCCGCCCCGCCGCCGCCGTCCCGCCGCCGGGTCACTCCGGTTCGCTGTCGCGTGCTCCCGGGGCAAGATGAGGGGATCTCCACCGAGGTTGCCGGTTCTCCCCTGAATTTTCGAGGGGAGAAGGGACAAGGTGAGGGGATCTCCGTTCAAATGGCGCCGGGCCGCATCGGGCGGACCCTCGCCGTACCGACGGGCTGGTAGTGGGAGGCGAGGCAGCACAAGGTTCAGGCGTGGGGGCGCCAGCGCAGGCGGCGGAATGTGACGTACTACCAGTCCGTCGGTCCGCTACACGCGGAAGGCGGCGATCACCTTGCCGACGTCGTCCAGGGTGTCGAGGTCGGGGAGGCTGATCATCACTTCGGTCACGCCGGCCTCGGCGAGTTCGCGGAAGCGGCCGATCTGGTCGTCGACGGTGCCTGCGTTCACCGCGGCCGCGTAGCGGGCCGGGTTCTGGTTGCGCGGGCGTAGCCGCTCGACCAGCGCATCCGCATCCGCACCCACCAAGGTCGTCGACAGGTGCGTCACCTCGACCGGCCGATCCGTCAGCGACCGCAAGTACTTCACCCGCTCGCGAACCGCCGCCACGTCTCCGAACAGGTTCACCGCGTCCGCGTACTTAGATGCCAGCCGCAACGTTCGACGACCACTTCCGCCAACCAGCAAAGGCAATCGCTCCTGCAGCGGCCGCGGATAGCATGTCGTGTCCGGTACGTCGAGCACCCGGCCGTGGAATGGTTTGTTGCCTGGTCCCCACATCACCGGCAACAACTGCAATGCATCCTCCAGCAACGCATACCGATCACCCACCGACGGAAACGACCACCCGTAGGCTTTGTGCTCGGCCTCGAACCACGCGAGCCCGACACCACACACAGCACGGCCACCACTCAGTACGTCGAGAGTCGCGGCGATCTTCCCCAGGTGACCCACGTTCCGATACGTGATCCCCGAAACCAACGTCCCGAGCCGGACTCGCGTCGTACAGGCGGCGAGATAGCCGAGCGTCGTCCAACTCTCCAGGAAGTCGTCCCACGCCCGCCCCACCTGCGGAATCTGCCGGAAGTGGTCCATCACGTAGATCGCGTCGAACCCCACCGCCTCCGCCCGCTCAGCCACCTCGCGAACCCACGCGCCCAACCCAGCCCGCCCACCCGGGTAACTGCTCAGCTGCAACCCGAACCGCAATCCCGCCGGAGCCGAGGCCTGCCGCTCCACCGCAGCATCCACCGAAGCAAAGGCCTCCGGTACGACGCGCACGACGGCCGGCTGAAGGATGTCGTCGTACCCCTCGTCCGGCAGCTCCTTCTTCGCCGTACCCCAAGCTCGAAGCTGACCGGTCAGCACATCGGCCGGAATCCGCTTCACACGCTGGCGATTCCGCCGCCGGCACTCGTCCGCCGGAGTGTCGAAACCCACAGCCACACAAGGCATCCCGGCCGCCCGCGCCAACTCCAGCCAGTGCAGCCGACGCGAGCGATCCATCCCGAGCGTGTCGATCACCGTCGTCAGCCGCCGCCCGATCCGCTGCTCGACGACGGTCTCCAGCAGCGCGAACGCATCCGCACTCGCCGCCAGGTCGTCCTCCCCGGCCCCGACCAGCGCCCGCAGCCGATCACTCGACACCACCAGATCCGGCGCGAACCGCTCAGCCGCCCACGTCGACTTCCCCGCCGCCCCCGGGCCGACCAGGATCACCACACACGGCGACGGCAACCTTCGCTCCATGAAACCCAGTTTCCACCACCGTTAGGCTGGCCGGATGCGATTGTTCGTGGCCGTCGTGCCACCCATCGAAGTTGTGGAGGACCTGAACGAGTTCGTCGCACCGCGGCGGGAACATCCGGATGACAACATCCGATGGTCCGCGGGCGAGCACTGGCACATCACCCTGGCGTTCCTGGGCGAGGTGCCGGACTGGAAGACCGATGAGTTGAGCGAGCGGCTGGAGGCTGTCGCCAAGCGGCAGAAGCCGTTCCCACTGACCCTCAGAGGCGCCGGCGCGTTCCCCGGCGTACCGGAGGCCCGGGTTCTGTATACCGGCGTCCGGGACGAGACCGACGCGCTGAAGCAGTTGTCGAAGACGACGCGGGCGGCGGCGAACAAGGCCGGGATCGAGGTCGACGGGCGGAAGTTCGTGCCGCATCTGACGCTGGCGCGGTTGCGTCGGCCGATCGACATAACACGCTGGGTGCGGGTGTTCGATACCTACAGTGGCCCCGAATGGACGGCGGGGCGCCTGCAGCTGATCGAGTCTCATCTTGGGACAGGTTCTGCGGCGTACGCCACAGTGGGCGAATGGGAGTTCTTAGGTTAACCTCAGGAAGGTTAGCCACCCCTAACGTAGGGAAAGAACTTCGCCATGCTCGCGAATTATCTGATCGGCCTGCGTGAGGGCCTCGAGGCGTCGCTGGTCGTCAGCATCCTCGCCACCTTCCTGGTCAAGTCAGGACGTCGCGACCGGCTGAAACTGGTCTGGATCGGAGTCGGTGCGGCGCTGGCCGTGGCCGCCGCCGCGTGGGGGTTGCTGCAGTTCGTGACCGCGCTGACCGCCCGGTCCTTCACCACCCAGGAGACCGTCGGCGGGGTGATGTCGATCCTCGCGGTCGGTTTCGTCACCTGGATGATCTTCTGGATGCGCAAGGCGTCGCGCAGTATCGCCCGGGAGCTTCGCGAGCGGATGGACACCGCGCTCGCGATCGGTTCCCGGGCGGTCGTCATCCTAGCCTTCCTCGCGGTCTTCCGCGAAAGCATCGAGACCGCCTTCATCGTGTACGCGTCGGCCGCCACCGCGACCACCGCCGTACCGTTCGTCGGCGTCCTGCTCGGGCTGGCGACGGCCGTCGTGCTGGGCGTGCTGATCTACCGCGGTGCGGTGAAGATCAACCTGGCGGTCTTCTTCAAGTGGACCGGCGCGGTCCTGGTCCTGGTCGCGGCCGGGATCTTCGCCTACGGGTTCCACGACCTGCAGGAGGCGAACCTGCTGCCCGGCCTGCACCACCTGGCGTTCGACATCTCGCACGTCATCCCGCCGGACAGCTGGTACGGCGTACTCCTCAAGGGCATCTTCAACTTCAACCCGGCGCCGACCGTGCTCGAGGCGATCGCCTGGCTGGCCTACCTGGTACCCGTGCTGGTGCTCTACTTCCGTCCGGTTTCCTCATCACCTGTTCAGGAGAAGCATGTTCCCGTCCAAGGCTCGTAAGGCCGTCGCCACCGGCGCAGTACTGGGGCTCGCCGCGCTCACCGGATGCGCTAAGGAAACGCCGGCCGCGTCCGACGACGGCACCGGCCCGGTCACCGTCAAGGCGACCGACTCGGGCTGTGACCTGAGCCGCCGGGACGTGAAGTCCGGGACCAGCACCTTCTCCGTCTCCAACGGTGGCAGCAAGGTCACCGAGTTCTACGTGTACGCCGATGGCGACCGCGTGATGGGTGAGGTCGAGAACATCGGGCCGGGCCTGAAGCGCGACCTGATCGTCGAGCTCCCGACCGGCAAGTACCAGGCGGTGTGCAAGCCGGGCATGGTCGGCGACGGCATCCGTGGCGACCTGAACGTGGCCGGCGACGCGCCTGCGCAGGTGGACGAGGACACCCTGCTCAAGCAGGCCGGCGAGAGCTATCAGCGCTACGTGAACTCACAAGCCGTTGCCCTCGAGCAGAAGACCACCGAGTTCGTGGCCACGGTCAAGGCCGGCGACGTGGCGAAGGCCAAGGAGCTGTTCCCGGTCTCCCGTACCTACTGGGAGCGGATCGAGCCGGTCGCGGAGTCGTTCGGCGACCTCGACCCGAAGATCGATGCCCGGGTCAACGATGTCGAGCCGGGTACCGAGTGGACCGGGTACCACCGGATCGAGCAGGCGCTGTGGGAGAAGAACACCACGGCCGGGATGGCCAAGTACGCCGACCAGCTGCTCGTCGACGTGAAGACCGTTGTCGCCAAGGCGAAAACCGTCAAGCTGAACCCGCTGCAGCTCGCGAACGGCGCCAAGGAGCTGCTCGACGAAGTTGCCACCGGCAAGATCACCGGTGAGGAGGACCGCTACTCGCACACCGACCTGTGGGACTTCCAGGCCAACGTAGAGGGTTCACAGGCCGCGATCCAGGCGCTCCGCCCGGCCTTGCAGGCAAGGGATGCGGCCCTCGTCACCGCGCTGGACACCAACTTCAAGGCTGTCTTCGCGGCGGTCGACAAGTACCGCGAGGGTGACGGCTTCAAGTCCTACAACGTGACCGAGGCGGAGAAGAAGGAGCTCGGCCGGGTCGTCGACGGCCTCGCCGAGCCGGTCTCCAAGGTCGCCGGAGTGATTGCGAAGAAATGACAGACGAGACGCAGCGCAAGGGCATCTCGCGCCGTGGCCTGTTCGGCGCGGCGGGAGCCGCCGTCGCGACCGGAGTCGCCGGGTACGCCGCTCATTCGGTGCTGTCCGGTGAGGAGTCGCAGGCGGCCGACACCAACGGCCCGGTCCAGTTCCACGGACCGCACCAGGCGGGCATCACGACCGCCGTACAGGATCGGTTGCACTTCGCTGCGTTCGATGTGACCACGACCAAGCGCGAGGACCTGATCGCGTTGCTGAAGGAGTGGACGGCCGCGGCCGCGCTGCTGACAGCCGGTCGTGACATCGGCCAGTACGGCGCAGTGAACGGACCGGGTGAGGCTCCGCCTGAGGACACTGGCGAGGCGGTCGGTCTGCCGCCGGCCCGGTTGACGTTGACGATCGGGTTCGGGCCGTCGCTGTTCGACAAGCGGTTCGGCCTGGCCGGCAAGCGTCCTGCGGCGTTGGTCGACCTGCCGCACTTCATCGGTGACGATCTCGAACTTGAGCGGTCGGGCGGCGACATCGCCGTACAGGCTTGTTCGGACGATCCGCAGGTGGCGGTGCACGCGATCCGCAACCTGGCCCGGATCGGGTTCGGCCGGGTCGCCATCCGCTACTCCCAGCTGGGCTTCGGCCGGACGTCGTCGACGTCGCGCGCGCAGACGACCCCGCGGAACCTGTTCGGGTTCAAGGACGGCACGAACAACCTGAAGTCCGAGGACCCGGCCAAGCTCGAGCAGCACGTCTGGGTCCAGCCCGGCGACGGCGCGGACTGGATGAACGGCGGCTCCTACCTGGTGTCGCGGCGGATCCGGATGAACATCGAGATCTGGGACCGGACGTCACTCGGTGAGCAGGAGACGATCATCGGCCGCGGCAAGGGCACCGGCGCGCCGCTCGGCAAGGCCGAGGAGTTCGACGCGATCGACTTCGCCGCCAAGGGTTCCGACGGTGAGCCGAAGGTGCCGGTGGACTCGCATGTGCGGCTCGCACACCCGCAGTTCAACAACGGCGCCGAGCTGCTGCGGCGCGGGTACAACTTCGTCGACGGCTCGGACGGGCTGGGCCGGCTGGACGCCGGACTGTTCTTCCTTGCCTACCAGCGCGATCCGCGCAAGCAGTTCATCCCGATCCAGAAGCAACTCGCGCGCTCGGACACCATGAACGAGTACATCCACCACGTCGGCTCCGGCATCTTCGCGTGTCCCGGTGGTGTCACACCTGGCTCGTACTGGGGCGAGAAGCTCTTCGCCTAGGGCCGGGCCGGCTGGGTGCGGGCGCCGATCAGGTTGAGGATGATGCAGGAGAAGACCAGGGTGTTGTCCTGGTTGTAGAGCTCGGTGCGGGTCCGGACCAGGCCGCGGTCAGGCTTGGAGCGGGAGCGGTTGGCCTCGAGGACCTCGGTGGTGAGGCGCAGGATGTCACCGGGGCGGACCGGTAGGTGCCAGCGCAGTTCGTCGACACCCGGGCCGCCGAGGCTGGCCACCTTGGACAGGTACTGATCGGCGTACAGGCGCATCATCAGCCCGGCGGTGTGCCAGCCGCTGGCGATCAGGCCGTGGTACGGCCCGTCCGCCGCGGCGGCCGGGTCCACGTGGAAGAACTGGGGGTCGAATCGCCGAGCGAACTCGACGATCTCCCCCTGGCCGACCACGACCCGGCCCGGGTGCTCGGTCCGGGTCCCCGCCACGTAGTCCTCGAAGTACATACCTCCAAGATACTGATCAAACAACTATTTGACTGCGCCTGCCGTCACACCTGCGACAAAGTGGCGCTGGGCAAGCAAAAAGCCGATCACGACCGGGATGCTCACGACGAGGGCCGCCGCCATGATCTGGTTCCAGTAGATGTTGGTCTGGGTCGAGTACTGACGCAGACCGACCGAGAGCGTTCGGTTCGCCTCCGTCGTCATCACCGAGGCGAACAGGACCTCACCCCACGCGGTCATGAACGAGTAGATCGCGACCGCGATCACGCCCGGACGCGCCGCCGGCAGGACGACCCGCCACAGCGCTCCCATCGGGCCGCAGCCGTCCACGAGGGCCGCCTCGTCGAGCTCGCGCGGGATGCTGTCGAAGTACCCGGCCAGCATCCAGATCGAGAACGGCAGGCTGAAGGTCAGGTAGGTGATGATCAGACCGAGCCGGGTCCCGACCAGCTGCAGGCCGAACTGGTTGTTGATGTTCACGAAGATCAGGAACAACGGCAGCAGGAACAGCACGCCGGGGAACATCTGCGTCGACAGCACCGTGGTGGTGAAGACCGTCCGGCCGCGGAACTTGAACCGCGACACCGCGAACGCGGCCAGGATCGCGAGCGCCACCGAGAGCGCCGTCGCGACCACCGAGACGATCGTGGAGTTCACGAAGTACCTTGCCAGCGGCACCGTTTTCCACATGTCGATGAACGGCGCGATGGTGAGGTTCGACGGCCACCAGGTGAAGGCGCCCTGGACGTCCTTCAGCGGTTTCAGCGACGACGTGACCATCACGTAGAGCGGCACCGTCACGAACAGCCCGAGCACCACCAGTACGACGGCCCGGTACGCCTTGAAGCCTTTGGTCTCAAGCACGGCGCGTCTTCCTTCCCGTGACGAGGAGATAGATGCCGGTGACAATCATCAGGAAGATCAGCAGCAGCACGGACATCGCAGCACCGGAGCCGAAGTTCCAGGTCAGGAACGACGCGTTGTAGATGTGGAAGGTGATCAGGTCACCGGCCGGCGGCTGCGCCGTACCGAACAGCACGTACGGCGTGTTGAAGTCGCTGAACGTCCACAGGAACAACACGAGCACCAGCACCAGGTTGACCGGGCGCAACGCGGGCAGCGTGATGTTGCGCCACTGCCGGAGGTTGCCCGCACCGTCCACCGCGGCCGCTTCGTACTGATCGCGCGGAATGCTCTGCAGCCCGGCCATCAAGGTCAGGAAGGCGAACGTCCACAGCTTCCAGGTGGCCACCGTGATCAGTGAGATCAGGGCGTTGCCGCCGATCAGCCAGAACGGCTTGCCGTCGGTCAGGTGCAACTGCGTCAGCACGTGGTTCACGGCGCCGGTGTCGCGCTGGAGCATGAAGTTCCAGGTGAGGATCCCGGCGTACGCCGGAAGCGCGTAGGGGACCAGGAACAGCGTGCGGATCAGCGCCCGGCCGCGGAACGTCGGCTGCAGCGCGACCGCGGCCGCCATCCCGAGCGCCCAGGACAGCCCGAGCGTGACGAGCGAGAAGACCAGCGTGACGCCGAACGACTTCAGCAGGCCTTCACCGACCGCGTTGTCGAAGTCGAGCGCGACCTTGTAGTTGTTCAGCCCGGCACTCGGCGCGGCCGACCAGTTCGCGATGAAGAACTTGGTCAGCTTGACGAAGCTCATCCAGATCCCGACCACCATCGGCAGGATGTGGATGATCAGCTCCATCACGACCGCCGGCGCCACCAGCGCGTAGGGCAGCCAGCGCTTCAGGCCGGGACGGTGTTCGGGCGCGGACTTGCGAGCCGGCGGCGTGACCGCCGCCGGCTTCGCTTCGTGGGTGGCGACCGACATCAGTTGCCTGCGGCCACTTGGTCCTCGGCGGTCTTGAGCGCGGCCTTCACCTCGTCGGCGCTGACCGTCCCGCCGGTGGCGATCTTGGCGAACAGGCTGTTCATCGCCTTACCGACCGTGCTCTCGAACTGGTCCTCGGCCGGTACCAGCGGCAGCGGCTTGGACTTGGTGTTGTAGATGTCGGAGAACGTCGCGGCCTCGGTCGTGTCGGTGGTGAACACGGGCTTGGCGTCCTTCAGCACGGGCAGCGACGAGAACGGCTTGCCCAGCGTGGTCTGGGTCTGCGCGTCCGTCATGTACTTGACGAACTTCAGCGCCGCGTCCTTGTGCTTGGTGTTCTTGAACACCGACAGGTTGATCCCGGCCACGTGGCTGGCCACCTGCTCGCCGCTGGCCGGCGCGGGGAACGGTACGACGCCGTACTCGCCGGCCTTCATGCCGTTGGCAACGATCGAGGAGTCGGCGTTGTTCTGGTTGATGACCATCGCGACCTTCTTGTTCGCGAAGTCGTTCACCGACTTGGTGCCGTTGTCGTACTGCGCGTTGGACGGGTTCGCGACCTTGTCCTTCTGCATCAGGTCGAGGTACCGGAGCACGCCCTGGACGTTGCCGTCACCGGTGAAGGTCGGCTTGCCGTCGGCGTCGAACCAGTCGGCCTTGTTCTGCGCGGCGTTGATGAACGCGAAGTGCACGTTCTCGGTGTAGCTGCCGGCCGCGAGCGCCATGCCCCACTGGTTCTTCGCGGGGTTGGTCAGCTTCTGCGCGGCGGTGACCATCTCTTCCCAGGTCTTCGGCGGCTGGATCTTGGCGGCCGCGAACATCGCCTTGTTGTAGTACAGGCCGTAGGCCAGACCGTAGAGCGGGACCGAGGTGACGTCCTCGCCTGCCTTGCCGCCGGTCGCCAGAGCCGTCGGCACGAACTTGTCCTTGCCCCCGATCGCGGTCATCGCGTCGTTGTCGAACGGCAGGAACGCCTTGGTCGCCTGCAGCGACGCCGCCCAGGTGTTGCCGATGTTGACGACGTCCGGCGCCTGGCCGGAGGTGATCGCGGTCTGGATCCGCGTCTGCAGGTCGTTCCAGCCGATCACCTCGAGGTTGACCTTGATCCCGGTGTCCTTGGTGAACTGCTCCAGGACAGGGGTCAGGACCTGCTTGTCGTTGTCCAGGCTGGTGCCCTGGTTGCTGGCCCAGTAGGTCAGCGTCTGGTCTCCACCCGAACCTCCGTCGGAGCCGGAATCGCCGCCTCCGCAGGCGGCCAGGCTGACTCCCAGAGTGGTCGCCGCTACCGCGGCTACAAGCGAACGCAGTCTCACGTCGGACTCCTCGTCCTCGTGCGGTGATGATGTGGGCCCATAGTGGCCTAACCGGTTAAGTTCCGGAACCCTAACCGGTTCAGTTGGGTGATCTTCGTTACTGCCTCGTGACGTGACCGCCACTGACGGCAAGAGTGCACTTGCCCAGAGTAATCAGCTGAGCGCAGGACCCGAGGAAGTACGCACCCGGAGCAGGCCGGGTGGCGCCTCGAGGTGAAGCTGCTGCTGACCGGCCGCCAGGCGCAGGAGCAGGTCGGCGGCCGCTCGGCCGCGCTCCATCGTCTGCTGGTCGACGGCGGTGATGCCGGGGCCGGCCAGCTCGCACAGCGGCGAGTCGTCCCACGCGAGAATCGAAACCTCACCCGGTACGTCGATGCCGAGCTCCGCCGTCACCCGGAGAGCGGCCACCGCCATCAGGTCGTTGCCCAGTACGACGGCGGTCGGACGGTCCGGCCCGGTGAGCAGTCGCCGGGTGTGCTCGGCGCCGTCCTCGTAGCGGTAATTGCCCTCGACATGACGAACCGCGATACCCCGGCGTTCGGCGTACTGGCGCAGGAGCTGGACGCGGAGCTGTTCGTGGACGAAGTGGAACGGGCCGCTGACGTGGGCGATGTCGCGGTGCCCGAGCTCGGCGAGGTGGTCGAGCAGCAGGGTCACCGTCTCGTCCGGGCGGCTGATCAGCCGGCCGACGCCGTCGTCCGGAGCGTTCGAACTGACCACCACGCACGGCACGCCGAGCTCCCGCAGCAACGGGATCCGCGGGTCGTTCTCGTGTTCGTCGAACAGTACGAACCCGTCGACCCGGCCCTGCCGCGACCAGCGCCGCAGTACGTCGAGGTCCTCGCCGTTCTCGCCGGTGAGGCGCAGCAGGAGCGACGAGTCGACCTCGTTCAGGTACTGCTCGATGCCGACCAGGGTGCGCATGTAGAACGCCTCGGTCGAGATCAGCGTGGGATCGCGGGCGATCACGATGCCGATCGTGCGGGTCCGGCTGGCCGACAGCGCGACGGCGGCCGAGTTCGGGTGGAAGCCGAGCTGCTCGGCCAGATCGAGCACCCGCTGCCGCGTCTCCTCGCTGACCCCGGCGCGGCCGTTCAGCGCGTAGGAGACCGAGGCCTTCGAGATCTGCAACTGGCGCGCGAGGTCGCTGATGGTGACGCGATGCCCACGCCGCGCAGCGTCGGCCGGACCGTCGGCGTCGCCGTCAGCCAAGGATCCGGTCGTCATGCATTCCCACCCCGCATGGACGGGAGAGTAGCAGCGCCGGAATCGGCCACGCGGGAATCCTGAGTGTTGGATAGCGTTATCCCATGACCTCTGCCGAGCCGTTGCGACTGGATTTCCTGCCGTGGGAGTACGCCCGGACCGCCTCGCCCGCCGAGCGATCCCGCCAGACCTCACGCCAGGCCGGGCTGACTGGTGAGGTGGTGTTGGCCCCGGATGTGTACGTCGCCGAGTCGGCCGCCGTCTACTGTGACGAGCTCCGGATGGGCGAGCGGTCCTACATCGCCGCCCACGCCTACGTCACCGGCCACATCTCGTTGGGCTCCGACACCACGATCAACCCCTTCACCACGGTTCGCGGCAACGTCACGATCGGCGACGGCGTCCGGATCGGCGCCCACACCTCGATCCTGGCCTTCAACCACGGCACCGTCCCCGGCGAACCGATCTTCCGCCAGCCGCACACCAGCCTCGGCATCACCATCGCCGACGACGTCTGGATCGGCTCCGGCGTCACCATCCTGGACGGTGTCACTATCGGCGCCCACACCATCATCGGCGCCGGCGCCATCGTCACCAAGGATGTCCCGGCCAACTCGATCGCCGCCGGCAACCCCGCCCGAGTCCTCCGCTCCCGCCTCCCCGCCGATGCCGCCCTCACCCCTACTCCCGGCGAAGCCACCTCCACCTCCGCGTCCACTCCCGCCGCCCCCACCTCTGCGGCCCCCACTCCCGTCGCGACCTCTGCTGGCGGACTGCCTTCTCGTCTCACGTCTTTCGCGGCGCGCGCCCGCGACCAGGTGGACGCCGTACTGGCTCGGTCGTGGGACGGCGAGCGGTTCGTCGACCGCCCCGGCGTCGACCACGCGCCCGCCGTCCGTCCCTGGTGCGACGCAGTCGAGATCGCCGACCTCCTGGTACGACGTACTCCGGCCGGCCACTCACGTGATGACCTGGTGCACCGACTCCGCGCACGCCAGGACCCAAAGACCGGACTGGTCGCACCAGGAGACCTCTCCGACGCCGGCCTCGAAGTGCCGTCAGATGCCAAACTCTCAGTCCTGCAAGGCGAAGCGCCGTACCACGTGCTGTGCGTCGGCTATGCCCTCCAGGTCCTCGGCAGCTCCTTCGAGTGCCCCATCGACACCACCTTCACCACCGCCGAGCTCGACAACTTGCCCTGGGCAAGAAATGCCTGGTCGTCCGGTGCCGCGATCGATGCCCTCGGCACCGCGATCGCCCGCAACGTCCACGACCACGCTGCGGATACCAACCTCGAGAAGCTCATCGGCTGGCTCACCATCAACGCCGACCCCACCAGCGGCATGTGGGGGAGTCCGCACCCCGACGACGGCTGGCTCCAAGTGGTGAACGGTTTCTACCGCCTCACCCGCGGCACCTACGCCCAGTTCGGCCTCCCGCTCCCATATCCCGAACAAGCCGTCACAACACTCCTTGCCCACAGCAACGACCGACGCATGTTCACCGGCGACAACGACAATGCCTGCAACGTCCTCGACGTGATCCACCCACTCTGGCTGGCGCGCAAGCAAACGTCGTACGGCGAACAGGACGCGCGCCAGTGGGCCGAGCAGCAACTGACCCGCATCCTCGACCGCTGGGTCGACAACGAGGGTTTCGCCTTCGCCCCGAACGGCACCGACGACCGCGCGATCCCAGGCCTGCAAGGCACCGAGATGTGGCTGTCGGTCGTCTGGCTCCTCGCTGACTACCTAGGCCACGCCGACGCCCTCGGCTACCGCCCCCGCGGTGTCCACCGCCCGGAGCCGCTCATCCCTCCCCGAACCAGCCCGTGGCAGTAGGCGCCTGACCGAACCGCCCGACGTAGTGGTCGAAGAACACCCGCGACGTCAGCTCGCGCCGGCTGGAGACCCCGACCTTCTCGAACACCACCTTCAGATGATCCTGGACCGTGTACGCGACAGATGCAGCCGCCGCGCGATCTCCGCCGTACTGGCTCCAGCGAGCACCTGCTGTACGACGTCCTGCTCCCGCTCGGTCAGCCCGTACGCCGCCACCACCAGCGGGATGATCTCAGCCGGCCCCGCTGGTGAGATCGTCACCGCGATGTCCGTGGTCAACCCCTCCGGACCACGAACCCCGGCAGCATGCACAGTCAGCCATTCGCCCACCTGACTACGGACCTGCATCTCAGGAACCCACTGCCCAGCAACACCTCGAGCCGCAGCCACCACACTCCGCACCGCAACCGGGAGCTGCGACCACAGATCACCAGCGAGCTCCCGGAACCGCTGCTCGGCAGCATCGGTCGCTGAGACCACCTGATCCGCGGCATTCAGAATCACCACCGCAGCAGTCGCCGACCGCTCCGCGCGCTGCAGGTCCCCGACGATCAGCCCACGCCGCAATCCACGCGCCAGCAACGGCTCCACCCGATGCATGAACGCCGCCTCACCTGGCGAGAACCCACTGCGCCCAGTGTTGCGGTACAGCGTCACCACACCCCACATGCGACCGCTGGACCGCAGCGGACTGCGCATCTCATGCGGGATGTCGACCCTGGTGAGGAACTCCCGATACCTGCGGCTCAGCTGCGGCTGTCCCTCAGTAGCCTCGGCCAGAATGCTCACCCCGACCGGCCGCCGCGCCAGGTCCACGAAGTGGTTGTAGTCAGGGTCGCCGTACTCGGCCCCGACGAACTCATCCGTCGTCAGCTCGTCCAGATCGTGCATCACCGCCCCACACAACAGATTGGTCGCCGGGTCCGACGTACCCATGCACATCGAGTCGAACGGAATCGCCTGCGCCAACAGCTCGGTAGCGGCCCGGCAGAAGTCGTCCCACCGCAGCCCGGCATCAGCCGCCGACTCAAGCCCCGCGTACGCCGCCTCAGCCCGGTACGTCTTCATTCGGCCAGCCAGCCGTTGACGTCGATCTCGTTCTCCATGCGGCCGGCATAGTGCTCGAAGAAGATCCGGGACTGCAGCTCACGCCGACTGGAGACACCGGTCTTGTCGAAGACCGCTTTGAGGTGGTCCTGCACCGTGTACGGCGACATCACCAGCCGCCGCGCGATCTCCGTCGTACTGGCGCCGGCGAGCACCTGCTGGACGACACTGCGCTCCCGCTCGGTCAGACCGTACGCCGCCACGACCAGCGGGATGATCGCCGCCGCACCGGCGTTCTCGATCGTCACTGCGATGTCGGAGGTCACACCGTCCGGCCCGCGGACGGGGGCAGCATGCACCGACACCCACTGACCGGACCGGGTGCGCAGCCGGACCTGCGGCAGTTGCGGCGCCTGACCGGGAATCCCGCGGGCGGCAGTGACCACAACCTTGACCGACACCGGTAGCCGCGACCAGATCGCGCCACCCAGTTCGGCAACCCGCTCCTCAGCGGCGTCGGTCGCGAAGACGACCTGGTCCGCCGCGTTGACGATCACCACGGCCGCGCCCTGCGAGCGCTGCTGCCGGTCGACGTCCGCGCTGATCAGCCCACGCCGCAGGCCTGTCGCCATGACCGGCTCGAGGCGATGCATGAACTCGGCCTCCGCCGGAGAGAAACCGGTGCGGCCGGAATGCCGGTAGATCGTGTAGAAGCCCCACATCCGGGCGTCGGACCGCAGCGTCCCCCGCATCTCATGCTCCAGGCCCGACCCGGCCAGCATCAGCCGGTGCCGCGTACTGAGCTCCGGCCGGCCCTGCGTCGCCTCGTACAGGACGCTCACTCCGACCTCCCGGCGCGCCAGGTCCGAGAAGCGGTTGATGTCATCGACGCCGTACTCGTGCGCCAGGAACCCGAGCTCGTCGACATCCGACATCCGGGTCTTCACCCGCCCCACCAACAGACTCGTCGCCGGATCCGCCGGCCCCAGACAGATGCCGTCGTTGGGAACGGCCCGCTCCAGCAGCTCCGCCGCAGTCAGACAGAAGTCCTCCCAACACAACCCAGCCCCAGCAGCCGCTTGCAGCCCGGCTCTGGCCGACTCCGCGTGGTAGGTCTGCACAAAATCGAGTGTGACTCCCGCAGGGACCCCTTGGCATCCCAGAAAGCTGGGACCGAAACATCCCAGGCTTGTGGGATACCGGAGTCTGCCCGATCGGGCCACCGTGGAGCCATGAGGAATCCGAGCTGCCCGGCCGCCGTGACCGCCGGTGCGTACCGAACGCTGTGAACAACCCAGAAAACTGGGATACCGCCCAGAGAGCCGCTGTCCGAGGCTTCTACCCATGATCGAGGAACTCCGAGAGGTACTGACCGGGCGGCTGGTGACACCGGCCGACCCGGACTGGGGGACGGTGCGGCCGGCCTGGAACCTGACCGTCGACCAGCAGCCGCTGGCCGTCGTTGAGGCCGCCGGGCCGGGCGATGTCGAGCACACTGTGGCATTCGCCGCGGCGCACGGCCTGAAGGTCGCTGCGCAGGCAGGGGGACACGGCGCAACCCGTGCGCTCGACAACACGATCGTCGTCCGCACCAACGCGCTCGACGACGTGTGGGTGGATTCGCATGCCCGGATCGCTCGGGTGGGGGCCGGAGTTCGGTGGGGGACGCTGCAGACCGCTCTGGACGGGACGGGGCTGACCGGTCTGCCGGGGTCGAACGGGGACATCTCCGTCGTCGGGTACTGCACCGGCGGCGGGTTGTCCTGGTTCGCCCGCCCGTACGGGTCCGGAGCGGGCAGTCTGCGGGCTGCTGAGATCGTCGACGGGGCTGGGGCCCGCCGATGGATCGACGACTCCACTGACCCGGACCTGATGTGGGCACTGCGTGGTGGGGGCGGCAACTTCGCCGTGGTCACGTCGGTCGAGGTGGAGCTGCATCCGGCACCGGCGATCGTGGGTGGGCGGTTGATGTTCCCGGTCGACCAGGCGCCCGCCGTACTGGCGGCGTACGGGAAGGCCACGCTGGAGGCGCCGGAGCACGTGACGCTGTGGGCCTATCTGACTCACTACCCGCCGGCGATGCATCTGCCGGAGACCGTCCGGGGCAAGTCGTTCTGCATGATCGACGGAGCAGCGCCGTACGACCCAGAGGCGCTCGCGACAGCGCTGGAGCCGATCCGGGCTGCCGGGACAGTGCTGGTCGACACGATGGGTCCGCTGGAGGCCAGCGGGGTTGTGCGGATCACACAGGAACCGGTCACTCCGGCGGCGATCGCTCTGATGACCAGCACGTTCGATGAGGTCACACCGGAGCTGATCGACACCTTGCTCGAGTACGCCGGTCAGCCGTCGCTCATCTTTCAGGTGCAGCTGCGGCATCTGCGGGCGAGCGACGACGTCATCCACCCCGGCATCGCAGCGGCCGACCCGGCGGCGCAGTACATGCTGCTGGCTGCCTCGATCCTGCCGGTGCCAGAGCTGGTGGGCTCAGCCGAGCAGGCACTGGGTGCGCTGAAAGAAGCAGTGTCTGCGTGGCACGCGGGTGACCTGCCGCCGTCCGGTCTGTCCACGCAGGGATCGCTACAGGACTGCTTCACCGAGCCGGACCTGGCGCGGCTGCGCGAGATCAAGCAGCGGGTCGATCCGGTGGGCACTCTGACCGGCAACTACCCCCTGCCCTGCTAGGCACCGAGTGGGGGTCCATTAGCCTGGGCCGGTGGATCCCCGCACACGCCGCATGGTGGTAACGCTCGTTCTGGTGGCACTCGTCGCCATGGTGATCGTCGCAGCCCTCGTGAAGTGAACTAACCTTCCGACGCATGACCCCCACCACCACGCGGTCGTCGTACCTGATGCGGGCGGGCCTGGTCCGCAATGTCCGGTCGGGTGAGCATCTGACCACCTTCGTGGTCTCCGGTGTGGCCACGGTGCTCATCACGCGGCTGTTCCTCAGCCTGAGCGGCTACCCGCAGATCGGCGGCAAGGGGCTGCACATCGCGCACGTGCTGCCGGGCGGGGTGCTGATGCTGATCGCGATCTCGCTCCTGCTCGGGTACGTCGGTCCGGTCGTCCGGCCGGCCGCCGCGCTGGTCGGCGGGGTCGGGTTCGGGCTGTTCATCGACGAGGTCGGGAAGTTCGTCACCTCGGACAACAACTACTTCTACAAGCCGACCGCGGCCATCGTGTACGTCGCCTTCGTGCTGATCGTGCTGGGGAGCCGCTTCCTCTCGACGCGGCGGCCGATCGACCCGCGCGAGGAGCTGGCCAACGTCATCGACCACGCGGTCGAGGGAGTCGCGGGCGGACTGTCGCGGCAGCGGCGGGCGCAGGCCTCGGAGCTGCTCCACGAGGTCGGGTCCGACGTACAGGGCCGCCGGGAGACCGAGGCCCTGCTCGACGCCTGCCCGGCTGACGAGGTCGAGCTGGCGGCACCGGTCGATGCGGGGTGGCGGGCGTTGCAGCGCGGCTTCGAGCGGCTGGCCACACATCCGAAGGCTGCCACGGTTGCCGTCGTCGTACTGGCTATCCAGGCGGTCGGTGCGATCACGATCGCCATCGTGGCCGGTCGCGGACTCGGTCAGCTGTCGGTGCTCGGGGTGACCGCCGGCAGCTTGCTGTCGGCAACGTTCACGGTGCGGGGCGGTCGGCAGTTGCGGAAGGGCAACCGGGCCCGGGCGGTCCGGCTGTTCGAGCTGGCGGTGCTGGTGTCGCTGCTGATGACTCAGGTCTTCCAGTTCGCTCTGACGCAGTTCGCGGCGGCCGGTGGGATGTTGCTGGACCTGGTGATGCTGGGGCTCCTGCGTGCCGAGCGCGACCGCATGCAGCGTGAGGAGGAGCTGGCGAAGCAGAACCCGACCGGGATCGTGCCGACAGCGACTACGCCGCTGGGACTGCCACCCGATCCGTCGGCACCGCGGTTTCCTGAGGACCCGGCAGATCCGGCGTGATCCGCCACTTCTCGTTACGGCCGAACAGCACCGGTGACATGGTCGCGGTGAAGAACAGGGCTCCAGCCAGTAGCAGTGCGGGCGCCATACCGATCACAGCGATCGCTGCTCCGGCGAACAGGCCGCCGAGCGGCACGCCGGCCCAGGCGACTGCGGAGGACAACGAGTTGACGCGGCCGAACAGGTGCGGCGGGATGCGCTCGATGAACAGTGCGCTCAGGACAGGGTTGATGAAGCCGGCCCCGATACCGCAGACGGCGTAGATGGCCACCAGGGTCCACAGCGGCCCGTCGAGTGCCATCACGATGAAGCGCGGTGCACCGCAGATCAGGAACGCCCAGATGAATACGGCCTTCCGCGGCATCCGGTGTCCGATCGCCGACGCGAGCAAGGCGCACACAGTGGCGGTCACACCGAACGCGGTGAGCACCAGGCTCGTGTGTCCAGGGCCGAGACCATGGTTCTTGATCCAGACCGGCAGGAAGACCGCACCGACGGCAGCGTCCAGCAGATTCGTCACGCCGATCATCAGCACCAGCGGCATCATCAGCCTGTCGCCGCGCAGGAACCGCCAGCCGTCCAGCAGACGCTGGCCGTAGCTCGGCTCGTCCGTCGTCGCCTTCTCGGTCTGGATCCGCCGGCGGGGGAGCCACCGGTAGACGAGTGCTGCGCAGACACCGAACGACGCGGCATCGACCCAGAGCGCGTTGACCTCACCGACCAGCGTGATCAGAGCACCCGCGACCGCGACGGCGATGAACGTGGCGAGGCGTTCCGTCGTACTGGACAGGCCGGTGACCCGCTCCAGCGGCACCTTCGCCGCGCTGGCGATCTCGGGGACCATGGTCCCCTTCGCCGAATCGCCTGGGCCGCGCAGCGCTCCGGCGACCGCGACCAGCGCCAGCAGGACCGGGAACGACAACAGGTGCAGGGTGTGCAGCAGCGGGATGAGTGCCACCACACCGGTGCTCGCCACATCAGCCAGGATGCTGACCTGGCGAGCGCCGAGCCTGTCGATCCACGGACCCCCGACGACCTTGGAGATCACCAGCGGGGCTGCCTCGGCCAGCGCGACCACACCGGTCTTGACGGGCGATCCGGTGCTGATCAGCACGAACCAGGGGATCGCGATCGCACTCACTCGGGTCCCGCAGATCGACACCACGTTGGCGATCAGATAGGCGACCAGCGGCGCCCGGTACGGCGTACTCGTCGTGGTACTCATCGTGTCTCCCGCGGGTAGGCCTGGATCTGGACGGTGACCTGCTCCTCGCCGTCCGCGAGGGGCGCGGTGAGGTCGGTGACGGTGTACTTGCGCAGCACAGCGAGCAGCTCGCCCTTCAGGTCCTCGAGCTGGTCGGCGCGCAGATGGCAGGTGTAGTCGGACAGCAGGCTGGCTTCCTTCCACTCCGGCGGCATCGTCTGCAGGGAGTCGATGAACGCGAACATGTTCTCCGCGTAGGCCTGGCCGACGCCGTGCAGGAAGCCCATGGTCAGCTCGGGCTCCTCCTCCAGCAGTTGCGGTACGTCGACCGACGTTGACTGGTGTGCGGCCTTCCACCAGCGGTCCCGGGCATTGCCGCGACTGTCGTCCTCGAGCACCAGACCCGCCTCGGCCAGCTGGCGAAGGTGGTAGCTGGTGGCGCCCGTGTTCACCCCGAGCCGATTGGCCAGCGTGGTGGCCGTCTGCGGTCCGTAGACGCGCAGGAGGCCGAGCGCGCGGCTCCGCATCGGGTGCGCGAGCGCCCGCACCAGGCTCCGGTCCAGCCGCACGACCTGGTCGTCGGGGGTGTTGCTCTCGTCGCTCATGGAGACGAGCTTAGGACTGCAAAGACAGTTTGCAAAGAGTTTTTGCAAACTGATTCTGCGAACGGTTGTCCACAGGTTCGGATTCGGTGGCCGGGCGGGGTCGGAATCGCTGCATCTTCTCTGGTGACACAGCCGACGGCGGCAGACCGCCGCCCACGACACGGAGAGACCAACCATGCTGCGAGTGATGCTCGAGGACGCCGACTACTGCGACGTCCCGGCCGACCTGATGACCTTCGACGACGGAGCCGTCGTGTTCTGGCGCGACGGCGAGGAGGTCGGCCGGCACCGCCAGTCGCGGATCCGATCCCTGGAGTTGCTGGACAGCCGCTCGATGACCCGCAAGATCAAGGAGGCCCGCCGCAACCATCCGAACGCGTTCCGGCCGTGGACCGCCGAGGACGAGCAGTTGCTGACCGAGATGTTCCGAGACGGTGCCGGCAAGCGTGAGCTGATCGACGCGTTGGGCCGGAAGGAAGGCGGGATCGCGACCCGGCTGCGGGGTCTCGGACTGCTGTTGGAAGACCAGAAGCTGCTGTGAGCAGAGCGGTCGTCACCCGCTGCCGACGAGACCCTTTTGTGATCAGCCGGAGGCGTCGGACACAATGGCGCGATGCAGGCAGAGGTGGATTCGGCCGGAACCCCCGATGCGTCGACCGTGGATGCGGTCGGCGAGATGGGGGCGTGGGAGGCGATCCGCGCTGCCGTCCTGGACCGGACCGGCCTGGTGCGCGCGGTCGCGTCCGGCCGGCGCCGTGGGCTGGACCAACCGCCGTACCAGCGGCTGGAGCTGCGCTACGTCGACCTCAAGGGGCAGCGTCACCTCCAGCTGACCGAGTTCGACGAGCGTCAGGCGCACACCCGGAACTTCGTCGGTCCGGAGGTGCTGGAGGCGGTCGACAAGCTGCTGGCCCTGCCCTACGGCACGTGGCATGTCGAGACGACGACCGAGACGCTGCGGCTGCGCTACACCAAGAAGGGCAAGGAGCTGCTGCACCGGCAGGCGGAGAGCCGGGAGCAGACGACCGGCCACGACCGGGTGAAGCAACGGGTGCTCGACCCGGCGGCGCCGTTCCTGATCGAGCTCGGGATCAGCGACCACCAGGGCCGGGTGAAGCCGTCCCGGCAGGCGAAGTACAAGCAGATCGAAGAGTTCTGCAAGCTGCTCGCGCCGGCCCTCGACGAGGCGATCTCGGCCGGCCGGATCGCGACCGGCCGACCACTCCAGGTGGTCGACCTCGGCTGCGGCAACGCCTACCTCACGCTGGCGGCCCATCACCTCCTGACCGCGGCCGGGCACGATGTTCGGACGACCGGTGTGGACCACAACCCGTCGGCGCGGAAGCGGAACACGCGGGTGGTGACGGCGCTGGGCTGGCAGGACCACCTGCGGTTCGTGGATGCCACCATCCAGGCGGCGGAGCTCGACATCCGGCCCGACGTCGTACTGGCCCTGCACGCCTGCGACACCGCCACCGACGACGCGCTCGCGCGGGCGGTCCAGTGGGAGGCTCCGCTGGTGCTCGCAGCTCCGTGCTGTCATCACGACATCCAAAAGCAGCTGAAGAGCGTCACACCACCGGCGCCTTATTCTCTGATGACGAGGTATGGCATCGTTCGTGAGCGGTTCGCCGACGTCCTGACAGATTCACTCCGGGCGGCGGTCCTTCGACAGGTGGGGTACCGAGTGGAGGTCGTGCAGTTCGTGGACAGCCAGCACACGCCCCGCAACCTGCTGCTCCGAGCCGCCCGGACGAACGCCGCGGTCACCCCCCACCTCGAGTCCGACTACGCGTCGCTGATCGCCGAGTGGCAGGTCACACCGCGACTGGCCGAGCTGCTCCTGCCGCCACCTGCCGTCGCTGGGCAGTCGGCGCCGGAGGTGGGTGCGTGAAGCTCCTCCGTACGGCGCTCGCCCTGGTCGCCGCGTCCTGCTTCACGCTGGCCGCCGCCGCGCTGCCCGCCGTCGCCGCGGACCCGACGCCGGCCGCGCCGAAGAAGCTCTTCACGATGAGCGACAGCCGGCTGAAGGGTTCGTCCGGGCTCGCGAAGAGCCAGAAGTACGAACGCCTTTACTGGACGGTGAGCGACGCCGGTGAGACCGCTCGGGTCTACGGCGTCGACACCGAAGGCGACATCAAGGTCACCCTTCGCTTCAAAGCCGACGTCCGCGACGTCGAGGCGGTCGCGGTCGACCGCGAGGGCACGATCTACATCGCCGACATCGGCGACAACACCAAGTCCCGGGACATGATCGAGATCTACACGATCCCCGAACCAGGCGCCCTAGAGGACGCCGAGAACGTCCGCTACCACCGGTACGACTTCACCTACCCCGACGGTGCGCACGACGCCGAGACGCTGTTGGTCCAGCCCGAGACCAACCAGCTCTTCATCGTCACCAAGGCCGCCAAGGGCGCAGCCATCTACGCCACCCCGGCCACCCCGTCGCGCGAAGGCACCAACAAACTCACCAAACTCGCCCCCGCCCCCACCGGCATCTTCACCGACGGCACCTTCCTCCCCGACGGCCAGCGCGCGGTCCTCCGTACCTCCACCGAGGTCGCCACCGTCGCGTGGGGCGACACCCCCACCCTCGCAGCCCGCGCCCCGCTCCCCGCCGCCGACGGCGAATCCGTCGCCGAAGCCTCCGCCGACAACGCCGTCCTCGTCGGTGGCGGCAACTCCAGTTCGGCCGTCTACCAGGTCCAGGTCCCCGCGAAGAAGGCCGCGGCCTCCCCACCCGCCTCCTCAGCACCCCCCAAGGGCTCCACCACCGCCGACGCCGGAGCCGGCGCCGCCGACAAGAACCACAACCTCCGCTGGATCATCATCGGCGCCGCCCTCTTCGCCCTCGTCATCACCGTCCTCACCTTCCCCCCAGGCCGCCGCGAACGCCTCGACCGCATGGCCGAAAACGCCCGCCTCACCGGCCAATCCGCCACCCCCACCCGCCGCCGCCACTCCGCCTGACCCGACCCTCACCCCCCACCAGTTGGGGCCGTGAACAAGAAACCGGGGGCGTGCACAGGTCGTAACTTGTTCAAGCCCACCGCAGAGGGTGCACCCCCCAACACCCGGTCAGCCACCCACCCGACCAGACGCTGTTCGACGGGCTCAAGTGCACCGGCCGGGCGACCTTGTGCACGGCGATCGCCAACGTCCGAAGACACGCAGACCACCGTCCGCGTGTCTTCGGACGTCAGGGCTCGGGAGCTAGGGCGTCAGGTAGCGGCCGGTGATGCTGTCGGGGTGCGATGGCGGGTTGTCGGGGGTGGTGGCGGCGACGATGCGGCCGCCATCAGTGCCGGCGCCGGGGCCCAGGTCGATGACGTGGTCGGCGTTGGCGATCAGGTCGAGGTCGTGTTCGATGACGATGACGGTGGCGCCGGAGTCGATGAGGCGGTCCAGAACGCCAAGCAGGACTCGGATGTCGGCCGGGTGGAGGCCGACGCTGGGCTCGTCGAAGATGAAGAGGGTGTTGGACTGGGGCTTCTCGAGGTCGGCGACGAGCTTGAGGCGTTGGGCCTCGCCGCCGGACAGGGCCGGGGTGGCTTCGCCGAGGATCAGATAGCCGAGGCCGATCTCGTCGAGCGTGCGCAGCCGGGCCTGGAGTTTCCGGAGGCGTGGGAAGACAGCGCGGGCCTCGACGATAGTGAGCGCGAGAGCCTGGGGGAGGGTGAGACCGTCGATCTCCACCGCATCGGCGGCAGGGCTGTAGCGAGTGCCGCCGCACAGCGGACACGGGATGTCGACATCGGGCAGGAACTGGACGTCGAGCGAGATCTGCCCCGTCCCCTCACACTGCGGGCACCGCAGACTGCCGGTGTTGTAGGAGAAATCCGCTGCCGTGAGATCGGGTGATGCTGCCGCGTAGGCGCGCCGCAGGTCATCAAGGATTCCGCTGTACGTCGCTACTGTCGAGCGCACGTTACGTCCGATCGGTGCTGCGTCGACCACGACCGTGCGTTCGATGCCCCCGCTGTCCAACCGCCGTACATGCGCGGGCTCTGAGCCAAGCAAGGCAGGAGCGAGACTGTCGAGGACCAGCGTGGTCTTGCCAGAGCCGGATACGCCCGTCACCGCCGTCAGGCGACGCAGTGGAAACTCGGCCACCAGCTCCTGCAACGTGAAGTACGGCGAAGTCTCCAGCCGAACACGCCCATGCGCAAACGTCTCCGCAGCAGGCACTCGTGGCCGAACCACCACCGGCTCGGCCCCACTCAGAAACCCCCCGATCAGCGAAGTATCAGCAGCCTCCAACGCAGAAACGGTGCCTGCAGCAACGACCTCGCCACCGTGCGAACCAGCGCCCGGACCGATCTCCACCAGCCAGTCCGCATGCCGCAGTACCCGGACGTCGTGATCCACGAGCACCACGGAGTTCCCGGTCGCGACCAACCGCCGTACGACGTCGATCAGCGCGTCGATGTTGCTCGGATGCAGCCCGACGGATGGCTCATCCAGCACATAGAGCAATCCCGTCGCACTACTGCGCAGAGTCCGCGCGAGCTGCACCCGCTGCAGTTCACCAGTCGACAAAGTGCGCGACGCGCGATCGAGCGACAGATACCCGAGCCCAAGCCCCAACAGATGTTCAGCGGTCGGCAGGAACGCGCCGGCGATCTGCCGAGCCATCGACGCGAGTTCGGTCGGCACCTCGAGCGAACGCACAAAGTCCGCCACCCGAACAAGACTCCACGACGACAGAACATCAAGCGGTACGTCGTTCAGCAGCACCGACCGCGCCCGAGCACTCAGCCGCGAACCACCGCACGTCGGGCACGACGCCACCCGCACGAACCGGTCGAGTCGCGCGACCGTCTTCTCGCTCTGCGCGTTGTCGAGTGCGTCCTGAACCACCCGATTGGCGTTCCGGTACGTCGCGTTGAGCTCGAAGGCGTTGCCCTTCTTGCTCGTGACGATCACTGTGCGCTTCGTCTCGTCGCCGTGAAGGATCGTCTCCCGCTCAGCCGCGGTCAGCTCCTGGAACGCTACGTCGGTCCGCACCCCCAACTGCGCAACCACCTGCGGCAACAGCCCCGCACCGAACGAACCCCACGCGGCCACCGCCCCATCCGCGATCGACAGCGACTCGTCCGGCACCAGTGTGCGCTGATCGATCTGCCGACTCTCGCCCGTCCCACCGCAGGTCTCGCAGGCGCCATCGCCGTTGAAGGCAAGATCCTCAGCCCCCTGTACGGCGAACCGCTGGCCGTCGACCGCGCACGTCAGCTGTCCCGTGGACGCGATCTCGATCGTCGCCGCGACGCGGTGCCCCTGTGGACACAGGTGAGAACCCAGCCGCGAGTACATCAACCGCAGCGAGTTCAGCAGCTCAGTCGCCGTACCGAAAGTACTGCGCACGCCCGGCACCGCCGGCCGTTGGTGCAGGGCGATCGCCGCCGGCACCCCATCCACGGCGTCGACGTCAGCGCGAGCGGCCTGCGACAGCCGACGACGCGTGTACGTCGACAAGGCCTCCAGGTACCGGCGGGAGCCCTCGGCGTACAGAACACCCAGCGCGAGCGACGACTTGCCGGAACCGGAGACCCCCGTCAACCCGACCAGCTGTCGCAGCGGTATGTCGACGGAGACGTCCTTCAGGTTGTGAACCCGAGCCCCGCGAACCGCGATCTCCTCGCCCCAGTGCATGCGGCCATGCTAGTGGTCCGTGTCCAAAGTTCCTTGACGTATGCGGCGCCCAGGCACGGACCACTAGGACAACCGCCGATAAAAACTGCCGGCGGTTGTCGAAAGCAACGATCAGCGCAGTTTGTCGACGATGTAGTCGATCGACTGGGTGAGCTTCTCGACGTCGTCCGGGTCGACCGCCGGGAACATGGCGACGCGGAGCTGGTTGCGGCCGAGCTTGCGGTAGGGCTCGGTGTCGACGATGCCGTTGGCGCGCAGCGTCTTGGCGACCGCGGCGGCGTCGATGGAGTCGTCGAGGTCGATGGTGCCGATGACCAGCGAGCGGGCGTCGGCGTCGGTGACGTACGGCGTCGCGTAGTCCGACTTCTCGGCCCAGGTGTAGAGCCGGTTGCTGGAGTCGGTGGTGCGGGCGACGCTCCACTCCAGGCCGCCCTGGCTGTTGATCCAGTCGGTCTGCTCGGCCATCAGGAACAGCGTGGCCAGCGACGGCGTGTTGTAGGTCTGGTTCTTGCTGGAGTTGTCGATCGCCGTGGCGAGGTCCAGGAACGCCGGGATCCAGCGGCCGGAGGCGGTGATCTCCTCGACCCGGGCGAGCGCCGCGGGGGACAGGATCGCGATCCACAGACCGCCGTCCGAGGCGAAGCACTTCTGCGGGGCGAAGTAGTAGGCGTCCGTCTCGGCGATGTCGACCGGCAGGCCGCCGGCGCCCGACGTGGCGTCGATGGCGACCAGTGCGCCCTCGTCGGCCCCCGCGACCCGCTTGATCGGGGCCATCACGCCGGTGGAGGTCTCATTGTGCGGCCAGGCGTACAGGTCGACGCCGGCCTCGGCCACCGCGACCGGGCGGGTGCCCGGGTCGGCCTTGACGACGGTCGGGTCGCCCAGGTGCGGGGCGAGCTGCGCGGCCTTGGCGAACTTCGAGGAGAACTCACCGAAGCTCAGGTGCTGGCTCTTCTCCCGGATCAGCGCGAACGTGGCGATGTCCCAGAACGCGGTCGAGCCGCCGTTGCCGAGCACCACCTGGTACCCGTCCGGCAGCTGGAACAGGTCCGACACACCCTGCTGCACGCGGGCCACCAGGTTCTTCACCGGGGCCTGGCGGTGCGAGGTGCCGAGCAGCTTGGCGCCCTCGGTCGCGAGAGCGGCGACAGCCTCCGGGCGGACCTTGGACGGTCCGGCGCCGAAGCGGCCGTCGACGGGCTTGAGCTCAGCAGGAAGAACGATGTCGCTGGTCACCAGCGGTTCCCTTCGTCGTCTGGCAGTACCTAGGCCGACGACGCTGTCAGCATCCACATCTTCCCACATCACCCGACCGGGTCCACCCCGGGTCTCACTCGTGCTTGCGGTTGATCGTCTGAGTCCCGGTCAGTACGGCGACCGGACCGTCCGGGCCGTCTTCCCACACACCGCACGCCCCGCCGCCTTCGGCCACGTCCAGCGTCAGCGGAGTCCCGTCCATCCGCAGCGCCGGGTGGTAGTAGGAGGCGACCTTCTCAGCCTCACCCTGGATGTAGTGGCCGATCAGCGCCCGCCGGAACCGGTCAGCGGTCACGTTCGGTGCACTCCCGTGCACCAGCGCGCCGTGGAAGAACAGCACGTCGCCCGGCTCCATCACGACCGGTACGGCGGCATCCGGCGCTGGCAGAGGCACCGTCACGTCAGTGAAGCTGACCTTGGTGTCCGCCTTCTCCGTGCACAGGATCGGCCAGCGGTGGCTACCCGGTACGACCTGCAGACAGCCGTTCGCCTCGTCGACCCGGTCCAGCGCCATCCAGGCCGCCACACAGGTCCCCGGCTCGGCCTTGAGATAGAAGTTGTCCTGGTGCAGCGCCTGCCCGCGTGAGCCCGGTGGCTTGAAGTAGATCATCGTCTGCACCGCGTACGGCGACCTGTCCAGCAGCCCGGTCATCACCTGGTCGATGCGCGGGTCGGTTAGCCACTGCAACGAGGCGTCGTCCCACCGGTGCATCTGACCCATCCGCGGGTACCGCCGCAGTGGATCACGGCCGCCGGTCTGCACACCGGCGTCGTCACCCTCGTACGACCCGCGGTGCCGCAGCACCATGTAGTGCTCGCGCAGCCGCTCCGCCTCATCGGCCCCGAACAGCCCGCGCACCAGCGTGTAGCCGTCCCGCTCGAACTCCTGCTTGAACGAATCACTCATCATGACTCAATTCTTCAGGCCAGAATGGGGGTGAGCCACGGAAGATCCATGCGAGGAGTTGGACTTTTGTTGCATCCACTACCGCTGACCCGGCTGTCGCCGCCGACCTTCTGGCGCTGCGAGCCGAACTGGTCCTGGGTGTCGCCCAAACTGTCGGACCACCTGCTCTGGTGCGTGCTGGACGGCCGTGGCCAGCTGGAGTTGGGCGGCAGCCAGCAGGACCTCAGGCCGGGGGTGTGCGCGGTCTTCCAGCCAGGTGACGCGCCACGAGCGACCCACGACCCACGCAGACGGCTCCTCGTGTTCGGCATGCACTTCGAGACCAGCCGGTACGGCGTGGTCCCGCAACCGCGCTGGGGCGACGTCATGGATCGTGAGCTGCTCAACGCGCTCGCGCGGACGAGCGATTCGTCGTACCGGCGTGGTGACGCACTGGGGCGCAGGCAAGCCGAGCTGTGCCTGGAGCAAATGATCGGACTGATCTGGGACGCCGTGCAGCACCCCACTCGGGCTGCGACGGACACGGTGATCGACGAGGTGGCGAGGCAGCTCCGTCAGGACCCTGGCCGGGACTGGAGCGTGGCCGAGATGGCCGACCACGCCGCACTGTCCCGGGCGCAGTTCAGCAGGCGGTTCGTCAAGCAGTTCGGGATGTCACCGGCGCAGTACCTGATCCAGGCGCGCATCGACCGCGCCCACCAGCTCCTGACCGAGAGCGGTATGACGGTCACTCAGACCGCCACCGCTCTCGGCTACACCGACGTCCCCTACTTCAGCCGCCAGTACAAGCAACGCACTGGCCGCAATCCCAGTCAGGAGCACTAGGCCCAGTTGGGGTCCCAGCCCTCGATGGAGTCGGCCGGACGCGTGCCCGGGCCGGAGTAGATCGCCGACGGACGGATCAGCCGTCCGGTGCGCTTCTGCTCCAGCACGTGGGCGCTCCAGCCGGCAGTCCGTGCACAGGTGAACATCGACGTGAACATGGGCGGCGGTACCTCGGCGAAGTCCAGCACGATGGCTGCCCAGAACTCCACGTTGGTCTCCAGCACCCGGTCCGGCCGCCGCTCGCGCAGCTCGGCCAGTGCGGCCTGCTCCAGCGCCTCGGCCACCTCGTAGCGCGGTGCGTCCAGCTCACGCGCCGTACGACGCAGCACGCGCGCCCGCGGGTCCTCGGCCCGGTACACGCGGTGACCGAAGCCCATCAGCCGCTCACCGGCGTCCAGCAGACCCTTCACGTAGGAGCGCGCGTCACCAGACCGCTCGACCCCTTCGATCATCGTCAGTACCCGGGCCGGTGCACCACCATGGAGTGGGCCGGACATCGCACCCACAGCACCGGACAGGGCAGCCGCGACGTCGGCGCCGGTAGAAGCGATCACCCGGGCGGTGAACGTGGAGGCGTTCATGCCGTGCTCGGCCGCGGACGTCCAGTAGGCGTCGACCGCCTTCACATGCTTGGGGTCGGGCTCACCACGCCAGCGGATCATGAACCGCTCGGTGATGGTCTGCGCCTTGTCCACCTCACGCTGCGGCACCATCGGCTGCCCGGTACCCCGTGCGGCCTGCGCCACGTAGGACAGCGCCATCACCGCGGCGCGGGACAGGTCCTCACGAGCCTGTACGTCGTCGATGTCGTACAGCGGGCGCAGTCCCCAGGCGGGGGCGAGCATGGCCAGCGCCGACTGGACGTCGACCCGCACGTCACCGGTGTGCACCGGCAGCGGGAACGGTTCCGCAGGCGGCAGGCCCGGGGTGAACGCTCCGTCGACCAGCAGGCCCCAGACGTTCTCGAACGGCACCCGGCCGACCAGGTCCTCGATGTCCACGCCGCGGTACCGCAGCGCCGACCCCTCCTTGTCCGGCTCGGCGATCTGCGTGTCGAACGCGATCACGCCTTCCAGCCCGTGCTGTACCTCGGTCTTCGGATCTGACATACCACTCCCTCGTCCTGGTCGGCGGCGCCCAGGCAGCATAGTTCTCCCGAGACTCCGGTGGACAACTTTCGTGGCCGGAATCGCATCGTGGAGAACGTGGAAACACTGGTTGCCTACGCCTTTCACCGGCCCGACTCCGCGGTCCGCGCGGCCGAGGGTGCGGCCCGGGTCGAGGCCTATTACGCAGGCATCCCCAAGCTCGGGGGTCACGACGGCAGCACCCATGGCCTGCACTTGTGGGGGAGTGCTGACACGCTGTGGCCGGCCTGGCAGCAGACCGGCAACGTCCGGGTCGCCAGCGTGCACACACCGGTCGGCTATGAGCGCGTGGTCGGCGACATCGCCCCGGCCGACGCCCCTGGGCCGCTGGCGGAGGCGGTACGTCGTACCCCGGAGGCCTTCCTTGAGCTGGCTCCGCCGTTCACCATGGCGGTGCTGGACGACGACCGCCTGGAGTTGTTCACCGACTCTGCCGGTGTGGGCCGGCTGTTCCAGGTGCGCCTGCCGGACGGCTGGGTGTGGAGCAACCGCCCGGTCGCAGCACTCCTCTTCGCCGGAGTCCCGGCCGC
This sequence comes from Kribbella sp. NPDC051587, assembly GCF_044453945.1. Classification (NCBI taxonomy): domain Bacteria; kingdom Bacillati; phylum Actinomycetota; class Actinomycetes; order Propionibacteriales; family Kribbellaceae; genus Kribbella; species Kribbella sp. NPDC051587. The sequence goes on from NZ_JBITDE010000002.1 coordinate 1,039,091, forward strand.
AGCCTCACCGCGGGGCTGGGCGTTCGCTGCGGCGTGCGGCTGGTTCATGGGCGACAGTACGCCGTACGAAGGGGTGCTGGCGGTTCCCGGAGCGACCCACGTCGTGGCCGATGGCAAGCTCCGCCGCCAGACCACCACTCGCATCGAGCCCAGCACCCTCTGGCTCACCGACACTCTCGACGAACCCCTGCCGGACCTGACTGACTCAGTACGCCGTCTGTCACCGGCGGGGCCTACACCTCCGGAGCCGGCCACACCACCGCTCCCGGACCTGATCGACCACGCGCTGGCCTGGCATCGGCAGTCCGAAGGCCTGGCTCACGACCTGTACGCACCGGTCCCCACCGAGGGTCGCGAGGTCACCGTTGCCTATGGCACCTACTACCCGGCTGACCTGCTCACCGTCGAAGCCCTGCCCCTGCACGCGAAACTGGAGGTCTTCGGCCGGCATCTGGAGACTGCGCTCGTCCCGGCGACCGGCCCGTCCGAGGCGGCCCGCGCGGCCGTGGCGATCCAGATCGAGCAAGTACTTCGGGACGCGGTCCGCGGGGGGATCGAGGACGCGAAGATGCTCGACTACTTCTACCTGGTGGAGCGCATCCGCCGCGGCTCGATGGCGGGTGCCGTGTCGCTGCAGTTGCTGCCCCACTACGTCCGCGCCGCCTTCGCGAACGCCGTACCGGCCGAACAACACACCCAGCCGCTCAAGCGCCTGCCCCGCCCCCGCCGCGTAGCCGACGCCCCCGACCGCGACCGGATCGAGTCACTGCTCCTCGCGGTCGAAGGCTTCGACGAGCGCGCCCTCAGCACCCTCTGGGCCGCCTCCGTCGCCGGCGCAAGCTCGTCCGCCGCCGAGGCAACCCTGCGCCAGGCACTCTGGCGCGCAACCTTCGACCTCCACCTCACCGAGGTCAACAACCACCTCCCAGAGCAGATCCGCCCCCTAGCACCCCCACCCCGCCCAACCAACGGCCCACAACCCACCCCGCGCCCCCACCGCAACCGCCTGACAAAAGCCTTCGCCCGCCGCCATACCGCCGCAAAGCGGACCGCCCCCACTGACTAACCTCTCCACCACGACCAGTCCCGGCGTCACCTGAGCGTGGACCCGGTCCCGCCCACGAGGTTAGTGAGTGGCGCACGTCCGCCACTCCCCGAACAACCACTCCCAAGGCCAACACCCCTCGTCTCCCTACATCCCCGACCCGCATCCGCCCCCTCGCCCTGTCCGACACCGACCATTTCAGGGGACATCCCCTGAAATAGTCCGTTCTCCACTCGAAATTTCAGGGGAGAAGGGTCACCTTGAGGGGATATCCGTTCAAATGGATCGGGGGGAGGGGGCCGCGTCGATCCCTTGGCCCGCGCGTCGTCCGGGTGAACGACTGGGCGCAGTAATCTCGGGGGCGTGGATCTCAGTGGGATGCGGCAGACGTACGGGCTTGGTGAGTTGCTCGAGGACCAGCTGGATGCGGACCCGGTCAAGCAGTTCGGCACTTGGCTGGCGCAGGCGACCGAGGCTGGGATTGTCGAGCCGAACGCGATGGTGTTGGCGACCGCGGACGCCGATGGTCGTCCGTCGGCACGGACGGTCCTGCTGAAGGGGCTGGACGAGCGTGGGTTCGTCTTCTACACCAACCAGCAGTCCCGCAAGGCAGACGACCTTGCAGCCAACCCACACTGCGCGCTCGTGTTCCCGTGGCATGCGATGCAGCGGCAGGTGCGGGTCGAGGGCACGGTCAGCAAGCTGCCCACCGACGAGGTGGACGCGTACTTCGCCGCTCGCCCGCGTGAGTCCCAGCTGGGCGCGTGGGCGTCGCAGCAGAGCCAGCCCGTCGACTCACGCGACGAGCTGGATCTGCAGTACGCGTCCTATGAGCGGCAGTGGCCCGAGGGGACCGAGATCGCGACGCCGTACTTCTGGGGTGGCTACCGGATCGAGCCGCAGGTGTTCGAGTTCTGGCAGGGCCGGGTCGGCCGTCTCCACGACCGCCTGGCCTACCGCCGTACCAGCTCGGGGTCCTGGGAGCTCGTCCGGCTCCAGCCCTGATCCGACGGCGATTCCCGGATCCCGTACTTGTCCCACCACCGGACCAGCGGCGCCGGAGCCCACCAGTTCGCCCGGCCGAGCAGCCGCATCGTGGCCGGTACCAGCAGCGCCCGGACGATCGTGGCGTCCAGGGCGATCGCGATCACCAGCCCGACGCCGATCATCTTCACGAACACGATCCCCGAGGTCGAGAACGCCGCGACCACGATCACCAGCAGCAACGCGGCGCTGGTGATGATCCCGCCGGTGCGCTGCAGCCCGAGCGCGACCGCCTGCGTGTTGTCGCCGGTCCGGTCGTACTCCTCCCGGATCCGGCTGAGCAGGAACACCTCGTAGTCCATCGACAACCCGAACAGCACCGCGAACAACAGCACCGGGTTGGTCGCATCCAGGAACCCGGCCGGCGTGAAGTCGAGCAGTCCGGACAGATGCCCGTCCTGGAAGATCCACACCATCGCCCCGAACGCCGCCGATAGCGACAGTACGTTCATCACCAGCGCCTTGAGCGGCAGCACAAAGGAGCCGAAGGCAAGGAACAGCAGCAGGAACGTCACCAGGACGATAAAGCCGGCCATGTACGGCGCTCGCTCCGCCAGCACGTGGAGAAGGTCGACCACCCCGGCTGTCTCGCCACCAACCTGCGTCGTCATCCCAGTTGGCGGAGCAACAGCCCGGACCGCATGAACGACATCCCGCGCCGGCAACTCCTGTCCCGTGAAGTGCGTGTGGACAACCACCTCGGCGACACCGTTCTTGAACCCACCGATCCGAACGTCATCGACGTCCGCGATCTGCTTCAACCGCCCCACGTACGGCGCGAGCGCTGTTGCCGGATCCGTCGGCGCCTGATCGAACCGGACCGCGACGAACACGTCTGACCCACCGGCCCCAGCGAAGTCGCGCTGGAGCGTCTCCGTCACCGTCCGCGAGGTCGCCCCGGCCGGGAGTGCCCGATGGTCAACTCCACCCAATTGTGCTTGCAGGAAAGGGATTCCGAGCACGAGCAACAGCGGCACGAGCACCAGCACATATCGCACCGGCCGCCGCATCACGCTCTGCGCCAACCGGTACCACGCGCCATGGTGATCCGCCGCCGTGGACCGACGCCGCAGGAACGGCACCTGCAGGTTGTTCACCCGATGCCCCAATACCGCCAGCAACGCGGGCAGCGCGGTCAGCGCCGCCACCATCGCGACCACGACCGCCGCGACTCCGCCGTACGCCATCGAACGTAGGAACATCACCGGGAACAACGCCAAGCTGCTGATCGCCACCCCGACGGTCACTCCGGAGAACGCGACCGTCCGCCCGGCCGTCGCCATCGTCGCGGTCAGGGCCGTCTCAACATCATTGCCCTTAGCAAGCTCTTCCCGGAACCGCGTCACGATGAACAACGCGTAGTCGATCGCCAGTCCGAGCCCGATCATCGTGACGATGTTGATCGAGAAGATCGACACATCAGTCACCGCGGACAACCCACGCAGCAACACGAAGGCACCGAGAATCGCCAGCGCACCAACGAACAACGGCAGTGCCGCCGCGACCAGACCACCGAAGACCAGCACGAGCAGCACCAGCACGATCGGCGTCGAGATCGACTCGGCCTTCACGATGTCATGCTCGGTCTGCGTGTTCACCTCGTCGAAGACCGCGACCTCGCCACCCACCTTGGTGTCCAGCCCGGCCGGCCCGCTCCGCACCTGATCGGCGATCCGGTGGAACGTCTCCAGTCGCTCTTCCGGGGTAGCGCCGGCCAGCGTCAGTACGGCGTACGTGCTGTGCTGGTCCTTCGACACGAACACGGGCGACTTGCTGCTCCAGTACGTCGTCTTCTGCAGCACGTCGGTCCCGGGCAACGTGGCGAGATCCTGCTCGACGGCCGACCGGAAGCCCGGATCGGCGACTGTCTGATCGGCGCTGCGGTAGAGCACGATCACGTCGGTCCCGGTCCGGCCGACGTTCTGCTCGATGGTCGCGACGGCATGCGCGGCCTCGGTGTCCGGCGCGTCGAAACCGCCGTTGGACAGCGAGCCGAAGACGCCGGTGCCCCAGGCCACCCCGAGGGCGACGAAGACGGCGGTCAGGGCAAGCGCCAGGCGGCGCCGCCGATAGCTGAAGTGGCCGAGCGTCTCGAACACGAAGCACTCCCGAAGGGCGTAAAGTCAGGCGGAAAGATTGAGTGAACAGCGTTAACTGTTAACAGTGTTCACTCAAGACTCGACCGTGTCAAGGAGTGTGGTGATGAACCGGCGTGACGAGCAGCGGGCCGCGACGCTGGCCGAGATCAAGGCGGCCGCGCGCCGCCTGCTCGTCAGCGGTGGCGTCGCGGCGATCGGCCTGCGCGCCGTCGCCCGCGAGGTGAACCTGACCGCCCCCGCGCTCTACCGCTACTTCCCGAGCCACGAGGCCCTGCTCAGCGCGCTGGTCACCGACCTGTACGACGAACTCACGACCGCGCTGATGGAACTGGGCTGCGAGGGCGAGGGCGATCTCGGCGCGCAGCTCTACCTGCTGGCCAACGGACTGCGGGACTGGGCGCGCGCACACCCGGCCGAGTTCGGCCTGCTCTTCGGTACGACGGTGCCGAGCCCCGACGCCGATGATCACAACGACACCCCTGGCCACCAAGCCGCGATGCGATTCGGCGGGCTTTTCAAGGACCTGGTCGCGGCGATCTGGCATGAGAAGCCGTTCCCGTACCCGTCGGACGAGGTCCTCGGCAGCAAGCTGATCGAGCAGCTCACGGCCGAGTCGGAACACTTCCACGGCATGCCGCCGGGCGCGATCTACCTGGGGCTGACCTACTGGACGCGGCTCTACGGCCTGATCTGCATGGAGGTCTTCGGTCAGCTGCACTGGGTGCTGCCCGAGGCCGGCGCCTACTTCGAGGCCCAGCTCTACGAGATCGGCTTGGCGATGGGGCTCGACTGCCCTGCACCCGAATGACGGCATAAAGAAACCCGTGGGCGCTTCCAGGCTGATGCCGGATGGCAACAGTCCAGGGCCAGGCGGACTACCTGGCTGCCCACGGGTCCGGTGGCGGCGTTGGATTGGCCGACCACTTGCCCAAAAGCTAGTGGTTGGCGGTCAGCCCGCCGCCACCTCACGAGTCCGGTAAGAATTCATTCTTAGGACCACCTCCCTTCGCGTGTACCGAAAATCTACGTCGCCCGCCGACCCGGTTCAACTGCTTTTCGCCCACAGATGAACGAGAATCTCCGGCATGGTCTTCAGACTGGGTCTGCCCGTCATCGTGTTGCTGGTCGGAACCGGCTGGTTCGCCTGGGCGTCGTACCGCCGGGCTGCCCAGGCAGAGCAGGCCCTGGCCGAGGTGAACGCCGAACATCGGGCGTTGCTGCACGAGGTCAGGTCGCTCGAGCGGGCGGTCGCGGCTGCCGAGCAGGGTTTGCGTACGCTCAGCTCGCATCCGTCGGTACCGCGCGACGTCGCGGTCACCGCCGACCTGACCCTCGCCGACGTCCGGCGACTGGTGGAACGCAACAAGGAGCTCGAAGACTGATGGCAAAGCTGGGGACCACCGCGGTCAAGTCCGGAGGTAGTGCGAAGGCGAAGGTGATCGGCGGCGGCATCGTCGTCGTCCTGCTGCTGATCGTGCTGTTCAACATCTTCAACTTCGCGAGCACCGACGCGAACCGGATCGGCCTGCACTACGGCGGCGGCGTGATCGAGGACAAGAAGTTCAAGTCGATCATCCCGCCCGGCTCGACCAACAAGCTGATCGGCCCTGGCGACACGGTCTACGACTACCCGATCGACCAGCGCTCGTACATCATCGGCGGCGCCGGCGCGGACACCGACAGCGCCGACGAGGTCACCGTGGTCAGCAAGGACAACGTCCGGCTCGGCGTCCGGGTCCAGGTGTACTTCACGCTGAACCGCGACAAGAACGTGATCGCGTCCTTCCACGAGCGGATCGGCCTGAAGACCGACGCCTACACCGAGCGTGGCTGGAACGACATGCTGCAGTCCTACTTCCGGCCGCAGATCGACCGGGCGCTGTCCGCGGTCGCGACCAACTACAACTGGGCCGAGCTGTACAACAACGAGGCGAAGAAGGCCGAGTTCCAGACCGCCGCGTCCAAGGAGTTCACCCGGCTGCTGCCGGCCGCGGTCGGTGGCGACTACTTCTGTGGCCCGGCCTACAACGGCACCAACAACTGTGGCGAGCTGTCGTTCACGGTGCAGAAGCCGACCCCGCTGGACAAGGGCATCATCGACGGCCTCGAGGCCAAGCAGCGCGCCGAGCTGGCCAAGGCGACCCAGGAGCAGACCAACCAGCGCGTGAACGTCGAACTGCAGTCGGTGCGTGAGCAAGTCAAGCTGCTCGGCCCGCAGGGCTACCTGCTGAAGACCGCGATCGAATCGGGCAAGATCCAGTTCATGGTCATTCCGCAGGGCACCAACGTCGCCATCCCGCCGGGTGCGGCGACCCTTCCGCAGGCTCCGGCCGGCAACTGACGTATGAGCGCGCTGCCGTCGCACCTGGAGCTCGTGCAGGGCGTTGTGCTGCCCAAGCCGGTCGGCGCGCACCCGGTTCTCGACTTCGTCAACACCCGGTCCGACTGGACCACCCGTGGCCCGGCCCGGACCGAGTGGCTGACGTCGTACGAGGCCTTCCTGATCTGGAACTCCGCCGTCGGCCTGCTGTCGCCGGCGGCGGTCTTCCGCCTGATCGAACAGGCCGGCGGTCGCCCCACTGAGGCGGCCCGCCGGCTGACCGCGACGCTCGACTTCCGGATCGACCTGTACGACGTACTCACCAGCCGCCCGGATGAGACCGACGGACCGTTCGAGGCGGTCGCCCGGGTGATCGAGCGGGCGTCCGGGCGACGGCAGTTCGTCCGCGCCGAGGATGAGAGCGCCACCTGGGAGCTGCCGGAGGACTTGGCGCGGCCGCTCGACCAGCTGGCTCTGCTCGCTGCTGACCTGCTCACAGGCACAGAGCGAGCTCACGTCCGCACGTGCCCCGGCTGCGGCTGGCTCTTCCTCGACGCCAGAGGCCGCCGCCGCTGGTGCTCAATGGCTACCTGCGGCAACCGCGCCAAGGTCCGGGCTCACGCCGCCCGCACTCGCTAGTTGAAGGCTGCTGGGTCGGCCATGATCCAGGTGTGCCGGGCGCGCGCCAGTACGCGTCCGTCAGAGTCGTAGAGCGTGCTCGCGGTGAACGTCTTTCGCCCCTCCTCGCCCAGCACCCGCCCGACCGCCACGCACTCCTCGCCCACCTGAGGCTGCGCGTCCACGCACGCCGTGAGCTGCCCCAGCACTGACGGCCGCCCCTCCAGGTCGATCGCCCAACCACCCGGGCAGTCCAACGCCGCCCACAGGAAGACCGCGTCCGTCAGCCCGGCGCCCGGCGCCCACGTACACGCCACCCGCCCGTCGCCGATCGGACCTGGCCTCAGCTGCAGTCCCTCGGCGTTCTCCGGTCCGCACACGAAGCACGACGGGAACGGGTGCCCGCTCAGACCCTTGTACGACGCCTCCGCCGCCCGCGCGTCGTCAGCCGCCACCGGCTCGACCGTCGCGTCGACCAGGAAGCTGGTCTCGACCGGAACCGCAGTGGCGATCGGAGACGTGCCGTCCAGCAGCTGACCGCCGTCGGCCGTCGCCACGAGTTCGAGGTCGACCTCCATCGGCGGTGGCACCCGCAACGTCACCTGCGGTACTACCCCGTCCCCCAGTTCCGCGGCCAACGCCGTACCGACCAATCCCGCGACGTACCCGCCGTTCCCCGACCTAGCCGGTCCCTGGAACCGTCGCCCAATCCGCACCGAAGTCATGGCCACCGACCCTAACCCCACCCCACTTCGAGCACCCCTCGGCCACAACCCGTGGGCTCTGGTGACCGAATCGTGCTCAAGGTGGGGGAACGAGTTGGGTCCAACAGGTATTTGAAGCGGGTTCTCGAGACTCCGTAGTCCGTGGGGGGAAGCAGGTGTGAGGCATGGGAACCGTGGGAAGGAAACGGATTTCAGGGAAATCTGAGCATTTCTCGGAAAATGATGAGCTGAGGCCTCTGATTCAAACGACCGTTTGAACTATGCTGACTGCAGGCTACGGCCCGTGAGCAGGTGGGGTGCCTGCGCGAGCGGTAGTCGGGGGGAAGGAGAACTCTGTGGAGACACCGGTCGAATCGACCAGGGAACGATTGCTCAACGTCGCCGAGCAGCGGTTCGGCGAAGGGGGATACGAAGGAACCTCGCTGCGCGCGATCACGGTCGCGGCCGCGGCGAACATCGCGGCGGTCAACTATCACTTCGGCTCCAAGGAAGCGTTGCTGCGTGCCGCGGTGGGGCGGGCGATGGCGCCGGTCAACACCGAGCGCCGGCGTCGGCTGGACCAGTTGGAGGCTGCTGGTACGCCGTCGGCCGAGCAGCTGATCCGGGCGTTCGTCGAGCCCGGTCTGGACCTGGTTCTGCGCCGTGGTGAGCGGGGAGCGGTGGTGGCGCGATTCATCGGACGGATCGCGTTCGATCCGAGCCAGCGCATCCGCGAGTTGTATGTCGCGGAGTCGGAACCGATCGAGGCGCGGTACCTGGCGGCGCTGCGGATTGCGCTGCCGCACTCGGCGCCCGAAGCGGTCGCCTTCGGGTACGTGAACATGCTCGGTCTACTGGCCCTGCACCAGTCGCAAGCCCTCACGCCGGCACCCGGGGGAGCCGAACTGGAGGACCCAGGCAAGCTCGCGGAGAACCTCATCGCGTTCCTGGTGGCGGCGTTCGACCGCGGCCTGCGCGCCTGACTCGTAGCGTCCGAAGAGTCGCAGTGCGTGGTCAGCGAGTCTTCGGACGTTGTGAAATCTGGTCGCCACGGGGAGTGATCTTTGTCCGGAGAATGTTCATGGATGTTCGGACTACCGGGTAACGCTGCATAATGGCGCTCCGTGGACCCCAGTGAAGTCGTGGTTGCCGTCGATCTCGGTGGAACCCGGATGAAGTGCGGCCTGGTCGCCGCCGACGGTGCCGTGCTGCACCGCGAGACCAGGCCGACTCCCCGGGCCGCCGGGGGTCGCGCTGTGCTCGACGCACTGCTGGAGACCGTCGTTGAGCTTGGGCAGAAGGCCACTGCCGACGGTCACCGCGTGCGTGCGATCGGTGTGGTGGTGCCCGGCATCATCGACGCCGTCACCGGTACGGTCGTGGCCGAGAATCTCGCCTGGGCCGGGATGCCGGTCCGCGCGGAGCTGATCGCCGCTGTCGGCGACGACGTACCGGTAGTGCTCGCGCATGACGTCCGTGCGGGCGGGTACGCGGAGCTCCGCCAAGGCGCGCTGGCCGGGACCACCAACTCGCTCTTCCTGCCGCTCGGGACCGGGATCGCCGCCGCGATGGTGATCGACGGTCGGCTCGTCAGCGGTGACGGGTACGCCGGTGAGCTCGGCCACACCCGCTTCATCCACGGCGACGCGGCTGAGCTCTGCGCCTGCGGTCAGTGGGGCTGCCTCGAGACGGTCGCCTCCGCCGCCGCGCTGGCCCGCCGGTACGCCGCTCGTGCCGGTCGGGTCGTGGACGGGTCTCGTGAGGTGCTGGAGCTGCTCGCCGCCGGTGACGAGGTCGCTGCGACGGTCTGGCACGACGCACTGACCGTGCTGGTCGACGCGCTCGTCCTCTACACCACCCTGGTCGCGCCGACCCGGATCGCGATCGGCGGCGGCCTGGTCGGCGCCGGCGAGACGCTGCTGCAGCCGCTGCGCGACGGGGTGCACGCACGCCTGACGTTCCAGCGCGAGCCGGAGATCGTGGCCGCCGTGCTGGGGGAGGAAGCCGGCTGCCTCGGCGCCGCGCTGTACGCCTGGGACCGGGTCAAAGCTGACGAGAGTGGGGAGCAGTCGTAGATGACGACCTACAAGGTGGGACGCCTTGTCACGCCGGATGATGTGCTGGAGGGCGCCTGGATCCAGGTCGTCGACTCCGACATCCTGGCCTACGGCCGCCGGTCCGAGGGGATGCCGGCCGACGGCAAGCGCCCCGAGGATCTCGGCGACGTGACGGTGGTCCCGGGGTTCGTCGACATCCACACCCACGGCGGCGGCGGATCGTCGTACTCGACGACTGACCCCGAGGAGGCGCGCAAGGTCGCGGCCTTCCACGCCAAGCACGGTACGACGACCACCATGGCCAGCCTGGTGACCGGGCCGCTCGACCTGCTGGCGTCGCAGACCGCCTGCCTGGCTGACCTGGTCACCGACGGTGTGATCGCCGGTGTGCATCTTGAGGGGCCGTTCCTGTCCGCGGCTCGCTGTGGTGCGCACGACCCGGCCCTGCTGCGGGACCCGGTCGCGGATGACGTGGCCAAGGTGCTCAGCGACGTCGTACGGATGGTGACGATCGCACCGGAGCTGGAACACGGTCTGGACGCGATCCGTCAGGTGGTCGACGCCGGTGCGGTGGCCGCGCTCGGCCACACGGATGCGACGTACGAGCAGATGATCGCCGGTGCCGACGCGGGCGCCACGGTCGCGACGCACCTGTTCAACGGGATGCGGCCGTTCCATCACCGCGACCCCGGCCCGGTGGGTGCCGCGATCAACGACGAGCGACTGCTGCTCGAGGTGATCAACGACGGTATGCACCTGGACCCGCAGGTTGTCCGGGTCGCGCTGGCCGCGGCCGGCGTCCACCGGATCGCGCTCATCACCGACGCCATGGAGGCGACCGGGATGGGCAACGGGAGCTACAAGATCGGCAACCTCGAGGTCGACGTCAAGGACGGTCTCGCGACCCTGTCCAAACCGCCGCACTCGATCGCCGGCAGCACGCTCACGATGGACGTTGCCTTCCGCAACGCCGTCAAGGCCGGTACGTCGTTGGTCGACGCGGCCCGGATGGCCTCGACCACTCCCGCGCAAGCCTTCGGCTGGTACGACGTCGGTGCGATCGAGACCGGTCGCCGGGCCGACCTGCTCTTGCTGGACGACGAATACACCGTCCAGAAGGTGATGCGGGCCGGCGCATGGCTGGATTGATCGGCACGGTCACTCTCAACCTGGCTTTAGACGTTACGTACAACGTCGACGAGTTGGTTGTCGGCGGCAGCCATCGGGTCGCCGCGATTCGAGAACGGGCCGGTGGCAAGGGTGTGAATGTCGCGCGGGTCGCAGCGACGCTCGGGCACCAGGTGCTCGTGCTCGGCTTCGTCGGCGGTGTCACCGGTGAAGCAGTCGCCGCCGAACTGTTCGACGCCGGCCTGACCGCCCTGCTGACGCCGATCGCGGGGGATACCCGGCGAACCGTTGCCATCGTCAACGGTATCGACGGCGACGCGACGATCTTCAACGAGGCCGGCCCGTCGATCTCCGCCGATGAGTGGCGCGCGTTCGGTGAGCGGATGCCATGGGGACGCCTTGGTGTGCTGGCTTGTTCGGGCAGCATCCCGCCCGGCCTGCCGGCCGACGCGTACGCCGAAATCGCGGTCCGGGCGCGGCATCACGACGTACTGACTGTCATTGACGCCGGCGGTGAGGCGTTGCTCGCGGCAGCGAAGGCCGGTGCGGTGGTTCGCTCGAATGCGGCCGAGCTGCGTGAAGCCGTTGGTGACGCCACGGTCGAGGACGGTGCGTCCCAGTTGGTCGCCCTGGGTGCGACCGCAGCCGTGATCACCGATGGGGCCCGCGGAATGGTTGCTGCCAGCAACAAGGGTGTCTGGCGTGCGCTCCCGGTCGAACGCGTGAGCGGAAACCCAACGGGAGCGGGCGATGCCTGTACGGCGGTCGTCGCGGCCGCCGTCGCGGAATCACCCGAGCCCGACTGGTCCGTCGTACTGAAATCTGCTGTCGCGGCGTCGGCCGCAGCGGTGCTCACACCCGTTGCCGGAGACATCGATCTCGATGCGTACCGCCGTTGGCAACCTCTAGTTTCTGTTGAATAGGAGAACTTCATGCCGTTGGTTTCCGGAGCTGAGGTTGTGCTGGCCGCCGCCAAGGCCGGTCGCGGGGTTGGCGCGTTCAACGTCATCCAGCTGGAGCACGCGACCGCGCTGATCGCGGGTGCGGAACAAGCCGGTACGCCGGTCGTCCTGCAGATCAGCGAGAACGCGGTGAAGTACCACGGCGCGCTCAAGCCGATCGGCGTTGCCACACTGGCCGCAGCCGCTGCTGCGTCGGTCCCGGTGGTGGTCCACCTCGACCACGCGATGGACCGCGACCTCGTCACCGAGGCGGTCCAGCTGGGCTTCACCTCGGTGATGTACGACGCCTCGAAACTCGAGTACGCCGAGAATGTCGCCTCGACCACCGAGGTGACCAAGTTCTGCCACGACCACGGCGTCTTCGTCGAGGCCGAGATCGGTGAGGTCGGCGGCAAGGACGGCGTCCACGCCCCCGGCGCCCGGACCCGCCCCGACGAGGCAGTCGCCTTCGCCGAGGCCACCGGCGTCGACGCCCTCGCCGTCGCCGTAGGCTCGTCCCACGCGATGACCGAGCGCACCGCCTCCCTCGACTTCGCCCTGATCGCCGAGCTGCACGCGGCGGTCGCCGTACCGCTCGTCCTGCATGGTTCGTCCGGTGTCGCTGACCCTGACCTGACCCGCGCGGTTGAGGCGGGCATGACCAAGGTCAACATCGCGACCCACCTCAACAATGTCTTCACCGCGTCGGTCCGCCAAACCCTCACCGACAACCCGACGCTGGTCGACACCCGCAAATACCTGGGCCCTGCCCGAGACGCGGTCGCCACCGAGGTCACCCGCCTCCTCGGCCTCCTGAAGGCTTAGCTAGAGCGTCGCGCTGCCGCGCACCCAGTGCGCGCGCAGGTTGTCGCGGGCGCGTTGGACCTCGTCGCGGGCCTTGGTGTCGGGAACCTCGAAGTCCTCGATCAGCCGGGTGAGGGCGAGCTCGAGCGCGGCGATCATCGCGTCCTCCTCGGACAGGTCGGTCTCGGCCACGGACCGTAGGCCGGCCGCGAGGGCGGTCAGGCCGGTCCGCTCCTGCTCGGTCAGCCGCAGGGTGAGGTCGGTTCTGCTGGTCACGGCAACTCCTCGTCGGCTTGGTACAGTCATGGTGCCGTGCAACGACCGTGTTGCACAACAGTCGCAGGCGAGGAGCCGGGTCGGATGTCCGTGACGGTGGACGAGACGCTGCGAGCCGCGACCATCGACGTACTGGCCGAGCATGGATGGGCCGGTGTGACGCTGGAACGGGTCGCCGAGAAGGTTGGCCGGTCGCGGGTCACGCTCTGGCGCCAGGGCCTCACCGTCGAGCTGTTGCTGGACTCGTTGCTGGACGCCCTGGCCGAGGACTACCGGGACACCATGTGGCCGGTGCTGGCCGGGTTCGGCACCGGCCGGGAAGGGCTGATCCGGACGCTGGAAGCCTTGTTCGACGTGATCGACCGCCATCTGCCGCTGATGCTCTCGTCGGACCTGGTCTTCCATCAGGAGCAGGCCCGCAACGGCCCGGTGTCGTTCCTCGATCCCTTCGAGCGGTTCCTCCGCGAGGGTGAGGCCGACGGGACCCTGCACCCGCACGGCCGGATCAGCGACGTCGCGGAGGTGTTGATGGTCTCGGCGGCCTTCACCTACGTGCACATGCGGGGCCGGCATCACTGGTCCCGGGCCCGGGTCCGCCGGCTCACCCTCGACCTGGTGCTGCGCGGACTGGTCCAGGTCTGATGCAACATGACCGTTGCATTTCCTGCAACGGCCGTGTTTCACTGGCGGAAACCCCTGTCCTGGAGGTACCGCCATGACCCTTCCGTACGCCGAACCGCTGGTCCGCCTGGAGCCCCAGCCGCGCGTCATCCCGGAGCCGCCGCGCGTCGGCGAGCCCGGTGGTGATCCCTGCGGCCTGTGCGACTGGCTGGCGAACTACGAGCAGTCGGACCACCGGCCCCCGCTGTGGGTGAACGACGACTGGGCGCTGATTCGCGCCACCGGCATCACCATCCCTGGCATCGTCTGGCTGACCAGTCGTGCGCACCACGACTCGTTCGCCGACCTGCCGGATCGGCTCGCCATGAGCTACGGTCCAGTGGTCGCCCGGGTCGAGCGTGCGATCCTCGCGCTCGGCGACATCGCCCGGGTGCACGTCTACCGCTGGGGAGATGGATCGGCACACTTCCACGTGTGGTTCTATCCCCGTCCACTCGGCATGCTGGAGGCCCGGCGGGAGATGCTGCCGTTGTGGGCGGATCTCTTGCCCGCGGCACCTGAGGAGGTCGTGGCCGATGCCGAGCGGAAGATCGCCGCGGCGATGGCGGCGGGCGACTGAGATGTCCACCAGCCAGGCGCAGCCGGGTCTCGCGCGCCGCCTTGGGCTGAGCGATGCCGTCGCGATCGGGGTCGGCTCGATGGTCGGAGCCGGGGTGTTCGCGGTGTGGCAGCCGGCCGCGGAGGCGGCTGGGTCCGGCCTGCTGATCGGGCTGGCGATTGCTGCGGTCGTCGCTTACTGCAATGCCGCGTCCTCGGCGCAGCTCGCGGCGGTCTATCCGGTCGCGGGCGGCACGTATGTCTACGGCAGGGAACGCCTGGGGGAGTGGTGGGGGTTCGCCGCCGGCTGGTGCTTCGTCATCGGCAAGACAGCGTCATGCGCGGCGATGGCGCTGACGTTCGCCACGTATGCGGTTCCAGCGGGCGGGTGGGCCCGGCGGTTGGTCGCGTTGCTCGCAGTCGCTGGTCTCGCGGCGGTCAACTACCGCGGCGTGACCAGGACCGCCAAGCTGACCAAGATCCTCGTCACGTGCACGTTGGCCGTGCTGGCGCTCGTCGTGGTTCTGCTCGGCACCAGCGGCCCGGCCCGCGCCGTACCGGTCCTTGCTGACGTCTCGGTGCACGGGGTGCTGCAGGCTGCGGGACTGTTGTTCTTCGCGTTCGCCGGGTATGCGCGGATCGCGACCATGGGCGAGGAGGTTCGCGACCCGGCGCGCACGATCCCGCGCGCGATCATCATCGCGTTGGCCATCGCCGTCGTCGTCTACCTGCTCGTCGGCGTGGCCCTGCTGCGTGTCATCGATCCAGCCGGCAGTACGGCGCCCTTGGCCGCAGCGGTTGCTGCGGCCGGATCGGCCTGGGCGGTCCCGGTGGTCCGCGCCGGTGCGGTGCTCGCCAGCCTGGGTGCGCTCCTGGCGCTGATCGCGGGCATCGGACGGACGTCGTTGGCGATGGCGCGCAACCACGATCTGCCGGGGTGGCTGGCGGCCGTGCATCCGCGGTACCAGGTCCCGCATCGCGCCGAGGTCGTGCTCGCCGCGGTGGTCGGCATCCTGGTTCTCAGCACCGATCTCCGCGGCGCGATCGGCTTCTCGTCGTTCGGTGTCCTGCTGTACTACGCGATCGCCAACATCTCGGCGTTCACCCAACCGGCCGACCAGCGTCGCTGGCCTCGGGCCCTCAACGTGGTCGGCCTGCTGGGTTGTGTCGTGCTCGCGGTCACCTTGCCCTGGCGCTCAGCCGCTGCGGCCGCCGTACTGCTGGGCTTGGCTCTCCTGGTCCGAAAGCTCAGGAAAGGTCGCGGCGAATCCGCCAGAAGCTGAAGCCGACAAGGGCGAACGCCAGCAGCAAGAACAGTCCGAACTCACGCCACTGCAGAGGCCAGAACTTGTCGGCGGTGAAATAGCGGAGGTGCTGGCGGTAGCCCTCGTTGGTCAGGCGCTGGAAGCACGCGGCCCGATCGGCGGCCGGGTTGGGGGCGGCGCCGGCTGCTGCGGTCATGGGCGGCACCGGTGCACACTTCACCGCCCAGGCCGGCATCATGCTGACGGCCTTGCCTGCCTTGTCGACGGTCTGGTCGGTCAGCTTCCACCCACCGACCGCGTTCATCGCGACCTCGATCCGTTTGAGCTGTGGATCCGGTCCGTTGTCGCCGCTGAGCTCGAAGCCGCGCACGTTCTCCGCGGTCGCCAGGACGGTCTGATCGGTCGGTGCCATCAGGTGCGGCCGGATCAGGCTCGGTGCGAGTACCTCGATCAGGATCACCACGGCCAGTGTGATCGCCAGCGCGACCAGGGTCCGCCGGATGACGAGACCGATGGCGACCCCGAGCGCGAAGGCGAAGACGGCGTACCCGATCGGGACCAGGCCGCGGCCGGAGAACGTCACCGGGAACATCCGCGGCAGGAAGCGGTTCGACTCCTGGCCCGCATTGATCGCCTTGTCGATCGGACTCGACCACCAGGTGACGGCCAGGCTGAGCACTCCGGTGACAGCGATCGTGCCCAGCGCGCCGACGCCGATCTTCGTGGCCAGCCAGCGCGACCGCGAGATGCTCTGGCTCCACACCAGCCGATGGGTGCCGGTCTCAAGCTCCCGCGCGATCAACGGTGCGCCCCAGAAAGCACCGATCACCGGAGGTACGGCGTACAGGAGGGCCAGGCCGACTTGATAGAGCACCGGGTTGAGCCGGGCGAACGCTAGGTTCCTGATGAAGTTGTCCGCGAGGGTCCGGTAGTCGTCGGCCAGGCTGGGCCCGGTCGCAGCCAGTACGACGGCTGCCGCGAACACGACCGCGGCGATGACGAGGAACTGGATGCGGAACTGCCGCCAGGTCAGCCAGATCATCGCTGCACCTCCAGAACGGGACGCTCGGACTGGACCTCACGGCCCATGTAGGCCAGCACCAGATCCTCGAGCGTGAGCTGGGTGACGGACCAGGCGGGATCGAGGATCGGCCGATCGGTGCGGACCAGGAAGGTCGACTGGCGATCGGTGTGGCTCTCGGTCACGACGTACTGATCGCTGGGGAGTTCCTTCGCCGTACGGCGGGGTCCGGTGAGCCGGTGATGAGTCGCCAGCAGGCTGTCGATCTCACCACTGACCTGGACGCGCGAATCGACCAGCACGACCAGGTAGTCGCAGGATCGCTCGACATCGGAGACGAGGTGCGAGGAGAGCACGACGCTGAGCTCCTGTTCGGCCACGGCCTCCATCAGGTCTTGCAGGAACTCCCTGCGTGCCAAGGGATCCAGCGCTGCTACCGGCTCGTCCAGGATGAGTAGGTCAGGTCGCTTGGCCAGCCCGAGCGTGAGCGCCAGCTGGGCGCGCTGCCCACCGGACAGTTTGCCGGCCCGCTGCTTCGGATCCAGCCTGAGCCGCTGGATCCGTTGCTGGGCAAGGCTTTCGTCCCAACCGGGGTTGAGGCGGGCGCCGAGCTTGAGGTGGTCGGCGACGCTGAGCCGGCTGTAGGTCGGTGTGTCCTGAGCGACATACCCCACCTTCGCCTGCTGCGTGCCCGCCGGTGCGCCGAGAACCTCGACCGATCCGGTCGTCGGCGTGAGCATCCCCACCGACAGGTTGAGGAACGTGCTCTTGCCCGCGCCGTTCGGCCCGACCAGTCCGACGACATGTCCGGACGGGACCTCGAGTTCACAGTCAGTCAGTGCCCACCGGCGGCCGTACTTCTTGCCCAACCCGTGAGCCTTCAGCGCCGCGGTCACGCGATGTCCTCGTGAGCGGCGGCCCGAAAGGTGGTGAGGAACAACGCCTCGATGCTCTCGTCGTCCAGACCGGCCTTACGCGCTTTGGCGAGCCAGCGCTGCAGGTCCATCCGGAGCGGCCCGTGGGCGGCGAGTGTGTTGTCGGTGAGTGTCTTGGTCACAAACGTTCCGCGGCCGGGCCGAGCCTGCACCAGGCCCTCATGCTCCAGCTCGCGGTACGCCTTGAGGACCGTGTTCGGGTTGATCGCCAGTGCGGCGACCACGTCCTTCACGGTCGGCAGTTGGTCACCCTCCCGCAGGAGGCCGAGCCGGAGCGCGTTCCGCACCTGCTGCACGATCTGCTGGTACGGCGACACCCCCGACCGGCCGTCCAGATGGAACTCGATCATCTCCAACCCCATTCATCTAGTTACCTAGTACTATAGGGGTGTGGATCTGATCAGCGTCAAGCCTTGATCGCGTCGTACCGTCTGAGCGCCTCGCGGCGGGCCTCGGCGTGGTCGACGATCGGCTCGGGATAGCCGTCGGCGCCACCGTCGTGTGCCTTCTTGCCGTCGAGGTGGCGGAGCTCGGGGATCCACCGGCGGACGTACTCACCCTGCGGGTCGAACTTCAGGCCTTGGGTGGTCGGATTGAAGATCCGGAAGTACGGCGACGCGTCCGCCCCGCAGCCGGCCACCCATTGCCAGTTGAGTGAGTTCGAGGCGAGGTCGCCGTCGTACAGGGATTGCATGAACCAGCGCGCGCCGTACTTCCAGTGCACATGAAGGTCCTTCACCAGGAACGACGCGACGACCATCCGGACGCGGTTGTGCATGAACCCCTCGGCCGCGAGTTGCCGCATGCCGGCGTCGACGATCGGGTAGCCGGTCCGGCCTTGCTGCCAAGCGGTCAATTGGTCGCCAGGTTCGTCGTACTGCATCTTGTCGAACTCCGGTCGGAGCGGCTTCCAAGCAGCCTGCGGATAGCGCGCGAGGAGATCGGCGCAGAACTCACGCCAAGCCAGCTCGCGCCGGTAGGAGTCCGCGCCTTGGCTGCGCTTGCGGGCGAGGTCGGCGAGCATGGTGCGCGGGTGGATCTCGCCGTACTTCAACGGGATCGACATCCGTGAGGTGCTGTCGAGATCAGGCCGGTCGCGGACGTCGTCGTACTCGGCGACATCGTCGAGGTAGGTCTGCCAGTGCTTGCGCGCGGCATCTTCGCCAGCGCCTTCCGTGGTGCCGCTGGGGAGGTCTTCGCTGTCGGCCTTGGCCCACTGGACGTTGCTCGGGGCATCGACAGGCTGCCGCCAGCCGTGCTCGAGCCAGGCGCGGAAGTAGGGGGTGAACACCTGGTACGGCCGATCCTGCTGAGTGAAGATGCGTCCCGGAGCGATCGCATAGGGCGAACCGGTCTTGATCAGCGGGCACTTCAACGCGGCTTCAACTGCGTCGTCGCGGGTCTGCCCGTACGGCGCGTAGTCCGCGCTGATGTGGACGCTGGCGGCGCCGATGTCGTCGGCGAGCTTGGGGATCACGGTCGCCGGATCGCCGGAGCGGATCACGAGCCGACCACCCATGCTTTTCGAGAGCGCGCGCAGTGAGGTGGCGAGGTGCTCGCGGCGCGGGTCGCCGGATCGCTTCCACAACAGGGGATCCACGACGAAAACGCCGAGCACCTTCCCGTCGCCGGCGCTCACCGCATCCAGAAGCGCCGGGTTGTCACTCAGTCGCAGGTCCCGCCGGAACCACATCACCGCTGTGCTCATCGTCCCATCCTGTTGCCCGCCCGGCCGAAAGCAAACTGGCTCGCTGCTGAAAGCAAAGTGAAAGAAGTCAGTCGTTTGATAGTTGCCATGACCAAGAAACTGCTGGGCGCCCTCGCCGCCGCAACGCTGGCCGCCGGCGGACTGACCGCCGTCCTGGCCGCCACCGGCCCCGAAACCGCCTCAGCCGCCGACAACTGCCACTACGAACCCAGCGGCAACCCCTGGAAACACGTCTGCCTGAAAGGGCCCCACCGGTACCAGTCCCAATGCAACATGATGCGCAACGACATGGTGCGTAAGGGGTACGGCGTTCAGTCGTGTCACTGGGCCACCTACAGCGCCGGCACCGGCTGGTACTTCTGGTACGGCACCAACTAGTTCTTCCCCCGGCTGCGGGCACGCGCGCTCCTTCGTCGCGTGCTTCGCCCGTTCGCCCCCTTTGCGCGGCTACCGCCGCTTCCTTTCGAGGGCGATCCCGGCGGGCTGTTCATCCGGGATCGCCGCCGCTTAGCCCGCTCCTGTGTCGCGTGCACGCGGCTAGCTGGACTCGTGTCGGGTGGTGTGGATCGCGCGGGTGGTGGAGGAGCTGGTGGGTATGCCCCCGCTGCGGGCACGCGCGCTCCTTCGTCGCGTGCTTCGCCCGTGCGCCCCACCCGCCCCTTTTTGCGCGGCTGCCGCGCTTCCTTCAAACAGCAGTCCCGGCGGGCTGTTCATCGGGTGTCGCCGCCGCTTAGCCCGCTCCTTCGTCGCGTGCACGCCGCTTGCTGGACTCGTGTTGGGTGGGTGGATCGCGCGGGTGGTGGAGGAGCTGGTGGGTATGCCCCCCGCTGCGGGCACGCGCGCTCCTTCGTCGCGTGCTTCGCCCGTGCGCCCCACCCGCGCCCTTTGCGCGGCTGCCGCCGCTTCCTTTCGAGGGCGATCCCGGCGAGCTGGTCATCCGATATCGCCGCCGCTTAGCCCGCTCCTGCGTCGCGTGCACGCGGCTAGCTGGACTCGTATTGGGTGGGGTGGCCCGCGCGGGTGGTTGGTTTGAGCGTGGTGATGTGGTGGCGTGATGCTGGTTGTGCCGCTTAGCGGAGTGCTGCTGCCCTATAGCGGCAGCAATCATCCGCAAAGGTGGGCCTGGCCGCCGACGCGTCCAGCTCGAGGGTGGGGCGGCCTGCGCGGTGGATGTGCCGGCGAATCGTCAGCTCGACGAGCGTGCCGACGGGCCCGGCCCTCGGGCGAGGCGGCCCTACCCGGGGGATGTTGCCGACGGATCGTTGGCCCGACGAATGTGTCGCCGGGCCGCCAGCCCGGGAATGTGTCGGCGAACCGCAGCCCAGGGCAGGTGTCGGCGGAATCGCCAGTGTGCAGACGCACCGCAAGCACTGATCACCGCCCTCGCCAGGCGATCACCACGCCTGAGCACGCCCACCCGGTGCAGTTGATCACCAAGCGTCACCGTCTGACCGGGACGCACCCCGGGCGACCACGTGATCGATGCGGTCGGGTCGGCACATGTCGGGCTCCCCGCTCCAATCGACCACCCCGATGCGGACGCAGGCCTCGGGCTCCCGCGCGCACCCACCCCTCAACCCCACTTCAGCTAGCGGCGTGCACGCGACGCAGGAGCGGGCTAAGCGGCGGCTGACTACGGACGAACGGTCCGTCGGAACTGCCCTCGACAGGAAGCGGCGGCAGCCGCGCAAAAGGCGCGGGTGGAGCACGCGACGAAGGAGCGCGCGTGCCCGGAGCGAGGGGGCTCGTCGGGGGCTTGTACAGGATCGAACTCAACCCCGCCAGCGGTGGTGGTGTCGGGATTGGGTAAGGGTTGCCTCCATAGGTGAGAATGGTTGTCGTGAGCGAGCTGATCGATACCACGGAGATGTACCTGCGGACCGTCTACGAGCTGGAAGAAGAGGGCATCCTGCCGCTGCGCGCGCGGATCGCCGAACGGTTGCACCAATCCGGGCCGACGGTCAGTCAGACGGTGGCGCGGATGGAGCGCGACGGGCTGGTGACGGTGGAGGGGGACCGGCATCTCGAGCTCACCGAGGTCGGCCGCAAGCAGGCTGTTCGGGTGATGCGGAAGCACCGGTTGGCCGAGCGGTTGCTGGTCGATGTGATCGGGCTGGAGTGGGAGGACGTGCACGCCGAGGCTTGCCGGTGGGAGCACGTGATGAGTGACGCGGTGGAGCTGCGGCTGCTGAAGATCCTCGACAACCCGACCGAGTCGCCGTACGGGAACCCGATTCCGGGCCTGGAGGAGCTGCTCAGCGACGGTCAGGCCAGTGGGATCGAGGACTTCCGGATCGGTGTCGAGCCGCTGGACAAGGTGCTCGACCAGGCGACCGGTCAATCGGTCCGCGTGCTGGTCCGGCGGATCGCCGAGCCGGTGCAGACCGATGACAGTGCGATGGCGGTGCTTCGTAAGGCGGGTGCGCTGCCCGGCCGCGAGGTCGACTCCGCGCTGGATGCCGAGGGTGTGCTGGTCGGGAGTCGTGAGGCGGGTGGCGTGATCAGCGACGAGACCGCCGGCCACATCTTCGTCAGCCTGGTCTGAGGGCTCAGCAGGGTCAAGGGAATGTTAACGCTGAGCACTCGATGCGGTACGACGAGTGCTCAGCGGGTACCGTCTCGCTGAAATGTCCGAAAACGTCATCGACTGGCCGGAGTACCTGCGGGAGTTCCACACCGCGGCCCCGGGCAGCACCGAAGCCCTGTTGTCCCGCGCCACCGCCGGCGACCATACGCCGTACCGATGGCTGGTCCGTGCCGTCTCCGGTGAGTCCCGGCGCATCCTCGATCTGGCTTGTGGCAACGGCCCGGTCGCCCGTGAGTTGTACGGGCGGTGGGTGGTCGGGGTCGACAACAATGCCGCGCAGCTCGCCGGCGCACCCGGTCCGAAGGTGCAGGCCGACGCCCTGCATCTGCCGTTCGCGAACGAGGTCTTCGACGTCGTCACGTGCTCGATGGGCCTGATGGTCCTGCAGCCGCTGCCCGACGTACTGGCTGAGGCTGCGCGTGTACTGCGCCGCGGCGGCGTGCTGGCAGCGATCGTCCCGGCCGTGCGCCCGCTCAGGCGTGGCGACATCCGGACGCTGAGCGGGCTGACCACGCGGCTGCGGTCGACCCCGCAGTTCCCGGCCGGTGGGGAGATCACCGAGCTGAAGGACAAGCTGCGGCATGCCGGCTTCGACGTGATGGAGAGCCAGCGCGAGCGGTACGTGTACACGATCCACAGCGCCGACGACGCCCGCCGGCTGGTGAACGCGCTCTACCTGCCCGGTACGCCGGACGCCCGCCGCGACACCGCCAGCGACTGGCTCGCGGACCGGGCCGAGTCCAAGGACGGGCTCGAGGTCGCGATCCCGATCCGCCGGATCACGGCGATGCGGGGGAAGGTCGCTCTCACCGGTTGACCGCCTGATGAATCAGGCGCCGCGGGGAAGTAGCGTGTGCCTGTGGGTGCTGCGCTGAGCTGGTCCGTGCGGACCGTGGACCGGGCGCTCGACGGTGAGACGGTCTACCGCGAGCTGCTGGCCGGTGAGCCGGTCGCGTTCTGGCTCGACGGCAGCCTGACCGATCGCGCCGTACGCCGGATCTCGGTCCTCGGAACGGGCTCCGACGTCCTGGTCCGGGACGCGGCCGACGGCGATGTGTTCGCCGAACTGCAGACTCTGCTCGCCGCCCGCACCGGCGAACCGCCGGCGGTTCTCGACGGCTACTTCAACGGCGGGTACGTCGGCTACTTCGGCTACGAACTCAAATCCCTCACTGGCGGTACGGCGAACCACCGAGCGACGACTCCGGATGCGTTGTGGATCTGGGCCGACCGCTTCATCGTCATCGACCACGACCGCGATCTCACCCTGTTGGTTGCCGTCGGCCCCGGAGAGGACTGGCTCGACCGCGCCGAGCGCGTCATCGCCGACTGGTCGATGACCGGGGTGACGCGCCCCGCGATCGCCGACCTGGATCTCGAAGCCCACCTGGAGCTCGACCGACCGGCGTACCTGGCCGCGATCACCCGCTGCATGACCGCCCTCGAAGCCGGCGAAACCTACGAGGTCTGCCTGACCAACCGCGTCCGGCTCCCCGCCGTACCCGATCCGTTCGCCTTCTTCTGCTGGCAACGCGCCACCAACCCGGCGCCGTACGCCGCCTTCCTCCGGTACGGCGAACTGGCCGTCGCCAGCTCGTCTCCGGAGCGCTTCCTGACCGTCGACGCGGACGGCTGGGCCGAGTGCCGCCCGATCAAGGGGACGGCCCCACGCGACCTGGACCCGTTCCAGGACCAGGTGGCGGCGAAGTCCTTGGCCGAGGACGAGAAGACGCGCGCCGAGAACCTGATGATCGTCGACCTGATCCGCAACGACCTCGGCCGGGTGAGTGAACCTGGATCCGTGCAGGTACCGCAGTTGATGCAGGTCGAGAGCTACCGCACCGTGCACCAGTTGGTCACCACGGTCCGCGGCAAACTCCGGTCCGACGTGAGTGCGGTTGACGCCGTACGGGCCTGTTTCCCGCCCGGGTCGATGACCGGGGCGCCGAAGATCCGCACGATGGAACTGCTCGACGAACTCGAGCCGAGTGCTCGCGGTGTCTACGCCGGAGCCCTCGGCTACCTCACGGTGGACGGTCGCGCGGACCTCAGTGTGGTCATCCGGACCGCGGTGCTGACGCCGGACGGGACGGTGATCGGTGCCGGGGGAGCGATCGTGCTCGACTCCGACCCGGTCGCGGAGTACGACGAAATGGTGCTCAAGGCAACGGCCACGATCGGGGCCAACTAAGGGGTGGACATGGGATTGCAGGTGGCGGATTCGTTCCTGGTAACCGACGGTGCAGTGCGGGGGATCGACCTGCACCGCGCGCGTTTCGTCGGCTCGTGCGCGGCGGCCGGCGTCGACGCGGCGCCCTTCTGGGACCAGCAGGTACGACGCCTGCCCGGCTTCGGCCGCTGGTTCCCGCGCTTCGAACTCCACGACGACGGTGAACTCGCCGTCCAACGCCGCCCCGCCCCCACCACCGGAGGCCGAGTCCGCGTCGCCGTCCACGAAGGCCCCGACCCCCGAACCGCGCCACGCGTCAAAGGCCCTGATCTCGAACTCCTGGGCAAGCTCAAAGAGGCAGCCCCACACCGAGCCGACGAGATCATCCTCCTCGACTCCGACGGTACCGTCCTCGAAGCGGCGTACTCCGCAATCGCTTGGTGGGAAGGCGAAACCCTCTGCTTCCCACCCACTGACCGCCCCCTCCTCCCCTCGGTCACGGCCGCTCTCCTCCGCCAAATCGCCGCCACCCAAGGCGTCCCGGTCGCCGAACACGCGCGCACCCCCGCCGACCTCGAGTCGACGGAGACCTGGCTCCTGAACGCCCTCCACGGCATCCGCCCCATCCACGCCTGGAACGACTCCCCGATAGACCCCCTCCCCAACACACCGGCCGACGACTGGCAGTCCCACCTCACCGCCCTCGCGCGCCCTCTCTGACCGTCGGACCCCATTTGGTGGGTGTGGTCTACCCACCGCGGCGACTGGCCCACCCACAATCCCGTGGGTGCACCCACCAAATGCTGCGGGATCGGCCGAGACGCCGCCCGGCCTGCTGCGGATGAGGATCAGCGGAGTCCCACTGCCACAGAGCGGCCGTGATCATCCGCAAAGCGACCCGGCGCACGTTGGGCATCCGTCAACCACGTGACGGCCGCGGATGTGGTTGAGCGGTGCTCAAGGTCGAAAGGCCGGCGCACCTTGAGTACCGCTCGACCACGTTGAGGGCGGGAAGATGGTTGGGCGGCGCTCAACGTCGTACTGGGTGCACTTCGGGCACTCGGCAGTCGCTTTCGAGGTGTCGGGTGCCCATCGGGCGTTCCCGCACAGCAACCAAAGCCCGTCAGCCCCAGGCAACGTGTACCTCGGTCGCCGAACGAACCCATCCCCCTTAGCCACCGCATTGCCCGGCCCCCTCTTTTGATCGGCCGCAACCAACCTCAGCCACAGCGCGACGTGCCGGCCGAGTCGCTCGCCTGGCCCGCCGCGCGACCCGACCGCCTCCGGCGGTCGACTGAAAGCTTCGCGCGCGCCAAGCAGATGGCTGAGGGGGAGGGCGAGGTCGGTGACCGAGGTACACGTTGCCTGGGGCTGATGGGCTGTGGCTGGGGTGGGTGATGCGCGGAGCTTGCGCTAGCGGTGAGTTTTTCGGGTCCAGGCGACGAAAAACTCACCCATAGCGCGATCGACCGTCCTGGGCGAGGCACCTTGAGCACTCCTCAACCACGTGACGCCCGCCGAAAGGGTTGAACCGTGCTCAAGGTCGAAGGGGCGGCTGGGGCGGGTAGAGGTTGGGCGGTGCACAACGTCCGTACGGGCGGACTTGGGGCACCCGCCAACCACTTTTGGGGCGGGTAGGTGGTTGGGCCGTGCCAAGGTGATGGGTTGTAAATGTGATATCACTTTGCTACTGTCTAGATAGACGAGAGGAGTGGGTGATGGTTGAGGTCGAGGGCGTTGTGGAGATGCCGAAGCCGAAGGTGAGCGAGCGGGTGGCGGCCGAGCTGAACGGGTGGCCGATCGCGGGTGCCTCGTTCGTGCTGGTGGTCGGCGGGCTGGTGTTGTTCTCGGTGGGGCTCGGGAATGGGACGACTCCGGTTGTCGTGCTCGGGGCGGCTGCGTTCGTGGTCGGGGCGATCCTCGCCGCGGGGTTGACGCCGGTGCAGCCGGGGCGGGCGCGGGTGTTGCAGATCCTTGGCCGGTACGCCGGGACGCTCCGCACCGACGGACTGCGGTGGGTGAACCCGATCGCTACCCGGCGTGAGGTCTCCACCCGGATCCGGAACCACGAGACGGCCGTTGCCAAGGTCAACGATGCCGACGGCAACCCGATCGAGATCGCGGCCGTGGTGGTGTGGCAGGTGCAGGACACCGCGCAGGCGATGTTCGAGGTGGACGACTTCGTGGAGTTCGTGGCGATCCAGACCGAGACCGCGGTCCGGCACATCGCCAACAGCTACCCGTACGACGTGCACACCGATGACGGTGGACTGTCGTTGCGGGACAGCACCGACGAGATCAC
Organism: Kribbella sp. NPDC051587; assembly: GCF_044453945.1. Lineage (NCBI taxonomy): Bacteria > Bacillati > Actinomycetota > Actinomycetes > Propionibacteriales > Kribbellaceae > Kribbella > Kribbella sp. NPDC051587. The sequence goes on from NZ_JBITDE010000002.1 coordinate 1,065,333, forward strand.
CGAAACCCTGTCGACCGAGATCGGGGCGCGGGTCCAGGCAGCCGGCGTGCATGTCATCGAGTCGCGGATCACGCACCTGGCCTACGCGCCGGAGATCGCCCAGGCGATGCTGCGTCGTCAGCAGGCCGGTGCGATCGTCGCGGCCCGGCAGCGGATCGTGGAGGGTGCGGTCGGCATGGTCGAGCTCGCGCTGGATCAGCTGTCCGAGCACAATGTGGTCGAGCTCGACGAGGAGCGGAAGGCGACCATGGTCAGCAACCTGCTCGTGGTGCTGTGTGGTGACCGCGACGCGCAGCCTGTGGTCAACACCGGTTCGCTCTACCAGTGAGCGACCGACATGGCTGCCGAACGTAAGAAGATCCTGCTCCGGCTGGATCCCGCAGTGCACGACGCGCTCGCCCGCTGGGCGGCCGACGACCTGCGCAGTACCAACGCTCAGATCGAGTTTCTGCTCCGGCGGGCGCTGGCCGAGGCCGGTCGGCTCCCGTCCGGTGTCGGCAAGCTCCGGCGGCCCGGCCGACCGGCCAAGGAGGGCGACAGTGATGGTGAGTAGGGCGTTACCGAAGCGGCCCGCGCGGGTCGGACCCGCCGCGGCGCCGGAGGCCCTGGCGGCGCGGATCTTCTTACTGGCTTACGATCCCGCGAAGGGTCGGCTGACCGGCCGCTCGAAGCTGGGGAAGACCTTGCGGGCCGCCGCGCTGATCGACCTGCAGCTCCGCGGAAACCTTGCCGATGACAACGGCCGGGCCCAGGTCACCAAAGCAAAACCGCCCACCGACGAGATCCTGGCCGGCATCCTCACCGAGATCGGTACGACGGGATCGCGCAAATGGCGGACCTGGATCGACCGCCGGCAACGCGCGATCGTGCGGGACGTGCGCGACGACCTCGCCCGGGCCCAGCTGATCCGGGTCGAACCGCATCGGATCCTCGGTCTGATCCCGGCCGACCGCATCACGATCCGCCAGCCGCTGGTGCGACGTCAGCTGCTGCAACGGACGACCGACGTACTGCGGCCGTCGCGCCTCGTGACCCGGATCGACCTCCGGGACGCGGCGCTCGCCGTACTGGCGTCGACAGCTGACCTGCGCGTGGTGATCCCGAAGGAGCTGCGCACGCGGCACAAGGATCGCCTTGCCCAGTTGACGGTTCGCGTCGGCCCGGTGGTCCCGGCCCTGAAGAAGTCGTTCCAGTCGAGCAGTTCCGGCTAGTCCTGCGGGGTGGCCGAGCGGGCGGCCAGCACGCTGAGGCTGTGCGCGATCGAGGTGAGCGCCAGGGCCGCGACCGAGTCATAGGTTCCGGGCTTCAGCTTGGCTGCCGTGGTCGCCGCCTGCTCCGCGAAGAGCTTGGCCGCCTGCAGGTCGTTCTCGTGAGCGTTCATGGGAGTGACGCTAGTGGCCGCGCGGGCCGCCGACCGCCCCTCGTACCGCACTCGCAATTGACCTGAGCGCCGATCGTGGCTGGGGTGCTGGGGTGCTGGGGTCTGGGGTGTTATGGTGCTATGGTTCGTTGGTCAAGTAATTAACCTAAGAACCTGCGCCCCCCAGAAAACACAGGGAGGAGGCCGTGATGTTCGACGAACGCAGCCCGATCTATCTGCAGATCGCGGAGCAGATCAAGAACGACATCGTCAGCGGCGCCCTCGCCGAGGACGAGCAGGTGATGTCCACGAACCAGTACGCCGCGTTCTACCGGATCAACCCGGCCACCGCGGCGAAGGGGTTCGCGCAGCTCGTCGACGAGGGCGTGCTCTACAAGAAGCGCGGGATCGGGATGTTCGTCAGCCCGAACGCGCGGGAGGTGCTGCGCTCCGACCGCAAGGAAGTGTTCTTCAGCGACGTAGTGGAGCCGGTGATCCGCGAGGCCAAGGCGCTCGGCGTCCCGCTGCGGGACGTTATCCACTACATCCGTCAGTTCGGAGACTCGTGATGGCAGACACCGCCCTGTCGGTCCGCACCGAGAACCTGTCGGTCCGGTTCTCCGGCACGCCCGCACTCGACCGGCTGGACCTGCGGCTGGCGCCCGGCAAGATCCACGGCCTGCTGGGCCGCAACGGTTCCGGCAAGAGCACCCTCGCCGCCGTCCTGGCCGGTTTCCGGCAGCCCGACGACGGCCAGGTTGTGATGGAAGGCGCCGGCATCGGTACGCCGCTCGCTCCGTACGAGAACGCGGTCGTCACCAGCCGGATCTGCCTGATCCGCGAATCCGGTGACGTGGCCGGCAGCCTCCAGGTCCGGCATGCGCTCGCGCTGGCCGCGAGCCTGCGCCCGTACTGGGACGCCGACCTGGCCGGCGAACTCCTCGACCGCTTCGAGGTGCCGACCAACCAGCGGATGCAGAAGCTATCCCGAGGGAAGAAGTCCGCGCTGGCCGCCGTGCTCGGCCTGGCCAGCCGAGCACCGCTGACGATCTTCGACGAGACCTACCTCGGCATGGACGTTCCCTCCCGTACGGCGTTCTACGACGCCCTGCTCGCCGATTACGCCGAGGTGCCGCGGACGATCGTGCTGTCCACGCACCTGGTCAACGAGGTGAGCACGCTGCTGGAGGATGTCGTCATCCTCGACAACGGCCGGCTCGTCACCCAGTCGCCGGTCGATGCGCTGCGCGGCCGCGGCGCTGCGGTCGTAGGCCCAGCCAGGACTGTCGATGAGTTCACCAGCGGGTTGACGGTACTGTCCGAGGAGAAGCTCGGCGGTACCAAGTCCACCACGGTTCTCGGCGACCTCGACCCGGCGCTGCTCGCGCAAGCAGCCTCGGCCGGACTCGAGGTCGGACCGGTCGGCCTCCAGGACCTCTTCGTCCATCTCACCGCCCCGGCATCGAAGGGAACCCGCTCGTGAGCACAGCGACTGCAACCCTGCCGCGCGGGGTCACCAACGGCCAACGTCTCCGCATGGTGCTGGCCGCCATGACGGTCGGATCGCGGCCGATGCTGCTCGTGTACTGGGCGGTGATGCTGATCGCCTTCATGGCCGGCGGTCTGATCGTCCAGTTCATCACCGACGGCACCGGCCACAGTGTCTGGGACTACGGAACCCAGTCACCGAAGTACTTCTCCCTGGCGGTCGGCATCAGCGTGGTCCCGACGTACGTGAACGCGATGGTCGCCCAAGGGGTCACCCGGCGGATGTTCTCAGTTGCCTCGAGCATCTTCCTGACCACGGCCGCGCTGATGACCGCGGTGATCTGGGTGATCGGCTACCAGATCGAGCGAGTGGTCTACGACTCGCAGGGCTGGGCGCAGACGATGGAGAACCGGCACCTGTTCACCAGTACGTCGCAGGTCTGGCTGATCCTCGCGGAGTTCGGGCTACTCGTCGTCTCGCACGAGGCAACGGGCTGGTTGCTCGGGGTCACCTTCTATCGGTTCGGTTTCTGGCGCGGGCTGGCGATGGCCCCGGTGTCGTTGGTCCCAGCTGCGGCGACCGAGTTCCTGCTGGTCTCGCAGTGGCTCGGCAGCCCGTTGTCCGAGCTGGGCTATCAACGACCGTCGCTCGCGGTCGCCGTACCGGTCGTCGCTCTGGTCACCGCACTCGGTCTGTACGTCGGGTATCGCGTTCTGCAACCGATGCCCCTCAAGCCCGCCAAGGGCTGAGTTATGCACAGGGCATGTGCATAACTCAGCTGCGTTCTGTGGATGGTTGCGTGCTCACTGTGGACGACACGCAGAGAGTCGCCAGATCACGAGAACTGTTGTCTGGAAAGGGTTGTGCGACCGCCGTCGGCGGCGGTAGAAATGTCGACACGCTGTTCTCTCGAGGAGCGGCGGGTCGAACGGAAACCGAGGACCCAAGCGGTGGGGATCCCCACCGAGGTAGACCGGTGACGGGGTCTGCTGGTCCCACGGATCTGGCTCGGGAGGCTGGAGACGTCACCTTCCTTCAGCTTGTTGGGCCCCTCCGACTCATACTCGGAGGGGCCCCACTTTGTCAGTGAGACCCCTCCGTCTCGATATGTCAGCCGAGCGTGATGCGCAGGGCCGCGGAATCGCGAGCTGTCACGTGCACCTCGGTGCCCCGAGCGGTCCGGACCACCTGGTACGGCGTTGCGCGGCCGTTGAGCGTGACCTGGTGAACCTTCGCGCCGGCCGGGATCACCGCGCCGACCGTGAAGGCCGCCTTGACCTTGTGAACGATCAGATCGGTCCGCAACTCCTTACCTGTAAGGCGTGCTGAGACATCGATCGACCCACGGCCGAGCCGGATGTTGCTTCCGGCCACCTTCGGCTGACCGGCCGGGATCTGCGGTACGACGGACACCCGGCCGTGACCGAGGTCCGGATCGACGCCGAGCTGCTGGTGGATCACCGGCCAGACGATGCCGTACGTTCCCCACGCCTGCAGTGTCATCGACCGGTCGTAGAACGGGCGGCCGATGTTCGCCGCGGAGTCCGGCGACGGCGCGATCTCCGGCATCGCGCCTGGCGTCTCCCAGACCTTCGGGTCGAGCTGGATGCGTGCGTTGCCGGTCGTGTAGACCTGCTGCTGGTTCGGGCCGAGGCGACCGTAGTTGCCTTCAGCAACCGCCATGATGGAGGTGTTGAGCGAGAAGATGCTGCGCTCGCTCTTCACCTGCGAGACGACCGGGTCGCACGACGCACCCGGGTTGCCGGCTGGGTCCGAGGTTGGACCGGTGCCGGTGTGGTACAGGCCGAACTCGCCTGTGTAGCAAGGCTTCTCGCGTTGGGTGAGTGCCGTGGCGGCATTCTCAGCCGACGCGAGCGGCGACTTCGGCTGGCCGGGGCGGACCAGTTCGGCCTCCATCGGCGTGACGCCTGTCCAGTGCCGTTGGAAGATCGGCGTGTTGTCGTTGGCCGGGTTCGCGGGGTCGTCGATCGAATCGGCGTACCCGAGGGCCTGCGGGACCCACCACTGCGCCTCGAACCGCGCCTCGATGTCCTTGGCCCGAGCGGTGGCCCACTGCTCGACCTTGCTGTCGTGGCGTGAGGCGGCCAGGTCGGCGAGATCGCGCAGGCCACGCGCGAGGTAGACAGTGCTATCGAGCTTCTCTGCGCCCATGCCGGAGCGTTCGACGTTCGCGAGACCTTCGGGCCAGCCGTCCTTGTCCTTGTCGAGTTCGCGATAGACGTACTGCAGGTTGCGCACACTGAAGTCGTAGAAGTCGTCGCGGAACCGGTCGTCGCCCGTCCATCGCCACAGCAGCGCGACAATACTCGGGAACTTGACCGTCTCGTCGGTGTTGCCCGCGCTCTGGTTGGAGCCGAAGTACACGTCGCCGGTCGGGATGATCTCGTGGGCGACCTTGCCGCTGCGTGCGTTCAGCAGATCGCTGATGTCCCGTAGCGCCTTGAGGTGCGCCTTGACTGTGTCGAACTGGCCGGCCGCGACGGCGGCGTACGACGTGTACTCGCCGTCGGTCGCGAAGAGCCACGGATAGTCCGGGAATCCCGCGCCGAACCAGCGCGCGGTGTCGACGGTACCGACCGGGGCCGGGTAGTTCTTGCCTTCGTTCACGTCACGGACCTGCAGGTTGCGCGCCTCCTGCACGGAGTCGGCCAGATTCTGCTTGCTCCACTCGACGCTCTGCTGCAGTAGCCGGTCACCAGGCAGGTCCACTGCTGACATCTGATCGATCTGCTGTCGCTGAGAAGTCTTTGCCTTCAGCAACTTGTCGGGATTGCTGAGTGCACGCTGATACTCGCGCTGTGCCGCGGAAGGGCCGGCATCGGATCCGGCGACCGCGAACCAGATGGTCTGTTCACGACCGGGTTTCAGGGCGACGTCGTACGTGAGCCGCCCACCGGTTCCCTTGCCCACCAACGAGTCGTCGCACCGCGCGGGCGTCGTACCGTCGGCCGGGCAGATGACGGCCGGGTCTTGGGGACCGCGGTGGTTCGCGCCGAGCGCGTGGTTCGTCGGACGCAGGGACGATCCGACGTACGCCGCGTAGTCGTGCTTGGTGTTCTGTTCACGGAACTGCAGTGAGCCGTTGCCGTAGCTGCCGGTGTCGGGCAGGTTGGCGTCGGCCGCGCTCGGCGTCGTCCAGCCCCACGGGTACGACGACATCAACTCCGAGTGCGCGTCCACGTCGAGGCTGACCGTCTTCGCCGTGGCCGAGGTGAGCGTCAGGCCGACCAGCGTTGCGCGCAAACCGTCCGGCACGAAGTCGGTACGGCGTACTTGCACCGCACCGTTGTAATCGATCCGGCTGTATCCGTGGCCGCTCGTGTACTTGGCCGCGGCCGTGTCCTTGCCCAGCCACTGCCCGTCGAGCCCGAACCACAACCCGTCCAGCAGCTTGATGGGTTGCGTCCAGAACCCACCCATCTCGCCACGAATGTGCCAGCCCGTTGCCGGGTAGAGCCCGGACTCGTCGCCCATCGCGTAAGCGCGATCACCGACGACCAGCGAGCGCCGATCGGGAAGGCGGGTGCTTTCGGACAGTTCGTGGGGATTCGACTGTGGGGGTGGTTTGCCTGCGGTGGCCGTTGCTGTGCCTGCCAGCAGCGCGGTGACCACAAGCATCGTCAGGCCAGGTAGTCGGGGAGTCATGGCGGGTTCCTCCTTCTCCGGCGCATCGGGCACCGGATCAGCCAGGGGCTGTGCTGCCTCTGACCACTAGTTCGGGGAGCAGCAGGCGTTCGGTAGGGCCTGCGGGCGGGTCGGTGAGGATGGTGATCAGTTCGGCGGCGATGTCGTCCATCGGCTGGCGCAGGCTGGTCAGGCCGGGGGAGACCACGTCGGCCAAGGGGGAGTCGTCGAAGCCGGTGACGCCGAGGTCGACGCCCGGAGTGAGGCCGCGGCGGGTCAGCTCGCGGAGAACACCGAGCGCGAGAATGTCGCTCAGGGCAACGATTCCGTCCGGCGGCTCGGGACCGTCCAACAGCTCGGCCGCGGCGCGGGCGCCCTCGTCGAGCGTGTCTTCGGTGCAGTGCACGGCCAGCCCGGTGGTCGGCAGTCCCAAGGCTGCGCAGGCGGTTCGCCAGCCGTCGAGGCGATCCTCGGCGAGACCGGAAGTCCTCGGCCAGCCGATGAACGCGATCCGGCGCCGCCCGGTCTCGTGCAAGTGCAGCACCGCCAACCCTGAACCGGCCGCGCCGTCGACATCGACCCACGGCCCCGGCTGCGTGGTCTCCTTCCAGACCCGGCCGAACGAGACGAACGGGATCTTCTTCTCCTTCAGCCATCCGTGCCGCGGGTCCCGCGTCTCGGTCTGCGACAGCACGAACCCGTCCACGAGTCGCCGCGCGTGCAGATCGTCGTACGTCGGCATGCCGTCGACGCCGGGTGGTGCGGTGAAGAGCAGGATGTGCCGGCCGGTGCTCTCCGCGGCCGCGCACAAGGCGTGCAGGAACTGGTCCATCACGAGATGCGTCCGGCTCGGCCAGCTGGGAACGCAGTACCCGATCAGCTCGACCGCGCTGGTGCGCAGGCTGCGGGCGTTACGATTGGGCCGGTAGTTGAGCAGCTCGATCGACCGACTGACCCGTGCGAGGGTGTCCGGCCGCAGCCGATGGGGAGCGTTCAACGCGTTCGACACCGTCTGGACCGAGACCTCCGCGTGCGCGGCGACCTGCTTCAGCGTGGCCACAGCAACCTCCCGCGGACGTTTTGAACGTTAAAATCAGCAGCAGTCTGCCTCTGACCGCACCCAGGTGTCAACGTCTCGGCGGCCCGTCCCGCACGATCGCCACCGTCTCCGCGACCGGCAACGGCGGAATCCACCGACCCCACCAGGTCGCCCCCGCTTCCGCGAATGCGACTGGGTCCCCGCCGCTCACCTTGACCTCGAACCCGTCGGCACTGCCACGCTCCGCCAACAACCGCCGTACGTCGTCAGGTGTGATGCCGCGCCCGCTGGTGTACGCACAACTCCCGTCCCACCGCAGGATCCGCCGCCGTACCGCAGGCACCAACAAATCCCCGCCGACCCACACCGGAATCCGCGGCTCCTGCACCGGCCGAGCCGTCAACTGCACGTTCTCCACCTGGTAGTGCTTCCCGCGATGCGTCACCGGCTCCCCGGTCCAAAACCGGTCGATCAGCTCGAGCCCCTCATCCAGCATCTCCGCCAGCACCCGCGGCGGCTGCCGCGGCATGAACGGATCTCCGGGATCCCCAATCCCCACCCCCAGCACGAACCGCCCCTCCGACAAGTGATCCAGCGCCACCGCCTCCGCCGCCACCGTCCACGGACTCCGCCGGGGGAGCGGCGTCACCGTCATACCGATCCGGATCCGCGACGTAGCCACCGCCATCGCCGCCAAACAAACCCACGGATCCCACGTCGGCTCCGAAGCATCGCCCTGATAGACGAGATAGTCCTCAAGAAACATCCCGTCCCACCCGGACTCCTCCACCACCCGAGCCAACTCCGCCAACCCCCGCGGATCCCGCCCAGCCCCCACCGCTCCCACCGTCACCGAGTAGCGCATGAACCCGACGCTAGCGGGCCCTACCGACAGTGGGCGGACCGCCAGCACTCACTAACCTTCGACGCCGAGGCGCGGCCAGGCTCAGCCGTCCTCTGGAATCGACCTCGCCGGGCGGTTAGTGAGTGGCTGGCGTCCGCTTTAGGCGGCGTGGCCGCCGTCGATGGTTAGTTCGGTGCCGGTGATGTACGCGGCGTTCGGGCCGGCCAGGTAGGTGATGGCGGCCGCTACCTCGGCGGGAGTGCCGAAGCGGTCGAGGGCCAGGTGGTCGATCTGCGGGTCGGCGTAGGGGCCGTCGGCGGGGTTCATGTCGGTGTCGATCGGGCCGGGCTGGACGACGTTCGAGGTGATGTGCCGGTCGCCGAGCTCGCGCGCGAGGCCCTTGCTGAGGCCGACGAGGGCGGCCTTGGTCATGGCGTACAGCGTCATGCCGGGCCCGGTCACCCGAGCGGCCGCGCAGCTGCCGAGGTGGATCAGGCGACCGCCGTCGGAGAGCAGAGGTGCTGCCGCCTGGCTGGCGGCGTACACGGCGCGGACGTTGACGGCAAGCGCCCGGTCGACATCGGCGAGCGTGAACCCACCGATCGGGCCGATCGCGCCGACCCCTGCGTTGTTGACGAGGATGTCGAGTCCGCCAAGAGATCCATGAGCCTCCCGTACGGCGTTCGCGACGGCGGCTGCCTCGGCCTTGATGGCGAAGCCGCGCCGGCCGAGCCGCTCGACCTCCTTCAGTACGGCGGTCGCCGCGTCCGGGGAACTGTTGTAGGTGAAGGCGACATCGGCGCCGGCCTCGGCGAGGGCGATCACGGTCGCCGCACCGATCCCGCGGCTGCCGCCGGTGACGAGAGCGAACTTGTTCAGCAATGCGTTCATGGGTTCTACTTCAGGCGATCGGCCGCTTGCGTTCCGGCGGGAATACGACGCCAGGAACCCACGTCGCATTCTCGCCACACCTCGATGTCGTAAAACCGCTAGAGACTGTCGGTGGCAGCGGGGATGCTGGACCTGTGTATGAATGCAGGGAGCGGTGCGTGCGGGCGGTGCAGTCGAAGGACGCACGGTTCGACGGGTGGTTCTTCACGGCGGTGCTGACGACGCGGATCTACTGCCGGCCGAGTTGTCCGGTGGTGCCGCCCAAGGTCAAGAACATGGAGTTCTATCCGAGTGCCGCGGCCGCCCAGCAGGCTGGATTTCGTGCCTGCAAGCGATGCCGGCCGGACGCGAGTCCAGGGTCACCGGAGTGGAACGTCCGGGCCGACCTTGTCGCCAGGGCGATGCGGCTGATCGCCGATGGGGTTGTCGACCGCGACGGCGTACCGGGGTTGGCGACGCAGCTCGGCTACAGCGTGCGGCAGGTGCAGCGGCAGTTGCTGGCCGAGTTGGGTGCTGGACCGCTCGCGCTCGCGCGGGCGCAGCGTGCTCAGACCGCGCGGTTGCTCATCGAGACCAGCGACCTGCAGATGGCTGACGTGGCCTTCGCCGCGGGCTTCTCGAGTGTGCGGACCTTCAACGAGACCGTGCAAGAGGTCTTCGCGCTGTCTCCAACAGAGCTTCGAGGAAGACGCGGTACGGCGGCCGTCGCGCCCGGCACGATCTCGCTCCGACTCCCGTTCCGCGCACCCCTCAACCCCGACAACCTCTTCGGTCATCTGATCGCGACCGGCGTACCGGGGGTGGAGGAGTGGCGCGACGGGTACTACCGCCGCACGCTGCGGCTGCCGCACGGTCATGGGGTGGTGGCGCTCAAGCCGATGCCGGATCACATCGCGTGCCAACTGGCGTTGACCGACCAGCGGGATCTCGCGATCGCGATCAGCCGGTGCCGCCGGATGCTCGATCTGGATGCCGATCCGGAGGCGGTCGACGAGTTGCTCAGCACCGACCCCGTCCTCGCTCCGTTGGTGGCCAAGGCGCCGGGTCGCCGGGTCCCTCATACGGTCGACGGCGAGGAGTTCGCCGTACGGGCGGTGCTTGGACAGCAGGTGTCGACGGCGGCTGCTCGGACGCATGCGCATCGCCTGGTTCTTCAACATGGTGAGCCGATCGAGGATCCGGCTGGCGGACTCACGCATCTGTTCCCGACGATGGAGGCGTTGGCCGGGCTGGATCCGGAGACGCTGGCCTTTCCGAAGTCCCGCCGTACGACGCTCACGACGCTGATCGCGACGCTCGCCGCGGGCGAGATCGACCTCGGCGCCGGCGCCGACTGGGATCACGCGCGCGAACAGCTGGCCGCGCTGCCGGGGATCGGCCCGTGGACGGTGGAGTCGATCGCGATGCGGGCGTTGGGTGATCCGGATGCGTTCGTGGCCAGCGACCTCGGCATCCGGTACGCCGCTCGCGACCTAGAGTTGCCTGAGGCCCCTAAACCGCTGACTGAACACGCTCGCGCGTGGCGGCCCTGGCGGGCGTACGCCGTCCAGTATCTGTGGGCGACCGGTGACCACGCCATCAACAAGATTCCGCAGGAACAGGAGTGAGCATGTCCGACCTGACCACCGACCGTCTGCTGCTGCGGCAGTGGCGCGACTCCGACCGGGAGCCGTTCGCCGCGCTGAACGCAGACCCGGAGGTGATGAGGTACTTCCCGAGTGTCCGGCCTCGCGACGAGAGCGACGCGTTGATCGACCGCGAGACCGCGTTGATCGCAGACCGCGGCTGGGGCCTGTGGGCGGTCGAGGTACGGGAGACGGGTGAGTTCATCGGCTTCACCGGCCTGGCGGTGCCGACCTTCGAGGCGGAGTTCCTGCCCGGCGTCGAGATCGGCTGGCGCTTGGCAAAAGGTGCCTGGGGCAATGGTTATGCGACCGAGGCGGCCCGCGCCGTACTCGATGTCGGCTTCGGCCCGGCCGGCCTGAGCGAGATCATCTCGTTCACCACTGCGACCAACGTCCCGTCCCAGCGCGTGATGCAGCGCATCGGGATGGTGCACTCCGCCGACTTCGAGCACCCGCGGCTGCCCGACGGTCACCCGCTGCGGCCGCACGTCCTCTACCGGATCAGCCGATGACCTACGCCATGATGGACAGCCCGGTCGGCCCACTCACTCTGGTCTCGACCGAAGCCGGTGAATTGGCCGGCCTCTACATGGAGCAGCGCCGTCATCAACCACCCGTCGAAACCTTCGGCAACCGCGATGACAACGCGCTCCCGGCGGTCGTCGAGCAGCTGACCGAGTACTTCGAGCACGGCCGCACCACCTTCGACGTACCGCTGCACCTCGCCGGAACCCCTTTCCAGCAACGCGTCTGGACAGCACTCAAAGCCATCCCGTACGGCGAGATCACGACGTACGGCGAAATCGCCCGCGAACTCGGTCTTGTCCCGGGTGCCTCCCGCGCCGTCGGTCTCGCGAACGGGAAGAACCCGGTCAGCATCATCGTCCCCTGCCACCGCGTCGTCGGTTCCACCGGCAGCCTCACCGGTTACGGCGGCGGCCTGCACCGCAAACAAGCCCTGCTGGACCACGAACGCGGCGACGCCCTGTTCTAGCCCCGTTGCGTCCGAAGGGCCGCAGGGCGCCGTCGGCGTTTTTTCGGACGCAAGCGATCTAACCCCGGTTGCGTCCGAAGAGGCGGAGGGTGTGGTCGGCGTGTTTTCGGACGTTAGGTGGTGGTGTTGGCGGTGTCTTCGAGGTGTTCTAGGGCTGGGGCTTCGGCGGGTGGGGGCTTGCGTTTGGTGAGGCGCTTGGCGATGGGCTCGGTGTAGCGGGCGGCCAGCGGGCCGAGGATGACCAGGATGAGCACGTACGCCGTTGCCAGCGGGCCCAGGCGGGGTTCGACGCCGACGGCCAGTCCGGCGATGACGATGGAGAACTCGCCGCGGGCGACCAGGGTTCCGCCGGCACGCCAGCGACCGGCCGGCTTCACACCCGCTCGGCGAGCGGCGTACCAGCCGGTTGCGATCTTGGTCAGAGCGGTCAGGACGGCGAGGCCCAACGCGATGGCGAAGACTGGTGGGATCGCGGCCGGGTCGGTGCTCAGGCCGAAGAAGACGAAGAACACGGCAGCGAACAGATCGCGGAGCGGGCTGAGCAGGTTGCGGGCGCCGTGCGCGACCTCACCTGACAGGGCGATGCCGACCAGGAACGCGCCGACCGCCGCCGAGACCTGCAGTTGCGCCGCGATGCCCGCGACCAACAGCGTCAGGCCGAGTACGACGAGCAGCAGCATCTCGGGGTTGTCCGAGGAGACCGCGCGACTGATCACCCGCCCGTACCGCAGCGCGAGGAAGAGCACGATGCTGACCGTGCCCAGCGAGATGAGCAGCGTGATGCTGCCGCCGGCCAGTCCGACGCCGGCGAGCAGGGCGGTGAGGATCGGCAGATAGACGGCCATCGAGAGGTCTTCGAGGACGAGAATCCCCAGCACCACAGGCGTTTCGCGGTTACCCAGCCGGCCGAGATCGCCGACCACCTTCGCGATCACGCCGGACGACGAGATCCACGTGACACCGGCCAGCGCGACCGCGGCGACCGGGCCCCAACCCAGCAGCAGCGCGACCGCCGCACCGGGCAATGCGTTCAGCAGGAAGTCGACCACGCCCGACAGGTACTGCGTCTTCAACGTGGTGACCAGGTCCGAGGCCGTGTACTCCAGCCCGAGCAAGAGCAGCAGCAGGATGACACCGATCTCGGCGCCGGTGGCAACGAACTCTTCACTGGCTGCCAACGGCAACAATCCGCCGTGCCCGAAGGCCAATCCAGCCAACAGATACAGCGGAATCGGTGAGAACCCGAACCGGCTCGCGATCCGGCCAAGGATGCCCAGGGCAAGAATGACCGCACCGAGCTCGATCAACAGCATGGTGATGTCTTCGTGCATCTATCTCACCCTCCCGCGATCAGATCGGCCACAGCGTCCACGCCTTCACGAGTGCCCACGACAACGAGCTTGTCGCCGGTCGCGAACCGGAAGTCCGGTGTCGGCGACGGAGTCGCACCGGTACGGCGCAGGACCGCGACGATCGACGCGCCGGTCCGGCTGCGCGCCTGGGTGTCGCCGAGAGTGCGGCCCGAGTACGGCGACTTGGCCGTGACCGGGATGTGTTCGGTGACCAGGTCGATCTCGATCTCGTTCCGGACCGGGTCGAGCTGGTCGGGGATCAGCAGGTTCGCCAGCGCTATCGCCTCGCCGGGATCGAGCGGCACGGTGTTCGTGCAGGCGTCGTCGTCCTCGGGATCGTGGAACCCGAGGAATCGGCGGCCGTCGTTGCGCACCACGATCGACACGTGTTTACCGCCGCTGGTGACCAGGTCGTACCGGATGCCGATCCCGGGCAACGTCGTCTTGGTCGGGTGGGCCTGCTGGTCCATGATCTTCCCTATCCAAATAGATGGCGTCTGCAACTATTATCGCAGGTCCTGACAAGCCTGGGGGCGCTGCCGACTGTGACCTGTGCTGCAACCAGGTGCACTGCACCTCGTTGCATAGGTATGGTCGGTTCATGGCGCTGGAGCATGCGATCCTCGTGTCGCTGACCGAGCGGACCGGCTCGGGGTACGAGCTGGCCCGGCGGTTCGACCGGTCCATCGGCTATTTCTGGCCGGCCACCCACCAGCAGATCTACCGGGTGCTGCGCCGGATGGACGAGGCCGGCTGGGTCACACATACCGACGTCGCCCAGGAAGTCCGCCCGGACAAGAAGGTCTACCGGATCTCCGAGGGTGGCCGCGCCGAGCTGAGCCGCTGGATCGCCGAGCCCGGTGATGTCGCGATCCTGCGGGACGCCCTCGGGGTCAAGCTCCGGGCGGCCTCGATCGGCGGGGTCGACGCCGTCCTGCGGGAGGTCGCGCGGCACCGGGCCGAGCACGCCACCCGTCTCGAGGTCTACCGCGGGATCGAGACGAAGGACTTTCCCAAGCCGGCCAAGCTGCACGGCCGCGAACTGCACCAGTACCTCGTCCTCCGCGGCGGCATCCGCGCCGAGGAGTCCTTCGTGGCCTGGTGTGACGAAGTCACCGAAGCCCTCCAGGAGGACCGGCCATGAGTACGTCGTACCCGAACCTGCTGGAGCCGCTCGATCTCGGTCATGTGGTGCTGCCGAACCGGGTGATCATGGGCTCGATGCACACCGGCCTCGAGGACCGGTTGAGCGATCTGCCCAAGCTCGCGGCGTACTTCGCCGAGCGGGCGCGCGGCGGCGTCGGCCTGATGGTGACCGGCGGCTACGCGCCGAACCGGGCCGGCTGGCTGACGCCGTTCGGCTCGATCCTCAACTCGCGACGCCAGGCGCGCAAGCATCGCGTGCTCACCGACGCCGTGCACAACGAGGGCGGCAAGATTGCGCTGCAGATCCTGCACGCCGGCCGCTATTCGTACCAGCCGTTCAGCGTCTCCGCCTCTGCGCTCAAGGCGCCGATCAACCCGTTCAAGCCGCGCGCGCTGACCGATCGCGGTGTCCGCAAGCAGATCACGGCGTACGTCGACTGTGCCGCGCTGGCGCAGGAGGCCGGGTACGACGGGGTCGAGATCATGGGCTCGGAGGGGTACTTCATCAACCAGTTCCTCGCCGAGCGCACCAACAAGCGCACCGACCGGTGGGGCGGCAGCCCGGAGAACCGCCGCCGGATCGCCGTCGAGATCGTCCGCCGGACCCGCGAACGGGTCGGGCCGAACTTCATCATCATCTACCGGCTCTCGATGGCCGACCTGGTCGAGGGCGGTCAGACCTGGGACGAGGTCGTTGCTCTCGGCAAGGAGATCGAAGCCGCCGGCGCCTCGATCATCAACACCGGGATCGGCTGGCACGAAGCGCGGGTGCCGACCATCGTCACCTCGGTACCGCGGGCCGCGTTCACCAGCGTGACGGCCGCTTTCAAGCCGCATGTGAACATCCCCGTCGTCACGTCGAACCGGATCAACCTGCCGCAGGTCGCCGAAGAGGTGCTGGCTCGCGGTGACGCCGACCTGATCAGCATGGCCCGCCCGTTCCTGGCCGATCCGGATTGGGTGCGCAAGGCAACGGCTGATCGGGCCGACGAGATCAACGTCTGCATCGCCTGCAACCAGGCCTGCCTGGATCACGTCTTCGCCAAGAAGAAGGCGAGCTGCATGGTCAATCCGCGCGCGGCCCGTGAGACCGAGCTTCAGTTGCTGCCGACCCGCAAGGTCAAGCACCTTGCCGTTGTCGGTGCCGGTCCGGCCGGCCTGGCCGCCGCGGTCACCGCGGCCGAGCGCGGTCATCGCGTCGAGCTGTTCGAGGCGGACCAGGAGCTCGGCGGCCAGTTCGGGATCGCCCGCCGGATCCCGGGCAAGGAGGAGTTCGCCGAGACGATCCGGTACTACCAGCGGCGCCTCGAGATCACCGGTGTCAAGGTGCACCTCGGTCGCCGCGCGAGCGCTGAGGACCTGGCCGGCTTCGACGAGGTCATCCTCGCGACCGGCGTCGTCCCGCGCGTCCCGGCGATCCCCGGCATCGACCACCCCAAGGTCCTCTCGTACGTCGAGGTAGTCCGCGAGGGGAAGCCGGTCGGTGGCTCCGTCGCGGTGATTGGCGCGGGCGGGATCGGCGTGGACGTCAGCGAGTTCCTCACCACCACCGAGTCGCCCACCCTCGATCTCGAAGCCTGGAAGGCCGAATGGGGTGTCGCCGATCCGACGGTCACGGCCGGAGCGCTCGGCGTACCGCATCCCGAAGCCTCGCCGCGACAGGTCTACCTCCTGCAGCGCAAGCCCGGCCGCATCGGCGCAGGCCTCGGCAAAACCACCGGCTGGGTGCACCGCGCCGCCCTGAAGAACAAGAAGGTCGAGCAGCTCCGCGGCGTCAACTACGAACGCATCGACGACGAAGGCCTCCACCTCACGTTCGGCCCGAAGCGCGAGAAGCCCCGCGTCCTCGCCGTCGACACCATCGTCATCTGCGCCGGTCAAGAGTCGGTCCGCGACCTGGCCGCCGTACTGGCTGACTCCGGTCGTCCCGTCCACGTCATCGGTGGCGCCGACGTAGCCGTCGAACTCGACGCCAAACGCGCCATCGACCAAGCCACCCGCCTGGCCCTCACCCTCTAGAGGGGCGGGTGGTGCACCTAGTGCACCTGGGTGGGGTGCGCTAGTGCGCGATGGCGGGCGTGCAGTGGGGTAGTGCAGTGTGTACGGCGTACACGCACTGGGCTACGAGGGGTGGTTGTGATGGGTAAGACGGTGTTGATCAGTGGTGGCGGGATCGCCGGGCCGGCGCTGGCGTTCTGGTTGCGGCGGGCCGGGTTCGAGCCGACCGTGGTCGAGCTTGCGACAGGACCGCGGCCGGGTGGGCAGACGGTGGATCTGCGGGGGGTGTCGCGCACAGTCGCCGAGCGGATGGGGCTGCTGGCTGCGATCAAGGAGCGGCAGTTGCACGAGCTCGGGATGGAGTACGTCCGGGCCGACGGGAGCCGGGCCGCCGCGATGCCGGTCGAGATGCTCGACGGCACCGGGCCGGTGGCCGAGATCGAGATCCTCCGCGGTGATCTCGCCGGGATCCTCGCCGACGCGACCAGCGAGGTCGAATACCTGTACGGCGACTCGATCGCTCAGCTCGACCAGGACGCGACCGGCGTGGATGTCACCTTCGCGAGTGGTACCCGCCGGCGGTTCGACCTCGTCGTCGGTGCGGACGGCGTGCACTCCCGGGTACGGCGGCTGGCGTTCGGACCGCATGATCGTTTCGTGCAGCACCTCGGCGGCTACACGTCGTACTTCACGGTCGAGGCGCCCGAGGACCTCAAGCACTGGATGAAGATCTACACCGCCCCCGGTGGTCGGTGGGTCGCGCTGCGTCCCGATCACGACCCGCGGTTCGCCAAGGCCCTGCTGAGCTTTCGGTCGCCGGTCATCACCTACGACTACCGCGACGTCCAAGCGCAGAAGGCGCTGCTGCGGGAGCGGTTCAGCGGTCTCGGCTGGCACACGCAGCCCCTCCTCGCCGGGCTGACCACCGCGGACGACTTCTACTTCGACAGCCTCAGCCGCGTCGCCGTACCGGAGTGGTCGCAGGGCCGGGTCGCGTTGGTCGGTGACGCCGGATACTGCGGCTCACCGATGGCCGGCCACGGTACGGCGCTCGCCCTCGTCGGCGCGTATGTCCTGGCCGGTGAACTCGCGACGGACGGCGATCACGCGCGCGCCTTCGCGGCGTATCAGCGTCGGCTGCAAGCGTACGTCGATCAGCGGATGGAACTGGCGCCCGGTGGGATCAAGATGGCGATGCCGATGACCACGGCCGGCATCCGGTACCGCGACTTGATGATGCGGGTGATCACGTCGAAGCCCTTCCTCGGACTCTTGAAGGCGAAGCCGGACGTGCTGGAGCTGCCCGACTACTCAGCGGGCCGACCACTCCGGGTTGCGGCCGAGCAGGCCGAGTAGCTGCTCGAACTCCGACGCCGTACCCGAGACTTTGAGGCTGCGCTCGAAGGCGGCGCCGGGGCCGCGGGCCGAGTCGGTGTCGGGGATCCGGCGGGCGAGGTCGAGGGCGGCCTCGACCAGGTCGCAGGGTGGGGAGTACGGCAGGCCGATGGCGCGGGACAGGTCCCAGGCGTGCACCACGCAGTCCAGGTGATGGAAGGTCAGCGCGATCCGGCGCGGGAACGACCCGTACTCGCGGACCTCCATCAGCCGGTCCAGTGCGCCGCCGTCGGCGAAGGCGTCGGCCACTGCAACGTTCGACCGTCGGTACGCGCCGGCGGGGTTGTCGCCGAGGCGGCCGCCGGTCCAGGTCTGTACCGGGGCCGAACCGTTGAGGGCCGCGGCCGCGAAACCCTCGTTCTCGCTGACGATGTGCCGGAGCAGACCCCGCACAGTCCAGTCGGGGCAGGGCGTCGGCAGGCTCAGATGCTCCGGCCGGACCTGCATGACCACTTCACCCAGTACCGCGCCGGCCCGCCGATCCAGATCCCGGACGTCCATCCGCGTTCCCTCCCTCAGCAAAGCCCGCCCTGGCCGAGCATAGGCCGCAGTACGCCGTTTAGGCATCGACTTGGCCAGACCACAAGGGACAACCCGCATCAGGCACACTGGTGATCGACTAGGGGAGCTGATGGACGAGCCGCCGTACCTGGTGATCGCCGCCGAGCTGCGGCGACGGATCGAGACCGGGGAGTTGCAGCCTGGTGACCGGGTGCCGTCGACCCGGTCGCTGGTGCGGGACTTCGGTGTCGCGATGGCGACCGCCACCAAGGCGCTGCGCGCGCTCCAGCAGGAGCAGCTCGTCCATGCGAGCCCTGGCGTCGGCACGGTCGTCGGCCCACAGCCGAAGGCCCGCCCGGTACGACGTCCGCCGCGCGCCCGCGGAAGCGTGGAGCACGGGCCGGTCGAGGGTGAACCGCTGGCTCTCGACCGCGGTCAGGTGGTGCGGATGGCGCTCGCGATCGCCGACGCGGAGGGGCTGGCTGCCGTCTCGATGCGGCGGATCGCAGCCGAGCTCGGCGTCTCCACGATGGCCCTCTACCGCCATGTCGGCGGCAAGGACACGCTCGTTCACCAGATGATCGACGCCGCCTTCGCTGAGTTCCCGCTCCCAGCCCTGTCCGGCGATTGGCGCGCTCGGGTGACCGCGATCGCGCGGACCCAGTGGGCGGCGTACAAGCAGCACCTGTGGCTGGCCGGTGCCGTGACGGTGGGGCGGCCGCAGATGCTGCCGAGCATGCTGCCGCACACCGACGCGTTGCTGGCCGCCTTCAAGCCGCTCGGCAAAGCCCCGTCCATGTACGCCGTCATCACCCTGTTCGGCTACGTCCGGGGGCTCGGACAGGCCATGGAGGTCGAGGTGCAGGCCGAGCAGGACACCGGCCTGACCGGAGACGACTGGGTCGCGCAGCAGGGCAGCGAGCAGTTGGCCGCGATCATCGCGGCCCAGAATCTGACCGCGTTCCGCGACCTGTTCGCCGGCGGCTTCGACCTCGACTACGACCTTGACCAGCTGTTCGCGTTCGGCCTCGAGCTGATGCTGGACGGACTGGCCGTCAGGCTGTCGCGGCCTTCGCCGCAGCCTTCGCTTCCTTCTTGAAGGCGCGCACCTCACCGAGCGACTTGGCGTCCACGACGTCAGCGATCGACCGGCGCGAGCCACGGTCGCCGTACGAGCCGGCCGCGTCGCGCCAGCCCTTCGGCTCGACCCCACGCTGCTTGCCGAGCATGGCGAGGAAGATCTTCGCCTTCTGCTCACCGAACCCCGGCAACGCCTTCAGCCGCTTCAGCACCTCGGCACCGTCCGGCTTCGGGCGCCCAGCGGTCCACAGGTTCTCGGTCTTGCCGTCGTAGTTCTCGATGATGTGCTGCGCCAGCGCGTGCACGCGACGCCCCATCGATCCGCCGTACCGATGGATGGCCGGCGGCGTCACACACAGCTCGACGAAGGTCTCCACCTCCGTGGCGGCGATCTTGTGCAGATCGAACCCGCCCATCCGGTCCGCGATCTTCCGCGGTCCCGCGAACGCGTGCTCCATCGGGTACTGCTGGTCCAGCAGCATCCCGACCAGCAAGGCGAACGGGTCGTCGTTGAGCAGCTTGTCCGCGGCCGGATCCCCGGTCAGGTGCAGTTCGCGCAGCATGAGGTCATCCTGACACGGTCTGGAACCCGGTGGCAGGAATCGGACGGCGTCGCGGCGGGGTTCACGCCTGGAGATAGCGTCAAGACACCGGATACGGACTTATCCAGTTGTCGGCGCCACGCCACGGATGATGTCGTTACCCGGTGTGCCGCCGTACACACGGGGTGCTTCGACGGGGGAGGTGCGGGAATGGGCCGGTTGGTGGTGACCGCGTTCATGAGTATCGACGGCGTGGTTCAGGCGCCGGGGCTGGCCGAGGAGGATCCGGACAACGGGTTCACGTTCGGCGGCTGGACGCAGGCGTACGCCGATCCCGCGGTGACCCGGCTGATCACCCGCTCGGTGCTCGCCGCCGACGCGCTGCTGCTCGGCCGCCGTACCTATGAGATCTTCGCCAGCTTCTGGCCCACCGCGGACCCCGCCGACCCGCGGACCGTCCGGCTGAACGAGCAACCCAAGTACGTCGCCTCGTCCACCTTGACCGATCTGCGCTGGAACAACTCCACCCGCATCGAGGGCAACCTCGCCGAGATCGTCAGCGACCTCAAGACCCGCCATCGCGAGATCAGCCTCTGGGGAAGCACAACCGTCATCTCCCAGCTCCTGCACGCCGACCTCGTCGACGAGTTCGTCCTCCTCGTCTACCCGATCCTGCTCGGCCCCGGCAAACGCCTCTTCGACTCCACCCCACGCCTGAGCCTCCACCTCACCGAATCCACCACCTACACCACCGGCGTAGCCCTCCACACCTACCAACGCGTCCCGACGGTGCCCGGAGAAATGTCGGCGAAGGAGGTCGGGCCGCTACGCTGAGTGGTGACGAGCTCAGCGGAGGTGGCGATGGAGCCGGTGTTCGCACCTGGTGTGCCGGAAGCGGTACGGCGGTTGGTCAAGCACCGGTCGGAGCTGTTCGTTCCTGCGGACGCGCCGCGGCCGAAGCGGCAGACGTGGTGGTCGGTGTCGCCGGCGAACACGTTGGGGCAGTTGCTGGTCTGGCTGACGGTGTGTGTCGGTGGGTGGATCCTCGCGCTGATCATCATGGCGGCGACGTTGCCGACCGACGTCGCGACCTGGAGTTCGGTGGTGCTGGCAGGGCTCGCCGTACTGGCGACCGGCGGTGTGCTGGTGAAGTCGATGGTCGAGGATCGCGGGCACAAGGCGGTCCGGCTGCAGCACGGGTCGTACCTGCTGCCGGTGGACTTCGACGACCCGGCGACGCGGTTGCTGGAGCGGGCTCAGCGGTCGGTGAAAACGGTGCTAGAGGCAACGGTTACCCAGCGCGGGCTGCTCGACGACGTACAGAACGAACTGGTCCTTCCGGAGCAGTTGTGGGACATCGCGCAAGTGCTTCGCGAGCAGACCGTCCTCCGGGCTCGCCAGCGCGACGTCGCGCGGGGGATGGCGACGGCTGAACTCGATACCGTCCTCGGCCCGCAGCGGCGCGCGCTCGCGTTGTCGGTGACGGCGATCGAGCGCAAGGTCGACCTGCTCGAGAACTACGCCCAGCGCGTCCGTTCCGCCGACGCAGCCCTCCGTGCCGAGGCCGCCCTCGCCGACGGCGACCGCTACATCGAACTCCTCGCCCGCACCGAACCAGTCGGCGACACCACCCTGGTCCAAGGCTTCGCCGACGAGGCCAGCGCCCTCCGCGACACCTTCACCCGCTCCATCAACGCCGCCCGCGACGCCGGCCGCACCCTCGCCCTTCCGGAGAGCTAACCGCCGGGCCGGGCAAGGAGTTCCGCCTCGGCCTGGTCGGTCAGGCCGATGTCGAGCGCGGGTTCACCGCGGTCGCGATCCCAGGCGAGTAGGTCGGCGACGGTCTGGCGGAAGGGTGTGACCGGCATACCGGCTGCACGTGCCTTCGACGGGTCCCGGCGGCGGGCGGGCCATACCTCCTCGGGCTCCAGCAGGGGGAAGTGAGCCGGTACGGCGTCCTCCGGGACCTGGACGAGTTCCACCGAGCTGCCCTTGACCTCGGCCGCCGTGGTGATCAACTCGCCGATCGTGGTCTCCGGTCCGATGGCGTTGAAGGCGCCAGACCGCCCATCCGTGATCAGTTGCACGGTGAGACGGGCGAGATCCCGGCTGTCGATGAACTGCAGTGGCTGCTCAGGCGTGGTCGGTAGCGCAACCCGCCCGCCCCGCGCACCCCGCCGTACCCAGTAGAGGGCTGTCACGGACGAGTCACCCGGACCGGTCACCCGGCCCGGACGGACGATCGTTGCGCGATCGCCGTACCGTTCCCAGACGTCGTCCTCGCAGGCGACCTTGCACCGGCCGTAGGTCTCGTTCGTGAGGACGTCGGCGGCGCGCAGCGGTGTCTGACGGGGTGCGTCCTCGGTCGCGCCGGCGGGCAGGGTCCGCACATAGACCGCGTGGCTCGAGACGAACACGTAGCGCCCGACCCGGTCGCCCAACGCGTCCATCGCTTCGTCAACCTGCTTGCTCTGGTACCCGCTCAGGTCGACCACCGCGTCCCACTCACCAGTCGCGAGCCCGGCGTAGTCGCCGGCGTCCCGATCGCCCACCACCTGCACCACCTCGGGCGGCAGTTCGGGCCCACTCACCCCACGACTGAACGACGTCACCTCCGCCCCGTGCGCCAGCGCGTCCACCACGATCGCGCGTCCCACAAACCCATTGCCACCCAAAGTCAGAATCCGCACCCCGCGACGTTAGTCCCGTCGCCGGATCACCGCGACCGATTAGTCAGCTGTGAGCACTAGGCTCGGGGGCATGATGGAGCGGACTGTGGTTGTTGCCGGGGGCACCGGTGGGTTGGGCCGTGCGGTTGTCGCGGGGTTCCTGGCGAGCGGGTGGCGCGTGGTGGTGCCGGGGCGGTCGGAGGAGTCGCTGGAGCGGCTCGGGGCGGACCCGGCGTTGACGCCGATCGTGGCTGATCCGTTCGATCCGGCCGGGGTGGCTGATGTGGTGGCGCTGGCGACGTCGGAGGTCGGTGCGCCGGTGCGCGCGCTGGTGAACCTGGTGGGCGGGTTCGCGTCCGGGGCGCGGGTGCACGAGACGCCGATCGAAGAGTTCGAGGAGCAGTTCCGGGTCAACCTGCGACCGACGTACCTGATCACCCAGGGGCTGCTGCCGCACCTGATCGCCGGCGGCGGTGGAGCAATCGTTTGTACGTCGAGCCGCGCGGCGCAGCGACCGTTCTCGGGAGCCGCCGGGTACATCTCGGCCAAGGCCGCAATCCTCGCCTTCGCCGACGCGTTGCACACCGAGTACGCGAAGGACGGCATCCGGGTGAACACGATCCTGCCCGGGACCATCGACACCGCCGCCAATCGCGCCGCGATGCCGAACGCCGACACCAGCGGCTGGACCGCACCCGAACAGATCGCCGGGGTCGTCCGGGCACTGGTCGAAACCGATGGGTTTTCCGGCGGTCATTACCCCGTTTGACAACCGAATGCCTCTGTAACACGTCTGGAGATGTGGAGTGTGCCGCAGCGATGCACACTGACTGGGGACGGCGACAGGGGAGTCGATGGGGAGACACTCGCACACGGCAGTTACTCGGCCACGCTCGGTACCGAAGGTACTGGGCCTGACCCTGCTGGGTGCGTTGCTGCCCGGAATCGGACTGATCGTCGGCGGGCGCCGCAAGGTCGGTGCGTTCGTCCTCACCATCACCCTCGGGCTGGTCGGTCTCGGCCTGTACGTCGGTCTGACCCGGCGCGACGAGGTCCTGGCCGCGGCCGTGGACCCGAGCCGGCTGCTGGTCACCTCGGTCACGATCGCGGCCCTCGCGCTGCTCTGGATCATCGTGATCGTCGCCTCGCACCGTTCGTTGCGTCCGGCAACAGGTCGGGCCGGTGGGCGGGCGATCGGCGCGACCTTCGTCGGCATCCTCTGCTTCGCGATCGCGGCGCCCACGGCGTTCGCCGTACAGACTGTGCTGGCGCAGCGGACGCTGGTGCAGGACGTGTTCGTCGCCCAGGGCGAGAGCAAGAGCGCGACCCGGCCGAAGACGGTCAACGTCAAGGACCCGTGGGAGAACAAGCCGCGGCTGAACCTGCTGCTGCTCGGCGGTGACGACGCCCCGGGCCGGCCGGGCATCCGGACCGACACCGTGATCGTGGCGAGTATCGACACGAAGACCGGGAACACGTCGCTGATCTCGATGCCGCGGCAGCTCACGTTCATGCCGTTCCCGAAGGACTCGCCGCTGTACAAGAAGTACCCGAACGGGTTCGGTCAGGAAGGGCTCAGCCTCGAAGGCCGGCTGGAGTGGATGCTGACCGCGATGTACCAGAACATCCCGGACAAGTACCCCGGCATTCTCGGTCCGTCCGACAACGAGGGCGCCGACGTCCTCAAGCAGTCCGTGGGTGAGGCGACCGGGCTGAAGCTCGACTACTACCTGCAGGTGAGCCTGACCGGATTCCCCGAGCTGGTGAACGCGCTCGGCGGGATCACCGTCAACGTCAACGAGCGGGTGGCGATGGGCGGGGTCAGCAGCGCGCACATCCCGCCGAAGGAGTGGATCGAGCCCGGTCCGAAGCAGCACCTCGACGGACGGCACGCGCTCTGGTTCGCCCGCGGCCGGTACAGCGCCGACGACGACCAGCGGCAGATCCGCCAGCGCTGCACGATCAACGCGATGGTCGCGGCCGGCGACCCGGCCACCCTGATCACCAAGTACAAGGCGATCGCCAAGGCCGGACAGCACCTGCTGCGCACCGACATCCCGCAGGAGCTCCTGCCGGCCCTCGTGCAGCTCGCGGTGAAGGTCAAGGCGGGCACGGTCTCGAACATCAACCTGGATGTCTCGAAGCTGAAGATGAAGTACCTGCACCCGGACTACGACGGGATGCGCGAGGCGATCGAGAAGGCGCTCGAGCAGCCGGCGCCACCGGCCACCCCGCCGAGCAAGACCCCGCCGAAGACCCCCAAGACGCCGTCCGGCGGTACCAAGACCACCCCGCCGCCGACCCAGAACCTGGCCGACGCCTGCGCCTACCACCCCGACGGTGATCAGCCGAGCTGAATTCTTTCCGCACCGAGTGTCGATCCGCTCTCCCGCCGTACGACGTGAGAGTAAGAGACCGACACTCATGGATAGGGGTGAGTCGTGCGCTACATGATCATCAACAAAGCCGACGCGGACAGTGAAGCCGGTCAGTTCCCGGCCCCGTCGGTGGTCGAGGGCGTTGGCCAACTCGTCGACGACCTCTCCAAGGCCGGCGTGCTGCTGTTCGCCGAGGGCGTCCACCGCAGCGCGCTCGGTGCCCGCGTAAAGGTCGAGGCAGGCCGCCGTACCGTCACCGACGGTCCCTTCGCCGAGACCAAGGAGCTGATCGGCGGCGTCATCGTCGTCGACGTCCGCTCCCGCGACGAGGCCCTCGAATGGGCCGCCCGCCTCGCCGAAGCCCTCGGCAACGAGGTCGAGCTCCGCCGCGTCGTCGAGGAAGCCGACTTCGCCCCCGGCGGCGAGTACCACCCCGCCTGACCGACCGCTCCGGGCCGATTTCCCTGGCTGGCCAGGGAAATGGGGGGTTCGGCACTCTTAACCACGGTACGGAACCCCCAAGTTGCCTGGCTAGCCAGGCAAATGGGTGGTTGCTGTTTGGGGTGGGGTGGGGTTTTATCGCGGAGTGACGGTTGACGGGGCGGCGGCTGAGGCTGTCGATGCGGTGTGGCGGATCGAGTCGGCGCGGATCGTGGCCGGTGTGGCGCGGATCGTGCGGGATGTGGGGCTGGCCGAGGAGCTGGCGGGGGACGCATTGGTGGCGGCTCTCGAGCAGTGGCCGGAGTCCGGCGTACCGAAGAATCCGGGCGCCTGGTTGATGGCGATCGCGAAGCGGCGGGCGATCGACCTGATCCGGCGCAAGGAGACGTATCAGCGCAAGCTGGCCGAGATGGGGCACGAGCTCGAGATCGACGGGGACAGCGTCGAGGACGACGTGGAGGCGATTCTCGAGGACACCATCGAAGACGACCTGTTGCGGCTGGTGTTCACGGCGTGCCACCCGGTGATCACGATGGACGCGCGGGTGACGCTCACGCTGAAGCTGCTCGGCGGGTTGAAGACCGACGAGATCGCGCGCGCGTTCCTGGCGCCGGAGGCGACGATCGCGCAGCGCATCGTGCGAGCCAAGCGCAACCTCGCGAAGGCCGAGGTCGGCTTCGAGGTGCCGGCCGGGCCGGAGTTACTGGACCGGCTGGGGAGCGTGCTCGAGGTTGTGTACCTGATCTACAACGAGGGGTACTCCGCGACGGCCGGCGACGACTGGATGCGCCCGGCGCTGTGCAACGAGGCGATGCGGCTCGGCCGGTTGCTGGCCGGACTGATGCCGGACGAACCCGAGGTGCACGGCCTGCTCGC
This sequence comes from Kribbella sp. NPDC051587, assembly GCF_044453945.1. Classification (NCBI taxonomy): domain Bacteria; kingdom Bacillati; phylum Actinomycetota; class Actinomycetes; order Propionibacteriales; family Kribbellaceae; genus Kribbella; species Kribbella sp. NPDC051587. The sequence continues at coordinate 1,091,598 of NZ_JBITDE010000002.1, forward strand.
TCTGATGGAGCTGCAGTCGTCGCGCGCGAACGCACGCGTCGGTCCCGATGGCGAGCCGGTGCTCCTGCTCGAACAGGACCGTCGTCGCTGGGACCGCCTGCTGATCAACCGTGGCCTGGCCGGCCTCGAGCGCGCCTGGGCCCTCGACAAACCGCCCGGGCCGTACCTCATCCAGGCCGCGATCGCCGCCTGCCATGCCCGCGCCGCCGACCCCGACGACACCGACTGGACCCAGATCGCCAGCCTGTACGCCGTACTGGCGCAGCTCGTGCCATCACCGGTCATCGAGCTCAACCGGGCCGTCGCGATCTCCATGGCGTTCGGTCCTGACCAGGGTCTGGAAGCAGTCGATGCCCTCGCCGACGAGCCGTCCCTGAAGGACTATCACCTGCTCCCCAGCGTTCGCGGCGACCTGCTCTTCAAACTCGGCCGCCTCGACGAAGCCCGCAAGGAGTTCGAGCGCGCCGCCGGCCTCACCCGCAACGAACGCGAACGCACCCTCCTCCTGGAGCGCGCCGCCGCCTGCTAGTCGGCCTCGTGCAAGAGGACGGCGACCTGGGTCCGGTTGGTGACGTTCAGCTTGACCATCAGGCGGGTGAGGTGCGCCTTGACGGTGGCGAGGCTCAGGTAGAGCTCGGCGGCGATCTCCGGGTTGGTGAGCCCGCGCGCGACGGCATGGGCAATGGCTCGCTCGCGGTCGGTGAGTCCGTCGAGCAGGTCGCGGGCTTGCTCCGGTGCGGTCACGCGCTCGATCAGGCCGGCGAGCACGGTGGGCGACAGCACGGGCTCACCGGCGGCCGCGCGACGGATCGCCTCGACGATGTCCGCGGGTGGGGTGTGTTTCAGCACGAACCCAGCGGCCCCCGCGCGGAGTGCACGCAGCACCTGTTCATCGGCGTCGTACGTCGTCAGCACGATCACCACTGGTGGATCCGGCAGTGCCCGCACCGCGGTGGTGGCCGTGATCCCGTCGGTGCCCGGCATCTTCAGATCCATCAGTACGACGTCCGGCCGCGTCGACGTCACCAGGTCACAGACCGCGGACCCGTCGTCCGCCTCGCCTACGACCTCCAGGTCGGGAACGCCGCCCAGCATCGTCCGCAGACCCATCCGGACCAGCGGATCGTCGTCGACCAGCAGCACCCTCATGGTGCCAAGGGTAACCACGCGGTGAGCCGGAACACCCCGTCCGATGGACCGTACTCGAGCCGCCCACCCAGCAGATCAAGCCGTTCACGTAACCCCAGCAACCCCAACCCGGTCCCCGGCACGACTGCCGTACCAGCGCTCATCTCGTTGCTCACCGCAACGACCAGGGCGTCGTCAATCTCGAGAGAAACCTCCACGGATCGACCCGGCGCATGCTTGCGCGCGTTCGTCAGCCCTTCCTGCACCACCCGGTACGCCGTTCGCCCGATCGCGTCGGGAACCTCCGGCAACGCGGAGACCCGTACCGGTTGACCTGATCGGATCGCGTCGTCCACCAGCTCACGGATCTGCCGCAGCCCAGGGGTCCGCAGGTCCGGCTCAGGTAACTGCTCGTCGTCCCGCAGTACCCCGATCACCCGCTGCAGATCGGTCAGGATGTCGTGGGATGCGCCCCGGATCACCTCCGCTGTCGCCGCGACCTGCTCGGCAGGAGCATCCGGGCGGAACGCCAGCGCTCCCGCATGCACGCTGAGCAAGGAGATTCGGTCAGCCAGTACGTCGTGCATGTCCCGTGCGATCCGCAATCGCTCGGACCGGCGCGCGTGCTCGATCCGTGTCCGCTCCTCGGCGCGCGATCGTAGCGCCCGTTGCTCCGCCTCCTGCGCCAGCCGCAGTCGCAGCCGCAGGAACAGCCCGAGTTCGATCGCGCCGATCAGGACCAAGACTCCGAAGATCGGCCAGTACGTCGCGAAGCCCTGCCGCAGGTACAGGTTGACCGTGACCATCGCCAGCGCGAACCCGGCCACCGCGAGCGCCTCCTGGTAGCGCCGTCGTACCAGCACCGAAGAGATGGCCGCCGCCGCACCGGCAGTGGTCGTGCCGGCGGTCATGATCAGCAGGACGACGGCCACCTGGATCGGCCACCGGCGCCGGAACAGCAGCAGTGGCGGGGCAGTCACGAGCGCGACCACGTCCAGCACGATCCAGGCTTGGCCGGGTTGCTGGTCCGCGGTGAGTTCACCGGCGAGCGTGAAGCCGGCGACGACGTACGCCAGGAGCATCAGCGCGACATCGGCCAGTCGCTGCCGCAGCGGCCAGGGAGGTTCGTCCATGCTGCGAGCCTAAGAGCATCGGGGGCGGAACGGGCCGGATCCTCGACCATCGGCCGGAGTTCTGGCCACCTGGCTACTGCCGCCGAGCCACCGCCCGCGCCGAGGGTGGAGCCATGATCAGAAGACTGAGGTTCCTCCCGGCGGCGGTCGGCATCGTCCTCGCCACGCTGCCGTTGCCCGCAAGCCAGGCCGATGCCGACCCTGCGGTCGTCCGGCTCCAGGACGGCGTACTGCGTGGCGTGACCGGTACGTCGACGATCACGTTCCAAGGCATCCCGTACGCCGCTCCGCCGGTCGGCAACCTGCGGTGGACGCCACCGCGTCGACCCGTGCCGTGGTCCGGGATTCGTGATGCCGGCAAGCCCACGCCGTACTGTCCGCAACCCGGCGGGGACGGTCAACCGATGCCGAACACGTCGGAAGACTGTCTCTACCTGCATGTCACCGTGCCCAAAGCGAAGCCCAAGGGGCCGCGGCCGGTGATGGTTTGGTCGCACGGTGGCGGGTTCAGCTCGGGCTCGGGTAGCCAGCATGTGCCGACCAGCCTCGTGACCGAGGGCGACGTGATCGTGGTGACCGTCGACTTCCGGATCGGGATCTTCGGCAACTTCGGGCTCGCCGGTCTGCCGGGGTCGGGGACGTTCGGGCTGCAGGACCAGCAGGCCGCGCTGCGCTGGGTGCGCGACAACATCGGCGCGTTCGGCGGGGATGCGCACAGCGTGACGCTGTTCGGTGAGTCCGGCGGCGGGATCGGAACCTGCGGCCTGCTCACCTCGCCCGGTACGCGCGGCCTGGTCGACCGCGCCATCATGCAGAGCGGCTCGTGCCTGCTGGACTGGCCGGCCAACGGCCTGGGGATGGGCATACCGGCCGGATCCTTCTGGCAGCCGACGGCGACGATCCAGCAGAACGGTCGTGCGGCGGCCACGCGGCTGGGGTGCAAGACGTTGTCCTGCCTGCGAAAGCTCGACACCTCGAAGGTGTTCGCCGAGTCCGCGCTCTTCGGATCCGTTGCCTATGGCAACCCGACGCTGCCGCTCGAACCTGGCAAGGCCCTGCGAGCAGGGCTCGTGCCGCGGATCCCGATCCTGTCCGGTCACACCAAGGACGAGGCCCGGGCCATCGCCGCGATCGCCGAACTGCTCAGCAACCCGGTGACGGCCGCGAACTACCCGACTCGCCTGCAGGAGGCGTTCGGTGCACGAGCACGCGAAGTCGAGGCCGTCTATCCAGCGAAGACCTACGGTACGGCGGCGCTCGCGTGGTCGGCGATGGACACCGACCGGGTCTGGTCGTGCACGCAGCGGGCCACCACGAAGGCGTTCGCGCGGACGGGAGACGCCTATGCCTATGAGTTCGCCGATCCGGCAGCACCCGGGTATGTGCCGTTCCCGCCGGGATTCCCGACCGGGGCATCCCATGGGTCCGAGCTGAACTACCTCTTCGATGCGGCCGGCGGACCGGCGTACCAGCTGACTCCGGCGCAGCAGAAGCTGGCGGTGCGGATGCGGAAGGCGTGGACCGACTTCGCGCGGACCGGCAACCCTGGTTGGGCCCACTGGCCGAACATCCAGCAACTGGCTCCGGTCGCGGTCCAGCCGGCCGACCATCACTGCGCGTTCTGGAGCACCTTCAAGTAAAAACCAGCCCGGGAGCCCCTTGCAGCGGAGGCTCCCGGGCTGGGAGGGGTCTGGCGTCTACTACTTGGCGATGAACATCGCGGTCGGGCCGGTCTTGCCGTTGGCCCACAGCTGGTTCACGCGGCTGCGCTCGGTGGAGTTCGGGTTCGGGTTGGTGCAGGACGGGCCGGGGCCACCACCGGACATCAGCTCCGAACACGGGCCAGAGTAGTGGTCCGGAAGGCCAAGGACGTGGCCCGTCTCGTGCGCGGTGATCCGGGTCGGGTCGTACTGCTGCGCCTGGCGGTAGTCCAGGAAGATGTAACCGCGGCCGTGGCCGTTGGTCGACGCGTACGAACCGCGGGAGTCGTTGCCCTCGGTGTAGTAGAAGTCGTAGCTGCCGGTGGACTCGACGAGCTGGACGTTGCTGACCGACGAGTTCCAGATCTGCGTGCTGCGGCTGATCTGCGAGCGGAAGCTCGGGGCGCTGACCCGGTACCGGACGGTGACCGCGGCGAGCTTCTGGCCGGACTTGGCGGCCTTGGCCTGCTGGGCCAGCGCGGACTTCATCACCGCGTCGTAGAACGCCTGGGTGGCGGCCTGGTCCTGCGGCGATCCGGCGTACGACGACACGGTGGTCGGCGCGGCCTGCGGGGCCGGTGCGGCGGACGCGGACGCGACCGGGGCGGCGATCGCGGTGGCGAGCACGGCGAGGGTTGTCAGGGCATGACGGTATGACATGGGCGGGCCTCACTCCGATGGGCGGCGGATACGAATAGCGACCGGGGGACTACTTGTCGCTACCTGAACGGAGAATGCCAAACCTGTTCGCTGTCTGCATCCCCTCGCTCCCAACGCAGGGGATAACCCTCACCTTATGCCGCCACCCCGCGGAAAACCCGTTTCCCGCAGGCCCCTGCGCAAGGGGATAACTTGAGGGGATAACCCGTGAAAGTGCCCCTTCTCCCGTCGATATTCGAGGGGAGAAGGGGCAAGTCGAGGGGATAGCCCCTGAAGTGGCCGGAGCTACTTGTGGCGGCTGACCAGCCAGGCTGCCGCGCCGGCACCGAGCACGAGGGCGCCACCGACCGCGGCGGTCGCCTTCGGGTGTTCCCTGGTCATCGCGGGCACCTGGCCGGCGGTGTCCTTGACCCGCAGGCCGGCCATCCCCGCCGGGTCCTTCATCCGGCTGCCGGCCAGTCCCGCGTTGGCCTTCATGCGGCTGCCGGCCAGGCCCGCGTTCATTTTCATCCGGCCGCCTGCCTCCGCTGCCGACTCCTTGAGGCGGCGCAGGACGTTCACCCGCTCGGAGAGCGCCTGGACGGTCTCCGCGAGGTGAGCGCGGGTCTGCTCGAGTTCGAGGCGCAGCGCCTCGGTCTCGGTGAGGTCTTCGCGGTGTTTCATGACGTGAGAGTCCCTTCCGGATGGTGGCCCTTGAGCGCTTCGAGGTCCTCGTGGACCCCCTCAACGGCGCGTTGCGGAATGGGCGGAGTCGCATGACTGACATGACGCTTACCGAGCAGCGCGGCGACCGCGGCCACTGCGAACAGCACCACGGCGACGATCAGTGCCGCCAGCCACGCGGGTACTATGACGGCGAGCCCACAGATGGCCGCCGCGATCAAGGCACCGAGTCCGTACAGCGCGAACGTCCCGGCCCCACCGAACAGTCCGATCCCGACCCCGGCTTCCTTGCCCTTGTCCTTCAGTTCGGCCTTGGCCAGCTGTAACTCGTCCCGAACCAGTCGGCTCATGTCGCTGGTCAGGTCACTCACCAGCGCCCCAACAGGCTCTTCCCGTACGACGCCTGGACGCGTGCTCATCTCTCGGCCTCCCGTGATCGGATGTCACGCCCGGTACCCATCCGATTAGGTTGTGAACATGGATCAGACCGCCCTGAACGAGCTCATCCGCCGGTTCTTCGACGCGTTCGTCTCCGGCCCCGACTGCGAGGAGCGCCTGGACGCCCTGCCGGAGCTGTTCATCCCACAGGCCGTGATCGTCCGGACCTGCGGCAGCGAGCCGCTGGCGTACACGGTCGACGAGTTCATCGCGCCCCGCCGCGCGCTCCTCACCGGAGGCACGCTCAGCGACTTCCACGAGTGGGCGCTCGACGGCCGCCTCGACGTCTTCGGTGACATCGCGCACTGGTACGGCGCCTACGCCAAGGAAGGCAGTCAGGAGGGCAAGGCCTTCACCGGCCGCGGAATGAAGACGATTCAGTTCGTCCGGACCGCGGCCGGCTGGCGGATCAGCGCCGCCGCCTGGGACGACGAGCGCGAAGGCGTCCCTATGCCGTAAGGGTGATCACCAGGTCCTGGTCGGTCACGACGACCGGCGTGCCGAGCGTGACCACGACCCGGGTCCCGGTCACCGCGAGCGTGGCCGGCACCGTCGTACCGGCGTGGGTCACGGAGACCGCTGTCGCCGGGCGGGCGGTTTCGAAGGCGAGTGTGGACAGCCGCGCTCGGCCGTGCCGGAGTGAGACCGTCGCCACCTGTGAGGTCGCCGTACGGGTCTGGTGGTAGCGGCCCCAGCCTTCGGCGGCCGTGAACGCGCAGGCGAACTCCTCCGGCGTGAGTCGTGGTGCGAACCCGAGATGGCCGCGCGGTCCGTGGTACTCGTACCCGCACGCCGCGATGTAGGCGCCGAAGCTCATCATCGCCCGCGCGTAGTGGTCGCTGGCCTCGATCTCGTTGTAGGGATTGCGTTTCTCGCCCCGATGCCGGTCGTAGATCGCCCGCGACACCGCGAGTCCCTCGGCCGTCATCCCCTCCGCGAACAGGTGCGCGGCGAACTGCCACTCCTGCCCGGTCCACACCTCGTTGAAGTACGGGTGCCCGCCGGACTCGGTCGAGCCGCCGTTCGGCCAGGTCACCATGATCGTTCCGGGTTCGTTGGCGCCCGTGTACACGCGGCCGGCGGGAATGCCTGGCGGCCGGTACGCCGCGGGGTTGGGCTGGAAGTTGTTCTGGTACAGCTTCGTCAACGCGGTCCGTGCCTTGTCCGCCGCGAAGACCCGGGGCAGCCCGAGCTGGGCGGCGTAGGTCTGCCCGTACATCTGGTCGACGAACACCCCGCGGTTCGTGTTCGCCGCCGGATGCGCCGCGTCGACCTCCTGCACGTAGTAGCCGTAGATCGGGTTGAACAAGGACCCGTTCAGGTACGACGATCCGCGATCGGCGATCGTGCGGTACCGGGCGGCCGCCGCGGTGTCGCCCATCTCGGTCGCCATCGCGGCGGCGGCCCGCAGCGCGGCGACGTACAGGCCGCTCAGCCACGGGATCTCGCCGAACCACTCGGTGTCCAAGGTGTTCCACTGCCCACCGCGGAAGATGCCGTCCTGATCGGCGCCGTCGCGGGCCGAGATCACGTACTCCACCGAGGTCCTCACCCGGGCCCAGACCCGGGTCAGGAACGAGGCGTCCGGAGCCATCTGGTGTTCGCGGTAGATCCGCAGGATGGTGCCGCAGTGGCCGTCGGCGAACGACGAGGCGGCGTCGCCGGACTCGCCCCGGTTCGCGATCTCGCCGCTGGCTCGGTACGCGATGCCGAGGTCGACGCGCTCCCGGGTGTCGCGTTCGAGGTCGGGGAACAGCCGGCCGATCGCCTGGGCGTAACTCCACACGTGCTCGCAGGTGCCGTGGCAGCAGTAGACGCCTTCGAAAGCGTAGAAGCGGCCGTCGCTCCAGCGGTAACACGTCGCGGTCGCGATGGTCGACGCCGTGGCGAAGGTCCGCTCGAGAAACCAGTGCGGCAAGGTGGAATCGTCGTACCAGGTCTGCGCCCAGGTGCGCGTTCCGGACTCCAGCCGCTGGAGGTTGGCGCCGACGTGCTCGGTCACTGCGCGGGCCGAGCCGAAGCGGGTCGCGTAGTGCCGGCGGAACGTCGAGCCGTTGGTGAGATGCCCGAACTGGCGACGTTCGGGCGTCGGGTAGAACCAGCTCTGGACGAAGCGCACCGTCTTCGATTCACCAGGTGCCAGCCGGACGCTGACCGCGACCGTGCCGACCTGGGTGTCCGAGCCGTCCACCTCGGCCGGGCCGTCGGCTGCGTCGAACAGTTCGGCCGGCGTCGACCAGGCCGCGATCGACCGCCGTACGACGGCGACCGGCTCGAGCGAGGCCAACGCGAAACTGCCCGCATCGGTGCGGTCGGCAACGGGTTGCTGGCGGATCGGCCGGTCGCTGAAGATGATCCGGTCGACGTTGACGTGCCCCCAGCCGCCGCTCGAGCGGTCGACGATCTGGAGCTGCGCGGACTTCCCGGCCCAGCGGCCGACCGACCAGCAGATCGCGTCCAGTGGTTCGATGTCCGCGCCGGTGGCGGTCGCGACCACGGCGCCGTCGACGATCAGGTTGACCGCGGTCGTCGCCGGATTGCTGCCGCCGCCGGTCCAGACGGTGATGTAGCGCCGGTCGATGGTGAACGCCCGGCTCGTCAAGGTGCCTTGCGAGCCGTCGAACGACCCGTCGCGGAAGTTGTACGACGTCACGAACCGACTCCCCGAGACGTTCAGCTCGGTGCGGTTGCCGAAGGCCCGCCGGAAGTTGGTCGGGGTCTCGGCGGCGGTGACCGGCCCGGCGCCGAACGCCGTACCGGTGACTGTCCAGCCTGAGTAGTTGGCGCGTTCCCAGTCTTCGAAGACGATGTCGGCCCGGTCGGTGAACGTGACGCTCCCGATGTTGAGGTGTGCCCAGGCGCCGGTCACGGTGTCGACCACCTGGATCCGTGCGGTGCGGCCCTCATAGTTGCCGACGTCAAGCAGTTTTCCGACGAGTGGTTCGCTGTTGGAGCCGGTCGCGGTGGCCACAACGTTGCCATCGACAACCACATTCACGGCGCCCCGGTTGCCGCCGCCGACCGCGATCGCGACGTACCGGCGGGAGATCTCGAACGGCGGGCTGGTCAGCGTGCCGGTCCGGTTGTCCGGATCGCCGGTGAGCCGGAAGTTGTACGACGTGACGAACCGTGATCCGTGGATGTTCAGATCGCCGTACCGCTGCATGAGTGCGGGTGTCTGCTCCGGCTTGACCGGCCCACTGCCGAACGCGTCGCCCGTCGTCGTCCAGCCGCCGTACGAGTCGTTGCCCCAGGTCTCGAAGACCACGTCGGGCCGGTCGCTGAAGACAATCCGGTCCACGTTGAGGTGGGCCCAGGCGCCGGACGCGTTGTCGACCAGCCGGACCTGGGCCGTCCGGCCTTGGTACTTGGAGACGTCGAGGACCCGGGTGCTCATCGGCTCGGTGTCCCCGCCGACGGCCGTGGCCACGACATTCCCGTCGACAACCACCTGCAGGCAGGTGCCAGGGCCGGAGCCACCGCTGATAGACGCTGTTACGTAACGACGATTCACTACGAACGGCGCGCTGGTGAGGATGCCGAGGTGGGCGTCCGCGCCGTCGATGTCGTTCGGATTGGCGCGGTAGTTGTGCGAGGTGACGAACCGCGTTCCGTGCACGTGCAGATCACCGAACCGCTTCATGTACTCCGGTACGGCGGTCGCCACGACCGGCCCGGAGCCGAAGGCAGTGCCGGTCACCGTCCAGCCGTCGTACGTCTCGCGCTCCCAGTCCTCGAAGAGGATGTCCGCCCGCGTCGAGGTCGTCGGGTCGGCCGCGGTCCACTCGATCCCGGACGCGTAGGCGGTCGCGCGCTGCGTGGTCGGCTGGTTCTTTCGACTGTCCAGGCAGACCGGGTTCTCGGAGTACCCGAGCAAGGTCGCATCGACCGCCTCGGCCGACGAGTTGCGCAGCGTGAACGCGAACACCGTGGCCGGCAAGGTCGAATCGAGCGTCTCCAGCGGGATGAACGGCGAGAACGCGTCCAGCGTGACCTGGACCGGACTCGCGATGGTCTTGTAGGAGACCCGGCCGATCGGATACTGCCCGGTGAACCGCACATCGCTGAAGCCGCGAGCATCGACGTACCGGGCGATCGTGCCGGTCCGCAGCGCGAACCCTTGCCGGAAGCGAGTCGCTCCGGGTGCATCCGCGGACAGCGGCGCGGTGTAGTGCGTGCCGGCGAAGTCAGCGCCGCCCAGTGGATAGGTCATCGCGTTGGCGACGTCCCATCCCCACATGCGGCCGTCGCCGGACAGGTACACCTGCCCCGCACACCCACCACCGACCGGCATGCCGATCTTGGCCAGCGCCGCACCGGAGTACACGGTCGGCACCCCGCGGTCGGCCAGCGCCGCGGCTTCTGCCGCACTCACCGGAGCCCGCGGCACCAGGGGAGCGGCGGCCGCGCGCAGGGCGCCGGGCGCCGCGAGTGCGCCGAGACCGGCCGCACTGATCGAGAGGAAGGTACGTCGTGCGACACCGGCGCGAGGACACGAGCCTCCGCACGCAGGGTTGTCACAGGCGGACAGTTCGGGCTGATCGGCCATGGTCGTCTCCCGGGGCGGTGGGAACTCCTGGTCAGCACACTAACCCCGGAACGATCTCTCGGCAATCGATTTCCCCGTGGTGAAAAGGATCGGAACGGCCGAGGGCCCGGTGGACGGATCCACCGGGCCCTCGGGTACCGCTCAGGTGTTACTTGGAGCAGGTGTAGATGCTCGCGTTGTCCAGCCACCAGTTGGCCGGAACCAGGTCCGCATCCTTACCGTGCAGGGTCCAGCGGAACTTCAGCTGCTTGCCCTGGAACGAGGTCACGTCCAACCGGCTGGTCTCCCAGCCGCCCGAGTTGCCGTGCCAGGCGCCCGGCTCGTCCTCGAAGTTCGGGTCGACGGTCGGGCCGTTGGTCCAGCCGGTCAGCGTGGAGCTGTCCTGCCAGGTCGCTCCGCCGTTGTCGGAGTACTCGAGCGTTCCGGTCCCGCTGCGGACACCGAAGATGATGAACACGTTGTAGAAGTTGTACGCGTGCTGGAAGCGCAGGTACGTCTTCTGGTTCTTGATCTTGGTGCCGTTGGCGGTCTGGATGCCGATCGCCTGGTCCGGGGCCGTCACCATGCCGAACATGGAGTCGTCACCGTCCTTGCTGTACGACGTGTCGACGAGTGAGCCGTCGACGCCCTCGGCCTTGCCGAGCACCCAGCCCTGGTCGCGGACGACCTTGCCGTCCGGGTACTCCGTGAAGGAGGTCTTCAGCAGGTTCTTGACCTTCGCGCCGGCGGTGTCGCAGACCGGAGCCTGGGCGGGCAGGCCGCCGGCCGGCTCGGCGTCCAGCTCGGTCGCCTTGATGGCCAGCTCGACCTGGGCGCAGTCCTTCTTGGTCATGCCGGACTTCTTCTTCTTGGCCAGCTTGTCGCAGGTCGCGCGCAGGCCCTCGGCGAGGTCGCCGTAGTCGGCGCCGGTGGTGAGCACCTTCTGGGTCTCGTGCCACAGCACCTCGGAGCGGGCCAGGCCGATGCCGAGCATCTTCTGGCCGTTGAAGGCACCGCCGTCGGCGATCAGGTACGCCGTCTTGTTGCCGACACCGGAGTTGAAGTGCACGCCACCGTTGTCCTGGAAGAACGCGTCGTCGAACCAGTTCGGGCTGCTCAGCTTGTCCGGGTCACCGAACTTGGTCGGGTCGGACATGCTGCGGATCACGCCGAGGCTCGAGCCCTCACCGATCTGCCAGCGGTTCTCGGCGGTGTCGTCGGCCGAGCCGTTCGTCAGGTCGACGAACTCGCCCATGATGTCGGACAGCGACTCGTTGATCGCGCCGGCCTCCCACAGGTAGGCCAGGCCCGAGGTGTGCTGGGTGACGCCGTGGGTCAGCTCGTGGCCGGTCACGTCGTCGGTGCTGACGCCTTCACCGAAGGCCATCTGCTCGCCGTTCCAGAACGCGTTGGCGTAGGGGCAGCCGCCGTCGACGCAGATCCGGACGGTGCCGCGGATCGCCTTGCCCTTGCCGTCGCCGTAGTCGACGCCGATCAGGCTGGTCAGGTCGGTACCGAGCGACTTGTAGGTGTCGGAGGTGTCTCCGAAGAAGTCGAAGACCTGGTTGACGTCCTGGACGTCGGAGGCCGGGCCGCCCTCGACGCGGGACGGCGCGAACGCCTGGCCGTCGCCGCAGCGGACGTCCTCACCGCCGGTCTGGATGATCGCGTGGTTGGCGTCGCAGACGACGCGGTTGATCTTCTCGCTCAGGTCCCAGGCGAGCAGCGCCTGGCCGGAGGCGTGCACCATGGCCTGCCAGCGGACGTCGTTGGGTCCGGTCACCTCGTACAGGTAGACCGGGATGGCGACCGAGCCGGGCTGGCGGGTCACCAGGCCCATGTCGAACCAGCGCGGGCCGGTCAGCTCCGCCTTCAACTTCGAGGCGTCGAGCTTGCCCTGCTTGGCGACAGCGGCCAGGGCCGACTGCAGTGCGGTGGCCTTCGCGGCGTCGGCCTTGTCGGCGGCCGGGAAGGTGCCGTAGGTGGCGAGGGCGACCTCACCGTTGGCGGACTCCAGCGAGCCGGCCTTGTCCAGGTTGGTGACGATCTCGCCGCCGTACACCTGAACGCCGTCGATGGTCTGCTGGAAGCGGGTCTGCGATCCGTACTCCGACATCGAAGTACCGGTCGCGACCAGGTCGGCGGGGCGGGCGCCGAAGTACGGCGCGACCGCGTCGACCTGGGCCTTGGCGACAGCGGCCGAGTCGGGCCGGCTGGTGGCAGCCTTGGCTGCCCTGGCGCTCACCGACTTGGGTGCCTTGAGCGGCGTGGTCGGGCGCAGCGAGTGGGCGCGGCCGATGGCGTCGCGCTTGGTGACGATGCCGGCGCCGCCACCCGCAGGGGTGTCGAGCTGGCGGACCGACGGCTTCGGGGCCGGGGTCGCGGTCGGGGCGCCGATGGCGTTGGGCGCTGCCAACGTCAAGGCGACTGCACCGGCGGCAAGGCCGGCGAGCCAGGTACGGGCTTTCACAGAAATCCTCCCAGTTCCGTCTGGCGCCAGGAACGTGGACGAGCCCCCAAGCTCGTTCCTGGCCGGAACGTCGCAGCCCCACCTCATGACAAGCGA
>NZ_JBITDE010000002.1:1104512-1211899 GCF_044453945.1 Kribbella sp. NPDC051587
AGAAATCCTCCCAGTTCCGTCTGGCGCCAGGAACGTGGACGAGCCCCCAAGCTCGTTCCTGGCCGGAACGTCGCAGCCCCACCTCATGACAAGCGAGGCGGACGCTTGTTGACCGCACCCTGTCATCCGATGACTGCGCATCGCGACCAGCTGTGACCCAAGTCACATCAAGCTCCGAACGACACGGGTTTTCCTCCTCACCCCGGGTAATTTCCGCACGCTGTGTCGATCCGGCGGGAGAATGTTCGACGCACTGCCAAGACCACTTCAGCGAAGGAGCAGTGCCATGCACACCACGGTTTCCAAGGACGGTACGACGATCGCCTACGACCGGCGGGGCTCAGAGGGTCCGGCGCTCGTTCTGGTCGACGGCGCGCTCTGCAGCCGCGCGCAAGGTCCGATGCCCGAGCTCGCCGAGCTGCTCGCGGACCACTTCACGGTCTACAACTACGACCGCCGCGGTCGGGGCGACTCCGGTGACACCGCGGACTACGCGGTCGAGCGCGAGATCGAGGACCTGGCCGCGATGATCGAGGTCGCCGGCGGATCGGCGTACGTCTATGGCACGTCGTCCGGCGCGGCGCTCGCGCTGGCGGCCGCGAATGCCGGGCTCCCGATCGAGAAGCTGATCGCGTTCGAGCCGCCGTTCGTGGTGGACGACACCCGCAAGCCGATGCCCTCCACCTTCGTCGCTGACCTGGAGGCGCGGGAGCCGGCCGATGCGGTGAAGTACTTCATGACCAAAGGCGTCGGACTGCCCGGGCCGATGGTGACGATGATGCGGCTGATGCCGGCCTGGAAGCAGCTGAAGGCCATGGCGCACACCCTCCCGTACGACGCTCGCTTCGTCGCACCCAACGGGCAGGGTCGACCGCTCGACCCGGCGCAGTGGGCGGCGATCGGCGTACCGGTGCTGGCGGTTTTCGGCGGTAAGAGCCCGGCCTGGATGAAGAACTCGGTCGCGGCCGTGGCGACCGCCGTACCGGGTGCGGAGCTGCACGAAGTGCCAGGTCAGACGCACATGATGGCGGCCAAGGCGATCGCTCCGGTGATCACCGAATACAGCACGAAGCCCCGGTGAACCGGTCGCGGTTCACCAGGGCTTCGGTGGTTGTCAGGCGCCGGTGATCAGTGCGCCGGCGCCGGCGCGGGCGGCGTCGAAACGCGCCTGGGCGTCGGCCCAGTTGACGACGTTCCACCAAGCCTTGACGTAGTCCGGCTTCACGTTCTTGTACTGCAGGTAGAAGGCGTGCTCCCACATGTCGAGCATCGCGATCGGGGTCTGCCCGGCCGGCAGGTTGCCCTGCTGGTCGTACAGCTGGTGGATCAGCAGCTGACCGGCGAGCGCGTCCCAGCCCAGGATCGCCCAGCCGGAGCCCTGGATCGTGGTGGCGGCCGCGGTGAAGTGCGCCTGGAAGCCGTCGAACGAGCCGAACGACTCGTCGATCGCCGCACCCAGCTCGCCGTCCGGCTTGTCGCCACCGTCCGGAGACAGGTTCTTCCAGAAGATCGAGTGGTTGACGTGGCCGCCGAGGTTGAACGCCAGCGTCTTCTCGAGGCCGACGATCGCGCCGAAGTCGCCCTTGTCGCGGGCCTCGGCCAGCTTGTCCAGGGTGTCGTTCAGGGCCTTCACATAGGTCGCGTGGTGCTTGGAGTGGTGCAGCTCCATGATCTCACCGGCGATGCTCGGTGCCAGTGCGCCGTAGTCGTAGGAAAGATCGGGAAGCGAATACGTGGTCAACTCTGCTCCTTCGTCGGGGGCCTGCGGGGCCGTATGCCTGTCCAGCTTGAAACTTCAACCACGGTTGAGGTCAAGGCGCCACGCGGAGGGACGGGTCCCGGCAGCACCTCCGACCGGTGCCCGATGTGAACCACATCAATCACCGGACACCCCCAGCTTCACATATGGCCCCGCAGGGACCGACGGTGCGTCTCAGTTCACGCTCAGAACCAGCTTGCCGCGGGTGCGGCCGGACTCCTGCTGACGGTGTGCCTCGGCGACCTCGGTCCAGGGGAAGACGTGCTCGACCTCGACCCGGACCTTGCCGCTCTCGACCAGTTCGGCGATCTCGCCGAGCGCGTGCCCGTCCGGCTCGACCAGGTAGCCGCTCACCCGGACACCGGTCTGTTTCGCCGACTCGAGCAGCTCGGGCGAGGTCCCGGACGGTACGGCGACCAACAGTCCACCGGGCTTGAGTACCTGGATCGACTGGTCGAGGGTCGTCTTGCTGCCGATCAGGTCGATCACGACATCGATCTCGTCGGTCGCCTCCTCGACGGCAGTGGTCGTGTAGTCGATCACCTCGTCGGCCCCGAGCCCGCGCAACCACTCGTGCTTGGCGGCACTCGCCGTACCGACGACGTGGGCGCCGAGCGCCTTGGCGAACTGGACGGCCAGGTGGCCGACCCCGCCTGCCGCAGCGTGGATCAGCACGCGCTGACCAGCCTGTACGTCGGCCAGCGCCGTCAGGATCTGGTACGCCGTCAGTCCGGCCAAGGGGAGTGCGGCGGCCTCCTCGTGGGTGAGGCCGGCGGGCTTGCGGGCGAAGTGCCGGGATGGGGCGGTCACGTACTCCGCGTAGGCCGAGGCCGCCCGCGGGAACCACGGCATCCCGTAGACCTCGTCGCCCACGGCGAGTGTGTGCACGCCATGGCCGACCGCCTCGACGACACCCGACACGTCCCATCCGAGGACGAACGGCAGCTCGCCGAGGACGCCGGCGACGCCGCCGCCCGCCCGGGTCTTGGCGTCGACGGGGTTCACTCCGGCAGCGTGGACGCGGACCAGTACCTCGGTCGGCAGGGGCTCGGGCCGGTCGATCTCGACCAGCTGCAGGACCTCCGGACCACCGAACTCTTTCTGGGTGATGGCTCTCATGTCCGAGAAGGTATCGATAGGGCCCTAGTTTCCCGCAAGGGCAGCTGCTATCTTTTGGGAAGTATGAGTACCGAATGCGCCACCGGGAAGCACGACCACCACGACGTGTACGCGGCACAGTGCCCGTGCCGCGAGGTCCTCGACCTGCTCGCGAACAAGTGGGCCGCCCTCGCGATCGGTGCGCTGGAGGGCGGCCCGCTGCGGTTCGGCGAGCTGCAACGGCAACTGCAGGGCATCAGCCCGAAGGTGCTGACCGCGACCCTGCGGCGCCTGGAGGAGAACGGCTTCCTGCACCGCGAGATCTACCCCGCGGTGCCGCTGCACGTGGAGTACTCGCTGACCGACCTCGGCCACAGCGTCTCCGTGCCGTTGTCCGCGCTACGCACCTGGGTGGAAGTCAATCTCGACAAGCTGACGGCGTAGCGCAGGTTCGAACGTCTTCGGGTCGTCCGCGAACCCGGTGTGACCGCCGGGGAACCGCGTCGGCTCGATGCCGAGCAGGCCGGCCAGTGCGGTCGAGGTGCGATCGCACAGCTGACCCTTCGAGTCCTCGCCGATGCCGACGATCACGTTCTGCAGCTTGGCGATGTCGGGCTGCCAGCTGATCGACTCCCGCATCTCGTGCTCGAACCAGAACCGCTCGTCGGCGTCCCGCTCACCACTGAACATCTGCTCCGCCATCCCCGGCGGCAGTTCGATGTTCGCCAGCGCGAAGAACTGCTTCCAGGCGCCGACGGTGTCGCCGCTGAGGTAGTCGGCCATCAACTTCTCCGACTTCGCGAGCAGCTCGTCCCCGTCCGGGACGAGCCGATCCAACGGCGGCTCATGCGCGATCACCTTGTGGACGGTCTCCGGATGGTTCTGCGCCAGCGCCAGCACGCTCACCGCCCCGCCGCTGGACCCGAACGCCACCGCCGGCCCGCGGTCGACCTCCCGGATCAACCACGCCAGGTCATCCGCCCGCTGCTCCGGCGTCGACGTACCGCCGTCGGTGAACCTGCTGCGGTTGATGCCGCGCGGATCCGTCGTCAGCACGCTGTACCCGTCCGCGAGTAGCTCCGCCAGCGGCGCGAACGCGTCCGCCCCCATCGGCGCCCCGACCAGCACGACCAGCGGTCCACTGCCACGTACCTCGTAGTAAAGCTCTGTGTTGTTCATGCCTCCTCCACGAACGGCGCCGCATCCGATGGACACAACCGCCACAAATCGGTCGTTTCATCCACCCGAGCTCTCCGGTGCGTCGGTACGACGCTCGACCGCCCCACGACCCGTAAGCCGGCCTTCCGGAACAGCGTGAGCAGCTCATCCCGAGGCCTCAGCCCCATGATCAACCAGGCCTCCCCACCCGGATTGAGGTGCTCGCGGACGCCGTACAGGAATCCATGGAGCATCCGGCTGTCCTCGTCGAACACGGCCGTGTCTAGAAGCGTCCTGGGCCGTTTGGAGACCCACGGCGGATTGCAAACGATCAGATCCGCCCGCCCCGCCGGAAACAGGTCCCCCTCAACCACCTCAATCGCTCCCGGCGTGTTGCCTGCTTCGTGCGTCCTCACCACCTTCGGATCGCTCACTACGAGAGCGGCCAGATTCTCTCGTGCGCACGCGACCGCGCGCGGATTGTTGTCTGTGGCAACGACCTTCGCAATGCCGCGTCTGCGCAGTACTGCTGCGAGTACGCCGGTTCCGGTTCCGATGTCGAACGCCACCTTCGCGGTCGGTGGTATCGGCTCGGCGGCGACCAGGTCGACGTACTCGGATCTTGTCGGGGCGAAAACCCCATAGTGTGGGTGGATTCGGGCATCCAGTGCCTGTAGATAGATGCCGCGTTCCCGCAACTGATGCGCGCCGATCACGCCCAGCAGTTCGCGGAGCGGGATCAAACGGTCGCCGGTCGGCGGGCCGTACGCCTGCCGGCAGGCGCGTCGTACGTCCGGTGCTCGCCGCAACCGGATCTCGTAGTCGGTTGTTGCTATGAGCAACGAATTGAGATGGTGAACCCGCCGGGTCCGGCGGCCGAGCGCGGCGAGCAGTTGTCTCGCATTCTGGAAATCGCCCTCCCAGCGGAGGGT
The DNA here is from genome assembly GCF_044453945.1 of Kribbella sp. NPDC051587. Classification (NCBI taxonomy): domain Bacteria; kingdom Bacillati; phylum Actinomycetota; class Actinomycetes; order Propionibacteriales; family Kribbellaceae; genus Kribbella; species Kribbella sp. NPDC051587. The sequence continues at coordinate 1,109,460 of NZ_JBITDE010000002.1, forward strand.
GCTGCCGCCGCGGATCAGGCGTAGCGCCCGGTCCGCGGAGACGGAGTCGTCCACGGTGATGAGTGTCAAGAGAGTCGTCCCTGCCATCGAGGCCGAATAGGGCAGCACGGCTCACCCGGAGGCCTGATCGGCGCCGGGGAGCGGACGACGGAACTAGCGGACTACCGCTGCATGCAGGGGCGAGGTCACCCGGTCATTCTAGACGCCGGAAACCGAATAGACTTTGCCCAGGAATCCCCGAAGACGGCTTGAGGTTTGCTGTGCTCACCATGCAGGACGCGCTGATCGCGCTGACGAAGTACTGGACCGACCGGGGCTGCATGATCGTGCAGCCGTTCAACACCGAGGTCGGTGCCGGGACGCTGAACCCGGCGACGATCCTGCGGGTGCTCGGTCCCGAGCCGTGGCGGGTCGCCTACGTCGAGCCGAGTGTCCGGCCCGACGACGCCCGGTACGGCGAGAACCCGAACCGGCTGCAGACGCACACCCAGTTCCAGGTGGTGCTCAAGCCGGACCCGGGCAACCCGCAGGAGCTGTTCCTCGACAGCCTGACCGCGCTCGGCGTCGACATCCACGCGCACGACGTCCGGTTCGTCGAGGACAACTGGGCGAACCCGGCGACGGGGTCCTGGGGGCTGGGCTGGGAGGTGTGGCTGGACGGGCTGGAGATCACCCAGTTCACCTACTTCCAGCAGGCCGGCGGGATGACGCTGGACCCGGTGTCGGTGGAGATCACCTACGGCATCGAGCGGATCATGATGGCGCTGCAGGGCGTCTCGCACTTCAAGGACATCGCCTACGCGCCCGGCATCTCGTACGGCGAGGCCTTCGGCCAGGCCGAGTACGAGATGAGCCGGTACTACCTGGACGACGCCGACGTGGAGTCGCAGAAGCGGCTCTTCGAGGAGTACGCGAACGAGGCCCGCCGCCTGCTCGACCTGCGGCTGCCGGTGCCCGCGCACATCCAGGTGCTGCGCTGTTCACACACCTTCAACGTCCTCGACGCCCGCGGTGCGGTCAGCACGACGGAGCGCGCCAAGGCGTTCTCCCGGATGCGCACGCTGGCCCGTGAGGTGGCTCAGCTCTGGGCAGAGCGCCGTACCGAGCTGGAGCACCCGCTCGGCCTCGCCGAGCTGCCGCCGGCCGCTGAGGCCCCGACGACCTTCCCGGTCGCCACCGGGACCCGGCAGCTGACCTTCGAGATCGGTACCGAGGAGATGCCGCCGTCGGAGGTCACCAAGACCTCCGCGGCGGTGAAGGCCGCGCTGACCGAGAAGCTGGGCGCGACCCGGCTCGGCCACGGCGCCATCACGGTCTACGCGACCCCGCGCCGCGTCGTCGCCTTCGTCGCCGAGGTGCAGGCCGGCGAGCCGGACGCGGAGCGCGTCAACCGCGGCCCGAAGAAGGTCGCCGCGTACGACGCCGACGGCAACGTGACCAAGGCCGCCGCCGGGTTCGCCCGCGGTCAGGGCGTCGACGTCAGCGAGCTGCACACCCTGGACGTCGACGGCGTCGAGTACGTCGCCGTCACCAAGCCGGACCCGGGTCGCGGCGCGGCCGAGGTGCTGAGCGGCGTCCTGAGCGAGATCGTCGCCGGACTGCGCTCGGACAAGAACATGCGCTGGAACGACGCCAAGCTGTCCTTCACCCGGCCGGTCCGCTGGCTGGTGGCGCTGCTCGGTGACGAGATCGTCCCGGTCTCCGTGTCGTCGCTGACCGCCGGCCGGGTCACCCGCGTGCACCGGACCGCGGCTCCGCCGAAGGTGGAGATCGTGTCCGCCGAGGGGTACCTGGACCTGCTCCGGATCCACGGCATCGAGGCCGACCCGGCTCGCCGCCGTCAGTTGATCGTCGAGACCTCCGAGCGGCTCGCCGCCGAGGTCACCGGCAGCATCGACTTCGCGGCCGAGTCCGCGCTGCTCGACCAGATCGTCAACCTGGTCGAGGAGCCGACGCCGATCCTGGGCAACTTCTCCGCCGACTACCTGGAGCTGCCGCCGGAGATCCTCACCACGGTCATGCGCAAGCACCAGCGTTACCTGCCGGTTCGCGACGCGGACGGCAAGCTGCTGCCGCACTTCGTCGCCGTGGCGAACGGCTCGGTGAACGAGGCGACCGTCCGGAACGGCAACGAGGGCGTACTGCGCGCTCGCTACGAGGACGCCGCCTTCTTCTGGCGGGCCGACCTCGAGACGCCGCTGGCCGACATGAAGGCCGAGCTCGACAAGCTCGCCTTCGAGGAGAAGCTCGGCTCGATGGCCGACCGCGCCGGCCGCATCGGCCGGATCGCCTTGGCGCTGGCCCCGGTGGCCGGCGTCGAGGGCGACGACCTGGAGACGCTCAAGCGGGCGGCCGAGCTGGCGAAGTTCGACCTCGGCTCCCAGATGGTGGTCGAGCTGACTTCACTCGCCGGAACGATGGCGCGTGAGTACGCGCGCCGTGCCGGCGAGACCGAGGCGGTCGCGCAGGCGCTCTTCGACATGGAGCTCCCGCGCTCGGCCGGCGACCCGGTCCCGTCGACCACCCCGGGCGCCCTGCTGGCCCTCGCGGACCGCTTCGACCTCCTGGCCGGCCTGTTCGGCATCGGCGCGAAGCCGACCGGCAGCTCGGACCCGTTCGCCCTGCGTCGTGCCGCCGGTGGTGTGGTCGCGATCCTGCGCGAGCACCCGTCGCTGCGTGCGATCACCCTCTCGACCGGCCTCCAGGCCGCCGCGGCGGAGATCGGCGCCCACGGCATCGCCGTACCGGCCTCTTCACTGGAAGAGGTCGTCGAGTTCACCGTCCGGCGCTACGAGCAGCAGCTCATCGACCGCGGCGACGACCACCTCCAGGTGGCCGCCGTCCTCCCGCTGGCCACCGCCCCGGCCGTCGCCGACGAAACCCTCGCCAGCCTCAAGGACCTGGTCGGCAGCGCCGACTTCGCCCAACTGGTCGCCGTCCTCCAGCGAGTCCGTCGCATCGTCCCGGAAGGCACGGAAGCGTCGTACGACGCCTCCAAACTGACCGAGCCCGCCGAAGTAGTCCTCCACGAAACCGTCCAGAAGGTAGGCCAAGCGCCCACCGCCCTCGGCGACTTCGTCCCCGCCGCCTCGATCCTCGTCGACCCCGTCACCACCTTCTTCGAAGAGATCCTGGTGATGGCCGAAGACCCCGAGGTCAAAGCCGCCCGCCTAGGCCTCCTGGCCACCATCGGCACCCTCGCCGCCCCAGTCCTCGACTGGCAAGCCCTAGGCACCTCCCTAACCCCGGCGGAGTAAGTGGTTCCCACCCGCGCCCTCACCCGGCGCGGGTGGTCAACCCCACCCGTGCACGTGTTCCCGACCCACGTGGTCGTGCCCACCCCAGGCCGCTTGTGGTTGCCGCGGTCTCGTTGCTGACCGTGCTTGGCTTTAGCCAAGTGGTGAGTAGCGTCCTTGACGGCTGGTTTGGAGCCGAGGAAGCCCGGTTGAGCTGGGGCAACAGCTTTGATAGTTGGGGCCGGCGTTGTGGAATCGAAGGGGTCATGTGGATGAGAATCTTGTTCCTTCCCGCTGAGAGCGGGCTGGACGTCTCGGGCGCCGCCGCGGAACTCCGTGACCTCGCCCTCGTCCTCATCGCGGGGGAGGGCTGCGTGGAAACCACCGCCTCGGATGAGCCGAGCTTCGGGGGCACTGAACTGGCTTCGGTCGAGGTAGTGACCACCAGCGGCCCTGGTGTCCGTATCAGAGTCGACTCGGAGCACAGCGTTCTACTGATCGAGGGAGACCGGCCGGGCTTGACTGCCCTCGCTGACGAAGTTCGGTCGATAGCGGAGATGGCCGACGGCGGGCATCAGCACATCGAGTATTTCCCGGGTCATGACTACCTTGCCGCTGGATCACTGGCCATGGTCGTGAACAGTCCTCACGGGGGCATGCCGATTCGGTGAACGAGTGATGGCGGTGGCGTGCCGCCGTGGAGCATCGCGAAAGGAGGCGGCCCGGCGCGGGCGAGACCCGCGTAGGCGGAGAGACGGGCTGCGAAGGGGGAGTTGCTGCCGTCGCTGACTTCTCCGAGAGTCCTGGCCCCCGGCATCGAGATCAGGCCCTTGAAGAGAGTGGACTCCAATCTCCTCGATCCCCCCAGCCAGAGATTTCCGCTGCTCAAAGACAGCGGTCAGAGAGCGCGCAAGACTCGCGGGGATTCAATGCCGTGCACACCACCACGGTCTGCTCGTCCAGTCCGTTGAGGACGATGCCGCCGTACTCGGGCAGCGCATCACCGGGGATGCTCTCGCTCCAAACGGTCGGCGTGACGGCTGATCGCGCGGCACCAAGCGTCGACCATCGCGGGTCCGCCGTGCCCCTCGTCCTCGACGACGATCAGCTCGCTACCGGGCCAGCCGCGGTGCACATCCCAAGCAACCACAGCCGGCCCGCTCACATCGCGACGCCCATGAATCAACGTCGCAGGGATGCCCTCCAACCGCTCCATCCGTTCCAGGACGGGCGGATCCAGGAACGCGTCGTGCGCCCAGTAGTGCGTCACCAGGGTCGCGAAGCCCTGCCGGTGGTGCGCGTCCTCCCACGCGCCGCCGCTGTGCGTCGTCGTACCGCTGCCGATGGACACGTGGCTGTCCTCCCAGTCCATCCAGGCCAAAGAAGCGGCATCCCGTACGGCGGGATCGGCGTCGGTCATCAGACGCGCATATGCCTCGACCAACCGCTCCTCACCCCGGCGGTACCCAACACCTGCCTGCTCCGCGTGACCGGCAGCCCGATCCCAGGCCTCGGGATAGATCGCCCCGACGGTCTCGGTGATCCACTCCACCTGAAAGCGATCGGTCGTCGTGACAGCCATCAGTACGACGCCACTCACCCGCTGTGGATGTGCTTGCGCATAAGCGAGGGCAAGCGTCGACCCCCACGAGACCCCGTTGACCAGCCAGCGTTCGACCCTCAGGTGTTCACGGAGTGTCTCGAGGTCGTCGATGAGGAGGCCGGTGGTGTTCTCGCCAAGGTCATACCCAGGCGTTGTCACGTGCGGTGTGGAGCGGCCGCAGCCACGCTGGTCAAGACCGATGATCCGGAACCGATCCGGGTCGAACTTCGCGCGATAGCTCCCCTTGCCGAGCGACCCACCGGGCCCACCGTGCAGATACACCGCAGGAATCCCGTTCGGGTTCCCGGACTCCTCCCAGTAGACCTCATGCCCGCCACCCACCGGCAGCATCCCCGAGTCCCGCACCGCAGCCTTCTCGAACAAACCCACACCCCATGCTCCCAAACACCGGCCGCGGAGGAGCCCATACCTCCCCGGCCCGCGTGGAGTGGTTCACCTCGTCCGTGCACGTTAGTCGGTGATTTTTCGTCGCCTGGACCCGAAAAATCACCGGCTAACGCACCTCCCGAACCTCAGCCACAGCCCGGCAGCCCAAGCAACCGGCACATGGTCGCCAACCGAACCATCCCCCTCAGCCACCTGCCCGGCGCAGCCCCCTGCTTTCAGGAAACGGCCGCAGCGGCGAGCAACCACCCGTGTACGCGGTCGCGCCCACCCTGGTCGCTTGTGGTTGCACGGCCCAGCGCGCTGGACCGTGTGGCATTTGGTGGGTTCACCCATCAACTTGGGGGTTCCGCGCGCTCATGCGGGTACGGAACCCCCAACGGCGTGGGTTAACCCACCAAATGGTGAGCGGGGGATCGGGATGCGGGCGAGCAATCCCTTGACCCAGCTTCGCGCCGGTCGGTTGGCCACCAGACCACCGCCACCACGGACCCGCCCGAGTTGGCGCGACCACGCGGTCGCGCCCACCCGGTTGCCGGGCAGCGCGCTGGACCGTGTGGCATCTGGTGGGTTCACCCACCACCTTGTGGGTTTTGCACTCTCATGCGGGTGTAGAACCCACAACGGCATGGGTCAACCCATCAGATGGTCAGAGGGGGCTGGGGATGCAAGCGAGCAGCCCTTGAGCCGGCCCGCGCCGGTCGGTTGGCCACTAGGCCTCCGCCACCACGGACCCCGCCCGGGCGGGCACGACCCACCCGGGCACGACCCACCCCGGGCACGACCCACCCGGGCACGACCCAGCCGGGCACGACCCACCCGGGCACGACCACGGGGGCGGGGGCCGGGTGCGGGGGTGGGGGCCGGGTGCGGGGGTGGGGTGGAGCGCCTGGTGTGGTTGTTAGGTGGGGAGGGTTAGGAGGGGGATGAGGCGGTTGGCGATGACTCGGTAGCCTTCGGGGCCGGGGTGGAGGCCGTCGGTGTAGAGGGTGCGGGCTTCGTCCGGGGTGAGAATGGTGCGGCCGTCGATCAGTTGTACGGCGGGGTCTGCGCGCGCGCCGCGTTCTACGCAGTCGCGGACGTCGTCCAACGTCAGGCCGACGGCGTTGCGTTCGCCTTCGCGGTCGGGGACCACCAAGGGGGTGATCACGACGATGGGGGTCGAGGGGTGGCCGTCGCGGATTGTGGTGACGAAGGACTCGACTTGGCTGGGGAGGGTGCGGCCGCTGTAGGTGGCGCCGCCGTAGATGTTGACTCCGAGGCAGAGGGAGATGAGCCGGGCTGGGGTGTCTCGGATGGTTCGGGCGACCACTGGGTCGAGGTGGCATTCGCCGGAGAGACCGAGGCACGTCAGGTGCCAGCCGTGGTGGCGGGCAACCAGGGCGGGCCAGGTTTCGGAGGGCCCAGCGGCTCCGCCGGCCTGGGTGATGGAGCTGCCGTACGTCGTCCACCGCGGGCCCGTGATCGCGACCGGTTCGGCGGGACCGTCGAAGGCAAGTCCGCGCAGCGCGACCCGCCCTAGCTGCGGCAGCCAGATCTCGACAGTCGCCGGACTGCCAGGGAGCGAGACGACCAGCTCCTGCTCACCCTCAGCGACCTCACACCGGTGGTGCAGCGCACCGTCGACCAGTACGTCGAGTGGGGCGACCCGCTTGGCGATGCCTCGGGCCGCGCGGAGTTCGAGTCGGAGCGACGTCGCCGCCGTACTCCAGCGGGCGTGGACTCCGGCCGGCGTTGCCGCGCGTTCCCACAGGCGTTGGCCGGGCCGGTCGGGGTCACCGGTCCACTCCGTCAGCGTGGGGTCCGCGCCGCGCGGGTCCAGACGCCAGTACGTCGTCCACCCGTCGGAGGTGGTATCGGCGTACTGGTACCCGCTCCATAGAGACTCCGTCACGCGCCCACCCTCCGGATAGCCTGCAGTCGAGACGCACAGCTTATGAGGAGGCACAATGCCGGTCAGCGCTGCCGAGATCGCCGATCGTTCGCGGGGCATCGCGCCGTCGCTGCACGAGTACCTGCCGCCGACGCCCCTCCTGCCGTTCCACGGCTTCAGCGCGGACCTCGGCGTCGACGTACTGGCCAAGTGTGAACACCTGCAGCGGACCGGTTCGTTCAAGGCGCGCGGTGCGCTGGCGAAGATCCTCACGCTGACGGACGAGGAGCGAGAGGCCGGCGTGGTCACGGCATCCTCCGGCAATCACGGCCTCGGCGTCGCCAACGCGCTCGCCCTGCTGGGTGGGCGCGCGATCGTCTACCTGCCGGAGAACGCGTCGAGCAGCAAGGTCGCCGCACTCCAGCGACTCGGCGCCGAATTGCGGGCCGAGGGCAACGACACCGGCGCCCAGGAGCTCAAGGCACGCGCGTACGCGGACGAACAAGGTCTGACCTACGTCTCGCCGTACAACGATGCCGATGTCATCGCCGGCCAAGGCACGATCGGCGTTGAGCTGGTCAAGCAGTTGAAGGGCGAGCAACTCGACGGAGTCGTGGTCGCGGTTGGTGGCGGCGGATTGATCAGCGGAGTCGCCGCGGTACTCAAGCAGCAACTCCCCGGCATCAAGGTGTACGGCGCCTCGCCGACCGCCGATGCCGCGATGGCCGAGTCGGTGCGCGCGGGCAAGATCATCCCGGTCGATGCCGCGCCGACGTTGTCCGACGGTACGGCGGGCAGTGTCGAACCGGGGTCGATCACCTTCGACCTGTGCCGGGAACTGGTCGACGAGTGGATCCTGGTCGACGAGCCCGCGATCCGCGATGCGCTGCGGGCGGTCATCGACACCGAACACCACCTGATCGAGGGCTCGGCCGCGATGGCGTTCGCAGCGGCCCGGACGCTGACCGGCGGGCGGGTGGCCGTGGTCTCATGCGGAGCGAACATCTCGGCGAAGACGCTGGCTGAGGTCCTGCGTTGAGGGAGCTGGTCATCCTCGGCACCGGAAGCCAGGTGCCGTCGCGGGAACGTACCCAGAACGGATACTTCCTGCGCTGGGACGAGGACGGGTTCCTGTTCGATCCGGGGGAGGGGACGCAACGACAGATGCTGTACGCCGGGGTCGCGGCCGGCGCGATCACGCGACTCTGCATCACGCATTTCCACGGCGACCACTGTCTCGGCGTACCGGGGATCGTCCAGCGGCTCTCGCTGGACGACGTACCGCATGCTGTCCGGGCGCACTACCCGGCGTCCGGGCAGGAGTACTTCAACCGCCTCCGGTACGCCGCTTCGTTCTACGAGCGGGCGGAGTTGCTGGAGGAGCCGGTCGAGGAGGACGGTCTGCTGGCCGTCGGCCCGTTCGGCCAGTTGTGGGCGCGGCGGTTGGAGCACTCGCTCGAGTCGTTCGGGTACCAGCTGATCGAGCCCGACGGACGTCGCATGCTGCCCGACCAGCTCAAGGCCCTTGGCGTCGCCGGGCCCGATATCGCCCGACTCCAACGCACCGGCTCGATCGTGGTCGACGGCCGGACGGTGGACCTCGATCAGGTCAGCGAACCCCGGCGCGGCCAGCGTTTCGCGTTCATCATGGACACCCGGCTCTGCGCGAACGTGCTCGCCCTGGCCGACCAGGCCGACCTGCTCGTCATCGAGTCGACCTATCTGTCCGCCGAGGCCGACCTCGCCCGTCGCTTCGGCCACCTCACCGCCCGCCAGGCCGCCCGGGTCGCTGAGGAGGCCGGCGTCCGCAAACTCGTCCTCACTCACTTCTCCCAGCGCTACCTCGAACCCGAACGCTTCCATGAAGAAGCCGCCGCCGAGTTCACCGGCGAGATCGTCGTAGCCTCCGACCTCTCCCGTACGTCGGTCCCTCCCCGCCGCTAGTTGTTGTCGAGCAGGAAGTCGTCGATGAGGGCGTTGACCTCGGTGGGGGATTCGAGGGCGGCCAGGTGAGCTGACTGCTCCAGTACGACGAACCGCGCGCCGGGGATGGAGTCAGCCATGGCTTCGGTCTCGGCGACCGGGAAGGTCGCGTCCTCGGCGCCGGCCACGACGAGGACCGGGGTGCGGATCTGGCCGAAGAGGCTGCGCTGGTCGGGCCGGCGCGGGACCACGCTGGTAACGGCGTGCATGCCCGACTTCACGTTCACCTGCTGAGCCAGTTGCTTGACTGTGGCAACGACTTCCGGCTTCTCGTGTTTGGCCGTCGGACCGAGGAAGGCGTCGACCACTGGACCGACCAGCGGTCCACGGATCCCGCCGAGCAATCGAGCGGCACCGGTCAGTACGCCGTACTCGAGCTTCTGCCGGGTGTTGGACGGTGAGGCGGTCGCATTCATCAACACAGCAAGGCCGATCCGGTCCGGGTGTATCGCGGCGAACGTGCCGCCGATCATCCCGCCCCAACTGTTGCCGATGACATGGACCTTGTCGATGCCCAAGGCATCGATGATCGCGCGCACGACCTCCGCGCACTGCTCGAAACTGAACGGCCCCGCCAGATCCGAACTACCCCCGTGGCCCGGCGGATCCACCAGCACCACCTGATAGCGATCCAGGAAGTGCGCCGCCTGCCCGGCCCACAGAGTGCCGTCCATCAGCAGGCTCGGCCAGAACAGCATCGCCTCCCCGGAACCCCCGACCCGCAACCGGATCCGGCCCAGCACTGTCTCGACGTACCGATCCTCGACCCCGGTCAGCGACATGACCGCACGCTACCGCCGATGCCCGCCCACGTCACCGGGGACCGGTCCCGAGACCCTCTCGGTACGTTGCCGTCATGATCCGAGCCGCGGGGCTGCTGGCTGTCGTGGGTGCCTTGAGTGCCTGCGGTACGACGGTCGTGCCGCAGGCCGTGCCTACGCCTCCTCCCTCGGCGCAGGAGGCCGAGCCTTGTCGGCTGGTCAGCCGGGAGATACTGGAGACGCATCACCTCGAACAGTCGAGTGACTACCGGGGTGAGACCACCAGCAACTGTGTCTGGAGCTCGGTAGACAACTTCTCGATCATGGTGCTGATCGGTTGGGGCCCGAGCGCTACGGCCGACTTCCATCAGATCTTCTCCGAGCCGGTCGGCACGGGTGTCGAGATCGACGGGGTCAATGTCGTTGTGAGTAAGAGCAAACGGAACCCAACCTGTGGCGCGATCTTCTCGGTAGCGCAGGGGACGGTCGTCGAGGTAGCGGTCGGTTATCCGGCGCCGGCGTCGGCGAGCGCCGCGTGTACTCAGGCGAAGGTCGTCACGGCCGGCACGATCCGGAAGCTCCGCGAGCAGCAGATGCTCTAGGACACTGCGGCGGTCAGTCGAGCAGTCAGGTCGCGGACGTGGGCGACGAGTTCAGGCGGCGACTGGATCTCGAAGCGGTGACCGAGGAGACCGACGTACAGGGCTAGTTCGTCGAGGGAGTTGGAGCCGGCCTCGACCGTGGTCGTGGTCGCGGTGAGTGGCGTGACGGTGGCGACGTTGGGGCCTAGCTGGTCGGCGACGACTTCGGCGGGGGCGTGGATGAGGAAGCGGGCCTGGTAGCGGTAGGCGGCGCGCTCGGCCTTCTGCTCGGGGACTTCGCGCGGCGTGAAGCGCGGGCCGGTGGGGACGACCGGGGTGAGGCGGTCCAGGCGGAAGGTGCGCCAGTCGGTGCGGTCGAGATCCCAGGCGATCAGGTACCAGCGGCGGCCGGTGTTGACCAGTCGATGCGGCTCCGTCGTACGGCGGGCGGCCGTGCCGTCGTGGTTGCGATAGTCGAAGCGCATTCGCTGGTGATCGCGGCAGGCCTCGGCGACCGCGAGCAGGACATCCGGCTGTACGGCGGGTGCTCCGGACGGCGTGACCGCGACGGCCTGGAGCAGCTTCACCCGATTACGGAGTCGCGAAGGCAGGACCTGTTCGAGCTTGGTCAACGCGCGGACCGACGACTCCTCGATACCGGCGACCGTGCCTCCGGCGGCGGCTCGGAGGCCGACGGCGACGGCAACGGCCTCCTCGTCGTCCAGGAGCAGCGGCGGAAGCGAGGCTCCGGCGCCTAGCCGATAGCCGGCCACACCCGGTACGGCGTCCACCGGGTAGCCGAGGTTACGGAGCTTGTCGACGTCACGGCGGATCGTTCGGGGACCGACACCGAGCTCGGCGGCCAGCGCCGTACCGCTCCAGTCGCGGGGGGATTGGAGCAGCGAGAGCAGTTTGAGGAGGCGTGCGGAGGTTTCCAGCATGTCCTGAATTCTGCCCGATGGTTAGGACTAAAACTGACCTAACCGGCTGCAAGACTTATTTCATGATCAAGCCCTTCAGCATCGACATCCCGCAGAGCGCCCTCGACGACCTGGCCGCGAAGTTGGCCGCGACCCGCCTCCCGGCCGCGTTGCCGGGAGACGACTGGACGACCGGCGTACCGGTCTCGTTTCTGGCTGAGCTGGTCGACTACTGGCGGACCGAATACGACTGGCGGGCTGCGGAGGCTGAGCTGAACGCCTTTCCGCAGTACACGACCGAGATCGAGGGGCAGCAGATCTACTTCCTGCACGTGACCTCGGCTGAGCCCGGTGCGCTGCCGTTGCTGCTGACGCATGGCTGGCCGGGTTCGGTGGTCGAGTTCCTCGACCTGATCGGGCCGCTGACGGATCCGGTGGCGCACGGCGGTGAGGCGCGGGACGCGTTCCATGTGGTGATCCCGTCGCTGCCCGGGTTCGGGTTCTCCGGGCCGGTCGCCGAGGGCGGGTGGACCGCGGATCGGATCGGCCGGGTCTGGGCCGAGTTGATGAACCGGCTGGGCTACGACAAGTACGGCGTACAGGGTGGAGACATCGGCGGTGCGGTGTCGCCTGAGGTGGCGCGGGCCGCGCGCGAGCACGTGGTCGGTGTGCACACGAACGGCGGGCCCGGCCCGATGCCGCCGTACCCGCTGTCCGCGGAGGAGCTGGGCAGCCTGACCGAGTTGGAGCAGGACCGGGTCGCTCGGATCGGGAAGTTCATGCAGGAGGAGTTCGGCTACATCGCGATCCAGGCGACCAGGCCGCAGACGATCGCCTACGGCCTGGTCGACTCACCGGTCGGACAACTCGCGTGGATCATGGACAAGTTCCATGCCTGGACGGATCCCGGTAGCACCATCACGAAGGATCGCCTGCTCACGAACGCGATGCTCTACTGGCTGACCGGTACGGCGGGCTCCGCGGCGTACGTCGGGTATGCCCAGGCGCAGGCGTGGGGAGCCGGCAAGGAGAACTCCGGCGTCCCCACTGCGGTGATCGCTTTCGCCCACGACGTGCCGGTCCGCAAGTACGTCGAGCAGGAGAACACGGTCACCCGCTGGACCGACGTCGCTCGCGGCGGTCACTTCGCTGCCTTGGAGGAGCCCGAACTGCTGCTGGGCGACGTCCGGGAGTTCTTCCGCGACCTTCGGTGAGCCGGACCTGGGCCCGCCCTCAGTTGAAGTCGGTTGAGGTGGAGAGGTGGGCCCAGGCGGTGGTTTCGACGGCTCGGTCCTTGGCACCCTGCTCGGCGCGGGTGAGGGCGTCGGTGCCGAGCAGGAGTCGAAGTGGCGGCTCGTCTGCTGCGACCACCTGGAGGATTGCCTGGGCGGCCTTCGTGGGGTCGCCGGCCTGTTTGCCGTCCGCCTCGACGCGGAAGCGGTTCATGGCGCCGACGGTTTCGTCGTAGTCGGGGTGGGTGGGGGAGATGGTCATCGAGGAGCCGCCCCAGTCGGTGCGGAAAGCGCCGGGCTCGACGATGGTCACCTTGACGCCGAAGGGCTTGACCTCGTTGTTCAGCACCTCGGAGAAGCCTTCGACAGCGAACTTCGCGGTCTGGTAGGCGCCCATGCCCGGCGTCCCGCCGACTCGGCCGCCGATCGACGAGAACTGCAAGAAGTGGCCGCGCCGCTGCTCCCGGAAGACCGGTAGCGCGGCCTTGGTCACGTTCACCACGCCGAAGAGGTTGGTCTCCACCTGGGCGCGGAAGTCGTCGTCCGGTGTCTCCTCGATCGGAGCGCTGTTCGCATACCCGGCGTTGTTCGCCACCACGTCGAGTGCGCCGAACTCGTCCAGAGCAGTCTGTACGGCGGCCCGCGCGGCCTCCGCGTTCGTGACGTCCAACGCCACTGCTCGCACCTGATCGCCGTACTTCGTGACCAGGTCGGCGAGCTGTTCCGGCGTCCGCGCCGTCGCGACGACTCGGTCGCCGGCGGACAGCACCGCCTCGGCCAGTGCGCGTCCGAGGCCGCGGGAACTCCCGGTGATCAACCACACCTTGCTCATTGTCGGTCCTAACTAACCAAACGGTTGGATACATCTCCAGATAAGCACGCCGGCTCGCAGAAAACAACCAACCGGTTGGTTGTATGCTGAGAGGCATGCAGCAGCGGAACGCCGACCGGACCCGGAGCAAGATCCTGGCCGCGGCCACTGAGGAGTTCGCCGAGCGCGGGATCGCCGGGGCGCGGGTGCAGCGGATCGCCGAAGTGGCCGGCTGCAACAAAGCCATGCTCTACGCGTATTTCGGCAACAAGGACGGGCTGTTCGACGCGGTGTTCAGTGCCTCCGTCGAGGAGTATCTGGCGTTGGTCGGCTTCGACACCACGGATCTGCCTGCGTATGCCGGCCGGCTGTTCGACTATTTCGAGGACAACCCGGCGCGGCTTCGGCTGACCAGCTGGTACCGGTTGGAGCGGCCGGACGGTGAGCCGCTCGAGGCGATCATCGCGGTGAACCAGAGCCGGCTCGACGAGCTCGATCGCGCGCAGCGCCGGCGTACCGTCCCGAAGCAGTTCTCTTCGGTCAGCCTGCTGTCGCTGATCCAGGCGATCGCGACCAGTTGGTCGTCGATGACGCCCGAGTACGGCGCCGCGGCGCCGAGCCGGGCAGTGCGGCGGCGGGCCGTGGTCAGTGCGGTGGAGAAGATTCTCAGCTGATTCATTGGTTGACCCGAGACTGTTCTCAGATCCGCGAGCTCTACTCGTACCAGAAGGAACTGGGCTGAGGAGGGCAACGGCGATGAGTGACGGTGCAGGACAGCAGGACGACCAGCAGGCAGAGGGACCCCAGCCAGGCCAGGGCCCGAGCCCCGAGTGGAACGGCCCGCAGGCACAGGAGGGACCGAAGCAGGCGATCCCGCTGCCGCCCGGACCGCAGTACCAGCAGCCGATCCCGAACCACCCGGCCCCGAACCAGCCGGTGCACAACCAGGGCTGGCAGAACCCGGGCTGGCAGTTGCCGGGGGCACCTGTTCAGGGACAGGCGCCGCAGCAGGGACCGCACTACCCGCAGCCGATGCAGCACCCGCAGCAGGCTCAGGTCCCAGCCCCGTACGGCGGCTGGCACGGTGGTGGCGGCTACCCGCCGGTGCCCGGCCAGGTCATCGGTTCCGGACCGGTCGAGCCGCCGAAGCGCAAGAAGCGCCGGCTGCTCGCCGCCGGTGCGATGAGCATCGCGGCCCTCCTGGTCGCCGGATCGGTTGCCTGGGGCATCGATCAGCACGTGGGCAACCCGCAGGGTTCGCAGTTGTCGCAGTCGCAGTTCGACCCGGCCGCGGTCGCGTCGAAGGTGTCGCCCGGGCTGGTGAACATCAACACCGTGCTCGGCCTGGAGAACGCCAAGGCCGCCGGTACCGGCATCGTGCTCACCTCGGACGGCGTGATCCTGACCAACCACCACGTCATCGAGGGCGCGACGTCGATCAGCGTGACCGACGTGGGCAACGGCAAGACGTACGTGGCCACGGTCGTCGGGTACGACGAGAACCACGACATCGCCGTACTGAAGCTGAAGGACGCGTCCGGGCTGCAGACCGCGAAGATCGGTGACTCCGACAACGTGAAGGTCGGCGACCAGGTGGTCGGTATCGGCAACGCGGGCGGCAAGGGCGGTACGCCGACCTACGCGGCCGGCAAGATCACTGCGCTGGACCAGGCGATCACCGCGACCGACCAGAACGGCCAGGACCCGGAGAACCTGAAGAACCTCCTGCAGACCGACGCGAACATCCAGGCCGGCCAGTCCGGTGGACCGCTCGCGAACGCCAACGGTGAGGTCGTCGGCATGGACACTGCCGGGAACAATGGTGGCAGCGGTGGCGGTCAGTACCCGGGTCAGACGGCGGCCGGCGGCGCCAACTCCAACCTGCACCTCGCCGCTGACGGCGACGGCTTCCCGCCCGGCTACGGCGACGGCCAGGGCTTCCCGCAAGACCCGTACGGCGGTCAAGGTCAAGGTCAAGGTGGCCAAGGCCAGGGTGGTCAGGGCCAGGGCGGTCAGGGACAAGGTCAGAGCGCCGGCCCGCAGGGCTACGCGATCCCGATCAACGAGGCGATGGACATCGCCAAGCAGATCCAGTCCGGCCAGGAGACCGCGGACATCCACATCGGGGCCGACCCGCTGCTGGGCGTCTCCATCGTCCCGAACGCCGGCGTCCAGGGCGCGGCGATCCAGGACGTGATCCCGCAGGGCAAGGCCGACGAGGCCGGCATCACCGCAGGTGACGTCATCACCTCCTTCGACGGCAAGCCGGTCACCGACGCGGACACCCTGTCCCAGCTGCTCGACCAGCACCACCCCGGCGACAAGGTCGAGGTCGTCTGGACCGACCAGCAGGGCCAGTCACACAAAGCCACCATCGAACTGATCACCGGCCCCGTCCGCTGATCCCCGAACCGGGTCCGCCGCAGCGTCACCCCCTCGCTCCAGCGGACCCCACCGGGCCCGGCGCGCCACCTCCTCCCCCAGGCGCCCCGGGCCCGTTTCACGTCCCCACCCACCTTGAGCACCGTTCAACCACGAGTGGGTCGTCGAAGTGGTTGGTGGGTGCACAAGGTGCGAGGGGGTGCATAAGGAGCGGTGGCGTGATCGTGGGTGGTGAGGGGTGACTTTGGGCACGGTTCGGCCGGTGGGGGCGCTTGGAAGTGGTTGGTGGGTGCTCGAGGTGGGAGCGGGGTGGTGAACGGGCGTTTACTGTGGTGGGGTGAGGGCGCGGGCGGTATTGGCGGTTCTGGGGTCTTGTGGCGTACTGGTTTCGGTCAGTCAGACGATTGTGGTGCCGTTGCTGCCACTGATGCCGGGGATCACGGGGAGTCCGGCGGCTGATGTCAGTTGGTTGCTGACGGTGACGCTGCTGACCGGCGCGGTGTTCACGCCGCTGCTCGGCCGGGCGGGGGACATGTACGGGAAGCGTCGGGTGCTGTTGATCGCGCTCGGCTCGATGGTGATCGGGTCGCTGTTCTGCGCGATGAGTTCCGCGCTCCCCGTGCTGATCGTCGGTCGCGCGTTCCAGGGGGCCGCGGTGGCCGTCGTTCCGCTGGGCATCAGCATCCTGCGCGACGAGCTGCCGGCGCGGAGAGTGATCCCCGCGATCGCGTTGATGAGCTCGACCCTTGGTGTCGGCGCCGCGTTCGGCATCCCGGCCGCGACTCTCGTGGTCGAGTACTTCAACTGGCACACGATGTTCTGGATCTGTGTCGGCCTGGGCGTGCTCGACATCATCCTCGTGGTCCTGGTCGTCCCCGAGTCGGTCGTGCGGACCAGCGGCCGCTTCGACGTGCTGGGTGCGCTCGGCCTCGCGGCCTTCCTCGTCTGCCTGCTGCTCGCGGTCTCGAAGGCCCGCGAGTGGGGCGCCGGCCCGACGATCGCGCTCTCGGTCGCCGCGGTAGCAGTCGTACCGCTGTGGGTCTGGTACGAACTCAAAACCGTCAGCCCACTCGTCGACCTCCGCGTCTCGGTGCGTCCCGCGGTCCTGTTCACCAACCTCAGTGCACTGCTGATCGGCTTCGCCTTCTACGCGAACTCGTTGTCGACCGCGCAACTCGTGCAGGAGCCGACCTGGACCGGATACGGGCTTGGGGCATCGATCGTCGTCAGCGGCCTCTGCCTGCTGCCGGGCGGGGTCGCGATGGTGCTGCTTTCGCCGGTATCCGGCCGAATTTCGGCCGCGCGTGGTCCCCGCTTCAGCCTCGCGATCGCTTCGGTCCTGATGGCCGTCGGGTACGTCGTCCGCCTGTTCACCAGTCATTCGATCGCCGGAATCGTGGTCGGCGCGACCGTGGTGGCAGCCGGTACGGCGATCGCGTATTCGGCACTCCCGGCCTTGATCATGCATGCTGTGCCCGTGACCGAGACGGCGGCGGCCAACGGCCTCAACACCCTGATGCGCACAGTCGGTACGGCGATCTGCAGCACGATCGTCGCGACCGTACTCACCTCCGTGACCGTGACGGACGGCGGACGGGTCGCTCCGGCCCTGTCGGCGTACCTGATCGTGTTCGCGATCGCCGGCGTGGCCGCGGCGGTCGCGGCCGGGCTCGTCTTCCTGATCCCGGCCCGCAAGTCGGCGGCGGCGTCATGATCGACCCAGGCCGTACGGCGATCCTCCGCGCCGCCCGGCGTGCTTTCGCGCTGCAGCCGTACGCCGCGGTCACGTTGCGTGGGATCGCGGGCGAGGCGAACGTGAGCGCGGCCCTGATCGTGAAGCACTTCGGCAGCAAGGAAGCGCTCTTCGAGCGGGTCGCGGACTTCAGCGAGGCGGCCGAATTGTTGCTCGATGCACCGGATGCAGAGCTCGGCGCCCACATCGTCCGGACCCTGGTCACCTATCGCCGGGACAACGGTCTGGACCTGCTACTCCGCGTGGTCTTCGCGGCCGGCGGCGGTGACGAACGCGCCCTGATCCGCGAGCATTTCCGCGACCAGGTGACCCGCGCGTTCACCGACCGCCTGAGCGGTCCGGACGCCGACCTCCGGGCGGAGCTGATCACCGCGCAGTTGCTCGGCCTCAGCGCCGCGATGGCGATCGAGCGCACCGGCCCGGCCGCCAGCGCCGAAGCCGAGCGGATCGTCGACCTCTACTCACCGGGGATCCAAGCCCTGATCCACTAGCGTCCGAAAACACGCCGACCACGTGCTCGGAACCTTCGGACGTTAGGGCTCGGCTCGGGCGAACAGTGTGTGACGACAGGCCGAACAGCACCCACCGGCCCCGATCCGGGGGTTAATATCGGCGGCGAATACAAATGCCAACGCACTGGAGCGCCCTGTCGTGCCGATTCCCCGCCCGTTCCCCGCGGCCGTCGTACTGGCCGTGGTCGGTGCAGCCGTGGCGGTGGCGGTCTGGCGGCCGTGGGAAGACACTGCGGCTGCGACCAGCTCGTCACAGGAGATCACCGTCTCGCGCAGCCAGTGCGGCCAGGGCTGGAGTGGCGCGCAGACCGGGCGGCAGCAGCTGATCCTGCACAACACCGGCGATGCGTCCGCCGAGGTCGATCTGGTCGAGCTCGGCAGCAACAAGGTGTACGGCGAGGTCGAGGGCCTCGGCCCGAACACGATGGCGCCGATGGATGTCCAACTCGGCGCCGGCAAGTACGCGATCCGCTGCCTGATCGAAGACACCAGCGTGATCACCGGACCGGCCGTGACGATCACGGGTGACGCACCGGGCGGACCGGCCGCAACAGCCGTGACCAAGAACGAGATGCTCCCGCTGGTGAAGCAGTACGAGGCCGCGGTGGCGTCCGGAGTCGCCGACCTGATCGTCAAGACCGAGAAGCTGCGGTCCGACATCGACACCGGTAATCTTGTTGCCGCCCGCAACGACTGGCTGGCGGCGCACCTGACCTACAACTCGCTCGGTGCCGCGTACGACGCGTTCGGCGACTTCGCGGACAAGATCGACGGATCGGGTGGATTCCACCCGCTGGAGAAGGGCCTGTGGCACAACGCGTCCGCGGCCTCACTGAAGCCGATCGCGGCCCAGCTCGTCGTCGACGTACGCGGCCTGCAGAAGGATCTGCCCAACGAGCAGGTCGATCCGAACGACCTCGGACTGCGCGCCCACGAGATCATGGAGAACGCGCTCCAGTTCGAGCTGACCGGTGAGAACGACCAAGGCAGCGGTACGTCGCTCGCGACCGCGCTGGCCAACTTGGACGGTACGGCGAAGGTCCTGGCGATCCTGGACCCGGTCCTGAAACCGCGGTACCCGGAGCTGGCCGACGTACAGAAGTGGGAAGCGCGGACCCGCACCCTGCTCGCCGCGCACAGGACCACCCCGGTCGACAAGCTGGATCAGCACACCCGCCAGCAGCTCAACGGCGCGGTCGGCGAACTGCTCGAGAAACTCGCTCCGGTGGCGGCGATCTGCGAAGTACGGAGAAGCTCGTGAGCGACGTCGGCCGCAGGTCCTTCCTTCGCGGCGCACTGGCCGGGGCCGGCGCGGCCGCCGTGGCGGGCGCGATCACGGCCAGCGAAGCCACGGCCGAGGCAGCGACCACGCCGTCGGTGCCGTTCCACGGGATTCACCAGGCGGGCATCACCACGGATCAGCAGAAGCAGGCGATCTTCGCGTCCTTCGACGTGATCGCGGCGAACAAGGCTGAGCTGACCGACCTGTTCAAGACCCTGACCGACCGGGCCCGTCTGCTCACCACAGGCGGTGCTCTGCCGCCGCTGGGGATCACCGCGCCGCCGGCCGATTCCGGCGTACTGGGGCCTGACATGCCTGGGGACGACCTGACCGTCACGGTCGGCGTCGGGTCGTCGCTGTTCGACGATCGGTACGGGCTGAAGGATCGCAAGCCGGCCAAGCTGAAGCCGATGACGGAGTTCCCGAACGACAGCCTGGACACGAGCCTGTGCCACGGAGACCTGAGCCTGCAGCTGTGCGCGACCGAGACCGACACCGTGCTGCACGCGCTCCGGGACATCGCCCGGCACACGCGTGGCGCGATGCAGTTGCGCTGGCGGCTCGACGGCTTCCTGAGTCCGCCGCGGCCGACCGGTACGCCGCGCAACCTGATGGGTTTCAAGGACGGCACCGTCAAGCCCGCGCTGGACGATCACGACAAGCTCGTCTGGGTCGGTCAGGGCGGCGGCGAGCCCGCGTGGACCGAGGGCGGCAGCTATCAGGTACTGCGGCAGATCCGGATGCTGATCGAGTTCTGGGACCGGGTGTCGGTCGGCGAGCAGGAGAACATGTTCGGCCGGCGCCGCGACTCTGGTGCACCGCTGGACGGCACCGCCGAGTTCGACACCCCGAACTATCCCGACGATCCGACCGGCGGGGCGATCCCGCTGACCAGCCACATCCGCTTGGCCAACCCGCGGACCGAGCAGACCGCGGCGAGCCAGTTCCTGCGCCGTGGCTACAACTACGACAAGGGCACCGACGCGGTCGGTGACCTGGATCTGGGACTGCTGTTCTGCTGCTACCAGCAGGACGTCGTCCGGCAGTTCGAGGCCGTGCAGACCCGGCTGATCGACGAGCCCCTCGTCGACTACATCCGGCCGGTCGGCGGCGGCTACTTCTTTGTGCTTCCCGGTGTACGGGACAGCAACGACCACCTCGGGCGGTCGTTGCTCGGATGATCCACTCAAGAGGAGAAATGGCAATGCGCACAAGACTTCGGGTGGCGGCCACGGCGGCCGTGGCCGCGTCGGGCTTGGTGCTTGCCGCCGGATGCTCCGGCGACACCCATCAGCTGAGCAACTCCGCCGCAACCTACTCGGTGGCCGAAGCCGCCGCCTGGAACCGGCCGGTCCCGACGAGTACGCCGATCAAGCACGTGGTGGTGATCTTCGGCGAGAACATCTCGTTCGACCACTACTTCGGCACCTACCCGTACGCGACCAACGAGAACGGGACGAAGTTCGTCGCCAGCCGGCACACGCCGAAGGTGAACGGCCTGAGCAAGAAGCTGTTGCTCGCGAACCCGAACGCCTACAACCCCAAGCGGCTGGCGCCGTCGCAGGCGCTGACCTGCGACCAGAACCACGCCTACGGGCCGGAGCAGAAGGCCGTCAACGGCGGCAAGATGGACAAGTTCGTCGAGAACACCGAGACCGACAAGTGCACCGGTCAGCCGGTGCTGTTCGGTGAACCCGGTCTGGTGATGGACTACTACGACGGCAACACCGTCACCGCGATGTGGAACTACGCGCAGCACTACGCGCTCAACGACCACTCGTTCGACACCGTCTACGGCCCGTCCACCCCGGGAGCGATCAACCTGATCTCCGGGCAGACCCACGGCGTCCAGGCCGTCGACCCGAAGACCGGCAAGCCGACGACGGACGCGTACGCCGTCCAGTCGCCGGACGCGAACGGGATCGGCACCATGACGAACGACCCGGACCCGTACTACGACGACTGCTCGAACAACAACGGCAAGGCGTCCAACAACCTCGCCGTACTGCACGGGCAGAACATCGGCGACCTGCTGAACAAGCAGCACGTCACCTGGGGCTGGTTCCAGGGCGGTTTCAAGCCGACCGGTACGGCGAACGGCAAGGCCGTCTGCGGCGCGACGCACCCGAACGTCGGCGGAATCGCGGTCCAGGACTACAGCCCGCACCACGAGCCGTTCATGTACTACAAGTCCACGGCCAACCCGCAGCACCTGCCGCCGTCGTCGGTGAGCGCGATCGGCCGCACGGACCAGGCCAACCACCAGTACGACACCACGGACTTCGACGCGGCACTGGCGGCGAACAACCTGCCGGCGGTCAGCTTCCTGAAGGCCGGCTCGTACCAGGACGCGCACGCCGGCTACTCGGACCCGCTGGACGAGCAGGCCTTCGTGGTCAAGGAGATCAACCAGCTGCAGAAGTCCAAGGAGTGGTCGTCGACCGCCGTCGTCCTGGCTTATGACGACTCGGACGGCTGGTACGACCACGTGAAGTCGCCGGTCGTGAACGGCTCCAAGGACGCCGCGCTCGACGACCCGAAGCTCTGCGGTCACGCGCCGGTGGCCGGCGGGTACGCCGACCGGTGTGGGTACGGTCCGCGGCTGCCGCTGCTGGTGATCTCGCCGTACGCGAAGACGAACCACGTCGATCACACGCTGACCGAGCAGACCTCGGTGCTGAAGTTCATCGAGGACAACTGGCGGACCGGCCGGATCGGGGACCACTCGTTCGACCAGCGGGCCGGCAGCCTGAACGGGATGTTCGACTTCTGGCAGCGGCCGAGCAAGCAGCAGCTGATCCTGGACCCGAAGACCGGAGCGGTCGTTCACTAACTGAACAGACATCTCAGATTCTGGACAATGACGCTGGAAATCGGCGGTGCCCCCACTAACATGATGTGACCAGCTCGAGAGGCGCTGCAACGGACCGTCACGGTCCGCCACGCTCGACTGGGCCTCAGCAGTGGGGGCACTGTTGCAAGGGCGCCTCCGGAGCAAATCTGGAGGTGGCGCGACGGATGTCGGCGGAAGCTCAACTACGCGAATTGCTGTCTGAGCGGGTAGCGGTGCTTGACGGTGCCTGGGGCACGATGTTGCAGGGCGCCAAGCTGAGTCCGGAGGACTACACGGGCGACCGGTTCCGCAACCACACCCACGACCTCACCGGTGACCCGGACCTGCTGAACCTGACCCGCGAGGACGTCATTCTCGACGTCCACCGGCAGTACCTGGCGGCCGGCGCCGACATCACCACCACGAACACCTTCACCGCGACGAGCATCGGCCAGGCTGACTACGGCATGGAGGCCTACGTTCGCGAGATGAACGTGCGCGGTGCCCAGTTGGCCCGCCAGGCCGCCGACGAGTTCGGCGGCCGCTTCGTCGCCGGGTCGATCGGCCCGCTGAACGTGACCCTGTCGCTGTCCCCGAAGGTCGAGGACCCGTCGTACCGGGCGGTGACGTTCGAGCAGGTCAAGGCGGCGTACGCCGAACAGATCGCCGCGCTCGCCGAGGGTGGCGTCGACCTGCTGCTGATCGAGACCATCTTCGACACCCTGAACTGCAAGGCCGCGATCGCCGCCGCGCAGGAGGTCGCGCCGCAGCTGCCGCTGTGGATCTCCGTGACGATCGTCGACCTGAGCGGCCGGACGCTGTCCGGGCAGACCGTCGAGGCGTTCTGGAGCTCGGTCGAGCACGCCAAGCCGCTTGTGGTCGGCGTGAACTGCTCACTCGGCGCGGCCGAGATGCGTCCGCATGTGGCCGACCTGGCCCGCTTCTCCGACACCTTCGTCGCCTCGCACCCGAACGCCGGCCTGCCGAACGCCTTCGGTGGGTACGACGAGACTCCCGACCAGACCGCGGGGATGCTGCACGAGTTCGCGGAGTCCGGCCTGGTCAACATCGTCGGCGGCTGTTGCGGTACGACGCCGGCTCACATCAACCGGATCGCGACCGCGGTGAAGGGCCTGCCGCCGCGGCCCGTCGTACCGACTGATCACACCACTCGCTTCTCCGGGCTGGAGCCGTTCAAGATCGGCGCGGACACCGGCTTCGTGATGATCGGTGAGCGGACCAACGTGACCGGCTCGGCGCGGTTCCGCCGGCTGATCGAGGGCGACAACCACCAGGCCGCGGTCGACGTGGCGCTGGAGCAGGTGCGCGGTGGCGCCAACCTGCTGGACGTCAACATGGACGCCGATCTGCTGGACTCCGAGCAGGCGATGACCACGTTCCTGAACCTGATCGCGACCGAGCCCGAGGTGGCCCGGATCCCGATCATGATCGACAGCTCGAAGTGGACCGTGCTCGAGGCCGGCCTGAAATGCGTGCAGGGCAAGGGCGTCGTGAACTCGATCAGCCTGAAGGAGGGCGAGGAGGAGTTCCTCGAGCGCGCCCGGAAGATCATGTCGTACGGCGCCGGTGCCGTCGTGATGGCGTTCGACGAGCAGGGCCAGGCCGACACCGTCGAGCGCAAGGTCGCGATCTGCGGCCGCGCCTACGACCTGCTGACCGGGATCGGGTTCCCGGCCGAGGACATCATCTTCGACCCGAACGTGCTGGCCGTCGCGACCGGTATGTCCGAGCACAACGGCTATGCGCTGAACTTCATCGACGCTTTGCCTTTGATCAAGGACCGCTGTCCCGGCGTCCACATCAGCGGC
Source organism: Kribbella sp. NPDC051587 (assembly GCF_044453945.1). Classification (NCBI taxonomy): domain Bacteria; kingdom Bacillati; phylum Actinomycetota; class Actinomycetes; order Propionibacteriales; family Kribbellaceae; genus Kribbella; species Kribbella sp. NPDC051587. The sequence goes on from NZ_JBITDE010000002.1 coordinate 1,133,456, forward strand.
GGGATCTCGAACCTGTCGTTCTCGTTCAGGGGCAACGACATCGTCCGCGAGGCGATGCACTCGTCGTTCCTGTACCACGCGGGCAAGGTCGGCCTGGACATGGGCATCGTGAACGCCGGCCAGTTGGCGGTCTACGAGAACATCCCGAAGGACCTGCTGGAGCTGGTCGAGGACGTCATCTTCAACCGCCGCGAGGACGCCACCGACCGGCTGGTCGCGTTCGCCGAGAACGTGAAGGGCAAGGGCACCCAGCGCGAGGTCGACCTGACCTGGCGCGAGGGCACGGTCGAGTCGCGGCTGTCGCACGCGCTCGTGCACGGCATCGTCGACTTCATCGAGGCCGACACCGAGGAGTGCCGGCAGAAGCTGCCGCGGCCGCTCGAGGTGATCGAGGGCCCGCTGATGGACGGCATGAAGGTGGTCGGCGACCTGTTCGGCGCCGGCAAGATGTTCCTTCCGCAGGTGGTGAAGAGCGCGCGCGTGATGAAGCGCTCGGTCGCCTACCTCGAGCCGTTCATGGAGGCCGAGAAAGAGCTCGCCCGGCAGGAGGGCCGCGCCGAGGCCGTCCGCGGCCAGGGCAAGGTCGTGCTGGCGACGGTCAAGGGCGACGTCCACGACATCGGCAAGAACATCGTCGGCGTGGTGCTCGGCTGCAACAACTACGAGGTGATCGACCTCGGCGTGATGGTGCCGGCGGCAAAGATCCTCGACACGGCGATCGCCGAGGGCGCCGATGCGGTCGGGCTGTCCGGTCTGATCACGCCGTCGCTGGACGAGATGGTCGCCGTCGCGAGTGAGATGCAGCGCCGCGGACTCAAGCTGCCGCTGCTGATCGGTGGCGCGACCACCTCGAAGCAACACACCGCGGTTCGCATCGCACCGGCGTACGAGAAAACCACTGTGCACGTGCTCGATGCGTCCCGCGTGGTCGGCGTGGTGTCGGATCTGCTGGACGACGACCGCGCCGAAGCGCTTGCCATCAGCAACGCTGCCGACCAGGAGCGGCTGCGCGAGCAGCACGCCAACAAGCAGCGCGCACCACTGCTGACCGTTGAGCAGGCGCGGGCGAACTTCGAGCCGGTCGAGCACGGTACGCCGCCGGTACCGACGTTCACCGGACTGCGCCGGGTCTCGCCGAGCATCGAGACGTTGCGCGCGATGGTCGACTGGCAGTTCCTCTTCCTGGCTTGGGAATTGAAGGGGAAGTACCCGGCGATCCTGGAGCAGCCGGTGGCCCGGGAGCTCTTCGACGACGCGCAGACGCTGCTCGACGAGATCGTTGCCAACGGCTCCTTCCAGGCCGAGGGAGCCTACGGTTTCTGGCCGGCGCACAGCGAGGGTGACGACATCCTGCTGGACGGGACGGACCTCTCGTTCCCGATGCTGCGCCAGCAGACCGAGAAACCGGCCGGCCGGCACAACCGCTGCCTGGCCGACTACGTGGCGCCCGCTGACGACTACCTCGGTGGTTTCGGGGTGGCGATCCACGGTGCCGAGAAGCTCGCCGCGGCGTACGAGGCGAAGAACGACGACTACCGCGCGATCATGGTGAAGGCGTTGGCGGACCGGCTCGCCGAGGCGTTCGCCGAGTGGATCCACCTGGAGGCACGGAAGGCCTGGTTCGAGCCGGATGCCGAGCCGTTGCTCGAAGATCTGCACGCGGAGCGGTTCCGCGGGATCCGGCCGGCCCTCGGGTATCCGGCCAGCCCGGACCACAGCGAGAAGCGGGAGCTGTTCGACCTGCTCGAGGCGGACAAGCTCGGCCTGGCGCTGACCGAGTCATTCGCGATGACACCGGCGGCCGCGGTCTCCGGTCTGATCTTCCAGAACCCGGCCGCGCGCTACTTCAGTGTCGGCCGCCTGGGCAAGGACCAGATCGAGGACTACGCCGCCCGCCGCGGCGAGACCGTCGAGGAAATTGAGCGCTGGCTCCGCCCGAACTTGGCCTACGAACCGAGCTAGCCTGACCGGCATGACCGTGACCGTGCGCCCAGCCGTAGCTGCCGACTCCGACGCCATCGCGTCCATCTGGTACGTCGGCTGGGCTGACGGTCATCTCGGTCACGTCCCCGAGGACCTGGTCGCCATCCGCACCAAGGAGTCCTTCTGGACGCGCGCCGCGGACCGCATCGGCGACGCCACGGTCGCGGTCGTGGGCGACGACATCGCCGGCTTCGTGATGGTCGTCGACGACGAGGTCGAGCAGGTCTACGTCTCCAGCGACCACCGTGGGTCGGGCGTCGCCGGCGTACTGCTGACTGAGGCTGAACGGCAGGTCGCGGCCAACGGTCACGACGAAGCGTGGCTGGCTGTCGTCGCCGGCAACGCGCGAGCCCGTCGCTTCTACGAGCGCTGCGGCTGGGCCGACACCGGCCGCTTCGACTACCCAGCGTCAGTCGAGCGTGGCACTCTGCCAGTGCCATGTCACCGCTACGTCAAAGCCGTGACATCTGACAGCTGACTTCTCGGCTCCGACGGGTTTAGGTTGCTGGAGCAAGCAACACTCGTTCTGGGAGAGGTCATCATGGGTATCCGCATCTCGCGGCGGTCGGTTGTCACCGGTATCGCGGCGCTCGCGCTGACATCGGTGGTCGGTGGGGTCGCGTACTCGGCGGGGGTGGCGACGCAGCAGCCTGCCATTCAGACGTCGACGCCGCACAAGGAGCGCGATGTCACCAACATCGACGTCCTGCGGCAGCAACTGCGGAACTACTACGGTGATCCGCTCGGGACCGGCACATTCGGTGCCAACAGCAACTATGCGCGCGAGGCGACCTCGGTGGCCCAGGCGGGCAAGCGTGCGCTCGCGGTCCCGCACCACTCCCGCAAGACCAAAGCGATCCTGCTCGACGTGGACGACACCTCGCTGGCCACGTGGAACTACGAGATCGCGAGCAACTGGGCGTACAACCCGACCACCAACGCGGACTTCGTGCTGGGGCAGAAGTTCCCCGCCGTACCGGGCATGGTGGACCTGGTGAAGACGGCCGAGCGCGAGGGCTACGCGATCTTCTTCCTGACCGGTCGGGGTGCCGCGCAGGAGCAGGCGACGCTGGGCAACCTGACGGCTGACGGGATCGGCGTCGACGCCGGCTACCCGAAGCCGACCAGCCTGCCGAACGGCGAGGACGGCCTGTTCACCAAGCCCGCGCTCGCGGACTACCCGGCGTACCTGAAGACGGCGTGTGCCGCCGACCCGAACGGCGCCTGTACGACGATCCACTACAAGTCGGCCACCCGCGCGCACATCGAGTCGCTCGGCTACGACATCGTCGCGAACTTCGGCGACCAGTACTCCGACCTCAAGGGCGGCTACGCCGATCGCACCTTCAAGCTCCCGAACCCGAACTACTACCTGCCCTGAGCGCCGACCCGCCCGAATCCCCAACGTCCGAAAGACCGGAGGGCCCGTCTCCGGTTTTTCGGACGTTAGCCACGAGGGGTTCGTAACGTCCGAAGGATCGGAGGGCCCGTCTCCGCGTTTTCGGACGTTAGCGGGGGAGGACGCCGGTGAGGAGGGTGGTGAGCTGGTCGCGCAGGGCCGGCTCGAACTCCATCCGTAGCGGCGCGAGGGCGGGGTCCGCGTCGAACGCGGCGAGCAGGGCCGGGGTGGGATGGGCGTGCGTCCAGACCGCTCCGGCCAGCAGACTGGCTGGGGGAATGAAGCGCATCGCGCCCTCGCGGCCGATCTCCGGCAGCGCGATCGTGACGATCTCGATCATCCGCGTGTAGCTGACCCCCGCGCCGCGCTTGAAGGCGAGCGCCGTCTCGGCCGAGATGTTGCGCTCCAGCACTGAGGCCTGCGTACTGATCAGGTCGCAGAGCACCGGCCGGGCGCAGAGGCTGCCGACCATCACGTCGACCAGGAGTCCGGCGCGCTCGGCCAGCGGCGCGTCCGCCGGCAGCTTCGCGACCCCGGCGGCCAGATCGTCCACCCAGGCCGCCAGTTCGCTCCCGGACAGCTCCAGCAGCACGGCCTCGCGGGACTCGAAGTACTTGAGCACGTTCGACTTGGCCAGGCCGACGCGGCGGCTCAGCTCGTTCAGGCTGACGTCGCTGACCGGCATCTCGGTCAGCATCTCCGCGGCCGTGGCCAGGATCGCCTGACGCCGGACCGCGCGCTGCTCCTCGTTGCGGGCGCGCTGGAAGGTGGTCACGCTCACAGTCTACAGACCGTCGGTCTGTTGTTATCGGACCAGCGGTCTGATAACGTCGGGAACGTAACAGACCAACAGTCTTTTATCTCGGAGGCCCCTCATGTACGTCGTTCCCGACCAGACCGGCAAGCTCGCCGTCGTCACCGGCGCCAACAGCGGTACCGGCAAGGAGGCCACCAAGCGCCTGGCCGCGGCCGGTGCTCGCGTCGTGATGGCGGTCCGCACCGTCGCCAAGGGCGAGGCCGCCCGCGCCGAGATCCTGGCCGAGGTGCCCGGTGCTCAGCTCGAGATCCGCCGCCTCGACCTAGCCGACCTGGCCTCGGTCCAGGAGTTCGCCAAGGGCCTGGCCGCCGCCGAACCGCACCTCGACCTCCTGATCAACAACGCCGGCGTGATGCACCCGCCGGAGCGCTTCGCCACCGCCGACGGTTTCGAGCTGCAGTTCGGCTCGAACTTCCTCGGCCCGTTCGCGTTGACCGTGCGGTTGCTGCCGCTGCTGCTGGCGGCTCCCGCGCCGCGCGTCGTCACGATGAGCAGCGGTACGGCGAACTTCGGCCGGATCAACTTCGATGACCTGAACTGGGAGCAGCGCTACAGCGCCGGAATGGCGTACGCCCAGTCCAAGCTCGCCGACCTGATGATGAGCAACCACCTCGCCGCGCTCGCGACCGATCGCGGCTGGAACCTGCTCGCCGTCGCCGCGCACCCCGGCTTCACCAACACCAACCTGCAGACCGCCGGCGCCTCCCTCGGCAAGGGGAGCAACCGCGAGCCGCTCGTCAATCGCGTCCTCGGTCGCCTGCTACCGTCCCAGGAAGTTGCCGAAGGCACCGAGCCGCTCCTGTACGCCGCCACTGACCCCGCGGCTCAGCACGGCGCCTACTACGGCCCCTCCGGCACCTTCGGTCTGGTCGGCCCCACCAAACTCACCAACCAGCCCAAGCGCGCCCGCAACGAGTCGGACGCCGCCCGGCTCTGGTCCGCCGCCGAATCCCTCACCGGCGTGACCGTTACTTCGCAGGTGGCGTGACCAGGTAGTCGCTGCGCAGGACGCCGTACAGGAGGTCGTCGGTCCACTCGCCCTTGATCCAGGTGTGCGATCGGCGCAGGCCCTCGCGCTGGAAGCCGACGCGTTCGAGCAGTCGCGCCGAGGCGGTGTTGCGGGCGTCGCACTCGGCCGACACCTTGTGCAGCTTCTTCACGGTGAACAGGTGATCGAGCAGACCGCGCACCGCCTCGGTCGCGTAGCCCTTGCCCTGGTACGCCGGTGCGAGCGTGAACCCGAGGTCGGCCTGCATCAGGTTCTCGTGCAGGTTGAGCCCGAGGTCCCCGATCAGTACGCCGTCCAGGTCGGCGGCGTACTGGAACCAGCCGGCGGCGTCCGGATCGCCCTCGCCGTACCGGGTCACATCGCCGAGCGGGTCGGGGATCGGCGCTTCCCAGCCCTGGTAGCGAGCGACGTCCGGATCTGATCGGTACGCCTCGAAGGCGGTGGCGTCGGCGGGGATGAAACGGCGCAGGGTCAGCCGCTCGGTCTGCACGAACATTCCGTCATCATGTCAAACCACGACCGGCGGCTCCGTCTGAATTCATGAGAGGAGCGTGCCGATGAGATTCCTGTTGATCCTGCATGGTGAAACCCGCGCCGACCTGCGCAGATCCACCTTCGAGCAGACCGCCCGCGAGGCCGGCGAACTGATCGGGGGTGAGCTGCTGGCGCACCAGCAGCTCACCGTGACCGTGCCCGATCGGGCTGGTCCCGGACGCATCGACGCGTACTACGTGATCGACGTCGAGGATCAGGACCGTGCCGTCGAGCTGGCCCGGCTGCTGCCGGACGCCTGCACCGACGGCCGGTACGTCGAGATCCGCGCGGTGATGCGCCAGGCCCTATCGCAGTACGTCGAACCGTAGGGTGCTGCCGGGGTGTGGCCGGAGCCGGATCGTCCGGCCGCCGGGCTCCTCGAACACGCGGGTGCCGTCACCGAGGAAGACCGGGGCGACGATCAGCAGCATCTCGTCGACCGCACCGGCCGCGAGGCACTGCCGGGCGATGTCGGCGCCGATGATGTTCACGTACTTGTCCCCGGCCGCCTCCTTGGCCGCAGCGATTGCCTTCGGCAACTGATCGATGTACGTGACGCCTGGCTCGGGCGTCGGTGGCAATCGGTGGGTGACCACGAAGTGCGGTCCCTCCCAGCCGCCGCCGAACGCCTTGCCCTCGCCCTCGTCGCCCTGGTGCGGATCGTCGCCGTCGTGCGAACGGCGGCCGACCAGGATCGACCCAACCCGCGGGATCAGCTCGTCGACCTCAGGGATTGCCGTGAGGTAGGGCCGCATCCACTGCATGTCGCCGTTCGGTCCGGTGATGAAGCCGTCGGCCGACATCGTCACCGAGTACAGCAGCTTTGCCATCGTGTTCTCATCGCGAGGCGGGACCGACGTCGGCCGGCAGTAGCGGACGTCGTACCGGGGTGGCAGTGCTGTATTCGTCCGCACCGACATCGGCGCGACCGGAGCGGGCGTGACCGTCGAGGTCCTGGGTCACGGTGGGGTACGTACGGCTCGCGGCGTCGATGGCCGGGCTGCCGGTACCAAGACGCCGTACGCCGTCGGACCCGGCAGCGAGCTTGGGATCCTTGCGGGTGAAGCCGGCGGAGGGGATGTTGCCGTTGCCGGCCGCGCCCCAGAGCAGGTTGCCCGACCAGGTGATGCCTTGCTGGAAGGGCATCGAGACCAGTTGGCCGGAGTCGCCGACGAGCAGGTTGTCGGCGATCGTGCAGCCGAGTGGGGGCAGGGTGCGCTGCGATTCGCCACTGATCGCCGTACCGGAGGAGAGCACGGTGTTGAGCGCGATCGTCACGCGGTCCGGTGCGTCGTTGCCCTTGCGGCTCTCGGCCGAATCCTCCGGCTTGTGGTCGCGGACGCTGCCACTGCCGAGGACGATGCCGGAGCCGCTGATCCGCTCGGCATAGTTGTTCACGATCAGATGATCGTTGCCGTAGATCCGGATTCCGTTGCTCCCGGCAAGGAGGAAGTTGCCCTCGACCCGGGACTTGTTGCCGTGCCGCAGGACGATGCCGCCGAGGCTCGAGCGGACGGTGTTGTAGCGGATGAAGTTTCCCGTCGACTTGACCGAGATCGCCTCCGGGTCACCGTTCGCGCGCTCGAACAGGTTCTCCTCGACGATCGCGCCCGCGTCGCTCAGCGAGCGGCCGCTGAGACCGAGCCGGATCGGTTCGCCGCCGTTGTCGCCGCCGAAGGTGTGGTCGGAGAAGTAGTTCCGGACGATCTGGACGCCGCGGGCCATCCCCGCCGAGCCGGGGCCCTCGACGGCGAGGAAGACGCCGAGCGTGGACTTGTGGTGGAAGTGGTTGCGCTCGATCACCGTGTTGTCGCCGCGGGCGAGCACGTAGTTCACGCCCTCGAGATCGGCGATCTGGATGTCGTTGCGGCTGATCCGGATGTTCTTGCAGGTGGTCGGGATGTCGAAGGTCGTCCGCTGCCGCAGCTTGAAACCGCTCAGTACGACGTACGTCGAGTCGGCCAGGACGAACCCGCGGTCCCCGGTCAGTGTCGCGCCGCCGGTCGTCGCGGCCCGCACGGTGATCGGGGCGGACGCCGTACCGTGGCGGCCCGTGATCGGGATGCCTTGGCTGCCGGTGACGTTGTAGGTGCCGTTGGCGAGCACGATCTCGTCGCCGGGCTGGGCGGCCGCGACGGCGCGGCGGAGTTCGTCGACGGTGCGGACCTGGACGGCCCGAGTGCTGGCGCGGGCCGAGCTGGTACCGGCGAGGGTGGCGGAGGTCGCGAGGGCGGCGGTCAGGAAGGTACGGCGGCCGAGTGGTGGCATGGGGTTCTCCGGGGAATCGGGGCGGTGGACCGGAAGGTGGCGCTCAGTCTGCGGGTGCTCACCAATCGCTGGCAAGCGCTTACCGCCGGGGTTGCCGGAATCTCCCGCGGGGCGGAAGATTCGGGGGCGGAGTTCCGCGCCGCGCCCCGTGTGGGAGCGCGGACCGGGTGCGCGGTAGCCTCTGCGAAAGCTTGCTTTTCGGATGTGGAGTGAGGTGGTCGGGGCGATGCCGGAGGGTAACGTCACGCGCCGGATCGGGCCTGAGCTCGATCTGCACCGCCCGTCCGACGCGCGCATCTACGACCTGATGCTCGGCGGCAAGAACAACTTCGAGATCGACCGGCAGGTCTTCGCCGAGCTGCTCAAGGTGGCACCGGAGATTCCGCAGCTGGCCACGGAGAACCGGCGCTGGATCGCGACCGCGATCGGCCGGATGACCGACGCCAAGGTCGCCCAGTTCCTCGATCTGGGTTCGGGACTACCGTCGGAGCGCAACCTGCACGACGTCGTACTGGCGGCGAATCCGCGGGCCCGGACGGTCTACGTCGACAACGACGTGACCGCGATCTCGCACGGTCAGGCCCTGCTGGCCGACGATCGCAGCGCGTTCTTCGCCGCCGCCGACATCCTCGATCCGGCGATGGTGCTCGAGCACCCGGCCGTGGTCGACGCCCTCGACTTCGAGAAGCCGGTCGGGCTGATCTTCGGGCTGGTCCTGCACACGCTCGCCGACAACGACCAGCTGGAACAGCTCCTCAACGCCTACCTGGCCCCGCTGCCCTCGGGTTCCTTCGTCGCGATCACGCACCCGATGAACCCCAACGACGCCAGCCGGCTGGCCGGCTTCGCTACGTCGATCGAGGCCAAGTTCCGCGAGTACTTCCCGCGCCTGCGCTTCCGCACCACCGAGGAGATCACCGAGGCCCTGACCGGCCTCGAGATCCTCGACCCCGGCATCACCGACCTGGCCCACTGGTGGCCCGCCGGCGAACAAACCACCCTCAGCCCCACCGGCGCCGCCCGCCTCGTCATCGGCGCCCTCGCCCGCAAGCCGTAGTTATTCGGTGGTGCTGCCGCCGGCACCGATCGATGATGGGCACACGCCTGTCCGCTGACTGATCGCAAGGCCGCGATGCCTGAGCTTGAGATCGCTTGTGACGAATCCGGGTTCTCCGGGAGTAACCTGCTCGACCCGGCCGCGCCGGTCATCACGCATGCGTCCGTTGACCTCAGTGTCGTGGAGGCGGCGGAGGTGATGACGAGCGTCGGCTCGCGGACCACCAGTGAGTACAAGTCGAACCGGCTGCTGCGACCCGAGCAGCGGCCGGCGCTCGGGCGGTTCCTGGCCGCGCTCGACGGGCGGGCGCACGTGCATGTGATCGACAAGCGCCTGTACGTCGCGACCCGGGTGCTCGAGCTGTTCACCGGCGAGCCCTCGTACGGCGATGGGACCCGGCTCGGCCGCGATTTCGGCGCGAGCGTCGACGTACTACGATCGCGGACCGAGCTCCTGGAGTCGTTCCTGGTGCTGACCCGGACGAAGCGGTTGCGGATGCTCGATCATGACGCCATCGACCGGTTCTTCGCCCTGTTGCCGATCGAGCTGCCGCGGAGCCGGGTCGAGGAGACGCTGCTCCGGCTGATCGAGGACGATCCGGCGATCCCACCGCCGCTGGAGCCGCTGGTCCCGGCGCTGGCCGAGACAGCGTTGTACTGGAGTGCGGGGGAGCGGTCGGTCGCGATCGTCCACGACGAGCAGAGTGCTTTGACCCGGCACCGCGTCGCCCGGCTGGCCCGCTACCTCGCGGCGGCCGTCGTACCGGCTCCGCCGCCGCTGGCCGGGCTCCGGCAGGTCGATTCGCGGCAGGATCCGCGGGTTCAGGTGGCCGATCTGCTGGCCGGGGTGGCGCGCCGCGCGGCCGAGGTGCCCGGGCTCGCGAAAATTCTTCGCCCAGAATGTCGAGGGCTGATCGGCGACTCCGACGTCGCGGGCAAAGCAACCTAGGAGGATGCCGTGAAGTACCTGATCCTGATCCACTCCAACCCGCAGCCGTGGGGCCACCCGACCTTCGACTTCACCGAGGAGGGCCGGGCGACCCCGGTCGCCGAGCGGGAGGCGATGAACAAGGAGTTCGAGGAGCGGCTGACCGAGCTGTCCGCGTCCGGCGAGCTGATCTCCGGGCAGGCGCTCGGCCCGGCGGCCGACGCCAAGGTCTACCGGCTGGAGGGTGGCCGCCGGGTCACCACCGACGGCCCGTACGCCGAGGCGAAGGAGCACCTGGCCGGGTTCTTCCTGCTCGACGTCGCGTCCCAGGAGCGCGCCGAGGAGATCGCCGAGACGTTCGCGAGCCCGGGCGACACGATCGAGCTCAGGTCAACAATGTGAGCCACTGATCTCATTCCCGTTCCGGCACCCGGGCGGACGTGACGTACGCCGTACCGCAACGCGCCTGACTCCCCTAAAGTGGTCCAACTTACCGAGAGTCAGGAGGCGGCACAGTGACGACTGTCGTCTTGATGGGCCCGCCCGGTGCCGGCAAGGGCACCCATGCCGGGATGCTGGCCGACCAGGTCGCCGTCCCGGCGATCTCCACCGGCGATATCTTCCGCGCGCATCTGGCGGCCGGGAGCGAGCTCGGCCGAACCGTGCAGCAGTACGTCGACTCCGGGGCCTACGTCCCGGACGAGGTGACCAATGCGATGGTCCGCGAGCGGTTGGCCGAGGAGGACGCCCGCTCCGGCTTCCTGCTCGACGGGTATCCGCGGACTCTCGACCAGGCCGCCGTACTCGACGACCTGCTCGCCGCGCAGGGTCGCGACCTGACCGCGGTCATCGTGCTCCGCGTCGACCGGGAGTCGCTCGTGCAGCGGCTGCTCCGCCGGGCGCAGATCCAGGGCCGGTCCGACGACTCCGAAGACGTCATCCGGACCCGCCTCGAGGTGTATGCCGAGCAGACCGTCCCGCTCGTCACCCTGTACGGCGGTCGCGGCCTCGTGCACGAGATCGACGGCAACGGCGACATCGAGCAGGTCCGCGAGCGGATCCTCGAGATCACCTACACCTTCACGCCAGCCGGCTGAGCCACTCGACGTCAGCGCCGGAACAACTTCCCCGGCGGGCGGGTTGTGACGGATATGCATGGTGAGTACAAGGTGCCGGGTGGGAAGTTGGTCGTCGCGGACCTGGAGGTGGTGGGGGACCACGTCCGGAGTGCGCAGGTGAGTGGGGACTTCTTCCTTGAGCCGGATGACGCGCTGGAGCGGATCAACGGAGCTCTCGCTGGGCTGCCTGTGGTGACGCCTGCGGCTCAGGTGGCTGCGAGGGTGCGAGGCGTGCTGGGTGACGGCGTGGAGATGGTGGGGTTCTCGCCCGAGGCGGTGGCGGTCGCCGTACGGCGCGCGCTGACCGGCGCGACCGGGTGGCATGACCACGCGTGGCAGTTCGTGCACGACGTACCGCGTGAGCCTGCGTTGCAGATGGCGCTCGACGAGGTGCTGACCGAGCAGGTGGGTTCGGGGGAGCGGCCGCCGACGCTGCGCGTGTGGGAGTGGGACCGCAACGCGGTGATCATCGGCAGCTTCCAGTCGCTCGCCAATGAGGTCGACCTTGAGGGTGCGGCGCGCAACGACGTCACCGTCGTACGGCGGATCTCCGGCGGTGGCGCGATGTTCGTCGAACCGGGGAACACGATCACCTACTCGCTCTACGTCCCCGAGTCGCTGGTGTCCGGGCTCTCGTTCGTCGAGTCCTATGCCTTCCTCGACGACTGGGTGATCGGCGCGCTCAACGACCTCGGCATCGCCGCGACGTACCAGCCGATCAACGACATCACCTCGCCCGCGGGCAAGATCGCGGGCGCCGCGCAGAAGCGGTTCGCGGGCGGCGCCGTACTGCATCACGTCACGATGGCGTACGACATGGACGCCACGAAAATGCTGCAGGTACTGCGGATCGGCCGCGAGAAGCTGTCCGACAAGGGCACGACGAGTGCCAACAAACGCGTCGACCCGCTGCGCAGTCAGACCGGCCTCGACCGCAGCGACGTGATCGACCGGATGGCCGCATCCTTCAACAGCCGCTACGGTCTCACCGACGGCACCATCGATGCCGAGACCGTCGCTCGCGCCGAGGCGTTGGTGGCAACGAAGTTCGGCACCGACGAATGGCTCCAGCGAGTCCCGTGAATCAGCGGCGCAGCTTGAACAAGGTCCCTTTCGGTACGGCGGTCGCCGACTCCACGGTGAACTCCTGCAGGCCCTGATCGAAGATTCGCTCGCCGGCGCCGGTGATGACCGGTGCCACGAACAAGTCGATCTCGTCGATCAGCCCGGCCCGCAGATACTGGCGCACCGTCGACGCGCCGCCCGCGATGACGACGTCCAGGCCGTTGGCGACCTCGCGGGCCCGGTCGAGCACCACGTCGATCGGTTCGTCGGTGAAGCGGAACGTCGTACCGCCCTCCATCACCAGATCGGGGCGCTTGTGGTGGGTGAGGACGAAGGTGGCGTGGTGGTACGGCGGGTTGTCACCCCAGTAGCCGCGCCAGGACTCGTCGGCCCACTCACCGCGCAGCGGGCTGAACATGTTCCGGCCCATGATGGTCGCGCCGACGCCGTCCTTGAAGCGGTCGAGCTGGTCGACCGCCGGGTTGGCCACGCCGTTCTCGCGGTCCGCCATCGCGATCTCCATCCATTCGTGGAGATTGCCCGCGCGGTCCCCGAACGGCGCGTCCAGCCGCTGGTTCACGCCGGACCCGTAACCGTCGAGGCTGACCGTGAAGTTCGCGACCCGTACCTTGCTCATGACCTGCTCCTTCCGAAGGTGTTTTCACCCCTCGGTCGGAGCGGTCACGAACACTTTGACATCAGGCGGGAAAAGTTCCGCCCGGACGTCGGTGGTGATGGTGCCGGCGGCGGTGCATGCCGCTGAAGATCGCCACCCAGAACACGCCCCACAACAGCCAGGGCGCGGTCAGCGCGATCGAGGTGGCGACCAGGCCGATCATCAGGAACGGCATCAGCAGGAGCAACGGCGACGGCCGGACGAACTGCTGGGGATGCCGGCCGCGAGCCAGTTGCAGCTCGTTCGCCACCGGGAGATCCTCGAACAGCGGCTCGAGTTCGTCGACGTACCGGGCCCTCGTCGCCGTCTCGCTGCGTTCCTCGAACTCGTCCTGCGTCAGCCGCCCGGCGACGAAGTGCTCGCCGAGCGCCTCCACCGCGCGGTCGCGCTCGGAGTCACCGATCCGCACCTTGCGACGCGCGGACCGGTTGCTCGGCTCGTCGCGGTCCTCGCGACCGGTCCGCACCGATCGCAGCGGCCGGTTGCGCCCGACGACGTCGTACCACTCGGGGCCCTGCCACTGGGGCGTGCTCATGAGCGGTCGTCGTCCGCGGGCTGGTCGTCGGCAAGGATGCCGTAGAGCTTCCGCCGCAGGTCGGCGACCGCATCCTTGGCCTGGGCCTGCTGCTCCGGCGTTCCGGTCGACATGACCTGCCACATCGCCGTGGCGACCTGGCCGAGCATCGGCTTCAACCCGTTGTCGTCGGACTCCGTCGGCGCGGTCATCGCCTCCCAAGGCGCGGCGACCTCCTCGGCGTGCTCCGCGACGTACGTGCGGCCATCGTCGGTGAGCGTGAACGTCCGGCGGCCGGTCTCGGCGTCGGCCGTCACCAGGCCCTCGTCCTCGAGCTGCTGCAGGGTCGGGTAGATCGAGCCAGGGCTCGGCTTCCACGCGCCGCCGCTGCGCTCGGCGATCTCCTGGATGATCTGGTAGCCGTTCATCGGCTGCTCGGCCAGTACGGCGAGGATCGCGGCCCGGACGTCACCACGCCGCGCCTTCGGCCCGCGGAACCGCGGTCCCTGTCCGGCCCACGGCGGCCCGAACGGCGGTCCGCCGAACATGCCGCCCCACGGCCCGCCGCCGCCACCGAACCCCTGGTGCCCACGGTGCCCGCGCCGGCCGTTCAGCGCGGTCTGCAGTTCACGCTTGAGATTCTCGAAGAATTCGTCACAGTTGCGCTCCGCGCCGGCCCAGGGCCAGCCGGCCGCGTATGCCGATCCCGTCATCCGAACCACCACTCCTCAGGTTTGCGATAGTTCGACGATATATCGCGAACGATCGGTACCCAACCCCTCTGAGGAGTGAAAAAACCCGCCGGACCCCTAGGGGTGCGGCGGGTCTGTTCAAGTCTTGCGCTCAGGTGGTCAGTTTCAAGTTCGCCGCCGTCGCGATCAGCACGACGGAGCCGTCCTCGATCGCGACCTCCTTGAGGGTGGCGTCGTACGGGAGCTTCGGCAGCGAGATCCCGCGCGCCAGCCGCGCTTGCAGCAGGTCGCGCACCACGCTCGGCACGCTGTCGGAGATCTGGTCGATCTTCAGCGCGACCCGGCCCTTGTTGGCGGTCGGGGTGACGGTGGCGTCGATCGAGATCCCACGCAGCGACAGGTTGGTCTTGAGCTTGCCGTCGACGGCCTGCAGCGTCAGCCCGTTCAGTCCGGCACCACGAGCGACCAGCTTGCCCACCTCGGCCGGGGACAGCTTCAGCCGGATGTCGGTGGTGTCGACGGTCACCGCCGCGCCGGCATCACCGGTGATCACGCCGCGGGGGACGTGCACCCCGTTCATCGTCACCTCGAGGTTCTCACCCGGCACCTCGGAGAAGGTCGGCTTCGTCATCGTCATCGTGACCGTCGAGAACTCCTCCTTCGCCACCTGCGGCAGGAAGCCGAACCCGCCGATCTTGACGGTGGTGTCCTGGGCGGTCAGGTCGTACCGGGCCGCTTGCTGCTCGGCCATCGACGCCAACCGGTTCTCCGCCGCCCAGGCGGCAGCGCGGTCGGCCGCGACCGCGAGCACCGCGAGCACGATCAGCGTGACCACCAGCCGCCGCAACCAGCGACGTGGTTTTCTCGAACTCATCCCAGCCCTTCCGGCTTCGGTGTCCCCGTCGAACCCGCACAGCTTAGGGGGTCTGACGCCGGATGTTCCGATTCGGTTCGATCATCTCCCGTACGGCGTCCGCGGTCGTGGCCGGTTTGATGCCAAAGGCAACAATTGCCGCGGTGCTGTCGAGGACGAACGGACGGCGCCATTGGTACTGCGTTTCGACGGACGCGCGAGCGGTCTTGTCGACGAGTCCGGCCAGTCGCAGGACGAACGAAGGCATCGACGAGATGCGGGCCGGCGTCGTACCGGCGAGCTCTGCGGTCAGGGTCGCCAGCGCGCGCATCGACAGCGGTTCCGGGCTCGGTACATGCCATGCCCGACCCCACGCGGTCTGGTCGTCCGCGACGGCAATCAGCGTCCGCGCGACATCGCCGACGTACGTCCAACTGTGCGGGGCGTCGAGGTCGGCCGGTACCGAAGCCGCCTTACCTGCAAGGAGTTTGGGCAGGACAAGCACACTGTACGGCGAGACTGCGCCGTCCCCGAGGTAGTCGGAGCCACGGACCTCGGCGGTCCGGATTCGACCGGCCTCGTGGGCCGTCAATGCGTCGGTCCACACCTGCGCGCGGACCCTGCCCTTCTCGGTGTTCGGGCGCAGTGGCAGGTCCTCGCGGATCGGGCCGTCCACCTGTCCGTAGCCGTACAGGTTGCCCGTCGTCACCAAGACCGCACCGCTGAGCTCGGCCGCTTTGATCAGCCCCGCGGCGAGCGGCGGCCAGTCCGTCGCCCACTGGTGGTACGCCGGTCCGGCGCACGAGTAGATCGTCGCCGCGCCTTCTGAAATCCGCGCCAGCCCGTCGCCGTCCGTTGCGTCGGCCGCCACTCCCTCGATGCCTTCCGGAGCGCCGCCTCGCCTACTGATGAGCTTGACGTGATCCCCACGCTCCACCAGCAGCCGCGCTACCGCCGTACCGACTGCTCCACCACCGACAACCACCTGCAACGCCATATCTCCCAACCTACTGGCGTCGCGGGTCTGGGCTGTTGTGGATCAGGTGATCACTGTGCGTCAATTGACCTCCGACTGCTGTGAGGATCTTCATGGACAGCTTGGTTCTGCAGACCGTCATCGGACTCGTCTTCGCCTTCGCGGCCTTCTCCGCGCTGGTCTCCGTGCTGACCGAGGCGGTCGCGCGCTACATCGGGCTGCGCGGCGAGTACCTGCTGCGGGGGATCCGGTCGCTCGTCGACGGCAAGAGCGACTTCGCGCTACGCCTGCCCGACCTGGTACGTCGTACGTCGCTGGAGCCCGTCGTCAAGCCGGGCGAACCGGCG
The DNA here is from genome assembly GCF_044453945.1 of Kribbella sp. NPDC051587. Taxonomy (NCBI): domain Bacteria; kingdom Bacillati; phylum Actinomycetota; class Actinomycetes; order Propionibacteriales; family Kribbellaceae; genus Kribbella; species Kribbella sp. NPDC051587. The sequence continues at coordinate 1,149,691 of NZ_JBITDE010000002.1, forward strand.
CAGCCGATGGTGACGCAGATCGTCGAGCAGCCGATGGTCTCCCGATCTGCCAACAGGGGCGCGGCTCCGGCGAACGCGGGCAACGCCAAACTGAGCGTCAAGGATCGGCGCAGCCTCCCGTCGTACGTCTCCGGCCGTTCGTTCGCGCGGGCGCTGATCGGGGTGCTCGTGCCGGATTCCACCGGTGCGACGACGCTCGACGAGGTCCGGACGAAGATCAATGCGCTCGAACCCACGAACCCGCTCAAGCAGCCGCTGCTCGGTCTGCTCGCCGAGGCGGGGACGGACCTGACGAAGCTCCGCGCCGGCATCGAGGAGTGGTACGACGACCACATGGCGCGCGTCTCCGGTTGGTACAAGCGTCACGTCCGGTGGATCTCGCTCGCCCTCGCGTCGATCGTCGTCGTCATCTTCAACGTGAACGTCGTCGAACTGACCCGCTCGCTCTACACCGACGAGGCACTCCGTGGTGCGGTCGTCGCCCAGGCCACCGTCAACTCGAACTGTTCTGGAAGCCCGGCCGAGTGCCTCGACGACCTCCGCCAGCAGATCCGCGACGTCCGTGCCTCCGGCCTCCCGGTCGGTTGGGGAGTCACCGCCACCTGCACTCTCCCGGATGCCTCCTGCAACTGGTTCGAACGCCACGGCCTCGCTGGTGTGAGCGACATCTTGCTCACTCTCGTCGGTTGGTTGCTGATGGCACTCGCAACGTTGCCTGGAGCCCGTTTCTGGTTCGACGCCCTCTCCCGTCTCGGTAGCCTCCGTTCGAGTGGGCCGAAACCACGCGCGTCCTAAGCCTTTGGTCTTAGCGCAAAGACGTCTTCCGTCCGATGTGTACGGCCGGTCCACATCCCTAGCTTGGGATCATGAACCGGACAATCAGAAGTGTCGTGCTTGGCGCCGCAGTGGGCTTGCTGGCAGTCAGTCCTGCTTACGCGATGACAGGCGGTACGCCGGCGCGCAGCGCGGACGCGCCATGGATGGTGGGGATCGCCAACGTCGCGGACAAGCCAGGTGAGCCCTATCTGCAGCGGTACCGGTGCGGCGGCGTACTCGTCTCGCCGACGCGCGTGCTGACCGCGGGGCACTGTCTGGACTACGCGGCGACTGGCGATGTCGAGTTCCACATCGGCAGTCGAATTGTGCAGGCGAAGGCGTTCTCGACCCATCCCGGCTACCGGATGATGAGTTCGACCGTTGACCCGAACAACCCGCAGGCAGAGGTCGCGGTCAACGACCTGACGATCGTGGAGCTGGCACGGCCGGTACGAGGGGTTCGGCCGTTGCCCTTGGCTCGGGAGGCGTTGCAGCCGGGGGCCACCTTGACGGTCTTCGGGCATGGGATCACCGCGCCGCCTGGGCCGGGAACGACGTACAGCGAAGCCTTGCTGAAGGCCGACCTGAAGGTGCAGAGCCCGTCGGTGTGTGCGGCCGAGGACAAGTCAGGCGCTGCCAGCGACCCGTCGGTCCTGTGTGCTCAGGCGCCCGCTATGAACGTCTGTCCGGGGGACAGCGGTGGTCCGGTGGTGGCGCGAGAGCACGGCCGGCTCGTCCTCGCCGGTCTGGTCAGCTCCGGCGGCGAGATCGTCGGCAAGGAATGCGTTCAGGGCGCTATCAACGAGTTCACGAACATCCCGGCGCTCCGGCACTTCGCTGCGCAACCGCACCCGGTGTGGGCGCCGCGGCTAAGCGGTCCGCTGACGCTCGAGGGCACGCCGGCAGTCGGTCAGTCCCTGACCTGTCCTGTCCCGCGGTGGCTGAATCCCAAGCCTAGTAAGGCGATCGAGTACGACTGGGTGCACCGCAAGACCGGTAGCGACGACTGGTACTTCGAGATCGACGGTGCCAAGGCTGCGACGTTCACAGTGACCAACGCGCAGTCCGGCGAGGACGTCCGCTGCATGGTCTTCGCCGAGAACAAGGGCGGGCACACCGAATACCTCTCGGACCCGGTGCCCGTCCGCTGAGTCAGGGCAGGGCGCGGCGAAGCCGGAGTTCGTCACGGATCACCGGCGGCACCGGCAGGGCGTAGCCCTCGAGTGCGGTGGTGTACGCGACGAGTGCAGTGGTGAGGCGGTCGCCGTTGGAGCGCAGTCCGCCACCCGGCGGCCGCGTCGCCCGCCCGAGCCGCTCGGCCACCCGTGCTGACACGACAGCGGCGTACAGGTGGGCGAGGTCGTGGTCGGCGTTCGAGCGCCGGCAGACGTCGCCGAATTCGGTCAGTGATCGGGTAGTCATCAGTCCTCGCCTCTCGAAGCTCACTGCTTGGACGCCTCAACACCAGCGAGGAGGAATTGCGCAGGCACCTGGTTGTCGTCCGAGCTGGCCTGCTCCAGCGCCAGCTCGGCCACGTCCTCCGGCGTACCGGGTGGGACGGTCAGCAGATCGAGGCGCCAGCCGTACGAATCGCGCATCGCGATCAGCAGGTTGAGCGGCTGGGTCGTGAAGTACCCCATCGTCACCACGCGCCCGGAGACACCCAGTCGCGCCGGGTGCGAACTCCAGGACGGCCGGTGCAGCAGCAGTCGCGTGACGATCCCGTCACCGAGCTCGTCGAGCGCCATGATCAACCCGGGCAGCTCCGCCACCGGGTCGTCCGACCGCGGCCACCAGCCACCGTTCAGCGGCAGATCCTTGGTGGCAGACTCCCGCAGCCGCAGCCGCGGCGTCGACGGCTCGGTCTCGAATCCTGCTACTCGTGACACCGACTGGAACCCACTCACGACGCGGTGATGGAATCGAACGGAACCTTCATGGCGCATCCCTAGGGGTGGCCGGGCACAACCGGCACCACACGTTCGATGTCGTCGATCCGGATACCCCCACCCTACGCCCTCACCGCTACCCCGCCGCCGATCGCGCGTGCCACCGCCGTCGCCACGGGCCTGGGTCGCGAGCGCGGCAGTCGACGGGGTCTGAAGATGTGTGCTAATTTCTGAACGTGCCTTCAGAAAATGAGACGTTCATTGAAGCGGCCCGGCGGGCGCAGCTGACGGACTGTGCCGCGGGGGTGATCGCGGAAGTCGGCCTGGGCAAGGCGTCGATGGCGCGGATCGCCGAACGGGCCGGGGTCAGCGTCGGCGTGATCTCGTACCACTTCGGCAACAAGGCCGGCCTGATCGCCGCGGTGATGACGGACGCGGCGCAGGCCGCGGTCGCGATGATGGAGCCGCTCATCGTGGCCCAGTCGAGCGCCACGCTCGGGCTGCGGGCGCTGATCACCAGCAACCTCGAGTTCATGCGGCTGCACCCCGAGCGGTTGCGCGCGATGCTCGAGATCATCCAGCACGACAACGGCCTGTACGCCGAGCAGGGCGCGCAGGCGATCACCGACGTCCAGAAGGTCCTGCACTGGGGGCAGCAGACGGGGGAGTTCGGCGACTTCGACACCCGCGTCGTGGCCACCTCGATCAGGGCCGCGATCGACGCCGTACCGGCGATGCTCGGCCACGTCGAAGACCTCGATCTCACCGCCTACGGCGAGCAGCTCGCCGATCTCTTCGAGCGGGCCACGCGAAAGGAAACGCGCTGACATGCAAGCTTTGGAGCTGACCGGACTCGGCAAGATGTTCGGTGCGCAGAAGGCGGTCGACGACCTCAGTCTGACCGTCCCACAGGGCTCGTTCTTCGGTCTGCTCGGCCCGAACGGCGCCGGGAAGACCACCTCGCTGTCGATGGCGGTCGGCCTGCTGCGTCCTGACACCGGTACGGCGAAGATCTTCGGGGTTGACGTCTGGGCCGACCCGCTCGAGGCGAAGGGCCTGGTCGGCGTCCTACCGGACGGGTTGGGTCTGCCCGAGCGGTTGACCGGCCGCGAGGTACTGACCTACCTCGGCCTGCTGCGCGGTCTTCCGGCGGCGGATGTCAACGCCCGTACGGCGGAACTCCTCGACGTACTGGAGCTTGCCGACGAGGATGACAAGCAGGTGATCGGCTACTCCACCGGGATGCGCAAGAAGCTGGGTCTGGCTGTCGCGCTGCTGCATGCGCCTCGGCTGCTTGTGCTCGACGAGCCCTTCGAGGCCGTCGATCCGGTGTCGGCGGCAACGATCCGGACCATCCTGAACAGGTTCATCGCCGGCGGGGGCTCCGTGGTGATGTCGAGCCACGTGATGGCGCTGGTCGAGCAGCTGTGCGATCGGGTCGCGGTCGTCGCCTCCGGCCGGGTAGTTGCCTCGGGCACCGTTTCCGACGTACAGGCCGGTGGCAGTCTCGAGGACGCGTTCGTCTCGCTGGTCGGGGCATCGACGCGGGGCGCGGAGGGGTTGGCATGGCTCTCGCACTGACGTATGGGACCTCGCAGACGCTGGTCCGGATGCGCCTGGCCGCACTGCGGCATTCGCTGCGTGACAACGCCAGAGTCTCCTGGCTGGTCGGCGGTGCGTTCCTCGGGCTCGTGCTGGCTGGGGCGACGATCTGGGCCGCTTTTCAGGGTGACGTCGATGTCGTGGCGGTCGCCATTGCAGTCTGGATGCTCGGCTGGATCGTCGGCCCGCTGTTCCTCGGTGGTGGCGACGAGACGCTGAAGGTCGAGTACTTCGCCATGGTGCCGCTGCCGTCGCGCACGCTGGCCGGCGGGCTGCTCGCGGCCGCTCTCGCCGGTGTGGCGCCTGCGGTGAGTTTGGTGGCGCTGCTGTGCCTGATCGTGGTGGGTGGACAGCTGTCTGTCGGCGCGGCCCTGATTGCTCTGCCTGCGGTGGTGTTGCAGCTCCTGAGCTTCGTGCTGGCGTCCCGGCTCGCTGTTGCGATCTATGGCGTGCTTCTGCGGTTCCGGATCGGCGCGGTCTTCGCTGCGCTCGTCAACGCCTTCATCCTCGCCTTCGCTGCTCAGGGCTGGGCTCTGATCGCAGCCTTCGTCAGCACCGACGTGCAGGGCGTCATCTCGCACGCAGCGCGGCTCGCGCCGTCCGGCTGGGGCCTGGCTGCTGTGGAGGCTGCTGGTCGCGGCGACTGGTTGCAGGCCGTTGGTGTGCTGCTTGGGCTTGCCCTGCTGAGTGCGCTCATGTTCGTCGCCTGGTCTGCCTTGCTGGTACGGCGAACCACGGCCACTCGCGTGGGGGTACGCCCTCGCCGACGGTTGCAGGCTAGTGATGCCCGTGGAGCTGCGGCTGCCAAGGAGCTGCGCACCTGGACACGTGACCTCCTCTACGGCCACCGCGCTATCTTCTCGATCGCGTATGGTCTGCTCTTCTGCCTGATGCCGCTCGCGATCGGCTGGAAGGGCATGGCTCCCTGGGCCGGCGCAGCAGCTGTCGTCATGGCCGGCGCCATGTTCGCCAACCTGTACGGCGCTGACGGCACCGCCTTCTGGCTGACCCTGATGACGCCCGGCTCGGCGCGCGTGGACATCCGCGCACGGCAACGTGCCTTCCTGCTGGTGCTGGCACCGCCGGCCCTCGTGATCACTGTGCTGCTCACCTGGTGGTCCGGTGCGGCCGCATGGCCCGTCGTACTCAGCGTCGTACCGGCTCTGCTCGGCGGGGCGTCCGGCCTGATCGTTCTCGCCTCGGTCTTTGTGCCCGTGCCGACCACTGACGCCCACAAGCGCTCCGGCAACACGCTCGACTCCGGCGAGAACGAGGGCGAGACCATGGGCCTCGTCTACGTGATGCTCGTCCTCGTCGCCCTCACTGGTGGTCCGGCGCTCGCTGTGGCGCTCACGTGGTCCTGGTGGGGCATTGCCGCCGGCCTGGCGTCCGGCGTACTGGCGTGGTGGTACTTCGGTCGCCTGGCTGCAGCGCGCCTGGAGCGGCGCGGGCCGGAGTTGCTCACCCTGCTGCGGCACGGTCGATCCACTGGTGGTGGGCAGGCCACCATGGCGAGCAAGCTCGACCGCATCCCCAAGTGGCGCCGCACAGTCGCCGGTCTCTGCCTCGGCTTCGGTGCAGTCCCGCTCATCCCGCAGGCCGTCGTACCGGCGGTGTTCAAGTTGAACGGCGTCGACACGAAGTCGTGGTTCCTAGCGCTTCACCTCGGCTCCTCGTGGCAGTGGCCGGTCATCGCTCTGATGGCACTGCTCGGCCTCAGCATGTACGCCTTCGGCGGCCTCACCTACTGGCGAGCCGCCAAGCTGAAGGGACTGCCTGAACTCAGTCCGGGCGGCCTTTCAGCCGACGGTTGAGCGCACGCTCGGTCTCTCGGGTCGCCTCGCGTTCGGCGAGCGCATGCCGCTTGTCCCAGGTCTTCTTGCCGCGCGCGAGGGCGATCTCGACCTTCGCGCGACCGTCCTTGAAGTAGAGCTTCACCGGGACGATCGTCAGTCCGCTCTCGTTGACCTTGCGCTCGATCTTGTCGATCTGGGCGCGGTGCAGGAGCAGCTTCCGCTTGCGCCGCGAGCCCCCTTCGAACCAGCGCGCCTGCGAGTACTGCGGGATGTGCACACCGTGCAGCCAGATCTCGCGGGCCTCGATCTGGGCGAAGCCGCCGACCAAGGACGCCCGCCCGGCGCGCAGGCCTTTGACCTCCATGCCCTGCAGCACGATCCCGGCCTCCCAGGACTCACCCAGTTCGTACTCGTGGGCAGCCTTCCGGTTGCGCGCGATCACAGGGTCGGTCTCGGGCTTCTTCACAGTCCGATTCTCGCACTCAGCGGTGTTCGAGCGTGCCCAACGGCCAGCTCGATTGCAGCCACTCGACCAGCGTGGCGTGCAACGTGCCGTCGAGCTCGGCGCGATCGGCGGTCACCCAGGTCCGCAGTACGGCGTCGTACTCGGGCTTCTTCGACGGGTAGAGGTAGACGCACCCGATGACATCGCCCGTCTCGGGATCTAGGACCGTGTAGGTGAACCCGCGCCGCACGGCGAAGTCGTCGGCATGCCGTTGCAGATCAGCGAGATTCGCCTCCAGCGTCATCCCCTCCACCGGCGGCCACTTGCCGAATCCCGTCGTACCGCGGATGTGTTCGATGCTCCCCGTCCACGCGGCATGATCCGCACCATTGTGCTGAGGTCCCAACGGCTCAAGCCGAAACCCCGGCCCGACGAACTCGGTCGGTACGTCGAAATCATCCGGAACCAATGCACCCTCAGCCATGCGCTCACTCTACGAGAGGCCTTGAACGTGCTTGCTACCTTGGGTGATTCCCTCCTAGCCGACAATGACTGAAGGGTTCTCCTCATGGGCATCTTCGACTCGCTCAAGGACAAGGCGACCGAGCTCCTCTCCGGCGCCACCGACAAGGTCACCGAGGCCACCGGCCTCGACCTCTCCGGCGCCACCGACAAACTCGCCGAAACCACCGGCGTCGACCTCACCGCCGCCACCGACCAAGCCACCCAAGCCACCGAAGGCCTAACCGAAGCCGCCCAAGGCCAAGCCGACACCTTCGGCGACCAGGTCACCGAAGCCACCGGCATCGACCTCCCCACCGAAAACCTCACCGACCAAGCCACCGAAAAGTTCGGCGAAGCCACCGGTCGTTGAGTCAATGGCGCAACGAAACCTCGGCTGAAGTCCTGCTTCAGCCGAGGTGTCAGGCGAGCAAAGCCTGCAGGCACTCACGCGCCGCAGTCCGCCGAGCGGCTCGCCACTCGGGGCTCTGCTGCCAGTAGTAGTGGCTCTCCGTCTCGGGTGCCAGGGCAACGATGTCGAATGCGGTCAGTGCCAGGTGGACCTGCTCCCAACTCGGCAGCGGCACCGACCGATGTTGGGCGTACGTCGTCCAGAGGTGGTGACGGAGCTCGCCGTACGAGCCCTCGGCGGCCCAAGTTGCGCTGTCCCACTGGCTGCACGTGAAGTCGACCAGGGGAGACACCACACCTCCGAAGCCCCAGTCGAGAATCCCGGTCAAGGTCCCGGACTCGTCGAGCAGCAGGTGATCCTCGTACAGATCGCCGTGGGCAAGGACCGGTTCCATGGTGTCGACAACTTCGAGGGCTTCGCGCAAGGTCCGCTCACCTGCCGGGCCAACGAAGGCTGCGACCGATTCGGTGAGGCGTTCCGTCCCGCCCAGTTCGCGGAGAGGCGTGTAGCAGTCGGTCGCCGTCGGTGGTGCCGACGGTGGTTCCGACCAGGCGTTGGCCCAGAGGGATCGCGGGACGGTCTCGGGACCGACGTCATGGCACGCCGCAAGCGCCGTACCGAGCTGTCCCGCCAGCATTCGCAGACGTTCGGGTGACAGGTCACCGGGCACGGTGCCCCGGAGCCGAGTCACGGCGAAGAACGGGTACGGCGAGATCGCGGGCTCGTCCCAGCGGCCGAGCAGCCTCGGGACGAATGGATGATCGATCGCTGCGTAGACATCGCATTCGCGCTCGAGCTGCCCGACGATCGTGTGGTTGCGAGGAAACAGAAAGGCGCGGTCGTCGGCGAGGAGCACATGCTTCGTGGCTCCCTCGAAGCGCGGCTCGATGGGCCCCTCTACCTCGCAGAGGTCCCTGAATCGCCTGAGCTGCGTTGAGACGAGGACAGCGCCGACGGCTGTTGCGTCATCCATGTCGTGCGATGGTATCGGCCTTACGGTGCCTGGGTGGTCGCCTGCTCACCACCGGTGCGCCTGACTTCGGTCTGGATCTGCGTCACCGTCTAAGTGGTTGGTGGGCGGTTGGAGGCGGGCGTGTTGAGCGTGAATCGGCCGAGCTGCGTGGAGTTGGTGGGTGGTGGCGGTCCGCTTGGAGCATGCCGTCTGCATGGGGGTGCGGACCTGCGCCACTCATCAACCCGCTCCTGGGACGTCCGGGCGGTACGCGCTGAGCGTGAGTCAGGTGTGCCGCGCAGAGTTAGTGAGTGGTGGCGGTCCGCCGTGCTGGCATCGGTCACTCGAGACCGACGTCAGGCCGTACGGTGACCGGGTGGAGACGTCGCCTGCTCATCAGCGTGCCGTGGTCGTTGCGACTCGGGCGCTTGGGGGTGAGGCTGGTGCCTTTGAGCCGCAGCGGACGTGGGGGCCGACGGTTGTGGTCAAGGTTGTGTTGCGTGATGGACTGACAGCCTTCCTCAAGGCGGGTGCGAATCAGAACGTCCACACCGAAGCCGCCGTGATCGGCCTGGCGCGTGCGGGCGGCGTACCGGTGGTGGATGTTCTTGCGACGGGCTTTGACGATCAGCTGCCCGGCGGTCGGTGGATGATCACGCGCGCTGCTCGTGGGCAAACACTTGCGGATGTTGGCTTGGGTGCGCCGACGATCGCGCGGAGCCTTGCCGACCTTGCCTTGCACTACACGCGACTTCACGAGACCACGCTGCCGGGTCGCGGGTCGATCGCGCCTGATGGTTCCCGGGCGACGCTCGCCAGTTGGTCGCAGTGGCAACGGCAGGTCATGGAAGAAGCCCTTGCCACGCTGACGCAGCGAAACGATGTCAGTGCCTCGTTTGGTGAGCGGGCTAGGCGTTTGGCGGAGGAGTTCGCGGCGGATCTCGACCGTGCGCCGGCGGCGCTGCTGCATGCTGATCTGGGAGACCGCGAGGTCTACGTCGACCCGTCTAGCGGCGAGGTGACCGCCCTGGTGGATTGGGGTGCTGCCCTGGTTGGAGATCCGCTCTACGACCTGGCGCGCTTCGTTGGTGGTGGGCCTGCCGACGATCCCCGGCCGGCTCAGCTCAATCCTGTACTGCGGGATCGGTACTTCGCACGTGGTCCACAAGACCCCGCGCACGCGGAGCGCATGCTGCTCTTCTACCGCTTCCACATCTGCATCGTCGAAGCCGCCTGGGAACCAACCTGGGCACCAGCTCACACCGCCTGGGCCGACAAGCTCATGGCGGACCTCAGCAGGTGAGTAGTGATTGCAAGAAGGTGCAAAACGGCCCACGGGCAGGCGTTCCGACGTTAATCTCGGAACCACTTCGCCGCCCGACGAAAGGCCATCATGCGTCGCCTCGGAATTGCCATCGCCACCACTGCCCTGCTCGCCTCCACAGTGCCCGCGGCGGCCACGCCGTCCGGCATTCTGATCAGCCACGCCTCGGTCAAGGGTGCCGCAGCAACGTTCGACGGATGGGGACCCGACCTCATCATCGAAGACACCGCGTGCGATGACGATTCCGTGTATGCGAACTGGTACACCCCGGACAACGGTGGAGACATCATCAAACTGAAGTCCAGTCGTGGTTGCGGTACCAGCGAGAGCGAGACGCTGCCGATTCCTCGTAAGGTCCAGACCACGATCAAGTACCGCGCTTGTGTGGACAAGTCCTGGCCGACCGCCGACCTTTGCTCGGCCTGGGTCACCGACGTCGGTTACAAGCCCTAACCCGAACCACGAACACGGTGTGGTCCCGGCCACCGCGCTGGTGAGCATCGATGGCCGGCGGTCGTGCGGGCCGCTGCCTGCGACTTGCCCGTGTCGCACGGGCACTGAGCTGTCGGATACGCTGTTCCACGCCTTGGGCCCCCGTAGCTCAGGGGATAGAGCAGTGGTTTCCTAAACCATGTGCCGCAGGTTCGAATCCTGCCGGGGGCACCAACGCGGTGGCACTGCCACTCGAGCCTCTGTCCGAGCTATCTCGGCTGAGGTCAGCCGGTGAGGGCTCGAACTCCTAGGTGGCCGGTGATGGAGGCGTAGCGCTCGGCGTAGAGGGTGGTGCAGCGGGAGGAGGCGCAGCCGGCGCCGGCGAAGGCTACGCCGCGGATGGTGGCGGTGGTGGAGCTGGGGCGGCTGTAGACGGGGCCGCCGGAGTCGCCGCCCATGATGGCGATGGCGCCGCCGCGGGTGGCGCGGATGACGTAGGTGGTGCAGCCGTCGACGTCGCAGTACTTGGCGGAGGTGGAGCGGACGGTGAGGCCGCAGAGCGAGGTGCTGAAGCTGCCGGACTGGCAGACGACGGTGCCTACGCCGGGGTCGGCGCCGCCGGTGACGGTGCGCTTGGCGGCGGCGTCGCCGGGACCGTCGGTCCAGATCTTGGCGCCGTAGGTGCTGCCCATCAGCAGGGACTGGTCGTAGTCGGGGTAGTTGGTGCGGACCGCGGTGGTGCCGTAGAAGTTCGGTCCGGACTTCCAGTTGGTGCCGACGCCGCCGCAGTGGCCAGCGGTGACGGAGCCGCGCTTGCCGTCGGAACGGCGGACGACGGAGAAGCCGGCCGAGCAGTTCTTGGAGGAGGACGAGATACGGGCACCACCCCAGTGACCGCCCTTCGGGGTGTCACTGAGTCGGGAGGTGCGCTCGAGACCACCTGCAGTTGCTTGTACGCCGGTCAGTCCGCTCAAGCCGTCGACGGATTCGGTGGAGGTGCTGGCCTGGTCGTACTCGACCTGGATGTTCTCGCTCACCGGATCGAGGTCGGCGGCGAAGGTGGTGCGCTTCGCGTCGTTGGACCAGGCGCGGGCTCCGACCGTGTTCCAGCTGTCGGCGATCGCCTTGGCCGAGCGGCAGCTGCGTTCCAGGCCGACCATCTGCTTACCGGCGGCCGGCATGTGCTTGGCGAGGGCAGCGCCGTACTTCTTCTCGTCCAGCACGTTCGTGTCGACGACGACCTTGTACCCGGTCGACGCCGTACCGATCACGCCGATGACGCCCTGGCTCAGCCCGAACGGCAGCCCGGACTTCGGGCGGCCGGTCGCGTCGAGGGGTTCCAGCGAGCGGACGGCGACGCCGAGGCCCTCACCCATGGTCTCGCCGAGCGGGCGCGGATCCGACGACGAGGTCGGCTGCGAGAGCCGCTTCGCCGCGGTGGCGCTGACGCTCGGGCCGGCGTGCGAACAGGCTGCTTCCGCAGCCTGTGGAGGCCCCGAGGCAGTGGCCGTGAGGCCGACTGCGAAGAGTGAGACTGAGCCAAGGGCCAGCAGAGGGACGGTGGCTGAGAGTCGCACAGGGCTCCTTCATCGGTGGACGACCTCGGTCAATCGTCCGCGCAGAGACTCCGCTCAGTCAATAGGTGATCACCGTCCGCAAGCAAATTTGACTACCCTGCGCGAGCGTATCTGGCAAGCTCGTGACCGTCCGCCGCAGTGAAGGTGAGCGTGTCCCCGGCGACCTCGATCCGCTTGGCGGACTGCAGGACACCGGTGTGCGGAACGTTGTCGCAGCCGATCATGTGCTGCGGACCGATCTTCGCGGCGAACTCACCGCGCTGACCGATCGTGAACGTCCCCTGCAGCGGGTTGCAGCCGTCCGAACCGGACCAGGTGCCGTCGGCCTTGAAGACCAGCACCGGGTCGTCGGACCGGGGTGCCTTCAGCGACTTCACCCCGGTGATCTGGGTGGCTCGCCAGGTACCGGCCACGGTCTTGGCCGACATCGGCTGGACCGCGGTCGTCGTCGGGACTGTGCTCTGGGGGGCCACGCCGCCGGCAACCGGTGGTTGCTCCGGTGTGTTGCCGCCGGTGAGAGCAAAGCCCGTGACGGCGACCGCGGCGACTGCGACCGCCGCGGCCCCGGAGACGATCCAGGTACGGCGGCGGGCCTGACGCGCTCCGGTCGCGGCCCGGTCGGACAGACCGGTCGCCTGCGGCACGGAGGCGGCGGCGCGGTCCAGCGTCCCGCGCAGCTCATCCTCGAGATCGGTGTTACTCACGACAACCTCTCATCAACACGGTTGGACTGTCTGGCCTTCGGGGGAATGACCAGCCGGAGGGTCGCCAGCCCGCGGCTGGCCGTCGCCCGGACGGAGGACGGTTTGATGCCGAGCAGGTCGGCGATCGTGCGGTCGTCCAGGTCCTGGTAGTAGCGCAGCACCAGAACGACCCTCTCCCGCGCCGACAACTCCTGCAGGGCATGCCAGAGGTCGTCGGAATCCACGATGCCGGTGGCCGGGTCGGGCACCGTGTGGTGCGGCTCGACCTCGGCGGTCGGCGCCTCGGTGAAGGAACGCCGGCGCGTCATCGCCAGGTACTCGTTGACCAGGATCCGGCGCACGTAGTGATGCGGATCGTCGGCCTTGCGGACCTTGCGCCAGGACCGGAACGCCTGCAGCAGCGCGGTCTGGGCCAGGTCCTCGGCTCGTTGGTAATCGCCCGAGACGGTGAAACCGAGCCGCACCAATTCCTGTCCGCGCGCGGACACGTACTCCTCGAACTCCACTCGCCACTCCCCGGCTGGGCGTACAACACCTCACATCTATTAGATGCACCGAGGTGCCCGATGTGCTGCAGAGGTTGCCGCACAGTCTGATCTCACCGTGCTGAGACGTGGACCGTGCTGAGCTCACCGGACGGCCCAGACCGGGGTGAACCGGTCTGGGCCGCGGTGTGACCTGGTCCGGACGGCTTCGGGGGGCGCGTCCGGCGCCAGGTCAGCGCAGGCCGAGCGACTTGATCAGCTCGGGGGTCGCCTGCCGCGGCGCCGGCAGGGCGCCGGGCTTGCCCTGGCCCTCCAGCGAGGTCGCGACCAGGCGGTGGCAGCCGAAGGCCTCCACCGTGACAGACAGAACTCCGCGGTCGTTGTCGGTGAACCGCAGGACGTAGGTCGGGCCGAGCTCCTTGGTGCAGAAGGCCGGCTTCTTCGCGACCGGCTTGGCCGCGTTCACCAGGGCGAACAGGTCGGTCGCCTGGGCCGCCGTGCGCTTGGTCGTCACGTTGGCGTAGACCGCGCCGGTCGCACCGGCGTCGTACTGGCAGATGGTCACCGAGACCGGCTGGAACAGCGACTTGGCCGGTCCGGTTCCCCAGGCGACCTTGTCGGTCGCGGTCTTGACCGACGCGATGGTCTCGGGGCAGTCCATGCTGGGCGTGCTGCTCGGGCTCGGCGTCGTGCTGGGGGTACTGCTCGGGGTATCGGTCGGGTTCGCGGTGGGCTGGGCGGCGGGCGGTGGCGAGGCATTCTCGGAACCGCAGGCGGCGGTCATCCCGAGAACTGCCACGACGAGCGTCGCACCGATCAGGCCCCGTGTCCGTAATGCACTCACGACTGGGTCCTTCCGGTTGGCAAGGCCCCCCATGATGGTCGACCGGAGTCTCATAGCGCGTGCCAAACCATCACGGCGGCGCGTCGTTCCGGTCACGCCTGCGGATCGTGCGGCAACCGAGGCCGACCTGTAACGCGCACGCGCTGTACGCGATTGCCGACTAATATGCTGTCCCGTGGGCCGCAACGACAAGAGATCCGGTACGGCGCAGCGCGAGCGCGAGGAATGGCAGCTCGGTATCGACTGGGCGCGCTGGCTGCTGGCCGGGAACCATCCGCAACCGTTGACCATCTACGGTCTCGTCCTCGAACCGGGCGAGGTCCCCTACCTGAACACGGTCGCGCACTATGCCCGGCTGTACCGGGGGAGTGGCCGCTACACCACGAGTGGCGGGTTCATCATCGGCCACCCGGCGCTGGTGGTCGGCGCGCTGGCGGCCAACGCTGCCGTCAACGCGAGCCGGAAGGCCGCCGCGAAGCGCAACACCGAGCTGATGTGGCGAGACCTGCAAGAGGTTCCCACCGTCGCGACCAACTACCGGATCCTGTGTCAGCTGCCGGGTCGTGGCTGGCTGAGCTTCTACTACAGCGCGGTGCAGGAGTTCTATCCCGATCCCGCGAACTGGCGGATCACGATGGCCTTCCAGAACGCCGAGCCGTTGCAGCTCGCCGGTCTGGCGATGCCGACGCTGTCCGTGCTGTCGGCCTGGAACGTGCTCGGAAGCGACCGCTGGCATGGTGAACCGGGAATCCAGCCGCTGCTCCAGGCCGCCGTCGCCCCGCAGATCGACCCGAACGCCGTCCAGGGTGAGGTCGTTTCGGACCAGCCTCGTGAACTCGGCACCGGAGAGCCCCGCCAGCTCGGTAACCTGGAACCATGACAAGCCCGTACGAGGACGACGAGCCGGTGCTGCCCGACCAGACCCGCGACGACGACCCGCGGAGCTGGGGCGAGAACGACCCCGGCAGCGATGACGACGAGCGCATCCTGCGCGAGGTTCCACCGCACCACGGATGAGCACCACCGTCCTGCTCGTCCACGGCGGTCTCTGGGACCCGATGGACGCGCAGAAGTTCTGGGATACGCCGGGCATCACCGCCGGACTGACGGCCGCCGGTCTGACCGTGCTCGCCCCGGACCGCGCGAGGCTGCCGAACGACTGGGGCGTCGAGGTCGACGCCCTCGGTGAACTACTGGCGAAGCGCACCGAACCGCTGACGATCATCGGCGCATCCAACGGATGCACAGTTGCTGCTCGCCTGACATTGGTCTACCCCGATCTCGTCGACCGCCTGGTCCTCGCGTGGCCCGCAACCGCCGGCGACGCCGGCGTGGACACGCTCACCCGAGCCGGTCTCCTAGGCCGTGGATGCGCACCCGAGGACGCCGACCGGCTCCTGGCCGGCGACACCTTGCGCGGTACGACGGACGCCGGGCTGGCGGATCTGGCCCGGATCCCGGTCGCCGTTCTGCCGTCGCTGATGGAGAACCCGATGCATCAGCGCAGGACGGTCGACGCCCTGCTGGGGCTGGTCCAGGGAAGCCGGGAGCTGTCCGGCTACCCGGAACCACCGCGCCCCGACTTCCCGCCGTACCTGGACGAATTCGTGCGGACGATCGTGGAGTTCGTGAACTAGGAACGCTGACGCAGCGAGTCGCGAATCTCGGTCAGCAGTTGCTGGTCCGTGGTCAGCGGCTCGTCGTCCGGTGCCGGCTCCTCGCCCCGCTTGCGACGTTCGGCCAGCTTGTTCAACGGGAACACGATGAAGAAGTAGACGGCCGCAGCGACGAACAGGAAACTGAGCAGCTCGTTCAGGATGAGGCCGATGTGGAACTTGCCCTTGCCGATCTCGAAGTTCCCGACGCCGCCCAGGTCGGGCTGACCGAAGATCGCCGCAACCAGTGGGTTGATGAAGTTCTTGACGATGGCGTCGATGATCTTGCCGAACGCGGCGCCGATGACGACCGCGACCGCGAGGTCGACGACGTTCCCGCGCATGACGAATTCTTTGAAGCCCTTGAGCATTGGAGTGCCTCCACGAAGCGGGGTGTTGTACTCCGGTCAACGTAGAACCGCGCCACTGGTCACGCGAGGGACCGCGCCGCAGACGATCAACTCGTGTCCGGAGTCAGCGCGACGCTGATCCTCGAATTCGTTGTGGCCTGGGCCAGTCTGCCGGCCACCGCGGGCGAGACGCCCACGACGATCAGCGCGCCGGCAGTCGACCGTGAAGCCGGCAGCGCAATCACCCGTACGGCGTGGGCCACGAGCCCGGCCGAGGCAGTCGGCGTACTGGTTCCGGCGTACAGGTCGAGTCGATCGCCGACCCGGAGCAAGGCGCTGATCTCGGCGTCACCGATGCGGAACGGATAAGCGACCGACCCCGATGGAACTAGTCCAGGACCGAGAAACCGGGCGTCGGTGAGTGGTTCGCCGGATCTGACCGGGCCACTCAGCACACGCATGGCGACGTCGGCGCCAGGTTTCAGCACTCCCGAGGGAATGGCGTCGGCGGGTAGCTCGAGCGAACGGAGGTCGGCCGGAGTTGGCACGACGCCGCCGGACAGATCGCGTGCTGCGGCGAGCACCGTGACTGTCGGGGGAGGAGCGGGGGCAAGGGACGTGAGGCCGAAGTAGACGGCGGCCGCGGCGGCGACGCCGGCGAGGAGACGGCGGTGCCAGCGAGCGGCTCGGGAGAGGTCGCGGAGGAACGAAAGGCTTGTCATGCCAGAGAAAGTACGAGTTTCTCCGGCCCTGCTCTCAGTTATCCACAGCCCAAAATCAGGCGGCGCTGGTCGAGCTGGAGGAGCTGCCCTTGCTCGAGGAGTCCGAGGACTTCGACGACGACCCGGAGTCCGAGGACGAGGACGTCGAGGACGAAGAGGACTCCGACTTGCTCGACGACGAGGCCGACTCCGACTTGGCCGGGACCGAGCTCGTGCTCGTGGAGCGGCTGTCGTTGCGGTAGAAACCGGAACCCTTGAAGACAACACCCACCGCGTTGAAGACCTTACGCAGCGTGCCCTGGCAGTTCGGGCAGACGGTCAGCGCGTCGTCGGTGAAGCTCTGCCGCACCTCGAGCGCCTCACCGCAGTCGGTGCACTGGTACTGGTACGTGGGCACGGTTGGTTCCCTTCAGGCCGGCTGGCACTCCTGCTACTCGACTGCTAATAATGCGTCAGCGCCCCGAAGTATTCCAAACTTCCCGCTCAACTCCGCCCCGCAGCCTGCTCCGGACGCAGAGCAACGCAAAGTTCACCGGGACCCCATTTGGGCCCAGGGTCCGCATTCTCTACGGTTGGGTCCGTGCGTCGCCTGCTTCGAGCCGTCATCATCTGCGGTATCGCGCTCGCCACGGTCCTCGTGGTGATCGCCGGTACTGCTGTCTTCGTCGTCCGCCACTCGTTCCCCTCCTACGACGGGAACATCGAGCTGGCGGGTCTGGACGCCGACGTCGAGGTGGTCCGCGACTCCAACGGGATCCCGCAGATCTACGCCTCCGACCCGTCCGACCTGTTCGCCGCGCAGGGCTATGTCGCCGCGCAGGACCGGTTCTTCGAGATGGACTTCCGCCGGCACGTCACCGCGGGCCGGCTGAGTGAGCTGTTCGGCAAGGACGCGCTGGAGACGGACAAGTTCGTCCGGACGATGGGCTGGCGCCGGGTCGCGGAGAAGGAGCTCGGGCTGGTCAGCCCGACCACCCGGCAGTACCTGGACGACTACGCCCGCGGTGTGAACGCCTACCTCGACAAGCACAGCGGCTCCGGCCTCAGCCTGGAGTACGCCGTACTGGGTCTGGACCCCAACGGCCGGCGTGACTACCGGCCGGAGCCGTGGACCGCGGCCGACTCGATGGCGTGGCTGAAGGCGATGGCCTGGGACCTCGGCGGCAACATGGACGAGGAGATCAACCGCACCCGGCTGCTGGCCACCCTCCCCTCGAAGAGCGTCGACAGCCTCTACCCGGCGTATCCGTACGACCGGAACGAGCCGATCATCGCGACGGCCTCGGTCGGCGCGGACGGCAAGTTCAGCTCCGCTCCGCCGGCCGGTAACGAGCTGCGGCGCGGCATGCTGACCACGGACCTGCTGAAGTCGCTGGACTCGGTGGACAAGGTCGCCAAGGGCCTGCCGCAGCTGCTCGGCCAGGGCAACGGCATCGGCTCGAACTCCTGGGTCGTGTCCGGTGACCACACCGAGAGCGGCAAGCCGCTGCTGGCCAACGACCCGCATCTCGGCGCGACCATGCCGGGCGTCTGGACGCAGGTCGGCCTGCACTGCACCAACCTCGGCCGCACCTGCCCGTACGACGTCTCCGGCTTCAGCTTCTCCGGACTCCCCGGCGTGGTGATCGGCCACAACAACGCGATCTCTTGGGGCTTCACCAACCTCGACCCCGATGTCCAGGACCTCTACCTGGAGCGGATCGAGGGGAACAATGTCCTCTACAACAACCGCTGGAAGCCGCTCACCACTCGTGAGGAGACCTTCCAGGTCGCAGGCCAGGACGAGCCGGTGAAGATCACCGTGCGCGAGTCCCGGCACGGGCCGATCGTCTCCGACGTCGGCGCCGACGAGCGCGCGACCGGTGAGCTGGCCGCCAGACGGGACAAGGCCGACAAGGCGTACGGCGTCGCTCTGCAGTGGACCGCGCTCCGGCCGGGCAAGACCGCCGACGCGCTGTTCGCGATCAACCGCGCCCAGAACTGGACCCAGTTCCGCGATGCGGCCCAGCTGTTCGAGGTCCCCTCGCAGAACCTGATCTACGCCGACACCGAAGGCCACATCGGCTACCAGGCGCCCGGTCTGGTCCCGATCCGCAAGGTGGCGAGCGGGAAGTGGCCCGTGGCCGGCTGGGACCCCAGGAACGACTGGAACGGGTACATCCCGTTCAAGGCGATGCCGACCGAGTTCGACCCGGCCGACGGCATCATCGTCACCGCGAACCAGGCCGTCGTACCGAAGACCTATCCGTACTTCCTGAGCGACAGCTGGGACTACGGCTACCGGTCGCAGGAGATCCTGAATCGGATCAAGGAGGCCGGCACTCTCGACGCGGCCAAGATGGCGTCGATCCAGCTGGACACCAAGAACCCGGCCGCCGAGATGCTGATGCCGTCGCTGCTCAGGATCGGGATCAACGATGCGTTCGAGCGGCAGGGCCAGGACACGCTGCGGGGCTGGGACTTCACGCAGCCGGCCGACTCGGCACCGGCGGCGTACTTCAACGTCGTGTGGCGCAATCTGCTCGCGCTGACGTTCCACGACCAGATGCCGAAGGACGCCTGGCCGGACGGCGGCTCCCGCTGGATCGAGGTCATGCGCACCCTGCTCAACCAGCCCAACAACAGCTGGTGGGACGACCTGCGGACCCCGCAGGTGGAGAGCCGCGACGACATCCTCCGGCAGGCTCTGATCGACGCCCGGACCGAGATCACCAAGAAGATGGCTCGCGAGCCGGCGAACTGGCGCTGGGGTCAGCTGCACAAGCTCACGCTGACCAACCAGACGCTGGGCGAGTCCGGCATCGGTGCGGTCGAGAAGCTCTTCAATCGCGGTCCGTACGAGCTCGGTGGTGGCGCGTCGATGGTGGACGCGACCTCGTGGGACGCATCGGTGGGCTACGAGGTGACCTCGGCGCCGTCGATGCGGATGGTGGTCGACCTGTCCGACTTCGACAAGTCGCGCTGGATCAGCCTGACCGGTGTCTCAGGGCACGCGTTCTCGACGAACTACACCGACCAGACCGAGCTGTGGGCGAAGGGCGAGACCCTGCCGTGGGCGTTCACCCGCGGTGCGGTCGAGGCCAAGCGCAAGCACACGCTGACCCTTACGGGTAAGCCGGAGCGCTAACCGACCGGGATCAGTCCGGTCGGTGTGAGCGCTGCGTGAACCAGGTGGTCATGCGGATCGGACGGTAGCGAGTCGACGACTTCGGAGTCGTAGACGGCCGCCCAGATCGGCGTACCGGGTGCTACTCGGGTGAGTGCCCGGTCGTAGGAGCCACCACCACGACCAAGCCGTACGCCGTCCTGTGCGACCGCGAGCGCTGGGCAGATGACCAGGTCGGCGGTGCTGATCGCATCCGAGCCCAGATCGGTCCGGGGCTCGGACAGTCCGAGGCGTCCGGGGACCAGGTCGGCCGCTCCGGGAGCGACGCCCCAGCCGAGGTCGTTGTCGGCGTACAGGATCGGTAGCAGCACCTCATGGTCGCCGGCGAGCAGCCAGTCGATCAGTGCGCCGGTCTGAGGCTCCGGGCCCATCGAGACGTACAGGGCGATCCGCCGTGCGTTCTGCACGATCGGCAGGGAGCGGGCGCCTCGCAGCAGGTCCTCCGCGGGCCTCGCTGCGCGGGCGGTGAGGAAGTGCTGCCGCGCTACGGCCTTCGACGCGAACACGCGTTGATAGTAGGCGGCGTGACGCGGTTAACACTGCGATTGGGCCGTGTCCCCTAGGGTTGTGTCATGAGTGAGGCCGGACTACAGCAGGCTCAGGACAAGATGCGTTCCGCAGGTGCCGCGGAGGTCGCAGTCCGGGTGTTCACCCACTACTACCGGCTCCTGGAGTCCGGTCAGCAGGGGGCGATCCGGGAGGACGACATCGAGCCGGTGGGCGACCTGCCTCATCTGGACCACCTGGACACGGACCCCGAGGCTATGCGGGCCGCGCTGGCCGAGACTGTGGTGATCAAGCTCAACGGCGGCCTCGGTACGTCGATGGGCGTCACCGGACCGAAGTCCGCACTGCCGGTCAAGGACGGTCTGAGCTTCCTCGACATCATCGCCCGGCAGATCCTGAGCACGCGGCGCAAGTACGACGTACCGCTGCCGCTGGTGCTGATGAACTCCTTCCGCACCCGGGAGCAGTCCCTGCAGATCCTCAGCGAGTACGACGGTCTCGCGATCGACGGCCTACCGCTGGACTTCCTGCAGAACATGGAACCGAAGCTGCTCGCCGACGACCTCACTCCGGCCGAGTGGGAACCGGATCCGGAGCTGGCGTGGTGCCCGCCGGGTCACGGCGACCTGTTCACCGCACTGGTCGCGTCCGGCACGCTGGACGCACTGCGTGAGCACGGGTTCCGGCATGCGTTCATCTCGAACGCCGACAACCTCGGTGCGACCGCGGACCCGCGGATCGCCGCCTGGATGGCCGAGCACGACGTGCCGTTCGGGATGGAGGTCTGCCGGCGGACCCGGTCCGACCGCAAGGGCGGTCACGTGGCGGTCCGTAAGTCCGACGGCCGGCTGATCCTGCGGGACAGCGCGCAGGTCGCCGAGGGGGAGCAGCAGTACTTCCAGGACGTCACCCGGCACACCAGCTTCAACACGAACAACCTGTGGATCGACCTGGACCGGCTGGCCGACCTGATGGACGGCCACGACGGCATCCTCGGGCTGCCGATCATGGTGAACCGCAAGACCGTCGACCCGGCCGACCCCAGCTCGCCGAAGGTGATCCAGCTGGAGACCGGGATGGGGACGGCCATCGAGATCTTCGAGGGCTCGCAGGCCGTGATCGTGGACCGCAGCCGGTTCAAGCCGGTGAAGACCACGAACGACCTGCTCGTGCTGCGCTCGGATGTCTATGAACTCGACGACGCGGGCGACCTCACCACCACGCACGAGGGCGACGAACCGTACGTCGATCTGGACCCGGAGTACTTCAAGATCCTGGCCGACTTCGACGCCCGGTTCGTGGCCGGAGCACCGTCGCTGGTCCGGGCCGACCGGCTCGAGGTGCGGGGCGATGTGGTGTTCGGCAAGGACGTCACGGTCGTCGGTGACGTGGAGATCGAAGCGGCAGCGGGTGAGCGGCGGCAGATTGCGGACGGAACGGTTCTCGAAGGTTGATGGACGACCTGCTGATCCGGCCGCTGGAGCCGTACGACACTGACGAGGCGGCGCAGGTCTGGTGGCGCTCACGCCATGCTCCGGGCGCACAGCTGCCGCTGGCGATCCACACGGCCGAGCAGGTGGCGACGTGGTTCGCCGACGTACTGCTCCCGGACGCACAGACGTGGGTAGTGCTCGACGACGGCCGGATCGTCGCCGTACTCACGCTGGACGGTGACGACCTCGACCAGCTGTACGTCGACCCTGATCTGGCCGGCCGCGGGATCGGATCGACCCTGGTTGATCTGGCCAAGGACCTGCGGCCCGGCGGTCTTGCTCTGTGGACCTTCCAGAGCAATCTGCGCGCCCAGGCGTTCTACCGCTCACACGGCTTCACCGAGGTACGACGTACCGACGGCGCGGCCAATGAGGAGCGCGCACCGGATGTCCGGATGGTGTGGGGTCAGCACCCGGAGCGCGCCACCGACTAAGGTCGGGCGGGTGAAGCGGAGCGTTGAGGAGCATCTGGAGGCCGTGCTCGGGCGGGTGACCGCACTGCCGGCGTTCGACCAGCCGCTGATGGAGGCGCTCGGTCTGGTGCTCGCCGAGGACATCGTCTCCGGCGTGAACCTGCCTGGGTTCGACAACTCGGCCATGGACGGTTACGCCGTTCGGGCCGAGGACCTGGCCGGTGCGTCGGCGGAGTCCCCCATCACTTTGGCTGTCGCCGGTGAGCAGCGCGCAGGTCGGCCGGAGCCGACCATGGTCACGCCCGGCAAATGCATCCGGATCATGACCGGTGCACCGATGCCGCGCGGCGCGGACAGCGTCGTACCGGTGGAGTGGACCGACGGTGGCACGGTCAACGTGCAGATCAACCAGCAGCCGCCACTTGGTGGATCGGTACGGCGGTTCGGTGAGGACGTGCAGGCCGGTCAGCAGGTGCTGGAGCGGGACACGCTGCTCGGGCCGCGGCAGATCGCCGTACTGGCTGCTGTTGGTCGGGCGCGGGTCAAGGCGCGTCCGCGGCCGCGGGTGGTCGTGGTGTCCACCGGGTCTGAGCTGCGTGAGCTGGGCACTGCCCTGGGCGACGGGCAGATCTATGACTCGAACAGCTACACCATGGCCGCGTGTGCTCGGCACGCTGGTGCTGAGGTCTACCGCGTCGGAGTGGTCGACGACGACGCGAAGAAGATCATGGACACACTGATGGACCAGCTGTCCCGAGCGGACATGGTCATCACCACCGGTGGGGTCAGCAAGGGCGCGTACGACGTGGTGAAAGAGGTGCTGTCCAAGACGGGCACCGTCGACTTCCCCGAGGTCGCCATGCAGCCCGGGAAGCCGCAGGGGTTCGGAGTGCTCGGTGCTGACGACGTACCGATCTTCACGCTGCCTGGGAACCCGGTGTCGGCGTACGTCTCCTTCGAGGTGTTCGTGCGGCCGGCTCTGCGCAAGCTGATGGGCCAGATGCCGTACCGGCGGAGTCTGTCGCGTGGAGTGGCACTGGACGAGTTCAAGTCGCCCTCCGGGCGGCGGCAGTTCGTCCGTGCAGCGGCCAGGTTGGGCGACCAGGGCTGGATGGCCAGTACAGTCGGCGGGCACGGCTCCCACCTGCTCGGCGGGCTGAGCCGGGCCAACGCCCTGATCGTGGTCCCGGAGGACGTGACGGCGGTCCGGGCCGGTGACCAGGTGGAGCTCTTGCTGCTGGACGAGGAGACCGGATGACGCAGGACCGGGGGCTGACCCACGTCGACGAGACGGGGGCGGCGCGGATGGTGGACGTGTCCGCCAAGGACACCAGCATCCGGCGAGCTGTTGCCTCTGGCAAGGTTCTGGTCTCGGCCGAGGTGGTCGAGGCGCTCCGCGGGGACGGCGTACCGAAGGGTGACGCACTCGCGGTCGCGCGGATCGCGGGCATCATGGGGGCCAAGCGGACGCCCGACCTGGTGCCGCTGTGTCACCCGATCGCGATCACCGGGGCCAAGGTCGACCTCGAGGTGGCGGACGACGCCGTACTGATCACGGCGGCAGTGAAGACCACGGATCGGACCGGTGTCGAGATGGAGGCGCTGACCGCGGTGGCCGTGGCTGGCCTCGCGGTAATCGACATGGTGAAGGCTCTGGACCCTGCTGCTGTGCTGTCCGACGTACGCGTGGAGCGCAAAGAGGGTGGCAAGACCGGGCTCTGGGAGCGGCCGTGAAGGCGCTGGTGGTGAGCGTGTCCAACCGGGCCGCTGCTGGGGTCTATAGCGACACCACTGGTCCGCTGATCGCGGACCGGTTGAGCGAGTGGGGTTTCGAGGTGTCGGGACCGCAGGTGGTACCAGATGGTGTGCCTGTTGGTGAGGCGCTGCGGCAGGCGGTCGCTGCGGCGTACGACGTCGTACTGACGACTGGTGGCACGGGGATCTCGCCGACGGACCGGACACCCGAGGAGACGGCCGCGGTCGTCGACAAGGTCGTGCCGGGGATCGCGGAGGCAATCCGCGCGTACGGCGTTGCCAACGGCGTACCGACGGCTGCACTGTCACGTGGTCTGGCCGGAGTCGCCGGTACGACGGTCATCGTGAACCTGCCGGGATCGCGTGGCGGCGTGAAGGACGGTCTCGCCGTTCTGGAGCCGCTGCTGAAGCATGCGGTCGAGCAGGTGCGCGGCGGGGACCACGTGCGGACGGATACCGACTGATGGCGATTGTGCACTGGCCTGTCGAGCTGCAGCACGGACAGGTCGCACTGCGGCCGCTGCGGGCCGGGGACGGCGCCGAGTGGGCAGCAGCCCGGCAGCGCAACGTCAGTTGGCTGCGGCCGTGGGACGCGACCCAGCCGCCCGGTGCGGACGACGGGGCACGCACCTTCCGCGCCATGGCCCGTGACTGGAACCGGCAGGCGCGGTACGGCCGCATGCTGCCCTTCGTCATCACGTATGGCGGCGCGGCGGGTGCAGGTGCGCGGGCGAAGTGGCCGCTGGTCGGCCAGCTCACCGTCTCCGGAGTCACCTACGGCTCAGCCCGCTGGGCCAACCTCGGCTACTGGGTCGACGAGCAGTACGCCGGCCGTGGCATCGTGCCGACTGCGGTCGCGTTGGCAACTGACCACTGCTGGTTCACCCTCGGACTGCACCGCATCGAGGTGGCGATCCGCCCCGAGAACAAGGCCAGCCTGCGCGTGGTGGAGAAGCTCGGTTTCCGGTACGAGGGGGAGCGGCCGCGGTTCCTGCACATCGACGGGGACTGGCGCGACCACCGCATCTTCGCGCTCAACAGCGAGGAAGTCGGGCCCGGTCTCGTCTCGCGATTGCAGTGACTACGCTCCGTACTGTTCACATCAGTCACACGAGTCTTCTTGCGACACACCGCGCCACGTACCCCATCTGGTGCGCGCTGGGTCTTAGCGTCATCGCATGGGGACGACAGGACTGATCTATGTGGCGATCGTCGCCGCGTGGGCTGCCTACCTCGTCCCGATGATGCTGAAGCGGAACGACGAGGCCAGGCGCCGCACGTCGGTGCCGTCGACAGCCGACGCGCGCGTCCTGTCGAGGGACCCCGCCACCACCCGGTACGTCGTCCGTCCACCGGGCTCGAGTGACACCGCTTCGACCGACACCGTCGAGACCGCTGACGACCTGTCCCCACCGAAGCGTTACGTCCCCAACCGAGCCCGCCGGGTGGCCGCTATGCGCCGCCGGCGGGTCCTGTCGATCCTGACCCTTTCTCTCCTGTCAGTCACCGCACTGGCAGGACTTGGCATGCTCCTGTGGTGGACCGTCGCGATCCCCGGCAGCCTCATCGTCGGCTTCGTCGTCCTCACCCGCGTGCAGCTCCGCCGCCAGGCCCGCGACCGCGCCCGCCTCGCGGCGGAACGTCGTACCCGCTTGCAGTCCCGGCACGACCACGGCCCCGCCGGCAAGCCCGCCCCGTCCCCGGACGACGAGCTCACCATCGAGGTCAAGCTGCCGGCCGAGCCGGCCCCGGTCGTCGAGAAGCCCGCGGCGTCGACGGAAGGCCTGTGGGACCCGGTCCCCGTCACCCTGCCCATGTACGTCATGAAGGAAAAGGCGCCGGACCGGACGGTCCGCACCATCGCGCTGACCGACGACGAGGTCTTCTCCAGCGCCCGCACCACCGACCCCGCCGAGCAGCCCTTCGTCGCCGAAACCCCGCCGCCGGCCGTCGAAGAACCCGAGGTCAAGCGAGCCGTCGGCGACTAACTCGATGGACAGGGTCAGTTTTAATCGACGACCATGAGCGTGTTAGAGTTTCGCGGTCGCCAGGGAAACCACGGCGGCCCGAATTGGGGCTTTGGCGCAGTTGGTAGCGCGCTTCGTTCGCAACGAAGAGGTCAGGGGTTCGAATCCCCTAAGCTCCACGAAGTCGATGGGCGAGGTGTGCGGCGCTCTCTTGAGCGCTCGCCGCCTCGCCTTCGTTATTTGTGCGCCTTCGCTTCGCTCGGCGCGTTGCGGGGGCTTCGCCACCCGCACCCCCTGCGCCTCGCTTCGCATCGGCGGCTGCGGCCGGGGCGGCGGTCGGGGTGCCTTCGCTTCGCTCGGCGCGGGGGCTTTCGCTTCGCTCGGCGGGGCGGGCTGGGGGCGGGTGTGTTTGAGGCGCTGCTTTTGCTTCGTCGAGGGTGGCGGGCCTTGGCTACTCTTTCACGCCTCGCGGGTGCCTGCTGCGCTTCGGTTGGCTGTTTGGCGAGGGGGCTTGGTGGTTGCCAGGGAACTTGCAGGGAACTCGGATGGTGCTTGGAGGGTGGGGCGGTTTTCTGGAGGTGCGGTTCGGCGAGGGGCCGGACGACTCTGGGAGGAAATTGTGGCTGGCGTGTCGGCGGTCGACGGGTTGAGTTTGCGATCTGCGGGTCTTGGGCGGCTGATGGGGGCCGGGGTGCTGGCGGTGGTGGTGGCGAGTTTGGTGAATACCTTGCTTGCTTTGGTTGGTCAGGGGGTGTTGGGGGTTCCTGATGATTTCAAGGGGTTTCAGCCGGCGGCGTACGTGTCGCTGACGTTCTTCGGGATCGCCGGTGCGTCCGTGGCGTGGGCGTTGATCTCGGCCCGGGCGGCTCGGCCGGTCGGGTTGCTGCGGCGGCTGGCGTTGATCATCGTGCCGGTGTCGATGCTGGCCGATCTCGCGCTGCTGCTGACCGGGCAGTCGCCGGCCGGGGTGGCGGTGCTGGTGGTGATGCACGTGGTCGTCGGGCTGTCGGCGTACCTCAGCCTGACGCGCATCGCACCGCCGCGGCCGGCGTAGCGTTGAAGTGTGCGGCTAGGAGGCCGCGGCTCGGACGACTACGACGCGGCGCCCGAGGCTATGGCCTGCTTGGCTGTCGACGTGTGCCGCCGGGGCCTCGGTGAGTGGGTACACCTTCTCGACCGGTATGCGGAGCATTCCGCGTGCGATGAGGTCGGAGGCCTCGGCGAGCGCGTCCGGCACGCTCCCGGCCACGCCGGAGAAGCGGACTCCGAGCGCCGGTGCGCCGAGGTCGGCGATCGAGAGCACCTTGTCAGGGTCCCCGGTCAGTTCGACCAGTTCGCTGATCACCCCCGAGCCGGCCAGATCGAGAGCCGCGTCGACGGGGCCGAGACGCCGTACCCGATCGACCCAGCCCTCGCCGTAGGTCGTTGCGACGGCACCAAGGCTCCGCAGGTAGTCCTGGTTCGCGGCCCCGGCGGTGCCGATCACCGTGATGCCCTGAGCGCGGGCGATCTGCAGCACTGCCGATCCGACTCCGCCGGACGCACCGCTGACCAGCAGCGTCTCTCCAGGCCGCACCTCCACCTCGCGGATGACGCGCAGCGCGGTCTCCATGACGGAGGGGTACCCGGCCGCCTCTTCGAACGTCAGGCCTTCCGGCATCAGCGCCCAGGCCGACAGTACGGCGTACTCGGCGTAGGTGCTCGAGCCTTCGCCGAACACGTGGTCGCCGACCTCGATCCCCTGGACGCCCTCGCCGACCTCATCCACCGTCCCGGCAGCGTCGAGCCCGACTCCGGCCGGCAGTTCGACCGGATGCGCCCCGAGGATCTGGCCCTCGCGGACCCTCCAGTCGACGGGGTTCACGCCGGCTGCCCGGACGGCGATCCGTACCTGACCGGGACCCGCGTGGGGCTCCTCGGCGTCGATGAGTTGCAGCACGTCCGGACCGCCGTACTCGGCGAAGCTCCATTTCTTCATGCGGCCGACCGTAGCACTAACGGTTAGTGTTTTGAAACAGATATGAATTCGCACCTGTTAGCATCGAGGCATGACCGTGGTCCCCGGGCGCCGGGAGCGGAAGAAAGCCGCGACCCGCCAGAACATCGCTGACACCGCGCTGCGGCTCTTCCTGGACCGTGGGTACGACGCGGTCGGCATTCGTGACGTGGCCGCAGAGGCCGATGTCGCCGTCACCACGCTCTTCTCCCACTTCGCCTCGAAAGAGGCCCTGGTGTTCGAGTTGGACGACGACTTCGAGCAACGGCTCGTGCAGGCGGTCACCAACCGGGCGCCGCACGAGCCACTGATGCCGGCGCTGCGCCGCGAGATCCAGGCGCTGGTGCGACATTGCGCGGGGGAGAGTGCCGCCCCGATCTGGCACCTGATCGACGAATCACCCGCCCTGCGGGAGTACGAGAAGTCGATGCGACTGCGCCACGCGGAATCGCTGGGGGCGGCGATCGCCGCGGATCCCGGGCTCACCCAGAGCGCGACTGCCTGCCGGGCGATCGCGAGGTTCGTGATCGACGCCTACTCGCTGGCCCGCGAGGCGGCCGATCCGAAGGCCGCGGTGGACGAGATCTTCCAGATGATCGAGGCGGCCTGGGCGGCCGCGTCGGCCGCGGAGAAGATCGTTTAGTCAGGCGAAGTCGGCCCTGGTCATGCCTTCGGTGTGACCGTCGGGCCATTGGACCAGTTCGATCCGGTAGCCGTCAGGGTCGGTGAGCCAGCACGTCTTGGGGCCGGGCTGCTCGATCGACCCCGGTTCGATGCCTTTGGCAACGAGATCGGCGCGCGTCTCGTCGAGCGAATCGACCTGGATCACCAGGTGGTTGAAGCCGACGCCGGGTCCGGTCTCGGTCGTCATCGGGTCGTGCACCAGCTCGATGCTGACGAAGTCGTCGCCCGGCAGCTGGATCATCGTCAGACTCCCGTACGCCGTCCCCTCGACCGTCCCGACCACCGTGTACCCAACGGCGGTGTAGAACGCCAGCGAGCGGTCCAGGTCGCTGACCCGCAGCCCGAAGTGCAATGTACGCATGGAGGCGACTCTAGATTCCCCGAAGGCTCACTTCTACGGGCGCCGCATCAGTAGCGACTGACCAACCTCGTCGGTGAAACCCCAGCGGCGGTAGAACGGGATCAGGTCGGGCTGGCAGACGAGCTCGATGCTGCGAACCTGCTGAAGATCGGGATGCGTCACGATCGCATCCATCAGAGTCGCGCCGTGACCGGTGCCGCGGGACTCGGGGGCGACGACCACGTCGAGGATCAGGGCGACGTGCGCGTAATCGGTGAGAACGCGGGCGAACCCGACGATGACGTCGCTGTCGAGTAGAGCGATGACGATGTCGGACTCACGCAGGATGCGGGAGGTCTCGTCCGGCGTACGGTCGGTGAGCCACCAGGCGGAGCTGAACAAGGTCGCGAGATCCGGCAGGTGATGAGGCTCGACGCGGTCCAGGACCGCGGTGGTCATGGGCGGAGGCCTTGGAAGACCATGGTGAGGACGGCGTCCACCTGGGCTTCGGTGGTGGGGCGGGTGTGCAGGAGGAGGCGGTAGTAGAGGGGGGCGTAGAGGAGTTCGACGACGTCGGGGAGGTTGGCGTCGGGGTGGATGTCGCCGGCTTGCTGGGCTTTGGCGAGGCGGTCGACGCAGAGGTCGACGCGGGGGCGGATGATGCTCTCGACGACGGCGGCGGCGATCTCGGGGTCGCTCTGGGCGGCGGAGATGAGGCCGCGGCTGTAGGCGGCGAACATGGGGTCGTTGAAGGCGCGGACGACCTGGGTCATCTGGGTGCGGAGGTCGGCGACGATGTCGCCGGTGTCGGGGAAGATCAGCGTGGCGCCGCCTCGCTCCTGCAGGGCTTCGAGCAGGATCGCGGCTTTGGACGGCCACCACCGGTAGATCGTCTGCTTTCCGACGCCGGCCCGTTTCGCGATGCCCTCCATGGTGAGGCCGGCGAACGACTGGTCCTGGCAGAGCTCCAGTGCGGCGTCGAGGATCGCTCGACGGGCTCGTTCGCTGCGGCGTTCGACGCTGGGAGGGACCATGCTCCGGAGCTTACACGAGACGAGACGTTGTGTCTTGACACGTGCCCGTGACGAGACTTACCGTCTCGCCATGAGACGAGACGTCTCGTCAACGCCAGGAAAGGGAACTCTCATGTCCGAAGCTTCGGTACGTCGCTGGACGGGCCTGTTCGGGATCATCGCGAGCGCGCTGATCGTCGTTCAGGTGCCGCTCTACTTCCTGTACGCCGGTGCGCCGCCCGACTGGAACATCCTGACCCGCACACTGATCGGCATTGTCGGCTGCATCTTCTACATCCTGTACTTCACCGGCGTCCGCCAACTGGTCCAGCAGGTGGATCGGGCCTCGGAGTGGGTCGCGGGCGTGATCCAGGCGGCCGGCCTGTTGTGGGTGGCCATGGTGTTCGTGCCGCAGTCGATGGAGGCCGGCGCGGCGATCTCGGTCGACCACGACATCGACACCACGCGTGAGGGCCCGTACGCGGCGGCGCAGTACCTCATGCAGGGGCTGATCTCGCGGTTGCTGATGGCGCTGTTCCTGATCGCCCTCGGCATCGCCGTACTCCGGTTGCGGCTGCTGCCGAAGTGGGTCGGCCGGTCGGCGTTCGTGCTCGCGGCCATCAACCTCGCCTTCGTTCCGGCGATCTACTCCAACGACGACCCGTCCAACTTCTATGCCGTGCAGGGATGGGGGACGACGGCGAGCATGGGAATGCTGTGGAGCCTGTGGACCCTCGCGGTCGCCATCAGCATCTTCCGC
Source organism: Kribbella sp. NPDC051587 (assembly GCF_044453945.1). Classification (NCBI taxonomy): domain Bacteria; kingdom Bacillati; phylum Actinomycetota; class Actinomycetes; order Propionibacteriales; family Kribbellaceae; genus Kribbella; species Kribbella sp. NPDC051587. Next base: position 1,180,291 of record NZ_JBITDE010000002.1, read on the forward strand.
AGTTCGCGTCGCGTCCCCACGGCGCCGACGGCTCGGACCGGCGTACCGGTCGCGGCTGTTTGATCGACACTGCCGTGTCCATCGTCGCGGGGGACTGGCCCGGGATGGTGGACACGGCAGCTAATCTTGACTCATTCCAGAAAAGGCGTAAGACTGCGGGGGTGCCGACCGTCGAGGAGCTCCAGCAGTTGCTGCGCGGAGTCGAGCTGCGGGTGACGCGGCCTCGGGTGGCGGTGCTGGAAGCGGTGTACGCGCATCCGCACGCGGACACGGACTCACTGATCGGTGCCGTGCGCAACGAACTGCCGGAGGTCTCGCACCAGGCGGTGTACGACTCGCTGCACACGTTGACGGCGGCCGGTCTGGTACGCCGGATCCAGCCGCTCGGCTCGGTCGCGCGGTACGAGTCGCGGGTCGGGGACAACCACCACCATGTCGTCTGCCGCGGCTGCGGTGCCATCGCTGATGTCGACTGTGCGGTCGGACATGCTCCGTGCCTGACCGCCTCCAACGATCACGGGTTCGTCATCGACGAGGCCGAAGTCATCTACTGGGGGCTTTGCGCCGCCTGTGCTTGACCCTTCTTGCAAAACGTCCAGTCCTGGAAGGATTCAGATGTCCGACAACCATGAGCCGCACGAGCCGCTGCCCGGTGAAGGTAGCGAAGAGAGCCGCGGCGAAGACAACGCCCAGGCCGCGGGCGGCTGCCCGGTGGCGCACGGTCAGGGTGTGCAGCCGACCTCGGGCGACGCGAACCGGGGCTGGTGGCCGAACCAGCTGAACCTCAAGATCCTGGCCAAGAACCCGGCGGTCGCCAACCCGCTCGGTGCCGACTTCGACTACAAGACGGAGTTCGAGAGCCTGGACCTGGCCGCCGTGAAGGCGGACATCCAGGAGACGCTGACCACCTCGCAGGACTGGTGGCCGGCCGACTTCGGGCACTACGGCCCGCTGATGATCCGGATGGCGTGGCACAGCGCCGGGACGTACCGGATCAGCGACGGCCGCGGTGGCGCCGGCGCCGGGCAGCAGCGGTTCGCGCCGCTGAACAGCTGGCCGGACAACGCCAACCTGGACAAGGCCCGCCGGCTGCTCTGGCCGGTCAAGAAGAAGTACGGCCAGAAGATCTCCTGGGCCGACCTGCTGATCCTCACCGGCAACGTGGCGCTGGAGTCGATGGGCTTCAAGACCTTCGGGTACGCCGGTGGCCGGGCCGACGTGTGGGAGCCGGAGACCGACGTCTACTGGGGTCCCGAGACCGGCTGGCTGGACGACGAGCGGTACAGCGGTGACCGCGAGCTGCAGAAGCCGCTGGGCGCCGTACAGATGGGTCTCATCTACGTGAACCCGGAAGGCCCGAACGGGAACCCGGACCCGCTGGCCTCGGCCCGCGACATCCGCGAGACCTTCGGCCGGATGGCGATGAACGACGAGGAGACCGTCGCGCTGATCGCCGGTGGTCACACGTTCGGCAAGACGCACGGGGCCGGTAACGCCGAGGAGCACGTCGGCGTCGAGCCCGAGGGCGCCGACCTCGAGCACCAGGGCCTCGGCTGGAAGAGCACGTTCAACTCCGGCAAGGGCAAGGACGCGATCACCAGCGGTCTCGAGGTCACCTGGACCACGAAGCCGACCCAGTGGACGAACGACTTCTTCGAGATCCTGTTCGGCCACGAGTGGGAGCTGACCAAGTCCCCGTCCGGCGCGAACCAGTGGGTCGCCAAGGACTCCGAGGCGATCATCCCGGACGCGTACGACGGCCCGGCGAAGAAGCCGACGATGCTGACCAGCGACCTGGCGCTGCGCGTCGACCCGATCTACGAAGAGATCTCGCGCCGGTTCAAGGACAACCCGGACCAGTTCGCGGACGCGTTCGCCCGCGCCTGGTTCAAGCTGACCCACCGCGACATGGGCCCGGTCGTGCGGTACCTCGGCCCCGAGGTCCCGTCCGAGACGCTGATCTGGCAGGACCCGCTGCCGGCCGTCGACCACGAACTGATCGGTGCCGCCGACGTTGACGTACTGAAGGCGCAGATCGCGGCCTCCGGCCTGTCGGTGTCGCAGCTCGTCTCGACCGCCTGGGCCGCCGCGTCCAGCTTCCGCGGGAGTGACAAGCGCGGTGGCGCGAACGGCGCCCGCATCCGCCTGCAGCCGCAGGCCGGCTGGGAGGTCAACAACCCCGACCAGCTCGCCCAGGTACTGCGCACGCTCGAAGGCATCCAGTCCTCCTTCGGCAAGCCGGTCTCTCTGGCCGACCTGATCGTCCTCGCCGGCGGTGTCGGCGTCGAGGTCGCGGCCAAGAACGCCGGCGTGGACATCGTCGTACCGTTCACCCCGGGCCGCACGGACGCGACCCTGGAGCAGACCGACGTCGACTCCTTCGAGGCCCTCGAGCCGGCCGCCGACGGTTTCCGCAACTACTACGGCAAGGGCAATCGCCTCCCCGCGGAGTACCTCCTTCTCGACAAGGCGAACCTGCTCACCCTGAGCGCCCCCGAGCTCACCGTGCTGGTCGGTGGCCTCCGCGTCCTCGGCACCAACTACGACGGTTCGTCGTACGGCGTCCTCACCGAGAACCCGGGCACCCTCACCAACGACTTCTTCGCGAACCTGCTCGACCTGGGCACCGAGTGGAAGTCGACCGACGCCAGCCAGGAGTTCTTCGAGGCCAAGGGCTCCGACGGCAAGGTCAAGTGGACCGGTACCCGCGCCGACCTCGTCTTCGGCTCGAACTCCGAACTCCGCGCCGTCGCCGAGGTCTACGCCTCCGACGACGCCAAGTCCAAGTTCGTCACCGACTTCGTCGCCGCCTGGCACAAGGTCATGGAACTCGACCGCTTCGACCTCCACCGCTGACCCACCCCGCGAAGGCCGGCTCCCCGTTCAAGAGGGCCGGCCTTCCGGCTTGTCAGGGGCCTTCGGATGGCGTGAGGTATCCTTTTGGATACCTGGAGGTGATGGTTGATGCGACCCACTGAGCTTTTGCTGCGAGCCCGGAAGGCCGCCGGACTGCGGCAGGCCGATCTCGCTTGCCGGGCCGGCACCTCGCGCCCGACGCTCTCGGCGTACGAGCACGGCCGGAAGTCGCCGACGCTGGAGACCACCGCTCGGCTGCTGGCCGAGACCGGGTATGAGCTGGACCTTCGGCGGCAGGTGGGATTCGTTGAGGTCACCACGACACGGGGCCGCGTCGTGTCGGTGCCGACGCATCTCCCTCGGCTCGACCTCGATGCGGCGCTCGCCATGGTGACGCTGCCGTTGCATCTGAACTGGTCAGATCCCGGACGACGCTTCGACCTGCGGAACCGGGCCGACCGCGCGAGGGTGTACGAGACCGTTCTGCGCGAGGGCGGACCGGAGGACATCCTGCAGTACGTCGACGGAGCCTTCCTGGTCGACCTTTGGCCGGACCTCGTGTTGCCGCGTGACGTTCGTGCCGCCTGGAGCGATGTGATCGAGAACGCCGCATGACCGCCGACGCGTCTACCTCGCAGGGTGGTCTGACACCGTTCCAGATCGAGGTGGCGCAACTGTTCTTCAGCCTGCCGGCCAGCGCGGGATTCCTGTTGGCGGGCGGCGGGGCGTTGGCGGCACAGCACCTGACCACGCGGCCGACGCAGGATCTCGACTTCTTCACCGGTCCAGGGCGCGGGGACGTGCCGACAGCTCGGGATGCCTTGGAAGCCGCCGCGACGTCGCGTGGCTGGTCTGTCCGCCGGATACGTGACGGCGCCACGTTCTGCCGGATCGTGGTTGCCGGTCCTGAGGATCTGCTGGTTGATCTTGCGCTGGACTCGGCACCCAGCCGGCCGGCCACCGTCAGCATTGCCGGGCCTACCTTCGGTCTCGAGGAACTGGCGGGGCGGAAGGTCATTGCTTTGTTCGATCGGGCCGAGGCGCGCGACTTCGCCGACGTGTATGTCTTGGCACAGCGATACGGTAAAGATCCTTTGCTGGCTTGGGCCGCGGAGGTGGACGCCGGGTTCATTCGGGACGTCTTCGCTGACATGCTCGGTACCTTGGCGCGGTTCAGCGACCGCGACCTGCCGGTGTATCCCCGTGAGACTGGACTGCTTCGTGAGTTCTTCGCTGCCTGGCGGAACGAGCTGCGGCCGGCGGATTCCTGAGCGCCGGTTCGGAGATGCCTTGTGACTGGTCGGGGCGCGTGCAAGGCTGGCGAGGTTTCGCCTGCCTAAGGAGCCTGGGATGCGGTTTCATCTTGATCGGGAACCTGTGGGGGACCTGACGTTCAGTGATGTGTTTTTGGTGCCTGGCCGGTCTCGGGTGACGTCGCGGTTGGATGTGGACCTGGCGACGGGGGATGGGAGTGGGGCTTCGATTCCGGTGGTGGCGGCGAACATGACTGCTGTGTCGGGGCGGCGGATGGCGGAGACCATTGCTCGGTGTGGTGGGCTGGCGGTGATTCCGCAGGACATTCCGGTGGATGTGGTGGGGGAGGTTGTTGCCTGGGTCAAGGATCGCGATCCGGTGCATGACACGGCTTTGGTGCTGCCGCCGAGCGGGACGGTGGGGGAGGCGTTGAATCTGCTGCCCAAGCGGGGGCATGGGGCGGTGGTTGTGGTCGACCGTGGGCGACCCGTCGGGGTGGTGACCGAGGCTGATTGTGCTGGGGTGGATCGGTTCACGCAGCTGGATGCGGTGATGTCGCGGGAGTTGCTGACGGTGCCGGCGGGGATTGATCCGGAGGCGGCGTTCAGCCAGTTGCACGACGGGCGGCATCGGTTGGCGCCGGTGGTGGACGAGGCCGGGACGATCGTGGGGATCCTGACCCGGCAGCGGGCGCTCCGGGCGACGTTGTACGAGCCGGCGCTGGACGCGAACCACAAGCTGCGGGTGGCGGCGGCGATCGGGATCAACGGCGATGTCGAGCAGCGGGCAAAAGCCTTGCTGGACACAGGAATCGACGTACTGGTCATCGACACCGCACATGGCCACCAGGAGCGGATGCTCGACGTACTGAAGGTTGTGAAGAGCCTCGACCCGCAGATCCCGATCGTCGCGGGCAACGTGGTGACGGCGGAAGGTGTGAGCGATCTCGTCGAGGCCGGCGCGGACATCATCAAGGTCGGCGTCGGACCGGGCGCGATGTGCACGACGCGGATGCAGACGGCTGTCGGTCGACCGCAGTTCTCCGCCGTACTGGAGTGTGCAGCCCGAGCGCGTGAGCTGGGCAAGCACGTCTGGGCGGACGGCGGCGTACGGCATCCGCGCGATGTTGCGCTGGCGCTCGCGGCGGGTGCGTCCAGTGTGATGATCGGGTCGTGGTTCGCCGGGACGTACGAGTCACCTGGCGATGCGCATCGCGACAGCGACGGGCGGATCTACAAGGAGAGCTTCGGGATGGCGTCCGCACGGGCCGTCCGGTTGCGGACCGCTGAGGACACCCCGTTCCAGCGGGCGCGGAAGGCGATCTTCGAGGAGGGGATCTCGTCGGCGCGGATGTACCTCGACCCCGAGAGCCCGAGCGTCGAGGACCTGCTCGACTCGATCGTCTCCGGGGTGCGCAGTTCCTGCACGTACGTCGGCGCCGCGAATCTGGACGAGTTCCACGAGAAGGCGGTCGTCGGCCTGCAGACCGCGGCCGGGTACGCCGAGGGCAAGCCGATGCCGACCAGCTGGTGAATCACCCCGGGGGTGAGGTTGAGTGCACAACAACCTCATACGGAGAGCGATTGGCAGGCTCGACGGCCGGTGGCAATCTGTAGTCAGCAGGGGGGAGAGAACGCCGAGCACGCTGCAGGTGGCGTTCGATCTCGCTGGGGGAGTGAGATCGAGCGGTGCAGAGTACGGCGTTCTGGACGTGGTCGCGGGTGGTGGTCCGGAGTTCGACCGAGGCTTGGGAGGGCGACTCGGGAACTCTGCATCCCCACCCGCGACTACCATGCTGGAAAAGCTGTTGCGCCCGGTGAGAGAGTCGAGAGGTGCCGACCAACCCGGGGACCGCGATCGTCTGTGACGAGTCCGGGTATGAGGGTGAGAAGCTCGTCGGTGGCGTGACGGACGTCTTCGCGCACGCGAGCATCCGCCTCGACGAGGAGACCGCAGCGGCCTGCGTCGCCGAACTGCGCGCCCGCATCAAGTCCCCGGCCACGATGTACAAGGCCAATCACCTCCTGCGCGCCAAACACCGAGCCACCCTGCTCTGGTTCCTCGGCCCCGACGGCCCGCTGCCCGGCAACGCCAGCGTCTTCGTGATCGACAAGTCCTACTTCCTGATCACCGCCCTCGTCGATCTCCTCGGCGCACCCCCGTCGACCACCACCTTCCTGTACGACGCCCATCGCCGTACCGCACAGGCCCGCGAGTTCCTCGACACGGCCAACGACTACCTCCGCGCCCACGAGACCGCCGTACTGCCAAGGCTTGACCCGCTGCTCCCCGCGATCATCCGTGCCGCCAACCACTGGAGCGACGGCACCCCGGTCCTGATCGCCCACGACCGCCAAACCACCCTCTCCCCAGCCCGAATCACCGCACTGCGCGAGAAGAGCCCGGCCATCGCGGCCATCGAGCAGCTGGACTCCTTCGTCGACCACCGGGTCCAGATCGCCGACTTCCTGGCCGGCATCACCTACCGGATCCTCTCCGGCCGGCTCCACGGAAACGACGACCCAGAGGTGATCGCCGCGCTCACGCCGTACCTGGATCCGGAGTCGCTGTGGATTACACCTTGGCTTTCGGCGGCTGCCCCGGCATAGTCAGTGCTTGATCGATAGAGCAGGAGTGCGTCGTGCCGGCAGACGGACCGCCCCCGCTCAGGGTGGACGCTGAAACCGCGATCATCCTGCGCGAGGCCTATCACAAGATCCAGGCGCTGTTCCGCGCTGACCACTACGGGCTGTACGACTACGTGCGGGTCGTGGTGGCGAAGGTTGCGCAGGTGGACACGTTCTATGTGGGGTTCCTGCATGGGACGAGCAAGGTGCGGTATCCGTACGGGTACGACGAGGGTCGGTACGTCGATCCGGACACGCACAGCTTCGGGCCGCACGGGCAGACGGCGTGGTTGCTGAAGCATCGGCAGACTTATCGGTTCGCGTATGACAACGGGGCCGCGTTGCATTCCGCCATCCCGATCGGGGTGGTGGGACGGCGGTCCGCGGATGTGGTGACGGTGCCGATCTTCCGGCCGGTGAAGGACGGGCCGGATCAGTTGTTCGGCATGTTGTCGATGCACAGTTATGAGCCGCACAGCTACGACGACAACGCCGTACGAGCGTTTGAGTGGTTGGCGGGTGTGGTGGAGCGGGTGCTGACCCGGGAGGGTGAGGACCGGGATGCGTTGCGGCGGTTGCCGGCCGGGGACGTCGGGCCGGGGCTGCTGACGTCGGATCACGTGATGGAGTACCTGACGCATCGGATCGCGTCGATCCGGGAGATCGCGACCGAGGCGCTGACGGCGGACTCCGTGCCGATGGAGGTGCACGGGCATCTGGTCCGGATCGTCGACACCACCGAGCACATCCAGTCCGAGCTGATCGAGATGCTGATGGACACCGACGAGGGCCCGGAGCGGCGGTTCGCCGATCTGACGAAGGCTCAGCAGGGGATCGCGGTGCTGCTGGCGGACGGGATGGACAACGATCAGCTCGCGGCCGAGCTGGGGATCAGCCTCAACACGGTGAAGACGCACCTCAGTGCGATCTTGCGCAAGTACGGGATGGCGCACCGGGCCCAGGTGGCCGACGACGTGCGGAAGTACCTCGCCCCGTAGACATACTTGAGGCATTGAAGTAACTTCCGGGTGGCTGTTTATTCGGAATTATCCAGTCCGCCCTGGAGGCTCCCGTGTCAGATCCGTTGTCCCGTCGTACCTTCCTGGCCGCGAGCGGTGGGTTGCTGGCCAGTGTGAGCCTGCCGGTCGCCGGAGCAGAGGCCGCCGAGCCGACCGCGCCCAGGCCGACCGCGCCCAAGACCGACCTCGCGAAGTACCGGCCGGTGCGGGCGTCGTCGAGCGCGTACGCCGCGACGCCGCCGGAGTTCGCCGTCGACGGGCTGGCGGTACCGGGTGTGCGGGGATCAGGCTGGCGGGCAGCGGGCGCCGATCCGCAGTGGCTGGTCGTGGACCTGCAGGCGAAGTGCAAGGTCGAGTCGGTGCGGCTGACCTTCGAGGCGACGTCCAGTGACCCGGCCTTCGACTTCTCCGGCGGGAATCCGTACGGGAACACGACCGGTCAGGAACTGCTCTCGAGCTCACCGCTGGACTTCCGGGTCGACACTTCGACCGACGGTTCCTCGTGGCGGACGGTCTATCAGGCGAGCGACAGTACTGGTGGCACTGTCGACGTCACACTGGACAGTCCGATCACTGCGCAGTACGTGCGACTCACCGCGAGCCGCCAGGCGAACACGAACGCCCTTGGACTCAACGGTTTCCAGGTCTACGGTACGGCGACCTCAGCGCGCCCGGCCGTGACCGGGTGGACCGATTGGGGCAAGCACGCGGACCGCCCGCCGGCGTTGACCAAGGCGGCCGACGGGACGTTCCCGATCGAGTCCGGGTGGACGCTGACCATGGACGCCTTTCTCGATATGGATGGCGCCGGTACGGCGGATGGCGCCGTACTGGCTGATGCGCAGAAGGACACGTCAGGCTGGCTGCCGGCCGTCGTACCGGGGACCGTGCTCGGATCGCTCGTGGAGGAAGGGCATTTCCCGGATCCGGTCGAGGGGATGAACAACCTCGAGATCCCGGAGGCGCTGAGCCGGCACGTGTGGTGGTATCACCGGAAGTTCGATCGCCCGGCGGGATCGGGGACGCGGGCCTGGCTCGAGTTCGACGGGATCAACCACCAGGCGGATGTGTGGCTGAACGGGGTCTCGGTCGGCACGGTGAAGCATCCGTTTGCTCGCGTGGCGCTGGATGTGACGGCAGCGTTGAAGGCGAAGAACGGGCTCGCGGTGAAGATCACGCCGATGCCGCACCCCGGATCCGCTGGTGACAAAGGCGATGCGGGACAAGCGTTCGTGCAGGCGGCGACCTTGTACCTGGACTCGCCGACGTTGCTCTCGGCATCTGGTTGGGACTGGATGCCCGCGGTCCGCGACCGCGCGGCCGGGATCTGGAACCACGTCCGGATCCGCTACACGGGCGACGCCGTACTGGGCGATGCGCGGGTGGTGACGAAGGTTCCTGGCACTGATCGCGCCACCGTCACGGTCAGTGTGCCGGTGCGAAATGCGTCCACCAGTGCGAGAACGGTCGTCGTGAAGGTGGCCTTCGACGGGCATTCGGCGAGTAAGACGGTCACGTTGGCCGCCGGTGCAAGCGCGAACATTGCCTTCGACACCGTTGCCGTCGACAACCCGAAGCTCTGGTGGCCCAACGGGTACGGCGATCCCGCGCTGCACACGTTGACGGTCAGCGCGACCGTCGGCAGCACGGTGAGCGACAGTCGCACGACGACCTTCGGCATCCGGGAGTTCGGGTACGACTACGAGATCCCGATCAAGATCGACCCGGCGACCAACAGCGCACGGCAGACCGTCACCATCGCGAAGCAGACCGCGCGTTACCTCAGGATCCAGGGTCGGCGCCGGGCGACCGGGTGGGGCTACTCCCTGTGGACGTTGGCGATCAAGGACAGCGCGAACCCATCGGTGGACCTCGCGAGATCCGGTACGGCGACCGCCTCGTCCGATGACGGGAGCCCGGCGGCGAACGCGATCGACGGCAACGACGGGAGTCGCTGGTCGTCGGCGTACAACGACAACGAGTGGATCCAGGTCGACCTCGGGACTGCGAAGGCCTTCGACCAGGTCGAGCTGCTGTGGGAGACGGCGTACGCGTCGCTGTTCGAGATCCAGGTATCCGACGACGGCAACGAGTGGCGCAAGGTGCAGGAGGTCAACAACGCGCCGGTGCCGCTGAAGATCAGCGTGAACGGCGTCCGGATCTTCTGCCGGGGTGGCAACTGGGGCTGGGACGAGCTGCTGCGCCGGATGCCCGAGGAGAAGATGCGCGCGGTGATCGGTATGCACCGCGACATGAACTTCACGATGATCCGGAACTGGATCGGGTCGAGTACCCGCGAGGAGTTCTACCAGGCCTGCGACGAGAACGGCATCCTGGTCTGGAACGACTTCTGGGAGGCGGGTCCGTTCACGGACAACCTGCCCGGGTACGTCGAGATCGCGCGCGACACGATCGTCCGGTACCGGACCCATCCGTGCATCGTGATCTGGTGCGGGGCCAACGAGCAGCACCCGCCGGCGGCGATCGACGCCGGGATCGCCGCGGCCGTGCGGGAGGAGGACGACGAGATCCTCTACCTGCCGGACTCGGCGGCCGGGTTCGTGTCCGGGCACGGGCCGTACTACTGGGTCGACCCGGCCAAGTACTTCGACGCGAACACCTATGACACCTTCAACTTCGGCTTCCACACCGAGATCGGGATGCCCACGATCCCGGTCGTCGAGAGCATGCAGAACCTCGTCGGCGAGGACGACGCGGGCTGGCCGATCGGTACGCCGTGGTATCACCACGACTGGTCGACGCACGGGAACCAGCACCCGGAGACGTATCTCGGGGCGATCGACGAGCGGCTCGGGTCGTCGAGCGGGCTGGAGGAGTTCACCCGCAAGGCGCAGTTCGTGAACTACGAGAACATGCGGGCGATGTTCGAGGCGTGGAACGCGAACCTGTGGACGGATGCCTCCGCATTGCTGTTGTGGATGTCGCATCCTGCCTGGCATTCGACCGTGTGGCAGACCTACGACTACGACATGGATGTGAACGGCAGCTACTACGGTGCCCGCAAGGGCTGCGAGGCGATTCACGTCCAGGCGAACCAGACCGACTGGACCACGGTCGTCCTCAATCACACGATCAAGCCGTTGGCCGCGACGGTGACCGCCGAGCTCTACGACCTGAACGGCGTCCGCCTCGGAGCGCAGAACCAGTCGATCACCGTTGCTGCTAGCAACAAGTCCGAAGGGTTCAAGGTTGCCTTCGGTGCCGATCTGCCGGCACTGCATCTGCTCCGTCTCAAGCTGACCGATGCCGCCGGCAAGGTTCTCTCCGAGAACACCTACTGGCGCTACCGCAAACCGACCGACGTCCAGCGCCTCAACACCTTGCCGAAGGTCAAACTCGACGTACGGACAACCGCCGGACGCGGCAAACTCACCGCCACCATCCGCAACACCGGCAAGTCAGTAGCTGCCCTCACCCGGCTGTCCCTCCGAGACCGTGCAGGCAACCGAGTCCTCCCAGCCGTCTACTCGGACAACTACTTCTGGCTGCTCCCCGGAGAGTCCCGCACCATCACCGTCACCACGCCCAGCTCGGCCTCCAGCCTGAAGCTGGAAGCCGAGCCGTACAACAACTGAATCAGTAGGAGCGGGCGACGAACGCGGTCAGACCGCGTTCGTTGTCCTCCACCGGGAGGGTGCCGTCCGCTCGCTGCAGGCAGCGGACGGTGATGGCGGACTGCGCCAGGCGGTCTTCGCCTTCCTCGCCGACGGCGTCGTACGGGAGGCTGGCCCAGCCGGTGGCCGCGGCTTCTACCGCCTCGTCGACGGTGGTGACCGCAGTGGTCCGGGCGGCGTGGCGGGCGACCGCCTCGTCGTGCAGCCAGGTCTGGTCGGCCGCTAAGGACTCGACGACAGTGGACGCCACATCCGCGAGGTTGACGGTCGACTTGGCTGACGCGCGCAATCGCCGTACGACGGTTGCCACGCCCGAGGACAGGTCGCGCGGACCGATCTCGATCCGGACCGGCACACCCTTGAGCTCCCAGTTGACCGCCCGTCGGCCGAAGGGTTGGTCGGTGCGGTTGTCGAGATGAACCCGTACGCCGGCCGCCCGCAGATCGTCGGCGAGCTGACCAGCCGCCTCGAGAGTCTCGTCTTTGACAGCCAGTACGACGACCTGCGTGGGAGCCGCGATCGGGGGCAGCCGGAGTCCGGCGTCGTCGCCGTGCACCATGATCAGCCCACCGAGCATCCGGGTCGAACTGCCCCAGGATGTGGTCCACGCCAGCTCACGCTGTCCCGCGCGGGACAGGTAACCGATGTCGAAGGCACGCGCGAAGTTCTGCCCGAGCTCGTGCGACGTCCCCATCTGGAGCGCCTTGCCGTCACCCGTCATCGCCTCGAGTGCGATCGTGTTCACCGCACCGGCGAACCGTTCCCGCCGCGTCTTCCGGCCGACCACGACCGGAATCCCGAGCACGTTCACGATGACGTCGCGATACACCTCGATCGCGATCCGGGTCGCATAAGCGCGCGCTTCGGCAGCCGAGACATGCGCCGTATGCCCTTCCTGCCAAAGGAATTCGGTCGTCCGCAGGAAGGTCCGGGGCCGCAGCTCCCAGCGGACGACGTTCGCCCATTGGTTCAGGAGCAGGGGCAGATCGCGGTAGCTCTGGATCCACTTCGCCATCGACTCACCGATGATCGTCTCCGACGTCGGCCGGATCACGGCGGGCTCCTCGAGCTGCTTGCCGCCGGCGTGCGTGACGACGGCGAGCTCGGGGCTGAAACCCTCGACGTGCTCGGCCTCCCGCTGGAGGTAGCTCTCCGGGATCAGCAACGGGAAGTAGGCGTTCTCCGCACCGGCTTCCTTGATCCGCCGGTCCATTGCCGCCTGCAACAGTTCCCAGATCCCGTAGGCGTACGGTCGGATGATCATGGTGCCCCGCACCGGCCCGCTGTCGGCGAGCTCTGCTTTGGCAATCACATCCTGGTACCACCGGGGGAAGTCCGTCGCCTGCGCGGCAAGCACGGATCTGTTCGCTGTCATGCTCGCCAGTGTAGGAACGTTTCCCCGAACCGGGCCACGCATTTGTCTACCCGTACAGCCGCCGATACTCCGCTGCCGCTCCGGGGTGCAAGGGGATTGGGTTGGTGACGACCAGGGACTGCAGATTGAGGTACTGCGCCCCGACCGCGGCCGGCGGTACCAGCAGCCGAGCCTGCCGGGCCAACGTATTCGTCACCGCGCGCCCAACAGCGGTCGGCAGGTCCGGTCGGCACAGCAGGAGATTGGGGATGCCCAGTACGGCGACCGCGGTGCGCGCCTGGTAGACCCCAGCCGGGACGAGCACATCCTGGTAGACAGATCCATAGGTACGGCGAAGTGGAGCGAGCCAAGCGCCAAGTGGAAGCAGCCGAATCGGGACCCGGCGACTGAGCTTGTCGAGCGTCGTGGTCGGGACCCCTCCGGACCAGAACATCGCGGCGACCTGACGATCCGCCAGCGCGGTCGCAGCCTTCTCCAGCGGTAGGTGGTTCTGCTGACAGTTCACCCGCGCGGCCGTGAGCAGCCGAGCCGTGGTGACGGCCGCCCCGGAACCACCCGCGCCCGCGGAGATCGTCGTACCGGCTAGGTCGTTGAGGGATTTGTACGGGCTGTCCGCACGCACCACGCACTGCAGGTAGTTCTCGTAGACACGGCCGAGCGCGCGCAGGTCGGGGCCCGACGGGATGGCATCCGTGAGGCTGAGAGCCAGATCGGTTTCCCGCGCGGCGAGCAGCCGCAGGTTGTCCGTACTCCCACCGGTCTCGCGAACCACCACCTCCCGAGCAACCCCAGCCACCCGCAGCTGGATCGCCAGCAACTGCGCGAACTCCAGATAGAACCCACCCACCTCACCCGCCGCGATCGTCAACCGCTCGACCGCCGGCCCCCGATTGCAGGAGGTAAGAGGAATCGCCGCAGCTCCCAGCAGAACCGCCCGGCGAGAGATCAACATGTTGCCTCAGGCAAGTGGAGGGTGGCGGTGAGGCCGTGGGGGTGGGTTGGGGAGAGCGTGAGGGTGCCACCGATGGCGACGGCGGTTTGGTCGGCGATGGCTAGGCCCAGGCCGGTGCCCAAGGTCGAGGTGACACCGCCGCGCCAGAAGCGTTGGGTTGCGACGGGCAGGTCCGCAGCGGGGATGCCAGGACCATCGTCAGACATCTGTACGACGATGCCGTCGTCGACCCGGTTTGAGGAGACGACGACGGTTGCACCGGGGCCGGCGTACTTGATGGCGTTGTCGAGGAGGACGCCGACCAGTTGGCCGAGATCGTGTTCGTCGGCCAAAGCGACGAGCCCGGGGACCGTGTGCAGTTCGAGAGTGATGCCGTCCGCGGTCGGTTGCCAGGTGTCCACCTCCTCCTGCAGAACGGCCTCCACCAGACAGGTTGCTGTGGTCGGCGTACGGAGACCGTCGATGATGCGACTCTCGATCGCCGCCAGCTTCAGCAACCCGGCCAGCACGTCCTCCAGTCGCGTCAGATCATGCTGCACATGGGTGATCCCAGGGCTCGAAGGATCCAGTGCATCCACCCGCAACCGCAAGGAAGCCAACGGATTCCGGAGCTGATGGGAGGAGTCGGCAACCATCTGCCGCTGAACGTCGATCGACCGCTGAACCGTTGCCCCCATCACCTCAACCGCCCGCGCCAACCGCCGCAGCTCAGGCGGTCCACTCGCCTCCAGCGACTGATTCCACCCACCCGATCGCCCCAGCTCCACGACCGCGTCCTCCAGTTGCCCCACCGGCCGGATCACCCAGCGCGCGGCCTTGGACGCCATGAACAGCAATAACAACTGGGCGGCCACCGCGGCCGCGCAGATGATCGCCCACGACCGCCGTACGTCGCCAATCGCCGACCCCGCATCGACCGCCAGCACCACCGCACCCGCTGACTCTTGCGGCGACCCGACCGGTGCCGCGATGAGCGTCCGCGCAGCAGTCCAAGGCCGCAGAGTGTCGATCGTCAACTGCGGTAGATCCCGGGCGGCCAACTCCGCGACCGCGCCCACCCCCGGCGACGACATCGACATCCCACCGGTGGACACCATCACCTGGCCGGAAGCGTTGGTGATCAGCACAGCCTCGTCGTACAGCTCCTCGTGGCGGGACGCCTCCAGCTGCACGCCGCTGTAGTCGCCGGAGGCCGCAGCCTGCCCGGCCAACCCCGCAAACCGATCCAGCGAGGCGTTCCGGGCAAGCTGCAAACCCTGGGTCCGAGTGTCGGAAACCGAGTCCAGGAACGGAATCACCAGCGCCGCGAGCAGGACGAACGAGACGACCGCGAGGACGCCCATCAACCGGGCTCTCATGGTTCGAGCCGATAGCCGAACCGCCGGATCGTGGTGATCACCGGCCGCCCGAGCTTCCCGCGCAACTGATGCAGATGGACGTCCAGCGCCTTCGACTTGGTGACGAACGCATCGCCCCACACCTCGTCCTGGATCGCTTCCCGGCTCACCGCCGTACCGGCCCGGCGAGCCAGCGCGGCGAGGACGTCGAACTCGATCGGCGTCAGGTGGATCTCCGAACCGTCGAGTGTCACCGACCGCAGCCCGAAGTCGATCCGCAGCCCGCCTGCCTCGTACGTCGTACCGTCCGGCGCCGACCGTCGGTACCGGCGAGCCGAGGCCTCGATCCGGGCCAGCAGTTCGGCCAGCCGGACCGGCTTGGTCAGGTAATCGTCCGCGCCGAGCCGCAGCGCAAGAACCACCGAGCGTTCGTCGTCACGGGCGGTCAGCACGATCACCACCACGTCGTCGACCCGGCGGAGCTTGCGCAGGACCTCCAGACCGTCGATGTCCGGCAGGCCCAGGTCGAGCAGGATGACCTGGGCCTCGGCGTGCCGGAGCAGGACGTCTTCGCCGCGGCTGACGAGCGTGACCTGGTGACCGTTGGCGCTCAGCACATCCTGGAGGGACCGACCTAGTGCCTCGTCGTCCTCGGCGATGAGTGTGCGCATTGGGTCATTGTGCCGTTGGCGTCCGCGGTCGGCTCACCGGGCGCGCGCTGGAGTGTTGCGCCTGCATGCGACCGCGGGTCTCGGTCATGGTCAGGTAGACGATCAGGCTGATCAGCGCACAGCCGGCGACGTAGTAGTAGAACGAGGACTCGTGGCCGGCGTTCTTGAGCCACAGCGCGACGTACTCCGCCGTACCGCCGAAGATCGCCACCGTGACGCCGTACGGCATGCCGACGCCGAGTGCGCGGATCGCCGTCGGGAACAGCTCGGCCTTCACGATCGCGTTGATCGAGGTGTACCCGCTGACGATCACGAGTCCGGCCAGCATCAGCAGGAACGCCGTCACCGGGGTCGCATCCTCCAGGGCGGTCAGGATGGGCACGGTGAGCAGCGTCGTACCGACGCCGAAGAAGATCAGCAGTGGCCGCCGCCCGATCTTGTCCGACAGCAGACCGCCGACCGGTTGCAGCAGCACGAAGATCAGCAGGGCGAAGAAGTTGATCCAGGTGACCTGCGACTTCTCCAGGCCGGTCGTGTTCACCATGAACTTCTGCAGGTACGTCGTGAACGTGTAGAACGCGACCGTGCCACCGAGCGTCAGTCCGACCACCGTGAGCACCGCACGCGGGTGCCGGGCCAGCTCACGTAGCGAGCCCTGCTGGAACCGGCGGTTCTTCGGCTGCGCCTCGAACTCCGCGGACTCGTCCATCGAGCGCCGCAGCCAGAACACGATGACCGCCGCCACGGCGCCGATCACGAACGGGATCCGCCAGCCCCAGGTCGCCAGGTCGTCCTTCGACAGCGTCTGCTGCAACACGATCTGTACGGCGAGCGCCACCAGCTGACCGGATGCCAGCGTCACGTACTGGAAGCTGGAGAAGAACCCGCGCCGGCTCTCGGTCGCGACCTCCGACATGTACGTCGCGGAGGTCCCGTACTCACCACCGACGGACAGACCCTGCAGCAACCGTGCTGTCACCAGCAGCAGGGGCGCGGCGATCCCGATGGTGGCGTAACCCGGCGTACAGGCAATCACCAGTGAGCCCGTCGCCATCAGCGTGACCGAGAGCGTGAGCGCGGCCCGCCGGCCGTGCCGATCGGCGTACCGGCCGAGCAGGAAGCTGCCCACCGGCCGCATCAGGAACCCGACCGCGAACACCCCGGCGGTGTTCAGGAGCTGGCTGGTCGCATCGCCCTTGGGGAAGAACACCGGGGCGAAGTACAGCGCGAACGCCGTGTAGACGTACCAGTCGTACCACTCGACCAGATTGCCGAGTGAACCTTTGAAGATATTGCTGACGACCCGTCGTGTTTCCACGATGCCTCCTCCGAACGTGAGTTGCCGCCACTCTCCGGGTCGGAGAAAGTGGCGGCAACCACACTCACGGCATCCTTAACGCGCCTTAATCAAGATCGGGGCGGTGGGGCGGGGAAGGTCTTCAGATGGCGGTCAGCGCGTCGTTCCAGGTCTTCGACGGGCGCATGATCGCGGCCGCCTTGGCCGGGTCCGGCTGGTAGTAGCCGCCGAGGTCGACCGGCGACCCCTGGACCGCGATCAGCTCGTCGACGATCGTCTGCTGGTTGGCGTCGAGCGCCTCGGCCAGCTTGGTGAACTCCGCCGCGAGCTCGGTGTCGTCGGTCTGCTGGGCCAGCTCCTGCGCCCAGTACAGGGACAGGAAGAAGTGGCTGCCGCGGTTGTCGATGCCGCCGACGCGACGGGTCGGCGACTTGTCCTCGTTCAGGAAGGTCGCGGTGGCCCGGTCGAGGGTGTCGGCGAGGATCTGCGCCTTGGCGTTGCCGGTCGCCTGGGCCAGGTGCTCGAAGCTCGCGGCCAGCGCGAAGAACTCGCCCAGGCTGTCCCAACGCAGGTAGTTCTCCTTGACCAGCTGCTGCACGTGCTTCGGCGCCGAACCGCCCGCGCCGGTCTCGAACAGACCGCCGCCGGCCATCAGCGGTACGACGGACAGCATCTTCGCGCTGGTGCCCAGCTCGAGGATCGGGAACAGGTCGGTCAGGTAGTCACGCAGCACGTTGCCGGTCACCGAGATGGTGTTCTCGCCGCGGCGGATCCGCTCCAGCGACAGCTTGATCGCCTCCACCGGCGCCAGGATCTTCAGGTCCAGGCCCTCGGTGTCGTGCTCGGTCAGGTACCGGTTGACCTTGTCGATGATCTGAGCGTCGTGCGCGCGGGTCTCGTCCAGCCAGAACACGGCCGGGTCGCCGGTCGCCCGGGCCCGGGTCACGGCCAGCTTCACCCAGTCGCGGATCGGGTCGTCCTTGGTCTGGCAGGCGCGGAAGATGTCCCCGACCTCGACGTCCTGCTCCAGTACGACGGTGCCCTCGCCGTCGACCAGGCGGACGACGCCCGCGGCGGCGACCTCGAAGGTCTTGTCGTGCGAGCCGTACTCCTCGGCCTTCTGGGCCATCAGGCCGACGTTCGGCACCGAGCCCATGGTGGCCGGGTCGAACGCGCCGTGCTCACGGCAGTCGTCCAGGACGACCTGGTAGATGCCCGCGTAGCTGCTGTCCGGCAGTACGGCGAGGGTGTCGGCCTCTGCGCCGTCCGGGCCCCACATGTGGCCCGAGCTGCGGATCATGGCCGGCATCGAGGCGTCCACGATCACGTCGGACGGCACGTGCAGGTTGGTGATGCCCTTATCCGAGTCGACCATCGCGAGCTTCGGGCCGTCAGCGAGCTCCGCGTCGAAGGACGCCTTGATCGCGTCACCCTCGGGCAGGTTGGCCAGCCCGGCGAGGATGCCGCCGAGACCGTCGTTCGGGCTGAGACCGGCCTTGGCCAGCGTCTCGCCGTACTGGCTGAAGGTCTTCGGGAAGAAGGCGCGGACCGCGTGGCCGAAGACGATCGGGTCGGAGACCTTCATCATCGTGGCCTTCAGATGCAGCGAGAACAGGACGTCGTCCGTCTTCGCCTGGGCGACCTTGGCGGTCAGGAACTCGCGCAGCGCGGCCACGTGCATGACCGAGGAGTCCACTACCTCACCGGCGAGCACCGGAACGGTTTCGCGCAGCACGGTCGTCGTGCCGTCGGCGGCGACGTGCTCGATCCGCAGCGCGCCGTCGGCCTCGATCACCGTGGACTTCTCGGTGGAGCGGAAGTCGTTCTCGCCCATCGTGGCGACGTTGGTCTTGGAGTCCGAGCTCCAGGCGCCCATCCGGTGCGGGTGCGTCTTGGCGTAGTTCTTCACCGAAGCAGGGGCGCGGCGGTCCGAGTTACCCTCGCGCAGCACCGGGTTGACGGCCGAACCCTTGACCTTGTCGTAGCGGGCCTGGATCTCCCGCTCCTCGTCGGTCTTCGGCTCGTCCGGGTAGTCCGGCAGCGCGTAGCCCTGGGCCTGCAGTTCGGCGACCGCGGCCTTCAGCTGCGGGATCGAGGCGGAGACGTTCGGCAGCTTGATGATGTTGGCTTCCGGCGTCTTGGCCAGTTCCCCGAGCTCGGCCAGCGCGTCGGGGATCCGCTGGTCCTCCTTCAGGTACTCACCGAACAGCGCGATGATCCGGCCCGCCAGCGAGATGTCGCGGGTCTCGACCCCGACACCGGCCTGCCCGGCGTACGCCTGGATCACGGGAAGGAACGAGTACGTCGCCAATGCGGGCGCCTCGTCGGTGTGGGTGTAGATGATCGTCGAGTCAGTCACAGGCCCCACCTTAGTAGGCGCCTAGGCCGGGCCCGGCGTCACGTGGGGAGGCTCACTCTGCCTGCTGACCGTGGTTGGGCGGGTTGGGGGTCAGCTAACTAGCACAGCTCGTCTGGGTGGGTGAGCTTGATTCCGGCGGCCTGGGTGACCGCGGTGGCGAAAGTCAGGGTGTCGATGGGGGAGGAGGCGGCCACGGTGGCGCCGGTCAGGGCGGACAGGCCCTTCGTCCCGTCCCAGGTGCAGTCCACGAAGAGCGCGCCGGCGGCCTTGACCTGGGAGAACTCCGCCCCGCTCAGATCACACCGCCGCAAGACCGCCCCGGACAGATCCGCCGAGACGAAGTCCGCGTTCTGCAGCCGGCAGTCCGCGAACTCGACCTTCTGGAACTTCGCGAACCGGAACGACGCGTAGTCGAGCAGGCTGTCCTGCACGGTCGTGTGCTGCAGGCTGATCCCCGGCCCGGCGAACCCGGTCATCCGCGACGAGACGATCGCCACCCGGGTGACCGCCGCGTCGGACCACCGGGCATTGGCCACATCGCAGTTCAGCAGCTCGGTGTCGACCAGGATCAGCTTCTCCAGGTCCGACCCGGCCAGCTTGCTCCGCGTCAGCCGGCACCCGCTGATCTCCAGGTGCTCAGCCTCCAGATCGCTCAGATCCACCTCGCCGAGCGCCAGATCGAGCAGCCGCGTCTCGTCCTCGATCTCCTCGGGCAGCACGGAGTCCAACTGAGCACGAAGCCGAGGTACGGCGATCTTCCGGGAAACCATGGGAGGACCGTAGCCCCACCCACCGACAGGTTCAGACGGTGCGGAGGGAGTGGGCGGCGGCGCCGATGAGGGCGGCGTGCTCGGTGTCGGGGGTGGCGACCACCTCGAAGGGGAAGACGTCGTGGACGAGGTCGAAGGCACCGGAGATGGAGCCGCCGAGGACTGTGCGGGTGACTTGGAAGCGGTCGATCCAGGGAGTCAGAGCCTCAGCGAGTACGGCGAATCCGGCGCGGAGGGACTCGGATGCGGCTCGCTCACCGCTGCGGGCGCGGTCGGCGATCTCCTTCACGCCGATCCCGGGCTCGTCCGAGCCGGTCCGAGCGAAGTACCGCTGCAGCAAGGCCCGGCCGGAGATCGAGTCCTCCAGCGGGCGACCGTCGTACTCGGTCAGGTAGAGCTCACCGCCCGGCGGCACGGTTCCGCCCTCACGAACCACGTGACCGTCGGCGAGGAACGCCGTACCGATGCCGGTTCCGACGGTGACGCCGACGGAGCGCTCGACGTCGCGCGTCAGCCCAGCGGTCCACTCACCGACTGCGAAGGCCTCGGCGTCGTTCACGAAGACGAGCCGGGCGAGGCCGAGCTCGGTGCGCAATGCCTCGCCGAGCGGGTATCCGTAGAGTGCGTCGAACTTGGTCTGACCCTGGTACCAGCCGACGCCGGTGGCGTAGTCGAACGGCCCGGGAATCGCGATCGCCAGCCCCTCGACAGTCGGCAGCTTCCGGGCGGCGTCGGCGAGTTGCTGGACCACCGCTTCGGCCGCCTGCTGCGACGCCAGATCGATCCGCTTCACCACCTCGACCCGCCACCCGTCCGGCGCGACCACTGCCGCCGTGACGTGACTTCCCCCGACCTCCAGAACCGGCACATGCATGCCGACATCATCCATGACATCGGATGTCTGACGCGATCAGCACCACGGCGTGGAGCGTAGAATGCGCGCCGTGAGTACAGCTGCCCCGGACGTCATCACGAGCGTGACGAACGCGCGGGTCAAGCATCTCGTCGCGCTGCGGCGCCGTCGTACCAGGGATGCCGAGGACGTCTGCCTGATCGAGGGGTACGACGAACTCAGCCACGCGGTCGCCGCCGGCGTCGTACCGCACGAGGTCTACCTCTGCCCGGCCCTGATCGAGGACGACCCGCTCGACCTCGCGGCCCGGCTGGCCGCGATCGCGCCGGTCTTCCACCTCAGCCAGCCCGCCTTCGAGAAGGCTGCCTACCGCACCGGCCCTGATGGTTGGCTCGCGCTCGCGCCGGGAGTCGAGTCTGCCCTCGAGGATCTCGAGCTGGGCCCGAACCCGCTCGTCATCGTCTGCGGAAGTGTGGAGAAGCCGGGCAACCTCGGTTCGATCCTGCGGACCGCGGACGCCGCCGGAGCGACGGCCGTCGTCTCGGTCGACCCCGTCACCGACTGGGGCAATCCCAACATCATCCGGGCGAGCAAAGGGGCCTTGTTCTCGGTCCCGGTCGCCTCAGCCAGTACGGCGGAATTCCTCGCCTGGGCGCGGTCCAACGAGCTGTCGATGGTGGCGACCACGCCTGCCGCGACCGACTACGTCACCGATCTGGACCTGTCCGGACCGACCGCGATCCTGGTCGGGGCCGAGCATGAGGGACTCTCGGACGAGTTGCTGACCGGCGCGGACCGGACCGCCAAGCTCCCGATGTACGGCCGCGTCGACTCACTCAACGTCGGGGTCAGCGCAGCCATCACCGTCTACGAGGCAGTCCGCCAACGACGCGTCACCACTGGCCGAAGCTGATCCGGTAGCCGTTCGGGGCGAATCCGGCGGTGGTGACCTGGGGCTTGTCGCCGGGCCACGGTGCCGGTTGGACCACCCGGACGGCCCAGTACGTCCCGACGACCTTGGCCTCACTGGCGGTGCCCTTCGCAGCGGCGATGTCGAGGTTGTGGAGGTTCATCGGGAGCGCGCTGCGGCTGTCGTTGCCGACGGCAACCAGGACGGTCCGGCCGTCCTCACCATAGCTCCGGCCGAACACCGTGACCACGCTGCTCTTCTTGTCGACCGGGGTCACCCGGACGACGATCCCGTTGTGCTGAGCGAGCGCGAGCTCGCCGGTCGGCTGCTTCGGCTGCGTCACGCAGAAGGCGACCTGGTCCGGGTCGGCCGGGTCGCGGCGCAAGGACGCAGAGCCGTTGGCGTCGATCAGCGTGACGATCTCGGGCCAGGTCCACGAGACCTTGCCCAGCCGCCGGCCGGCGGACGTGTCGCACTGCTTGTAGGCGTCCTGCGATCGCGTCGGCAGACCGGCGACCGGGGTGTCCCGCTGCTTCGGCAGGACCAGGATCGCGCCGGCCACCAGTACGACGAGCGCGGTCAGCACCGTCGTACCGGCGGTGAGCTTGCGGACGCGGCTACGCCGGCGGCCGGCGGCCAGGATCGCGGCCGGATCGGGCGTGAAGTAGTGGTCGGGGCGATCGCTCACCTGGTCCAACAGCGTCTTGAGCTCACGGGTCATGTCTGCCTCCCAACCCCGGCGAGTTCGGAGAAATGGGCCAGGGCGGGATTGGCGCGCAGCTTTTCCAGTGCACGCATGGTCTGGCTCTTGACTGTTCCGGGACGACAGTCGAGGGCCAGGGCGGTCTCTTCGACGGACAGTTCGTCGAAGTACCGCAGGACGACGCACGCACGCTGGCGTGCCGGGAGGGCGGCGAGGGCCTGGGTGATCACGAGCCGGTCCTCCAGTACGGCGAGCGGGTCGGCGCTGTCCGGTTCACCCGCGAAGTAGGTTTCACCACCGACCACCTCCTGACTGGATTTGCGCCGCAGACCGTCCATGGTGGTTGAGACGACCACCTTGCGGGCGTAGGCGCCGACGCTGCCCTTGCGCTGGATCCGGCTCCAGATCCGGTACAACCGGATCAGTGCTTCCTGGGTCGCGTCCTCGGCTCGTCGCCAATCCCCACACAGTAGGTAAGAGGTTCGGCACAGAGCGTTAGCCTGGTGGGTCACGAAATCGACGTAATCCTGTTCATCGGTTGGTTTCATCCCCAGGTCTCCCCACCCACACAGCTCTGAACGTGGTGGCCGCACTCACCGGTTGCACGATGCGGCACACTTTCTTTCGTGGCTCATTTCATGGTCGACGGCGTGCGGGTCAGTTACCACGTTTTCGGGTCTGGACCAGTCTGTATTGCCCATTCGGGCGGACCTGGGATCCACTGGCCGTACCTGCGGATGCCGTGGCTCGAGGACCAGCTGACGATGGTGTACATCGAGCCGGTCGGGACCGGGAGCTCCGATCTCCTGCCGGGTGGCGACTACTCGATGGAGGTCTACGCCTCCTTCGTCGACAAGCTGGCCGAGCACCTCGGGGAACCGAAGGTGTTCGTGCTCGGGCATTCGCACGGCGGGTTCGTCGCGCTGCAGACCGCGCTGGACTTCCCGGACCGGCTGCGTGGGGTGATCGTCTACGACTCGATGGCGTACAACGGGCCGGAGCTCGGCGCGCAGGCGTTCGCCAACCTCGAGAAGTACGTCGCCGCCCGGCCGGAAGGTGATCCGCTGGCCGCCGGGGTGCTGGCGGCCTGGAACTCGTCACCGGAAGGGCATGACGAGGAGCTCGAGATGCTCGGGCGGCTGCTTCCGGTCTACTTCAAGGACTTCGAGGCGATCGACCCGTCGATCACCGAGTGGAAGAAGCTGGTCGACCTCACCGTCGATCCGAACCGCCAGGGCGACCAGTGGGACGTCCGCCCGCGGTTGGGCGAGATCGCCGTACCGACGCTGGTGATCGTCGGGGTCGCGGACTTCATCTGCCCACTGAACTCGGCGCGTGAACTGGCCGCGGGGATCCCCGGCGCGGAGCTCGTCGTACTGGAGCAGAGCGGTCACTTCGGTCACATCGAGGAGCCGGAGGTCTTCCGCGACGCGGTGCTGAAATTCGCCGCCACGCACTGAGGGGAACCGCATCTCTGGCTGAATCGTAGAGTTGTTTCGATAGGCCAGTGAGGAGGACACGTGCGCGCGGAAGCCGGTACGACGTCCGCGGTCGCGGCGCTGAGCGTCGTCGTCGCGGCAGTCGGGCATGTGCTGGCGGGTGGCGGTCCGGTTCCGCTGGCGCTGGTCGCGCCGTTGCTCGGGCTGATGGGCGTCTGCTGGTTGCTCGGTGAGTACCTGGCGGATGAGCCAGTGCTCGTCGTGTTTGTGCTGGCCGGTGTGCAGCTGTTCGTGCACGTGACGCTCGATGCGGCGCACGCTGATCACTCGATGGCGATGTCATCCGGGGTGGGCCCCAGTGTGCTGATGACGTTCACGCACTTGGCCGCGCTGGGGCTTGGGGTGCTGGCGGTTGGGCGTGCGCATGAGTGGGGCCGGCGGGTCGCCGGGATCCTCGCGCGGTTGTGGCCGGTGGTGCCGTCGATCACGGTCGTTCGGCCGCTGAGCGCCGTACTGGTTGCTGGTGAGGCTGCGCCGCGGATCGTCCGGCGGTGGGTCGGATCGAACGTGTCGAGGCGGGGACCGCCGGTCGTGGGAGTGGGCCCAGTGCTGCTCTGACCGGCCGCGTCGCATCGCGGTCGGGTTCATCCCGTGTGACCGCGAAAGGTTCTCACTGTCATGTCCAAGAAGCTCTTCCTGCGAGCCGGCGCGATTGCCGCCGCGTCCACGCTCGTGCTGGCCGGTGCGGCCGGCTCCGCCTCCGCCCATGTCACCGTGTCTTCGCCCGACGCCAAGCCCGGTGGGTACGCGAAGCTCATCTTCCGGGTGCCGACCGAGTCCGACGACACGTTGACCACCAAGCTCGTCGTCTCGCTGCCCAAGGACACTCCGTTCGCGCACGTCGGTGCGCAGGTCAAGGACGGCTGGAAGGTCGAGAAGACCACCGAGAAACTCGCCGCCCCGGTGAAGGTCGGCGATGTCACCCTGTCCGAGGCAATCACCTCGGTGACGTGGACCGCCTTGAAGGGCGGGATTCCGGCGAACGATTTCGACGAGTTCGCACTGTCGGTCGGGCGGTTGCCGGACAAGGTGGATTCGCTCAGCTTCCCGGCCGTCCAGACCTACAGCGACGGCGAGGTCGTCAAGTGGGACGCGGCTCCGCCGGCCTCCGGTGGTGAGGAGCCGGAGCACCCTGCTCCTACTCTGAAGCTGGCCGCCGCGATCGTCCCGGTCGCTGCAACCACCAATGAGGACAAGGACTCATCCGATCCGCTGGCCCGCATTCTCGGTGGTGCCGGTCTGCTGCTCGGCCTGATCGGTCTGGGCCTCGGCCTCCGCAAGCCGGCTGCGAAGGTGCAGTCGTAATCGTGCGTCGCCTTCTTGCTCTCGTCGTCGTGTCGCTGCTGGCCCTGGTGCTCACCACCGGGCCGGCGGCGGCACACGCCAAACTCGAGTCGATGACTCCCGCCGACGGTTCCACCATGCCCGCCCCACCCAGCAAGGTCGTCCTGACCTTCAACGAACCCGTGGGCAGCAACGGCACCCAGATCCAGGTGAAGTCTCCGGCCGGCGTCAACGTTGCCACCGGCAACCCCCAGGTCCTCGACAACACCGTCACCCAACCCGTCGGCGCCATGATCGAAACCGGCCGCTACCAAGTAGAAGCCCGCATCGTCTCCGCCGACGGCCACCCCATCACCGTCACCAGCGCCTTCACCATCACCCACGCCGGCCACGCCCCCGGCGCACCCCCCGTCGACCCCACCACCCCCCAACCGGCCGAGAACTCCAACATCGTCACGATCGTCGCCATGTTCCTGATCATGCTCGTCGTCGTAGCCCTCGCCATAGTCATCGTCCGCCGCCGCCCCACCACCAAATGAACATCCCCATAGAACCTCAACCTGGTGAGGAGACTCGCGACGTGCGTCTGGGCGGAGAGGCGGTGCGGGCGGGAGCACCCGACGACCACCACTCGCACCAGCCCGCCACGCCCTCCGAGCCCACCACGCCACCTCAGCCGGCCACGCTCTCCGAGCCCGCCACGTCACCTCAGCCGGCCACGCTCTCCGAGCCCACCACCTCGCGCCAGCCCGCCGGGCCTACCACGTCACCTCAGCCCGGTGAGCAGGCTTCTGCGACGACCCCTCCTACACATGTGCCTTTGGACGGAGAGACGGTGCGGGCGCCATCGCGTGGTGCCGGCGGAAGGTTGGTCGCCGGAGGGATTGCGGCGGTCGTCGTACTGGTGGTGGCTTTGGTGGTTGGGGGAGGAGCGCCGCAACGTCAGCCTGACGGGTTGATCGGGGCTGGATTGCCTTTGTCCTGGGCGGTTCCGGTGCTTAGGCTGATTGCTGATGGGGGAGCGATTGTGGTCGGGGGCGGGTTGCTCGTGGCCGGGTGGTTGCTTCCGGCAAGTGGTTTGCGGGCGGCTCAGGATGCTGCGATCGCGGCGGGGGTTTGGGCGCTGGCGAGTGTCGCCGGGCTGATCACCTCGGCGGCCGTCATCCTCGGGATCCCGTTGTCACACTTGGCCGAGCATGCGTCGATTGCCGGTGAGCTGACTCAGGTGCGAGCGCTCGCGGTCACCGTCGTCCTGACCGCCGTACTGGCTGTCGTGTTGAGCGGCGTCCGTACCGCCCGCGGCGCACGGATCGCGACCGGATTGGCCGCGCTCGCGTTGATCCCTCCACTCCTCACCGGTCACCAAGCGATCGAGCGCCCGAACTTCTGGTCGATCACCGCGACCGCCTCCCTGGTCATCCACGTCTTCGCGGCAACCGCGTGGATCGGCGGCCTCCTCGGCGTACTGCGTTATGCCCGCGACCGCATCGCCGTCGAACGCTTCAGCGCTCTCGCCCTCGGCTGCGCGATCGCGATCGGCCTCACCGGCCTGATCACCGCCGAGATCCACCTCGACGGGCGCGACGGCGGCTGGGGCCTGATCACGCAGTGGGTGACGACCCCGTACGGCGCTCTCGTGTTCGCCAAGGCGGTCGCGTTCGCCGTACTGGTGGTCATCGGCTACCGGCACCGCCAAGCGACCCTGCCGAAGCTCGTCACCGGCGACC
The DNA here is from genome assembly GCF_044453945.1 of Kribbella sp. NPDC051587. Classification (NCBI taxonomy): domain Bacteria; kingdom Bacillati; phylum Actinomycetota; class Actinomycetes; order Propionibacteriales; family Kribbellaceae; genus Kribbella; species Kribbella sp. NPDC051587. Next base: position 1,207,419 of record NZ_JBITDE010000002.1, read on the forward strand.
CAGCCGCCTTCCGGCGTTTGGCGGCCGGAGAACTGGTGATCATGGCAGCCACGGTCGGTCTCGCGGTCGCCCTGTCGCGAACCCCATAGCGCGCGGAGTCGGTGATATGTCAACAGATGTCCGTACAATGGCCTCATGACGGAACCACGCTGGCTGGACGCGCGCGAAGCGCATCTGTGGCAGGCGTACCGTGACACGCAGCGTGAGTTGACCAGGGCCCTCGAGGCTCGGCTGATCAGCAACTCCGGTCTGTCCGGAGCCGATTACGCACTGCTGCACCCGCTGTCCACCGCCGAGGACGGCGTGCTGCGGACCCGCGATCTCGGCCGTTCGGTCGGGTGGGAGCGGAGCCGGCTGTCGCACCAGGTCAGCCGGATGGAGAAGCGTGGACTCGTCGCCCGCGAGGACTGCGCCGCCGACGCCCGTGGCTCGATGGTCCGACTGACCGACCTCGGCCGCAAGGCTGTCGAAGCGGCCGCCCCCGACCATGTCGATGCCGTCCGCACGTACTTCTTCGACCACCTCAGCGCGGCAGAGCAGCAGCAGCTCACCATCCTCTTCGAGCGCGTTCTCGGCGGAATCCCCTCCGCGGCCTGTCCGGCCGCCGAGTGTGACGACCCCGCCGTCGACTGCACCGAATAACCCCCTCAGCCTTCGCCGCCGGGGAGAGCTCCGTCACAGACGAGTTGACATGTCATCTCATCCGAGTATTTTGGTGATGCGTCACCAAAAGATACCGATCCCCTGTGAAGGAACACCTCATGCCCAAGATCGCGATCATCCTCGGCAGCACCCGCCCGGGCCGGAACGGCGAAGCCGTCGCCCACTGGGTCCTGGACCGCGCCAAGCAGCGCAGCGACGCCGAGTTCGAGCTGGTCGACATCGCCGAGTACCAGCTGCCGCACCTCGACGAGGCCATCCCGCCCGCGATGGGGCAGTACACCCAGCCGCACACCTTGGCCTGGGCCGAGAAGATCGCCTCGTTCGACGGCTTCGTCTTCGTCACCCCGGAGTACAACCACTCCACCTCCGGCGCGCTCAAGAACGCGATCGACTTCCTCTTCGCGGAGTGGAACGACAAGGCCGCCGGCTTCGTCAGCTACGGCTCCGTCGGCGGCGCCCGCGCGGTCGAGCACCTGCGCCTGGTGATGGCCGAGCTCAAGGTCGCCACGGTTCGCGCCCAGGTCACCCTCCCGCTGGCCACCGACTTCGAGAACTACTCGAAGTTCACCCCACTCCCGCACCAGGAGCCGGCCCTCGACGCCACCCTCGACCAGGTCATCAGCTGGTCCAACGCCCTCGCCACGGTCCGCACCCCCGCCGGGGTTTGATCTGCATTGAATTGAATGCTGCGAACCAGGGCGTGTGGGACCGTGAAGGGGCACGGAGGGAGTGCTCATGCGCAGAATCGCCGCCCTGGTTCTGGCAGGTTTCATCGGTACGTCGGCTCTGGTGGTCCCCGCGGGAGGTGTCGTGGCGACGGTCCGCAATCTCGCGGTCGGAGCGACGGCCACCGCGAGTGACAGCCTCACCAAGTTCGAGCCAGGTAAGGCGATCGACGGCAACAGCTCGACGTATTGGGCCGCCTCCAACGGTGCCAAGCCGAAGTGGTTGCGGGTCGACCTCGGCCGCGCCCGGCAGCTGACCTCGGTCGAGCAGAACTTCAAGGACGTCGACACGCACTCGTTCCTGATCGAGGGGAGCGTCGACGGGGCCGGCTGGACCGCCCTGCTGGATCGGCGGTCCGGCGCCCGCGGTCAGGTGTTCACGCAGCCTGTGGCCGGCACCTATCGGTACGTACGACTCACGATCACCGGCTCGGCCGCCGGCTACTGGGCCGGCAGCGCCGAGTTCGTCATCAACGGGTACGACGATGAGCCGCGGAACCTGGCGCGTGGGGTCTCGGCCACCTCTTCCTCGCTCGGCCCCGGTTACGAACCGTTCAAGGCGGTCGACGGCGACCCAGCGTCGTACTGGGGTGCGGAGACGTCGAGCATGCCGCAGTGGCTGATGCTTGACCTGGGCAACGATATCGCGGTCAGCCGGATCGAGCAGTCGTTCGTCGACAACGATCACTGGAAGTTCCGGATCGAGGGTTCGCGGGACAAGAGCAGCTGGCAAACCCTGATGGACAAGGACGAAACCGGTCGCGTCTTCGGGCAGGACGTCAGCGGCACCTATCGCTACATCAAGCTGACTGTGCTCAGTAGTGGCGCCGGCCATTGGGCATGCAGTCAGGAGCTCAAGGTCTTCGGCTCCGGTGAACCCGTGACGACGAAGTGGTGGGAGAGCCGCTCGGGGGTGATGCGGTACTACCCGATCTGGCAGAACCTTCGCCTCGACACGATCACCGCCCAGCTCGATACGCTCAAAGCGCGCGGCTTCCGAGCGATCGAACTCTCCCCGGTGAACGACGGCGATCGCGACCTGTGGGCCGGCCTACCGGTAATGAACCTTTACACGATCGATCCCGAGATCGGCACCATGCAAGACTTCGAGGAGCTGATCGCGGCCGCCCATGCACGCGATCTCAAGGTCACGATCTTCACGAATCCCGGGTACGCGTCGATCAACTCGCCGTACTTCCAGAAGGCGCAGGACGACTTCCGGAACGGCGTACAGAGTCTTGAGCGGTCGTGGTTCGACATCCGCAAGCAGCCGGGGGAGTATCCGGAGCTGTGGCATTACAGTGCGCGCGCCCAGGGCTACTACTGGGGGACTTGGGACGCGAAGGCGCCGTCGTTCAACTACTCGAGCCAGACCTGGCTGGATGAGGCGCGCAAGGTTCTGAGGTTCTGGATGGACAAGGGCGTCGACGGGATCGCGCTCGATGCGCCGAACGTCTACCACACCACAACTGTTGCCAAGAACAACTATGCGATCACCGACGTGCTGCGCAACTACGACGCCTTCATGAACGGCGAAGGTGTGCGGGCGCCGGAGTTCATCTACGACTGGCACTACAACAGCCTGCAGGACTACGACATCACGCAGTGGGCGGTCCCGCCGGGCCAGGGTTCGAGCGCGATCCTGTCGGCGATCGACTCCGGTGATCCGAGCGGTCTCGAGAACACCCTGAAGAACTACCGCGACCTGATGGTGAACGCCGGCGGCATCACCCAGACCGCCCCGAACTGGGGCCGCACCAACTACCCGGTCGACCGCCGCCTGCTGGAGATCGCGATGCTCACCTCGATGGGCACACTCTTCTACCTGCACAACGACTACTACACGATCCTCCCCGACGAGCAAGAGATCCCGAACTTGCCGGCCGCCCAACGCGCCACCCTGGACAAACTGATGCGCGCCCAGAACGCCTCTCCGGCGCTGGCGCCGCTCGGCCTGCGCGTCCGGATCCCGACGAACGACGACCACAAGTTCTACGCGTACAAGCGGCTGAACAAATCCGGTACGGCGAAGGCGCTGGTGCTGCTCAACTTCCAGGGCACCCCGCAGACGGTGTCGGTCGATCTGACCGGGACCGGGATCGCGGTCCCCCAGACCCCGACGGACCTCGTCGAGTCCCAATCAGGCCCGCCGATCACCGGTACGACGTACCAGGTCCAACTGCCGGCGTACGGCTTCAAGGTGTTGTCCGTCCAGTAGCCCCGTCGCCGCACTGAACCGGCCGGTCACGAACGCGCTGGTTGCCCGCCGCTGCGGCCGATTGACGGGTGGTGGGCGTGGGATTGGGGTGGCAGCTACTTCGCCGCACCGGACCGGCCGGGTACGTACGCGGTGGCTGGTCGCCGCTGCGGCCGATTCACGGGTAGTGGGTGGTAGGCGTGGGGCTGGGTTTGGGGTGGCGGCTACTTCGCCGCACCGGACCGGCCGGTTACGTACGTGGTGGCTGGTCGCCGCTGCGGCCGATTTACAGTGGCGGGTGGCTGAGGTGGGCGCGGGGTTGAGGGGGATGGTTCGGTTGGCGATCGCGTTGGCCGTCGTCTGTGGCTGACGGGCTTCGGTTGCGGTCGGTGCCGCGGGTCGCGTTCGCGTGCACGTTGCCTGGGGTCCGCGGCCACCTAACGTCCGAAAACCCGGAGACGGGCCCTCCGGTCCTTCGGACGTTATGCGCGGCACCTCGTTAACGTCCGAAAACCCGGAGACGGGCCCTCCGGTCGTTCGGACGTTATGTGCGGCACCTCGTTAACGTCCGAAGATCCGGAGGCGGGCTCTCCGGTCGTTCGGACGTTATGCGCGGCACCTCTTTAACGTCCGAAGATCCGGAGGCGGGCCCTCCGGTCGTTCGGACGTTGGGGGTGGGGTTGGGCGGCGGTGCGGACTGGGTGAGTGGTTCTGCCCGTCGGCTCCGGTTGGTTGCTTGCCGATGCCGCTGGACGGGTGATTGCCGGGGGAGGTGGGGAGCATTGCCTGTCGGTTTGGGTTTGTGCTGTGAAGGGAGATGTCGGACAGTCGGTGAAGGGACATGTCGGACAGTGCGTGTGTTAGGTCGAGGGTAGGGGTTTGGTGGGGCGGCGGTT